>NZ_JAQIIX010000002.1:2794333-4191500 GCF_036946495.1 Mycolicibacterium neoaurum
CTGGGGGTCCGGCTCCCCGGACTTCTTGGTGCGCCGGGCGGTGCTCTTCGGCTGGTCGGCTGGCTCGAACACCGGCACCCCTGGCAGCGCGTCGTAGACGACGAACTCGTCGCAGGCCGAGGCCAGTGCCTTGCTCGACGAGCCGGCCACGCCGATGCCGACGACGTAGCGGCCCAGGCGTTTACAGCGCTGAGCCAGTGCGATGTAGTCCGAATCGCCGGCGACAATGACGACATGGGTCAGGTCGGGCAGGCGGAACATGTCCTCCACGGCGTCCACAGCCAGCCGGATGTCGGCGCCGTTCTTGCCGTAGGCGGCGGCCGGGAACAACTGCACGAGGTCGACGGCACGGCCGACGAGTTGCTCGCGGTATCCGGCATTGACTTCGGCCGACCAGTCGGCGTATGCGCGGGTGAGGACCAGCGTGCCGAATGACGACGCGAAGTCCAGGATGGCCCCGACGTCCACGGTGGCGCGGTCCAGGGCCTCGGACTGTAAGCCCTTGGATTTGTCGCGCTGGAACGAGTTCCGTCCGTTCACCTGGTCATACCGGGAGATGACGATGTTGTCGAAGTCGAGGTAGACCGCGACGCGGGTGGGTGCTGTTTCGGTCACGGGGACTAGTGTGCCGTGTCCGCCGATCGACGGAAATGTCTGCCCGGCGTGCGGGTGGCCAACGGGGGCGAGGGTCCGTAGACCAGCCGATCAGATCCATTAGTCGGCCTTACTAAGCCAGCTGAGCGATGGTGCTACGACGAGCTAACGATTTTCGGCCCCGGATCGTGTCGGCACCTGCCAGTTTCGGTGTGCGCGTGGGGATCAGCTACCCCCGGATCGATACCCGAATGACTGTGATTCAACACACTCGGTGCGTTACATTGTGATCGCAGTCATACGAAAGAGGTCGACATGAGTGGTGTTCTCTTAGGCGTCATCATGGTTCTGCTCGGTGCCGGCGCTGTCGGCGCTGTCGTGGTCGCCGCCATCCTTGGCTACGGCACCGCGGCACTGGCCATCGGCATCATCTCCAGCGCCGCGTTCGCGGCGCGGACCGTCTGAGACCGCCTACCTACGTAATCGTCCACCCAGGCCCGTCGCACGGATGGCCTGGCGGGAGATCGCTGCACGCACCTCGGCTTCCGAGCCGACCACCCGCACCCGGTGCCTTGCCCGGGTGACCGCGGTGTAGAACAGCTCCCTGGTCAACAGTCGGGAATCCTCGGCGGGCAGCAGCACCGTCACCTCGTCGGCCTGGCTGCCCTGGGCCTTGTGAATCGTCATGGCGTGCATGGTCTCCGCCTCGGCCAGCCGGCCCGGTGCGAACGTCTGGTCACCGACGGCCACCCGCAACCCGGCAGGCGAGGCCACCGTCACCCCGGTGTCGCCGTTGTAGAGCTTGAGTCCATAGTCGTTGGCGGTCACCAGGATCGGCCGTCCGGCATACCACGTCGCCCACAACGGATCACCGGTCGCCTCGGTCAACCACCGCTGCACCTGGCGGTTCCAGTGCGTCACCCCGACCGGCCCGTGCCGGTGCGCGCACAACAGGCGATGCTCCTCCAGGGTCGCTTGTGCGGTGTCGACATCGCCGAGGATGCACGCCTCGCGGAGCCGAAGCGCCTGCGGTAACAACACATCCCGCAGTGCCACGGTCGATGTCGACCATTCGACATGGGCTCCGCCGGCAGCCAACACATCGAGCGCGGCATCGGCATCCCCGGTGCGCACCGCGTCGGCCAGCGTCCCGATCTGCGCGCCGAACCGGTGTGAGGTGCTCAGCGCGGCCACGCGATCGGGGCCCAGGCCGTCGACCAGATCGGCCAGCACCGCGCCGGCCTCCACCGAGGCGAGCTGATCGGGATCGCCGACGAGCAGCAGCCGGGTCTGTGGCCGCACCGCCTCCAGCAGCCGGGCCATCATCGTCAGCGACACCATCGAGGTCTCGTCGACCACGATCACGTCGTGCGGTAACCGGTTTCCGCGGTGGTGGCGAAACCGGGACGAGGTGTCGGGTCGGGCACCGAGCAGCCGGTGCAGGGTGGTCGCCGTCAGTCCGTGCAGACGGTCGCGATCCTGCAGGTCGAGCTGGCCGACCTGTTCGGCGACCGCCTCCTGCAGTCGGGCCGCCGCCTTACCGGTCGGTGCGGCCAACGCGATTCGCGGGGCGGGCCGGCCGGCCAACGCGGCCTGCTCGGCCAACAGCGCGAGCAACCGGGCCACGGTGGTGGTCTTGCCGGTGCCCGGACCGCCGGTCAGCACCGTCAGCCCCTGGGTCAGTGCCCGTTCGGCCGCGGCGCGCTGCTCGGCCCACTGGTCGGGGAACAGCCGCAACACATCCGGGAGTTCACCGGGCGGCCGGGTGGACACCAGGGCCAACACGTCGGCGCAGACCTGCTCCTCCTCCAACCAGTAACGGTCGAGATAGAGCAGGTCGCCGAACAGTCGAAGCACGGGCGGGTCGGCGGCCAAGGGGCTGGCCGCGATGGCGGCGAGCCACTCATCGGCCGCCAGGCCGGCTTCCGGGGCGGCGGCGCGTAGATCCACGCACACCGAGCCGCCGCGCAGCGCACGTACTGCCCACTGGACCGCCAACACCACATCGGCCGAGGTCTCCCCGGCCAGGGCTGTCAGTCGTTGTGCCACATGGATATCCGCGGCCTCGAACTCGGTGATCACGGTCCCCTCAGCAGATCGGCGATGGCGACGACGAGCGCCGCAGGCGGTTTCCAGCTGAACACACCGGCCGGGTTGCCGTCGGTCACCGGGGTATCCGGTCCGCACATGCCGCGCACGAACAGATACAGCACCCCACCCAGGTGCGTCTCGGGGTCGTAACCCGGTAGCCGCCAGGACAGGTAGCGGTGCAGCACAACGCTGTACAGCAGCGCCTGCAGCGGATAATCCGAATGCAGCATCGCCTCGGCGAGTCGCTCAGGCCCGTAGTCGGCGGCGGTCAGCGGTGCGTCGCCCACCCCCAGCCAGTTCGTCTTGTAATCCACCACCAGGTAACGCCCGCCGATACGCAGCACCGCGTCGATGGAACCGGACAGATACCCGTGTAACGGCTGGGCGCCCAGCGATCCCGAGGACAGCCGGTCGATGTAGCGGCGCATCGGGTCCCCCGCGGGCAGATGCGTGGCCAGCAGCGTGGCCAGGTCGGTCAGCCGCGCGAACCCGCCGACGGTGCCGTCGCCGCCGGCCAACGGAATCTCGAAGTCCAACTCGCACAGGCGATCGGTCAGCCCGATCTGGCGCAGTGTGACACCCGGAGCCAGCGGCCCCAGGTCGGTGTCGTGCAGCGGCACCAGTGCTGCGGCCAGCTCGGCAGCAGGCACCGTCACCGGCCACTGCGGGCTGTGGCGTTCGATATGGCCGACCAACTCGGCCGCCAGGTCGACTGCGTGCGGGTCGGCGGTCTCCAGGACGGCGTGCACCAGCGATCCGAAGGCCGCGCCGACGGGGAGCAGCGCCATCGGGGATGGGACGTCCGCGCCGGTGGCCGGCGCCACCAGGGCGATATCGGCCACCTCGTCGTCCAGTTCGGCGATCTCGGGCTCACTGGATACCGGCGCCTCCTCTGCCGAGCGCAGCAGACCCGAGTACGAGGTGCGTCGCCATGACAGATCGATGGGGCGGTGAAAACGCCGGATCGCGAGATCATCCGGTGCCCCGGCGAGGTCTGGGGCGGGCACGGACTCGATCACCGAGTCCTCTAGCACGGGTCCACCCGCATCGGCCCATTCCTGCAGCCTTGCCCTGGCATCGGCGTCGGAGAGCCGGTCCGGCGAGCACACGGCGGGCACCTGCGCCTCCCCGGGCCGGCGTCCGCGCAGCAACCGGGAGAGCCCGCCGTTTCGTTCATCCCATGACGGTGCCCACCAGGCCACCACCTGGGAGCAGGCCCGCGTCATCGCCACATAGGTCAGCCTGCTGTCGTTGGCGGCGGCCTCGGCCTTGCCTGCGCGCAGAACGTCCGGACCGGCCTCCCCGACGTGCAGGCACCGGGTGTCCCCATCGTGATAGAGCACCGGGTTCGGTTCGGGTGCATACCGATTGAACGCGAACGGCAGATAGACCACCGGATACTGCAACCCCTTGGACACCCATACCGTCATGATCTGCACCGCGGCGGCATCGCTGTCCAGCCGTCGGTTGCGCTCGGTGGCCCCACCATCCTCACCGGTCTGGGTGCGCAACCAATCCCGCAGCGCGGGAAGACCGTAACCCTCCCGGTGCGCGGTCTCCTGCAGCAGCTGCGTCACATGCGACAGGTCGGTCATCAGCCGCTCGCCGCCCTGCCAGGACAGCACCTGCGTGCCCATCCCGGCCAGCTGAGCCGCCTCGAACACCGCGGCGACCCCGCGCTCGCGGGCGTGCCCCGCCCAGCTGCGCAACTCCTCGGCCACCCGATCGGTCAACGCATCGCCGCCTGCGGCAAGGGTTTCGGCGGTCTCGCGGAAGAACAGCGTCGACGCCGCGGCGCGTACCAACCCGGACCGGTGCGGTTGGTCGAACGCCTCAAGCAGGCACAGCCAGTCGTGTGCGGCACGAGAGGCGAACACGTTCGAGTCCCCGGTGTAGACCGCCGGAATCCCGGCCTTGGCCAGCGCCGCATCACAGGCCCTCGCGTCCCGGTGGGTTTCGACGATCACCGCGATATCGCGCGCCTGCAGCCGCCGGCCGTCGAAGGTGGCCCCGCTGTTCAACAACGCACCGATATCGGCGGCCAGATCGCCGCCGATATGGGTGCGCAACCGATCCATCGAGATGGTGCGGGTACCGGTGCCGGTGCGTGAGACAACCCGCAACCGGAACGGGTCGTTGCGCGGGGCGCCGGCCAGCCGGGTGCCTTGATGGTGGGCCTGAACATCGTGCACGACGATCTCGGGGCCGCCGAGCTGGGCGCCGCCGAGCACCACCTGCAACCGCTCGACCAGAGCGGCATCGCTGCGCCAGTTGGTGCCGAGGGTCTGCTTGTCGCCCGCGGTCTGCGCGGCGCGCAGGTAGGTGTCGATATCACCGCCGCGGAACCCGTAGATGGCCTGTTTGGGGTCGCCGATGAGCACCAGCGTGGATCGCCCGGCGAAGGCCCGTTCCAAGACCTGCCACTGCACCGGGTCGGTGTCCTGGAACTCGTCGACCATCACCACCGGCCAGCGCTGCGGCATCTGCACCCGTGCCGCCGAATCGGGGTCGTCGAGGGCATCGGCCAGCCGGGTCAGCAGGTCGTCGTATCCGAGGATGCCGTTGCGGCGCTTGCGGATCTCCAGCTCGGCCAACACGTCCCGGGTGAACGACAGCGCGACGGCGGTGCCCGAATCGGGATCGGGCTCCAGCGGGCGCAGTTCCGCGGCCGGGTTGCGGACGACCTGTTTGGCAAGCTGTCGGGCATCGCGGTAGGTCAGCGCGGGGTGGTCGCCGTCCTGGCCGAACCGCGCCAGATAGTGATCGTCGACGATCTCGGATACCAGCTCGTCGAGGTTCTCCACCAGGGTCAGACCGCTGTCGCTGTCACCGGCCACGCCGAGCGATTTCAGCACGATGCTGCAGAACTGGTGGGTGGTCGCGATGGTGGCCGCGTCGAAACCGGCGAGCGCATCGCGGAGGCGTTGATGCCTGGCGTCGTGATCGTCGGCGATCAGGTGCCGCAGCAGTTCATTGTCCGCCAGGCTCGGATCCTCGAAAGCCGCGATGGCTTCGACGATCTGGCCACGCACCCGCTCACGCAGTTCCTGGCTGGCAGCGCGGCCGAAGGTGATCAGCAGCATCTGGTCCAACCCGGCCCGATTCTCGGCGACCATCCTGGTGACCAGACCGGCCAGGGCGAACGTCTTTCCGGTGCCCGCACTGGCCTCCAGGACCGTGGTGCTGCCCGGTGCCGGCAGCGCACCGGTCAGATCGAAAGTCTTCACCGCACGGCCTCTTCGGCGTCCAGCAGCGGCAGCCACAGCCGGGCCGCGTAGTCGGGCAGCCCGTCGAGATCGTCCAGTGCCGCGTCGCGGCCCCAGACCCGCTCGATAGCCGGGTCGTCGCGCTCGTTGCGCCACCGGTAGGAGGCGGGCTGGTGCGGATCGTCACCGGCCTGGCGGGCGGCGGCCCAGGCATAACTGGTTTTGATGGGGAGCGGGAGCGGACGACGCCGGCCTTCGTCGTACATGGACACCAGATCGCGCAGCAGGTCCGTGGCGTCCTGCGGTGGGGCCAGCCCCGTCAGGCGGGGCTGGACGCCGCGCGGTGGGCGGCCGATGCAGACCGCCGACCACTGCGCACCGCGCGCCGCGGTCAAGGCCAGCAACGGAATCCAGGCTGCCAGCAGATGTTGTGCGCCGAGTTTGGAATAGGTGACGTTGACCAGACGGTCGCCGAAGACCAGCGGCACCGTGCCGGTCAGGCGACGACCCGCCCCCAGGTCGATGTCGACGTCGAAGGCCTGACCGTCGGCGCCGCGGTAGCGCAGCGCCTCGGCGGCCAGTAACGCGGCCTGATCCCGCAGTTCGATGGCGCGCCGCCAACCGAGCTTGCCCGGAGGTAGTGTGCCGCGGCGCCATTCGGCCTGCTGGGCATCCTGGGGTGTCATACCGCGCATGATGTCGCCGAGCATGCGGTCACCGACCGTCCACTCCGCAAGGGCATCGATCTCGACCGGCATGCCATCGGAGACGCCGTCGACATCCCAGGGCAAGGTGTAGTCCAGGGCGCGGAAGAAGCCCTTCACCGGATTCTTGAAGAAGGCGATCAGATCGGCCAGAGGCACGTCACCGGCGACCGTGTCGGGCAGCGGACCGGACACGAAACTCGGCTGGGTGCGGCGCCGGCCCGCCATCGCCTCGGCGGTGTCGAGAACCGTGCGATCGAAGCTGAAGGGCTGGTCCGGGATCAGGCTACCCGGCCGGACGTTCTCGATATCGAAGGGCTGCAAGGGGTGCCGGGTCACCACCGGATGGCCTTCGGACGTTTCCGCGGTGGCACGGACGGCGTCGAGCAGTTCGGCGATCGGTACGGCGGGCGGGCGCGGCTGTCCGGTGTATTCGTTGGCGCCGGTGTAGGTGATCACCAGGGTCTCGGTGGCCGCGCCTATCGCGTCCAGGAGGAGCTGTCGGTCCTCGGAGCGGGTGTCGCGTTCGCCGGTGTGTGGGTCGCGGGCCAGGATGTCGTCACCGTCGACGACACCCCGGCGGGGAAAGACGCCGTCGTCGAGTCCGACCAGACACACCACCCGATGCGGGACCGAACGCATCGGCACCATGGTGCACACCGTGAGCGTGCCCGTCCGGAAGTTGGCGCGGGTCGGGCGGCCGGCCAGCTGCCGATCCAGTAAGGCGCGAATATCGCTGAGTCGCAGTGGAACCGGGTTGTCCACCGCATTCTCGGCGATGCGGGCGAACTCGCGGTGCACCTGGGCCGCGGGCCAGTCCTCCTCGGCGAGGGCCAGGGATTCGATCGCCTCGGTGAGGGTCTGCAGCCAATCGTCCAACTGCCGGCTACCTGTCATGGCGCGCACCGCGTCGGTGAGCCGCTCGACGAAATCGGCGAACCGACCGGCGAGCTCGACCCGATTGCTGCTGACATCGTCCAACGGCAGTGTGGTGCCCAGCCACGCGTGCGAGTCATCCGACATCGCGACACCGGCCAGAATGCGGTCGAGTCCGAATCGCCATGTGTTGTGCAGGTATTCGACCCCATAGGGTCGGCGGTGGTGCTGGTCGAAACCCCAGCGGATGTTCGCTTCCCGCACCCAGGCGGTGATGGTGTCCAGATCGTCATCGGTGAAGCCGAACCGCATCCGCACCGGCGCCGCGCCCGCGAGGTTCAGCACCTCGCTGGCCTGGGCGCGCCCACCGGCGAGCGTGAGCAGCTGGCCGGCCACTCTCAGCAGCGGATTGGTCTGCACCAGTGCGCGATCGGCGAGGCGGACGCGCAGGCGGTGCGCCGGGTGCGCGTCGTGCACGACGTCACCGAGACCGAATCCGGCGGTGATCAGCGGGGCGTAGGTCTCGATATCGGGGCACATCACCAGGATGTCGCGTGGCTCCAGGGTGGGATCGTCGGCGAGCAGACCCAGCAGGACCTCGCGCAGGACGTCGACCTGACGAGCCGCGCCGTGGCAGGCGTGGACCTGCACGGAGCGGTCGGTGCGCAGGTGACGGCGGCCCGCCGGGCGCACCGCGTCGGCGGCGATATCGGACTGCAGCCAGCCCAGCATCGTGTCGGGATAGCTTGCCGCAGGGAGGTATTCGTCGGTGTCCGGCTCCGGCAGGCCACGTTGCAGCTCGCGTAGGTCGCGGCCGAGGGTGGCCAGCAGCGGATGCCCGACGGCGCGATGGTCGGTGTCTTCACGGCGCGGGATGCTGCCGCGCCGTCCGGCCAATGCCCGCCACAGCGGGTCGCTGGGATGGGGCAGCCACAGGTGCAGGTCGTGCTGTGCGGAGACGGCTTGCAGCAATTCGATCTCGGTGGCGGGGATGCGGGTGTGGCCGAACAGCGACAACCGGGGCGGCAGCGCGCTCGGTGCGGTGCGCAACTTCTCGACCGCGTCGCGGTGCGCGATATGCGGCGGATCGGCGGCGACGCGTGCGACCAGCCGTTCCCACAGCGGGCGCTGCCACGACAGATCGGCGGGCATGTCGTCCCAGTCGATCAGCAGGCCGGGGCGTTGGCGTGCGTAGGAGGAGAACAACCCGGCCAGCCGGCGGGCGACCGCGTAGCGGCGGCCCTGTCGCAGCTCGCGCTCCTCGCCGTCGGCGAAATGGCCGAGGTGGTTGGCCAGCGTCGTGCACCAGGGCTCGTCGAGACTGTCGTCGATCACCGCCAGCAGCGGCCACACCATGGCGTCGGGGGCCCACGGATCGCCGGTATCGATACCGGTCAGTTCGGCCAGCAGGGAGCGCGGGTTGCGGAACTCGATGCCTGCGCAGACCCCGAGCCGATTGGCCAGCCGCTGACCGAGCCAGCGCTCGACACCCTTGGCGGGCACCAGCACCAACTCGGTGGCGAATGGATCGGCCATCGGTTCGGCGAGCATCGATGCCAGGCCGTCGGCGAGCGCATCGGTGCGCTCGGCACGGTGCAGGTGCAAGGCCATCGCCGCTCAGCGTAACGGGCTGGGCACAAAGCAAGACAAGACAGGTGAAGGTCGGGAAAACACCCGTGCGTTCGGTCTAGGCTGCCGGGGACGACGACGCGTGCCACGGCACGACGACAGAGGGAGTGGGCGTTGATCAGGACACTTGCAGTCAGCGGAGCTGCGGTCCTTGCGCTGTCGGTGGCGGGTGCCCCGACGGCTTCGGCTGCGACGGCATGGACGATGCCCAACTTGCGGGGGCTGAGCCTGGCCGATGCGCAGGCGCTGTACGACACGACGGTCAAGGATGCCGGCGGTCCGCAGCTGGAGGTCATCAACGCCTACGTGGAAAGCTGGACCATCCGGGCTCCGAGCATGTGGGATGTCTGCAAGCAGCAGCCCGCGGCGGGCAAGACCCTCAGCGCCAAGACCTGGACCGCGATCGCGGTCAACAAGCGCGGCGACTGCTAGTAGGTAGTGCGGGCCGGCCCACCCGGGACCGGACCGCCAGCAGGGCGCACGCGATGACCGCGGTGCCGCCGATGACCGTGACCGCGGTGATGGGCTCGTGTAACAGTACCGCGGCCCACCCGATGCTCAGGATCGGTTGAGCCAGTTGGATCTGGCTGACCTGTGCCAGCGGACCGATTGCGAGGCCGCGGTACCAGGCGACGAAGCCGAGGAACATGCTCACCACGCACAGGTAGGCAAAGCTCGCCCACTCGGTCGGCGTGCCCGTGGGCGGATGCGACACGATCGCATGAACCGTGAGCGCCGCCATGATCGGGGCGGCCGCCACCAGCGCCCACGAGATCGTCTGCCACGCACCGAGGCTCCTGGCCAGCACGCCGCCCTCGGCATAGGCGACGGCACAGACCACCACGGCCGCGAACAGCAGGCCATCGGCCGGTTGCAGACGTCCCATGCCGCCCGCATGCACGGCCGCGAAGGCGACGGCGGCGACTGCCCCGGCAGCGGCGGCGCACCAGAACGTCGCAGTCGGCCGTTCCCCGGTGCGCAGCACGGAGACGAAGGCCGTCGTCGCGGGCAGCAGCGCGATCACGACGGCGCCGTGGCTGGCGTGCGTCTGTGTCAGCGCGAACGACGTCAGGACGGGAAAGCCCAGCACGGCGCCCGCCGCGACGATGCCCACGCTGATCCACTGGCCTCCGGTGGGCCGGCGCGAGCGGGTGACCAGCAATGCCGCCGCGGCGATCGCGGCGGCGACGACGGCGCGCGCGCTACCGACGAAAAGCGCCGACAGGTGGCCCGCCTCGACCGCGATGCGCGTCAACGGGACGGTCAACGAGAACGCCAGGACACCGACACATCCCCAGGCGAGTCCCTGTCGGGGGTGCGATAGCGCGGAGGCGCGTTGCGCGGTAGCGCTACTCTGATCCTTCATGATCGACAGTAGCAGTGCGCGGATCGAGCGTGAACTCCAACGGTGGGTGGCCGCGGCTTCCCCGGGTGAGCGCCTGCCGTCGACACGGGAGCTGGCCGCCCGCTACGGGGCCGGCCCGGTCACCGTCCAATCGGCACTGCGGTCACTGGCCGCGCGTGGGCTCATCGAGACCCGACCGGGCGTCGGCGCTTTCGTCAGCGCGACGCGAGCCGTCGGACCGCGCGATTACTCATGGCAGACCGGCGTCTTACGATCGGGCGCCATCGCCGCGCAGGCACCCGCGGCATTGCGTTCGCCGCGGCCCGGCGCGATCGCGCTGCATTCGGGATACCCCGATCGCGAGCTGCTGCCCGAACGGCTCGTCCGCGCGGCGCTCACCCGGGCAGCGCGCAGCGACGCGGCGCTGGAACGCCCCGAACCCGAAGGCATGGCGAGTCTGCGCGCCTGGTTCGCCGCCGAGCTCGCATCGCAGACGCCCGCCCATCTCACCGCCCCGGCCATGCGGGACGTGCTCGTGCTTCCCGGCAGCCAACTCGGACTCGGCGCGCTGTTCCGCAGCATCGCCGGGCCAGGAGGCGCGCTGCTGATCGAGTCACCGACCTACTGGGGCGCCATCATCGCCGCGCGGCAGGTCGGCGTGACGTTGGTTCCGGTCCCCGCCGGGCCGGCGGGTCCCGATCTCGATGCGTTGGAGCGCGCCTTCGCCGAGACCGGGGCCCGTGCTTTCTACGCGCAACCGAGCTTCGCGAATCCGACTGGTGCCCAGTGGAATTCGTCGACCGGTTCCGATGTCCTGGAGATCGTCCGACGGCATCGGGCCTTCCTCATCGAGGATGACTGGGCGCACGATTTCGGGATCGACACCGACGCAACTCCGCTGGCGGCCCGAGATGACAGCGGCCACGTGGTCTACCTACGGTCCCTGACCAAGAGCATCTCGCCGGGCATCCGGGTTGCCGCGGTCATCGCGCGAGGCCCGCTGCACACCCGACTGCTCGGCGAGCTGCACGCGCAATCGATGTATGTCAGTGGCCTGCTGCAGACGGCCGCCCTTGATATCGTCACCCAGCCGGGCTGGCAGACGCACCACCGCGCGCTGCGCAAGATGCTGCGCGCCCGACGCGATCTGCTCGTCGATGCGATCTCCACCCACCTGCCGGAGGCGACGGTCTCGGCGCTACCACCCGGTGGGCTGAACCTCTGGGTGCGGCTGCCCGACGGGGTCGACCTCGATCGGCTCATCAAGGACACCGAATCGCGGGGTCTGGTCATCGCCGGTGGCGACCAATGGTTTCCGGCCGAGCCTACCGGACCCTACCTGCGCCTGAACTTCGCGGGCCCGGACCCGGCGGCCTACGACGAGGCCGCCGTCATCCTCGCGGAATCACTTGCCGCGCAGCGCTAGCTGACCGACTTCTTGTATTCCTCGGCCAGCCCGTCGATACCGGCCTGGATAGCGTCGATCGCGATCTGGCGGGCCTTGACCTTGCTGGCCAGGTGGGCCTTGAGGTTCAGGGTGGCGGCGTACTCGGCGCCGATCTCCTGTGCGCGCACCAGCACGGCCTCGTGCTCGACGATCTCGTCCACCCAGCCGGCGTCGATCGCCGCGTCACCGGCGAACACCGCGGCCACCGATACCGCGCGCGAGTAGGCCGGCGGGGTCAGCCGCATCCGCATGATCTCCAGTGCGGCCTGGGGGATGACCATGCCGATGGCCACCTCGTTGGCCTGGAAGCGCGACTTCACCGATCCGACCCGGTGGTCACCGGTCAGCATCAGGAACGATCCCATGGCGATCGCGGGCCCGGTCGAGGCCATCACCACCGGGGCCGGGAAGGTCAGCACGCGCAGCGCCAGTTCGAATCCGCCGCGCAGCATGCCGTACCCGGCCTCGGCATCTCCGGAGGCGAAGACGCTGAGTTCGAATCCCGCGCTGAACACGCGCCCGTTACCCGCCAGCACCACGGCCTTGACGGTCCCGGCCTCGACATCGGCGGCGGCCTGGTCGAACGCGGTGTTGATGGCGGCCTGCATCGCCGGTGAGAGCGCGTTGACCTTGCCGTCGTCCAGGGTGATGGTGGCGACGGATTCGTGCACGGCATAGGTGGCGGTCATAGGTCCGGATGTTACGGAGCGTGCTGGCGAATTCCGATGGCGGGGCTGGAGTGATGCCGTCCGGTGGGCTGTTGCGCTGCGGGCTGGCTGCCATTGTGTGCCGGGCCGGTGTTCCACGGGAAGTCGAGTTGGGCGGTTTCGTCGCTCTGTCGGGTGCGCCACCCGTCCTGGGTCTCGCGCACCGCCTGGTTCATCCGCTCGATCTCCGCGCGGTAGACCTCGGGTCGGGTCTCCTTGGACGCGTAGTGGAAGTAAGTGAGCACGCTGCGCAGCAGCTCCAGCTTCTGCTTCTCCCGCTTGGCCAGGTCGTGGGTGGTCAGCAGTTCGAGGCGTTGCACGGGTTGCAGTGTGGCCCAGTCGAGGACGACGGCGGATTCGAAGTCGCGGGTGCCGGCCCGGTAACGGACGGTGCCCTCGAACCGGGAGCCGATCTGTTCGCCGAACTCCGCACGGCTGATCGCCGAGTCCCACACTGTTCGCCACTCCTGCCCGGGCGCCAGCTGGGTGAGTTCGCTGGGCAGTGTCAGTTCGGCGATCTCGGGTAGCCGGTCAGGGTAGCCGTCCTCGTATCGCCCGACGGTCAGCGGGGTGGCGAACTCCAGTCGGATGTCCTGGGCGGCGGTCTGTCCGAAGTTACGCACCACCAGTTCGATGACATGCCAGTCGGTCGGGTGGGGTTCGATGAAAACGGACACATGCGGCCGTATTTCATCGCTTCTGAGCTGGCGGTTTCGCTTCAACGCGCGGCCAGTGAAGATCAGCGCCGCCAGCGCGAGGGCCAACCCCGCCCATGCCGCGATCGCCAACCATCCCGTCGAGCCGAGGCCGGACAGGTCGGCCCACCGATCTTTGAACCAGTCCACCGTGACCTCATGTCGTCGAAAGCGAATACCGAACTTCGCTGATGATCGCACACGATGGGCGATACGGCGTTGCTGGTACGCCTTCTAGGAGGCGGTGGCCAGCACCCTTACCGGTGTCGGTGCGGTGCGTTCGGTAGCCAGCAGCCGCTCGCCACGGTCGAGCCAGTCGAGGTCGTGCCACTGCACGCGGGCGGGCAGGCGCCGCCAGTACCGCGGGTGGTTGTGCAGGTGCATCTGCACGCTGGCGTGTACCGCCGCGGTCTCGGGCAGTCTGCGCAGCGGAAGCGTCAGCGCCGAACTGTCGGGCTCGGCGTGCACCGACGGGGCGGTGTCCAGTCGCAGGCCGGCCTGCGTGGCACCGTCGAGCATCCACTCCAGGGTCAGGGCGCCACCGACGATGTCGCGGTGGGTTCCGCGGAACCACACCTCATTAACGCCGTCGACGCGCTGCCACGACGGGCCGCCGTCGATGGCGAGGGCGTGGCGGCCGTCGGCGACGTCCACGGGCCCGCCGGCACCGCGGATGGGTGTGCTGTCCCATAGGCCGAGGAAGCGCACCGGCACCGCGATATCGTCGTGCTCGGCCAGTCCGGCGGCCACCTCGGTGACGCGGCGCCATTCCTGTGCCGAGCGTTCGGTGCGCGGCAGCGCGTAAGTCGACAGCATGTAGTCGCGCAGTTCGCCGTCGAGCACGCCGATGGTGCTCAGCAGCCGCGCCAAGGCTTGTGCGCATGACGCGCCGCTGCCCGCACCGAAGACATAGACCGGGTCGCCGGGATGCCAGTGTTCGGTGAGGAAGTCGTATGCCGCCGCGACCGCCGCACGCGCTCGGTCGGCGCGTCGGCTGGTGTGTCGATGCCAGCTGATCTGATCTGCGGGATCGACGCGGCGGAACAGCGCCGCGGCATTGGTTTCCCCCGCTTGGTCGAAGCACAGCACGATATTCGTCACGGCAACCCCCCGGTATGCACTTGAATCGAATCCTGGCGAATCATTCTGCCAAGCTCGCTCGTCGCAACCAAGGCGGAATCTCGCCCATGACGATAGCTCTGTCGACGAATTTCGGGGTCTAAACCACCATGTGCGACGGAATTCGTCGGAAGTCGGCCGGAAAACGCACGGCCGGCAGTCGACCGAGCTATTTCGGTCAGTTCAGCGCAATCCGTCCGCCGGCGCTGCCGAGGTCACCGGAGACCTGGATGAACTCCGGGTTGCTGTCGGCGGGGATGTCGTAGGCGACGGTCACCTGTACCGGCTCGCCCGGATACAGCACCGCCGAGATCCCGTTGAGGTAGAAGGTCGCCTCGGTATCGGGCGAATAGGGCTGCCCGCCCGCGGTCAATACCTGCTGGTCGGACAGGAACGTGGCGGGGGACTGGCCGTTGTTGAGGAACGTCAACTTGACCAGGACGAATTTTCCGGTGGCCGTCTTGGTGAGGAACTCGTTGTCGACCGCAGACACCGTCGGCACCGTGTCGACGCCGTTCTCGGTGATCGTCACGTCGCCGTCGACGACCGATCCTTCGGCCGGGGCGGGCGCGTCACCGGCGTCGGCGGAATCCGTGGTGGGAACGGTGGGCGCAGTGGCCCCATCGGTCGCCACGGTCCCATCCGTACCGCTGGCCTCGGGGGAGCCGGAGCCGGGATCGGCGAACGCGAAGGCCCAGACGAGCACACCGACCAACACGATCAGCAACGCCGCGACGCCCAGCAGGTAGCCCTTGAGCGGGCTCTTGGGCGCGGGTTTGGCCGCGATATCGCCGACGCCGCCGAAGGCCAGCGGCTCCGCGGGCGGTGGCGGCAGCGTCGGCACCACCGCGGTGGTCTGGTCGAACGCGGGCGTCGTGGGTGTCACCGTCGGAATGGTGAGGTCTGGCTGCGGCCACTGGTCGGCGGGCGGCTCGCTGGCAGGTTCGACGGGCTCAGATGCGTCGGCCGGTGGGTCGATGACCGGTTCGGTCTCGGGTTCCACGGCCGCGGCGAGCTCGGGCTCCATGGTCTCGGGCTCTGGCTCCACGGTCTCGGGCTCGGGCTCGGGTTCCGGATCGGCGGCGATGACGGGCGGCTCGCCCTTGCCGGCGTCCTCCCAGGACGGCATCGCCATCACGTCTTCGGGCCATGGCGGCAGCTCGGCGGGCCAGGCCGACGTCTCTTCGGTGAACTCGGGTCCCTCGGGGCGCTGGGCGGTCCACTCCGTGCCGTCCCAGTAACGTTGACCTCCGGAACCGTCGGGATCCGGGTACCAGCCGGCCGCGGTCGGCGGTGTCGTCATGCGGGGTTTCCTCCCTAACGCGCGCCCGAGAGCGCTGTGACCTCGCACAATAGTCCAGCCAGCAAACGGTCGCGAAATTATCGCCGGTCAGCGGAGGCGGTCAGCCGCCCATCAGCATGCGCCACTGGTCCAGATTGCTGGCGCGGTAGACGTAGTTGGAGCGCTTCACATCCGACAGCGGGGCGCTCGGCTCGGCGGAATACCAGTGGCCGGGGAACACGGTCGGATCGCCGGATAGCGTCGAGAGCTTCTGCAGGCTGTGGAACATGTCATCGACGTTGCCGCCGGGGAAGTCGGTGCGCCCGCAACCCTCCAGGAACAGGGTGTCGCCGGCCACCAGTCGGCCGTCGAGCAGGAAACACTGGCTGCCCGGAGTGTGTCCGGGGGTGTGCAGCAGTTCGATGTCGATACCGCCGACGCTGACCTTGTCGCCGTGCTGGTGGCCGGTCAGCTCGCTCATCGCGATGCCGGTGACATTGGAAACCCATTCGCCCTCAAGGGCATTGACGTGTACCGGAACGCTGACCCGCTCGAGCAGCTCGGCGACACCGGCCAGTGTGAAGCCCATCATGGTGCCGCCGACGTGGTCGGGGTGGTGGTGGCTGACCAGCACACCGGACAATCGCATGCCGTCGGCCTCCAGTGCGTCGACGAGTTCGCCCGCCGAGTACGCGGGGTCGACCAGGACGGCGTCGCCGGTTTCGCGGTCACCGATCAGGTAGGCGAAGTTGCGCATCTGTTGGGCGATCGGGTCGGCGGCCGCGAAGTCGCGACCCGACAGCAGCTGGCGGAAGTACAGGCGATCAGCGTCGGAAGCCATGCGCAACACCTTATGGGTACGGGCGCGGACGATCGAAACCGCAGGTCTAAAAACCGCACGTCAGCGCGTGTTTAAAGCCACTGCCCGTTATCTGGTATTCGCGATGCAGGATTTGTAGCGTCAGCGCCATGCAACTCACCCGGTTCACCGACCTGGGGCTGCGCACGATGATGCTGCTGGCCGCGGGGGACGCCGCCGAACGCCGCATCACCACCCGCTCGATCGCGACCGGCGCCGACGCCTCCGAGCATCACGTCGCCAAGGCCGTCGCCCGGCTGGTCGAGCTCGGCATGGTCAACGCCAAACGTGGTCGTGTGGGCGGACTTTCGCTCACCGAGGACGGGCGCACGGTCTCGCTCGGTTGGTTGGTGCGCCGCCTGGAGGGCGACGCCGAGGTGATCGACTGCGCGGGCGATCGGCCATGCCCGCTGATCGCCGGGTGCCGACTGCGCCGGGTCCTGGCCGAGGCCAAAGAGGCCTTCTACCGCGAACTGGACAACCACACCCTCCAAGACCTGACCGGCAGCGGCCTGCTGCCGGTCGTGACACTCCCGTTGGAAATCGCAGGAAGGAACACCCCATGACCGTCGTCGCTGCTCCCGAGGAACTGCAGCCCGCACACGCCGAGATGATCAGGGCGACGCTGCCACTGGTCGGCGCCCATATCGACGCCATCACCAGCTCCTTCTACAAGAGGCTCTTCGCAGCGCACCCGGCGCTGCTGCGCAATCTGTTCAACCGGGGCAACCAGGCCCAGGGTGCCCAGCAGCGGGCGCTGGCCGCCTCGATCGCCACGTTTGCGACCCATCTGGTCGATCCCGACCTCCCGCACCCCGCCGAGCTGCTGTCGCGGATCGGGCACAAGCACGCGTCGCTGGGCGTGACGGCCGATCAGTACCCGATCGTGCACGAGCATCTGTTCGCCGCGATCGTGGAGGTACTGGGCGCCGAGACCGTCACCGCCGAGGTGGCCGAGGCCTGGGACCGCGTCTACTGGATCATGGCCAACACCCTGATCGACATGGAACGTGACCTGTATGAGCAGGCCGGGGTGGTCGCCGGTGACGTCTACCGTCGTGGCCAGGTGACCGCCCGGGTC
This sequence comes from Mycolicibacterium neoaurum, assembly GCF_036946495.1. NCBI lineage: Bacteria > Bacillati > Actinomycetota > Actinomycetes > Mycobacteriales > Mycobacteriaceae > Mycobacterium > Mycolicibacterium neoaurum. The sequence continues at coordinate 2,811,969 of NZ_JAQIIX010000002.1, forward strand.
GACGATCCCTCGGGCGCAGTGCTGGTCAGCGTCGCCTCCGATCTGAATTTCGGTGCCGGACAGTACGTCTCGGTCGGCGTCACACTGCCCGACGGGGCGCGCCAGTTGCGGCAGTACAGCCTGGTGAACAAGCCGGGCGACGGGCAGCTGACCTTCGCGGTCAAGCCCGCCGGTGAGGTGTCGGAGTGGATCCGCGACAACCTGCGGGTCGGCGATCTGCTGGACGTGACGGTGCCGTTCGGCGACCTGCCCGCGCCGGCGCCCGGTGTGCCGCTGGTGCTCATCTCTGCCGGGATCGGCATCACCCCGATGATCGGCATCCTCGAAGCGCTGCCCACCGATGCCCGCGTGCAGGTGCTGCACGCCGATCGCAGCGAGCAGACCCATCCGCTGCGGGAACGCCAGCGCGAGCTGGTCGACGCGCTGCCCAACGCCACGCTGCAGCTCTGGTACGAGGACCTGATGTCCCTGGACGGTGTGGAGCTGCCCGAGGACGCCGAGGTCTACCTGTGCGGTAACGACGGTTTCGTCCGCGCCGTGCGCGATCAGCTGCTGGCGCGCGGGGTGACCCGGGTGCACAGCGAGCTGTTCAGCCCGAACGACTGGCTGCTGTCGTAGCTCGTATCTACGTGGGTTCAGTCTGAAGACGGCGTCAGCCGGTCAGACTGAACCCACGTATGCATTTGGGTCGAAATCTCTACCTGAGCGCAGCGGCTCGCCCGACAACTTGCTTCTGACTGAAGCCAGGTCGCTTATCCACAGGCGCGGGCTTCTGGGGTGTTGTCCCGCTGTCCGCGATGCCAGCATCGGTGCATGGGTGGGGTCTTCATCGGCAGCGAGGCGTTGGCCGCCGGCCGGGTGACGCGCCACCAGCTGCGCACGCGATACGGGCGCATCCTTCCCAACATCTACGGTCCGCCCGCACCATCGGTCCGCGACCGGGCGCGTGCAGCGTTCCTGTGGTCGGGGCGCCGGGGTGTCATCGCAGGTGTCGCGGCGTCGGCGCTGCATCACGCGAAATGGGTCGACGACGACGTCCCCATCGAGTTGTTGTGGCGCAACACCCATCCGCCGAGCGGATTGATCGTCCGCAACGAGTCCTTCTCGGCCGATGAGGTGACCACCATCGCCGGTATCACGGTCACCACCCCAGCCCGGACGATCTTCGACCTCGGCAGGCACCTGCCGCGCGATGAGGCCGTCGCTCGCATCGACGCGCTGCTGACGCTCGGTCGGGTGACCGTCGACGATGTCGCGCCGCTGCTCGGGCGCTACCCACGCGCCACCGACATCCGCCGGCTCACGACAGCTCTGGCTCTGGTCGACGCCGGTGCCGAGTCACCCCAGGAGACCCGGCTGCGCCTCGCGCTGACCGATGCGGGCATGCCACCCGACCGGACTCAGATCCCGGTCGTCGACGGCCAGGGGCGGATCGTGGCAAGGGTCGACATGGGCTGGGAGCACCTGCGGGTCGCCGTTCAGTACGACGGTCGGCATCACCAGACCGATCGGGCGACCTACGTCAGGGATCAGAAGGTCAATCGGGCACTGCAGGCTCGTGGGTGGGTGGTCATCCGGGTGATCGCCGAGGACACCCTGGCCGATGTGGTCGGACGCGTCGCCGCGGCGCTCTACGGGCGCGGCTGGCGAGCGGCTTGAGTGACATGGTTTCAGCGAGAGAGCGCCATTGCGCTGCGAAACTGAACCCAGGTAGCGCGTGGGGCCAGATCGCCTACCTGGATTCAGCTCAAAGGCCCAGATGCTGTTGACGGCTGAAACCAGGTGCCAAGCGAGCCGGCGTACCCTCGTGAACAGCGGAAAACCGGCCTCAGACCAGCCGTTTTGGCAGCAGGAACAGCGAGAATGTACCCTCTTTAAGGCCCTACGGCCGAAGGTAGTGCAAGGCCCCCTTAGCTCAGTCGGCAGAGCGTTTCCATGGTAAGGAAAAGGTCAACGGTTCGATTCCGTTAGGGGGCTCGGTGGACGCGCCTGGCGGAGCTCCGCCTGCGTCGATCGGGGCGGTGTAGCTCAGCTGGTTAGAGCGCACGACTCATAATCGTGAGGTCGGGAGATCGAGCCTCCCCACCGCTACAGGCAGAACAACGAGAGGCAAGAGACGTGGCGTCGAGTACCGACGTACGGCCGAAGATCACTTTGGCCTGCGAGGTGTGCAAGCACCGTAACTACATCACCAAGAAGAACCGTCGGAACGACCCCGATCGGCTGGAGATCAAGAAGTTCTGCCCGAACTGCGGTCACCACCAGCCGCACAAAGAGTCTCGCTGACCGTTCGTCGTGGCTCTGTCGACCGATATCGTCGGGATGCATTATCGCTATCCCGACGAATATGAGGTCGGGCGTGAAAAGGTGCGCGAGTACGCCGTAGCGGTCAAGAACGACGCCGCGTACTTCCAGGACGAAGCTGTCGCCGCCGAGCTGGGCCACCCGGTCCTGCCGGCGCCGCTGACCTTCATCAGCATCTTCGGTTACACCGCCCAGTTTGCGTTCTTCAAGCACGCCAACATCGGTATCCACGACGCCCAGATCGTTCAGGTCGATCAGGCGTTCACATTTGTCCGGCCGATCCGCGTAGGGGACCGGCTGCATTGCGATGTGTACGTCGATTCGGTGCGTCAGGCGCACGGCACCGACATCATCGTCACCAAGAACATCATCACCAACGACAAGGGTGAGGTTGTCCAGGAGGCCTTGACGACCCTGGCGGGGCGTTCGGGCGACGGAGAAGAGGGCTTTTCAGATGGCACTGCGTGAATTCAGTTCGGTCAGCGTGGGGGACACCCTTCCGGAGAAGGTGATTCCGCTGACCCGCCAGGATCTGGTCAACTACGCCGGGGTCTCCGGTGACCTGAACCCGATCCACTGGGACGACGAGATCGCCAAGCAGGTCGGTCTGGACACCGCCATCGCCCACGGCATGCTGACCATGGGCCTCGGCGGCGGTTATGTCACCGAATGGGTGGGCGACCCGGCAGCGGTCACCGAGTACAACGTGCGGTTCACCGCGGTGGTCCCCGTCCCCAATGACGGCGTGGGAGCCGAGCTGGTGTTCAACGGTCGGGTGAAGTCGGTCGACGCCGACGCCAAGTCCGTGACCATCGCGCTGTCCGCGACGACCGGCGGGAAAAAGATCTTCGGTCGCGCCATCGCCACCGCGAAGTTGGCCTGATCCATGGCGCTCAAGGCAGACATCCGGGGGATGGTCTACAAGTACCCCGAGGTTTTCATCGTGGGTCGCGAACAGGTCAAGATGTTCGCGAAGGCGGTGAAGTCGGAGCATCCGGCATCGCTGCATGAGGAGGCGGCCGCCGAACTGGGTCATGACCGCTTGGTTGCAGGCCCGACGTTCGTCTCGATCCTGGCCAACCTGGTGCAGCAGGACTTCTTCCGCAATGTCGACGTCGGCATGGAGACCATGCAGATCATCCAGGTCGATCAGCGATTCGTGTACCACCAGCCGATCCGGGTGGGCGATCACCTGCACGCCGAGCTGGAGATCATGTCCGTCGAGAATAGGTTCAACGCCGATATCGTCGTGACGCGCAATATCCTTCGCGACGAGAACGGCGTCGTGGTCATGGAGGCGTACACCACGCTGATGGGTCACGAGGGCGACAACTCGGTGTCGGTGCGTTACGACCGTGAGTCCGGCCAGGTGCTGCGGACCGCGGCCGGGTAGAGCGCGCAGGGACGAGGGGATTAGTAAGTAGTACTTGGACCGATGTACACTCGGTCCTCGGGGTTTTCCCACTACAGCGCGCTGTCCGTCGGTTCGTCAATCGGCCGATCGGAGAGCGCGCAACTGTGTGAGGCCCTGAACAGAGGGGCGTAGCTCAATTGGCAGAGCAGCGGTCTCCAAAACCGCAGGTTGCAGGTTCAAGTCCTGTCGCCCCTGCTCAACTGAATACTCGACAAGTGTGGACACTGGAAGGTGACCACACGTAACCAGACGAAAGGCATGCGGTGAGCGACGACAAGCCGGCACTGGGGCCTTCGGCAGACGAGGCGCCCGAGGGCGGCGAGACGGCCGGCCAGCCCGCCGCAGCAGCCCGACCGCTGCGCCCGACCGGAAAGCGGACGCGTCGCGCGGCCGTCGGCGTCATCGATGACGATGCCGATGCCAGTGCCGATACCGCGGCCGTCGACGCCGGTGACGCGGGCTCCGACTCGGACGAGAAGGCGGCCAAGCGCACCAAGGCGCCCAAGGCTGCGAAGAAGGAAGGCTCGCGGGTCAACCCGTTCGTCTTCGTCTGGAACTACCTGAAGCAGGTCATCGCCGAGCTGCGGAAGGTCATCTGGCCGAACCGTAAGCAGATGGTCACCTACACCACAGTGGTCCTGGTGTTCCTGGCGTTCATGGTGACGCTGATCGGATTGGCTGATCTCGGGCTCGTGCGGCTCGTGGGAATCATCTTCGGCTGACCCGAAAGTTTGAGAGAGGACTGACAACCGTGACTAGCTTCGACGGCGACGAAACCTTCGACGCCGACACCCCCGAGGGTGAAGCCATCGTCGACGTGATCGATGAAGCGGCAGCTGCCGAGGAGATCACCGAGACCGAGGCTCCCGCGGCCGAGGCTGCCGAGGTTGCCGAGGATGAGGATCCGGCGACCGCCTTGAAGAAGGATCTGCGGACGCGCCCCGGCAACTGGTACGTCATCCACTCGTACGCCGGTTACGAGAACAAGGTGAAGGCCAACCTCGAGACCCGCGTGCAGAACCTCGACGTCGGCGACTACATCTTCCAGGTCGAGGTACCCACCGAAGAGGTCACCGAGATCAAGAACGGCCAGCGCAAGCAGGTCAATCGCAAGGTGCTGCCCGGCTACATCCTGGTCCGGATGGACCTGACCGACGAGTCGTGGAGCGCGGTGCGCAACACCCCCGGCGTCACCGGCTTCGTGGGTGCGACGTCCAAGCCGTCGCCGCTGTCGCTCGATGATGTGGTGAAGTTCCTGCTGCCGCCCGCCGCTGCCAAGAAGCCGGCCTCGACCAAGGCTGCTGCCGCCGCATCGAGCGAGGCGACGCTGGAGCGTCCGGAGATCCTGGTCGACTTCGAGGTGGGCGAGTCGGTGACCGTGATGGACGGCCCGTTTGCGACGCTGCCGGCCTCGATCAGCGAGGTCAACGCCGAGCAGCAGAAGCTCAAGGTGCTGGTGTCGATCTTCGGCCGCGAAACGCCGGTCGAGCTGACGTTCACCCAGGTCGCCAAGATTTAGTTTTCGGGCCCGGATATCGGCTGGGCCCAAGAGAGAAGGAAAAACCAGAGCATGGCCCCGAAGAAGAAGGTCACCGGGCTCATCAAGCTCCAGATCCAGGCCGGGCAGGCCAACCCTGCCCCGCCCGTGGGTCCGGCGCTCGGTCAGCACGGCGTCAACATCATGGAATTCTGCAAGGCGTACAACGCCGCGACGGAGTCCCAGCGCGGCAACGTCATCCCGGTGGAGATCACGGTTTACGAAGACCGCAGCTTCACCTTCGCGCTGAAGACCCCGCCGGCCGCCAAGCTGCTGCTGAAGGCAGCGGGCATCCAGAAGGGTTCCGGCACTCCGCACACCACCAAGGTCGCGGAGATCACTTGGGATCAGGTGCGTGAGATCGCCGAGACCAAGAAGGAAGATCTGAACGCCAACGATATCGACGCCGCCGCGAAGATCATCGCCGGCACCGCCCGCTCCATGGGCATCACGGTCAAGTAAAACCAAGCAATTCGTGGGAGGGCCCGCTTCGGCCCGGCAACCACACCCTCTGAACTGGAGACACCAATGAGCAAGAGCAGCAAGGCCTATCGCGAGGCCGCCGAGAAGGTGGACCGCGACAATCTCTACACCCCGTTGCAGGCGGCCCGCCTGGCCAAGGACACGTCGTCGAAGAAGCAGGACGCGACCGTCGAGGTCGCCATCCGGCTGGGCGTCGATCCGCGCAAGGCAGACCAGATGGTGCGCGGCACCGTCAACCTGCCGCACGGGACCGGTAAGACCGCGCGCGTCGCGGTGTTCGCCGTGGGTGAGAAGGCCGAGCAGGCTACCGTTGCCGGCGCCGATATCGTCGGCAGCGATGACCTGATCGAGAAGATCCAGGGCGGTTTCCTGGATTTCGACGCGGCCATCGCGACCCCTGACCAGATGGCCAAGGTCGGTCGTATTGCCCGCGTGCTGGGCCCCCGTGGCCTGATGCCGAACCCGAAGACGGGCACCGTGACTGCCGATGTGGCCAAGGCCGTCACCGACATCAAGGGCGGCAAGATCAACTTCCGCGTCGACAAGCAGGCCAACCTGCACTTCGTGATCGGCAAGGCGTCGTTCGACGCCGAGAAGCTGGCCGAGAACTACGGCGCCGCCCTCGACGAGGTGCTGCGTGCCAAGCCGTCGTCGTCGAAGGGTCGCTACCTGAAGAAGGTCACCGTCTCGACCACGACCGGCCCCGGCATCCCCGTGGATCCCTCGGTCACCCGCAACTTCACCGCGGACGAGCAGGCCTGAGCCCGCCTCCCCAGTTGAGCTCGATGCCCCCGCACCTCGGTGCGGGGGCATTTTGCTGCGCGTCGGACGACGGTGTGACCGGGAATCACGCTGCAGCGCTTAGGATCGGCCCGGTGAGTGGCGGAATCTGTCGGTGCGGGCATGAGCGTGCCGCGCACGAGCACTATCGTCCCGGCGCCGAGTGCGCGTTGTGCGCGCCGGGGGAGTGCACCGGCTTCCGGCGCCCCGGGGTGCTGGGGGTGTTGCGGGGTTGGGTGCGCGGGGCAGGTAGCCGACTCAGGGGGTGGCTGGGTCCAGCGGAACGGCGACGGTGGCCAGCAGGGCGCGGTGATCGGAACCGGGTACGTCGACGGTATGGATGGACGTCGCGGTCGAATTGCGGGTCAGCACATGGTCGATCGTGATCAGGGGCGGGATGCGCGGGTGCGGTGAGTACGTCGGACCGAAGCCGGCGCCGGTCTGGCGGACCGCCTCCTGGTAGCCAACATCGAGCAAGTCGCGGAACTGCCGCATGTCCACAGTGCTGTTGAAGTCGCCGGCGATGATGACCGCGGCCGGACCCGCGGCCTCGGCGTAGTCGGCGAATTCGGATCTTGCCGCGGTGATCTTTCGGTCCCAGTCGGTGAAGGTGTTCTCGTCGCCGGCGATGGGGGACATCAGGTGGACGCTGGACACAATGGGTTCGTGTTGTACACCGGGGATGCTGAGGCGGGCAGTACTCGAGTTGGTTCCGTACTTGGCACTGGGCACAACGGTGATCGGGTATCGGCTCCACAACCCGATTCCATCGGCCCGCGGCCGCGGTGACAGCGCTGAGTAGGGGAACACCTGGCGTAAGCCTGCTTGGTTGAATCGTTCCACGGCTTCGGCCGTCAGCTCCGACACCGTGATCACATCGGCACTAGTTCTGGCCAGTTCGACGAAGAAGGCCGGATCCGCCATGCCGTATCGAAGGTTCGACGACAGCACTCGGACGGTCAGATGGCGAGTACTGTCAGCTGCGCTTCCGCCGAAGTACCAGGGAAGCTGCACGGCGAGCGCGGCGGCCAGGACGGCCGACGCTGCGAGGGCGAGAAGTGCGCGTCTGCACAGCAGCAGTGCAAAGGTTGCGGCCAGGACTCCCAAGGGCACGTAGGGGAGGCTGACGACCGCGAGAAGTGCGGGCAGGTTCGATAGCGGCAGAGCCCGGATGAGCACTGCGATCACGGCATATCCGAGCATCAGCACGGCTAAAGCCGTGGTCAGCGACACTGGTCGGGACCATGCCGGGCCACGTCGGCGGTCTCGGGTGCGTAAAGCCATTAAAAGCGGCAAAGTTCTAGTATTGGCGGCAGCGCCGCGGCGATCTGCTTCCCTACCGCGGCGAAAACCTCCGGGCTCTGGCCGATTGGGTCGGCGATATCAAGGCCGTCGTTGCCGTCGAGGTATGGCCGAAAATTAGCGAGGTCTGCAAGGGTGCGTGCATTTTGCTCAGTCACCAATCGGGTGGCCTCGATCAGGGTGAAGGTGCGTTTCAGCTTTTGCGGAGCAACTTCGAGAACCGAGGCTCGGTGTGCTGTTGTCATGGTCAGAATGAGGTCGGCACTTCCCGCAATTCTCTCGGTGAGATGTCTGGCAGCAAATTCTGCGGGATCTCCGCCAAGCTTGACCAGTACCGATTCCGCTTCGGGATGTATGGGTTGTCCCGACGCAGCGCGAGTCCCCGCGCTGGAAGCAGAGAACCCGTCAAGGCCCGTCTTGTGGGCGTGCGCGGTCGCCAGGCGCTCTGCGGTGGGCGATCGGCAGATGTTTCCAGTGCAAACGAAGAGTATGTGCAGGGCCGTGGTCCTTTCCTGTCGAACTGGCGAGGCGTCTAGCCCTTCGAGGTGCAAGTCGGATGCTATCCACTATCCGAGTCCATCGCCGTGACCTGGTCCTCCACTGGTGCCACTCATACGCAAACTGTCGATATGGCAAATTTTGAGGCAGTCAGGGATCGAAGCGCGGGTATGACGTCCTCGCGAGTCTGAACAGACGGACATACGTCGTTCTGGCAAGGCTTATTCAGGGCCGGCGCCGACGCCGATCTGCGGAAGTGAGCCGCTTGGCTTCGCTCACTTCAGTACCTTCACAAAAGTTTGCTGTTGCGTCTCTCTCCGGAGCGCCGGACTTGGCGAAGCTTGTGGCCGTGCTTGTTGTTGACGCATTGGGGCCGACGGCGCTGGGGCTGCAGCAGATGACTTTCGCGTCGTCTTCAGCAAACAATATGAATACCGAATCTCCGTATGTGAGCCCGGACGCGGTCGTTACGCTTCAAGATCAACCCGAAAGTGTAAAAAATGGCCTCTGCCAGCACTTATTGGCCGAAGATGCCGCCGATCCCGCGAAGTAGCGAAAAGATCTCGCGTATGGCTTCCGGGGTCGTCAATTAAGCACTAACATCCTGATCAACGCCTACCGCATCGCGTGCCGCGGTAAAGAATGAACGATGTGCCATCTGCTCCGATACTCTCGGCCGGTCGTAGTTCACGGGCAAATTTCTGACAGGTAGTGACAGGGAGTGTGCGACAGCATGGATGGTGAGGCAGTCACGCCGCTCGGGCCACGCGGTGCGCGGTCCACACGAAGGCGATCGGCATCATGCCTGGCGCTACCGCATTTGCCGACTTACGCTAGGGTCAATTTTTTCGAAGTCTGGCTGGGAGGCGCAGCTCAATGACAGTTGTGGATCCTGCGGCAGATCTCATTCCCCGCACGACGGACACCAAGAAGTCCGCGATTGCGGTGTCGAGTTCTTGCTCGGAGCCCTCGGCGGCAAGCGTGCACAGTGTTGCGGATCTCCTGGTGGGGGGCACATTCCAGCGCGCCGATGTCATCCGGCCGACTGCCGGCTTGCTATCAAGGGTCGCTGGGCCGGCGGGCGTTGGCTACTTGAGCCGTGTGCGAGCTTGGATGGTTGTACCGGTGGTTGACTTCCTGATGTTGGCCGCTCCGATGATGTGGCGGCCGCCGCAGCCGCTGACGATTCTCACTATGGCGGTGTTAGGAACGCTGCTGCTCACCGGTGGTGTTCGCTACGTCGCACCACTGCACCTCAGCGTGATGGATGACTTGCCGTCAATCGTCACCCGGCTGCTGGCCACGGTGGCAGCAATAGCAGCGGTGGTACTCCATCTACACGCCAAGCCGCAAGTATTGATCTTCCTGGAGACCGCTTGTCAGGCTGTTGCGCTCGTCATCGTCGGACGCTTGATAACGACTCGATTGGTCGGATTTGGCCGGAGCATTGGCATCGCGCGCCATCCGACCGTACTGATCGGCGGCGGCCAGACTGCGGCCGAAATTGCCAAGACCCTCGCTGACCACCGTGAGTACGGATTGGTGCCTATGGGATTTGTCGACGACAGCGACGTCTGCGCCGCCGCCGCGATACTGCCTCGGCTCGGCCGGCTCGCTGATCTGGACATGGCGATGATCACCAGCGGCGCCGACACGATTCTCGTCGCCGACGGAGACTTCGACGAGCGTGCGCTTATTGACGCAGTCCGTACTGAAGTTGGACTTACGGCCGAGCTGCTCGTAGTGCCCAGATTGCACCACTTCCATACTCTGACCGGGACGGCTGACCACATCGGATCCATCCCCATAATGAGAATTCGTAACCCCAACCTTCGAGGACCTGCACGAATCATTAAGCGGGCGTTCGACATTTTCTCGGCCGGAGCTGCTCTACTGGTGCTGTCGCCCGTTCTTGCGGTCGCCGCCCTCGCAGTTCGGATGGAAGGCGGGCCAGGTGTCATCTTTCGGCAAACTCGTGTTGGTCGCGATGGCCGCAGATTCGAGCTTTTGAAGTTCCGGTCGATGCGGCCCGCCAACGAAGCCGAATCGGCCACGCAATGGAATGTCTCAGCGGATAGTCGAGTTGGCCCGGTCGGAAAGTTCCTGCGTTCGACGTCCATTGACGAGTTGCCGCAGCTGTGGAACATCCTTCGTGGCGACATGACAATCGTCGGACCTCGACCTGAGCGTCCCCATTTCGTTGAACAGTTCTCGACGCAGTTCGAACGATACGCACACCGGCATCGAGTTCAGGTGGGGCTTACCGGGTTTGCGCAAGTCAGCGGCCTAAAGGGAGATACCTCCATTGCCGACCGGTGCCGCTACGACAACTTCTACATCGAGAACTGGTCGCTGTGGCTCGATATCAAGATCATACTTCGAACATTTCGCGCTGTCGTCTTGTACCGCGAAAGGTGAGGACAGGCAAATGACGATCTCAGAAGTGCCCAGCCGAGATAGGCTGGACGCAGGTTCCGAAGGATCCCTGCCGTGTCCTGTGAGTCCGACTTCCCTTGGGGCGGTGAAGGAATCGAGCTGGACGACAGATGTCGAAACCCTCGTATCCGCTGCGTCCAGCGAGCGCGTGGCTGCGATACTGCAGCGTGCCACCTCGATCGGCGCAGCAAGAGACGCCTTGAATACGGCTGGTTGGCAAGCCACCATCGCGGGAAACCGAATAACTGTGGACGACCACATATCTGTTCAGTATCTCTCTGGCTCTTTCAATCTCGTTGGCGAGCGCACTGCTGAATGGGCAATCTATGGACGCTCCGATGGATCAGTTCAATGTGTCAGCGCAACTGAATTATCAACTCTAATGGGGGGACTTGTGGGAACCGAAGTTGAAACGACAGCCAACCCGCGATCCAGTACACGAAAGGCGCTGGGAGGTAGATCGATAGCGGTAGTGGGTCTGGGATATGTCGGAGTTCCCACCGCGCTGTCCTTCACTGACGCGGGAGCCAAGGTCGTCGGATTCGACGTCAGCGAGGCGCGACTGAGCGCCATCAAAGACATTCGAATCGATCTGCTCGAACGCGATAAGAAACGACTGGCGCCTGCGCTGAACGATCATGTGCTGCGGCTGACAACTGAACCTTCGGCAATTGCCGAGACCGAGCTTGTGGTTGTGTGTGTCCCCACGCCGATCGATAACCATCTGACTCCTGACCTCACTGCTCTATCTGCCGCATGCGCAACGGTTGTCGAGCATGCGCGACATCACCAGGTCATCGTGTTGACCTCGACTACGTATGCGGGTTGCACAAAAGACCTCCTGATCAAGCCTTTGCAGCGAAGGGGATTCGTCGTAGGCGAAGACATCTTTGTGGCCTTCAGCCCGGAAAGGATAGATCCGGGCGTCGTCGCACATGCCCCCGAGAACACGCCGCGCGTGCTGGGAGGCTATTCCGCTGCTTGTAGCGAGCGAGCCGCAGCGTACCTGGCACACACGGCGGGATCGCTACACGTTGTCTCATCACCCGAGGCCGCAGAGATGGCCAAGCTGCTCGAGAACACTTTCCGTGCTGTGAACGTTGCCCTCGCGAACGAGATCGCCGATGCTTCCCAAGAGCTCAATATTGATGTGATGGAAGTGATCAAGGCAGCCGCGACTAAGCCATATGGATTCATGGCGTTTTATCCGGGGCCAGGCGTCGGAGGGCATTGCATACCGTGCGATCCGCACTATCTGCTCTGGCAACTCCGCGGCCGGAGAATGCAATCACCGTTAGTAGAGGCTGCGATGGGTGCGATCGCCGGTCGTCCACGTGTGATCGCGGAGCACGCTCGACGAATACTTGGCGAAAGCGGCAGGAAGCTAGAGGGCGCAAGGGCACTCGTTCTGGGGGTTAGCTACAAGCCGGCGCTCGGCGATGTCCGCGAGTCCCCTGCTCTGGAGATCATGCAGATGCTGACCGAACACGGTCTTACAGTGTGCTATTCAGACCCGTACGTCGAGGCGATCAATCTGCCGGGCAGTGGCAGTCTCTTTCATCTGCCGGATCCAGCTGCTCAAGAATGGGACCTGGTAATCGTCCATACCGCACATCCGAACGTCGACTATTCGTGGTTGGACGGTCACCCAGCAGTTCTGGACACGACCTATCGGCTGAAGTTACCGGGCGTACACGTGCCGTGAGAAGTGCCTCCTGACAAGGGCTAGCGGCCGCGGCTTATCGGCTCACCGTGGGTGTGCTCTCGACTCTGATGCACTGTTGATCAGCTGCTGCCAGTCCTTCGCAATGTTCTCAACCGCCTTCTGGCGCAGAAGGTGTGCACGTGCATGCTCTTCCGGGGTGATTGGACGTTGAGACAATCTGATGATTGCGTCCGCGAAGCTTCTCGGTTCTGGTGCTGCGAGGACGCCTGGCACCAGCGCCGGAACGACCTCCGGCATTACGCTCTGATTTACCGCCACAACGGGTTTGCCGAACTGTGCGGCCTCGAACAGCACCAGGCCGTAGGTCTCGCCCAGCGATGGATGAACCATAATCTCCGCACGGGCGAAGTACTCTGCGGGGTCTTCAACATAACCGCTGAACCACACGCGGTCGGCGATTCCGAGTTCCCGGACCATACTCTCGAGCTCGTGCCGTTGTGCTCCATCACCGACAATATCCAGCGTGTAGCTGGAAGGTAGTAATGAAAGTGCGTGAATAGCGAGACTGAGATTCTTATTCCTCGTAAGAGAGCCAACTGCCAGTAGTCTGCCAGATATGACGCGCGGAGTATCCTGCCGATTGAGATTCCGAACGATGTTCGGTATGACCGCTATGGGCTCACTGAAACCGTAAGCAAGCAGATCGCGACGGAGTGATTCGCTCACGGCCACGGTGGCGTGTGCACGCGCATAGAGGGTGCGCGCGATAAACCGGAGAACTCGGAGATTACGACTGGATTTGACCTGTTCATCGCCAAATGAGTGCTCCCAGATCAGAGCGCCTCGGCTAGCAGTGCGCGATAGAGCAAGTAAGAGTGGAATGGCGGTCCAAGCGCCGCTGATAATCACGACACCGTCAATATCGGCGCGATGACGTAGCGCTCGCCACAGGGTGATCAGCCGTTTCCATCCAGTTACTTTCGAGCCCCATCGCTGGTCAATTATGGATGTCGGGCCGGGGCTATCCGGCGGGTCTTCGTTTGCAAGGGCGACAACGCGTACATCGTAAGTCGACTTCAGGGATTCGATGAGCGACAGGGTGGCCGATTCGAGCCCTGTGAGCGGATATAGGCTCGATACTACGACGGTGACGCGAATCGGACTCTGTGGAAGATTGCAACCTTCAACCACTATTGTCGAGTTCCTCTCAAGGTAGTCAGGTTGTCTCCTTGAAATATACATTGAAAGGCGTGTGAAATTTTGGTCCGCTAGATATCCGAGCGAGATCTTTCAGGGCGGTAGTGGCCAGTCGCAGCATCGTGAAAATACCCGCCCAGGATTGCACTCGCTCACACTCGATGATGCCGAGTGGCTAGCCGTGCAGGTTACGTGAGATTCGTGAAAGCAGTATCACTACACGCAGCATCAAGCCGCACAGAACTGCCGCCTGCACTCCTTGTGCGCCGTCTTGTAGGGCGCCAAATACTGCAGTTGGTAGTAGTACGACGAAACTGACAAGAGTCGCAGAGGACACTGTATTGACTCGGTTGAACGAAGTTGCTACGGCATATGCCAAGACCGAGTTGAAAAGATCAATTGCAATGATGCATGCGATCATAAATGCCATGGAAGATGGGATGACAATTTGTCCGTCGCTCAACCAGTTGGCGAGCGTGGGACTACACACGATAAGCGTCATCCCGGTCGCAACAGCTAAACCGGCGGTGACGAATAGCGCGGCACGGCTGCGGCCCGGCAGAGCGTTATCGGCTGCGCGCGGCACCCAGCCCTGAAAGACAACAACAATCGGATTGAGTCCTGCGCTTACGAGTTGTCGAATCTTGTCGACCAGCGCATAAGTCGCCTGTGCCCAAGGGGCTGCGATGGCGATAATCACAAATGGCGCCGTGAGAAAAAGCTGCGATGTGACCATCGATGCAATGCCATGGCGTCGCGAGACCAGGATATCTCGTAGTGGCTCTTTGGGAGGGGGTGGATCAGCGTCCGAACTGGTCGTATGACGCACCCACAGCGACACGAAGATCAATCCGAGGACCATGCCCCCCGAAGTCGCGGCCAAGCCGAGCAGCGCTCCGTATCCAGCGTGCATGAGGGCGATACCGAAGGAGGTACTCAGCACCCTCGGCACGATCTCAAGCCACAGCCAGGTATACGGCCTCGCCAATCCCGCGAAGTACCAGTTGCTGGTGAGCGATACCAGTGTCGCCGACAAAGCGCCGGCAGCGGCGAAGCTCGCATGCTGATGGGACAGCGCTGCCGCGACGGCAGCTGCCAGCACGCCTACGGGTGCTAGCAAGCTGAGCTTTACCCGAACTGAGTCGGCGTACTCTCTGCGTCGGGCGCCGGTTCCACCACGAGCGATGATCGACGGACCGGAGACGTTCCATCCGTAGCCCACCACCAGGGATGCGACGGCGCCGACTGCCTGGCCTAGCGCGATGGCTCCCCATGCTGCGATACCGTCGGCTCCAACCATGGCGGGGACTGAGGCTACCGACACCACCGCCAACAGCACCGTCGACAAGCCGAAGCCGGCAAGCCGGCTCACACCATTTCCGGCGGCGCGAAATCTGGAGTTCACGCTCGATGTTCCGGTTGACCGTCTTGTGCTAATTCGCCGGCATTTGAGGGGCGCTCGTGGTTGTTCGAGTAGAAAACTGGTGGTTTGTCATGGGCTGATCGACTCTTGGGGCCATACGCGGTCAGCTTCGGCATCCATGGAGTGTCTACTCCGGGGTGAGAAGTGCCTTCTGGAACGTTTCGACTAGTAGTACCAACGCATACGGAAACAAGTGCGAAGAATAGCCACGTTCCAGCATCGATGGTAAGTGGATTCCAGATCGCCTCAATGATCCCGCAGACTGTGAACACGAGCGGCACCACTGCACCACGTGCGATTGATCGATAATTTTCGATGGCAGACCCTGTTACGCGGAACATGACGACAGCCAATAACGCCAACCCGATCAGTCCACCGGAAAAGTAGATGAGTAGATACTCACTGTGAGGAAAGCGGTCAAATGTCTTGCCGAAGTAGCCGGCATGGGTCAGCGCGTCCCACCAATCAATTCCGCGTCCACTTACGGCATACCCAGAAACTGCCTCGCGGCCAAGTATCCATATCCTGCCCCTGTTACTAAAATCTGACAGCTGAGCACGGAAAACCAGCGCCATTCCTATTGCAAGCGGCACTACCGATACGGACAGGGCGACCACAGTAGTTGACAGCGGCGATGATCGGTAACTTCTTTTCGGTTTTGAAAGCAAGCTATTGGTGATGATCAGGGCTACACCGGCGCCGAGTGCCAAAGCCGAAGTCCGCGACATGGTTGCATAAAGTATTGCAAAGAGGAAAACCATCGTGGTGATCGTGGATTTCTTAGACACGTGCGAGGATGCCAACAGCAAAGCACCGGAAATCGCGGCCATCAATCCGAGCAGGTTGCCGGAATCGAAGGGTCCTTGCAGAATTGCATCGAAATCGGTGCACTTAAACTTGCCGCACGGGATGAACGCACCTGGAGTGAGCGGCACGGCGGCGACTACGAAAGCAATCGTGGTGAGTGCTGACGAGAAAAACTGGACAGCCGTTATAGGTCGGTATCGTTGAGTTATTACGAAGGCTGCAAGAGCGATACCAGACACGATACGGGAGAGCGCCGAGTAAGCTGTCTCGTCGTCGGCCATCCAGATATTCACGCAAAACAGCCACGCCCAGAATGCCAGTATCAACCCCGCGGGAGTTCCGTTCATTTTTGGTGCGGATAAGCGCGGTACGGCTTGGGCCCGCTTGGAATCCGTTAGCTCCGAGAGTAGAAGGCTGGCAATGAATCCCGCGAGTGTGGCGGCTTGCAGGATTTCACGACTGCTAATCAGAGTCGTTGCGCTAAATGTCCCGCCAGTTACTATTATCTGGGCGGAGAATGCCTGAGCTCTTGCCCCGGGTTTCCAGGCCTCCGCGATCAGCTGTCGACACGCGAAAATGCTCGCAATCGCCAGGACAGTCAGGGCGATCCATACCAGTGTCACCAGACCGCCCGCCACGACTTAGAAGACTAACAGGCGCCCTTGGCCTTGCTATCGCGTATCTGCGTGTTCTGGGTATCTGATTTAGCCAGCGGCAGGCGACATCTCGAAAATGTAAAAGTCAGCGAAGCTGGTGTGATCGGGATCGTCTGCGGAGTACGGGTACACATTGGGTATTCGGTGGACGAGTCGGAAGCGGGGTTCGTTGGCGTCAATCCATCTGGTGAACTCTCTGTGGCGCACGTGTGGCGTTTGGTGAGGTTGGGACTGGTTGCTGGCGTAGATGATCACCCAGCGCGACGACGCTGCGAACAGCTGCTTCATGTAATCGTTGAACACCTCGTCTTCAACGAGGTGGTAGATGACATCCAAGGACAACACAAGATCCGCCTGCAGGTCATCGGTTACCTCAGACGAATGAAGAAAGCGAAACGCGCCATTACCTGCGAACCGGCGACGGGTCGATTCGATGGCAGTTGTCGATACGTCTATCCCGGTGTAGTCAGGATAGTCCGCCAGCTCGAGCTGGGCGCCGTCGCCGGATCCGAACTCGATGACGCTCCGGATGTTGTTCTCCCTGACGAACGTATTCAGTACCTGTGCTTTGAAATCGGCAAGACGATCGTAGGATCCGGCTCCCGATGTGCCCCCTCGGCGGTAGCGGTCCTCCCAGTAGTTTGCCGACGAGGTGAAGGACGTCCCACCTGAGAGTGCGCTCTTCACTTTTCGTGCAAGTCGTTGCAACGATGGTGTGCTTGTCAGGATCGTCTTGATTTTCAATCGTGTTCCCCTCTGCATGCCCTGTGACTTCCGCCCCC
Source organism: Mycolicibacterium neoaurum (assembly GCF_036946495.1). Taxonomy (NCBI): domain Bacteria; kingdom Bacillati; phylum Actinomycetota; class Actinomycetes; order Mycobacteriales; family Mycobacteriaceae; genus Mycobacterium; species Mycolicibacterium neoaurum. Next base: position 2,829,254 of record NZ_JAQIIX010000002.1, read on the forward strand.
GTTGATTCAACCGCGATTGCCGGCGCCGCGCAGTTGAATGAATGGGCGGGCCGATGTCGGCGCTCGTCGACAGCCGATCCGATTCCTCCGGGTTCTCGGGACCAGGGATCTTCCCAACGACGATGTTCTGCGCGGAACACCTTTTCAGCGGCGTCCGGTGCTTGGTGTCCCAACCGAGATGCCTATCGATCCTGCTGCTTACCTTGGGAATCCGTTGCAACAACCGCATCCAGCAACGTCCATGCAAATGGTTGCGGTGTGCCAGTATTGGCTGACGGTATTCGTTCACGTTTGTCTCAGCGCTTTGCGCCTGGCGATCAGACGAGTGAGGGGCCTTTGATGCGTGAGAGCACAGCTGAGAAGCATGGGCGGACCTGGGTTCCATCTGTTTCGGTCGTCGTGCCGACCGTCGGACGGCCGGAACTCCTGCGAGCACTGTCAAGCGTCCGAGAGCAGACGTCCGATGCGCAGGTCGAGTTGATTGTGGTGCACGACGGCGGGCCGAATGAGGATCTTCCACGCGGAGTGGACGGACTTGCGGACCGTGTTCTGAGGACGAAGGGCCGCGTCGGCGGTTCGCATGCCCGGAACACGGGAATTGCAGCGGCCGGAATGAACTTCGTGGCCCTTCTCGATGACGACGACGAATGGTTACCAACGAAACTCGACGCTCAATTCGCAGTTCTCGGCACTCGGGATCCCGGCCGCACGGTGGTTTCTGGACGCCAACTGTTCGTGGACTCGCGGACCGGCAGCGTTTCGAGGCCAAGCCCGGACAGGCTCATCGAGGAGGACGAGTCCGTGGAGCATTACCTGTTTCGCCGGCGCCCTCCAAGCGGAGGGCGCCCCACGATGACCACGCCGACCTTGCTGTTGTCGACTGAGTTGGCTAGAGCGACACCGTGGGACGAATCCTTACGCAGACATCAGGATTGGGACTGGCTCGTGCGGCTGGGGCGTCAACCCGAGACTTCGTTTGTGCAGGCACCTGAGGCCGTTGTGCGCATTAACCTCGGTTCTGCCGGATCAATCTCAGCGAGCACTGACTGGCGGAGCTCGTTGGCCTGGGCTGACCGGGCACTCAAAGCAGATCGCCACATCTACGCTGATTTTGTTGCGGCGCAGACACTCCGCTATGCACTCGCTGGCCGTTCACGCAGCGGCGTTCGTGCCGCGCTGGTAGCGCTGCGACGTGCGGGGTGTTTGCCGGCGCCTGGACCGGCTGCCATCGGGATTGCCGGCCTCCTGCCGCGGCGCGTGATCGATCGAGTTACCTCGTCGACCGGCGGTGTCCGTTGATGTTCCTGCTATTGGGTGTAGGTGCCTGGCGCCAGCGCTGAGCGCTGGATGGCCTCGCCGCATGCTCGTTCACGGCTCTTGCCGCTGATGAGCGTTGCTAGATGTACTTTCGGTAGTTTCCGCCCCACTGCCGGTCGAGGAAGCGGCTGTGTCGGCCACGGCAGATCTCGCCGATCGCTCGGCTTCGGATTGGCCGTAGTAGGTGTAACTGTACGACGCATCCCCGCGTTCGGGTGCCATCGTGAGCACTGCCCCCAGCGTACGTGCGCCGACATGCTCAAGGTTGGCGATCGCGTGCGCCAGCTGATCTCGCTTCGCTTGACCGAAGCGGGCCATGATGAGTACCCCGTCGGCTTCAGCGGCCAATATTGCGGCATCGGTGACGGCGAGGAGGGGCGAAGAATCGATGACCACGTAGTCGAACTGACCCCGCATCTCGGCCAACAGCTTTTTGGCGGCCATCGATCCAAGCAGTTCACTGGGATTGGGTGGAATGGTTCCACAGGTGAGGGCGGTCAAGCCCGGGAATCGTGTCTTCTGCAGAACATCTGAGAGATCTGCCTTTCCGCTCAGGACGGTGCTGAGGCCGGCTTGGCCTACCAGGTTCAGATACTTATCAAGCTTGGGGCGGCGCATATCGCCATCGACGATCAGTACGTTGTGTTCGGCCTCAGCAAGCGCCAACGCGATGTTGATTGACGATGTCGACTTCCCCTCTCCGGGCATCGAACTCGTGACGACGATGACGCGAGGTGGATTATCAACAGCTAAAAACTGCAAGTTGGTCCGAAGTTTTCGAAACGCCTCGGCAATTGCAGAGTTGTCCTGGCCAAAGGAAATTGGCGGATCTTTTCGGCGTTCTTTATCGCTGGGGATGATGCCGACCATGCCAACGCCGGTTACCTGTTCAAGTGTTTCTCTGTCCTTGACCGTGTTGTCGAGGAGCCCACGGAGGACTGCGACTCCAACTCCAGCGACCACGCCGAATGCAAGCGCGAGGAGCAGGTTGTTGACGAGGTTTGGCGAAATTGGCTTTTCCGGAATCGATGCTCGCTGTTCAACGACAACACGCGCATCAGGTCGAGATCCGTCCTCTGGGGTCTCCAGTTCTCTGACCATGGTCACGAACTCATCGGACAGAACATTTGCGATGTCGCGCGCCTGGACTGGCGATGGATCTTGAACCTTGACGTCTATCAGCACCGTCTCTGGTTTCGCGGTGGCTTTGACTCTGGCGCGAAGTGACGACGCGCTGAGGTCGAGATTCAGCTTGTCGATGGTTCGCTGAGCCAAGGTCTCGCCCATCAGCAGCTCGGCGTATGAGAGAACCCGTTCCTGAGAAAGGCGGTTACCTTGGTAAGTGTCGGCAACGCTGTCACCACCGGATGCTGAGACAAAAAGCCTCGTGGAAGCCTGGTATTGGGGAGTGGTGAGCAGTGTGAAGGCGAGTGCACCCAGCACAGCCGCGGCGACGGTGACGGCCATCGTGATCCATCGGGCTCGCAGCAGTTTCACGAAATCTTGCAGAGTCACCTTTGCCCCTTTACTGCGGAATGCCCAGCCGCGAATACGCTACCCCGCGTCACCGATCGTCCAGTAGTGCCTCGCCGCTTCGAGTGTCCACAGGTCACCGGCCACACTCTGGCACCGAGATTTTGGGGATCACCGCGTCGACCAGTGGCTGAACGGGCACGCGAGCCGCATCGGGCGATGTTGGTTCGGAGAGGCGGAAGCTCAATTCCCCTGACTGGCCAGGCGGGATCACCACCTGAATTTCAAAGGTGGGGTGGCCGCGCTCCGACCCAGTGAATACCTGGACACGCTCACCGTTCGAGAGAGCACTTTCCAATGTCGCTCCGCTTGTCGCAAGCAGTTTGACCGAAGTCAGCATCGAACCGCTTGGCAACTGGATCGGCAAGGTTGGGTTGAGCCCGCCGGTTCCGGCCACATAGCTGGGAAGCGGCGTGGGCGGAGCGTCGTTTTTCAATCGGACGCTGACGGTCGATTTCCGACTATCTCCGCTGCATCCATCGGCCACGTACTCGATCTCACGCTTTAGGTAGTAGTCCATCTTGTTTCCGCCGAGGTTGTTCAGGACTACCGCGGCGTATGGTGCATCGTCATCAGGGACGGTATGCGCCAGGGGTGTCTGTTCCAGCAGCTCCTGCTCGGCGGGCACTGCGCTCCACACCGCGATGCGGCCCTGACTGACGGATTTGCCCAGCGCCTCCAGTAAAGACTTCGGTGAGCCGGTGGAGCCGGTCACCTTCTTGACGACCTCGCTCGCAATGTCCTGCAGATACTGCTTTCGTGCCGCCTGATCGGTGGGAAAGCGAGCGTAGGCGGTCGATTCGGTCAGCTCAACGACATTGTCTTTGGTCACCTGTTCGCCGTCGGGCATGGTCACCGGCCCCACCGCTCCGAGGATGTAGCTGAGGGCGAATGGGTCCAGGGCAATGACACCGTCGACATTCATGCCGGTCTGTTGGGCCCACATCGACTTCCAGATCTGGGCCGCGTACGGGAAGTGCGGACTTAGATTGCTGTTACGGAAGTCGCCGAATGGATTGGCATAGCCGTAGTTCTGGTTGAACTCGGCGCCCAGGTCGATAGGGGTGAAGGGCTTGTCCAGCTCCGTATTGGCGCCGAGCGTGTCGACGGTGGCCACTCCATCGTCGAACCGCAGGACTCCGAAACCGCCCAACAGACCGCCGGTCCCGCGCGCCTCCGCGTTGGTCTGGAACGCCATGAAGTAAGAGCGCGGACCATCGACGCCCATCATCGGCGGGACCAGCTGCGAGGCCACCGCCGTGTTCTCCAACAGCCCGGTGATCTGAGCCGTCTGCTCCTGCAATTGTGTGCGCGCGTCCGACAGTGTCGAGACGTACCGGGGGTCCGAGATCGCCTGTGCTTGGCTGTTGAGCCTTGTCGCCGCCTCCGCAAGGGAGGTCAGATTCGGCTCCTCCAAGCGCAGCAACGCGACGTCGACCCTGCTGCCATCCACCAAACGATCGGGTGACAGTGCCGTGCCGGCCTGCGCCGCCGGCTTGAGTACGTCGTTGGCCAGGCCCAGGACGACATCGGAGATCTGCTGGCCGGTGCGGAAGGGGCTGCCCACCCACGGGATGGCCGAGGTGATTGTCCAAGGCAGTGAGTGCGTGGCGTCGCCGGCCACCTGCGCGTGTTGCTGGGTGTCGTCGACAAAACGGGATGCTGCGTCGGAATCGCCCTGCTGCAGCGCGTCTTTGGCTTGTTGAGCGCTGCTGCGGGCCTGTTCGAGTGCGGCCTTGGCGTCCAATCCGCTCTTGGCCAGCCATCCCACGAATGCCACCACGATGGCCAGGAAGACAAGCCCGCCGATGATGACGGCTCGGCGGTGCCGTTTCAGCCGAGAACGAGCGTCCCCGAGCCCTCCGCGGTGTTCTTTCGCTGAAAAATCATTGTCGTCACCATCGACGGAATCAACCTTGGGCACTCAGCGCGCTTTCCGCATAGATCGGCGCGGACCCACCAAGTGGATCCGCGCCGATGAGACGAGCTTCTGGGCAGAACTCAAAGTCAGGCGCAACCACGCCCGACGGAGAACGTGGTGGTGCCGTATGGGCCGACCCGCAGCGATGCGCCGAACACGCACGCCTCGAGGTTGAGGTTCTGGGTGAACCAGCCGTACAACGGCTTGAGGAATCCGGGCACCAGGCTCAGCGGCTGGAACGTGAAGACCGGCGAGCTCGGCGGGGGAGTCGGGTTGGCCGTACCGAACCACCACAGGTTGTTCTGGAAGATGCCGCGGATGGCCTGTTCCGGAGTGGGCAGCGCGTTCGCCTGGGACGGGCAGCCGGCGGTGACCGAGGGATCGCACTGCGCGGCACCAACCACCGAACCGACAATGGGCTGCGACGGCGCAGCGTGGGCGACGGTGACCGGCGTGAGTGTTGCTGCGGCGGCGAGCGCGCCTGCCGCCAGGCCCATGCTCATCTTGCGTGAAACTGCTGACATTTCTCCCCCTTGGACGGGCCTTTGAGTTGGGCAAAGCATGTCAGACTGGGAACGTCCTGTCAACACGTTTTCGCAGGTTGCATGGCTGTATCGCGGCATCTGGCAACCGTTTTGGACGCCGGCTCACAGGCACTCCATGGCCGACAGGTGATGCTTGGGCAACCCTCACGCAGGGTGGTGGAGCAGGCTCGCTCGACAGCGATTTCATCAGCTCCAAAAGTTTGCTGGTAGTTGATGTCCGCTGGTTCGGTGCAAAGTTAGCTGTGACTGCAACCACGCGTCAGGTTCTGGTTTCGCGCAGACGTGTTTGTCGACCACCGTGACTCGTGCGGCGCTCGTCAGGATCGACCACGAAGGCGCCCCCGCGGTAACCGTCATCGCACGTCGCCGTCAAGTGTCATGGATCCGAGCCCGATATTGACGTTGCTGTTATTTGATGTTGGACCATCTGGATCGGATGCAGACTGCCGCCGCCGCACACATGTCGACGAGATCGGCAACACTCGCCCGTCCGGTCAATGCCGTAGACGCCGTGCCGATGCCGCTGCGTGATTCGGTCGAGATCTCAGTCCACGACCACTGTCGCGGCCACTGCGCGGTGGTCCGAACCCGGCACGGCGACCGCACGAATCGCGGTCACGGTCGCCTTGCGGGTCAGCACATGGTCGAGCGCCAACAGCGGCGGGATGCCGTAGCGGCGTAGATGGTTGGGATAGGTACGTATCCGCCCGGCACCGGCCTGGGCGGCACCGCTGCGGTAACCGCCACTACCTAATAGGCGACGGAACTCCACGACATCGGGGGTGGCGTTGAGATCGCCCCCGGCGATCACCGGTCCGGTCGCCGGCAGTTCGCGCAACGTCGGGCCGAGCCGCACGATATCCGCGCGCCACGACGGGAACGCCGAACGTGGCGGCGGCATGTGAGTGGAGATGAATGTCGGCTCGGCATCGGTGCCCGGCAGGCGAACCCGCGCCCACAACAGCCCTCGGGTAAAGCTTCCGTCGGCGCCGGAGGCCGTGATCGGATAACGGCTCCACAGCCCGACCCCGGCGGCGCGTTCCTTCGGGCGCTGTTCGCAGTGCGGAAAGTCCTGTGCCAGTGCGCTCGACAGTGCCTCGGCCAGTTCCGGTGTCAGCTCCTGGACGGCGATCACATCGGCATACTCGCGGGCCAGCCGGGCCACGGCCGCCGGATCGGCCTTGCCCATCAGCAGGTTCGCCGAAACGAATCGCACCGACACACCGCCCTCGGGCCGCGGGCTGCGGCCCCGCAGCGGAAGCAGGAAGGCGATGGCCGCTGCGGTCGCCACGGCGGCGACGGCGGCCGGCACCCAGTGCCGCCCGAGCGTGAACATGAGCGCCGCTGCCGGCGCACCGAGCATCAGGTACGGCGACAACGCCGCCGTCGCGAGCAACAACCGACCTGCCGCGGGCACCGACCGGGCGACCGCGGCGATCACCGCGCACAACAGCATCAGCGAGCCGAGGATCAGCGTCATGAAGGGCTACGGACTGATGTCGCCGTCGCGGGGGAGGGGACTACGGCTTGACGTAGGTGACCAGGCTGACGTCGAGCGCCTCGTCGACGTAGTAGTACTGGCAGCCGGTGAGGTAGCGCATGTAGTCGTTGTAGTGCTGCTCGCCGGCTGCGGCGATGGCTTGGTCCTTGTTGTGCTCCAGGCGCGCGGCCCAGATGCCGAGGGTCTTGATGTAGTGGTTGCGCAGCGACAGCACCTCGGGAACGGTGAAGCCGGCCTTCTCGCCGTGTTCCACCAGCATCTTGGTGCTCGGGATCCGGCCGCCCGGGAAGATCACCTCGGCCATGAACTTCGCGAACCGGGCCAGCTCGAAGGTGAGCTTCTTGCCGCGGGCGCGCAGATCGTCGGGGTGGTACCCGCAACTGCTCTGGATGGTCATCCGGCCGCCGGAGGGCAGAATGTCGAAGCTGTTCTTGAAGAACTCATCGAAGCGCTCGAAGCCGAAGTGCTCGATGGCCTCGATCGACACGATCGCGTCGACCGGAGAGTGGAACTGCTCCCATCCTTCCAGCCGCACATCGAAGGTGCGCTCGGAATCGATGGAGCTCAGCAGCTGGTTGCAGTACGCCTGCTGGTTCTTGCTCAGCGTCAGACCGATGACGTTGACGTCGTACTTCTCCATGGCGCGCTGCAGCGTGAGCCCCCATCCGCAGCCGACCTCCAACAGCGTCTGGCCGGGCTTGAGGTTCAGCCGGTCCAGGTGCTGGTCGACGTTGGCGATCTGAGCCTCGGACAGCGTGGCGCTGGGTCCAGTGAAGTAGGCGCTGCTGTACTTGCGCGTCGGGTCCTGGAAGACGCCGAAGAAGTCGTCGGACAGATCGTAATGAGCCTGGATGTCCTCGAAATGCGGCCGCATGTCCGTGGTGCCGCTCGACTTGTCAGACATAGAGGTGGCCTGCCCTTCTCGGTGGGTTCCGACTACGCCGTCCACCACATCACGGGTGCCCACTTGTGTGGGCACCCTACTCGCCGGGAATCCGGTCCCCCAGGAACTCCGCAGCGTGTCTCTTCAAAACGGATGTGATCACCATCGCGCCGTTGCTCATGGCGATCCTGCTTTCCCCGACTCTATCGTCCGTGACGCCCTATCCCGTGCGGATGGTGGATATGCGTGCCGTGGTGCGCCGTGTGGACGTCATTGCGGAAAAGGGTTGCCGCGTGCCGATTTCGCACCTGCCATGCAGGTGAGAAGCAAATTGTCCGCATCGTCAGCGCCTTTGCTGAAACGGCATACTGCCGGGGTGGCAAGTCGGCTGACCTACTCTGCCACGTTTCGCTATTCAGTGGTCGCAATGCTCAGCCACTCGCTAGGCAAGTTTGCCCTGAACGTGATTGATCTTGATTTTCAACAGTTTTCGGTGTGCGCCCGTGTTGCGCACGTGTCATTTGACCATCGTGAATTGGTTGACGTCGATATAGCCGGTCCGAAAACCGTTCGCGCAGCCGGTGAGGTACTTCATGTAGCGCTGGTAGACCTCTTCGGACTGGATCTCGACCGCTTGATCATGATGCGCTTCGAGCGCCTCGGCCCACAGATCCAGCGTGCGCGCGTAGTGCGGTTGCAGTGACTGGCGCCTGGTCACCGTGAACCCGGCGGGCACCGCATGCTCCTCGACCTTCTCGATCGAGGGCAGCCGTCCGCCCGGGAAGATCTCGGTAAGGATGAACTTCACGAACCGGGCGATCTCGAAGGTCAGTGGGATGCCCTCGTCGATCATCTGCTGAAAAGGCTTGCCGCAGATGGTGTGTAGCAGCATGACGCCATCGTCGGGCAGCACGCTGTAGGCCATCTCGAAGAAAGCGTCATAGCGCTCGAAGCCGAAGTGCTCGAACGCCCCGATCGACACGATGCGGTCGACGGGCTCGTCGAATTCTTCCCAGCCCTTGAGGTACACCCGCTTGTCCCTGGTGGATTCCGATTTGTCGAACTCGGACTCCACGTGGGCTTTCTGGTTCTCGCTGAGCGTCAAACCGATGACATTGACGTCGTAGCGCTCCAGCGCACGCGTCATGGTCGCACCCCATCCGCACCCGACGTCGAGCAGCGTCATGCCCGGCTCGAGTCCCAATTTGCCCAGTGACAGATCGATCTTGGCCAACTGGGCCTCGTGCAACGTCATATCGTCGCGCTCGAAGTACGCGCAGCTGTATGTCCTGGTCGGATCCAGAAACAACGCGAAAAAGTCGTCAGACAGGTCGTAATGCGCCTGTACATCCGAGAAATGCGGTTCGAGCTTCTTACGTCCGGTCAATGTTGTATCCCCACCGCGACCTGCTACGTCCCCCCGGATCATCGTCGATCCGGCCTTTGCGGTGACTCTACGCGCTGAGGATGAGAAGGCCGAACTTATGCGGAAAAGTTTGCTTTGAGCGTACCGATGATGTCGTCCCAGAGCGGTTCGGGCAGTTCGTGACCCATTCCGTCGAAAAGCACCAGTCTTGCTCCGGGAATCGCGCGTGCGATGGCCCGGCCACCGGACGGTCGCATCAGCTTGTCGGCCTTGCCGTGGATGACCACCGTCGGCGCGGTGATCTGTCGGTCGTATTGCAGCAGGCTGCCGCTGCCCATGATCGCCGCGAACTGCCTGCCGATCCCGGCCGGGTAGTAGGAGCGTTCATAGCTTTCGGCGGCCTCGGCCCGTAGCTGTTCGTCGGTTTTGGGATACCCGGGGCTGCCGATGATCTTGGAAACGCGAACGGTATTGGCGATCACGCCCTCGCGGCTGGTGTCGGTCGGCTTGGACAGCAGCGTCAGCAGTTGGCGCGGGCCTGGCGGCGGCAGGAAGGCCTGGTTGTTGCTGGAGAAGATGGCGGCCAGTGACCGGGTGCGGGCGGCATGCCGGGCGGCGAAGACCTGCGCGATCATTCCGCCCATCGACGCCCCGACGATGTTCGCGCGCTCGATCTTGAGATGGTCCAGTAGCCCCGCCGCGTCATCGGCCATGTCCTCGAGGGTGTAGCCGGCCGGACTCTTCATCCCCACCAGCGATCGGGCCATCCGGGGGATCAGCGGTGCACCACTGCGGGCATGCGGCAGCTTCGACGAGAGCCCGACGTCGCGATTGTCGAACCGGATGACGCGCAGGCCCTGGTCCACCAGCTTCTGACAGAACTCGTTGCGCCACAACACCATCTGCGCCCCGAGGCCCATGATCAACAGCACCGCCGGATGGTCCGGGTCGCCCATGTCGTCGTAGGCGATGTCGAGCTCGCCCGCGCGCGCGACACCCGTACGAATCTGCATACCTGACCTCCAGTTCGCCCGCCTGCTGAATGCAGCGAGCGTCAATGCCGTTGTGGCGGTGGAATTTCGGTGCTAGCTGTCCAGCTCGTCGGAGTGCTCCCGGCTGACCTCGACCATGAAGTTGGCGAAGTACCCGGTGAGCTGCGGGTCGCTCATCATCTGCCAGCGCGGCGCCAGCAGCTTCATATAGCGCTCGACGTAAAGGAACTGCTTGCCGATCAGCACCAGTTCCCGCGGCAGCTTCACGTCATAGGCATCGGCCAGTGTGGAGAGCTGCTTGCCGATCTCGGCGTAGCTCATATCGCCCAGCGAGGACATCGTGAGCGGGGTGGCGAACTTCTCCAGGTCCTTGGCCGCCTGCGCCTCCGGCTTGACGGTCCCGACCGCGCCCATCAGCACGACGATCTTGCCCGCCGCGGCGTGGTCCTTCTTCACCAGCAGCGCGTACACCAGCTCGCGCAGCAGCCACCGGGTCCGCGGATCGATGCGACCCATGATGCCGAAGTCGAAGAACACGATCTTGCCTGCATCGTCGACGTATAGGTTGCCTGCGTGCAGGTCGCCGTGGAACAGCCCGTGGCGAAGGCCGCCCTCGAACACGCTGAACAACAACGCCTTCACCAGCTGCTCACCGTCGAAACCCTGTTTGCGGATGGCCGCGACATCATCGATGCGGGTGCCCTGGATGCGCTCCATGGTGAGCACCCGCTCGCTGGTCAGATCCCAGTAGACCTGGGCGACGCGGATGTTCTCCCCGAGCGGGGAGGCGTGCATATGGGCCACCCAGGCGTCCATCGACTGGGCCTCCAGCCGGAAGTCCAGCTCCTCGGCCAGGTTGTCGGCGAAGTCGGCGACCACGTCCTGGGCGGACAGTCGCTGGCCGAGCTTGGCGAACTCCACCAGCCGGGCCCCGCGCTTGAGGATCTGCAGGTCCGCGGCGACCCGGCGCCGGATCCCCGGACGCTGGATCTTGACCACGACCTCCTCGCCGCTGTGCAACGTCGCATAGTGCACCTGGGCTATCGAGGCCGATGCGAACGGCTTCTCGTCGAAGGACTTGAACAGGTTCTGCGGCTCGTCGCCGAGCTCTTCCTTGAACAGTTTGTGCACGGCCGTCGAATCGGCAGGCGGGACCCGATCGAGCAGGCCGCGGAACTCGCGGCTCAGGTGTTCGCCGAAGGCGCCGGGGCTGGAGGCGATGATCTGGCCGAACTTGACGTAGGTGGGGCCCAGGTCGGCGAAGGTCTGCGGAATCTGCTTGATGACCTTTTGTTGCAGCGACCCTTTACGTAGCAGGCTGCCGGCGACGCGGGCGCCGGTGCGGGTGATCTGCCAACCCGTCGCGCCGACGCGGGCGGCCTCCACCGGCAATGGCACCCGGTCCAGCCGGGCTCCTTCTCGGTGTTGGGTACTCATCTCTGCAGTGTCTCAAAACCGGCGGTAGCGGTAAAAACACGGGTGGCCTGCATCACACGAAGGCGCGCTCCACCTGGTCACGGCTGAGCTCGGGATCGCTGCCTGGCACATAACGCGGTTCGGTGTGCGCGACGGTGGTGCCGCCGCCCACTCGTCGCTGGGCCTGCCGAAACTCCGGAGCGGGGCCGGCTGCGGTGTGCAGACCGTTGATCACCGACCACACGATGGCGCGCCGTCCCGCCCGCTCGATGGGGTTGGGATCGGTGTGCCCGATGAGCTGTTTGGCCCACCGCGGCATGGTGTCGCGGATGGCCCAGTCGACCGCGCTCTGGGGCATCGGCAGGTTGGGTCCGGTGGCCATCGCCGCGCCGTGGGTGAGGGCGAGGCGGGGCAGGTACGAGTGCAGGCATTCCAGCGTCTCGGCCTTCGTGGTGGGCAGGTCGGTGCCGCCCAGTGCATGCCCCACCCTGGTGAACTCACCGTAGTAGCGGTCGAGTTTCTTGCCGCGCAACGGATTCGGATGGTAGAGCTCGTGAGCGGTGGCCAGCCCCCACGCCACGGTGGCGTAGTTCCAGCGCAGCCACTCGGGATCGTCGGCGTCGTAGGTGGCGCCATCGGGTCGGGTGCCCTTGATGGTGTGATGCATGGCTCGCACGGTTCGCGCGACGCGTTCGGCGGTCTCGGTGTTGCCATAGGCGGTGCCGATGAAGAAGGCGATCGAGTGGCCCAGCCGAATCGCTGCGCCCTCGGGATCGATGACCGGGACGGCGGTGCCGTCGGCCTCGCGCTTGACCAGTCGTGAGTGATGCATCCCCATCCAGTAGATGGACGGGTCGAGGCGTTCCAGATAGGCCGCACACTGCAGGCCGAAGATCAGTGCCTCGGTGTGGGAGTGCACGTGCCAGACGGCGCTGCCCGGGCCGAACCAACCCGGATCTCCTTCCGGGCCGGCGAACTCCAGACCCTTGAAGAAGTGCCTGCGAAAGGTCTTGTCGTACCGGCCCTGCAGGCCTTGCTCCAGTACCTGGTGCGGCATGTCCACGGGTGAGCCCCTTTCTGGTCACGGCTGTAGCCAGAATACATTTTGGATACGGGCGTGACCAGATTTACGCTGTGTCGATGACTCGGTGGGCGGGTGTTGCACTGACCGACCGGCGCGCGGAGCGTCGCGCGCTGCTCATCGATGCCGCCTACGCGCTCTTCGGTACCGGTGGCGAGGCAGCGCTGACGGTGCGCTCGGTGTGCCGCGAGAGCGCATTGAACACGCGCTATTTCTACGAGAGCTTCGCCGATATCGGTGAGCTGCTGGGCGCGGTGTTCGACAAGGTCGCCGGGGAACTCGGCGCTGCCGTCGACACCGCGATGGCCTCGGCCGGTGACTCCCTGAGCGCGCGCACCCGGGCCGGCGTCGCGGCGGTGCTCGGCTTCAGCTCCGCCGACCCCCGACGTGGCCGCGTGCTGTTCACCGACGCCCGCGCCAACCCGGTTTTGACCGAACGCCGCGCCGCCCTGCAGGACCAACTCCTCGACGCCGTGCTCGCCGAGGGCGCGCGGCTGCACCCGGGCTCTGATCCCGTCGCCACCCGCGTCGGCGCGGCGATGTACACCGGCGCGATGGCCGAGCTCGCCCAGCAGTGGCTCTCCGGCGCGCTCGGTGGGGATCTGGACATCGTCGTCGACTCCGCGGTGCGGTTCTTCTGACCCCTCTCGTCCGCCGAGAGTGACGCAATGGTCGCTGTAGGTCACGCAGGAGCGACCACTACGTCACTCTCGCGCTGGTATGGATCCGTCCGGGCCGCCGATGCGTCCAAGCAGATGTGCACATTCCCTTCGACGGAGCCGCCGCGATATCGGCCGGCGCGCTGACCCGCGGGCAATTGCGGCACCGCTACCGACCGCTGCTGCGCGGCGTGCACATCCCGCGCGGGCATCTCCCGACGCTGCGCGAACGGATCGACGCCGCACTGCTCGCCATCCCCGACGGGGTCATCGGTGGGGTGGCGGCCGCGGCGCTGCACGGCGCGCGATGGGTCTCTGATACCGAGCCGATCGAGGTCTTCGCCCGGTGTCGACACCAGTCCGGTCTGGTCATCCGCAAGGACGTGCTACCCGCCGCCGAGATCACGATCGTGCGCGGCACCCCGACCACGACGCGTGAACGCACCGCCTTCGACCTCGCGCGTCGGTGTCGGCGTAGTCCGGCGATCGCGCGGCTGGATGCCCTCATGCGGGATGCGCCCTATCGGATCGAGGATGTGCTGACACTGGCCGAGTCGCATCCAGGCGTCCGTGGCCTCGTCCAACTGCGCGATCTGCTGCCGTATGTCGACGGCGGTGCCGAATCGCCGCGCGAGAGCTGGCTTCGGCTGCTCTTCCTCGATGCCGGACTGCCAAGGCCACGAACGCAATTGGTTGTCTACACCGCCGAAGGTCGCTACATCAGGCGGGTCGACATGGTCTGGGAGGACTACCGGGTGGGCGTCGAATACGACGGAGAACAGCACCTGAGCGACCGCACCGTCTATGCCCGCGACGTATGGGTGGGCCGCGAACTGCAGCGGGTGGGATGGCACCTCATCCGCGTCATCAAGGAGGACCGCCCCGGCGACATCATCGGCCACGCCAGGGCGGCCCTTGAGTCTCGCGGCTGGTCCGGTACTGCGCGAGAGTGACGCAATGGTCGCTATCGCCCGCTCCGGGACGACCGCAGCGTCACTCTCGGCCCAGAAAACTAAGATGTTAAACCTCTCAATCGGGACAAATTCGGTACTTCAGAATCTCGACGCAGGTATCTACCGTCGAAAGCATGGTCGATGTCGTCATCTGCAGCCCGCTGCGCACCCCGGTCGGAAGGATGGCGGGTGCGCTGTCCTCACTCACCGCCGCAGACCTTGCGACGACGACGCTGCGCGCGCTGATCGAACGCACCGGCCTCAGCGAAATCGACGATGTCATCCTCGGCAACGGCTACGCCAACGGTGAGGCGCCCGCGCTGGGGCGCATCGCCGCCCTGGACGCCGGGCTGGGCACGGATGTGCCCGGGCTGCAGATCGACCGGCGTTGCGGATCCGGCCTGCAGGCGGTGCTCTACGCGGCAGGGCAGGTGGCCACGGGCGCGGCACGAGTGGTCGCGGCAGGCGGAGCAGAGTCCATGTCGAATGTCGAGCATTACGCGCTGGGCCTGCGCACCGGTGTCCGGCAAGGCGGAATAGCCCTGCAGGACAGGCTCGATCGAGCCCGCGAGACCGCAGGCGGCGCCTCCCACCCGATAGCCGGCGGCATGATCGAGACCGCCGAGAACCTGCGCCGCGAGTACGGCATCACCCGACAGGCGCAGGATGAGCTGGCGGTGCGGTCCCATCGGCGCGCCATCGCCGCCCACGACGCGGGACGTTTCGCCGAGGAGCTGATCCCGGTGACGGTGCCCGGACGACGGGGCAAGCCCGACGTGATCGTCGACCGCGACGAACATCCGCGCGCCGATATCGACCTCGACACACTCGCGGCACTGCGAGCTGTGCGCACCAAGGTCGATCCCGATTCGACGGTGACGGCCGGTAATGCCTCCGGTCAGAACGATGGCGCCGCCCTGTGCGTGGTGACCACCGCCGCCGACGCCGAACGGCTCGGCCTCACCCCGCTGCTGCGGCTCCGGTCCTGGGCGGTGACGGGGTGCCGCCCCGAGACCATGGGCATCGGTCCGGTCGGGGCGACCGCCGCCGCGTTGGAACGTGCCGGACTGACACTCGACGATATCGACCTCATCGAACTCAACGAGGCATTCGCCGCACAGGTACTCGCGGTGCTGGCGGAATGGAAGATCGACGCCACCGATGACCGGTTGAATCCCAACGGATCCGGGATCTCGCTCGGGCATCCCGTAGGCGCGACCGGTGCCCGGATACTGGCGACCGCGGCGTACGAGGCGCGCCGTCGCGGCGCGCGACACGTGCTGGAAACCATGTGCATCGGTGGCGGGCAGGGGCTGGCCGCAGTCTTCGAGGCGATCCGATGACTGCCGTCGAGGTCCACGGTGCCGGCCGGCCCTTACACCATCGACGATCTTGCCGACGATCTGATCGCGCTGGTGGACCGGCTCGGCATCGCGAAAGCCGCACTGGTCGGTTGTCGCTGGGTGGGATGACGGCCATGCGGGTCGCCGCCCGCAACCCGAATCGGGTCAATTCGATGGTATTGCCGTGTACCGGCGCCGAACTCGCCCCGGCCATCGCGGGCTGCTGCGTGGACATCGTGAGATTTGATCTACGGCAACAACTGTCGAGTATCGACGCCCCCACACTGGCGATCACCGGCGCCCTCATCGACCACCTGGAGCAACGATGACACTGAACAAGGTGATACCCAGCGCGGCCGCGGCGGTCGCCGACATCCCCGACGGCGCCAGCCTCGCGGTCGGCGGATTCGGTCTGGCCGGAATCCCGTGGTTCCTGATCGACGCGCTGCTGGAACAGGGCGCCACCGACCTGACCATCGTGAGCAACAACTGCGGCGTCGACGGTGGCGGGCTCGGCCTGCTGTTGGAAGCGCACCGGATCACCAGGGTGATCGCCTCCTATGTCGGCGAGAACAAGGAGTTCGCCCGGCAGTACCTGGCCGGTGAACTGACCGTCGAGCTGACCCCGCAGGGCACCCTGGCCGAACGGATGCGCGCCGGCGGCAGCGGAATCGGCGCCTTCTTCACCCCGACCGGTGTCGGGACGCTGGTGGCCGACGGCGGCCTGCCGTGGCGCTATCACCCCGACGGCAGTGTCGCATTGGCCTCACCGCCCAAGGAGGTCCGCACCTTCGGCGGCAAGCAGATGCTGCTCGAAGAGTCCATCGTCACCGATTACGCCCTGGTGCGCGCGGCCGTCGCGGACAAGGCGGGAAACTGCGTATTCCACGCGGCGGCACGGAATTTCAACCCGCCGGCCGCCATGGCGGGGCGCATCACGGTGGTCGAAGCCGAACGGGTCGTCGAGGTCGGCGAGCTACATCCCGACGCGGTGCACCTGCCGGGGATCTTCGTGCAGCGCGTCGTCGAACTGACCCCGGAGCAGGCCGCGCGCAAGAGCATCGAGAAACGCACGACCCGCGCCCGGCCGAACGCAGAGGAGATCACGCGATGAGCTGGACCCGCGACCAGATGGCCGCCCGCGCAGCCCTCGAGCTGCGCGACGGCGACTACGTCAACCTCGGGATCGGGCTGCCGACGCTGATCCCCGACCACCTGCCCGCGGGTTCGGATGTCACCCTGCACGCCGAGAACGGCATCCTGGGCGTCGGACCGTTCCCCTACGACGATGAGGTGGACCCCGACCTGGTGAACGCCGGCAAGCAGACCGTCTCGGTGGTCGCCGGTGCCTCGTTCTTCGACTCGTCGACCAGTTTCGCCATGATCCGCGGCGGGCACGTCGACGTGGCGGTGCTCGGCGGCATGCAGGTGGCGGCCAACGGTGACCTGGCCAACTGGATGGTCCCCGGATCGATGGTCAAGGGCATGGGCGGGGCGATGGATCTCGTCAGCGGTGCCGAACGCGTCATCGTGCTGATGGACCACGTCACCAAAGCCGGTGCGGCCAAACTCGTTCTGGCCTGCGACCTGCCGCTGACCGGTAAGGCCGTGGTGAGCCGGGTGATCACCGAACTCGGGGTGTTCGACGTGACGGGCACCGGATTCGCCGTCGTGGAACTCGCCGACGGTGTCAGCGTCGATGATGTGGTGACCAGGACCGGGGCACCGGTGACGTTGCGTGGAGTGTCAATCACCTCCCATTGAGAGGTCTAACATCTCGATATGGAGTTGCGTCACCTCCGGTACTTCCGGGCGGTCGCCGAGGAACTGCACTTCGGGCGGGCGGCCGAACGGCTGCACATGGCCCAACCGCCGCTGTCCCAACAGATTCGGGCCCTCGAACGTGAGCTCGGGGTGCAACTGTTCATCCGCAGCACCCGCCGGGTGGAACTGACCGCGGCCGGACGGGCCTATCTGCCTCGCGTGATCGCCCTGCTCGATGGTGTCGACGACGCCGGTCGGCAGGTTCGCCGCATCGAACTGGGGACCGAGGGGCAGCTGACGGTCGGATGTGTCGGTTCGGCGACGTATTCGCTGCTGCCGCAGTTCGTCCGAACCTTGCGCGCCGAACTGCCACTGGTCGACGTGAGTGTCCGTGGGGAGATGCTGGCGCCGGCCCAACTTGCCGCGCTGGCGGCGCGCGAGATCGACATCGCCTTGTTGCGGCCACCGGTGGATCTGCCCGGTGTGCGGGCCACCGTGTTGCGCCGGGACCGGTTGCTCGTCGCGCTACCGCTGGGCCATCCGCTGGCCGAGCAAGACTCGCTCACCGTGGCAGACCTGCGGGATGAGGAGTTCATCGCCCATGTCGGGCAGGGCCGTTCGGTGATGGGTGAGGTGATCACCGGGTTGTCCTCGGCCGCCGGTTTCCGCCCCCGGATCCGCCAGGAGGTCGCCGAAACCTCGACGCTGGTGACCCTGGTCGCCGCGGGGCTGGGCGTCGCGATCGTGCCCGCGCCCACGGCCGCCCTGGACCTCGGCGGCATCACCTATCGGCCGATCGAACCCGCCGACCTCGGCGTCGATCTGATGGTCGCCCATGCCGCCGAGACCACAGCGCTGGTCGACCGCGCGGTCGGGGTGTTGCGTGGCATCGCGGCCGAGGACGGCAGCAGTGCGCGAGAGTGACGCTGCGGTCGCTGGAGGCCGCTCCGGTACGACCACAGCGTCACTCTCGCGCAGTACTAGGAGCCCTTGCCCCACGGGGTCAGCCACGGTGTCGGCTCCCAATCCTCGAGGCCGGCCAACAGCTCGTAGAGCGTCGCGCCGTCGATGCTCTCCCGGATGATGTCGCCCTGACCGGCGTGGCGAGCCAATTCCTCGATCATGTGGAAGATCACCCAGCGCACCGACCATGCCGCGACATCCTTGGGGAACCACGGCACTTCCTGTGGAACCGGCACCGCCGCAGCCAGATCCGCGGTCTCGATGAGGCGGATGGTCTCGGCATTCTGGTCGTCGAAGGCCGCCAGGATCCCGGCAAGGCTCTCGTCCTCACCCATCACGAACTGCTCGGTGTATTCCTGCTGTAGCTCCTCCATCGGGCGATCGTCGGCCGGCGGCAGCTCCGGTGCCGCCGCCACCCGCTCCATCCATCCCTTCTGGCAACTGGTGACGTGCTTGATTAGCCCGCCGATCGACAACGCGCTGACACTGGGTGTGGATCGTGCCTGCTCGTCGGTCAGGCCGTAGGCGATCGCCCGGAACGCGTATTGCTGGGCGGCGACGTACTCCTTGAGTCCGGCACGTTCGTCGGCGACGGGAGGGGGCATGGCGGGCATCTCAGTTCTCCTTCTGGGTGTGGGTGAAAAGATCTCGTAGCAGGCAGATTTCGGCGCCGTGGTGGATCACCTCGCGGTTGATGTGCAGCATCAGCGCGGCCATCGGATAGTCGGCATAAGGCCCCTCGGCCGGACCGCACGGGCGCTGCAGGTCCGCATCGGACAGGGCGCGCACCCCGGCCGTCCACCGTGCCTTCTCCGCGTCGAGCTGGGCCAGCGCGGTCGCGGCGTCGTTGGCGTACGGCCAGGTCTGGTAGTCGGCGGCGGGCCCGCCGAAATGGGAGTGGCTGCGCATGGCCAGTACACCGATGATCACGTGAGCCAACCGCCACGCGATCGTGGTGACCGGCGCGGGCTCGGGTTCCGGATGCACGAAGTCCACTCGGCCGTCCGGATGGACCGTCCAGCAATCAGATACCGGTGACCAGAAGTACTCCTCGTCGGTGAGGCCGGCAAGCCTCGGGCGCAGCTGGTTATCCCAGTGGAAGTCCAGCTGATCGGCCAGCAGTTCGGTGTTCATGGCTCAAAGACTCGCACCTCTATAGGACAGTTTCGGTCCTATGAATGCGGCAGCATGATCGACATGAGTACCGCCCGGGTCCTGCAACTGCTCGGTCTGCTGCAGTCGCGTCGCGTCTGGACTTCCGAGGAGTTGGCCGAACGCCTCGAGGTCACCACTCGCAGTGTCCGGCGCGATGTCGAGCGGCTACGCGAACTCGGCTATCCGGTGCACGCCAGCAAGGGCCACGGCGGCGGCTATCAGCTGGGCGCCGGGGCCGCGATGCCGCCGCTGCTGCTGGACCCCGACGAGGCTGTCGCGATGGCCGTCTGCCTGCGGCTGGCCGCCGGCGGCAGCGTGGCCGGCGTCGGCGAGTCCGCACTACGCGCGTTGTCCAAGCTCGACCAGGTTATGCCGTCGCGGCTGCGCTCGCAGGTCGCCGCGGTACACGAAAGCACCGTCACCCTGACCCCGGCCCGCAGCGACGCCCCCGTCGATCCCGAGGTGCTGATGACGCTGGCCAGGGCCTGCCGCGACCACGAACACGTCGGCTGCGGTTACACCGATATCCGCGGCGCGACCTCGCTACGCCGCCTCGAGCCCTATCAACTGGTCACCACCGGACGGCGGTGGTACCTGCTGGCCTTCGACAGGGACAAACAGGACTGGCGCAGCCTGCGCCTGGACCGGATGGACACCGTCCGCGCGATCGGCAGTACCTTCACCGCGCGCCAGGCCCCCGACGCCGCCCAGTATGTGCAACGCGCCATCACCAGCTCGCCCTACCGCTACATCGCCAGGGTTCGCTACCACGCCTCGCGTGATGTTGTGGCACAGACCTTCTCGTCGGCCTCGGTGCACATCGAAGCCGACGGCGACCAGGGCTGCATCCTGACCACCGGCGCCGACGATCCGCGGGTGATGGCGCTCTATCTGGCCATGCCGGGATGCGAGTTCGAGGTGCTCGAACCACCGGAAGTCGCCGACGCCGTGCGCAGCGCGGCCGAACTGCTGCAGCGGGCGGGCACCCGAACGTAGGGTGCGGAGCATGCGTGTGACAGCTGCGGAGTCGACGGAGTTGTTCGTCGGGCCGCCTGCCGCCCCGCTGCAACTCGTCCGCGCCCACCACACCGCCTGTACGGTCCCCACACCGGTGCGGGTGAGCGGCTACGGCATCCACGGTGAGGCCGTCGCCCAACCGGGTGACACCTACGTGGAGATCCCGGTCTACGTCGACGATCCCACCCCCGGGCAGCGCCACAACGCCCGGATCGGTGACACCGCCTTCGAGTTCGTGGTCGCCGAACCGGGCTGGACCATGCACATGATCAGCCACTTCCACTACGACCCGGTGTGGTGGAACACCCAGGCGGCCTACACCAGCCTGTGGACCGAGGATCCGCCCGGCGCGTGCCGCCAGACCAACGGCTTCGACCTCGTCACCGCCCACCTCGAGATGGCCCGCAGGGTGCCCGAATACAAGTTCGTGCTGGCCGAGGTGGACTACCTCAAACCGTTCTGGGACACCCACCCCGAGGAACGCACCGATCTGCGCCGGCTCATCGACGAGGGCCGCATCGAGATCATGGGTGGCACGTACAACGAACCGAACACCAACCTGACCAGCCCCGAGACCGCGATCCGGAACTTCGTGGCCGGCATCGGGTTTCAGCGTCATGTGCTCGGCGGTGACCCGGCGACGGCCTGGCAGCTCGACGTGTTCGGCCACGATCCGCAGTTTCCCGGAATGGCCGCCGACGCCGGACTGACATCCAGTTCATGGGCGCGGGGACCGCACCACCAGTGGGGTCCGATGGCCGATCACGGTGACCCCGAGCGCATGCAGTTCGCCAGCGAATTCGAATGGACCGCGCCGTCGGGGCGCGGGCTGCTGACCCACTACATGCCCGCGCACTATGCCGCCGGCTGGTGGATGGACTCCGCTCCGACACTGGCCGACGCCGAGGCCGAAACCTACCGGCTGTTCACCGAACTGAAGAAGGTCGCGCTGACGCGCAACGTGCTCCTTCCTGTCGGCACCGACTACACACCGCCGAACAAGTGGGTCACCGAGATCCACCGCGACTGGAACGCCCGCTACACCTGGCCGCGGTTCGTGTGCGCGTTGCCGCGCGAGTTCTTCGCCGCGGTCCGGGAAGAACTCGACCGGACCGGGCGACGGGCGTCGGTGCAGACCAGGGATATGAATCCCATCTACACCGGCAAGGACGTCTCCTATATCGACACCAAGCAGGCCAACCGCGCGGCCGAGAATGCGGTGCTGGAGGCGGAGCGCTTCGCGGTGTTCGCCGGTGTGCTGGGCGGGGTCCGGTACCCGCAGGCCGCGTTGGCCAAGGCCTGGGTGCAGCTGGCCTACGGCGCCCATCATGACGCCATCACCGGGTCCGAGTCCGACCAGGTGTACCTGGACCTGCTGACCGGCTGGCGCGACGCATGGGAGATCGGCCGTCGCACCCGCGACAACGCGCTACGGTTGCTCTCCAGCGCGGTGAACGTCCCGCTGGTGGTATGGAACCCGCTGGCGCACAACCGAACCGATATCGTCACCGCCGAGCTGGATCGCGATTTCACCGGCGTGGTCCGCGATGTCGACGGCATCGAGCTGCCGACCCTGATCGAAAACAACCGCGTCAGCTGGCTGGCCGAGGGTGTCGGCTCGCTGGGCTGGCAGGGTTACCGCCTCGACACCGAAGGGCGCGGATCACGCTGGGAACCACACGACGGGGTCACCATCGGCACCGACCGACACCGGGTGAGCGTGGACCCCGACCGTGGCGGCGGGGTCAACTCCTTGATCACCGACGGCAGGGAATGGATCGCCCCCGGGTGTGTCGGCAACGAACTCGCGGTCTACGCCGAGTATCCGGCCCACCCGAAGGCCGGCGAGGGACCGTGGCATCTGCTGCCGCGCGGGCCGGTGACCACCTCGGCCCAGCATCCGGCGGCGGTCCAGCTGTGGCGGTGCGCGCTCGGTGAACGGCTGGTCGTCACCGGGCATATCGGGGAGGTGGTGAGCTACACCCAGACGATCACCGTCTGGCACGGTGTCGAGCGCATCGAATACCGCACCGTCATCGATGAATTCACCGGTTCCGATGATCTGCTACGGCTGCGCTGGCCATGCCCGGTCCCCGGCGCCATGCCCGTCAGCGAGGTCGGTGACGCCGTCATCGGTCGCGGGTTCGGACTGTTCCACGACGGAGACCGGGCGGTGGACGCCGCTGTGCACCCATCCACCCTGGACAACCCCGCCTACGGTTGGTTCGGTCTCTCGGCGACGCTACGGGTGCGCGTCGGCGAGCAGACCAGGGCGATCTCGGTGGCCGAGGTGGTGGTCCCCGACGACGATGTCGACGCCCGCGACCTGATGGTCGCGCTGGTGCGCACGGGTGTCACCGCCACCTGCACCGTCGCCGGGCAACCCCGCTACGGGGATCTGGCCGTGGATTCCAACCTGCCCGACGCCCGAATCGCCATCGGCGGACCAGATGAGAATTCCTTCACCGCAACGGTATTGGCGTCCTCGCCGGACTGTCGTCAAGAGTTCGACCGCCAACTCTCGGCGACCGGCGCGGCGCGCGTCTGGGTTCCCGCCCTCGCCCCGCTGGAACAGCAATGGGTGCCGGGGGCCGACCTGCGCGGCGAGCGCGCGCTGCCGGTCCTCGTCATCGCCGGTGGGCTGGCCGCACTGATCGACGATATCGCCGACGCCGAGATCGCGGTGTCACAGCAGACGCCGGCCGGGATGGAGCCCTTCGAACCGGCCACGGTCGCGCTGCTCAACCGTGGGGTGCCCGGCTTCGCCGTCGAATCCGACGGCACGCTGCACACATCGCTGATGCGCTCGTGTACGGGTTGGCCCTCGGGAACCTGGATCGACCCGCCACGTCGCACCGCACCGGACGGGTCCAACTTCGGGCTGCAGCACTGGACGCACACCTTCGACTATGCGCTGGTCGCCGGTTCTGGGGACTGGCGAGACCGTGAAATACCGCGCTGCAGCGCAGAATTCGGCCACCCGCTGATCGCCGTGGTGAATCGGAGAGCTACGGCGGATCTGCTTCCCGCGCACGGCGCCCTGCTCGATGTCGACGCCGAGGGTATCCAGCTCGGCGCACTCAAGGCCGCGGGCAACCCGATGGCGGCCGGCGCGCTCGCCGGAGTCGATGCCGGATCGGTGGCCATGCGGCTGGTCGAGACGCACGGCAGGCATACGCCGTTCGTCATCCGCTCGGGCATCTGTGCGGTCTCCGGTCTGCGCCACGGCGACCTGTTGGAAAACGATTCCGGCCCGCCAACCGATGCGTTGCACGGCTACCAGATCGCCACCATGCTGGCGCATCTGGACGCGGTCCAGATCCTGCACGCCGACAACGATGCCATCGGCCCCGAAGCCGAAGCGGCGCAACCGCTCTACGCCCGATATTGGCTGCACAACCGCGGACCCGCTCCGCTGGGCGGATTGCCCGCGGTCGCCCACGTGCATCCCCGGCAGGCGCAGGTGCAGCCGGGCACACCGCTGCAGCTACGACTGACCGCCGCCAGCGACTGCACCGATGCCGCATTGCGCGGGCGGGTCCGGCTGATCTGCCCACCGCAATGGTCGGCCGACCCCGACGAGGTGACCTTCGTATTGCCGCCGGGGGAGTACCTCGATGCCGAGGTCGCCGTTGCGGTTCCCGCAGGGGCGCAGCCCGGCCTGTACCCGGTACGGGTGGAGTTGGCGCTCACCGGCGGACGAGGTCTGCCTGCCGCGTGGCGCCAGGTGGTTGAGGACGTCTGCCTGGTGCGCGTCGGCGAAACGACCGATCAGCAGGTGCTGCGGCTGGTCGACGGGCCCGCGCAGGTGCGGGTCCGCCCCGGCGGCCTCGGGCGACTGAGCGTCACCGTCGAGACCGACGCCCGCGCCGACCTCTCGGTGGAGGCCCATCTGATCAGCCCGTGGGGCACCTGGGAGTGGTTGGGGCCCGCCGCGATCGGCGCGGAACTGCCGGCAGCGGGGCGGGTCACCCTGGACTTCGACGTCAGCCCGCCGCCCTGGGTGGCACCGGGCCGATGGTGGGCGTTGGTCAGGGTGGCCGGGGCGGGCGCGCTGGTCTACTCGCCGGCGGTCGCGGTGGTGGTCACGTGACCGCGGCGCTGGTGGGCGGTGTCGCGATCACCGTCGCCCAGGTCGACGAACGGGAAAGACAACTGCGAGAAGGCAATTCGTCGGCAGCGCTGCCGCGGTCGGGCACCAGCGAGGGCCGTCAGCTGCGACGCTGGCTGACCCAGCTGCTGGCTGCCGAATGTATCGTCGAGCTCGAGGCGGGTAGCCCGGGGCACCTCCCTACCCAAGAGGAGATCCTGCCCGATATGACCGCGCGCCTGGAGATCGGCAGCATCGCCGCGGCCGTCCTGAGCACACCCGCGGGCCGGGCCGCCTTCGCGGCCGTCACCGCTGGGGTGGACGTCACGGATATCGAGATCGCCGATTACCACCGGCGCAACCCCGGCCGGTTCGGACCGCGCCGATCGGTGCCGCTGCCACTGGATGAGGCCTATCTGCTGATCGCCGAGCACCTGCGGTCGGCCGCGCAGCGGCGCGCGTTCCGGCAGTGGCTGGACGTCCGCATCGCCGAACTCGTGCAGCTGGCGCCCGGATACGAGCACCCCGGTGATCCGCGCCAGCCCGACAACACTCACCGACACTGATGACCGCCCTCGCGATCGACATCGGCGGCACGAAGATCGCCGCCGCACTGGTCGACGGCAACTCACTGGAGCACAGGACCCAGGTGCTGACACCGCAGACCTCGGCCGAGGACGCCTGGCACGCGACGGCCGAGCTGATCACCGCCACCCTTGCCGCCGGGGCGGTCGAGGCCGTCGGGATCTCGTCGGCAGGGCCGGTGGACCTCGGCGCGGGGGCGATCAGCCCGGTGAACATCGGTGTGTGGCGGGACTTTCCGATCGTGGCCCGGGTGGTGGAGCTGACCGGCCTGCCCGTGCGTCTCGGTGGTGACGGACTGTGCATGGCGCTCGGCGAACACCGGTACGGTGCGGGACGGGGTGCACAGTTCGTGCTGGGCATGGTGGTCTCGACCGGTATCGGCGGCGGACTGGTGCTCGACGGTATGCCCTATGACGGCCGCACCGGCAATGCCGGGCACGTGGGGCACACGGTGATCGAGCTCGACGGGCAGCGCTGCCCCTGCGGCGGCCGCGGCTGTGTGGAGACGGTGGCCTCCGGGCCGTCGATGACGCGTTGGGCCCGTGCACAGGGCTGGGCGGGCGCCGATGCCAGAGAGCTCGCCGCGGATGTGGAACGCGATGACCCGATCGCCGTTGCGGCATTCCGCAGGGGAGCGACTGCGGTGGCAGCCATGATCGCCTCCACCGCGGCGGTATGCGATCTGGACCTGGTGGTCATCGGCGGTGGGGTGGCCAAGGCCGGGCCGGTGCTGTTCGACCCGCTGCGCGCGGCACTGGCCGATTACGCCGGGCTGACCTTCCTGCACGATCTGCGGGTGGTGTCCGCCGAGTTGGGTTCGGATGCCGGGCTCATCGGCGCGGGGGTGCTGGCGATCAGCTGACCCGGCGTTCGGCGCTGATTTGGGCTGAGGCCGCCGGGCAGGCTATCCTTCTGCAGTTCCACCGAAGACCGTCGGTCACCGAGAAATCGGTTGAAGGTCCGGGATTTCCCGGCGGCCCACGCAGGAGGACGAGGTAGAAGCATTCTTGCGCGCCCCGACCTTTCTGTGTCGGGGCGTTTGTGATTTCTGGCCCCTCATGCGGTGGACGACCCAACCATCACGAGGAGGCAAGCATGGCCAAGGCTGAAAAGGCCACCGCGGTCGCCGACATCGCCGAGAAGTTCAAGGAGGCGACGGCCACCGTCGTCACCGAGTATCGCGGCCTGACGGTGTCCAATCTTGCCGAGCTGCGCAGGTCGCTGGGCGACGGAACCACCTACACGGTTGCCAAGAACACCTTGGTCAAGCGTGCGGCTGCCGAAGCCGGCATCGAGGGTCTGGACGATCTGTTCGCCGGCCCGACCGCCATCGCGTTCATCAGCGGCGAGCC
The DNA here is from genome assembly GCF_036946495.1 of Mycolicibacterium neoaurum. NCBI lineage: Bacteria > Bacillati > Actinomycetota > Actinomycetes > Mycobacteriales > Mycobacteriaceae > Mycobacterium > Mycolicibacterium neoaurum. The sequence continues at coordinate 2,855,690 of NZ_JAQIIX010000002.1, forward strand.
CGTTGATGCCGCGAAGGCGATCAAGAAGTTCGCCAAGGACAACAAGGCACTGGTCGTCAAGGGCGGCTACATGGACGGAAAGGCTCTTTCCGTCGATGAGGTCAACCGCATCGCCGATCTGGAATCGCGCGAGGTCCTGCTGTCCAAGCTGGCCGGCGCGCTGAAGGCGAAGCAGTCCCAGGCCGCAGCGCTGTTCGTGGCGCCCGCGTCCCAGGTCGCCCGACTGGCCGCAGCTCTGCAAGAGAAGAAGGCCGGCGAAGAAACCGCCGCCTGACATACCACCACCACCCACAGAGATAAGGAATCACCATGGCAAAGCTGTCCACCGAAGAACTGCTCGACGCGTTCAAGGAAATGACCCTGCTGGAGCTCTCTGAGTTCGTGAAGCAGTTCGAGGAGACCTTCGACGTCACCGCCGCCGCTCCGGTCGCCGTGGCCGCCGGCCCCGCCGCCGGTGGTGCCCCCGCCGAGGCCGCCGAAGAGCAGAGCGAATTCGACGTCATCCTCGAGGGTGCCGGCGACAAGAAGATCGGCGTCATCAAGGTCGTCCGCGAGATCGTCTCCGGCCTGGGCCTGAAGGAAGCCAAGGACCTCGTCGACGGCGCGCCCAAGCCGCTGCTGGAGAAGGTCAACAAGGAAGCCGCTGACGACGCCAAGGCCAAGCTCGAGGCCGCCGGCGCCACCGTCACCGTCAAGTAGTTCACTCGCACTGCGGGCCGGGTCGATCATTCGACCCGGCCCGCAGTCGTTTCGGTGCCTTCGCGGGGCACCGGTTCGTCGTTGCTGGAAATGCGCGTAGGTTACAGTGACTCAAGCCACAGGTGCCCCAGGCGAGTGGTAATACCCGGGCTGCAATCGGAAGGAACATGTATGGGCGTCCAAATCGACGTGAACAACCTGAGCAAATCGTTCGGGTCGTCGAAGATCTGGGAAGACGTCACGATGTCGATTCCCGCAGGTGAGGTCAGCGTTCTGCTGGGCCCCTCGGGTACGGGTAAGTCGGTGTTCCTGAAGTCGCTGATCGGCCTGCTGCGGCCTGAGCGCGGTTCCATCATCATCGACGGCACGAACATCCTGGAGTGCTCGGCCAAGGAGCTCTACGAGATCCGCACCCTGTTCGGCGTGCTGTTCCAGGACGGTGCGCTGTTCGGCTCGATGAACATCTATGACAACACCGCCTTCCCGTTGCGTGAGCACACGAAGAAGAGCGAGTCCGAGATCCGCAACATCGTGATGGAGAAGCTGGAGCTCGTCGGTATGCCCAATGACGGGCACAAGTTCCCCGGTGAAATCTCCGGTGGTATGCGCAAGCGTGCCGGTCTGGCCCGCGCGCTGGTGCTGGACCCGCAGATCATCCTGTGCGACGAGCCGGACTCGGGTCTGGATCCGGTCCGTACCGCGTATCTGTCGCAGTTGCTGATCGATATCAATGCTCAGATCGATGCGACGGTGCTGATCGTGACGCACAACATCAACATCGCGCGCACGGTGCCCGACAACATCGGCATGTTGTTCCGCAAGCAGTTGGTGATGTTCGGTCCGCGTGAGGTGTTGTTGACCTCCGAGGAGCCGGTGGTCAAGCAGTTCCTCAACGGTCGGCGTATCGGCCCGATCGGTATGTCCGAGGAGAAGGACGAAGCGACCGCGGCCGCTGAGCAGGCCATGCTGGAGCAGGGTCAGCATGATGGTGGTGTCGAGGAGATCGAGGGTGTGCCGCCGCAGCTGTCGGCTACCCCCGGTATGCCCGAGCGTAAGGGTGTCGCCCGTCGTCAGGCACGGGTGCGCGAGATCCTGCACACGCTGCCCCCGGCCGCCCAGGAGGCCATCCGCGACGACCTCGAGGGCACCCATCAGTACGCCTCGCACGAGCCTGGCCACGTCCCGGCTCGCCCGCACAATCACGAGGACGACGCCCCGACGCAGTCCATCCCGGTGAGCAACCAGTAGAACCCGATCCGACAAAAAACCGCCCGGGCTGTTGCCCGGGCGGTTTTTCGTTGGCCGGATCGCAATGTTCCGCTGACAGCTCCGTCATGGATATATAGGCATGACGGAGCTCTCAGCGGAACATTGCGCCGAGCAAATCGGAAAACTCCACAGCCGACACGGCCTTATCTCTTGACGGACGGCGGCAAACGGGCCAGTCTGTTGGGCAGCAATGTATGAGGCAATGTGCAGGATCCAGCCGCCAGCCAGCGCCGGACGCACCCCATACACGCCGTGGTTGAGGAATGCGCCATGTTCCGCTATTGTTGGACGTTGCGCTGGCTGCATCCTGCCCACCCTTCTGTGCACCTGACATCGTGGACCTAGCCTGAGCCCTGCTCAGTGATCTAGTCGCGTGCCATGGCTCGAAGATTCGGGCTTGAGAGCCAGCCGAACCGATGCAGATATAGCTGGAAGGGTGCATCTTGGCAGTCTCGAGCCAGAGCAAGTCAGATTCCACTAATAGCTCCGTTCCGGGAGCGCCCAATCGTATTTCCTTCGCCAAGCTCCGCGAGCCTCTCGAGGTTCCGGGGCTGCTCGACGTTCAGACCGACTCGTTCGAGTGGCTGGTCGGTTCGGACAAGTGGCGCACCAAGGCAGTCGACCGCGGCGATGTGAACCCCGTCGGCGGTCTGGAAGAGGTCCTTGCCGAACTCTCCCCGATCGAGGACTTCTCCGGCTCCATGTCGCTGAGCTTCTCGGATCCGCGCTTCGACGAGGTCAAGGCGCCGGTCGACGAGTGCAAAGACAAGGACATGACGTACGCGGCCCCGCTGTTCGTCACGGCCGAGTTCATCAACAACAACACCGGTGAGATCAAGAGCCAGACGGTCTTCATGGGTGACTTCCCGATGATGACCGAGAAGGGCACCTTCATCATCAACGGCACCGAGCGTGTCGTGGTGAGCCAGCTGGTCCGTTCGCCGGGCGTGTACTTCGACTCCTCGATCGACAAGGCGACCGAGAAGGACCTGCACAGCGTCAAGGTCATCCCGGGCCGCGGCGCCTGGCTGGAATTCGACGTCGACAAGCGCGACACCGTCGGTGTCCGCATCGACCGCAAGCGCCGTCAGCCCGTCACCGTGTTGCTGAAGGCGCTCGGCTGGACCAACGAGCAGATCACCGAGCGCTTCGGCTTCTCCGAGATCATGATGAGCACGCTGGAGAAGGACAACACCGCCGGTACCGACGAGGCGCTGCTGGACATCTACCGCAAGCTGCGCCCGGGCGAGCCCCCGACCAAGGAGTCGGCGCAGACCCTGCTGGAGAACCTGTTCTTCAAGGACAAGCGCTACGACCTGGCCCGCGTCGGCCGGTACAAGGTGAACAAGAAGCTCGGCCTGAACGCGGGCCAGCCGATCACCAACTCCACGCTGACCGAAGAGGACGTCGTCGCCACCATCGAGTACCTGGTGCGTCTGCACCAGGGCGACAAGGTGATGACCGCACCCGGTGGTGTCGAGGTGCCCGTCGAGGTCGACGACATCGACCACTTCGGTAACCGTCGTCTGCGCACCGTGGGCGAGCTGATCCAGAACCAGATCCGGGTCGGCCTGTCGCGTATGGAACGTGTCGTGCGTGAGCGCATGACCACCCAGGACGTCGAGGCGATCACCCCGCAGACCCTGATCAACATCCGCCCCGTCGTGGCGGCGATCAAGGAGTTCTTCGGGACCAGCCAGCTGTCGCAGTTCATGGACCAGAACAACCCGCTGTCGGGTCTGACCCACAAGCGTCGTCTGTCGGCGCTGGGCCCCGGCGGTCTGTCCCGTGAGCGTGCCGGCCTTGAGGTTCGCGACGTGCACTCCAGCCACTACGGCCGCATGTGCCCGATCGAGACCCCTGAGGGCCCGAACATCGGCCTGATCGGGTCGCTGTCGGTGTACGCCCGGGTCAACCCGTTCGGCTTCATCGAGACCCCGTACCGCAAGGTCACCGACGGTGTGGTCACCGACCAGATCGACTACCTGACCGCCGACGAGGAGGACCGCCACATCGTGGCGCAGGCCAACTCGCCGCTGGACGCCAACGGCCGCTTCGAGGAGGACCGCATCCTGGTCCGCCGTAAGGGCGGCGAGGTCGAGTTCGTCTCGGCCGACGACGTGGACTACATGGACGTCTCGCCGCGCCAGATGGTGTCGGTCGCGACCGCGATGATCCCGTTCCTCGAGCACGATGACGCCAACCGTGCCCTGATGGGTGCCAACATGCAGCGCCAGGCCGTTCCGCTGGTCCGCAGCGAGGCCCCGCTTGTCGGCACCGGTATGGAGCTGCGCGCCGCGATCGACGCCGGTGACGTGGTCGTCGCCGACAAGACCGGTGTCATCGAAGAGGTGTCGGCGGACTACATCACCGTGATGGCCGATGACGGCAGCCGCCAGACCTACCGGATGCGCAAGTTCGCCCGGTCCAACCACGGCACGTGCGCCAACCAGCGCCCGATCGTGGACACCGGGCAGCGGGTGGAGGCCGGACAGGTCCTCGCCGACGGCCCCTGCACCGAGAACGGTGAGATGGCCCTGGGCAAGAACCTGCTCGTGGCCGTCATGCCGTGGGAGGGTCACAACTACGAGGACGCGATCATCCTTTCCAACCGTCTGGTGGAAGAGGACGTGCTCACCTCGATTCACATCGAAGAGCACGAGATCGATGCCCGCGACACCAAGCTGGGCGCCGAGGAGATCACCCGGGACATCCCGAACGTCTCCGACGAGGTGCTGGCCGATCTCGACGAGCGCGGCATCATCCGCATCGGCGCCGAGGTCCGCGACGGCGACATCCTGGTCGGCAAGGTCACCCCGAAGGGTGAGACCGAGCTGACCCCCGAAGAGCGCCTGCTGCGCGCCATCTTCGGTGAGAAGGCCCGCGAGGTCCGCGATACGTCGCTCAAGGTGCCCCACGGTGAGTCCGGCAAGGTCATCGGCATCCGCGTGTTCAGCCGCGAGGATGACGACGAGCTGCCCGCCGGTGTCAACGAGCTGGTCCGCGTCTACGTGGCCCAGAAGCGCAAGATCTCCGACGGCGACAAGCTCGCCGGACGCCACGGCAACAAGGGCGTCATCGGCAAGATCCTGCCGGTCGAGGACATGCCGTTCATGCCCGATGGCACCCCCGTGGACATCATCCTGAACACCCACGGTGTGCCGCGTCGTATGAACATCGGCCAGATCCTGGAAACCCACCTCGGGTGGGTCGCCAAGGCCGGCTGGAACATCGAGGGCTCACCCGAGTGGGCGGCGAAGCTGCCCGAGGGCATGCAGTCGGCCCCGGCCGACTCCATCGTGGCCACCCCGGTGTTCGACGGCGCGCAGGAGAAGGAACTCGAAGGCCTGCTCGGCTCGACCCTTCCCAACCGTGACGGCGATGTCATGGTCAACGCGCAGGGTAAGGCCGAACTGTTCGACGGCCGCAGTGGCGAACCGTTCCCGTACCCGGTGACGGTCGGCTACATGTACATCCTGAAGCTGCACCACCTGGTCGACGACAAGATCCACGCCCGTTCGACCGGTCCGTACTCGATGATCACCCAGCAGCCGCTCGGTGGTAAGGCGCAGTTCGGTGGTCAGCGATTCGGTGAGATGGAGTGCTGGGCCATGCAGGCCTACGGCGCGGCGTACACGCTGCAGGAGCTGCTCACCATCAAGTCCGATGACACGGTGGGCCGCGTGAAGGTGTACGAGGCAATCGTCAAGGGCGAGAACATCCCTGAGCCGGGCATCCCGGAGTCGTTCAAGGTGCTTCTCAAGGAGCTGCAGTCGCTCTGCCTGAACGTTGAGGTGCTGTCTTCGGACGGCGCGGCGATCGAGATGCGGGACGGAGACGACGAGGACCTGGAGCGCGCCGCTGCCAACCTCGGAATCAACCTGTCGCGCAACGAATCCGCCTCTGTCGAAGATCTGGCCTAATTAGTATTTCTAGTCCCGCAAGGGGAAAGGGAGTTACGTGCTAGACGTCAACTTCTTCGATGAACTCCGCATCGGTCTGGCGACCGCGGACGACATCCGCAACTGGTCCTACGGCGAGGTCAAGAAGCCGGAGACCATCAACTACCGCACGCTCAAGCCGGAAAAGGACGGCCTGTTCTGCGAGAAGATCTTCGGACCTACTCGCGACTGGGAGTGCTACTGCGGCAAGTACAAGCGCGTGCGCTTCAAGGGCATCATCTGTGAGCGCTGCGGCGTCGAAGTGACCCGCGCCAAGGTGCGCCGTGAGCGGATGGGCCATATCGAGCTGGCCGCACCCGTGACGCACATCTGGTACTTCAAGGGCGTGCCGTCGCGCTTGGGCTACCTGCTGGACCTGGCCCCGAAGGATCTGGAAAAGATCATCTACTTCGCGGCCTACGTCATCGTCGCCGTCGACACCGAGATGCGGCACAACGAGCTGTCCACGCTCGAAGCCGAGATGGTCGTCGAGAAGAAGGCCGTCGAGGATCAGCGCGACGCCGACCTGGAAGCCCGGGCCCAGAAGCTCGAAGCCGACCTGGCCGAGCTGGAGAAGGAAGGCGCCAAGTCCGACGTGCGCCGCAAGGTGCGCGACGGTGGCGAGCGCGAGATGCGTCAGCTGCGCGACCGGGCCCAGCGTGAGCTGGACCGGCTCGACGAGATCTGGACCACCTTCACCAAGCTGGCCGTCAAGCAGCTCATCGTCGACGAGGTGCTCTACCGCGAGCTCGTCGACCGCTACGGCGAGTACTTCACCGGTGCCATGGGTGCCGAGTCGATCAAGAAGCTCATCGAGACCTTCGACATCGACGCCGAGGCGGAGTCGCTGCGCGACACCATCAAGAACGGCAAGGGCCAGAAGAAGCTGCGTGCGCTCAAGCGACTGAAGGTCGTCGCCGCGTTCCAGCAGTCCGGCAACTCGCCGATGGGCATGGTGCTCGACGCCGTTCCGGTGATCCCGCCGGAGCTGCGCCCGATGGTTCAGCTCGACGGTGGCCGCTTCGCGACCTCCGACCTGAACGACCTGTACCGCCGCGTGATCAACCGCAACAACCGGCTCAAGCGACTGATCGATCTCGGTGCTCCCGAGATCATCGTCAACAACGAGAAGCGCATGCTTCAGGAGTCGGTGGACGCGCTGTTCGACAACGGCCGCCGCGGCCGTCCGGTCACCGGACCGGGCAACCGTCCGCTGAAGTCGCTGTCCGATCTGCTCAAGGGCAAGCAGGGCCGCTTCCGTCAGAACCTGCTCGGTAAGCGCGTCGACTACTCCGGCCGTTCGGTCATCGTGGTCGGTCCGCAGCTCAAGCTGCACCAGTGCGGTCTGCCCAAGCTGATGGCGCTCGAGCTGTTCAAGCCGTTCGTGATGAAGCGTCTGGTCGACCTGAACCACGCCCAGAACATCAAGAGCGCCAAGCGCATGGTGGAACGTCAGCGTCCCCAGGTGTGGGATGTCCTCGAAGAGGTCATCGCCGAGCACCCGGTGCTGCTGAACCGTGCACCCACGCTGCACCGCCTGGGTATCCAGGCCTTCGAGCCGCAGCTGGTCGAGGGCAAGGCCATCCAGCTGCACCCGCTGGTGTGTGAGGCGTTCAACGCCGACTTCGACGGTGACCAGATGGCCGTGCACCTTCCGCTGTCGGCGGAGGCGCAGGCCGAGGCACGCATCCTGATGCTGTCCTCGAACAACATCCTGTCGCCCGCGTCGGGTCGTCCGCTGGCCATGCCGCGTCTGGACATGGTGACCGGTCTGTTCTTCCTGACCACCGAGATCGACGGTGACAAGGGCGAATACACCCCGGCCGCCAAGGACACCCCGGAGACCGGCGTCTACAGCAGCCCGGCCGAGGCCATCATGGCCATGGACCGCGGTGCGCTGAGCGTGCGCGCCAAGATCAAGGTGCGGCTGACGACCCTGCGTCCGCCGGCCGACATCGAGGCACAGCTGTTCCCCGAGGGCTGGAAGCACGGGGATGCCTGGACCGCGTCGACCACGCTGGGCCGGGTGCTGTTCAACGAGCTGCTGCCCAAGGGCTACCCGTTCGTCAACGCGCAGATGTTCAAGAAGGCGCAGGCGTCGATCATCAACGATCTCGCCGAGCGCTACCCGATGATCGTCGTCGCGCAGACCGTCGACAAGCTCAAGGACGCCGGCTTCTACTGGGCCACCCGCTCGGGTGTCACCGTGTCGATGGCCGACGTGCTGGTTCCCCCGCAGAAGCAGGAGATCCTGGAGCGCTACGAGGGTGAAGCCGACGCGATCGAGAAGCAGTACCAGCGCGGCAAGCTCAACCATGACGAGCGCAACGGCGAGCTGGTGAAGATCTGGCAGCAGGCCACCGAAGAGGTCGGTAAGGCGCTGGAGGAGTACTACCCCTCGGACAACCCGATCATCACGATCGTGAAGTCCGGCGCCACGGGCAACATCACCCAGACCCGCACGCTCGCGGGCATGAAGGGTCTGGTGACCAACCCGAAGGGTGAGTACATCCCGCGTCCGATCAAGTCCTCCTTCCGCGAGGGCCTGACCGTGCTGGAGTACTTCATCAACACCCACGGTGCCCGTAAGGGTCTGGCCGACACCGCGCTGCGTACCGCCGACTCGGGTTACCTGACCCGTCGTCTGGTGGACGTGTCGCAGGACGTCATCGTGCGCGAAACCGATTGCCAGACCGAGCGCGGCATCAACGTCACGCTGGCCGAGAAGGCAGAGGACGGCACGCTGGTCCGCGATCAGCACATCGAGACGTCGGCGTACGCCCGCACGCTGGCCACCGACGCGGTGGACGCCAACGGCAACGTCGTCATCGAGCGTGGACATGACCTGGGCGACCCGGCCATCGACGCGCTGCTGGCCGCCGGTATCACCGAGGTCAAGGTTCGCTCCGTGCTGACCTGCACCACGGGCACCGGCGTCTGCGCCATGTGCTACGGCCGTTCGATGGCCACCGGCAAGCTCGTCGACATCGGCGAGGCCGTCGGTATCGTCGCCGCGCAGTCGATCGGTGAGCCCGGCACGCAGCTGACCATGCGTACCTTCCACCAGGGTGGTGTCACCGGTGGCGCCGACATCGTCGGTGGTCTGCCGCGTGTGCAGGAGCTGTTCGAGGCCCGCGTTCCGCGAAACAAGGCCCCGATCGCCGATGTCACCGGCCGGGTGCAGCTTGAGGAGACCGACAAGTTCTACAAGATCACCATCGTTCCCGACGATGGTGGCGAGGAAGTCGTCTACGACAAGCTGACCCGTCGCCAGCGCCTGAAGGTGTTCAAGCACGACGACGGTTCCGAGCGCCTGCTCTCCGACGGTGACCATGTCGAGGTCGGCCAGCAGCTCATGGAAGGTGCTGCCGATCCGCACGAGGTGCTGCGTGTGCAGGGCCCGCGCGAGGTGCAGATCCACCTGGTCCGCGAGGTCCAGGAGGTCTACCGCGCCCAGGGTGTGTCGATCCACGACAAGCACATCGAGGTCATCGTGCGGCAGATGCTCCGCCGCGTGACGATCATCGATTCCGGTGCCACGGAGTTCCTGCCCGGATCGCTGACCGAGCGCAGCGAGTTCGAGTCGGAGAACCGTCGCGTCGTCGCCGAGGGCAACGAGCCCGCGGCGGGACGTCCGGTGCTGATGGGTATCACGAAGGCATCGCTGGCCACCGATTCGTGGCTGTCGGCGGCGTCGTTCCAGGAGACCACTCGCGTGCTGACCGATGCGGCGATCAACTGCCGCAGCGACAAGCTGATGGGTCTGAAGGAGAACGTGATCATCGGTAAGTTGATCCCGGCCGGTACCGGCATCGCCCGTTACCGCGACATCCAGGTCAACCCGACCGAAGAGGCCCGCGCTGCGGCGTACACGATCCCGTCCTACGAGGATCAGTACTACAGCCCGGACTTCGGCCAGAGCACCGGCGCTGCCGTGCCGCTGGACGATTACGGTTACTCGGACTACCGGTAGTTCGTTTCGGAAAAGGCCCTCGGGATTCGTCCCGGGGGCCTTTTTCGTGCCCGGTGGCGCCGGACCAGCGGAACCGGGACCCATCGGTTGTGCGTGGTTTCAGCCGCATGGGGCCTCAACCCATACCAGCTGAACCCAGGTATGTGTCCGGTCGCCTGGAGCTACCTGGCTTCAGTCGGACGGCAGACGAGGCTCGCGACACTGAAATCAGGTCGCGCTGGTCCGCACGTTCGACGGCCCGTCGCCCCGCAGGCCCGTCGGTGCGCGGGCCTAGACTGGCCGCGTGCTCATCGGATCGCATGTGAACCCCGACGACCCGCTGGCCGCGGCCGCCGCCGAGAACGCCGACGTGGTGCAGTTTTTCCTCGGCAACCCGCAGAGCTGGAAGAAACCCAAGCCCCGCGAGGATGCCGAAACCCTCAAGGCCGCGGCCGTCCCGCTCTACGTGCACGCGCCGTATCTGATCAACGTGGCATCGGCGAACAACCGGGTGCGCATCCCGTCGCGCAAGATCCTGCAGGACACCTGCGATGCCGCCGCCGAGATCAACGCGACCGCGGTGATCGTGCACGGTGGCCACGCCGACGACAACGATATGGAGGCCGGGTTCGAGCGCTGGGCCAAGGCGCTGGATTACCTGGAGACCGACGTGCCGGTCTACCTGGAAAATACCGCGGGCGGCGACCACGCGATGGCGCGGCATTTCGACACCATCGGCCGGTTGTGGGAACGCATCGGCGACAAGGGGATCGGGTTCTGCCTGGACACCTGTCACGCATGGGCGGCCGGCGAGGCACTCATCGACGCGGTCGACCGGATCAAGGCCATCACCGGCCGCATCGATCTGGTGCACTGCAACGACTCCCGCGACGCGGCCGGCTCCGGTGCCGACCGGCACGCCAACTTCGGTACCGGACAGATCGATCCCGACCTGCTGGTGGCCGTGGTGAAGGCCGCCGATGCCCCGGTCATCTGCGAGACGTCCGAGGACGGCCGCAAGGATGACATCGCGTTTCTGCGCGACAACATCTGACACCACACCGCAACCTCGGGCAAACACCTGGTGACCAGCAGGTGAACTAGGCTCCCGTAACGTGGCCACGATTGACGAGGAACAGTCGATCGTTTCGCTACCCGAAGGTCCCGACCGCCGAGCCCAGCGCCTGCGTTACCTGCGCTACGCCGCGATCGCGGTCTGGGCGGGTGTCGTCATCTACCGCACGGTGACCGACGGCTTCGCGTTCAACCGCGAGCTCCTGCTGGTCTATATCGGCACCGGTCTGATGGCGGCCAGCATCGGTCAGGGCCGCGCGGTGCTCTACGTCATCCGCGACTGGTTGCCGTTTGCGTTGCTGCTGATCGCCTACGACCTGAGCCGCGGCGCGGCAGATCTCGTCGGCAGGCCGACGATGTGGCACTGGCAAGCCGACGCCGATCGATGGATGTTCTTCGGGAACATGCCGACGGTGTGGCTGCAGGAGCGGCTCAAACTGCCTGAGCCGCCGCTGTGGGAAGTGCTCATGAGCTCGGTGTACATGTCCTTCTTCATCCTCCCGTATGTCATCGCCGGTGTGCTCTGGCTGCGCAACCGTGACGAGTGGAAGAGCTTCGTCAAACTGTTCGTGGGGCTGAACTTCGCCGGTCTGCTCATCTACGCGCTGGTGCCCGCCGCGCCGCCGTGGGCCGCCGCACGGTGCACCGCGGCCGATGTGGCCGGGGGACCGTCGGGACCGCAGTGCATGTTCGGTTCCGCGCGTGGTGTGCCCGACGGCGGGGTGTTGGGCGCGATGAGCACCAGCATGGACGGTGCCAACGAGTGGATCGAGCGCATCGTCGCGCGGGGCTGGCGGGCGCTGGATCTGCACACCGCCACGGCTCTGCTCGACCAGGGCCAGGCGAGCGTGAATCTGGTCGCGGCCATCCCCTCGTTGCACGCCGGCATGTCCGCCGCGCTGGCCGCCTTCCTGTGGACCCGGCTGAGCCGGCGCTGGCGCCCGGTGCTGATCGCCTACCCGCTGGTGATGGCTTTCACGTTGGTCTACACCGCCGAGCACTATGTCATCGACGTCCTGCTCGGCTGGGGACTGGCCGCGGTGGTGTTCTACTGCCTGCGGGTGCACGAAACGCGCCGCGCCGCGTCCATCGCGGTGGGCTGACCGAACCGCTCAGACACCGGCCGCGGCGATGACCATATCGGCCAGCACGGCCAGGTCGGCCTGCGCGCGCTCGTCGTCGGGGTCGCAGGCGTACTGCATCGTCAGCCCGTCGACGCCGGCCAGGATGAGGCGTGCCAGCTGGTCGTAACCGACCGCGCTGTCCTCACCTGCGTTGGTGGCCGCGCTCTGGCACCACTGCGCGATGGCCTCGGCGTAGCGCTGGTACTCCCACTGCGCCAGGTGCTCCAGACCCGGCTGCCGCAGTGCGTAGTTGACCAGTTCGAATTGCATCAGCTGGGAGTCGACCTGTCCGATGACCAACTCGGACCAGAAGACCGTCAGCCCTTGCCGGACGGCATGTGCCAGCCCCCGGTCGACGTCGACGCTGGCGGTGAGGACGGTCGAGATCTGCTCGATGACGTCCTCGATGACGGCCCGCAGCAGCAGTTCCTTGCTGGGGAACACGTACTGCAATGTGCCGAGCGGCACCTCGGCTTCGGCGGCTACGGCGCGCAGCGCGGTGGCCGCGACACCCTGACGTGACATGACCGAGCGTGCTGCTGCCACGAATTGCTTGCTGCGTATGGACGCCTCGACGTAGGGCATGGCTAGGTGAGGTAGATCTTGCGCAGGGTCTCGGTGACCGTCCAGGTGGTCCGCGCGCCGGCCGCGAGCCGCCCCACGTCGCCGGCCCGGAGCTCCAGGGTGGGGGAGCCGTCGGCGAAAACGACGGTGGCCGCACCGCCGAGTACCACGAAGATCTCATCGGCCTCGATATCGGTCATGGTGCCGACGGACATCTCCCAGACGCCGACCTCCAGGCCGCCGAACCGGGTGAGTGCGGACGCCGCGGTGCTCGGATCACCCGCGACCGATTGCCCGGCGGGCACCGGCTCATGGTCGAGCGGGAGGTCAACGGCGTGGACGACGGTGTTGGGGTGCACCGCACGAGTATGCACCGTGTTACGGATCTTGTGCGGCTGTCGAGAAAATGTAACAGTGTCCGTATGGCCACTCATGTCGTCACCAATCAGGTTCCGCCGCTGCGCGACCACAATCCCGCCTCATCGCCGGTGCTGATGGAGGCGCTGGTCCGCGAGGGCGGCGGCTGGGGCGCCGACGAGATCACCGAGCTCGGGGCGCTCAGCGGCACGGACAAGGCCCAGCGCTGGGGCGAGCTCGCCGACCGGCACCGTCCCGAGCTGCACACCCACGATCGGTACGGGCACCGCGTGGACGAGGTCGAATACGACCCGGCCTATCACGAACTGATGACCGTCGCGGTCGGCCACGGCCTGCACGCCGCGCCGTGGGCCGATGACCGCGCCGGATCGCATGTGGTGCGGGCGGCCAAGACCTCGGTGTGGACGCCGGAGCCGGGGCATATCTGCCCGATCTCGATGACCTATGCCGTGGTGCCCGCGCTGCGGTTCAATCCGGAGCTGGCCGCGGTCTACGAACCGTTGCTGACCAGCCGGGTCTATGACCCCGAGCTGGCCGTGCCGAGCACGAAAGCCGGTATCACCGCGGGAATGTCGATGACCGAGAAGCAGGGCGGCTCCGATGTCCGGGCCGGCACCACCGACGCGGTGCGCAACGCCGACGGCAGCTACACGCTGACCGGCCACAAATGGTTCACCTCGGCCCCGATGAGCGATGTGTTCCTGGTGCTCGCCCAGACCGCGCAGGGTGTCAGCTGCTTCTTCCTGCCCCGGGTGCTGCCCGACGGCACCCGTAACCGGATGTTCCTGCAGCGTCTGAAGAACAAGCTGGGCAACCACGCCAACGCCTCCAGTGAGGTCGAATACGACGGCGCGACGGCCTGGCTGGTCGGCGAGGAGGGCCGCGGGGTCAAGACCATCATCGAGATGGTCAACCTCACCCGGCTGGACTGCACGCTCGGCAGCGCCACCAGCATGCGCACCGGTCTGGCCCGCGCCGTGCATCACGCGCAGTACCGAAAGGCATTCGGCGCCTACCTGATCGACCAACCGCAGATGCGCAACGTGCTGGCCGACCTCGCCATCGAGGCCGAGGCGGCCACCATGTTGGCCATGCGGATGGCCGGTGCCACCGACGCCGCGGTACGCGGTGACGAACGGGAATCGCTGTTGCGGCGTATCGGTCTGGCGGCCGCCAAGTACTGGGTGTGCAAGCGCGCCACCCCGCACGCCGGCGAGGCGATGGAATGCCTCGGCGGCAACGGCTATGTCGAGGATTCCGGCATGCCGCGGCTCTACCGCGAGGCCCCGCTGATGGGAATATGGGAAGGCTCGGGAAATGTCAGCGCGCTGGATACGCTGCGCGCGATGGCCACCCGGCCGGAATGTGTCGACGTGCTGTTCGAGGAACTGGCGCTGGCATCGGACCCTCGGCTGAACGCCCATGTGGCACAGCTGAAGACCGCACTGGGAGACTTCGCCGATATCGAGTACCGGGCGCGCAAGATCACCGAGGACATCGCGCTGGCGTTGCAGGGTGCGCTGCTGGTGCGCCACGGTCATCCGGCCGTCACGGAGGCCTTCCTGGCCAGCCGCCTCGGCGGACAGTGGGGCGGAGCGTTCGGCACCCTGCCGACCGGATTGGATCTGGCACCGGTGATCGAGCGCGCGATGGTCAAGGGATGAGCGTCGACACGCTGAAGACCCCGCCGTTGAAGACGATGACCTACGAGGTGACCGACCGCATCGCCCGGATCACCTTCAACCGCCCCGACAAGGCCAACGCCATCGTCGCCGACACCCCGGTGGAGTTGGCGGCCTGCGTGGAGCGCGCCGACCTCGACCCGAACGTGCATGTGATCCTGGTTTCCGGTGCGGGAGAAGGGTTCTGCGCGGGCTTCGATCTGGGAGCCTATGCCGACGGATCATCCTCACCGGGCAACGACTACCGCGGCACGGTGCTGGACGGCAAGACCCAGGCCGTCAACCACCTGCCCGACCGGCCCTGGGATCCGATGATCGACTATCAGATGATGAGCCGGTTCGTCCGCGGCTTCGCCAGCCTGATGCACTGTGACAAGCCGACGGTCGTCAAGATCCACGGCTACTGCGTGGCCGGCGGCACCGATATCGCGTTGCACGCCGATCAGGTCATCGCGGCATCGGACGCCAAGATCGGCTACCCGCCGATGCGGGTATGGGGTGTTCCCGCGGCTGGGCTGTGGGCGCACCGCCTCGGTGACCAGCGCGCGAAAAGACTGCTGTTCACCGGGGATTGCATCACCGGAGCGCAGGCCGCCGAATGGGGGTTGGCAGTGGAGGCGCCCGAGCCGCAGAACCTCGACGAGCGGACCGAACGGCTGGTCGCGCGCATCGCGGCCATGCCGGTCAATCAGCTCATCATGGCCAAACTCGCCTGCAACACCGCACTGTTGCAACAGGGGGTCGCCACCAGCAGGATGGTCAGCACCGTCTTCGACGGTATCGCCAGGCACACCCCGGAGGGGCATGCCTTCGTCGCCGACGCCGTCGAGAACGGTTTTCGGGAGGCGGTCCGCCACCGTGACGAGCCGCTCGGCGACCACGGTCGCCGCGCGTCCGGAGTCTGATGCGGCTCACCGCGCGGTCGGTGGTGCTGAGCGTGCTGCTGGGCGCGCACCCGGCGTGGGCATCGGCGGCCGAATTGATCACGCTGACCTCCGATTTCGGCATCCGAGAATCGACGCTGCGGGTGGCGCTGACCCGGATGGTCGGGACCGGGGACCTGGTGCGTTCGGCCGACGGGTATCGGCTCTCGGATCGGCTGATGGCCCGCCAGCGCCGACAGGATGCGGCCATCGACCCGCAGGAACGCCCTTGGGACGGGCTGTGGACGACGGTGGTGATCACTCGGGTGGGTGCCGATGCCCGCAGCCGAGCCGAACTGCGGAACGGGCTGGCGCAGAACCGTTTCGGTGAGTTGCGGGATGGGGTGTGGCTGAGGCCGGACAACCTGCAGGTGGCACTCCCCGCGGACGCACTGGCCCGGACGAGGGTCTTGCACAGTCGTGACGATGATCCTGCCGGTTTGGTGGCGCAGTTGTGGGATCTCGATGGTTGGGCAGCCGAAGGCGCCCGCCTGCTCGATGAGATCGGCAGCGCGGATGACGTACCCACGCGCTTTGTCGCTGCCGCGGCGATCGTGCGTCAGCTACTCACCGACCCGGTCCTGCCCGCCGACCTGTTGCCGGCACGCTGGCCGGGGGAGCAGTTGCGCCACGCCTACCGGGACTTCGCGGCCGAATTGGTCGCGCGACGTGACCAGAAAGTGGAGACGATATGAGCGCGGAGACCGGTTCGGTACGGGTGGAGCACAACGGGCCGGTGACGACGGTGATCATGAACAGACCCGCCGCGCGCAATGCCGTCGACGGGCCGACCGCGGCCGAGCTGTATGCGGCCTTCGAGGAGTTCGACGCCGATCCGGACGCCGCGGTGGCGGTGCTCTGCGGCGACAACGGAACATTCTGTGCCGGAGCCGATCTCAAGGCGATGGGTACGCCACGGAGCAACCGGGTGCGCCCCGACGGCCCCGGGCCGATGGGTCCGACGCGAATGGTGCTGTCCAAACCGGTGATCGCGGCGGTCAGTGGATATGCTGTGGCCGGCGGCCTGGAACTGGCGCTGTGGTGTGACCTGCGCGTGGTCGAACGCGACGCCGTGTTCGGGGTGTTCTGCCGGCGGTGGGGCGTGCCGCTGATCGACGGCGGCACGGTGCGGTTACCGCGGCTGATCGGCCACAGCCGGGCGATGGACCTGATCCTGACCGGGCGCGCGGTGGATGCCGACGAGGCGCTGGCGATCGGGTTGGCCAACCGTGTGGTGCCCACCGGTCAGGCGCGTGCGGCGGCCGAGGAGTTGGCGACCCAACTCGCCGCGCTACCCCAGGGCTGCCTGCGCGCCGACCGGCTCTCGGCGCTGCACCAGTGGGGCGAACCCGAAGGCGACGCAATGGCTTTCGAATTCGACAGCCTGCAGAAGTCGTCGGCCGAACTGCTGGCCGGCGCGAAACGGTTCGCCGACGGAGCGGGCCGGCACGGCGCCCAGGCCTGAGCCGCCGTCCTAACCCTTGTCAACCTTGTTGCCGCTGCCCAGATCTTCGATCTTCGGGTCACCGGCCAGGTAGACGACGGTGTTGTCGAGGCCGACCACGCTGATCTTGGTCTCCACGTTGTCCAGCGTGATCTTGTTGTCCGCCCCGCCGACGTTGACGCTCGAGCACGTGCCCTTGACTGTCAGCACGTTGTTGGATCCGCCGATGTTCAGCGACTTGCCCTCGGCGCAGTCGATATCGGCGGTGGTGCCCACCGACCCGTAATTGATGGTGTTGCCGATCTGGACCTGCGCCCCCGATGTTCCCGCCGTGACCGACGGCCGGCCCGACTCGTCACCGGATCCGCACGCGGTCAAGCCCAGTGCGAGCAGAACCACCGTCGACATCCCGACGATCTGAGTGCGCATGCTTCCTCGATTCTTTTTCACGTGTGCGGCTAGCCGAGCGGCACGTTGATGATCGGTCGCGGCGATCCGGCACCGGGGCCATCGAAATGCCACCACTCACCGTCGTACACCGACAATCCACCGGCGGCCATGGCCGCGCGCAGGACTGCCCGATTGTGTTGTGCGGCCTGGCTCACACCGTCGGTGGCGTACGCCAGCGCGTCGGGGGTGAAGGAATCGAAATCGGTGCCCATATCGGTCAAGCCCGTCGGGCCGTAGGTTGTGACATCTACCGACCGGCCGGATTCGTGGCTCTTGGAGTAGTCCCCGGGGCGTGCCACCCACGCCGGATTCGAGACCACCTCGAACATCCGTACCTGCACATCATGCGGCCGGTAGCAGTCCCAGAACACCAGCCGCAGGCCCTGCGCGCGCAGTTGCGCGGCGGCCACGGCCAAACCCTGTGCCAGGGATTCGTGCACCAGGCAGCGGGCTCCCGGCGGGTACAGCGGTGTGCCGACGAAGTTGTTCGAGGTGGCATAGCGCAGATCGATCAGGGCATCGGGCACCGCGGCGCGGACGTCGATGAAGCCGACAGCGCGGGCCGCGGCCGACACCGGGGGCGCTGGTTGCGCTTCGGCCGCCGGGGACAGATCGGGATTCACAGCGAGGCCACCTATTCCGCACAGCAGGGCGAACAGGGTGAGGAGTCGGCGCACGGGTCAGGCAGGCGCCCAGTTGATCCGGTTGGTCATCCCCAGCTCGCGGCCGTGATCGATCAGTGCGGGCGCGCCGTTGTGGTAGATGACGGTCTGGTCGTACCCGTAGACGGTGATGTCGTTGACGACGTTGTCGGCGACGACGATGTTCGACGATCCCTGCAGCGTCACCGCCCAGCAGCTGCCCTTGGCATAGATGGTGTTGCCGGTGCCATTGACAAGCAACGTCGCGTTGTTGCAGTCCAACGTCTGGGTGACGCCCTGACCGGTGATGTGGGTGTCGCCATTCTTGGCATCGGCCGCCGGGGCACAGGCCAACGCCATGGCTGCGGCAAGGGCACCCGCGGTCGCGGACCGGCTTCGGACTGAGAGGCTCGCCATGGGTCAACAGCGTACGGTGCCGCGGCGCGGTCGTGGCAGGTCTGCGCGGAATCACCGTCGGATCGTGCGACCGAGCTGAATCCGGGCCGGGTGAACTAGAGTCATTCGTCAGCCTCGCTAAAGGTGTAGTCGGGGACGGGTGGGACTTTCGGAAGGGGTAGCGATGGCAACGCGGGCGACCAAACTGAGCCGCGACGCCATCGTCAGCGCCGCGCTGGCGTTCCTGGACCGGGAGGGCTGGGACGCGTTGACCATCAACGCGCTGGCAACCCAGCTCGGCACAAAGGGCCCGTCGCTCTACAACCACGTGCAGAGCCTGGAGGACCTGCGCCGAACAGTGCGTATGCACGTGATTCAGGACATCATCGGCATGTTGCGAGCCGTCGGGGAGGGGCGCACCCGCGACGACGCGGTGGTCACCATGGCCAGCGCCTACCGCAGTTATGCCCACCACCATCCGGGGCGGTACTCGGCGTTCACCAGGATGCCGCTGGGTGGCGACGATCCGGAGTACACCGCCGCGGCCAGAGAGGCCGCGGGGCCGGTGCTCGCCGCCCTGGCGTCCTACGGGTTGGCCGGCGATAACGCGTTCTATGCGGCCCTGGAATTCTGGTCGGCCCTGCACGGATTCGTCCTGCTGGAGATGACCGGGGTGATGGACAATATCGACACCGACGCGGTCTTCACCGATATGGTCTTGCGGCTCGCGGCGGGCATGCAACAGCGGGAGCCGCAGCCGGGGCTCCGGTAGGCTCGAACTTGGGTGCTGCGGCGGGCGTAGCTTCTGACCTGCGATAAGGCCGTTACGCACGGGTTTGGTTCGGCGCGCCCACCCCTGGTATCGTGGAGCCTCGTGCCTGGCTGTCAGGGGGCACATGTGTCCGCTTTGTGGACCGTAACCCCTGCAGGTCGGGCGAATTCGTGTGTCTTCGTACGTCTGTCGGATGCATCGGGGCGAAAGCCGTGGTGCAGGCGCGTGCGACACGCCCGAACGCGGGGGACGCGAACGGGCGAAAACTGCAGTACAGAGACTTAGAAGTTCGAATAGCAACACAGAAAGCCGGTACATGCCAACCATCAACCAGCTGGTCCGCAAGGGTCGCCGCGACAAGGTCGCCAAGGTCAAGACCGCGGCCCTCAAGGGCAGTCCGCAGCGTCGCGGCGTGTGCACTCGCGTGTACACCACCACTCCGAAGAAGCCGAACTCGGCGCTTCGTAAGGTCGCCCGCGTTCGCCTGACCAGCGCGGTCGAGGTCACGGCCTATATCCCCGGTGAGGGCCACAACCTGCAGGAGCACTCGATGGTGCTGGTCCGCGGCGGTCGTGTGAAGGACCTCCCGGGTGTGCGCTACAAGATCATCCGCGGCTCGCTGGACACCCAGGGTGTCAAGAACCGCAAGCAAGCACGTAGCCGTTACGGCGCCAAGAAGGAGAAGAGCTGATGCCGCGCAAGGGCCCCGCGCCGAAGCGTCCGTTGGTCAACGACCCCGTCTACGGGTCGCAGCTGGTCACCCAGCTGGTCAACAAGGTGCTGCTGGACGGTAAGAAGTCGCTCGCCGAGCGCATCGTCTACGGCGCCCTCGAGCAGGCTCGGGACAAGACCGGCACCGATCCCGTCGTCACCCTCAAGCGCGCGCTCGACAACGTCAAGCCCGCCCTCGAGGTGCGCAGCCGCCGTGTCGGTGGCGCCACCTACCAGGTGCCCGTCGAGGTCCGCCCGGATCGCTCGACCACGCTGGCGCTGCGCTGGCTGGTGAGCTTCTCCAAGGCTCGTCGCGAGAAGACCATGGTCGAGCGCCTTGCCAACGAGATCCTTGATGCGAGCAACGGCCTCGGCGCCGCGGTGAAGCGTCGCGAGGACACGCACAAGATGGCCGAAGCAAACCGGGCCTTCGCGCACTACCGCTGGTGATCTTGTCCCTTCGGGGCACACCGGACAGCAATCAAGCAAGCGAAAGAGTGGGAATTTAGCCGTGGCACAGGACGTGTTGACCGACCTCACGAAGGTCCGCAACATCGGCATCATGGCGCACATCGACGCCGGCAAGACGACGACGACCGAGCGCATCCTCTTCTACACCGGTGTCAACTACAAGATCGGCGAGACGCACGACGGTGCGTCGACCACCGACTGGATGGAGCAGGAGCAGGAGCGGGGTATCACCATCACCTCCGCGGCCGTCACCTGCTTCTGGAACCAGAACCAGATCAACATCATCGACACCCCGGGTCACGTCGACTTCACCGTCGAGGTGGAGCGTTCGCTGCGCGTGCTCGACGGTGCCGTGGCCGTCTTCGACGGTAAAGAGGGTGTGGAGCCGCAGTCTGAGCAGGTGTGGCGCCAGGCCGACAAGTACGACGTTCCCCGCATCTGCTTCGTCAACAAGATGGACAAGCTGGGCGCGGACTTCTACTTCACCGTGCAGACCATCAAGGACCGCCTCGGCGCCAAGCCGCTGGTGATCCAGCTGCCGATCGGTGCCGAGAACGACTTCGAGGGCATCATCGATCTGGTCGAGATGAACGCCAAGGTGTGGCGTGGCGAGACCAAGATGGGTGAGCAGTACGAGGTCGTGGAGATCCCGGCCGATCTGGCCGAGAAGGCCGAGCAGTACCGCAACGAGCTGCTCGAGGCCGTCGCCGAGACCGACGACGCTCTGATGGAGAAGTACTTCGGTGGCGAAGAGCTGTCCATCGACGAGGTCAAGGGTGCGATCCGCAAGCTGACCGTCAACAGCGAGATCTACCCGGTGCTCTGTGGCAGCGCGTTCAAGAACAAGGGTGTGCAGCCCATGCTCGACGCCGTCATCGACTACCTGCCCTCGCCGCTGGACGTCGAGTCCGTGCAGGGACACCTGCCGGGCAAGGAAGACGAGATCATCTCGCGCAAGCCGTCGGTCGATGAACCGTTCTCGGCGCTGGCGTTCAAGATCGCGGTCCATCCCTTCTTCGGCAAGCTGACCTACGTCCGGGTGTACTCCGGCAAGGTCGAGTCCGGTGCCCAGGTGATCAACTCCACCAAGGGCAAGAAGGAGCGCCTCGGCAAGCTCTTCCAGATGCACGCGAACAAGGAGAACCCGGTCGAACGGGCTTCCGCGGGTCACATCTACGCCGTCATCGGACTCAAGGACACCACCACCGGTGACACCCTGTGCGATCCGAACGACCAGGTCGTGCTGGAGTCGATGACGTTCCCGGATCCGGTTATCGAGGTCGCCATCGAGCCCAAGACCAAGAGCGACCAGGAGAAGTTGGGTACGGCCATCCAGAAGCTGGCCGAAGAGGATCCCACCTTCAAGGTGCACCTGGACCAGGACACCGGCCAGACCGTCATCGGTGGTATGGGCGAGCTGCACCTGGACATCCTGGTGGACCGCATGCGTCGCGAGTTCAAGGTCGAGGCCAACGTCGGCAAGCCGCAGGTGGCCTACCGCGAGACGATCAAGCGTCCGGTCCAGAACGTCGAGTACACCCACAAGAAGCAGACGGGTGGCTCGGGCCAGTTCGCCAAGGTCATCATCAACCTGGAGCCCTTCGAGGGCGAGGATGGGGCGACCTACGAGTTCGAGAACAAGGTCACCGGTGGCCGCATCCCGCGCGAGTACATCCCGTCGGTGGATGCCGGTGCGCAGGACGCGATGCAGTACGGCGTTCTCGCCGGTTACCCGCTGGTGAACGTGAAGGTCACCCTGCTCGACGGCGCGTACCACGACGTCGACTCGTCGGAAATGGCCTTCAAGGTGGCCGGTTCCCAGGCGTTGAAGAAGGCTGCCGGACAGGCGCAGCCGGTCATCCTGGAACCGATCATGGCTGTCGAGGTCACCACGCCCGAGGATTACATGGGCGACGTGATCGGCGACCTGAACTCCCGCCGTGGTCAGATCCAGGCCATGGAGGAGCGCAGCGGTGCGCGCGTCGTCAAGGCGCAGGTGCCGCTGTCGGAGATGTTCGGCTACGTCGGCGACCTTCGGTCGAAGACCCAGGGCCGGGCAAACTACTCCATGGTGTTCGACTCGTACGCTGAAGTTCCGGCGAACGTGTCGAAGGAGATCATCGCGAAGGCAACCGGAGAGTGAGAATCGAGGCCGCCCGCGGCCGAGGCTCGGAGCGATCCGGGTGCCGAGCAGACGGCCACGCGAAGGCGACCGGAGAATAATTCTCCGGTGGTCTTGGCGGACCACACAACTGAACACACACACAACTGCTTTGTAAGAGCACCAACAAGTCCAGGAGGACACAGAAGTGGCGAAGGCGAAGTTCGAGCGGACGAAGCCGCACGTCAACATCGGGACCATCGGTCACGTTGACCACGGCAAGACCACGCTGACCGCAGCAATCACCAAGGTGCTGCACGACCAGTACCCCGATTTGAACGAGTCGCGCGCATTCGACCAGATCGACAATGCGCCCGAGGAGCGTCAGCGCGGTATCACCATCAACATCTCCCACGTGGAGTACCAGACCGAGAAGCGTCACTACGCGCACGTCGACGCCCCCGGTCACGCTGACTACATCAAGAACATGATCACCGGTGCCGCGCAGATGGACGGCGCCATCCTCGTGGTCGCCGCCACCGACGGCCCGATGCCCCAGACTCGCGAGCACGTGCTGCTCGCCCGTCAGGTCGGCGTGCCCTACATCCTGGTCGCGCTGAACAAGTCCGACATGGTCGACGACGAAGAGCTGCTCGAGCTCGTCGAGATGGAGGTCCGCGAACTGCTGGCCGCTCAGGACTTCGACGAGGAGGCCCCCGTGGTCCGCGTCTCGGCTCTCAAGGCGCTCGAGGGCGACGAGAAGTGGGTCAAGTCGGTCCAGGAGCTCATGGCTGCTGTCGACGAGTCGATCCCGGATCCGGTCCGTGAGACCGAGAAGCCGTTCCTCATGCCCGTCGAGGACGTCTTCACCATCACCGGTCGTGGCACCGTGGTGACCGGTCGCGTCGAGCGTGGCGTGATCAACGTCAACGAGGAAGTCGAGATCGTCGGCATCCGTCCGGAGACCACCAAGACCACCGTCACCGGTGTCGAGATGTTCCGCAAGCTGCTCGATCAGGGTCAGGCCGGTGACAACGTCGGTCTGCTGGTGCGTGGCATCAAGCGCGAAGATGTCGAGCGTGGCCAGGTCGTCGTGAAGCCCGGCACCACCACCCCGCACACCGAGTTCGAGGGCAGCGTCTACATCCTGTCCAAGGACGAGGGTGGCCGCCACACGCCGTTCTTCAACAACTACCGTCCGCAGTTCTACTTCCGTACCACGGACGTGACCGGCGTGGTGACCCTCGCCGAGGGCACCGAGATGGTGATGCCCGGTGACAACACCGACATCTCCGTCAAGCTGATCCAGCCGGTCGCCATGGACGAGGGCCTGCGGTTCGCCATCCGTGAGGGTGGACGCACCGTCGGCGCCGGCCGTGTCACCAAGATCATCAAGTGATCTAGCTTCAACAACACAGAGCGGCGCTCACCCGAAAGGGTGGGCGCCGCTTTGTTTCTCGTACTCTGGGCGAGTGCGCGTGGTGCTACAGATCCTCGATGCTCAGGATCCCGTCCTGCACCGCGCGGGCGATCAGCGCCGCCTTGGTGGGTGCGGGCCGTCCGACCGCGGCGTACTTCGCCCGGGCACGTTGCAGATGCGTTCGCACCGTGGATGGTTCGATGAACAGTCGCTTCGCGACGAACTCTTTGTTCTCGGTCTGGAACCAGGCGATCAGCACCTCCCGTTCACGGGTGCTCAGGCCGGGTCGTCCCACGGTCCGGTCGTTGAATAACGCCTTGGCCATCCGTGGCCCCACGTACGGGGTGTTGGCTCGCGCCGCGTAGATCGCGTCGAAGAGGTGCTGCTTGTCCTCGCTCTTGGCCAGGAAGGTGCTCGCGCCGGCGTCGAGGCTGGTCAGGATCACCTCGTCGGTGGCCATATGTGAGTAGACGATCACCCGATGCCCGGCCGCGCAGACCTCGCTCAGGGTGTCGAACTCGGGCTGGAAGCGGTCGTACTGCAGGTCGAACACCACGACCTCGATGTCGTGGCCGCCCTCTGGGTAATCGGTCAGGAATGTCTTCGGATGGTTGTATTCGGCGACGAGTTGTATCGGCGGATCCTGTTCGGCAAACCACGCCCGCACTCCGGCGTGGATCACGTCATGGTCGTCGATCAACACCACCGACACGGCGTCTGTCATGCTCCCCGCCCTGCGACTTACCGTCTCCATCATGTACTTCACCCAAGAATCAGCGTTCCAGCAAGTGGTCCGCACCCCGTCCCCGTGAGAGGACTGTACTACTCGCGGGCAGGTTTTGTTGCCCAAGATGAAGTTATGGCTAACTGAATTGTCGCTGCAGTAGATATTCAGGCGATATCGACGCGCTCGTTGCCGGCGGCGAGCGCGTTGTCTTCCCGATCCAGAAACCGGTGGTGAACACTCACCCAGATCGTGTCCTCGATCTCAGTGACCTCGATCCGTGGTGTGTCCGGGCCGCCGGGATGGGAGGTGATGTCGGTACCACTGCTATCGCAGATGATGCTGGCGACGACCTCATCGGGTGCCGACACCAGCCCCACCCTGGCATGACGTGCGGCCGTTGCCAGCGTGGCCACCACCGGTTCCAACAGCCGGCGACGCTCGTCGGCGGCGAGCTCGGGCAGGTCGTGGTCGGTGTTCAACGACACCACCACCCCGCGTCGGTCGGCGGCCTCGATGGCGGGGCGCAGGTCGGCGACCAGCGGATTGCCGGTGGTGCGGGCCTGATAGATGTAGAGCCGGAGCCGGCGGGACTCGATGCGTGCGCGCCACCGGGTATCGGCGTCGATCGTTCCGGTGCTGAGGGTCTCCAGCAGCGGGAAGACGCCCGCGATCAGCTCCGAATTACGCCGCATGTAGTCCTCGTGCAACGCGTCGGCGATATGCCGCTGGGCATCCTGAGCCCACCGCTCGCGGCTCTCCTGCACGGCGGTGGCGTGGGCGCGCCGCAGCCACGCCGGGAACGCCAGGACCAACAGCTGCACGACGAATACCCCGGCGGTGTGCAGAGCGAGGTTGAACGCTGCCGCCATCCCCGGATGCTGGACGAAGTTCAATATCCCGGTGGTGAGCCAGAACAGCACCATCACCGATACCGAAATCTGCCAGGGTCTGCGCAGCAGATAGGGCAGGACACACAGGGTGGTCGCGGTCAGGGTCCACTGGATGGGGCTGCCGAGTTGATCGTCGGGCAACAGCAGGGACTGGGCGCAGACCACGACGCCCATGGTGGCGATCGCGGGGACCGTCAGATCGGGCCTGCGGCCGAGCACAGTGGGCAATGCGCCGAGGGCCACCAGCACCGCGACCGCGCCGAGGACCAGGTGCACAATCGGATCAGGGGTGCGAAATGCCGTGTTCGGCACCGCAACCGCGAGCTGCAGCACGGCGATCGCGATGATGGCGATACCGAATCGGACCAGGATGCGTTCGGTCAACTGGTCGACATCAGCGGGCAACGGATGGTCGGCCGGAGCGGGCACGCGATTCCATGTGAGGGTGATGGCGGTGCCGTCGCCGGGTGCCGAGCGCACCGACGCGTTGCCCCCCGCGCGTCGCATCCGGCCCACGATGGATTCGGCGACCCCGTGGCCCAGGCTGGTGCGCATCGGGTCGAAACCGATGCCGTCATCGGTGACCACGATGCACGACGGTCCGATGTCGATGGTGATTCGTGTTGCGCGCGCGTGGCGTTCGGCATTGTTCAGTGACTCACGCACCACCGCGACGACGGCATGGGCGGACCTGCCGGCCAGGACAAGTTCGGGTATCCCGGTGATCTCCACCGGGGTGCTCACATGTCCTATCTCGGTCCGCAACGCCGCGACGATGTCGATTTCGGCATGCTGCGGAGCACCCGGATTGTCCTGCGCCAGCAGAGCCAGGTCTCGTTGGGCCTGCGCGGCAATGCGGGCGGGGGAGATATTGGCGCCCTCGCCGACGAGGTGCAGGGTGGAGGCCGCGGTGTCGTGCACGAGGGCCATGTGCTCGAGTTCGTTGTCGCGCATGGCTGCGTCGAGAGCATCGCGCAGGGCGGCTTCGTTGTTGGCGCCGCGCACCTGGTCGACGCGACGCGCGACGGCGCGCGCGGTCAGCAGCAGGGCGGTGGTGGCCACCCACTGGATGGGTAATACGTAGTAGATGGTCGGCAGGTGGACCACCCCAGCCCAGCCGATCACCTGCGCGCACCCCGCGGCATAGGTTGCCGTGATGGCCAGTGCCGCCGGCAGACTCCATTTCGGCGGCGCGGCAAGTGCAGCGCAGATGACCGCGGTGCCGGCGATCACCTGCGGGACGGAGTTGGTGTAGAGCAACTGTGGGTCGAAGCCGAACACCGGGACGGTGGCCGAAACGGCTAGCACATACCCGAAATCGATGGACAGTTGCAACGGTGCCGTGGACCGGGTCAGGAGGCGGTAGACCGCCCACCACACCAGCATCGCCAGCCCGATGACACCTACCGAACTCTCCGGGGTGCCGGGCAGCAGTAGAGCGCTCCCGCAGGCGACGAGGGTGGCGCAGTTGAGCAGGATGACGGCGATTTGCTGTGCGCCGTGGATGACCTGCCGCTCGGACACGTCTGCCGCGAGGTCGTGGCCGCTCCTGGGCACAGGCATGTTCTTACCAAACATTCACGTCTAGGTCAGCCATGTGGCCGACATCGCCATATGTTAGGGGCATCCGCGGCGGCTGTCCCGCGCTGCGGGCAATGCCTCGTCGCTGTCCCCGTTACTCTGTGCCCGTCGAGGTGAGGAGCGTGCCATGGTGTGGCGTTACGTCAAGGCTCAAGCCTGGGTTCTGCTGTGCGGTGGGCTCGTGGGTCCGATCTTTCTGGCCGTCTACTTCGCCACCGGCCAGAGCGAGCTGATGAAGTGGATGTTCTGGGTGGGTCTGTTGATCACCGCGGTCGACGTGTTGGCCGCTCTCGGCCTGACTGCCTACGGGGCAAACGCGCAGGCCCGCTCCGAGGCGCTGGAAGCCGACGGCGTGTTGGCGCTGGCCACGATCACCGGGCTGGCCGAGACGAACACCCGCATCAACGATCGACCGCTGGTACGGCTGCAATTGAACATTGCCGGGCCCGGCATCACACCGTTCGCGGCCGAGGATCAGGTGATCGCCGGGGTGGACCGGTTGCCGATGCTGACCGCCCGTCGGTTGGTCGTGCTGGTCGATCCCGCGACGCACAAATTCCAGATCGACTGGAACAGATCGGGTTTGATCAACGGTCTGATGCCCGCAACGTTCTCGGTCGCCGAAGACAATCGGACCTACGATCTGTCCGGCCAGGTGGAACCGCTGATGGAGATCCTGCAGATCCTGAAGGCCAACGGCATCGGGATGAACAGCATGGTGGACTTGCGTGACAATCCGGTCGCGCGCGCACAGGTGCAGGCCGTGGTGCGGCGCGCGGCTGCCCGGCGTGCGACGGCACCCGAACCTCAAGCGTCCACTACTGCCGCGCCGCCGCGGGGCACTCCCGCGGTCAGTACCGCCCAGCGGTTGCAGGAGCTGGAGACGTTACGCGCCACCGGCGCGATCACCGACCAGGAGTACGCCGCCAAACGCCGGCAGATCATCGCCGAGTTGTAGCGCGCGGATTTACTAGAACACGTTTCAGTTTGGCTGCTAGCCTTGGCGCTCGTGAGTTCGGCGTATGAGGAAGGACCGGTCATGGCGGCAGAGAAGGCACTCGAGGGCCGGGTGGCATTCGTGACCGGGGCCGCTCGCGGCCAGGGACGCGCGCACGCGGTGCGGCTGGCCAACGAGGGGGCCGACATCGTCGCCTCCGACATCTGCGCGCCGGCGTCTCCGACGGTCACCTACCCGGCAGCCACCCCAGAGGATCTCGCCGAGACGGTGCGCGCCGTGGAAGCCACCGGACGAAAGGTGCTCTCGCGCGCCGTCGATATTCGCGATCTGGAAGCCCAGCAACAACTCGTCGCCGACACCATCGAACAGTTCGGCCGCCTCGATGTGGTGGTGGCCAATGCCGGTGTGCTGAGCTGGGGACGGATCTGGGAGCTGACCCCCGAGCAGTGGGACACCGTCGTCGACGTCAACCTCAACGGCACCTGGCGCACCATCCGGGCGACTGTTCCCGCCATGATCGAGGCGGGAAACGGCGGGTCGATCATCATCGTCAGCTCGTCGGCGGGCGTCAAGGCCACCCCTGGCAACGCCCACTATGCCGCGTCCAAGCACGGCCTCACCGCGCTGACCAATTCGCTGGCCCTGGAGGTCGGCGAGTACGGGATCCGGGTCAATTCGATCCATCCGTATTCGATCGACACACCGATGATCGAGCCGGAGGCCATGGGGGCGATGTTCGCCAAGCACCCCAGCTTCCTGCACAGCTTCGCACCGATGCCGTATCACCGGGTGACCGACGGAAAGAGCGAAGGGCTGGCCGCCTTCATGGCGCCGGAAGAGGTATCGAATGTGGTCGCATGGCTGGCCGGCGACGGATCGGCGACCCTGTCGGGCAGTCAGATCGCCGTCGACCGCGGCGTCATGAAGTACTAGCCAGAGCTTCGACGAATCTGTCCAGGGCCCAATCGATCTCGTCGGCGGTGATCACCAGCGGGGGAGCCAGCCGCAGGGTCTGACCATGCGTGTCCTTGACCAGGACGCCCCGTTCGGCCAGCCGGCGGCTCACCTGCTTGCCGGTTCCCAGCGCCGGGTCGATGTCCACCCCTGCCCACAGGCCCTTCCCGCGGACCGCGGTCACACCCGAGATATCCGGCAACCGGGCATGCATGCGCGCGCCCAGTTCGGTTGACCGGGCCTGGTACTCGCCGGTGCCCAGCATCGCCACCACGGTGGAGCCGACCGCCGCCGCCAGTGGGTTGCCGCCGAAGGTCGAACCGTGTTCACCGGGGTGCAGGACGCCCAGAACATCGCGATCGGCCACCACCGCGGACAGCGGAAGCACACCGCCACCGAGCGCCTTGCCGAGCAGATACACATCCGGCACCACACCCCAGTGTGCGCAGGCGAAGGTCTGCCCGGTCCTGGCCAGACCGGACTGTATCTCGTCGGCTATCAGCAGCACGTTGTTCTGTGTGCACAGTTGCCGCGCCTTCGGCAGAAAATCGTCCGGCGGCACGATGATGCCCGCCTCACCCTGGATAGGCTCTACCAGGACCGCGACCGTGTTCTCGTCGATCGCATCGGCCAGCGCCGCGGCGTCGCCGAATGGGATGGCACGAAAGCCGGGGGTGAAGGGCCCGAACCCGTCACGCGCGGCCGGGTCATCGGAGAAGCTGACGATCGTGGTGGTACGACCGTGGAAATTGTTGCGCGCCACGATGATTTCCGCACGACCCGATGGAACGCCCTTGACGTCGGTGCCCCACTTGCGGGCGACCTTGATGGCGCTCTCGACCGCTTCGGCGCCGCTGTTCATCGGCAGGACCATGTCCTTGTCGCACAGTTGCGCCAGCGCTGCGCAGAACGGGCCGAGCCGGTCGGAGTGGAACGCCCGGCTCACCAGTGTCAGCATGTCGAGCTGGGCGTGCGCGGCGGCGACGATCAGCGGATGGCGGTGGCCGAAGTTGACCGCCGAGTACGCGGCCAGGAAATCGAGGTAGCGGTTGCCCTTGATATCGGTGATCCACGCGCCCTCCGCCGAAGCCGCGACCACCGGAAGCGGTGCGTAGTTGTGTGCGACGTGGCGCTCGTCGAGTTCGATGGCTGCCTCGGTGGCGCGGTGGTCGGCGATCACGCTCACGAAAAGACCTCCAGCGTGCAGCACTTCACCGATCCGCCGCCCTTGAGCAGCTCGGAGAGCTCGATGCCGATGGGGCGGAATTCTGCATTGCGCAGTTGCTCGGCGAATCCCGTCGCGGCCGCCGGCAGCAGCACATGGCAACCGTCGGACACCGCGTTCAGGCCCAGGACGAAGGCGTCGGCGGTACCGACAATGAGCGCATCGGGAAAGTTGCTGCGCAACAAGGCAAGTGCGCCATCGCTGAAGGCCGGCGGATAGTAGGCGATCAACGGTTGCGGACCGTCGGTGAGCACCGTGAGTGCGGTGTCGAGATGGTAGAAGCGCGGATCGATCAGCTCCAGGCTCAGCACCGGCAGGCCCGTGATCTCGGCGATCTCGTCATGGGCTCGGCGGTCGGTGCGGAACCCATAACCCGCCAGCACCGTGGTGCCGGCGACCAGGAGATCGCCCTGTCCCTCGTTGTGATGGCGAGTCCGCCGCGGTTGTAGACCCGCCGCGCTCATCCATGCGCTGTAGGCGTCGGCCTCGGCGGCGCGTTCGGGATAGGTGAAGTTGGCAACGATGGCGTGACCGTTGATCACCAGGCCGCCATTGGCGGCGTAGACCATGTCCGGCAGACCGGGTACCGGGTCGACCAACTCGACGGTGTGCCCGAGCTCGGTGTAAGTGCGCCGCAAGTCTTCCCACTGCGCGACGGCTCGGTCGACATCGACTCCGATGGTGGGGTCCATCCACGGGTTGATCGCGTATTGCACCGCGAAGTGCGCGGGTGCGGTCATGACGAATCGGCGGGTGCGGGCTCGGCGAGTGGTCGCGGTGCGGAGATCGGAAATCGTCATACCATGACGATATGGGGGTCATTGTACGCAATCAATCGCCATAGCTTGCGCTATGTATACGGATACATTGCATCATGGAGTGAATATTGGCGATCTGTTGCGCCAGGAAAGGAATGCCGATGGATGAGGTGGATGAGCGCATCATCGCCGAGCTGACCGACCACGCGCGCGCGACGTTTGCCGAGATCGGCGAGCGGGTGAATCTATCCGCTCCCGCGGTGAAGCGCCGGGTCGACCGCATGCTCGAGACGGGAGTGATCCGCGGTTTCACCGCCGTGGTCGACAGGCAGGCGCTGGGCTGGACCACCGAGGCCTATGTGCAGGTGTACTGCCACGGCACCATCGCACCCGCCGAGTTACGGCAGGCCTGGGTCGACATTCCCGAGGTGGTCAGCGCGGCGACGGTCACCGGCACGGCGGATGCCATCCTGCATGTGCTGGCCCGCGATATGAGACATCTGGAGGACGCGCTGGAACGCATCCGGGCCAGCGCCGATATCGAACGCAGCGAGAGCATCGTGGTGTTGTCCAACCTGATCGAACGAGGTCGATCCTGACGGGGTAGGCGGACCATCCGGGCCGGTCGTGGTGTAAGAAGACCCACGTGGCAAATACTGGTGGAATCGTCATCGTCGGCGGCGGCCTGGCGGGTGCCCGCACCGCCGAACAACTCCGTCGCGCCGAGTTCGACGGTCCGATCACCATTGTCAGCGACGAACAGCACCTGCCGTATGACCGGCCGCCGCTGTCCAAAGAGGTGCTGCGCAATGCCGATCATGATGTCGTTCTCAAGCCGCAGGAGTTCTACGACGAGGCCCGGATCACGCTGCGGTTGGGCAACGGTGTGACCGCCGTGGACACCGGAGCCAAGACATTGACGCTGGCCGATGGCTCGACGCTCGGATACGACGAGCTCGTCATCGCGACCGGCCTTGTGCCCAAGCGTATCCCGTCATTTCCCGACCTCGAGGGCATCCGGGTGCTGCGTTCGCTCGGCGAGAGTGCCGCGTTGCGTGAGCATGCCGCGAGCGCCCGCAATGCGGTGATCATCGGTGCCGGTTTCATCGGTTGTGAGGTCGCGGCCAGCCTGCGCCAGCTCGGCGTCGACGTGGTGATCGTCGAGCCGCAGCCCACCCCGCTGGCCTCGGTGCTCGGCGAGAAGATCGGTGCGCTGGTCACCCGGCTGCACGAGGCCGAAGGCGTGCAGGTCCGCTGCGGGGTCGGCGTCGATTCGGTGTCCGGTGACGGCAAGGTGGAGAAGGTGGTGCTCTCCGACGGCACCGAGCTGGACGCCGACATCGTCGTCGTGGGAATCGGATCGCGTCCGGTGACCGGCTTCCTCGACGGCAGCGGTGTCGAGGTGGACAACGGTGTGGTGTGCGACTCGGCCGGCCGTACCAACGTCGAACACGTGTGGGCCATCGGCGATGTGGCCTCGTGGCGGAACGAGGCGGGGCATCAGGAGCGCGTCGAGCACTGGAGCAACGTCGCCGAGCAGGCGCGCGTGCTGGTGCCCGCCCTGCTGGGCCGGGAGCCCGCGTCGGCGGCCGTCTCTGTTCCCTACTTCTGGAGCGACCAGTACGACGTCAAGATCCAGTGCCTCGGCGAGCCTGCCGCCGACGATATCGTCCATCTGGTCAGTGACGACGGCCGCAAGTTCCTTGCCTACTACGAGCGTGCTGGTGTGCTGACCGCGGTGGTCGGCGGCGGGATGCCCGGCAAGGTGATGAAGGCCCGCGGCAAGATCGCCGCGGGTGCTCCCATCACCGACGTGCTGGACTGATCGCTCAGAACTCGCCGAGGTAGAACACGCTGCCCTGGTCGTCGGTGCACAGCGCCGAGCGCCCGTAGGACTGTGCCGAGGGTTCTTCGAGGATCGTGCCGCCGGCCGCGCGGACCCGCTCGGTCGCCGCCTCGATATCCGTGACGGTCCACATCGGCACGGCCGCAGGTCGATCCTGGCCACCCACCATGCCCGCCATCGGGTGTGTGCCCTGGATTTCCCAGCCGTCCGGAACGCGGCCGTTGTCGAAGGTCCAGAACAGGAATCGACTGTAGAACGCCCGGAACGCCGCGGAGTCCTCGGCGTGGTAGGTGATGTACGAAAGGTCGCCGGAGCCTGCGCCGTTGAGTTCCGGGCGCGGGGTGCCGGGCGCCGGGCGGTACACCGCGAACGGCGAACCGGAAGGATCGGTCGCGTCGAGCGTCGTGCCGTCCTCGGATTCGGCTTCGACTCCCACCGCCCCGCCGCCGGAGATGATCGCCTGACGGACGCCGGCCAGGTCGTCGACGGCATAGCAGCAGCGCATCGTCGGGGTTCCCACGCTGCGGGACAGCGTGATTCGGGTGGCGGTGTTGGTCACCCGGTCGGTCGCCGCGTCGAACTCCCAGCCGAGCACCCGACCGTAGAAGATTGCGGCGCGCTCGGTGTCGGGGGTGCATATCGACACGACGCCGACATCGCCGTGCTGGATGCTGACCGCGGCACCGTTGATCGGTCCGGTCAGCATCCATCGGTGCCCGGACGGATCGATGATGGTCGCGGTGCGCGACCCGTGCGCCTCGTAGGGTTGGCGCTCGACGGTGGCGCCACGGACGGCCGCGCGCCGCAGCGCTGCATCGGTGTCCGGTACCTGTAGCATCAGGCTCACCGAGATCGACTGAGGGGCAGGTGCTTTCAGGCCCATTTCGGGGAACTCGTCGGCCAGGTAGAGCACGCCCGTGCCGATGGTGAGTTCGGCGTGCCCGACCCGGCCGTCGTCCATCAGGATCGGGTCGCCCAGCAGCGTGGCGCCCAGTGCGTCGACGTACCAGTCGATGGCAGTCCGGGCGTCGCGGACCGAAAGATAGGGCAGCGCCGCGGGCCGTGGTAGGCCGACCTCGGCGGGCTCGGAGTTGTTCAGTTCGGCGATGGCGGTATCGGTGCCACTCATCTGGACTCCTTGGCTGTGGTGGGGGAGGGCGAGGGCCGATTCCAGGCGGGCGCGCAAACGCGCCGCGAACGCCGGATCGGGTGCCACCGGAAGCTCGTCACCGTGCAGTGCGGTCAACGGATTTGGTTCGTCGATCACGGGGTGCCTCCTTCCGGTGTCGGGTAGTGCGTTCGAAAAGCGCGGCGGGCGCGCACCAGCAGGGCTTCGGTCGCGTGCACGGTGCGCCCGAGTAGTTGCGCGCATTCGGGTACGGAGCAGTCATCGAGGTAACGCAGTGCCAGCACGGTGCGGTGATGTTCGGGCAGTCGTGCCAGCACCGACTCGGCGATGATGCGGTCCAGTTCGATATCCCAACCGTCCACCGGGTCGGTGTCCGGCAGGTCGGCAACCGGCACGGTGAACCTGTCATGCCTGCGGCGGTAGTGATCGGCCAGCTTGTGCCGCGCCACCCCGATCAGCCACGGCACCGTGATCGGCGGCGGCGTTGCCCGGCGGGCGGCATCCATTGCCGCCAGGAAGGTCTCCGACGTCAGATCTTCGGCGGTTGCGCGATCACCGCAGCGCCGGGTGAAGTATCCGTACACCACCGGCAGCGCCTCGTCATAGAGCTCCAGGAGCTCCCGGGGCGCGTCGCGGGGTTCGGCGTGGACGCTCACACCCATATCGTCGCCGCCAGGGCCTCAACTCCGACACCCCAATTTTCTGCGATTTGTGGAGTCTCGGCCGCCACCAGTGCTGGTGAGACTCCACAAATCACAGTTCGGTCAGCCCGCGGCCCACCACATCGAAGGAGTCGCCGAGCAGTCTTGCAAGGGACACCGACTCGTCACCCAACCACTGCTCATAGGCGGTCAGCGCGACGCCCAGCAGGGTCCAGGCGGCAGTCTGTGGGACCAGGCCGTCGGGCTGCTCACCGCGGCGGCGAGCCACGTATTCTGCGACCACGGCGCGCCAGCCGGCGTACATCGTCATCGAATGCGCCTGCAGTGCATCGGTTTTGAGAATCAGCCGCATGCGGCGACGGTGCCGGTCCTTATCGTCGAATTCGTTGAATGCCAGCAGCGCGGTGCGCAATGCCTCGCCGACGCCCGCGGTCGGATCGGCCTCGTCGAGCAGTTGGCGCATGTGGTTGAGATAGGCGTCGAAATCTCCCCAGGGGATCGCGTTCTTGGACGGGTAGTAGCGGAACAGGGTTCGACGAGCGATGCCGGCGGCCTTGGCGACATCGTCGACGCTGACCTCGTCGAAGCCATGGGTGGTGAACAACTCGAGTGCGACGTCGGTGATGTGGTCCTGATTGGTCGACGGGCGCCGGCCGACGCGAGACACCATGTGAACCACCCCTTCCATTTGTGCACTGGATGCCATATTATGTGCGACACAGGTCACACTCATCGAACATGGTGACCTGGTGACAGCCTAGAAAGGTATGACATGGACCAGAACCAGCAGGCCGAGAACACCACCGAACTCGTCACCGAGTCGCTCGTCGAAGAGGTGTCGATCGACGGTATGTGCGGGGTCTACTGATCGTGACCGCACCCACTGCTGATGCAGTGGCGTTCGACCCCGATCGCGGCTGGCGGCTGCACCACCAGGTGGCGGTGCGGCCGGAGCCGTTCGGGGCGCTGCTGTACCACTTCGGGACGCGCAAGCTGTCCTTCTTGAAGAACCGCACGATCGTCACGGTGGTCAACTCGCTCGACGAGCACCCCGACATCCGATCCGCCTGTCGCGCCGCCGGTATCGACGACGCCGCTCAGGGCCCGTATCTACATGCGCTCAGTGTGTTGGTGAAGTCCCACATGCTGGTCGCCAAGGAGACTTCATGACCGTGCTCGATTCCGCGCCCGCGCGGGAAATCCTGCCCCCGGCGCTGGCTCCCGTCACGGTCGCCGAGCCGACCAAGGTTCCCAAGCTCGTCGAGCAGTTCGAACACGGCCTCGATGCGCCGATCTGCCTGACCTGGGAACTGACCTACGCCTGCAACCTGTCGTGTGTGCACTGCCTGTCGTCCTCGGGCAAGCGTGACCCGCGCGAACTGTCCACCCAACAGTGCAAGGACATCATCGATGAGCTGGAACGTATGCAGGTGTTCTATGTGAACATCGGCGGCGGCGAACCGACTGTCCGATCGGACTTCTGGGAACTCGTCGACTACGCCACCGAGCATCACGTCGGGGTCAAGTTCTCCACCAACGGCGTGCGCATCGACAAGAAGGTGGCCGCCAAGCTGGCCGCCAGCGATTACGTCGACGTGCAGATCTCGCTGGACGGCGCGACCGCCGAGGTCAACGACGAGGTCCGCGGGCCGGGTTCGTTCGCGATGGCGATCCGCGCGCTGGAGAACCTGCGTGAGGCGGGATTCAAAGACGCCAAGATCTCGGTGGTGGTCACCCGCCACAACGTCGGACAGCTCGATGAATTCAAGGCGCTGGCAGACACTTACGGCGCAACCCTGCGCATCACCCGGCTGCGCCCCTCCGGTCGCGGCGCCGACGTCTGGGACGAGCTGCACCCGACCCCGGCCCAGCAGGTCGAGCTCTACAACTGGCTGGTCGCCCACGGCGAGCGGGTGCTCACCGGTGACTCCTTCTTCCACCTGTCGGGTCTCGGGGAGCCAGGCGCGCTGGCGGGGCTGAACCTGTGTGGTGCCGGTCGAGTGGTCTGCCTGATCGATCCGGTGGGCGACGTCTATGCCTGCCCGTTCGCCATCCATGAGAAGTTCCTGGCCGGAAACATTCTGACCAGCAACGGTTTCAAAGATGTCTGGCAGAACTCGGCGCTGTTCAACGAGCTGCGGGAGCCGCAGTCGGCCGGCGCGTGCGCCAGCTGCAACCACTATGACGCCTGCCGGGGTGGCTGCATGGCGGCCAAGTTCTTCACCGGTCTGCCGATGGACGGACCCGATCCCGAATGTGTCCAGGGATACGGCGAACCCGCCCTGGCCGCCGAACGTGACAAGCCCAAGTCCAGCGTCGACCACTCCCGCGCCGGTGGGAGGAAAGGTCCCATACCGTTGAAGTTATTGACCGTCCCTCCCAAGAAGTTCTGTAACGAAAGTCCTGTGTAAAGATCATGGCTCGTGATACCTGGTTCGAGACCGTCGCCATCGCCCAACAGCGCGCGAAAAAGCGGCTACCCCGCTCTGCCTACTCCTCGCTGATCTCGGCCAGCGAGAAGGGCGTCTCGGTCTCCGACAATGTCGAGGCGTTCTCCGAATTGGGCTTCGCCCCCCACGTGATCGGTGCCACCGAGAAGCGCGAGATGTCGACAACTGTAATGGGGCAGGACATTTCGATGCCTGTTGTCATCTCGCCGACCGGCGTGCAGGCCGTCGACCCCGACGGAGAGGTCGCGGTGGCCCGCGCCGCCGCCGCCCGCGGCACCGCCATGGGGTTGTCCTCGTTCGCCAGTAAGCCGATGGAGGAAGTCACCGCCGTCAACGACAAGATCTTCTTCCAGATCTACTGGCTCGGCAGCCGCGATGACATCCTGGCCCGGATGGAGCGTGCCCGCGCCGCCGGGGCGAAGGGCCTGATCCTCACCACGGACTGGAGCTTCAGCCACGGTCGGGACTGGGGGAGCCCGAAGATCCCGGAGCAGATGGATCTGAAGACCATGATCAAGATGAGCCCGGAGGTGATCACCAAACCCCGCTGGTTCTTCAGCTTTGCCAAGCATCTGCGTCCACCGGACCTGCGGGTCCCCAACCAGGGGCGCCGCGGGGAAGCCGGACCGACCTTCTTCGATGCCTACGGCCAGTGGATGGGCACCCCGCCGCCCACCTGGGAGGATGTCGCCTGGCTGCGCGAACAGTGGGGTGGCCCGTTCCTGCTCAAGGGCATGGTGCGCGTCGATGATGCCAAACGCGCTGTGGACGCCGGGGTTTCGGCGATCACGGTGTCCAATCACGGCGGCAACAATCTGGACAGCACCCCGGCCGCCATCCGTTGCCTGCCTGCGATCGCCGATGCGGTCGGCGACCAGGTCGAGGTCCTGCTCGACGGTGGTATCCGCCGCGGTAGCGATGTGGTCAAGGCCGTCGCCCTGGGTGCCCGCGCGGTGCTGATCGGCCGCGCCTATCTGTGGGGTCTGGCGGCCAACGGGCAGGCCGGTGTCGAGAACGTCCTGGACATCCTGTCCGGTGGGATCGATTCCGCGCTGCGGGGCCTCGGCAAGTCCTCCATTCACGACCTCACCCGTGAGGATGTGCTGATACCGGAGGGCTTCACCCGCACGCTCGGTGTCTGACGGTCTCGACCGCGATGAAACGGGCGTGGCTGCCGTTACGGACGTGACCGAATGTCCGCCGACCGGGCGACAGTGCCACCACGATTTCCGTCGCATGCGCCAACAATCGGTGCATCACAGGTGAACTCGGCCTACCATCGGCGGGTGGCTTCACCCGCCGATCTCGGTAGCGAGACGTCGACCGGACTCGTCGGTGGCACTTCCGACGGCAGGCCGGCGCTGATCATCCCGGTCGGGTCTCTCGAACAGCACGGACCGCATCTGCCGTTGGACACCGACACCCGCATCGCCGCGGCCGTCGGCCGGGCGGTGGCGGCCAGGCTGGGCGACGGCTGGCTGCTGGCGCCGGCGCTGAATTACGGCGCCAGCGGTGAGCACGAGGGTTTCGTGGGCACCATCTCGATCGGCACGGCCGCCCTGCAGCAGGTATTGATCGAGTACGGCCGGTCGGCCGGGATCTGGGCAGGCCGCATGGTGTTCGTCAACGGCCACGGGGGGAATGTCGAGGCGCTGGCCGGGGCGGTCACCGTGCTGCGCTACGAGGGTCGCGACGCCGGCTGGTGTTCCTGCACGGTGCATGGTGCCGATGCGCACGCCGGACACACCGAAACCTCGATATTGCTGCATCTTTCACCCGAGGATGTGCGCGGCGACGCTGTGGTGCCCGGGAACAGCGCCCCGCTGGCGGAGCTGCTGCCCGCCATGCGAGCGGGCGGGATCGCCGCGGTGAGCGCGGTCGGCGTTCTCGGCGATGCCACCACCGCGACCGAAGCCGACGGCGCCCGATACGTTGCCGCTATGGTCGACGAGTGTGCTCGCAAACTGTCGGCCTGGGCACCGAACGGACGGGGGATGCTGACATGACGGGGCCGCGGCTGCCGGACGGATTCGTCGTCCAGGTCGATCGGCGGGTCAAGGTGCTCGGTGCCGGCTCAGCGTTGCTCGGTGGTTCCCCCACCCGGCTGCTGAGGCTGGCGCCGGTAGCCCAGACGATGCTCGACGATGGTCGTCTGGAAGTCCACGATGCGCTGTCGGCGCAGCTGGCGCGCGCCCTGCTCGATGCCACCGTGGCTCATCCGCGCCCGGCGACGGGCCCATCGCATCACGATGTTACCGTCGTGATTCCGGTGCGCAACAACATCTTCGGGGTCAGCAGGCTCGTCAGATCGCTGCGCGACATGCAGGTCGTCGTGGTCGACGACGGATCCACGGTGCCCATTTCGGAGACGGACTTCGCCGGGGCGCACTGCCCGGTGCGGGTCATGCGGCACCAGCGAAGCCGGGGGCCTGCCGCCGCCCGCAATACCGGCCTGCGGGCGTGTGACACTGATTTCGTGGCCTTTCTGGACTCCGATGTGGTGCCCCGGCGCGGCTGGTTGGAGGCCCTGCTCGGCCACTTCTGCGACCCGGCCGTCGCCCTGGTGGCGCCGCGCATCGTGAGTCTGCGCGAACCGGATAACCTGCTCGCTCGCTACGAGGCCGTGCGTTCCTCGCTCGATCTCGGTATGCGTGAGGCGCCCGTCGTTCCGCTTGGATCGGTGGCCTATGTGCCGAGCGCGGCGATCATCTGCCGTCGTTCTGCGCTGATCGAGGTGGGCGGATTCGACGAGACGTTACATTCCGGTGAGGATGTCGACCTGTGCTGGCGACTGGTGGAGGCCGGCGCCCGGTTGCGCTACGAGCCCATCGCGCTCGTCGGCCACGATCACCGGACCCAGTTGCGGGAATGGTTCGCGCGCAAGGCGTTCTACGGTGAGTCCGCCGCACCGCTGTCGGTGCGCCACCCTGGCAAGACGGCGCCGATGGTGGTGTCGCGCTGGGTGCTGTTGTTGTGGATGTTGGCGGCGACGGGGTCACGCCTCGGGTACTGCGCGGCTGCGGTGATCGCCGTGCTGTTCGGACGCAGGGTGGCCAACTCGCTGGAGACGGTCGAGACGGCGCCCCGTGACGTGGCCACCATGACGGTGCACGGCCTGTGGGGTGCCGCGTTGCAGGTCGCTTCGGCGATCTGCCGGCATTACTGGCCGGTGGCCCTCATCGCGGGGGTCTTCTTCCGGCGTTGTCGCCGCGTGGTGCTGACCGCGGCGGTCCTCGACGGTCTGGTCGACTGGGTGAGTCGCAACAACAGCATCCCCGAGGACTCCCGCAGGGTCGGATTCCTGAGCTATCTGGTGCTCAAACGGCTCGATGACATCGCCTACGGGCTGGGATTGTGGACCGGGGTGGTCCGCGAGCGGCACCTCGGTGCGCTCAAACCGCAGATCCGTACCTGAGCTCCGGTGCGCGTCGTCATCGTCGGAGCCGGTAGCGCCGGTTCTATTCTGGCCGAGCGGATTTCCCGCAACCCCGACTGTCAGGTGACGCTCTTCGAGTCGGGACCTCCGGCCGTCGGCCCTGGTTTGCGGGTAGCCCACCGACTACCGATCGAGCCGGCCAGTCCGGTCGCCGCCCGGTTCTCGGCCACGCTGACCGATCACCCGGCCCGGCCGGTGAGTCTGGTGCGGGGCGCGGTGGTGGGCGGATCGGGTGCCATCAACGGCGGTTACTTCTGCCGCGGCCGGGCGGCCGATTTCGACGGGTGGAATCTGCCCGGGTGGTCCTGGGACGATGTCCTGCCGGATTTCCGCGCCATCGAGACCGACCTCGACTTCGCCGGGCCGCTGCACGGTGCGGATGGGCCGATCCCGGTCGTCCGGACGCGCCGGTTCGGTGCCGGCACCGAGCGATTCGTGGAAGCCGCACTGGCCCAAGGCTTCCCCTGGGTCGACGACCTCAACGGTGCCGCCGGCGGGGACGGGGTCGGTGCTCTGCCACTGAACGTCGTCGACGGTCAGCGGTGCGGGCCGGGTGAGATGGTGCTGGCACCGGCGCTGGACCGGCCCAACATCGTTCTGCGGACCGGCACCCGGGTGGTGGCGGTCCGGTTCGCCGGACACCGGGCAGTCGGTGTGCAGGTGCTGGGGCCGGATGGGGCGGCGGCATGGGACGCCGACCGGATCGTGCTGTGTGCGGGCGCGATCTCCACCGCCCAGCTGCTGATGCTCTCGGGGTGTGGACCGGCCGAGGTGCTGTCGAGGGTGGGCGTGCCGGTGCACGTCGACCTTCCCGTAGGGCAGAACTTCGCCGACCACCCGGAGTGGTTGCTGCCGACGAGGTGGCCTGCGACCTCCGGGCTTACCCCACTTGAGGCGGCGCTGTCGGTGGGCGACGTCGAGATAAGGCTCTATACAACAGGTTTCGCCGAGATGATCGGTGATCCACCGGAGGACCCACCGCATCTCGGCGTGGCTCTGATGCGTCCCCGGGTCCGTGGCAAGCTGACATTGGTGTCGGCGGATCCACTGGTCGCGCCGGAAATTGCACACCACTATGATTCGGTGGCCGCCGATGTCAGCGCACTGCGGGACGGGGCAGAGCTGGCGCGCGGTCTCGCGCGGCTCGGCGATGTCGAGGCCAATTGGTCCACCACCCAACATCTGTGCGGCACAGCGCCGATGGGATCTGTCCTCGACGCGCAGTGCCGGGTGCTGGGTGTGGACGGACTATGGGTCGCCGACGGTTCGATCATGCCCACCATCACCTCACGCGGTCCGCACGCGAGCATCGCGATGATCGGCCACCGGGTCGCGCGGTTCGTCGCCGGTTAGCGGCGATGCTTGCCGGTACCGCGCAGACCGCGCAGCACTGCCAGCTGTCGGCCGTCGCGCCCAGGCGCCCAGAACCCGAGGACCACCGCGCTGATTCCCACCACGAGCGCCATCACCATCAGCGCCGAGCTCATCGATTCGACAAACGCCCGCTCGGCCAGCCCGGCTATCGGGGCCCCGCGCGGTCCGAGCGAAGCGGAGACTTCCAGAGCTTGGCCGAGTGAGCCCGTCACCGCCTGCCGCACAGGTGACGGAAGATCCTCGGGCAGCCCCGTGGCCAGCGCATCGGTGTACTTCGCGGCCAGCAGTGATCCGGCCAGCGCGATCCCCAGCGCGGCGCCCACCTCCCGCGTGGTGTCGTTGACCGCCGATGCCACCCCCTGTTTGTCATCGGAGACGGTGCTCATGATCGCGGAAGTGGCCGGCGTGGTGAGTAATCCGATGCCGGCGCTCATCACCAGCATGGGCCATCCGATGGCACCGTAACCGTCTCCGAGCTCGATTCGGCTCATCAAGGCGAAGCCGGTCGCGACGAGGGCGGACCCGGTGAACACGACCGTCCGCAGACCGACTCGCGGCAGGTACCAGAACGCCGTGGTCGAGAGCAGCAGCACGGGACCGACCAGTGGTGTCAACGCCGTGGCGGTCTTGATCGGGGTGTAGCCGAGAATCAGTTGCATGTGCTGCACGATGATGAAGAAGTAGCCGAACATCGACAGAAAGAAGACGGTGATCGTGGCTGCTCCGGTGGCGAAGGCCGGGTCGGCGAACAGCCGGACGTCCAGAAGCGGGTGCTCGCAGCGCAGTTCCCAGATCGAGAAGGCCACCACCAGTGCCAGGCCGGCGGACAGGCATCCGATGACCAGCGCATCGGACCACCCCCGGGCAGGAACCTCGAGGATGGCGAACACGACCGCAGCGACCCCGACGCCGATCAACACCGCGCCTGCCCAGTCCAGCGGGGTGGCCACGGATTCCTTGGATGTGGCGATCGTCAGGGCGAGGAGGAACAACGCCGCGGCGGCGGCGGTGAAGGCCCAGAAGATCATCTGCCAGGACCAGAAGTGCAGGATGGCGCCCGACCCGAGCATTCCGATGATCGCTCCGGAACCGGCTGCGCCGGCCCAGATGCCGACGGCCTTGTTGCGCTGGTCTTTCGGATACGCGGTGGTGATCAGCGACAGGGTCGCCGGCATGACGAGCGCGGCACCGGCGCCGGCGGCGCCACGCGCGATGATGAGGTGTAGCGGATCCGACCAGATGGCAGGGGCGATCGAGGCGATTCCGAACATCGCCAACCCCACCAGTAGGGCACCGCGGCGGCCGTAGCGGTCCCCCAGCGCGCCGGCGGGCAGCAACAGGCAGGCCAGTACCAGCGTGTAGCTGTCGACGATCCAGGTGAGTTCGGTTTGGGTGGCCGATGTCGACGTCGCCAGATCAGGTAACGCGGTGTTCAACCCGATCATCGACGAGATGACAAGGAGGACACCGAGACACGCTACGGTGAGGGTCCAGCGGCGCGCGGCGGCAGACGGCTGCGGCGTCGAGCCGGTGGCGCGGTCGGTCTCGCTGAGCGTATCGACCATGTGCCCGCTTTCGACGAGTGCGTTATTTTTGGTACTGACCGTCTTGTTTCGAGACTAACAGTCTCGTCCGGATGGTGGGAGGGAGATCGCAATGTCGACCGTGCACACCGACCCACGTCCCGCACGCTCGCGGGCGCGGCTGTTGGACGCCGCCACCACACTGCTGCGCACCGGCGGGCCCAGCGCGGTCACCGTCGACGCCGTCATCCGCGCCTCCAATGTCGCCCGGGCTACCCTGTACCGGCACTTTCCCAGCGGGAACGACCTGCTGGCGGCCGCCTTTCATGCACTGATCCCGCCCGTGCCGTTGCCGCCGGAGGGTGGCACGCTGCGCGATCGGTTGATCGCCGCCCTCGACGGTTTCGCGACTCTGGTCGTCGACGCCCCGATCAGCCTGGCTGCCACGTCGTGGTTGGCCCTCGGCGGCGGGCTGGAGCCGTCATGGTGGCCCAGGGGAGACCGCGACGGGGAAAGCGATGAGGTGCGGACGCTGCGTGAACGGGTGGCCGAGCAGTACGCGGCACCTTTTGATGCCATTTTCGCCAGCCCCGATGCGGTCGCCCAGATCGGCGATGTGGACCGCGCTCAGGCCGTGGCGCTGCTGTTGGGTCCGATCGTGCTCGGCAAGCTCAGCACGCTGCCCGATTTCGACTACCGCCAGGTTGCCAGGGCCGCCGTCGACGGCTTCCTGGCCACCCACCGCCGGGCCGGGGAAATCTAGCGCAACGAATACCGGATCGGCAGGTGCTTGAGCCCGCCGACGAACGTCGTCGCCGACAGTTCCGGGGTGCCTGCCAGTCCGATCGAGTCCAGCCGCGGGATGAGCTCGGTGAACAGACTGTTCATCTCCATCCGTGCCAACGCGGCCCCAAGGCAGAAGTGCACCCCGTAGCCGAAGGACACGTGCTTGTTGGTCTCCCGGCCGACGTCGAAACGGAACGGCTCGGCGAACACGTCCTCGTCCCGGTTGCCCGAAGC
The DNA here is from genome assembly GCF_036946495.1 of Mycolicibacterium neoaurum. Classification (NCBI taxonomy): domain Bacteria; kingdom Bacillati; phylum Actinomycetota; class Actinomycetes; order Mycobacteriales; family Mycobacteriaceae; genus Mycobacterium; species Mycolicibacterium neoaurum. The sequence continues at coordinate 2,900,235 of NZ_JAQIIX010000002.1, forward strand.
GTAAGCCAGATAGACGGATTCGCCCTCGGCGATGCGTACCCCGCGCACTTCGGTGTCGGCGGTCGCGGTACGCATGAACTCCTTGACCGGTGTTGTCCAGCGGATCATCTCCTCCACCGCGGTGCCCATCAGATCGGGATGGGTGCGCAGCCGGTCGAGTTGGTCGGGATTCTCGATCAACGCCAGCAGGCCGCCCGAGATCGCGTCCTTGGTGGTGTCGTGCCCGGCGCTGGCGACGATCACGTAGTACGAGGCGGTGTCCACATCCGAGAGCGGTTCACCATCGATGCGGCCGTTGGCGATCGCCGAGGCGAGGTCCTCGGTGGGGTTGGCCCGCCGTGAGGCGGTCAGCGTGGAGAAGTAGGCGAAGAAGTCCATCAGCACGGCGAGCTGGTCCTCCAGGGAGCCGCCATCGCGCTTGTACTCGTCGTCGTCGCCGCCGAACATCTCCTGGGTCAGCATGTGCATGCGCTCGTAGTCTTCTTCGGGCAGCCCGAGCAGCGACATGATGACGTAGAGCGGGAACTGTACGGCGATCGCGGTGACGAAATCGCATTCGGGCCCGATATCGCGCATCCGGTCGACATAGCGCTTGGCCAGCTCGTCGACGCGTACCTTGAGGTCGCGCATGGCCTTGGGGCGGAACCAGTCCGCGCCGATGGCGCGCACCTTGCGATGGTGCGGGTCATCCATGTGGATGAGGGTGCGCAGGCCCATGCCTGCCTCCAGCTGTTGCTTGGCCAGGTCGTCGGCGGCGGCGGTGGCCAGCAGCGGCCGCGGTTCGCTGATGAACAGATTGTTCTCCCGCTCCACGGCCATGATGTCGGCGTGTTTGGTGATGGCCCAGAACGGTCGATACAGCCGCGACTCGACCTTGACCACGGGTTCGTGGCGCCGCAGGTATGCCATCGCCTCGTGCAGCCGCGCATCATCGGCGTACGCCTTCGGCTCGACGAAGACCTTTGCGTACTCACTGGCCCGGCCGTCCTTGGTCGGAGTGCTCATCAAAGGTCTCCTTCGCGCTTCCTTGACGGGTGTCAAGTGAGAAGTCTAGGCGGGTCGCATCGACTGCACGGCCGGATTGTCCGAATCGTCGTCAGTAGGCTCGGTCCGTGCTCACGTCGTCGCGATCCGTCTTCCGCGCGCTGACGCTGCTGGTGGTCGTGCTGTTCGCTGCGGGGTGTGGACCGGGCGGTGCGGGAGGGCGGGCATCGTTGCCGCCGGATCCGTCGGTGGTGCGGACCGCCGACGGTTTCGTCCGTGGGGTGGCCACCCTGGACAAACGCAACTTCGCGGGAATCCCTTATGCCGCACCGCCGGTCGGTCCGCTGCGGTGGCAGCCTCCGCAACCGGTCGCCTCGTGGCAGGGTGTCCGCGACGCGACCAAGGCCGGCCCGCGGTGCCTGCAGGGTGAGAGCGGGGACGTGGAGTTCGGCAAGCAGACCGACGAGGACTGCCTGACGCTCAACGTATGGACGCCGGCGCCCGAGGACACCCTTCGGCCGGTGATGGTGTGGATCCACGGTGGCTCCTTCATCAACGGCAACGGCGCCATGTATGACGCCCGCTGGCTGGTCGACCGTGGCGACATCGTGGTGGTCACCCTCAATTACCGATTGGGCGCCTTGGGATTTCTCGCCCATCCGGCGCTGGGGGAGCCGGGCAGCGTCGGCAATTACGGACTGGCCGACCAGCAGGCGGCGCTGCGCTGGGTGCACGAGAACATCGCGGCGTTCGGGGGCGACCCGGACAAGGTGACCATCGCCGGGGAGTCGGCGGGCGGGATGTCGGTGTGCGATCACCTGGTCGCCCCGGAGTCGCAGGGCTTGTTCCGGGCAGCGATCATCCAGAGCGGACCCTGCCAGGCACAAGTGGGGCTACCTCAGGCCGAGAAGATCAGCGGCGACTTCGCACGCGATGTCGGGTGTGGCGACCCGGCCACAGCTGCCGCCTGTCTGCGCGCCCTGCTGGCCCATCGCGTCGACAAACCGGTGTGGTACGGCCGAATCGGCGAGGACACGCTCAGTGGGCCGGTCCATGGCAGCACGACCCTGCCCGAGGATCCGGTGGTCGCGTTCCGCGAGGGTCGGGCGGCCGATGTGCCGATACTCATCGGCACCAATCGCGACGAATTCACCCTTTTCGCCGCCCTGCAGTACCTGCGCGGGGCCAGACAGTACGCCGCAGGGGAGTACCCCGACCTGCTCGCCGACACCTTCGGTGCGGATGCCCCGGCGGTCGGGGCCCGTTATCCGCTCGACAGGTACGACAACAGCGCGGCCCTGGCGTACTCGGCGGCGGTCACCGACGGCGTCTTTGCGTGCGTCGCCCAACGGATGGCCGGCCAATTGGCGTCGAGTCGGCCGGTTTTCGGCTATCAGTTCGACGATCCTCGCCCGCCGACTCCAGAACCGATGCGTACGTTGCCGTTTCCGGTCGGCGCCAGCCACTCGCTGGAACTGCGCTATCTGTTCGACGTCGGTGGGGCGCCGCAGCTGAGCCCCGCCCAGCAGCAGCTGTCGAACCAGATGATCGACTACTGGACGGCCTTCGTCCGTTCCGGTGCGCCCGATGTCGATGGTGCACCGGACTGGCCGACGTTGGTCGGTTCGGGTCCGTGGATGTCGCTGCGCCCCGACGGATCGCGGATGGTCACCGATTTCGGATCCGCGCACCAATGCGACTTCTGGGCGGGCCTGTCCGGCCGGTAGGGCAGTACGGTCAGGACGTCGGGGCGACCGGGGTCACCCAGGTGGTGATCTCGGCGTGCACCACCTCGGTGCCGGAGCGGTCGGTGATGCGCACCGGCACGACGAGCTCGGTGCCGTCGGTGATGGTGGCGAAGTCCGGCGCGTCGAACCGGGCCGTCGCGCGCAGTGAGGTCGTCGCCTTGGCCAGGTACTGGACCGTCATCCCCTTCGGGATCCAGCGATGGCTGGCCGGCACCGTCGCCTCCATGGCCATTCCCATCGCCACCTCTGCGGCGTTGCACGATGCGATGGCGTGCACGGTGTGCAGGTGGTTGTAGACGTAGAACCATTTCGGTACGTCGACCTCGGCCAGGCCGGGCTCCATCCGGCGGATGTGCGGGAGGACCGATGCGAAGTAGGGGACCCGGACCATCGCTGCCGCCGAGAACAGTCGGCTACCCAGCGGTTTGTCGGCCAGCTGCTGCCATGCGCGGTAGGTGGGACTCGTCATGATCGGCAACCTTACTCGGCGGTAAGATCGGCCGGTCCCGCTGCGCCGGACGCCCAGGTCCGGCGGCCGGCAGGTGAGCGGCCGACCTGGTCAAACGGAGATTTGTGGGACGCCGGGATCTGAGGCATACTGTTCGGGTTGCCTTGAGCCGGGTTCGCCCGGGCGAGGCATCCGACCGGCGCCCTAGCGGGCGCACCCGGTTCCCAATTCGATCGCGACAATTTTCGACGCGGACGAGTATGCGCGAGGGCGACACGCCCGAGTGCGGGGGCCGGTGAACCAGAGACAGGTAAACAGCGGCGGCAACAGGCTGCGCGCGCCCCGGGACACCGGAACGCGCACACCGAGGCCAGACCAGAGACAAGGCCCAACCATGGGCCCGTTAGTAGTGAGGTAGGAGAAGCGTGGCGGGACAGAAGATCCGCATCAGGCTCAAGGCCTACGACCATGAGGCGATTGACGCCTCGGCGCGCAAGATCGTCGAGACGGTCACCCGGACGGGCGCCAGTGTGGTTGGCCCGGTGCCGCTGCCGACCGAGAAGAACGTGTACTGCGTCATTCGGTCTCCCCATAAGTACAAGGACTCGCGGGAGCATTTCGAGATGCGTACCCACAAGCGCCTTATCGACATCCTCGACCCCACGCCGAAGACCGTTGACGCCCTCATGCGCATCGATCTGCCGGCCAGTGTCGACGTCAATATCCAGTAGGAGATTCCAGAACTCATGGCACGAAAAGGAATTCTGGGCACCAAGCTGGGCATGACGCAGGTGTTCGACGAGAACAACAAAGTCGTCCCGGTGACGGTCGTCAAGGCCGGCCCCAATGTGGTGACCCGCATCCGTACCACCGAGCGTGACGGCTACAGTGCCGTGCAGCTCGCCTACGGCGAGATCAGCCCGCGCAAGGTGAACAAGCCGGTCACCGGTCAGTTCGCCGCCGCCGGTGTGAACCCGCGCCGCCACCTCGCCGAGCTCCGTCTTGCCGACGAAGCTGAAGCGGCCGCCTACGAAATCGGCCAGGAGCTGACCGCCGAGATCTTCGCCGACGGTGCTTACGTCGACGTGACCGGCACCAGCAAGGGCAAGGGTTTCGCAGGCACCATGAAGCGGCACGGCTTCGCCGGCCAAGGCGCCGCGCACGGCGCCCAGGCTGTGCACCGCCGTCCGGGCTCGATCGGTGGCTGTGCCACCCCGGGCCGCGTCTTCAAGGGCACCCGCATGTCGGGCCGCATGGGTAGTGACCGCGTCACCACCCAGAACCTGAAGGTGCACAAGGTCGATGCCGAGAACGGCGTGCTGCTGATCAAGGGTGCCGTCCCCGGACGCAACGGTGGACTCGTCGTGGTCCGCACCGCGATCAAACGAGGTGAGAAGTAATGGCTCTCAAGCTTGACGTTCACACTCCGGACGGCAAGACGGATGGTTCCGTGGAACTTCCCGCTGCCCTGTTCGATGTGGAACCCAACATCGCTCTGCTGCACCAGGTGGTGACCGCGCAGCTGGCCGCCAAGCGTCAGGGCACGCATTCGGCCAAGACGCGCGCCGAGGTCTCCGGTGGTGGCAAGAAGCCGTACCGCCAGAAGGGCACCGGCCGCGCCCGTCAGGGCTCGACCCGCGCACCGCAGTTCACCGGTGGTGGCATCGTGCACGGACCGAAGCCGCGTGACTACAGCCAGCGGACCCCGAAGAAGATGATCGCCGCCGCCACCCGCGGGGCGCTCTCGGACCGGGCTCGCAACGACCGCATCCACGCTGTCACCGAACTGGTGGCCGGCCAGACTCCGTCGACCAAGTCGGCGAAGTCGTTCCTGGCCAGCCTCACCACGAACAAGAACGTGCTGATCGTCATCGGTCGCAGCGATGAGGTCGGCGCCAAGAGCGTGCGGAACCTGCCCGGCGTGCATGTCATCTCGGCGGACCAGCTCAACGCGTACGACGTGCTGCACGCCGACGACGTGGTGTTCTCGGTCGAGGCCCTGAACGCCTACATCACCGCGCACACCAAGAAGGAAGAGGTGTCTGCCTGATGGCCACGATCACCGACCCTCGCGACATCATCCTCGCGCCGGTCATCTCCGAGAAGTCCTACGGGCTGATCGAGGACAACGTTTACACGTTCGTCGTGCACCCGGATTCGAACAAGACGCAGATCAAGATCGCCATCGAGAAGATCTTCTCCGTCAAGGTCGACTCGGTGAACACGTTGAACCGCAACGGCAAGCGCAAGCGGACCCGCAATGGCTACGGCACGCGCAAGAGCACCAAGCGCGCCATCGTGACCCTGGCCGCCGGCAGCAAGCCGATCGACTTGTTCGGAGCGCCCGCCTAGCGGCAGGCAGAGAGACTCAGGAACTTAGAAATGGCAATTCGCAAGTACAAGCCGACGACCCCGGGTCGTCGCGGTTCGAGCGTCTCCGATTTCGCCGAGATCACTCGTTCGACTCCGGAGAAGTCGTTGATCCGTCCGCTGCACAGCACGGGTGGACGTAACGCGCACGGCCGCATCACCACTCGTCACAAGGGTGGCGGTCACAAGCGTGCCTACCGGTTGATCGACTTCCGTCGTCACGACAAGGACGGTGTCAACGCCAAGGTCGCGCACATCGAGTACGACCCCAACCGCACCGCGAACATCGCGCTGCTGCACTACTTGGACGGCGAGAAGCGCTACATCATCGCCCCCAAGGACCTGAAGCAGGGCGATGTCATCGAGCAGGGGCCGAACGCCGATATCAAGCCCGGCAACAACCTGCCGCTGCGCAACATCCCGGCCGGTACCGTCATCCACGCCGTCGAGCTGCGGCCCGGCGGCGGCGCCAAGCTCGCCCGCTCCGCCGGTGTCAGCATCCAGCTGCTCGGTAAGGAAGGCACCTACGCCTCGCTGCGTATGCCGTCCGGCGAGATCCGGCGCGTCGACGTGCGCTGCCGCGCCACCGTCGGCGAGGTCGGCAACGCCGAGCAGGCCAACATCAACTGGGGCAAGGCCGGTCGTATGCGGTGGAAGGGCAAGCGCCCCACCGTCCGTGGTGTCGTCATGAACCCGGTCGATCACCCGCACGGCGGTGGTGAGGGTAAGACCTCCGGTGGCCGCCACCCGGTGAGCCCCTGGGGTAAACCCGAGGGCCGCACCCGCAAGCCCAACAAGGCGAGCGACAAGCTCATCGTCCGTCGCCGGCGCACCGGCAAGAAGCGCTAGGAGTAAATAGCGATGCCACGCAGCCTCAAGAAGGGCCCGTTCGTCGACGACCACCTTCTCAAGAAGGTCGACGTCCAGAACGAGAAGAACAGCAAGCAGGTCATCAAGACCTGGTCGCGCCGGTCCACCATCATCCCGGACTTCATCGGTCACACCTTCGCCGTCCACGACGGTCGCAAGCACGTGCCGGTGTTCGTCACCGAGTCGATGGTCGGGCACAAGCTGGGCGAGTTCGCCCCCACCCGCACGTTCAAGGGTCACATCAAGGATGACCGGAAGGCGAAGCGCCGGTAATGACTACTGCAATTGAGTATCCGTCCGCGAAGGCGGTGGCACGCTTCGTGCCGTTCTCGCCGACCAAGGCGCGCCGGGTCATCGACCTGGTCCGCGGCAAGTCCGTGGCCGAGGCGCTCGACATCCTGCGGTGGGCACCGCAGGACGCCAGCACCACGGTGGCCAAGGTGATCGCCAGCGCGGCCGCCAACGCGCAGAACAACGACGGCCTGGACCCGTCGACCCTCGTGGTCGCGACGATCTTCGCCGACGGTGGCCCGACCGCCAAGCGCATCCGTCCGCGCGCCCAGGGGCGTGCCTTCCGGATCCGCAAGCGCTCCAGCCACATCACGGTGATCGTGGAAAGCCGTCCGCCCAAGCAGAAGGGTGGCGCGTCGACCTCGACCGCGCGTACCCGTCGTGCGCAGGGCAGTAAGGCTGCTGCTGCGAAGGCCACCGATTCGAAGGAGGGCTCGGAGTAGTGGGCCAGAAGATCAACCCGCACGGCTTCCGGCTCGGTATCACCACCGATTGGAAGTCCCGCTGGTACGCCGACAAGCAGTACGCGGATTACGTCAAGGAAGACGTCGCCATCCGCCGTCTGCTGGCCACCGGTCTCGAGCGCGCCGGCATCGCCGACGTGGAGATCGAACGCACCCGCGATCGCGTCCGGGTGGACATCCACACCGCGCGTCCGGGCATCGTGATCGGCCGCCGCGGCACCGAGGCCGACCGTATCCGCACCGACCTGGAGAAGCTGACCGGCAAGCAGGTTCAGCTCAACATCCTCGAGGTCAAGCAGCCCGAGGCCGTCGCCCAGCTGGTCGCACAGGGTGTCGCCGAGCAGCTGTCCAATCGTGTGGCGTTCCGTCGCGCGATGCGCAAGGCCATCCAGTCGGCCATGCGTCAGCCCAACGTCAAGGGCATCCGGGTGCAGTGCTCGGGTCGCCTCGGCGGTGCTGAGATGAGCCGTTCGGAGTTCTACCGCGAGGGTCGAGTCCCGCTGCACACGCTGCGCGCCGATATCGACTACGGCCTCTACGAGGCGAAGACCACCTTCGGCCGGATCGGCGTGAAGGTCTGGATCTACAAGGGCGACATCGTCGGTGGCAAGCGTGAGCTGACCGCCGCGGCGCCGGCCGCCGACCGTCCGCGTCGTGATCGTCCGTCGGGCACCCGTCCGCGCCGCAGTGGCGCATCGGGCACCACCGCGACGAGCACCGAGGCCGGCCGGGCCGCAAGCGATGACACGGCGGGCACCACGGCAGCAGCCGAGGCGCCCGCAGAAACCACCCCAGAGAATTCAGGGAGCTGACATGCTTATCCCCCGCAGGGTCAAGCACCGCAAGCAGCATCACCCCAAGCAGCGCGGTACCGCCAGCGGCGGCACCTCGGTGAGCTTCGGTGACTACGGCATCCAGGCTCTGGAGCACGCCTACATCACCAACCGGCAGATCGAGTCCGCTCGTATCGCCATCAACCGGCACATCAAGCGTGGCGGCAAGGTCTGGATCAACATCTTCCCGGACCGCCCACTGACCAAGAAGCCTGCCGAAACCCGCATGGGTTCGGGTAAGGGTTCGCCCGAGTGGTGGGTCGCCAACGTCAAGCCGGGTCGGGTGCTGTTCGAGCTGAGCTACCCCGACGAGAAGATCGCCAGGGACGCGCTGACCCGCGCGATCCACAAGCTGCCGATCAAGGCACGCATCGTGACCCGAGAGGAGCAGTTCTGATGGCAGTGGGAGTTTCGCCTGGCGAACTGCGTGAGCTCACCGAGGAAGAGCTCACCACGCGCCTGCGTGAGTCGAAGGAAGAGCTGTTCAACCTGCGCTTCCAGATGGCCACCGGCCAGCTGACCAACAACCGTCGGCTGCGTGTGGTGCGCCAGGAGATTGCACGGGTCTACACCGTGCTGCGTGAACGTGAACTGGGTCTGGCTTCCGGACCTGTTGGTGAGGATTCGTAAGACATGGCAGACACTAAAGGCCCCAACCACACGCCGGCCACCGAGACGCCCCGTGGCCGTCGCAAGACCGCGATCGGCTACGTGGTGAGCGACAAGATGGAGAAGACCATCGTCGTCGAGCTCGAGTCGCGCAAGAGCCACCCGCTCTACGGCAAGATCATCCGGACCACGAGCAAGGTCAAGGCCCACGACGAGAACGGGGACGCCGGTATCGGTGACCGCGTCTCGCTGATGGAGACCCGCCCGCTCTCGGCGACCAAGCGCTGGCGCCTGGTCGAGGTCCTCGAGAAGGCCAAGTAGCCTCGACGCCAACGCTTTTGGCATCCAGATCCCCGGTACCGCAGCGCGGTATCGGGGATCTGTGCATTAGCAGGCCCATTCGATATCCGGCGTGTCGACCTGGGTTTGCCTGAGTGGTGTGCAAGGGCGGTTATCCGTTTCAAGGCAGGGTTACAGCGATCGGGATCGCTTTGCTGTAACTGCATGTCGACGTCAAGTTTTTGTTACTTCAACGAAATCGGCGTCTACACCGGTTATCTGACCTAGCATCGCGCTCATGACGTGCAGTTTCGAGGTGGCCACGGGGTCGGTGCGGCGGTGTCGCCGCAGCGACAAACAGGCCGGTAAGCGCACGGCATCACCGGGCTGACCGGCTGATGGACACCTCCACAGCGGCCGCGGAAGTCGCCGCGGCCGAACCCAAACCGTTCCTGGAGCGGTACTACGATCTGCATCCGGCATTCCGGGCGACGCTGCGCTGGGGACTGATCCTGGCGTTGTTCATCCTCGCGTTCCACGACTCGATGATCAGCCTGGCCCACACCACGGCCGCCGGTGGTCTCGGCGGCTATATGTGGACGGTGCCGATCGTCTCCGTCCTGGTGGCGATCGCCGTCGCCCGTCGGCATCGCACCGAGCTTCCCATCCACGATCGCCAGACCGACATCATCACCGGCGGTATGGCATTGGTGCTCGCCGTCGTCATCGAATCCCAGCTGCTCGACCGCTATGCCCTGTACTTCCACCTGCTGCGGCTCGATGTCGTCGCGGCCTGGTTGTTCCTATCCGGTTCGTGCGTCGTGCTTTTCGGGCTGCGACCGGTCACCCGGTTCGCGTGGGTGTGGGGCATCTTGTTGATGGCGCTTCCCTTGCCCTACTACATCGTGGTGGTGCTGCTCGGCGGCGGTGCCTTCGCGGCCGGGGCGGCGAGTCTGTTGGTCGCCGCGATCGGCACCGCCGTGGCGGTCGGCCGGACCTGGCGGCGCGGGGTGATCGGGTCGCTGCGGGCCTGGGCGGTCGGCTTCGCGGTGCTGATCACCATCGAGCTCGCCTTCCCCGATGCGCCGATGTTCGTCTACCAGCAAGTGCCTGCGGTGACCGCCATCTGCGTGGTGGGAACACTGATGTTCCTGCAGGCCCGCCGCGGCGCACCGAAGAAGATCCTCGACCGTGAGGTGGAACCGCTGGCGTCCCGGCAGGTCTGGGTGGGCGTCCCGGTGGTGGTGGTGACCGCGGTGGCACTGGCGCTGTGCCAACTGCCGAGCGGGACCTCGACATCACCCGTCGCCGTCGCGGCGCCGGGCCCGTTGGAGCCGGGCCGGGGGCTGACCGCGCCGTACGGGTGGACGGTCACCGAACAGCAGGAGTTCACCGATGTCGACCGGCTCTACGGCGACGGCGCCACGCTGGTCCGCCAGTACCTCGTCGCGAATGTCGGTACGGCCCGGTGGGACAAGCTCTCGCGCCCGCGCACCCTCGTGGTGGACAGCACGGTGACCCGGCGACCGTTCAGCCTCGACGTCTACCCGGGCCGGGTGCTGTACAGGTTGACCAGCGCGCGCATCAGCGAGCCGCGATATTTCGACCTCGGGCACGGGGTGCAGGGCCGGCTGGTCTCGGTGGTCGACGACAGGCTGCTGGTGACCTGGAACTCAATCCAATTTGCCTGGGGAGACAAGGATCTGGCGCAGCGCGTATCGGTGTTCGCGGTGGACAATCACGATGCAGATGCGCCCTTCCCGACGCCGTCGACCAGTGTGGCGTCCAATATCGGGGCGCTGTTCACCCTGTTGTTCCGTGGTAACGGTGTCCTGGATCAGCGCACGCCCGTCTTCAAGGACGAGGACATGCTGCTGAGTTTCACGAGGTCGCTGGTGACGGCGCAGTTCCCATGACCAGACCCGACGATTCTCGGGTGCCCGACAGATATCCACGCACGATGGGGAGTTCGATGAGTTCAACACGGGACGACGCCGAAGTCGGCCACGGCATTCGGAGGTTGCCGCGTCTGCTGGCGGTGCCCGCCGCCGTCCTGCTCGCCGGCGGGCTGGCTTTACCGGCGATCGCTTCGGCCGAACCCGAACCCGAAGCCCAGACATCGTTGGCGAACTCACCCTCGCTGAGCCTGCGCGTACTCGGCGGTGATCCGACCATCACGCTGTACGGCGCAGAAGGCACACAGACGGTGTCGATCCCGGTGCAGGCCGGGCTGCTACCGACCGAACTGAACGTGACCGCGCGCCTGCCGGTCAACGCGCTCGGCGGCACGATCGAGGTCATCCAGGACGACCGCGTCGTCTCGCGGGTGCCGCTTCCTGCCGACGACGGCCGATTTGCCATTCCGCTGATCGGTGCTCGGGTGGTCGACAGTGCGGTGACCGTACAACTACACAGTTTCCTCACCCTGCCGGAGGGCAATTGCGTATTCGAGGCTGACAATCCACTGCGCCTCGGTGATGCGGAGGTCCGGTATGCCGGCCAGGAGGTGGCGCCGATCTCGGTGGCCGAATTCCTGCCACCGATTCTGCGCAAACTGACGATCTTCGTTCCGCGCGAGCCGTCCTCGGCGGAATCCGATGCGGCACTCAAGCTTGCCACCGCGACCGTCGCCAGGTACGGCACCCAGCGCATCGAGGTCGAACTCGTGGAGAACGACGGCACCGCGGTGCCGGCGCCTCAGCCTCTCGAACGACAGATCGTCGTGCGCGAGGGCGGGGACGCACGGCTCGCGCTGATCGGGACGAACGCGGTTCGCGCGCTGTCGGTTTCGGGCAGCGCGGGCGATCTGGCCAACCAGACCCGGTTGTTGTCCAGCGACCTGGCCCGATTGGCCGTCCAGTCCGCCGCCGTCGTCGGCCCGCTGTCTGCCGCACCCGTCCTGCCCAGCGACCACACCACCATCCGGGGGTTGGGCCAACCGGGCGTCAACGCCACCGCGTTGGTCAACCCCAAGGTGAGCATTCCGCTGGACCAGACCCGTCTAGGCCGCGCGGTCGAGGATGTGCGTGTGCATCTGCAGGGCTCGTACACACCGCTTCCGTCTGGCCTCGCCGGCCAGGTCGTCGTCAGTGTGCGCGGGGAGGTGCTCGACCGATGGCCGACCGAGTCCGCCGGCGCGATCGATCGCTGGGTGAACGTGCCCAACCGACTCCTGGAGCGGTACACCAACCTCGACGTCGAGGTGAACGCCGCGGGCAACACCGGACGGTGCGGTGAGTTCCAGCCCATCACGTTGACCATCGACGGTGAGAGTGCGGTGGAAAGCGCGCCCGCCGATCCGCCGACACCGCTGGGCTTCCAGTCGTTGCCCCAGGCGTTGATGCCGCGCGTCGAGATCGGCGTCGGCGATGGCACCTCGGTGGAGTTCGCCGACCTGCGGCGGGCGGTGTCGATCATGACCGGTCTGCAGCGACTCAGTAGCCTGCCGTTCGACACCGCCGTGGTATCGACCGACGCCGCCATCGCGTCGGCGAACCCGGCGGTCGTGGTGAGCGCCGACGGTTGGGACACCGACAACGTGACGTTGCCCGTCTCGGTGGGCGCCGACGGCGTGATCACCGTCGAGAATGTCGACGGCACAGGCAAATCCACTACCTTGGCGCTCGACCCGCAGGTCGGATTCGGGTCGCTGCAAGCCCTCTACAGCGGAGGACGGACGCTGCTGGTCGCGACATCATCCGATGCACCGGGCGAGTTGGACCGGCTGTTGCAGTGGCTGGATACCGACGTCATGCGCTGGTCAGGTCTGCGTGGCAACGCCCTGATCGCGGTGCCCGGCCGGGATGTCATCCAACTGACCACGCCCGAGTCGGCGCAACCGGATGCAGTGTCCGCGGCCGATAACAGTTCGCGGTACCTGCTCGCCGGCGCGGCCGCGACGGCGGTGGTGGTGATCGGGGCGGGACTGCTGTTGCTACGAGCGCGCCGATCTCGGGGCGCCGCGGACGCGTCGTGAGCATGTCGCCACGTCCGGACGATCCCGGGACCCGGCCATGAAGGTACGCGAGATCCTCGACGCGCAGACCGTGACCGATGAGCAGCGGCAGTATGCGCTGAACACGGCGATCAACGGCCTGCGCGATGACGACCCGCGCGCATCGGCGTCGAAACCATTGCTCGGATGGCAGAAGCCGGTGCTGCTGACGATGCTCGCCCTGGTCGTCGCGCTGGCGATCTGGCGGCCGATGCAGACCACCGTCGTGCTGATCGGGTTGTGCACGGCCGCCTATCTGGTGACGCTCGGCGACCGGGTGCTGATCTTCCGGCGCGGTCTGGCGTCCCGCCCGATCGCGGTCCCCGACGATATCGCCCGCGCGATCCCCGATACCGAGCTACCGGGCTACACCATCCTGGTGCCCGCCTACAACGAACCCGAGGTGGTCGCCGACCTGATCGGGGCGATGGACGCGCTGGAGTATCCGCGGGACAAGCTGCAGGTACTGCTGCTGTTGGAGGCAGACGATCAGGTGACCATCGACGCCGCCGAGGCGTGCGGCGAATCCGACATCATCACCATCCTTCTCGTTCCACCCGCCGACCCGCGGACCAAGCCCAAGGCGTGCAACTACGGCCTGCACTTCGCCACCGGGGACATCGTCACCATCTTCGACGCCGAGGACCTGCCGGAACCGCTGCAGTTGCGCCGGGTCGTTGCGGCGTTCCGCGATCTGCCCGAGGATGTGGCCTGCATACAGGCCAAGTTGGTCTACCACAACGGGCATCAGAATCTGCTCACCGCATGGTTCACCGCGGAGTACGGACTCTGGTTCGGTTATCTGCTCCCCGGCATGATGGTGAGCACCTCACCGATCCCGTTGGGCGGCACATCCAATCATCTGCGCCGTGACGTGCTGGTCGACATCGGGGCATGGGATCCCTTCAACGTCACCGAGGATGCCGATCTGGGATTGCGCATCGCGGCGCACGGCATGCGCACCGCCGTCATCGACTCCTACACCCTCGAGGAGGCCAACAGCGACCCGATCAACTGGGTCCGGCAGCGGTCCCGTTGGTACAAGGGCTATCTGCAGACCTGGCTGGTGCACATCCGCCGACCGGTGAAGCTGTTCCGGACGTTGGGGTTACGCGCGTTCATCCGGTTCACCTTGGTGCTGGCGGGCACGCCGGTCATCGCGGTGCTCAACCTGCTGTTCTGGTTCATCACCGCACTGTGGTTCCTCGGGCAACCGGCCGTCGTCGGCAGCGTCTTCCCGCCGTTGATCTATTTCCCGGCTCTCGTCGCCATGATCATCGGCAACTTCACCGTGATGTACATGAACATGATCGCGCTGCGCGAGGATGACCGCGCCGACCTGCTGCACGCGGCGCTGACGGTCCCGTTGTTCTGGGTGATGATGAGTATCGCCGCGGCCAAGGGCTGTTATCAGATGATCCGGCAACCGTCGTTCTGGGAGAAGACCTTCCACGGACTGGCCGAGAAGCCCGACGAGAAGACCGCACACGAAAAGGTGGTCGGCTCGTCGTGACGAACCGGCGGCTGAAGTTCGGCATCTTCGCCGTGACCGGGATCGTGTATCTCGGGGTCGGCTGGTGGCTGCAGGTCCGGCACGGTTACATCATGGGCGACACGCTGTCCCGAGTGGCATCCACACAGGCGGTGTTGTTCAGCCGCGATCCGCACTTGGCGGCCATCGGCTTCATCTTCACCCCGGTGGCGGCGATGGTGCAGATCCCGGCCATCCTGTTCAGCGGCATCTGGACCGAGCTCGCCGAACGCGCCTTCTCCGGCACGTTGATGTCGAGCGTGTTCATGGCCGGAGCGGCGGTGCAGATGTTCAGCATGGGTGCCGACCGTGGTCTGCCCCGGTGCTATTCGCTGACGATCACCGCATTGTTCGCCCTCAACCCGATGATCGTGTTCTACGGATCCAACGGGATGAGCGAGGCGCCGTTCATCTTCTTCATGACCTGGGCGGTGCGCCGGCTCATCATGTGGATGGTCGACGACGATGTCCACCACCTCGTCGCCGCGGGTGGTATCGCGATGGGGTTGGCCTACCTGACGCGCTATGACGCGCTGGCGTCGGTCGGTGCGGCCGGTGTGATCGTCGGTGCCACGACCTATCTGCGGGCCAGGACCGCGCCGCGGCTACGTCGGGCCGTGCTGGACATGCTGATCGTCAGCGGACCGGGCGTGGCGGCATTCCTCGGCTGGGCAGCGGCGGGTTGGTTGATCACCGGGGAAGCGTTCGCCCAATTCACCTCGCAGTACGGCAATGCCGCGATCCTGGAACAGTCCGGCCAGACCGCACCGAACTTCGCCGACGGTATCGGGTTCGCCGCCGCGTGCGTCATGCTGCTCGCCCCGACGCTGATTCCGCTGCTGCTGTGGGCGACGATGCAACGTTGGGGGACCCCCCGCTGGCCGATGCTGGTGGTCCCGCTCGGGATGTACGGTGCCGTGCTGGGGTTCCAGGCATTCAGTTATGCGAACGGATCGACGTTTCCGTTCCTGCGGTTCTTCATCATCGCGATCCCGATGGCGGCCACCCTGGCTCTGCTCGGTGTGCCTGACGGCGTGCTCGCCCCGGCGAAACGACGCGGTCGCTATGCTCCGATCGCTGCAGTTGCTGCTCCGACCGCCCGCCGCCGTTCTGCGGCACCCTATATCGCGGTCGCGGCGACGCTGGCCGTCGGTATCCCGGTCACGGTGTTCGGTATGAGCCAACCGGATTATGCGCCGCAGGAGTACGGTCTCGGGGCGGTGCTGAATCCGCAGCCCGACGATGTCAGCGCGCGCAAGGCCGTCGAGCAACGCATCGCGCGGACCTTCGGCACCGAGCGGCGCATCGCCGAGTATCTGGATTCCCTTGGCCTCCCCGAGAGCTCCGTCATCACCGATACCGTCTACGGGTTCGGCGTGCTGGCCGCCACCGACCGGCCCACGGTGTTCGTCATCCCGTCCGACCCGGATTTCACCGAGCTGCTCAACGACCCGGTCGCGAATGGTATCGAGTATCTGTTGGCGGTGCCACCAATCGGCCGGGGCGCCTCGGACGCGCTCAATCTGCGGTATCCCACGCTCTACGACACCGGTGCCGAGGTGGCGACACTGGAGCTGGAGATTCCCAACGACGGCGACGGGCAGCCTGATTGGCGGTTGTACCGGGTCAACGAGCCGGCCTGAGATCGATTGACCCGCGCCGCGAGCGGCGCGGGTGTACTCTCCGGTCGATGCCGATCCCCGGGAGGGCCGATGACCGCTGAATTCAAGGGCACGATCGCGCTCGACATTCGCGACTCGGAACCGGACTGGGGCCCCTACGCCGCACCCACCGCACCGGAGGATGCGCCCAACGTCCTGTATCTGGTCTGGGACGATATCGGCATTGCCACCTGGGATTGCTTCGGCGGTCTTGTCGAGATGCCGGCCATGAGCCGGATTGCGGACAAGGGTGTGCGGTTGTCTCAGTTCCACACGACCGCACTGTGTTCCCCGACGCGCGCTTCCTTGCTCACCGGCCGCAACGCGACCACGGTCGGTATGGCCACCATCGAGGAGTTCACCGACGGGTTCCCCAACTGCAACGGTCGTATTCCCCGCGATACCGCGCTGCTGTCGGAGGTGCTCGCCGAGCGCGGTTACAACACCTATGCCGTCGGGAAGTGGCACCTGACTCCGTTGGAGGAATCCAACCTTGCCGCCACCAAACGGCATTGGCCGCTGGGGCGCGGCTTCGAGCGCTTCTACGGGTTCATGGGCGGCGAGACCGATCAGTGGTATCCGGATCTCGTGTACGACAACCACCCCGTCACCCCGCCTGCCACTCCCGAACAGGGCTATCACCTGTCGAAGGATCTGGCGGACAAGACCATCGAATTCATCAGGGATTCCAAGGCCATCGCGCCGGACAAACCGTGGTTCACCTACCTGTGCCCCGGTGCCGGGCACGCTCCGCACCACGTGTTCGAGGAGTGGGCCGACAGGTACGCCGGCGCCTTCGACATGGGGTACGAGAAGTACCGAGATATCGTGCTGGCCAATCAGAAACGACTCGGTATCGTCCCGCAGGACACCGAGCTGTCGCCGATGAATCCCTATCTCGACGTCACCGGGCCAGGGGGAGAGGCGTGGCCGGCGCAGGACACTGTGCGTCCGTGGGACAGCCTCGACGACGAGGAGAAGCGGCTGTTCGCCCGGATGGCCGAGGTGTTCGCCGGCTTTCTGTCCTACACCGATGCCCAGATCGGCCGTGTGCTGGACTATCTTGAGGAATCCGGTCAGCTGGAGAACACCATCATCGTCGTCATCTCCGACAACGGCGCCAGCGGTGAGGGCGGACCGAACGGATCGGTCAACGAGGTGAAGTTCTTCAACGGGTACATCGATACCGTTGCCGAAAGCCTGCGTTTCTATGACCAGCTGGGCGGACCGCAGACCTACAACCATTACCCGATCGGTTGGGCGATGGCATTCAACACCCCCTACAAACTGTTCAAGCGCTACGCATCCCACGAAGGCGGTATCGCCGACAGCGCGATCATCTCCTGGCCCAAGGGGATTGATGCTCACGGCGCTGTTCGTGATCAGTACATCAACGTCTGCGATGTGACCCCCACCGTGTACGACCTGCTCGGCATCACCGAGCCCGCCGAGGTCGGCGGTATCGCGCAGAAGCCGCTCGACGGTGTGAGTTTCAAGTCCGCTCTTGCTGATCCCGACGCCGTGACCGACAAGCGCACCCAGTTCTACGCGATGCTGGGCACCCGGGGGATCTGGCATGAGGGCTGGTTCGCCAACACCGTGCACGCGGCATCACCGGCGGGGTGGGGACATTTCGACGACGACCGCTGGGAGTTGTTCCATATCGACTCCGATCGCAGCCAGTGCCGTGACCTGGCGGCGGAGAACCCGGAGAAGCTGGCCGAACTGCAGCAACTGTGGTTCGCCGAGGCGGCCAAGTACAACGGTCTGCCGCTGGGGGATCTGAACATCTTCGAGACATTCGGGAGATGGCGGCCGCTGCTGTCCAAGGGGCGTACGAACTTCGTCTATTACCCGGACAACGCCGAGGTCGGTCTCGGTGCGGCCCCGGAACTGCGCGGCCAGTCGTTCTCGGTCCTGGCCGAGGTCGCCGTGGACACCGCCGACGCTGAAGGAGTGCTCTTCAAGCAGGGCGCCGGTCACGGTGGGCATGTGCTGTTCGTCCAGGACGGCCTTCTGCAATACGTCTACAACTTCATGGGCGAGGACGAACAACGGGTGACCGCTCAGGCGCCGATCCCGTTGGGCAGCCATGTTTTCGGCGTCCGATACGAGCGGACCGGCACGGTCGAGGGCAGTCACACCCCGGTCGGGCAGGTGTCGCTCTATGTCGACGACGACATCGTCGGTCAGGCCGATGGGGTGCGCACCCATCCGGGCAGCTTCGGGCTTTCCGGCGGCGGGATCAAGGTCGGCAGCAATACCGGGCAGGCTGTGTCCGGCGCCTATTCGGCACCGTTCGCCTTCACCGGCGGGACGATCGCCAAGGTGGTGGTCGACATCTCCGGCACCCCCTATCTCGACGCGGAGCGGGAGCTCGCCCGCGCCTTCGCCAAGGACTAGCTGCGGCGACACTACGGTTTGTCGCGCCATCTGTACGAAGGATGGCCACAAACCGTGGTCTCGGCGGTCAGGTCGCGGGGACCTCACGGGTCGGTTCGGTGTGCCGGTCGTCGAAGTACGGAATCGCTGCGCCCGGTTCAGCCCACCAGATGCCGGTGGCCGAGGAGGGCGACGGCGCCGGTCAGGATGGCAGACAATGCGAAAGGTGCGCTGATATGCCACTTCACCAGCAGCGCCCCGGTCACGGCTCCGACGAATATCGTTGCGATGGCGGCGAATCGACGGTTCCGCAGCACACCTCCGCCGCGGGTGGTCCACGTTTCACCGGCCAAAGAAGCCAGCGTCGAGGTCACCACGACGGTCGTCATATCGGCGACTGCGACGGCGCGGGCCACCATCGCCTGCGAACCCATGACCGCAGCGGTGGCGGCGGCCATGACTATCTGCAGCACCGCTCCGCTGTGCGCGTCAGTCCCGCCGAGCACACTCAGTGCCGCAAGCGTCACCGCGCCGATGGTCAGCAGCACGGTGACCCGGTGCTGCCATCCTTTCGGCCTCGCCCGTAGGACCAAACCTGCGAGGAACGCCGCAATGGTGAAGGCCGCCAGCGCAATCGCTGGGCCCAGGACCGGCAGGTCGTCGGCGCCTGCGACGCCCATACCGAGGATCACGATGTTGCCCGTCATGTTCCCGGTGAACACCCGATCCAAGGCCAGGAAGCCGACAGCATCGACGACGCCGGTCACGTAGGTCAGCACGATGGTCGCGACCAGTGCCGCCCACTGACGATGGTCCGCAGACACCATCAGAACAGCAGGACGGCCGCGACGGTGCACAGAACCAGGCCGGACATGACGGGCACAAAACACTTTCGGGCCAGCGTCAGTACCGGCACGCGGGCGAAGCCGGCCACGGCCACCAGCGACGACCACGCGACCAATGTGCCGCCGCCGGACCAGATATTGCCCATCTGACCGATCGCTGCCAGTGTCGACGGATCGACTCCGGCCGCCCCGCCGAGCGCGCCCGCCAGTGATCCGGTGAGCGGTAGGCCGCTGAAGCCCGATCCCTCGAGGCCGGCTATGACACCTACGAACAGCACGGTGAAGGCAACCAGAAAGGCGTTGGGCGCGACATTGGCGAGCGCCGCATTGATCAGATCGAACAGTAGCGCCGGCCCCTTTGCCTCCGTAGGCATTCCGAGAATCTGCGCCGAGAAGTCACCGTTACCGATGAAAAAGAAGCCGGCGATCGGCAACACGATGCCCATTGCCTTGAAGGCAAACACCAGGCCGTCCACGATATGTGTCGACGAGCTTTCCAGGAATGTCCGCTTGTCATTGGTGACACAAGCGGCGAACAGCAGCATCGCAGCGATGCCACCGACGATTCCGGCGGCATCGCCGCCCTGCAGTGGCGGCACCAGGCTGGTGAACTTACCCAGCAGCAGATACATGATGAAAGCGAGGTAGGCCAACGGCACGACCACTGCGAAAGCTTTGGCCGACAGTGTCTTCGATGGTTCGACAGGCTGGACGGGTGCCTGGTCGAGGACAACGGTCGCGGTTGGCGCCGCCATCCCCGCAGTCCCTGCCGATGCCGTGGCAACGCCACCTGGCGCCGGGGAGGTATCGGCGACGCGGCTCGCTGCGGAGCCGCCATCCGCCGGTGCGCTCTCGCCGCCGCTCACCCCGAACTTGTCGGCCTTGTTCTCCCAGGCAACCAGCAGGTCCGGGGATGGTTGTCGCCAGGTCCGGCGCTGGGTGAGATAGGTGATCGCCAGGGCGATCAGACCGACGATCAGCGATAGCACCATCGCCTTGTCGGCGACGCTGTCGGTGTCCACGCCCGCGGCTGTGGCCGAGATCCCGGGTGCGACCTTGATGATGTAATCCGAGGACAGCGCCATGCCCTGACCGGCGATCGCGATGACCATGCCCACCGACAACGGGCTCAGCCCGGCACGGATCGCCACCGGTATCAGCACGGCACCCACCAGGGGCACCGCCGGAGTGGGCCAGAAGAACAGCGAAATCACATAGGTCACGATGGCCAGAATCACGAAACTACTTGTGCCTGCGCGCATCACCCGGCGGAACGGGGTCACCATCAGCCGGTCGGCACCCATCTCGCGCAGCGCTCCGAGCATCGCGGTCACGAAGGCGATGATCAGGAAGATGTTGAACAACTCGTGTGCCGCCACCAGGCTGGCGTTGAAGATCGACGCCAGACCTGTCACGATGCTCCCCGAAAAAACCCAGGCCGTAAGCAAAGTCGCGATCACCGACGGCACAAGGATGTTCTTGCGGAGTGCCATTGTCAGCAGGATGACGACTATTCCGGCGAGGTAGATCCAATGTGCGGCACTGAGGTGAATGTCCATCGCGGGTCTTTTCAGTCACAACTGCTCGTGGGCTGTGCAGTTTGATGGGGGAATGCTCGGCGCGTCGGGCCGCGGGGTCAACGCACACAGTGCACAACGGTGTGCACGCGCTGCTGTGCAACGTGTTCTGACCTTGTCATCTTGATGTCGCGGTGTTTCGCAGAAGTTAAAATTCGCTGTCGACGGTGAACCGGGCCTCCCCTCGGCGCGGTTGCGTCCGCGCGCGTCCTGTGCAGGGTGACCATGCGCGCGCCTGCTTCGAGGGCAGTGTGACCCTGGCGGAGGACACCCCGCCCGGGCCGGTGGTGGGACAGTAACTGCGATGACTGATACAGACAGCCGGGAATCGACGCCTCCGTCGGCCCCCGATCCCGCCGGCACGCCGCTGGCCCTGGCCGCGCTGTTGTCCGGGACGCTGGTGGGCACCGTGAGCAACAACGTTGTCAACGTGCCGATGGCGGCGATCCTGGCCGATTTCGGCGCGCCGCTCGGCAGCGGTGTGTTCGTCGTGGTCGGATTCCTGCTCACCTTCACAGCGACGATGCCGCTCGTCGGTTGGATCGGGGACCGGTTCGGTCGGCGCCGGGTGTACTGCGCCTCCATGATTGCCACCGCGATCTGCGCGGTGGGCGCGGCGACGGCGCCGTCACTGGAGCTGTTGATCCTGTGGAGATGCCTGGGCGGAGCCGCCGCATCGGCGCTCGGGCCAGCCGTCCTGGGACTGTTGACGTGGCTGTTCGCCGGTGATCGGCGCGGCAGGGCGGTTGGGCTTTGGGCGTCGGTGAACGGGATCGGGCAAGCGATCGGCCCGACGATGGGCGGGTTCATCGCCGACGGCTGGGGGTGGCGGTGGGTCTTCGTGCCGCTGGTACCGGTCGCGCTGGCCGGTCTGATCGGAACGCTGCTGCACATTCCGCGGCACCCGGGCACCCGGATGCCCTTCGACGCTCTTGGCGCGTGTGCGCTGACGCTGGGGGCAGGGTTGCTTATCCTCGGGCTCGCGCTGGTCCCGGCGCAGGGCGTCTCGCTGGTGGTGCTCGGGGCTGTGGCGACAGCTGTACTGGCCTTGGCCTTCTTCGGGTGGCACTGCCTGCGGGTACCCGATCCCTTCGTCGATGTCCGCCTGGTGGCCGAACCGCGTTTCGTGCGTAGCACGCTGGGCGCATTCGCCTTCATGTTCAGTCTCGG
The DNA here is from genome assembly GCF_036946495.1 of Mycolicibacterium neoaurum. NCBI lineage: Bacteria > Bacillati > Actinomycetota > Actinomycetes > Mycobacteriales > Mycobacteriaceae > Mycobacterium > Mycolicibacterium neoaurum. The sequence goes on from NZ_JAQIIX010000002.1 coordinate 2,922,291, forward strand.
TGCCACGTTGCTCGCGGTGCCGCTCTATGTCGTCGATCGAGGGCGGTCGGGGTCGGTGGCCGGGTTGGTGCTGCTGGCGATCCCGGCTTCGATGGTGATCCTGGGGCCGCTGGTCGGCCGGTACTTGGACCGCCTCGGAGCCCGCCGGGTACTCCGTGCAGGCCTGTGCCTGCTGATATTCGGGCAGGCACTGCTCGCCGTCGCCGTCGGCCGCGATTGGATCGATACCCCGGCCGGACCGGCCGGTATCACCGCGATCCTGGTGGTGATCGGTATCGGCACCGCTTTCGTGCAGACGCCCGCCGCCACCGGGGCCACCCGTTCACCGGCCGGCGCGCAGGGTACCGGTCTCGGTCTGTTCAACCTGGTGCGGTTCGGCGGATCGGCGATGGGGGCCGCTTGGGTGGCGGTCGCATTGGGCCTGCACAGCACGACCGGATACGTGCTGGCGTTCGCCATGGTGTCCGGGGTGGCGGTGCTGGGCCTGCTCGGTTCGTTCCTCGGGCCGGACCCCGTTCCCCAGCGGTAGTACATCAGCGAAAGCTGGCCTCTCGGTCGACGGCGGCGTGCACCTCGGTCAACAGATCGAGCCTGATGGCCAACCAGACGGTGAACTGGTTGTCGGGTAGCCGGATGTCCATGCCGATCGTCCGGGACACCCGGTCCAGCTTGGTCAGCATGGTGTTACGGTGCACATTCAGCGCGCGGGCGGTCGCGTTGACGTTGCCCCCGTTGGCCAGATAGCCGGTCAGGAATTCGCGCAGATCCGGAGCCGCGCGGAGTGGGCCGAGGATATCGGTGACCAGTGCACGGCTCTGATCGGTCTCGGCCACCTCCGCGAGAACGGTGAAGCTGCGCAGATCCTGATAGGAGATGGCCCCGGTGAGGTGGAGCCGACGCGCGATGCCCAGCGCGATCCGCGCCTCGCGGTAGCTGCCCGAGACGGCCTGCGCGCCCGAGGCCGGTCTGCTGTAGGACACCGCAACCGCGGCGCCACGGCGATTCTCCAGTTCGCAGGCCATCGCGCCCGCGTAGTGTGCCATCTCCCGGCGTCGTTCGTCGTCATCCTGTCCGCGTAGCGACCGCACGACCACCAGCACGTCGCCGAGCACGGTGACGTAGGAACGCACCGCCGGATCGGGTGCGACATTGGCGGCGTAACGGGCCAGCCGGACCATGCTCGCGGCCGGATTGTCGACGCCGTGCGGCACCACGCCCGGCGCGACGAAAACCCCGAAGTGCGAATCGATGTCGACGTCGTGGTACTCGGCGCGGGTGCGCATATCGTGCTCGCTGGAGAAGTGGCCGTGTACCAGTGCCTGCACGAAGTCTCCACGTGCGCGTTCCTCGGCCTCGTCGATACTGTGCTGGCGCAGCATTTCCGAACCGATGATTGCGGTCGCCTGCTCGGTCACCACGATGTGGCGTGCCAGCTCGTGGGACCCCGGTTCGGAATGCGGAATGACGATGGCCACCCAGCCCTCGAACGCCTTGCCCAGCCTGATGGCGGTGGAGATGGCGGTCCAGCGGGTGCCCAGTGGATCGTCGAGTTGTTCGACGCGGGTGTCATGGTGTGCCGACAATCTGGCTGCGGCAGGCAGATCGACGGTGAGCAGCGGGACGATGGCCTCGGTCAGGCCGGCGGCGATCTCGGGAGTCAAGCCGTTGTGCGCCACGATGTGTCCACGGGCATCGAGCGCGATCGCCGGGTTGCGGGCGAGATTGGACACCTCTCGGACCAGCATCTGCAGCCCTGCCCCGCGGTGGAAGAGCCCGGCCAGCGAGGCATGCACGTGCGTGGCATAGCGCATCACGTGCACCTCCTGACTGAGCGCACGCTCGGCGAGCAGGCGGTTGAGTGCGGTGAATCCGACCGGGAAGGCCATCTCGATCACCACCAGGCCGGCGGGCAGGACGGCCGGGAAGTCAGCGGGAACCGAGTTGTCCACGACGAGCGTCGTCGCTCCCCGCGCCGCAAGTGCGGCCAGCGCGCCGGCACTGCCCAGGAGCGCTTCGGGGCGGGCGTACACGGCCACCCCGTCGAGCGCCTCGTGGCGAGAAAGCACCTCTGAAAGTGGTAGAACCCAATGTAATTCGCGGTCGAGGTGATCCTGTCCGGCAACCACCCTGGCGCCGGACATCAACGATTCGTCGAGCAGTCCTGCGACGGTCATCCGATCGCCGTGCGGGTGCGCTGGTGTCATATCCCTCATCTCGGCAGTGTGCGACGCATACACCGGGCGGCGGAGGCTCGCTCGACCACGATCACACCGCCGATGGCTCCAACCCTATGTGCAGTTTGACCCTGATGTCGCGCGAAATGCGGACATTGTGACCAGGGCGTGCGGGCGCGGTCCTCGGTAGACATTGACCAGGCGCACCGCCAGTCACCGACCGATCACAGGAGTCAGCCGCCATGCACCAGATCTACCGGATCACCCTCGACGATGCCCTGCCCCTGCTCGCCGCGGGGCGGGCCAAGGCAGAGGAGATCGGCGTCAAGCAGACCCTGTGCATCTGTGACGATGGAGGCAATGTTCTTGCCTTGCACCGGCTTCCCGGCGCCCGGCTGACAGGCGTCGATATCTCCATCGCCAAGGCGTTCACTGCGGCGGGTCACGAGCGGGCGACTCATCTGTTCAACGAGGCGCCCGACGGCCCGGCGCTTCCCGGCAACGAGGCCTTCGGCATCAGCCACATGCTGCCCGGCAAGTTCGCAGTGTTCGTCGGTGGATTCCCGTTGCTGTTCGACGGGCAGATCGTCGGCGGTGTGGGCATCAGCGGTGGCAACGGCGCGCAGGACAAGGCCGTTGGTGCCGCCGTCCTCGCCGAATTCGAGGCGCTCACCGCGGCCATCGGCAGTCGTTGAGAACCACTGTGCAGCATGACCCGTCCTGCCCGTCATCGGCGGTGATGTTGTCCATGTCGCAACCGCGACCGCCTGGCTAACGTCGCTGGTGCAGAGAGCGGACTTCGCAATGCTGCGACGTTTTGCAGCCCCATCGCATCATCAGACATCGGCATCCGTCGGCGTCTGCATCGCACATCGAAAGGACCCCCATCATGACCGAACTGTTGGGCCGCGAGGAGTTCCGCGCCGAACTGGAGAACGCCATCAAGGGCCGAGAGGCCAAGAACGCCTCGTTTTCCAAAGCGTGGGCCGAGGGGCAGCTGCAGCGCCACCACTTCGCACGCTGGGCCGAGAACCACTTCCACTACGTCGGGCCGTTCGCCGACTACCTGGCGAACATCTATGCCAACACCCCCGACGAGTACACGGGTGCAAAGGATTTCACCTTGCAGAACATGTACGAGGAGGAACTGGCCGATATCCGACACACCGACCTGCTGATCAAGTTCGGTGAGGCCTGTGGCACCACCAAGGAACGCATCGAAGATCCGAACAACATGAACGCGATCACCCGCGGTCTGCAGTCGTGGTGCTACGCGGTCTCGGCGCGCGAACACTTCGTGGTGGCAACCGCAGCGCTGGTGGTGGGTCTGGAGTCGCAGGTGCCCAGCATCTACACCAAGCAGATCGTGCCGCTGCGCGAGGTGTACAAGTTCACCGAGGACGAGATCGAATTCTTCGACCTGCACATCACCTCCGACGTGGTGCACGGCGAGCGCGGCTATCAGATCGTGCTCGACCACGCCGACACCCCGCAGTTGCAGCAGCGTTGCCTGCAGATGGTGCGCTGGGGTGCCGAGATGCGGTTCTCCTACACCAAGGGTCTCTACGACACCTATGTCGCACCGGAACTGGAGCCGGCCGCGGTCTGACCGGTTTCGGTGCGGTCCGCCCGCCGGACCGCGCCGAACCGACCGAAAGGGAGAGCACATGTGGACAGCTGTGGCCACCATGAAGGACCTCGGCAGGCGACGTAAGTTGAGGATCGAGATCGACGGCGTGGCCGTCGCGTTGTTCCAGGCCGACGGTCGGGTGTACGCCTTCGCCGATCTCTGCGTGCACCAAGATCGTTCGCTGTTCAAGGGCACCCTGCTCCATGGGAAGGTGATCTGCCCGGGCCACCAGTGGCAGTTCGACCTGGAGACCGGTTACGAGGCCGATCAGGATCTCTGCCAGCCGACCTACCCGGTGCGTATCGATGACGGCACCGTCTACATCGACATGGTGCCTGCGCAGCACGCCGAGGCGAGCACCGGTGAGGGGGCACGCGCATGACGCCACAAACGATCGTCACCGTCGGCGCCGGCCAGACGGCCGCCGTCGCCGCGCGCAATCTGCGCCGGCACGGATTCGACGGCCGGATCCTTCTCGTCGGCGACGAGCCATATGCCCCCTATCAGCGACCACCGCTTTCCAAGGAGTTCCTCGCCGGCACCGAGACCACGGATTCCCTGTGGATCCTGCCCGAGAAGTGGCGCGAGGCAAATGAAGTCGAGCTGATCACCGGCACCACGGTGACCCGGGTCGACGCCGCCACGCGACGCGTCGAACTGGCCGGTCATCGGCCGATCGCCGCCGACGCCGTGCTGTTCGCCACCGGCGGCAGCCCGCGGCGGCTCACGGTCCCGGGGCCGCGACCAGACCTCGTGCATTACCTGCGCAGCCTCGACGACGCCACCCGACTTGCGTCGCAACTGCGTCCCGGCCGCCGATTGGCCATCGTCGGTGCCGGATTCATCGGCCTCGAGCTCGCCGCCACAGCAGTCACGGCGGGTGTCGCCGTAGCGGTGCTGGAGACCGCGCCGGTGCCGCTGGCCGCCGCTCTCGGCGCCGACATGGGCATGGTGATCACCAGTTTGCACCGTGATAACGGTGTCGACGTACGTACCTCGGCATCGGTCACCGAGGTGCGCACCACCGCTGAGTCGGTGCTGGTCAGCAGTGACGGTGTTGCCGAGGAATTCGACCTGGTGGTGATCGGGATCGGCATCACGCCCAATACCGCTTCGGCGCTGGCCTCCGGCCTTGACGTCGATGACGGGATCGTCGTCGACGCCGCCGGTCGCTCGACGGTGCCGCACGTCTATGCCGCTGGCGATGTCGCGCAGCGCTTCTCGGATAGGGCCCGCCGGCACGTCCGGGTCGAGCACTTCGACAATGCCAGCCGCCAGGGGGTGGCGGTCGCCGGGACGATGCTGGGCCGGGACGCGGTCAATGATGACCCGCACTGGTTCTGGTCGGATCAGTTCGGCCACAACATCCAAAGCCTGGGCGCCATTCGGGGCACACCGGTACTGCGCGGTGACCGCGACGCACTGGACTTCACCGCCTTCTATTTCGACGGTCCCCATTTGTGCGGTGCACTCAGTATCGATCGGGGTGAGGACATCTCGGTGGCCCGCGAACTGCTCGGCCGGCCCATCGAGGCCGACGCACTCGGTGATGAAGACATCGACCTGTGGGACCTGGCCTACAGCGACGAGACCGACGACCACAACGAGGAGGTACCGGCATGATCGAGGGGCGTAATTTCATCGGCGGGTCCTGGGTGCCGGCGCGGTCCGGTGCCACCTTCACCCGGGTGAATCCGGCCGAACCGGCAGACCTCATCGGCACCTTCCCGGCATCGGGAGCCGAGGATGTCACCGCCGCCGTCGACGGGTTGGCCCACGCTGCCGCGGAATGGGCGGAGACGGCTCCCGAACGGCGGGCCGCCATCCTGGAAGCCGCTGCCGCACAGCTGGAATCCCACGGTCCTCAGTTGATCGCCGAGCTGGTGCGCGAGGAGGGTAAGACCCGCGCCGAGGCCGCCATGGAGGTCAGCCGTACGCCGTCCAATCTGCGGTTCTACGCCGCCGAGGCGACCCGCGCCTGCGGTGTCACGTTGCCGACGGCCGGTGCCGACCTGGTGTACACCCTGCGTGAACCCGTTGGCATCGTCGGGGCGATCACGCCGTGGAACTTCCCGTTGAACATCCCGTCCCGCAAGCTCGGGCCGGCGCTGGCGGTCGGGGACCCGGTGTTGTTCAAGCCTTCCGAACTGACCCCGTTGATGGGTCAGCGGCTGGTCGAGGCCCTGCTCGCCGGCGGGTTGCCTCCGGGTGTGATCGCGCTGGTGCAGGGTGACGGCGTGGCCGGGGCCGCCGTGACCGCCGATCAGCGGGTCGCGGCCATCACCTTCACCGGATCCACAGGCGTCGGCCGGGCCATCCACACCCAGGTGGGCCCCCACCGCCGGGCGCAGTTGGAGATGGGCGGCAAGAATCCGGTGATCGTTGCCGAGGATGCCGATCCGGAGCGGGCCGCGGCCCTGATCGCCAAGGGTGCGTTCGGGTTGTCCGGCCAGGCCTGCACCGGAACCAGCCGGGTGATCGTCACCAGCGCCAACCACGATGCCGTGGTCGACGCACTGATCGCGCGCGCCGGGGCGATGAAGGTGGGGCCGGGCGCAGAACCCGGTATCGACATGGGCGCTCTGGCCAGCGCCGCACAGTTCGAGAAGTTCCGGTCCTACCTGCAGGCCGGTATCGCCGAGGGCGCGACGCTGCGTTGCGGCGGTGAGGCGGTCACTCCCGGTGGGGAGCCCGGCGGGTACTTCGTCCGGCCCGCTGTCTTCACCGAGGCCAGGGCCGGGATGCGGATAGTTGACGAGGAGGTCTTCGGGCCGATGGTGGCCGTGCAGCGCGCTGTGGATCTCGATGAGGCGATCGAACTGGCCAATGCCACGGAGTTCGGGCTGTCGGCGGCGATCGTCACCGACGACCTTGCTGTCGCCCAGCGGTTCTCGCGGCGGTCCAAGACGGGTCTCGTCAAGATCAACCAGCCCACCACGGGAATGGCGATGAATGCGCCCTTCGGTGGTTACAAAGCGTCGTCGGGCGGCACCTTCAAGGAGCAGGCGGGTGCGTCGATGATGGAGTTCTACCTCAACGAGAAGACCGTGTACCTGACCTCCGGCACACCTAGGACGGGAACGTCATGACCGAACAGATCCAGCAAACTGCAACAGAATTCGTCCGGGTCGCCCGGTCGGGTCAGGTTCCCGAAGGTATCGTGCGCCGGTTCTATGCCGGCGAGCACGAGTTCGCGGTGGCCCGGCTACACGGTAAAGCCTATGCCACCTCCAACTACTGCACCCACCTCGATTGTCTGTTGTCCTCGGGCAAACTGCGTGACGACGGTATCGGGTGTTCCTGTCACGGAAGCGCTTTCGATCTGGAGACCGGCGAACCGATAAGTCCGCCGGCGACCGAGCCGATCAAGACCTTTCCGTGTCAGGAGCGCGACGGTGAGATCTTCGTCGGTGTGACGCCGGGAGAGGCGCCGGCCGGTCCCACCCGCCGAGCCCGCCGGGACGTCTGATGGCCGACGCGGCACGCCCGTCAGCCCTTTCGGGCGCCGGCATGGTCAGCTCCAGTCATCCGGCGGTGAGTTTGGCCGGGGCCAGGGTGCTCGCCGACGGCGGCAACGCCGTCGATGCGACGCTGGCGATGGCCTCGATGTCGTGGCTCACCCTGCCCGGGCAATGCGGTATCGGCGGTGACGCGTTCGCGGTGGTCCGCGAACCCGACGGCCGGGTATGGACAGTCAACGGATCGGGCTTCGGGCCGGACGGTGGAACACCGGAGTTTTATGCCGCACAGGGCCGTTCGGCGATTCCGCTGGACGGTCCGCTGGCGGTGGCGGTGCCGGGTGCCCCGGCCGCGCTCGCCACCCTGCACCGAGTCGGTGGCACGCGGGAGCTGTCGGCGCTGTGGGCGCCGGCGGCACGGATCGCCGAAGGCGGACTGCCGTGTTCGGCGCGCACCGCCGCTGATGTCGCCGTCGCGTCTATGGCCATCGTCAGGGACCCGGGGTTGGCTGCGGTCTACACCCGCGACGCGATTCCGGCGCCTGTCGGGCACCGACTGACGCAACCGGATCTGGCCTCCACCATCCGCGCGCTTGCGCTCGACCCGGACGGCTTCTATACCGGTCTTTTCGCCGAACGAGCCGTCGCCGCGCTGCAGGATGGCGGTGCACCGTTCTCCGGCGACGAGTGGGCCGCGGGTGCCGTCGCGGCCGTCGAACCCGCGCTCACCGGTCGCTATGCCGGCGCCACCGTGCACCTGACGCCACTGCCCACCCCCGGGTGGATGGTTCTGCAGCAGGCCTCGCTGTGCGATGGTGTCGTCGGATTCCAGGGGTGGCTGAGCAGCGGGGCCATCGACAGGCTGGCACGCGCCGCCAGGCTGTCCTTCGCCGATCGGCTCGAGCTGTGCGGAAGCGACAATGCGGGCGCCGCCTATGTTCTCGGCGCAGAGCGACTCATGATGCAGCGGCGCGACCTCGATGAACGAACCGAGGCGCGTGGGCCGATATCGGTGGGTTCGGGGGATACCACCTCGACGGTGGCCGTCGACGCCGACGGACGCGCGGTCAGCTTCATCCACTCGCTGGCATTCACCTTCGGTGCCAAGTTCACGGTGCCGGGCACGGGTGTGGTCCTCAACAACCGGCTGGGCCGCGGCGCCTACCTGATCCCGGGGCACCCGAACGAAGTCGCACCGCGGCGCAAACCGCTGCACACCCTGAACGCCTGGGTCGTCACCGACGACAGCGGCGGGTTGCTGCACGTCGGGAACACTCCTGGCGGCGACGGTCAGGTGCAGTGGAACATGCAATTGCTCTCCCATGTTCTCGATCACGGACTCGATGCCGCCGAAGCAGTTGCCGCACCGCGGTTCACCGTGTTCCCCGGCTCTGACGCCGACGTCCTCGGCGCGCCCGACGAGCTGCGCGTCGAGCCTTCGGTGTCGGCGTCGGTCCGTGCCGAGCTGACCGCTTTGGGTCATCGGGTGGTGCTACAGCCGGAATGGGGCGCCGGCGGGAGTGCCCAACTGATCTCGCTGGATGACCGCGGCGTCCTCAGCGGCGCTGCCGACCCCCGCCAGGAAGGCGTGGCGCTCGGTGTCGAATGACGAAGCGCCGCCACCGCAGGGCGACTATGTACCGGCGGTGCTGCACGCCGGGATCGTCTACACCGCAGGCATGACGCCGCGCCGCAAAGGCGTGCTTCAGGTGGCAGGTACGGTCGGCGCCGACCTGGACGTCGAGACCGCCTACCGGGCCGCGGGGTTGGCTGCGCGGAACGCGGTGGCCGCGGTGCGGTCGGTGCAGTCTGATAGCACCGGCGATATCCGCTGTCTGCAGATGACGGTGTACGTGGCATGCACTGCCGACTTCACGTCATTGACCGCGGTGGCCGACGGCGCGACGGCAGCACTCACCGAGGTTCTCGGCCCGGGAAACACACCGGCCCGCAGTGCGATCGGGGTGGCATCCTTACCGTCGGGAGCCCCGGTGGAAGTGCAACTCGTCGCCGCGGTGGGCTAGCGAGCCGGTCATGATCGCACAACCGTGCGCGGCGCGCAGCGATACGGAACATTGGCTTCATATCTGGACACTGTGCACGGCTGACCGGTTGTGCCGTGTGCCTTTTCGGGATTGCCGCAGGGACAGGTTCTGGTCAGAATCAGGGTCTGCACGACGCCGGGGCTGCAGCGATGCACACCCGCACGTACCACCGCGGTGGTACAGCACTGCGCTATGGTTCCGGCGGGTTCGACTGGTGTTGAAAGCTTTTCGGATCGCCACACCGTGGCGCTCGGTTCCAGGAAGGTTCTCCAGGTGACTTTTGCCCACTATTGCTATCTGCTTGGACTCGTCGCGCTCATCATCACCGTCATCGCGAAGAAGAACGTCGTGGCACCCGCGCTGCTGGCCACCTTCGTCACCGCGACGGCCTTCGGGGGAAGTATCACCACCGGTCTGGCGGCGTTGTTCAACGCCGCCATCGTCGGTACCCGTGAGCTCTTACCGATCTTCCTGGTGATCGCTCTGGTCACCGCGATGCTGGGAGCGGTACGCCGCGCGGGTGCCGACGCGCTGATGATCGCACCCCTGCGCTCACTGTTTCGCAACGGACACACTGCTTACGTCGTGCTGGCGATCGTGACTTTCCTGCTGTCGCTGTCCTTCTGGCCGACCCCGGTCCTGCCGTTGATCGCGGCGATCCTGCTGCCCGCTGCAGTACGGGTGGGGTTGCCGCCCTTCGGCGCGGCGTTGGCGATCGCCATCACCGGTCAGGGAATGGCGCTCAGTTCGGACCTGGTCATGGGTGTGGCCCCCTCGTTGTCGGCCGGTGGTGCCGATGTGTCAGCAGGATCGATCGCGATCCGCGCCACCATCATCGCGCTGATCGCGGGTGTGGTGGCCCTGACCGTCGCCTATTTTCGCGACGTCCGCACCAGAATGCTCACCCCCGCGGCGGCCGCGGCTGTGGTCCTTCCGGTCCAGGCCGCGGCAGAGTGCGGTGCAACCGAAGATGTCGCGAGTGCGGCGACCGACCCGGCCGCAGTCCGCGTCGCCACCGAAGCCTCGGACCCGCAGCGGGTTTCGGGTGCCGCTCGAGTCATCGCTGTGGCGATTCCGACGTTGTTCGCAGCCTTGCTGCTGTTCATGCTGCTCGGCCGGTTCACCGACTGGTTGCCCAACATCGACGAAGGATTGGGCGGCCCATTGGTGGGCGGTACGGCGGCGTTGGCATTGGTGGCGGTGTCGGTCATCTCGGTTCCTCGCGGCTGGCTGGCCGAGGTCGGCGACCACTTCACCGACGGTATAACCTTCGCGTTCCGCACCATGGGAAGGTCATTCCGGTCGCCGGCTTCGTCTATATCGGGCTGTCGGACTACTCGGGGACCATCCTCGGCCTGCCTGAGGACGGCGCGGCACCGGCTTTTCTCCTCGACGCGGTGTCCAGAGTGCAACCCTTGATCCCCGCCATTCCGGTCCTTGCGGCGTTTGCGATGTTGGTCGTCGGCATGGTGATCGGCCTCGACGGCAGCGGTTGGCCGGGACTTCCGTTCACCGGTTCGCTCGCCGCCTCACTGGGGGAGAGTTCGGGAGCCGATGTGGCTACCCTGGCCGCGATCGCCCAGAACGGCGCGAGTTGGACCGGTGGTGGAACCTTGGTGATCTGGTCCTCGCTGATCGTGGTGGCAGGCCTCACCGGAGTGTCGGTGATCGACCTCGCCCGACGCCTGTTCATACCCGTCATAACAGGACTGCTGGTGGCGACATCCGTTGCGGCAGTGGTGATGCTGTGACCGCCGCACGCAGTCGGACTGCTGGGTCTCCCGTAGTGGATACGGCGGAGAGCGTCCGATCCGGACGGATCAGCGCCCGCGAGGTGATGGCCGAGGCACTGCGCACGATCGAAACCGTCGACCCCGAACTCAACGCCTTCGTGCACGTGGATCGCGATGGTGCCATGGCCAGGGCCGCGGAGATCGACCGACTCGTAGCTGCCGGTGACGATCCGGGTCCGCTCGCCGGCGTACCGATGGGCGTGAAGGAGTTGCACGCGGTGGCCGGCTGGCCCTACGCGATGGGGAGTCGGCTCTATGCGGAGCGGATCGCCGATCACACGACCACATTGGTGACCCGTGCGGTGGCCGCAGGCGCGATTCCCGTCGGGGTGACCACCTCGCCGGAGTTCGGCCGGGCGTCCTTCACCGCGTCACCCCTGCACGGAGTGACCCGTAACCCGTGGAATCCGCGGTTGACGCCAGGCGGTTCCAGCGGCGGGTCTGCGGCGGCGGTGGCCGCCGGGATGGTGCCCTTCGCCACCGGAACCGATGGAGCAGGGTCGTTACGGATTCCGGCCGCCTACTGCGGGCTCGTCGGGTTCAAGGCGACCTACGGTGTGGTCCCGCGCGGGCCGCGACACCGCGGGGTCGCCGACAACGATCACTTCGGGGTGTTGACCACCACGGTCCGTGATACCGCCAGGGTGCTCGATTGTGTGACCGGTCTCGATCCGACCGACCGCGCGTCGGTCCCCGCCCCGCGGCTGCAGGCCGCATTGGATCGGGTCGACCTGCGTGGCCTGCGGGTGGCGTTCCTGCCCACGCTCGGTGGTGCGCCGTGCGATCCCGAGGTCGCGGCGGTGGCCGAGGCGGCCGCGCAGCGGTTTGTCCTGGCCACCGGCGCGGTTCGGGTGAGCGTCGAGGTCCCCATCGATCCGGACTGTGCCGCGGCATTCCGGGTGCTGTCGGCACCGGATGTGTACGCCGCCGTTGCCGCGGCAGGTATTGGTGACCCCGGCGACGTCGAGGTCGACGCATCGGTGCGCCGCTATGTCGAAGCGGCGCGGGAGCTGACCGCGCCGGCGCTGCTGCAGGCGCACGAAACGCGGGCCAGGCTGGTGGCGGCCACCGCGGGCGCGTTCGAGCAGGTGCAGCTCTTGTTGACCCCGTCCACGCAGGTCACTGCGTTCGAGGCGGAGGGGCCCATGCCGACCGAGATCGACGGCCACGCGGTGGACCATTGGGGTGCGCTCGCGGTGACCTACCCTTTCAACCTGACCGGCCAGCCGGCGATCTCGGTCCCGGCCGGCTGGGCCGGTGGTGCGCCGTGCGGTCTGCAGATCGTCGGTGCCCGACATGCAGACGGCCTGGTACTGGCCGCCGCGCACGCCGTCGAGCTAACCAACGGCCGCTGACGTGCGACTTCGGTGTGGCAGCGTGCCGCCAGCGCACGAAACCACACCGAAGTCGGCATGCCATCGGCGGCGATTTGGTGCAAAGCACGTGCTCACCTAGTATGTAGGGGTTGCCTCGGGCAGACCTCGGCTGGCTTGTGCAGTTTTACTGTCAGCCCTGCGTGCCCTGAAGTGACAAAGACCGCGTACGTCCAGGTCGGTATCTGGCGTGCATACAAAACCAGGTCAGGAGATCGAGTGATTCAGCAGGAATCGCGGCTCAAGGTCGCCGACAACACGGGTGCCAAGGAAATCTTGTGCATCCGGGTGCTCGGTGGCTCGTCGCGGCGCTATGCGGGTATCGGCGACATCATCGTCGCGACCGTCAAGGACGCCATCCCCGGCGGCAACGTCAAGCGTGGCGACGTCGTCAAGGCAGTGGTGGTGCGGACCGTCAAGGAACGCCGCCGCGCCGACGGCAGCTACATCAAGTTCGACGAGAACGCCGCCGTCATCATCAAGAACGACAACGACCCGCGCGGTACCCGCATCTTCGGGCCCGTCGGTCGTGAGCTGCGCGAGAAGAAGTTCATGAAGATCGTTTCGCTGGCCCCGGAGGTTTTGTAATGAAGGTGCACAAGGGCGACACCGTGCTCGTCATCTCCGGTAAGGACAAGGGCGCCAAGGGCAAGGTCATCGAGGCCTACCCGTCCCGCGAAAAGGTTCTGGTCGAAGGTGTGAACCGGATCAAGAAGCACACCGCGCAGTCGCAGAACGAGCGCGGCGCCTCCTCTGGCGGCATCGTCACGCAGGAAGCGCCGATCCACGTCTCCAACGTCATGGTCATCGACTCCGATGGCAACCCGACCCGCATCGGCTACCGCGTCGACGAGGAGTCCGGCAAGAAGGTCCGGGTCTCCAAGCGCAACGGCAAGGACATCTGAGAATGACCACAGTAGAAAACTCCGCCAAGGTTCAGCCTCGGCTGAAGCAGCGCTACCGCGAAGAGATCAAGGACGCGCTCAACAAAGAGTTCGATTACGCCAACGTGATGCAGATCCCGGGCGTGGTCAAGGTCGTCGTGAACATGGGTGTCGGTGACGCCGCCCGCGACGCCAAGCTGATCAACGGTGCGGTCAACGATCTTGCGCTGATCACCGGGCAGAAGCCGGAAATCCGCAAGGCGCGTAAGTCCATCGCCCAGTTCAAGCTGCGCGAGGGCATGCCGATCGGCGCCCGCGTCACGCTGCGCGGCGACCGGATGTGGGAGTTCCTGGACCGCCTGGTCTCCATCGCCCTCCCGCGTATCCGCGACTTCCGTGGCCTGAGCCCCAAGCAGTTCGACGGCAGCGGAAACTACACCTTCGGCCTTTCCGAGCAGTCGGTGTTCCACGAGATCGACGTGGATTCCATCGATCGCCCCCGTGGCATGGACATCACCGTCGTCACCTCGGCGACGAACGACGACGAAGGCCGTGCGCTGCTGCGCGCTCTGGGCTTCCCGTTCAAGGAGAACTGAGCAATGGCAAAGAAGGCTCTGGTCAACAAGGCCAACAAGAAGCCCAAGTTCGCAGTGCGCGCCTACACCCGGTGCAACCGGTGCGGTCGTCCCCACGCGGTGTTCCGCAAGTTCGGCCTGTGCCGTATCTGCCTGCGGGAGATGGCGCATGCGGGCGAACTGCCCGGTGTGCAGAAGTCCAGCTGGTAACCAGCATTCATTACTGATTAACACGGTAGGCCCGGACTGGGAACCGCCGCGAGGAAGGTGAACCGGCTGTCATGACGATGACCGATCCCATCGCAGACTTCTTGACGCGTCTGCGTAACGCCAATTCGGCGTATCACGACGAGGTGACTCTGCCCCACTCGAAGATCAAGGCCAATATCGCCGAGATCCTCAAGACCGAGGGCTACATCTCCGATTACCGCACCGAGGATGCTCGGGTCGGCAAGGCACTCGTGGTGCAGCTCAAGTACGGCCCCAGCCGTGAGCGCTCCATCGCAGGCCTGCGCCGGGTCAGCAAGCCCGGTCTGCGGGTCTATGCAAAATCCACCAATCTGCCCCGGGTGCTCGGCGGCCTGGGCGTGGCGATCATCTCCACGTCCTCAGGCTTGCTCACCGACCGCCAGGCAGCTCGATCGGGCGTGGGCGGCGAAGTCCTCGCGTACGTCTGGTAGGGGGACGAGAACATGTCGCGTATTGGAAAGCAGCCGGTTCCGGTTCCCGCCGGAGTCGACGTCACCATCAACGGTCAGAACGTCTCGGTGAAGGGCCCCAAGGGCACCCTGACCCTCGACATCGCCGAGCCGATCCAGGTGTCGCGCAACGACGATGGCGCCATCGTGGTGGCCCGTCCGGACGACGAGCGGCGCAGCCGTTCGCTGCACGGTCTGTCCCGCACCCTGGTGGCCAACCTGGTCACCGGCGTGACCGAGGGCTACACCCAGAAGATGGAAATCTTCGGCGTCGGCTACCGCGTCGCGCTCAAGGGCGCGAACCTGGAGTTCGCACTCGGCTACAGCCACCCGGTCCTCATCGAAGCGCCCGAGGGCATCACGTTCGCGGTCGAGACACCCACCAAGTTCTCGATCACGGGTATCGACAAGCAGAAGGTCGGCCAGATCGCCGCGGTGATCCGTCGTCTGCGTCGCCCCGACCCGTACAAGGGCAAGGGCGTTCGCTACGAGGGTGAGCAGATCCGCCGCAAGGTCGGAAAGACAGGTAAGTAACCCATGGCTACCACGAAGACCGAAGCTCCCACCCGGAAGCCGGTGGGGCAGAACATCTCCGAGACCCGTCGGAACGCCCGCATCCGCCGTCACGCGCGTCTGCGCAAGAAGGTCGAAGGCACCGCGGAGACCCCGCGTCTCATGGTCAACCGGTCGGCACGGCACATCCACGTGCAGCTGATCGACGACCTCGCCGGCGTCACCGTCGCGGCGGCCTCGTCCATCGAGGCCGATGTGCGTGCGGTCGAGGGCGACAAGAAGGCACAGAGCGTGCGGGTCGGTCAGCTGATCGCCGAGCGCGCCAAGGCTGCCGGAGTCGAGACGGTCGTTTTCGACCGTGGCGGCTACACCTACGGTGGCCGGATCGCCGCGCTGGCCGATGCCGCGCGCGAAGGCGGGCTGAAATTCTGATGACTGACAACGAGAGGACTGCATGATGGCCGACCAGGCTGGCGCCGGTTCGGCGCAGGACAATCGCGGTGGCCGCGGCGATCGTGGCGGCCGAGGACGCGACGACCGCGGTGGCCGCGGTCGCGGCGACGACCGTGGCGAGAAGAGCAACTACATCGAGCGCGTCGTCACCATCAACCGCGTTTCGAAGGTGGTCAAGGGTGGTCGGCGCTTCAGCTTCACCGCGCTGGTCATCGTCGGTGACGGCAACGGCATGGTCGGTGTCGGCTACGGCAAGGCCAAGGAAGTTCCCGCCGCCATCGCCAAGGGCGTCGAAGAAGCTCGCAAGAACTTCTTCCGGGTTCCGCTGATCGGCGGCACCATCGTCCACCCGGTTCAGGGTGAGGCCGCAGCGGGCGTCGTCATGCTGCGTCCGGCCAGCCCCGGTACCGGTGTGATCGCCGGCGGTGCGGCGCGCGCGGTGCTGGAATGCGCCGGCGTGCACGACATCCTGGCCAAGTCGCTGGGCAGCGACAACGCGATCAACGTGGTGCACGCCACCGTTGCCGCGCTGAAGATGATCCAGCGTCCCGAAGAGGTGGCGGCCCGTCGCGGTCTGTCCATCGAGGACGTCGCCCCGGCCGGCATGCTCAAGGCCCGCCGCGAGGCCGAGGCCGTGGCTGTCGCCGCGGCTCGTGAAGGAAGCGCATAGTCATGGCAGAGCTCAAGATCACCCAGGTGCGCGGCACCATCGGTGCACGCTGGAAGCAGCGCGAAAGCCTGCGGACCCTCGGGCTGCGGAAGATCCGCCAGTCCGTCGTCCGTGAGGACAACGCCCAGACGCGCGGTCTGATCAAGACCGTGCATCACCTCGTCACGGTTGAGGAGGTCTAGGACGATGAGTGTTATCAAGCTTCACGACCTGAAGCCCGCCCCGGGCAGCAAGACCGCCAAGACCCGCGTCGGTCGCGGTGAAGGCTCCAAGGGCAAGACCGCCGGCCGCGGTACCAAGGGCACCAAGGCGCGCAAGAACGTCCCCGTGGCGTTCGAGGGTGGCCAGATGCCGATCCACATGCGGCTGCCGAAGCTCAAGGGCTTCCGCAACCGCTTCCGGGTTGCCTATGAGGTCGTCAACGTCGGCGATATCGCCAAGGCGTTCCCGCAGGGCGGCACCATCGGTGTCGACGAACTGGTCGCCAAGGGCCTGGTTCGCAAGAACACCCTGGTGAAGGTCCTCGGCGACGGCAAGCTGACCGTCAAGGTCGACGTCACCGCCAACAAGTTCAGCGGCAGCGCCCGCGAGGCCATCACCGCCGCAGGCGGTTCGGCCACCGAACTGTAGTTCTACGTCAGAAGGCCCCTGCTTCGGCAGGGGCCTTCTGCGTTGCCGGCCGATGCGTGCGTGGTTTCAGTCAGGCTGCGGTGGGGCGTCGCGCGGCTGAAGCCAGGTAGCTGGATGGGCCTGTGTGGGTACCTGGGTTCAGCAAGATCGCGGTGGGGCGCTGGTCGGCTGAATTGAGGTAGCCGGCGCCGGCGACGTTTCACGTTCGGCGAAAGAGCCGTCCGTAAAGCCGCCGGTAGGCTCGAAAGATGTTCGGACTGCTGACCAATCTGCCCGGCCTCCTGCCTGACGCGGAGGATGTCCGCGACCTGATCCGCAAGGTCGACACGGCCCGCCACAACGGCGTCCCGCGCGGCTGCGTGCTGGAACTCGATCTCCAGCTCGCCCCGCCGGAGACCGTCGGATTCGACCCGCTGATGCTGATCAACCTGGGTGGCAAGCCGCTGACCCTGCGCCAGACCGTGGCAGCCATCCATCGTGCCGCCGAGGACGACAGGGTCGCCGGGCTGATCGGCCGGATCCAGCTGTCCGCCGCCCCGCCCGGACCGATCCAGGAGCTGCGTGATGCGGTCCTGGCCTTCGATGCGGCCAAGCCCACCCTGGCTTGGGCCGAGACCTATCCCGGCACCCTGTCGTACTACCTGGCCTCGGCGTTCGGCGAAGTGTGGATGCAGCCCTCGGGCACCGTCGGGCTGATCGGGTTCGCCACCAACGCGCTGTTCCTGCGCGACGCACTCGGCAAGGCCGGCGTCGAGGTCCAGTTCGTGGCGCGTGGTGAATACAAGTCGGCGGCAAATCTTTTCACTCAGGACAGCTACACCGACGCGCACCGGGAGGCCGATGCGGCATTGATCGGTAGCCTGCACAATCAGGTCACCGCGGCGGTCGCCGACGCCCGTGGCCTGGAGGTCTCGGCGGTCGACGCACTCGCCGACAGGGCGCCGTTGCTGCGCACCGACGCCGTGACTGGCGGTCTGATCGACCGGATCGGCTTCCGTGACGAAGCCTATGCGCGGATCAGCGAGCTCGCCGGGGCGGCCGCCACCGCCGACGGTCCGGATACCGCGCCGCGGCTCTACCTGTCCCGCTATGCGCGTGCCACCGCCGACAAACCGGGTCCGTCGCTACCCGGGCGCACGAAGCCCACCATCGCGGTGGTCACCCTGCACGGCCCGATCGTCAGTGGCCGCGGCGGGCCGCAGGTGCTGCCGTTCGGCAACTCCAGCGCCGGCGGGGACACCATCGCCGCGGCGATCCGGGAAGCGGCCGCCGATGACGACGTTGCCGCGATCGTGCTGCGCGTCGACAGCCCCGGCGGCTCGGTCACGGGCTCGGAGACCATCTGGCGCGAGGTCGTGCGGGCTCGCGACGCCGGAAAGCCGGTGGTGGCCTCGATGGGTTCGGTGGCAGCCTCCGGTGGTTACTACGTCTCGATGGCGGCCGACGAGATCGTCGCCAACGCGGGCACCATCACCGGCTCCATCGGTGTGGTGACCGGCAAACTCATCACGCGGGGACTCAAGGACAAGCTGGGCGTCGGGTCGGATTCGGTGCGCACCAACGCCAATGCCGATGCCTGGTCTGCCGACGCGGCGTTCACGCCGGAGCAGTACGCGCAGGTCGAAGCCGAGGCCGACCTGTTCTACACAGACTTCGTCGAGCGGGTTGCCCACGGCCGCAATATGAGTGTCGAAGCGGTCGATGCCGTGGCCCGCGGCCGTGTGTGGACCGGTGCGGACGCCAAGGAGCGAGGCCTGGTGGACACCCTCGGCGGGCTGCAGACCGCGATCGACCGGGCTAAGGTGCGGGCCGGGCACGACGCCGACACGCAGGTGCGGGTGCTCAGCTATCCGGGCTCCTCGGTGCTGGACATGTTGCGGCCCAAGCCTTCTTCCCAACCCGCCGCCGCGACATTGCCGGAGGCTGTCGGGTCGGTGCTCGGCCGGTCGGTGGTGGGGGCCGTCGACCAGGCTGAACGGAGCCTGACCGGAGCGCACGCCCTGTGGCTGGGGGCCTACCGGTTCTGACCCGGGGCGTACCGGGTGAAGACCCGCCGGGATTGGGTCTATCGTTATCCCGGCGGAATCGGTCGGGCGAAAGGCGGGCTCCATGAGTAGTTCGCCGGTGACGTTGGCGATCGTCAACGACTATGAGTTGATCGTCGCGGGTCTGGCCGCCTTGTTGCGCCCCTATTCCGACCGGGTGCGCATCGTCGAACTCGACTCGCGCACCGAGGTACAGATCCCCGTCGATGTCATCATTTGGGACACCTTCGCCGCAGCGCAGGGGGACCGCACCGATGTCACCGATCTGGTGGGCAACAATCACATCGGCCGGGTCGCGGTCTATTCGTGGAACATCGACCAGTTGTTGATCGACCGCTCGCTGGCCGGCGGTGTGCATGGGTACCTTGCCAAATCGCTGCCTGTCGACCGGCTCGTCAGCTGCCTGGAACGCATCCACGCCGGGGAGACCGTCGTGGAACGCGGTGACGGCAGCATGTCCATGCCGATGGCGTGGCCGGGCCGGGACGCGGGTCTGTCCGCCCGCGAAGCCGAGGTGCTGGCGCTGATCACACAAGGTCGCACCAATCACGAGATCGCCGAGCGGTGTTATCTGTCGATCAACACCGTGAAGTCCATCGTCAGGTCCACCTACCGCAAACTGGGAGTGACCCGGCGGTCGCAGGCCGTCGCGTGGGGGATGACACACGATTTCCAGCCCGATGTGGTCCGGATCCACCCCTAGGGGTGTAGTCCGCGGGGTTGTCCGCCCCGTTCAATCGACTCAGTGCATCACCTCGTCGACGAACAACTGAGAATGCGCCTGTCGGTCCCCACCGACGGGCCGGTCGACGTGTCTGCGGCACTGGGCATCGCCGCCGAACTGGCCGGGCACCGCCCCGGTGAGGGCCGGACGCTGGACTATCTGCGGGTGCTGGCGACCCTCGGCGCCGTCGATGCCTCGCTGGCTCGCATCGTGGAACCACATCTGGACGCACTGGCCATCCTGCACCAGGCGGATGTGCCGGTCGCGGAGGGTTCAACCTGGGGCGTATATGCCGCCGCCGCAACGGGTTTCGGGCTCACCGCGCACCAAGGTGCCCAGGGGTGGGTGCTGAACGGAACGAAAGCCTGGTGTTCGTTGGCCGGTCGGCTCTCGCACGCCGTGGTCACCGCGGAGGTCCCAGGCGCCGGTCAGCAGGCATTCGCGGTGCGCTTGGATCCGCGGCACGTCGAAGTGCAGCCGACGCAATGGGTTTCCCGCGGGCTGGTGGCCATCCCGAGTGGGCCGATCACCGTCGACGATCTCCCTGGAATACCGCTGGGTGGTCCGGGGTGGTACCTCGACCGGCCGGGATTCGCTTGGGGTGGAATCGGTGTCGCGGCAGTCTGGTTCGGCATCGCACTCGGCGTGGGGGAGCGGGTGCAACGGCATGTCGACGCGCACCGTGCATCGCCCATCGGGCTGTCCCAACTGGGCAGCATCGACGAAGAGATGTTCGCCGCCCAGACCTGCCTGCTGCACGCCGCGGCAGTCATCGATGACGGGATCGCGTCGGCGGCGCTGCTGGCCCAGCGGGTCCGGGCGGTTGTGGCACGGACATGTGAGAACACCGTGCGCACTGCCGGATACGTGCTCGGACCCGGCCCCTTGGTCGGTGAGGAGCCGTACGCCAGGCGGATCGCCGACCTGACCGTCTACCTGCGTCAGCATCACGGACCGCGCGATCTGGCCCATCTCGGCGAACTCGTGGTGGCCGCGAGGCAGGTAAGCCATGGTTGACGCCCGGCCGTTCACCCACCGTGAGGCAGGCACCGACGAGCCGACCTGGTTGCTGGCCCCCGGCTGGGACGATGTGCCGCGACTGGACCTCGGCTCGCTCACCCGCGGCTGTGCCCGATTCGTCGTGCTGGCACCGCATCCCGACGATGAGACGCTGGCAATGGGTGCGACCCTTGCCGACCTGGGGACCGCGGAGGTCGAGGTCATCGTGGTCTTCGCAACCCACGGTGGTGAGGGTCCGGGATCGACCCCGCGACGCATCGAGGCCGAGCGCGCGATGGGCACGCTGGGCGCGCACGTGCGCACCGTGTGGTGGGATCTGCCCGACGGCGGTCTGCCCGCTGCCGAGCAGGAGCTGGCCCGCCGGTTGACGGAACTGGTCGACGCGCGCACCGTGCTGCTCGCCCCTGCCGAATGCGACGGGCACTCCGATCACGATGCCGCCGGCCGCGCGGCCGAGGCGGTCGCCAGGAATTCGTCGGCCACACTGCTGAACTATCCGGTCTGGATGTGGCACTGGGCCACTCCGGCAGATATCGACTGGAAAAGGGTGCGCACGCTGTCGCCCAGCCTCGCCGCCCTGCGGATCAAGGAATCTGCCATCAACTGTTACACCAGTCAATTGGATGCATCCGGAGACGCCCCGATCGTCGGAGCCTCGGTGCTACGCCGCGCCCACCGGGCCTTCGAGACGGTGCTGCTGCCGGCCGACCCGGATCTCGCGCGTCGGGCGGCCGGTCACGTGCTCGGCCCCCGCGCCCGCAATGATGTCGCCCAGCCGTTCGATGCCATGCTTGCCGGTGGTGAAGACCCCTGGCATCTCGATGATTTCGTCTATGAGCGGCGTCGACTGGGCCTGGTTCTCGCCTGTCTCGGCCGGGAGCGATATCAGCGCGTGCTGGAGATCGGATGCGCGACCGGGCAGTTGTCGGAGGAGCTGGTCGGCCGTGCCGACATCGTTGTGGCCCTCGATGCCAGCGCGCGTGCCCTCCAGGTTGCACGTCAAAAAACCGATGCTGTGCAATGGATCTGGGGTGCAGTACCGGCGGACCTTCCGAACGAGCGTTTCGATGCCATCATCCTTTCCGAGGTCGGGTACTTCCTGGACGGTCCGGCACTGGTCGCCACCCTGCGGGCCGCCCGGCGGCGGCTGACCGCCCGCGGCGAGATCGTGCTGGCGCACTGGCGTGGACCGACGCGGGACATCCCGCTCGACGGTCCGGCGGTGCATCGGCAGGCGGCCGCACTGATGGATCTGCCGCTGCGCGCACGCTACGAGGACGTCGACCTGATCGTGGAAGTCTGGGGTGAACCCGTGTCGGTGTACCGAGAGTACCGAGGCGCATCATGACCGCCATCCATCATGTCGAGGTGGTGGTGCCCGCCCGGAACGAGCAGGATCACATCATCGATTGCTTGGACAGCATCGTCCGCGCCGGTGCGGCCCTCGGCGCCGAGGAACCGGGTACGTCGTGGGCGATCACCGTCGTTCTCGACTGCTGTACCGATGACACCGGACCGCTGGCAGCCCGATTCGGTGTTCACCTGCTGACCACCGACACCTGCGTGGTCGGTACCGCGCGGAAGGTGGGTACCGCGGCGGCGATCAACCGCGCCGTCGGTTGCGGGCACACACTCGACAGGATCTGGTTGGCCTGTACCGATGCCGACACCATCGTGCCAGACCACTGGCTGACCCGGCAGCTCGCGATGGCGGCCGAGGGCGCGGACGCGGTCATCGGGACGGTCGTTCCCGCTGGGCTGGGACCGGAAACGTACAGCCGGTGGTTGCGTCGCCACGACCTGACCGAAGGTCACCCCCATGTGCACGGAGCCAATCTCGGATTCCGGGCCGATGTCTACCTGCGCGCAGGCGGATTCCCCGAGTGGGCCTCCGGGGAGGATGTGAAGCTGGTGCAGCAGATTCGGGCGATCACCCCGCGCTGGGTCGCCACCCATCACACCAGCGTGCACACATCCGGTCGGACCGACTCGCGCGTCGAGGGTGGATTCGCCTCGTTCCTGGACGAACTAGGGAAGGAGGCGATCTGATGCGCATCGCCGTCATCGGCCCGTCCCGCAATCCCGTCGCCGCGCCCTACGCCGGCGGCCAAGAACGTTTCACCGCGATCCTTGCCGACGGACTTCGGGCTCGTGGTCACCGGATCGAGCTGTGGGCGCGCGCGGGCACAGACCGCAAGCTGGCCGACCGGCTTCATGTCATGCCAGGCACGCCGGATTTGTCGGCCGTGGCGTCGCAGGACCCCAATATGCCAGAGCCGAGCTTTCTCGACGACCAGGTCGCTTATCTGGCAGTGATGCGAGATCTGTTGTGTCGAAACGATATCGATATCGTGATCAATCAGAGTCTGCATCAGTTGCCGTTGGCTCTGGCTCCCGCGCTGGGGATACCGGTGGTGACCACATTGCACACCCCGCCGTTCCCGTGGATGGAGGTCGGCGCGTGGTTGGCGGGCCCGGACGCGCACATGGTGGCCGTCAGCAAGGCATTGCGGACGCAGTGGGAGACCCTCAGTAGGGTATCGGTGATATCCAATGGGGTTGACCCACAGCTGTTTCCACCTGGGCCGGGTGGTGATCACCTTGCCTGGGCCGGGCGGCTCACCCCGGAGAAGGGTGCCGACATCGCCATCTCCGTGGCGCGGGCCGCGGGCCTACCGTTGCGACTGGCCGGACCCATCGCCGACCCGCAGTGGTTTGCCGAGGTGATCCGTCCGATGCTCGGGGGCAAGGTCGAATACCTCGGGCAATTGGCTGACGCGGAGCTGGCGCAGATGTACGGCGCCAGCCTGGCGACGCTGGTGACACCATGCTGGGAAGAACCGTTCTGTCTGGTGGCGGCCGAATCCCAGATGTGTGGGACGCCGGTGGTCGGCGTGCGCCGCGGTGGGCTCGCCGAAGTGGTCAGTGGTCCCGGCGGGGTCCTGGTGGACCCCGGCGTCGGGGTGGCCGACCGGCTGGCCGCTGCCATCGCCTCGGCGGGCGCAGCCGACCGGCATGCGGTCGCGGAGTCGGCGCGCGAACGTCTCGACTGTGCGCGCACCGTCGACAGTTACGAGCAGCTGCTCTGCGCTGCAATCGAATTCAACACAGTGGAGGTGCCGGCAATGTGCTGCACACAGGTATCGGTCGGAGGGCCCGATGGTTAGCGGATCGCACTGCGATATCGGGGCGCGTCAGATCGACGCGGTCACGGTGGTGGCGGTCGTCGGCACCCTGGATTCGGTGACCGCTCCGCAGCTGGAGTCGGCCATCGCCGATGCCGTGACCGCGGCAGCGGGTGCCATCGTCGTCGACCTGGGCGGCGTGGACTTCCTTTCCTCCGCGGGGATGGGCGTGCTGATGGGCGCACACGCGGATCTCACCCCGGCGCGCCGCTTCGCCGTGGTCGCCGATGGTCCGGCCACCAGTCGGCCGCTCAGGCTAGTCGGAATCGCCGACGTCGTCGGGCTGTTCGCCACCCTGGACGAGGCGCTCGATGCGGTGACCGGAGGTGATGTTTAGCGCCTCGACGTGACGGGCACAGCCTCAAGGACGCGGTGTGTAGGCCCGTGCTCGGGACGAAGGAGTGAGTTCAACAGTGGATACGTCCACCGAGGCCACCGAGCCGCCGCCCGCGGAGGTCAGGCGGGCGGTGGCCGCCTCGGCCACCGGTAACGCCACCGAATGGTTCGATTACGGAATCTATGCCTTTGGTGTCACCTATATTTCGGCGGCGATCTTTCCCGGTGACACACAGCGGGCCACCCTCTTGGCACTGATGACCTTCGCGGTGTCCTTCCTGGTGCGTCCGCTCGGCGGCTTCGTGTGGGGACCGCTGGGTGACCGGATCGGACGCAAACATGTTCTGGCGCTGACCATCCTGCTGATGGCGGGTGCCACGCTGGGCGTCGGCCTGGTTCCGTCCTACGCCACGATCGGGATGTGGGCCCCGGTGCTGCTGGTGTTCCTGCGGATGGTCCAGGGCTTCTCGACAGGTGGCGAGTACGGCGGTGCGGCGACCTTCATGGCCGAGTACGCGCCGTCCCGGCGACGTGGGTACTTGGGCAGTTATCTCGAATTCGGGACCCTGGCTGGTTTCTCGCTGGGGGCATCGCTGATGCTCGGCTGCTCGCTGCTGCTCAATGAGGATCAGATGAGCTCATGGGGGTGGCGGCTGCCGTTCCTGGTCGCGGCGCCGCTCGGGTTGATCGGGGTCTATCTGCGTTCGCGCCTCGATGAGACACCGGTGTTCAAGGAGGTTGCCGAGTCCGCCGATACTGCCGCGGACACCACAACTCAGTTCAGAGAGTTGATCGCCGACTATTGGCGACCCATTCTGCGCCTCGGCGGGCTCGTCGTCGCGCTCAACGTCGTCAACTACACCCTGCTGACGTATATGCCGACGTATCTGGAAGGCACGATCGGCCTCTCGAAGGATGTATCGCTGGTGGTTCCCATCATCGGCATGGTGTCGATGATGGTCTTCCTGCCGCTAGCCGGCATGCTGTCAGACAGGCTGGGTCGAAAGCCACTGTGGTGGTTCTCCCTTGCCGGATTGTTCGTGGCCGGGGTGCCGATGTTCATGTTGATGGGCACTGGTCCGGCGGGCGCGATCATCGGCTTCGCGGTGCTCGGTCTGCTGTATGTGCCGCAGCTGGCCACGATCTCGGCCACCTTCCCGGCGATGTTCCCGACCCAGGTGCGCTTCGCCGGTTTCGCGATCGCCTATAACGTGTCGACGTCGATCTTCGGCGGAACCGCGCCTGCCGTCAACGAGTGGCTCATCGGTGCGACTGGCACCAACCTCGTCCCGGCGTTCTACATGATGGCGGCGTGTGCGATCGGTGCGATCGCCCTGGCCGGGATGCCCGAAACCGCGCGGTGCCCCATCGACGGCACGCAGACCCCCGGAACCGCTTCCGCGCCACCGCCGCTGGACTACGAGGTCAGCTCAAGCGGCCGCTGATGTAGATGATCTCGCCGAGCACGTCGCCGGCGCCGAGGTCGGGCTTGTCGAGGCCGTACCTGGCGAACAGATCGGCCCGGGCCGTTTGCGTCATCTGCCAGCCGCGAGGGCTGAGATAGTCTGCGGCCGAGGTGCGTTCACCCCGGTAGACAAGGGAAGGCATGTCCATCTCCAGGCCCAGCTTGCTGAACGTCGCGGCGGCCGCGCGCGCCTTCTCCGGGTCGAAATCCTTCATACCCGGCACGAACTCGGTGGCCACGGTGCTTCCGGGGGCACTGAGCGCATGAATGTTGTCGAACAGCCGATCCTGCGCCTCCGGCGGTAGATAGATCAGCAACCCCTCGGCGCACCACGCGGTGGGCTGGTCGGGATCCAGCCCTGCGGCCCGCATCGCGGCGGGCCAGTCGTCGCGCAGATCCACCGGCACCGTGCGCCGCTGGGCGGTCGGTGTGGCACCGAGGTCGGCCAGAGTGCGGGTCTTGAATTCGATGACTGCGGGCTGATCGACCTCGTAGACGGTGGTGCCGTCGGGCCACGGGAGCCGGTATGCACGTGCATCCAGCCCCGCGGCCAGGATGACCGCCTGGCGGACCCCGGATTCACCCGCCGCCATGAAGTAGTCGTCGAAAAACTTTGTCCGGACCGCCATCTCGTCGATGTTCGAGCGAACCTGCGCCGCTGAGTCGGGAGCGATCTCGGCCAGGTCGACGGAACCGTCGACCATCATGGTGAACGCCGGGATGCCGACCGCACGCACCAGCGGCGCGGCGAACGGATCGTCGATGAGCGGATCTTCTGCCGCGCTGGCGATGGCCCGGCCGGCCGCCACCATGGTCGCCGTGGCACCCACGCTGGATGCCAGATCCCAGCTGTCGCCCTCGGTGCGCACCATCGCCGCCCTACTGCTTGATGGCGGTGATATAGGACGGGTGCCCGAACTGCTCCTGCTCGTCGGGCACGGGCAGGCCGTAGCGCTCAAGCAGCGCATTCGTGGTGAGGGCGGAGGTCTGCCAGCCGAGTTCGACCAGGTGGGTGTCGGCATCGGTGCGGTCGCCGAGATAGACCAATTCGCTGAAGTCCAGGTCGAATCCGTGATCGGACCACTGGTCGCGGACGGCTTGCATCCGCTCGCGTGCCTGCTCCTGTTGCTCCTCGGAGATCCCCGGCACGGCTTCGGCGGCCAATCGACTGCCCGGCGCGCTGTGCTCGGTGATGACCTCAAGGAGCCGGTCCTGTGCCTCGGGTGGCAGATAACCGAACAGCCCCTCGGCGATCCACGCCGTCGGAGCCGCCGGGTCGAAACCGGCCGAGCGCAACGCGCTCACCCAGTCGTCACGCAGGTCGACGGCGACGGTGCGGCGGTCCGCGGTCGGCGTGGCACCCAGGTCGGCCAGGGTACGGGTCTTGAACTCGATGACCTCGGGTTGGTCGACCTCGAAGACCACGGTGCCTGCCGGCCACGCGAGCCGATATGCGCGCGCATCGAGGCCGGCGGCCAGGATGACCGCCTGGCGCACGCCGGCACCGGCCGCGTCGGCGTAGAAGTCGTCGAAGAACCGGGTGCGCGCCGCCATGCCGTTGGCGAAGCGGGCGATGTTCATCTGCGGGTCGTCGCCCAGCTCGGACTCGGTGATCTCACCGTCGACGAGTTTGGTGAAGAAGTCGACGCCGACCGCGCGAACCAGGGGAGCGGCGTAGGGGTCGTCGATCACGGGATTGGGTCCCGACGAGGCCATCGCGCGGGCGGCGGCCACCATCGTCGCGGTGGCGCCCACGCTGGAGGCCAGGTCCCAGGTGTCGCCGTCGGTGCGTGCCATGGATCCTCCTCGGATTGCGTTGTCAATCCATGTAATTAGCTGACGTAAATATCATCCTCGACTGTACGCCGGTCCGTACATCGTGCCCAGCCCGCTGGATCGGTCGCCGGTGGCGCACCGTGATGCGGCGGGCCGCAGGTGGTGGGATCAGGGTTGCGCGACGATCCTCGCGCAGGCCAACTGTGCGTTCTGCGCGTCGGTGTTCATCTGTGAGGCGGCGGTGTTGAGCGCGTCGCCGCCGCGGTGTAGGCCCATGTCCAGGAGGAGTTTGGTGGCATGCAGCGACCAGGCCTGCATCGGATCGCTGATGTCCGGGGCGAGGCCGGGTGTGCGACCGGCCGTCAAGGCGGTGGCGGCGGCCTCGCGTAGTGCGGTACGCCCGGTCGTGTTCGAGTCGACGACGTCGGGCTTGCTGTAATCGACATGGTCGCCGGTGCCCGCAGTGGCATAGGCGAAGTCCTCGTAGTTGGTGGTGGCGTAGTTCAGTGCCGAGGTGAACTGCTGGCAGGCCATGGATGTGGGATCTGCCGTGGGGTCGGTCGATACCGCCTCCGGCCGAGCGGCATCGGACACCGCAGGCTCGATCGGTGCCGAAGGAGCGGCGGCGCCGGGATCGACGGGTTCGGCAGCCGCGATGGCGGACGTCGCCGGGGCGAGTGTCATGGAAATGGCTACCAGGGCCCAAACGGCTGGTCTGCTCAGCACTGAATTCTCCCGGGATTGAATTGCATGCGTAAAATGCAGCGACAATATAAGCAGTAGACGGCCATCCGGCAAATGCTGCGACAACCATTCGGATTTCTATGCAGCGCGATTTTTATATTGTCGGGCGCGGCCGGTCAAGCTCCTGTGAGCGAGGTCATGCCGCGAACTGTCATTCGAGTTCGAAACTGTGAAAACGGCTATTTTCCACAGGTTTTCGGCAGTCAATAAACAGCGTATGTCCATTTGGGCGGCGCGATCACGACTTGTAGTGTTCACCGTCAATCTACCGATCCGACACGCGATGAAGAAAAGATCTCGGATCAGATTGCCGGTTTTCTGCTGACAAAAGTGAGGGAATTGCATGCATTACTTGGCGCCGAATACACCGAAGAAATGGCATCGCATTCCTGTGATCGTGGCGGCCTGCCTGGTCGCCGCCGCCACCGCGGCCGGACCGGCATCGGCGGACCCGTCGACCGATGCCGCGATCTCTCCGGTTGCGGCGAACTCGGACCCCACGGACGCACCGCCGCCCCCGCCGCCAGGGGCCATGCCCTCGGCCGCGCCCGGAGTTCTCACCACACCGGATGGCTGGGTGCTCAATGTCGTCGGCAAGGACGAGTCGCTGGCGCCGGTCGCGCCGCTGACCGGCGCCCCCACCTCACGTGAGTATCTCGTGAACGGAACCTTCACCGGAGCGATCGCCGGCTCGGGAAGCACTACGTTGGCCGGCGGCACGCTGGAGGCCGGTTACCAGATCGGTTGCGGTATCGCCCAGGACGATATCGAGTCGATCACCGGCGGCGGCATCTCACCGTTCATCACCCCGCCGTTCGGTTTCAAGTCGGGCCTGCGACCCGAGTTCCTCTTTCCGATCGGCGTCACGGCCAATCTGACCCAACAGATGAAGATCGACCTCAAGCCCGGGACGGTCAACATCGTGCCGGTGGGAAAGAAGTCCTTCAAGGGCGAGAACCCTCGCGTCTCGATCACCGGTTTCCGGATCAAGATCGATGGCTGTGCCGGGCAGTCCTTCATCAGGTCCTACGCCACGCTCACCAGCTCGACCGACAACACCGATGACGTCATCACCTATCTCGGCGTGACCAAAGCCGTCTGACGGCAACCACTCGAACTTCGACCCGGAGACTGACTGATGAACTTGCACCGTTTCGCCGCGTTCGCCGTGGCGCTCGCGCTACCCCTGGCGATCACCCCTGTTGCGTCGGCCGACCCGGCCGACGATCCCGCGGCGCCGGGTGCCGATCCGCTGTCCGCGCCGGCGGTACCCGGCCCGGCGCCCGACACCGGCGCCGTCGCCTCCGAGGTTCCCGGAATCGCACACACCCCGGACGGTCGGACACTGACCGTGTTGGCCAAGGATGAGACCCAACTGCCGGTGGCACCGTTGACCACCTCGCTGTCGTCTCGGGAATGGCTGGTCGGCGGCACCTTCACCGGCAGCGGCATGGGATCGGTCAAGGGGGGCACCTTGGAGGTCGGTTACCAGATCGGCTGCGGTATCGAGATGGACAAGGTCAAACTCAACGGCTCGATCGGTATCTCCGGCGGCAACATCGCCTTGGACAACGGCGGCAGACTCTCCGACCTCGGGGCGGTGGCCTTCCCGATATCGGGTCAGATCGAGGTCGAACCCCGCCCGGGCACCGTCACCAACGTCCAGGTGGACAAGAAGTCCTACAAGGGCAACGACGTCCGCGTCACCGTGAAGGACGTGCACATCAAGGTGGACAACTGCGTGGGTGCGTCGTCGTTGCGCTCCTATGCGGTACTGACCAGTTCCGGTACCGACGCCGACGACATCGTCGCCTACTACGGCGTCGCGAAGGTCTTCTGATGCGCGCCATCGTGCCGCTGGCCGCGGCCGCGGCTGTCGCGGCCACCCTGTTCACGTCTGCCACCGCAGCCGCCGACCCTGGCGCAGGCGAACCGCCCGCCCCGCCGTTGCCACCCGTACCGGCCGACCCTGTGCCGGCGCCGACGGGGCCGGCATCCGCACTCGGTCCCGCGCTGCAGGGCCCGGTGGCGGCACTCACCCAGAACACGCAGGAACTGATGCTCGGTCAGTACGCGGTGCCCTCGGTACCTGGATCGGCCCCGGCGCTCGCGCCCGATGCCTCGGTGCTCGCCATCAGCCAGTTCCTGAACCCGCTGAACTTCCAGGTCCAGAATCCCGGTCCGGACTCGGCGCCGACCTCGCCCTACCCCCTCGATCCCATGCAACCGGGTCCGTTCGACCGGGTGAACGACCTGCGCGCCACCCATGCGATGGTGCACGGCGCGCTGGGCCGGATGAACATCGCCGACCTCGGCCGGCCACTGCCCGGTACCGCTCCGCCGGAGGGGACGAACATCCCACCGGGACCGGTTCAGTTTCTGCCCGTCCCCGCCGTGCCCGAGGCTCTGCTGCCGTAGGACTCTGCACGCCGTCTGTCACGGTCGTCGCGACCGCTGTTGCGCACCCACGAACGTCGAGCGCGGCTGAATTCTCGCGATCGCAGTCTCTGCCGGTCGTTTACTGGCGAACCCTCGATGCCGGCGGTGATCGGTACCGGGCAGACGGCGCACAGCTGTTACTCTCGTAGACTGTTTGACGCACGCCTGCGTAGGTTGCAAAACCGCAGCTAGGCGGCGCGAGACTTTAACCAGACGCTGGTAACGACCCAGCCCCATCGGCACGCCGCGTAACGAAGCCGGCCTGCGCAGGAGGAAGAGTGCTTTCGGCTTTCATCTCGTCGCTGCGGACTGCCGACCTCCGAAAGAAGATTCTCTTCACTCTCGGTTTGGTCGTGCTGTACCGCGTCGGCGCGGCGGTCCCGTCGCCCGGCGTGAACTACCCGAACGTCCAGCAGTGCATCGAGCAGGTCTCCGGTGGTGACTCGGCGCAGATCTACTCGCTGATCAACCTGTTCTCCGGAGGCGCGCTGCTGCAGCTGTCGATCTTCGCGGTGGGCGTCATGCCCTATATCACCGCGAGCATCATCGTCCAGCTGCTGACGGTCGTCATCCCGCGTTTCGAACAGCTGCGCAAAGAGGGTCAGGCCGGTCAGGCCAAGATGACCCAGTACACCCGCTATCTGTCGGTCGCTTTGGCGATCCTGCAGGCCACCAGCATCGTCGCGATGGCCGCCAACGGCGCCCTCCTGCAGGGTTGCTCGCTGGAGATCATCGACGACTCCTCTATCTGGGGCCTGGTCGTCATCGTCCTGGTCATGACCGCCGGCGCGTCGCTGGTCATGTGGATGGGCGAGCTGGTCACCGAGCGCGGTATCGGCAACGGCATGTCGCTGCTGATCTTCGCCGGTATCGCCGCCCGCATCCCGTCCGAGGGCAAGATGATCCTGGACGCCCGCGGTGGCCTGGTCTTCACCTTCGTGTGCATCGGTGCCCTGGCCATCCTGGTCGGCGTCGTGTTCGTCGAGCAGGGCCAACGCCGCATCCCGGTCCAGTACGCCAAGCGCATGGTCGGCAGGCGCATGTACGGCGGAACGTCGACCTACCTGCCGCTGAAGGTCAACCAGGCCGGCGTCATCCCCGTCATCTTCGCGTCCTCGCTGATCTACATCCCGCAGCTCATCACACAGCTGATCGACAGCGGCCGCAGCAACCCGGGCACCGGCTGGTGGAGTTCGTTCGTCGCCAATCATCTGTCGAACCCGACCAGCATCACCCACATCGCCATCTACTTCGGCCTGATCGTCTTCTTCACCTACTTCTATGTGTCGATCACGTTCAATCCCGAGGAACGTGCCGACGAGATGAAGAAGTTCGGCGGCTTCATCCCGGGCATCCGCCCCGGCAAGCCGACCGCCGATTACCTGCGCTACGTGCTGAGCCGGATCACCCTGCCGGGGTCGATCTACCTGGGCGCCATCGCGGTTCTCCCGAACGTGTTCCTGCAGGCCGGTAGCGGTGGCGCCACCCTGCAGAACCTGCCGTTCGGTGGTGTCGCGGTGCTGATCATGATCGGCGTGGGTCTGGACACCGTGAAGCAGATCGAGAGCCAGCTGATGCAGCGCAACTACGAAGGATTCCTCAAGTGAGAATTGTTTTGCTCGGTCCCCCCGGCGCCGGAAAAGGCACGCAGGCGGAGAAGCTCGCGGCCCAGCTCGGCATCCCGCAGATCTCGACCGGCGACCTGTTCCGCCACAACATCAGCAATGGGACCCCGCTCGGCGTGGAGGCCAAGAAGTATCTCGACGCCGGTGACCTGGTCCCGGCCTCGTTGACCAACGCGCTGGTCGATGACCGTATCGATCACGACGATGCGGCCGGCGGGTTCATCCTCGACGGTTTCCCGCGTTCGGTGGAGCAGGCCGAGGCGCTCAAGGAGATGCTGGCCAAGCGCGGTCTGAAGCTGGACGCCGTGGTCGAGTTCCGGGTGCCCGAAGACGAACTGGTCGAGCGGCTCAAGGGCCGCGGTCGTGCCGATGACACCGAGGAAGTCATCCGCAACCGCTTCAAGGTCTACCGCGACGAGACCGCGCCGCTGCTGGACTACTACGCCGGTGAACTGAAGACCGTCGACGCCGTCGGCAGCCTCGATGAGGTGTTCGCTCGGGCGCTGGCCGCCCTCGGCAAGTAACCGGCCGCCGGTGATCAACGTGCCCGGCCTGCGTCGCAAGGTCGTCCCGCAGCGCAGTCCCGGTGAGCTCGACGCGATGGCCGCGGCCGGAGCGCTGGTCGCCGCGGCACTGCGCGCCGTGCAGCAGGCCGCCAAGCCCGGCGTCTCCACCGGTGAGCTCGACCGAGTCGCCGAGTCGGTGATCCGCGACGGTGGCGGCGTGCCGTCCTTCCTGGGGTATCACGGTTTCCCGGCGACCGTCTGCGCGTCGGTCAACGACCGCGTCGTGCACGGCATCCCGTCGGACAGCGAGATCCTGGCCGACGGTGACCTGGTCTCCATCGACTGCGGGGCCATCCTCGACGACTGGCACGGCGATTCGGCCGTCACCTTCGGGGTGGGCACCCTGATCGAGGCTGACGAGAAGCTCTCCGCGGCCACCCGGTTCTCGATGGAGGCCGGCATCGCGGCCATGCTGCCGGGCAACCGGTTGACCGACGTCTCGCACGCCATCGAGAAGGGCACCCACGCCGCCGAGGCCCGTGACGACCGCCGCTACGGCATCGTGGCCGGCTACGGCGGACACGCCATCGGCCGCGAGATGCACATGGACCCGTTCCTGCCCAACGAGGGATCGCCCGGGCGGGGTCCCTACCTGGAGGTCGGTTCGGTGTTGGCAATCGAGCCGATGCTCACCCTCGGCACCACCAACACCAAGGTGCTCGACGACGACTGGACCGTCGTCACCACCGACGGCTCGCGGGCGGCGCATTGGGAGCACACCGTCGCCGTGACCGCCGACGGGCCGCGCATCCTCACGCTGTAGCGCTCAGCTCGGCTCGCCCGATCCGTCGAGCAGGGTCAGGGTCTCCCAGTTCTGCTGAGTCGCCGCGGCCGCCGCCTCGGCGTCGCGGCGGCGGCAGCACTCGATGATCCGCTCGTGTTGGGCTATCGACTGCCGGCCCGACAGCGAGGAGAATCGCTGATACTCCAGGCGTCGCAACACCGGGGTCACCGTTTCCAAAGCCACGGAGATCGCGTGGTTGCCACTCGCCTCGACCGCGACATCGTGAAAGCGGGTATCGGCGCGCATGGCGGCGGCGGGGTCCTCGCGGTCCAGTGCGTCGGCGAACTCGGCGTTGGCCGCGACCATGGCGTCGATATCGGATTCGGTCAACACCGGGACGGCGAGCCGGACGGCCAGCGCATGCATGGCGGCGGCGACGGCCTGGGCGTCCAGCGCCGCCTTGCGCTCGATGGTGGAGACCACCGTCGAACGACCCGGCATCGTCTCCACCAGACCGGCGGTCTCCAGCCGGGCGATGGCCTCCCGGATCGGGGTGCGGCTGATCCCGAGCCAGCGCTCCAGCTCGGGATCACGCAGCTTCTCCCCGGGTGCCAACGTGCCGTTGACGATGGCGTCCCGCAGTGACAGGTAGGCCTGATCACGCAGCAGCGACCTTTTGTGTTTACCCTGTTCACCCGGCACCGGCATGCACCGAATCCTATGTCGGCGTGCGGATGCCACGGATCAGGTCGGCGGCCTTCTCGCCGATCATGATGGTCGCCGCGTTGGTGTTCACCGACACGATGGTGGGCATCACCGAGGCATCGGCCACCCGTAGACCCTGCAGGCCGTGCACCCGTAGCTCGTGATCGACGACCGCTTCGGGGCCGGTACCCATCGCCGCGCTGCCCACCGGGTGGTAATAGGTACTGGTCGCCCGTATGACGTGGCGGCGCAACCCGGCCTCGTCGACGGTTTCCGGGCCCGGCAACGCTTCCCGGCCATACCAGGGCGCGAAGGCCTCGGTAGCGGCGATCTCGCGGGCCAGCCGGACGCCCTGGACCAACCTGCGCACGTCGGATTCGGTGCCCAGATAGTTCGGATCGATCAGCGGGGCCGCCTCCGGATCCGGTCCGGCGAGCCGGATACTGCCGCGGGCATGCGGGACGGCCGCGACAGCGATCGTGAAGCTGTTGGCCGGCGAGCTCAGATGTGGTGGATGGAACGGGACATGGATGAACATCAGCTGCATGTCCGGACCGGTCAGTGCGGCGTCGCTACGCCAGGCCAGCGATGTTTCGGCGTGGTTGGTGAGCCCGGCCGGGATGGGGCGCGACGCCTCGAACACCACCGGACACAGCGGATGATCGTGCAGATTGCGGCCCACGCCGGGGAGGTGGTGGTGCACGGGTATATCGACCGACTCGAGCTCGGGGGCCGGGCCCACCCCGGACAGTAGGAGCAGGCGCGGGGTGTCGACCGCCCCTGCGCTGAGGATCACCTCGGCGTCGGCCAGACCGCGGCGCAGATGTCCATCCATGACGAATTCCGCACCGATGCAACGGGTGTCGGAGAACAGGAGTCGCCGGGCGCGGGCTACGGTCGAGATGGTCAGGTTGGGACGTGCGCGCACCGCCGGAGGCAGATAGGCCACCGCGGTGCTCTGCCGGCGCCCCTGCGCTATCGCCAGATCATGCCAGCCCGCACCCTCGGGGTCGGCGCCGTTGAAGTCATCGGTCAACGCGAAACCCGCCTGCTGTGCGCCGTCGAGGAACACCTGGGACAGCGGATTCGCGGCATCGGGTGAGACCGGGGCCGGTGACATCGGGCCGTCCGTGCCGCGGTAGCGGGGATCGCGCCCCGGCACGGTTTCCATGCGTCGGAAGTAGGGCAGCAGCGACGCGTGGTCCCAGCCTGGGCAACCGGCCGCCGCCCAGGTGTCGAAATCGTTGGGATGTCCACGCAGATGCACCATGGCGTTGATGCTGCTGCTGCCGCCCAGAGTATTGCCCCGCGGCCAGTTGTGTTGCAGCCCATCGGTTCCCGATTGTGGGACGGTGGTGTAGTTGTGGTCGACCGGGCTGCCCCACAGTGTCGGCCATGCCGGTGGCGTTGCCACGGCCGGGTCGGTGTCCGGCGGGCCGGACTCCAGCAGGAGCACGGTGGTGCCGGGATCTTCGGAGAGTCGGCTGGCGATGACACTGCCTGCCGAACCGGCGCCGATCACGATGAAGTCGTAGGTGGCGTGGGCGGTCTGGGGGTGAGACATGACATTCCTTTCGGGGGTGGTCGATCAGCGGGAGGTGGAGCGGGCGGCGTCGTCGATGAGATCGGCGACGACATCGGGGCGGGAGACGGTGACGGCGTGCGACGCGTCGACCTCGACGGTGTGTGCGCCGGCCCGTTCACCCATGAACCGCATGGAGTCGGCGGGGATCGCCAGATCGTCGGTGGTCACCAAATTCCATGACGGAATCTGCTTCCACGCGGTGCGGGACGCCCGATCGGCGAGGGCGGCCGCGGTGATGGGTCGTTGTGTGGCGGCCATCAGGGCGGCGACGTCGGCGGGAACGTCGGCGGCGAACACATCGGCGAATTCGGGCTGCTTGACGTACAACTCGTCGGCGGTACCGCCGCCTGGCAGGGGATAGGGCACGGTGTCGAGCGCGGGCCCCAGTTCGGCGCCCGGGAACTTCGCTGCCAGCTCTCCGGTGCTCTCGCCCGCCTCGAGGATGAAACTGGCGATGTAGACCAGCGCGGTGACGTCGGGATCACCGTCGGCCGCCTCGCTGATGACCGATCCGCCGTAGGAATGCCCGGCCAGCACCACCGGACCGTCGATGTGGTCGAGCACGCTGCGCACATAAGCGGCGTCGCCCTGCAGTCCGCGCAACGGGTTGGCTGCGGCGACCACCGGATAGCCGTCGCGATGGAGCTCCTCGATCACCCCGTTCCAGCTGGAGGAGTCGGCGAACGCGCCGTGCACGAGCACGACGGTGGGGTGCGCACTGGGTTGCGGCGCGGGCGCTTCGGCGCCTGCTCCTGTGCAGCTCACGGTGAGTGCGGCGGTCGCCGTCAGAGCACTGATGGTCAGGGCGGTGGTGCGGATGCTCATGGAAGCCTCTCTGGTGGAAATGCAATATATTGGATATCGCTCTGTGGATGGACTTTGTTCCCGGTCGCGCCCATGTCGCTCGGTTTTGTCTCGTCAGGTGGTCAGACGGTAAGAAAAGGGATGCCCTCACACCCCAGCAAGCGCGACCCGATAGCTCTGGCGCGCGCCAACTGGGAGCGCGCCGGCTGGTCCGATGTCGCCGACGGCATGGTGGCGGTCACCTCGGTGATGCGAGCCCACCAGATCCTGCTGGCACGCGTGGAGAACGCCCTACGGCCCTACGATCTGAGCTTCTCCCGCTTCGAGCTGCTACGCCTGCTGGCATTCAGCAGCAACGGAGAGCTGCCGATCACCAAGGCCTCGGATCGGCTCCAGGTGCACGTCACCAGCGTCACCCATGCCATCCGACGGCTCGAGGCCGACGGGCTGGTCGAGCGGTTGCCGCACCCGACCGATGGCCGCACCACGTTGGTGCGACTGACCGATCTGGGTCGCTCCACGGTCGAGGATGCCACCGAGACGCTCAACGCCGAGGTGTTCGCCGATATCGGTATCCCCGACGAGGATTCGCGCTCGCTCGCCGCTGCGATCGAGGCGCTGCGCCGGCACAGCGGGGACTTCTGACAGGCCGCGAGACTACGGGTTCTGCTGCCCGGCGGCCGATTCCGTGCCAGAAACCGTCGTGTCGGCGGCAGGGATCGGGATGCTGGCGGTGACGGTGGTACCCGCGCCCGGACGTGACCGGATGTGCAGGCGACCGCCGACGATCTCGGCACGCTCGGCCATTGACAACAATCCGTAGCCGCCCATTTCGTCGCCGCCCAGGGGATGCTCGAATGTGTCGAATCCGATTCCGTCATCGGTGATTTCGAGACGCGCCTGCTGATCGGAGACGGAGAAGGTGAGTTTCGCACGGGTGGCGCGGGCGTGTTTGACGACGTTCTGCAGGCACTCCTGGGCGATCCGGTACAGCGCGAGCTCGATATGGTCGGGTAACCGTCGATCGGCGAGTTCGACCGCCAACTCGAGCTCGGGGATCGAGCGCGCCAGGCTGGCCAGGCCGCCGGCCAGACCGAGATCGTCGAGCACCGGCGGGCGCAGCCCGCTGATCGCGGCGCGTGCCTCTTGCAATGTCAGGTCGGCCAGTTCGCGGGCCTTGGACAACTGGTCGGCCGCGATCACCGGATTGTCGGCCACGGCGCGGCCCGCGGCGTCGAGCCAGTAGGACAGCGTCACCAGGCGCTGGGAGATACCGTCGTGGATATCGCCGGCCAGCCGCCGCCGTTCCAACTCTTGGGCCTCGATGACCTGCTCGACGAAGTTCTCGTGGGCGCGCTCGCGGGCCACCAGCTGACGGTGCAGGCGGGCCTGGTGCAGTGCGCCGGCGATGAGCCGCCCGATGACCAGCAGCAGCTCGACATCGCGTTCGGTGAACTCGCGGCGCTGCACGGTGTGCACATTCAGCACGCCGACCAGGCCGCCCGGATCGGTCTGCATGGGCACCGAGACCATCGAGGTGAAATCCGAACCGCGCAGCGACTCGAAGGGCAGGTAGCGCGGATCTGATTCCTTGTCGTGACTGATCACCACCGCCTCGCGGTTGCTGGCGACCCAACCGGAGATCCCGTGGCCGAGGGGTAGCCGGATCTTGCCGACCTCACTGTCGAACGGAGGGGTGGCACCGGTCAGCGTCAGCGACCGCTCGGTGTCGTCGAGCACGTGCACGAAACATACGTCGGTGGCGGTGGCATCGGTGATCATCCGGGCGGCAGCGGCCGCCAACGGCTCGACACCGGGACCGCTGGAGGTGGCCTGGATCAGTTCACGCAGCAGGGCCAGCTCGCGGTCGGCGGTCAGGATGGGGCTCGTCATCGGTAGATGCCCTCCCGTAGCGCGGTGGCCACCGCGCCGGTGCGATCGCCGACGCCGAGCTTGCGATAGATCGAACTCAGATGGGTCTTGACCGTTTCCTCGCCGATCACCAGCTTGGCGGCGATACCGCGGTTGGACAGCCCGCTGACCACATACGACAGGATCTCGCTCTCGCGCTGGGTCAGCCCCTGCCGGGCGCCCGGCCAGAATTCGTCGCGCTGCAGGCGGGCCGCGGTGTCGGCGGCGCGTGCCGCCATGCCGGGGTCGATGGCCGTCTCACCGCGATGAGCCAGTTCGAGCTGGCGGACCAGTTCGTCACTGCTGATGCTCTTGAGCAGGTAGCCCGATGCGCCGACCCGTAGTGCCTGGAAGAGGTACTGCTCGTCCTCGTACACCGACAGCATGACGATCTTGCGGTCGGGATCGCGCTCCCGCAGCGCCAGGCACAGATCCAATCCGCTGGATCCCTGCATCCGGACATCGCACAGGACGATGTCGGGGTCCAGTTCGGCGACCACCGTGAGGGCCCGCTCGGCGCCGACGGCCTGTCCGACGACCTGAACACGATCCTCGAAGCTCACGAGCATGGCCTTGAGCCCCTCGATGACCATCTCGTGGTCGTCGACCAGCACAAGGCGCATCGGGCTGGACGGCGCCATGCGGACAACCATAGGGCCGCCGGGTGGCCCGCAGACCCAACTTGGCCCACCCAATCCCCCTTATGGGGGAAGCGTCGAGAATGTGAGCTGGGCCACTCTTGTGCCATGACGACGCCGCTGGATAGTGCCGGACCCGCCGCCACCTATCTGTTCCGCCGCACTGACCCGTTGCGTGCGCTGGTGCTCGATCTCGATGCGCTGGCCGACCTCCGTTTCGACGGCTACCGCGCGGTGTTCAACGCTGCCTTCGCCGCTCTCGGCCTCCCTGTGCAGTGGAGTGTCGAGCGCTACCGTCAGCTCCTGGCGTTGCCCGACGAACGGCTGCGGGTGGCCGCCGAGCTGCGTAAGCGATGCATCGGCACCGACTGCGATGTGCTGGTGCGAGTCCTGGTCGAGCAGGTATGCGCCACCAAGGAGGCCATGCTGCAGCGGGTCATGCTCGACGCGGGGCTCAGCCCGCGGCCCGGGCTCAACGATCTGGTGACAGATGCCTTCGTCGCGCAGGTGCCGATCGCGGTCATCACCGACGGCCGGCGGCGCTGGGCGCAGCCGCTGGTGGGCCAGTTGGTGGGGGCCGGTCTGGTCGAGGCCGTGGTGACTGCCGACGATATCGGTGTGCCGCCGCGCGGGGATGCCCTGTTCCGGCAGGCGCTGGCCGAACTGGGCGCGGCGCCGCATGAGGCCTTGGCCATCGTCGGGTCGGCCGCCGGTCTGCGCGGGGCTGATACCGCGGGCCTGGCCACCGTCCTCATCGATGACGATGCGCACCCCGCGGCCGGGGTTCCGTCTGCCGCGGCCGCGGTGCGTCGCGATTACAGCGGTACCGACGGCGGGTTGCGGTTGGCCCAGTGTCGCCGACTGCATTCGCAGTGGTGGGCCGACCACAGCGTGCCGGCGGCCTGACCGCGCGGACGCCCTGTATCGACGGTGCTTGCGATCACAGCGGCACCCAGATCCCGAAGAACCAGAACCCCCACTGACCGAAACCCGGATCCCAGACCGGGGTGACGGTCTGGCCCCAATAGTCGAAGGGGGGCGGTGGCGGCGCCCACGGTGGCGGTGGCGGGTCGAATCCCCACGGCCGCGGCGGTGGGGGCGGTGGCCCGAAGCCCCACGGGGCAGGTCCGTCTCCCCATGGCGGAGGATGTCCGTGCCAGTGCGGGTCACCGGGCGGCCCAGCAGGTCCGCCGGGCCCACCCAGATCTCCAGGTCCCGGACCGTGCGGTCCACCGGGCCCACCCGGATTGCCCGGATTACCCGGCCCGCCCGGTCCACCCGGATTGCCCGGTGGTGGTGGCCCGGCCGGACCGCAGTGCACGCCGGGCGGACCGCACGGCGGGCCCGGCGCGGCCTGGGCGACGCCGGAACCCATGCCGATCGCGGCCACACCGATCACTCCGGCAGCGCCCGCGGCGAGCAGCCTCGTCGTGTATCGCTTCGTCACGCTCATGTCGAACTCCCTCGACGATCAGGTTTCCCGACCTGGAGTCCACAGTCACCCTCGAACCTGCACGCAGGCTGTGACTATCCCGCGCGTAACGCCTCGATGACGGCGCTGAAGTCCAATCCGCTGTGCTCGGCGTTGAAATCCGCGTAGATCTGCGCCGCATGGGTGCCCAGCGGGGCATTCGAGCCGGTCGATTCGACCGCGGCCATGGCCAACCCGAGGTCCTTGTGCATCAGGGCGGTGGCAAAGCCGGGCTTGAAATCGTTGTTGGCAGGGGAGGTCGGAACCGGCCCTGGCACCGGGCAGTTGGTGCTGACCGCCCAGCAGTTGCCGGTGGCCCCGGTGATCACATCGAACAGTTTCTGTTTGTCCAGGTCCAGCTTCTCGGCCAACACGAAGGCCTCGCCGATGGCGATCTGCTGCACCGCGAGCACCATGTTGTTGCACACCTTGGCGGCCTGCCCGGCCCCTGCGGCGCCGCAGTGGATGATCTTGCCCGCCATCGGATCCAGCACCGGCTTGGCCCGCTCGAAGGCGTCGTCCTCACCACCGACCATGAAGGCCAGGGTGCCGGCCGCCGCACCCTTGATGCCGCCGGACACCGGGGCGTCGAGCTGCGCGAAGCCCAATTCGATCGCCTGGCGGTGGATCGCCCGGGCGTCGTCGACCGAGATGGTGGAGGTGTCGATGAACAGCGTGCCTTCCTTGGCCGCGGGCAGCACCTCGGCGTAGCAGCGCTTGACGATGTCACCGTTGGGCAGCGAGGTGATCACCACGTCGGCGTCGGCGACGGCCACCGCACCGCTGTCGAAGGTCTTGACGCCCTTGGCTTCCGCGGCCTCCCGCAGCTCGGCGACCAGGTCGAAACCGTGCACGGTGAAACCACCGGCGACCAGATTGGCGGCCATCGGGCCACCCATGTTGCCCAGTCCCAGAAAAGCGACGGTGCTTGTCTCAGCGCTCATGTGATGCCCGAACCTTCCTATCCGGCGGCCCGGGCCCGGGCGGCTTCCGCCCGGCCGATGACCACACGCATGATTTCGTTGGTACCCTCCAGGATTCGGTGCACCCGCAGATCCCGGACGATCTTCTCCAACCCGTACTCCTTGAGGTAGCCGTACCCGCCGTGCAGCTGCAGGGCGGAGTCGGCAACCTCGAAACAGGCGTCGGTCACGTAGCGCTTGGCCATCGCGCACAGTTCGACCTTGTCGGTCGAATTCGAGTCGAGCGCGGAGGCCGCCCGCCACAACATGATTCGCGAGGTCTCCAGCGAGGTTGCCATATCGGCGAGGGCGAACCGGATGGTGGGCTCGTCGAGCAGTGAGCCGCCGAACGCCTCCCGGTCCCGCACGTAGGCGCAGGCCTTCTCGTAGGCTGCGCGGGCGCCGCCCAGCGAGCAGGCCGCGATGTTGATCCGGCCGCCGTTGAGACCGTTCATCGCGATACCGAATCCGGTGCCCTCACCCTCGGCTCCGCCGAGCATGGCCTCGGCCGGGACCCGGACGTTCTCCAAGATCACCTGCGCGGTGGGCTGAGCGTTCCAGCCCATCTTGGCCTCGTTCGGGCCGAAAGACATTCCGGAGGTGTCCTTTTCGACCACGAAGGTGGAGATGCCCCGAGGGCCTTCGCCGCCGGTGCGGGCCATCACGACGTAGACGTCGGAACTGCCGGCTCCCGAGATGAACTGCTTGACGCCGTTGAGCACGTACTCGTCGCCGTCGCGCACCGCGCGGGTGCGCAGCGCCGAAGCGTCCGAACCCGCACCCGGTTCGGTAAGGCAGTAGCTGGCGATGGACTCCATCGTGGCCAGTCGCGGCACCCAGGTCTTGCGCTGCTCCGGCGTGCCGTAGGTGTCGATCATCCAGGCGCACATGTTGTGGATCGAGATGAACGATGCGATGGCCGGATCGGCGGCCGAGAGCTCCTCGAAGATGCGGACAGCGTCGATGCGGCGTAACCCGCTGCCGCCGACCTCGTCGGAACAGTAGATCGCACCCATGCCCAGTTCGGCCGCCTCGCGCAGCGCATCGACCGGGAAGTGCTTGTCGGCGTCCCAGTCCAGGGCATGCGGCGCGAGCCGTTTGGCGGCGAACGCGGCTGCCGTTTCGGTGATGACGCGTTCGTCGTCGTCGAGTTCGAAAATCGACATGGTCAGCGCTACTGCATCGTCGGGATGACGAACTCTGCGCCATCTTTGATGCCCGATGGCCAGCGCTCGGTGACGGTCTTGACCTTGGTGTAGAACTGGATCGAGGCCGGACCGTGCTGGTTGAGATCGCCGAAGCCGGACCGCTTCCAGCCGCCGAAGGTGTGGTAGGCCACCGGGACCGGGATCGGCACGTTGACGCCGACCATGCCGACCTGCACACGGGAGACGAAGTCGCGGGCGGCGTCGCCGTCGCGGGTGAAGATCGCGACACCGTTGCCGTATTCGTGCTTGGTGGGCAGGCTCAGGGCCTCTTCGTAATCGTGCGCGCGCACGATGCACAGCACCGGGCCGAAGATCTCGTCGGTGTAGATCGACATATCGGTGGTGACGTGGTCGAACAGGGTGGGCCCGATGAAGAATCCCTTCTCCAGGCTCTGGTCGTCGAAGGTCAGTTCATCGGTGGCGCGCTCGCGACCGTCGACCACCAGTTCGGCGCCGGCCTCCACACCTTGGCCGATGTAGTCGCGCACCCGCTCGAGCGCCGCGCCGGTGACCAGCGGTCCGTAGTCGGCCTTGGGGTCCAGGCTGTGCCCCACGCGCAGCTGATTGACGCGTTCCACCAATCGATTTCGGAGGCGGTTCGCGGTTTCCTCGCCGACCGGCACGGCGACGCTGATGGCCATGCAGCGCTCACCCGCGCTGCCGTAGCCGGCGCCGATCAGCGCATCGACGGCCTGATCGAGATCCGCGTCGGGCATGATGATCATGTGGTTCTTGGCGCCACCGAAGCACTGTGAGCGCTTTCCGTGCGCGGCCGCGGTCGAGTAGATGTACTGCGCGATGTCCGAGGAACCGACGAAGCCGACGGCCTGGATGTCGGGGTGGGTCAGAATGGCGTCGACCGCTTCCTTGTCGCCCTGCACCACCTGGAACACGCCGGCCGGCAGACCAGCCTCGATGAACAGCTCGGCGAGGCGGACCGGAACCGACGGATCGCGCTCGGAGGGCTTCAGGATGAAGGCGTTGCCACAGGCCAGCGCGGGCCCGGCCTTCCACAGCGGGATCATGGCGGGGAAGTTGAATGGGGTGATGCCGGCGACCACACCGAGCGGCTGGCGGATCGAGTAGACATCGATGCCACCGCCGGCGCCCTCGGTGAACTCGCCCTTGAGCAGATGCGGGATGCCGATCGCGAATTCGATGACCTCGACGCCACGCTGGATGTCGCCCTTGGCATCGGCAATGGTCTTGCCGTGTTCGATGGAGAGCAGCTCGGCCAGCTCGTCGACATTCTCGTTGACCAGCGAGACGAACTTCATCATCACGCGGGCCCGCCGTTGCGGATTCCAGGCCGCCCATTCCTGCTGAGCCGTCACCGCCGAGGCGACCGCGGCGTCCA
The DNA here is from genome assembly GCF_036946495.1 of Mycolicibacterium neoaurum. Classification (NCBI taxonomy): domain Bacteria; kingdom Bacillati; phylum Actinomycetota; class Actinomycetes; order Mycobacteriales; family Mycobacteriaceae; genus Mycobacterium; species Mycolicibacterium neoaurum. Next base: position 2,966,477 of record NZ_JAQIIX010000002.1, read on the forward strand.
CGTCCGCCTTGCTTGCCAACAGGACCTGCGCCTGTACCTCGCCGGTGCTGGGGTTGAGGACATCCGCGGTGCGGGTGGAGGCGAGGTCGCTGCGCTTGCCGTCGATGAAGTGCTGAATTTTCGTGGTCATGACATCCGTCCGAAGTGTGCGTGCCCGGTGTGATCTGAGATACTTGGATATCCTAGTAATTGGTCGAGCCGCACGCAAGGAGCGATTGAGGAGGCTCAGCCGATCCGGGCGCGCAACTGCTCGACGTAGGCCTGGGTATCCGCCCATGCCGGGAGCACGCCCTGGGCGAGCGCTTCGGCCAGTGTCGGTGCGGCCGCATCGCGCTCGGAGAGGATCAGGCGATGTTCCAGGGGCCAGTCGATGCCCAGGGAGGTGGGTGAGATGGTGCGCTCGCGATCCGGGGCGTACCCGGCCGAGCACAGATACATGACCGTCGAATCATCTTCCAGCGCAAGGAAAGCGTGGCCGAGTCCCTCGGAGAGGTAGACCGATCGGCGCTGCCTGTCGTCGAGCAGCACCCCGTCCCAGTGCCCGAAGGTGGGCGAGCCGACCCGGATGTCGACCACCACGTCGTACACCGCGCCGCGCAGGCAGGTGACGTATTTGGCCTGGCTCGGTGGCACGTCGGCAAAGTGCACACCGCGCAACACCCCGGCCGCCGAGATCGAACAGTTGGCCTGGTGCAGTTCGAAGCGGTGACCGGTCATCGCCTCGAAGGACGCGTCGGTGAACCACTCGAAGAATGCGCCGCGGGCGTCGCTGTGCACCGTCGGAGTGATCTCCCATGCTCCGGGAATCGCGAGTTCCCGTGCGCTCACTGGCCGCGCTCCGCGTATCGTGCCTCGATCGTCGTTTTCAAAGGCCCCCACCACTTTTCGTTGTTTTGATACCAGGCGATCGTGGCCAGCAGGCCCGCCTCGAAATCGGTGTGTATCGGTGCCCACCCCAGCTCCTCGCGTAGCACCGACGCGTCGATGGCGTAGCGCAGGTCGTGCCCGACCCGGTCGGTGACCTGGTCGAAATCGTCGGGATCGCGACCCATCAGCGTCAGCAGTGTCCGCAGGACGCTGCGATTGTCCCGCTCACCGTCCGCCCCGATCAGGTAGGTCCGGCCGGGCGTGCCATCTAAAAGGATGCGCCACACCGCCGCATTGTGATCATCGACGTGGATCCAGTCGCGCACGTTGGCGCCGGTGCCGTAGAGCTTGGCGCGCCGGCCGGTCAGGATGTTGGTGATCTGGCGAGGGATGAACTTTTCGACGTGTTGGTAGGGCCCATAGTTGTTGGAGCAGTTGGAGATGGTGGCGGGCACACCGTAGGAGCGAACCCAGGCTCGCACCAGCAGGTCGGCGGCCGCCTTCGTCGAGGAGTACGGACTCGACGGGTTGTACGGGGTGGACTCGGTGAATCGCGCGGGATCGTCGAGGGCCAGGTCGCCGTACACCTCGTCGGTCGACACGTGGTGCAACCGGGTCCCGTGCCTGCGCACCGCTTCCAACAGCGTGTAGGTACCCACGATGTTGGACTGTACGAACGGCGTCGGGTCGGCGAGGCCGTTGTCGACATGGGTCTCGGCGGCGAAGTGCACCACCGCATCGGCGGCACCGACCAGCTCGGACACCAGATCGCTGTCGGTGATATCGCCTTCGACCAGCCGAATACGGTCGGCCACCGGCGTCAGCGACTCGCGGCTGCCCGCGTAGGTCAGGGCATCCAGGACCGTCACCTCGGTCGCCGGGTGTTCTCGGAGGGTGAGATGCACGAAGTTGGACCCGATGAATCCGGCACCACCGGTGACCAGCAACCGCATGGCCCAACCCTAGAGGTGCCGCGCCCCGCCGCTCTAGGTGAGGCCCAGCGGGCCGGCCAACTCGGTCAACGTCGGCAGCAGCTCATCCCAGCCACCCAGCACCTGGATCGCCACATGATCGGCGCCGGCATCCAGATGCTGGTTCAGGCGCGCGGCGACATCGGCCGCGGTGCCGTGCGCGACGACGGCGTCGATCAACCGGTCGCTTCCCGGCTTGGCGATATCGTCCTCGGTGAAGCCCAGACGGCGCCAGTTGTTCAGGTAGTTGCTCAGGTTCAGATAGAAGTCCACCGCACCCCGACCGATCTCACGGGCGTGCTCGACATCGGTGCTGAGGACGACCTTGTGCTCGGGCGCCAGGAACACGGTGTTACCGATCAGGTTGTGCGCCTGGCCGGTGTGCTGGGGAGTGGTCAGGTAGGGGTGTGCACCCGCGCTGCGGGCGGCCGCCAGTTTGAGCACCTTGGGCCCCAGCGCGGCGATGACCCGCCGGCTGGTCGGCACATGGGCGGCGTCGAGCGCATCCAGGTACTCGACCAGCACGTCATAGGGTTTGCGGTATTCCTCGGTGTGCTCGGGATGACCGATGCCGATACCGAGCAGGAAGCGACCCGGATACGCCTTCTCCACCCGGTGGTAGGCCTCGGCCACCTCGTCGGCATCCGCCTGCCAGACGTTGATGATGCCCGTCGCGACCTGCAGATTGTCGGTCGCCTCCAGCAGCGGCTCGACATAGTTCAGGTCACCCTTGGGCGACCCACCGATCCACAGGGCGCCGTACCCCAGCTTCTCGATCTCGGCTGCCTGCTCGGGCTTGGGCACACCGAACGTCCACACGCCATAGCGACCGAAGTCGGGTTTGAGGGTCACGGCGTCGGTCATGGCGATCTCCATCCTCGTCGTTCTCGTCCTGATCGGTGTGTCTCGGCCCGGTTCATCTCACCGCAGGCCCAGCGGTCCGGCCAACTCGGTGAGCGCGGGTAACAGGTTGTCTGTACCCGTCAGCACCTGAACCGGAACATGATCGGCACCGGTGGTCAGGTGTTCTTTGAGCCGGGCCGCAATGGCCTCGGTGGTGCCGTGGGCGACGACGGAGTCGACGAGGGCATCGCTGCCGGGCTTGGCCACGTCCGCGTCGGTGAACCCGAGCCGTTTCCAGTTGTTCAAGTAGTTGGCCAGATTGAGGTAGATCTCCAGCGCCTTCCGGCCTACCTCGCGGGCGTGTGCCGCATCAGTGGTGAGCACGACTTTGTGTTCGGGCGCCAGGAACGCGTCGGGTCCGATCAGCTCCCGCGCCTGCGCGGTGTGTTCGGGAGTGGTCAGATAGGGATGCGCGCCGGCACTGCGGCGTGCCGACAGCTTGAGCACCTGCGGACCGAGTGCGGCCACCACGATCCGATCCTTGGGCAGACCGCGCTGATCGAGCGCATCGAGATACTCGGTGAGCGCGTCGTAGGGCTTCTTGTACTCGGAGTGCGCCTCGGGATGGCCGACGCCGATACCGAGCAGGAAGCGGCCGGGGTAGCGCTTTTCGATGCGGTGGAAGGAGTCGGCCACAGGCGCAGCCGGTGCCGACCAGATGTTGACGATGCCGGTGGCCACCTGCAAGGTTTCGGTCGCGCCCAGGATCGGATCGACCCAGCCCAGTTCGGCGGGCGGTGAGCCGCCCGCCCAGATCGCACCGTAACCGAGTGATTCGATCTCGCGGAGCTGTTGTTCGGGGAGCTGCCGCCACTGCTCGTAGTGACCGAACACGCCGAACTTGCCGAGAGCTGGCTTCGTCATGGTCGGCACAACCTCCGATGGGGCGTTGCGCATTCCGGCAACCTCATCCTGCGTGCATCGAACGGTCGATGGCCGGCCCGCGTATCGCGGACCGGCCATCGACGTGCTGCGCGTGCGTGCTAGGTGATCGGCACCGTGACGCTCACCGGGGTGAGTCCGCCGTGTCCGTCGTCGAGCATCACGATGAACGTGTCGGACTGATCGGCGGCCGACGCCCCCGCGGCGGTGGCGGCCGCCCGTGCCGCGGCCGTCGGGGTGTAGGAGAAGGAACCGGTCGCCGAGTCGAGGATGACCGTGCCCTTGCCCGTGCTGCCCGGTCCGGTGTAGGTCAGGGTGTCGCCGTTGGCATCGCTGCCGGTGACGGCCCCGTTGACCACGCCGGTCGGGTTGTTGTTGTTGAGCACCTTGACGTTGTCGATGCTCAGCTTGGCTCCGGCGGCCAGGCCCTGGGTCGCATCCCATGTTCCGGCGACGAACACGAACCGGTAGTTGCCTGCGGTGTTCACCAGATAATTGACCACCGTCACCGGTTGCACCGTCGAGGCATTGGCGCCCGTGGCGTTGAGCATGATCTCGGTCCGGCCGGTGTCGACATCGACGATGTAGCCCACGACATCGAAGGCGTCCGCGCCCCCGCTGGCCTCCCAGTCGAACTGCACCGTGGCCCCGGCGTAGATCGCCAGCGGATTGTTCGACACCACGACGGGTCCGTGCACGACACCGCCGCTACCGGTTGGGGTGTTGGTGACGCCGTTCAGGTTCGATTGCATGACTGCCCGGCCATTGGTGACCGTCGTGGTGTAGGTGCCGGTGCCGCCGGTGGATTCGATACCACCGTCGGGTGCCCGGGTCGGGTCGACCGGAGTGGGCCACCCGGCGACGGTTCCGGCGCCGCCGAGTTTGACCCGGTCGTTGATGGCCGTCCAGCCCGTCAGGGAGTTCGAGAAGTCGCCGTTGGGGAAGGTGTTGATGCTCGCCGTTCCCGTCGGTGCGGTATTGCTCGGGCTGATGGCGACGCTGACCGGCACCACGAGCGTGCCACCGTGGCCGTCGCTGATCGTCACGTTGAAGGTGTCGTTGAGCGCCGACGCCGGGGCGTTGGTGGCTGCGGCGTTGTGCCGGGCCGCCGCGGTGGGCGTGTAGCTGAACGTGCCCGTCGTCGTGTTGACCGTGACCGTTCCGCCGAGCGCGGTCGTGGTCGATCCCGAGAACACCGGGGTGTCCTGATCGGCGTCGGTGACGATGATCGACCCGGTGACGCTGCCATTCGATGCGTTCGGGGTGTTGACGTTCACCGCCGCCGTCGGCGTGCTGTTGGCCGGGTCGACATCCACCAGGATGGTGACGACCATGGTGCCGCCGTGGCCGTCGTCGACCGTCAGGTCGAAGGTGTCCTTGCCGGCCGATGCCGGAGCGCCGGTGGCTGCGGCGGCGTGGCGGATGGCGGTGGTGGGGGTGTAGGTGAAGGCGCCGGTGGTGGGGTCGACGGTGACGGTGCCGCCCTTGGTGCTGGTGAGCGGTCCGGTGATGACGGGGGTGTCGTTGTCGTTGTCGGTGATGTTGAGGGTGCCGGTGACGGTTCCTTGTGCGCCGCTGGGGTTTCCGATGGTGGCGCTGACGGTGGGTGCGGTGTTGGTCGGGTCGATGTCGACGGTGACCGCGAGGGTGGTGGTGCCGCCGTGGCCGTCGTCGACGGTGATGGTGAACGTGTCGGTGCGGTCGGCGCCGGTGGCTGCGGCGGCGTGGCGGATGGCGGTGGTGGGGGTGTAGGTGAAGGCGCCGGTGGTGGGGTCGACGGTGACGGTGCCGCCCTTGGTGCTGGTGAGCGGTCCGGTGATGACGGGGGTGTCGTTGTCGTTGTCGGTGATGTTGAGGGTGCCGGTGACGGTTCCTTGTGCGCCGCTGGGGTTTCCGATGGTGGCGCTGACGGTGGGTGCGGTGTTGGTCGGGTCGATGTCGACGGTGACCGCGAGGGTGGTGGTGCCGCCGTGGCCGTCGTCGACGGTGATGGTGAACGTGTCGGTGCGGTCGGCGCCGGTGGCTGCGGCGGCGTGGCGGATGGCGGTGGTGGGGGTGTAGGTGAAGGCGCCGGTGGCGGGGTCGACGGTGACAGTGCCGCCCTTGACACTCTGCGTCGGCGCCGTGATGACGGTGGCGTCATTGTCACTGTCGGTGACGGTGACGGTCCCGCTGACCGAGCCACCTGGCCCACTGGGGTTGCCGACCGACGTCGACACCGATGGTGCGGTGTTCGACCCGCTGACCTGCACGGTCACCGGCACCTCGATGGTGCCACCGTGGCCGTCGCTGACGGTGATGGTGAAGGTGTCGGTCTGATCGGCCGCGGTGGCGCCGTTGGCCGCGGCGGCATGCCGGACCGCAGCCGACGGTGTGTAGACGTAGGTTCCGGTGGACGGATCGATCGTCACCGTTCCGCCCTTCGTGCTCAGCGCCGGTGCGCTGTAGCTGGGGACGTCGTTGTCCGGGTCGACGATGCTGACCGTCCCGGTGACCGTTCCCGCGGGGCCGCTCGGTGATCCGACCGTCGCGCTGCCCGATGTGGGCCCGGTGTTGGTCGCGCTCAGTGCGATCACCACCACCACCGATGTCGTGCCGCCGTGGCCATCGCTGACCGTGGCGGTGAACGAATCCACCAGATCGGACGCGGAGGCGCCAAGGGCCGCGGCAGCATGGCGCGCAGCAGCGGTGGGCGTGTAGACGAATGCGCCGGTGGCCGCGTCGATGGTGACGGTGCCGCCCTTGGTGCTCAGCGTCGACCCACCGAAGACGGTGGTGTCACCGTCGGAATCGGAACCGGTGATGGAACCGGTCGCCGTGCCCGTCGTGTGGCTCAGACCGGTCACGGTGGCGCCGGCCACCGGTGCGGTGTTCGCGGCGACGATTGACACGCTGACCGGCACTTCGACGGTGCCGCCGTGTCCGTCGCTGACGGTGATGGTGAAGGTGTCGGTCTGGTCGGCGGTGGTGGCGCCGGTGGCTGCGGCGGCGTGACGGATGGCGGCGGTGGGGGTGTAGGTGTACGCACCGGTGGTCGCATCGATGGTGACGGTGCCGCCCTTGACGCTCGTGGCCGGGCCGGAGTAGCGCGGGGTGTCGCCGTCGGCATCGGTGGCGCCGCCGACGCTGCCGGAGACCACGCCGGAGCCGCCGTTGACATTGGTCACCGTCGGGGTGCCTGCGGTCGGGTTGGTGTTGAACGACGAGATGCCCACGGTCACCGGTACTTCGATGGTGCCGCCGTGTCCGTCGCTGACGGTGATGGTGAAGGTGTCGGTCTGGTCGGCGGTGGTGGCGCCGGTGGCTGCGGCGGCATGTCGGATGGCGGCGGTGGGGGTGTAGGTGTACGCACCGGTGGTGGGGTCGACGGTGACGGTGCCACCCTTGGTGCTCGACGTCGGCCCGGTGAAGCGCGGGGTGTCACCATCGGCGTCGGTGACCGAGACCGCACCGGTGACGGCACCGTTGGTCGGATTGGTGATGGTGGTTCCGGGCGCTCCGACAGTGGGATTCGCGTTGTTGGGAAGGATGTTCAGACTCACCGGAACCGTGAAGGTGTTGTATCCGTCGGTGACGGTCACCGAGAAGGTGTCCAGCTTGTCGGCGGCGCTGGCCCCGTCGGCGGCTGCGGCGTGGCGGGCCTCCTCGGTGGGGGTGTAGGTGAAGGCGCCGGTCGTCGGGTCGATGGTGACGGTGCCACGGGTCGGGGCACCGGCGCCCAGCGTGTAGGTCAGGGTGCCGTTGGCGGGGTTGTTGACCGTGACGGATCCGGAGGTGCTCCCCGTGGTGGGGTCCGAACCGTTTGCCGTATAACCGTTTCCGGCGGAGCTGGGCAGGATGGGGTTGACGTGGACAACGATGGTGGTCTGGCGGGGGCCGAGCCAGCCCAGCAGCCCGAACAGTCCGCGGAAGTGGATCGGTGTGCCGATGTTGTCGTCGACGATCACGCTGAACTGGTCGTTGCCGCCGAGTGCCGCGGTCTGTGCGTTGGGGGTGTAGCTGAAGTTGCCGTTGGCGTCGACGGTGACCACACCGTTCTTGGGCTGGCCGGCGACCGTGTAGACCGGTGCCGCGTCGTCGTAGTCGACGGCGTTCAGCGACCCGGTGATGGTGCCGTCGGCGGCTTGTCCGAGGACGATCGGATTCACGGTGGCGCGCTGGTTGTTCCAGGTGTACTGGAAGGTGCGGACGGCGTTCCAGAGTGACACCAGGGGCTCCGGCATCGCGATGGCGGGCAGCGGAAGCCGGTTGGCCAACCAGCCGAGGCCGACCCAGTGCATGGCGTCACTGATCATGCTGCCCAGCGTCACCTGGGCCGATTGGCGTCCCGCGGTGGGCAGCGGTGCGCCGGTGAGCGACACGTTGACGATGGTGTCCAGAGAGCTGTCGTTGGCGAAGAGGTCGAGCAGGCCCGCCCGGTGCGGTGCGTTGCCCGGCTTGTCGTCGATGGTGACGGTGAAGGTGTCAAAGAGCGCGTTCGTCCCGGCCGTCGGGGTGTAGATGTAGTTGCCGTTCGCGTCGATGGTGACGGTCCCGTGCGCTGGTCCGGCGCTGACCGTGTAGGTGATGTTCGTGTCGTCGTAGTCGGTGCCGTTGAGGCTGCCGGTGATGGTGCCGTTGGCGCCGGGACCCGATGTGGTGGGCGCGGCGGTGGGCCGCTGATTGTTCAAGGTGTAGTTGATGTTTCGCACGAACAGCCACAGTGATTCGACGAACATTCCGACCGGGCTCGGTGGGACCGGCAGGTTTGCCGAGAGTGAGCCGAGACCGATCCAGTGCATGATGTCGGTGAAGATGCTCTGCAGCGTCACATCCGTCGCCTGCCGGATGACCGTCGGTGCGGCGGTCGCGACCGCAGTGGTGGACGCGCCGGAGGTGGTGACCGCCGCCGCCGATCGCAGGGCGATCGGGGCCGCGGTGGTGGTGGCAGAACTCTGCGGTTGGGTAAGGCCGCCGCCGGTGGACTGCCCGGACACCCGCGGGGTCGCGGTGTTCTCGACCACTGCAGGACTCGTCGTGGTGGGTGACGCGTCCGGAGTGCTCTGCGTGTGTCCCGCACCGCTGGTGCCCGTGTCGGGAACCTCGATGGTGGGCTGAACCGTGGGCGGAGTGGATTCGCCACTGCCGGAATCACTGTCGGAACCACTCCCGCCGGAGCTCACCTCGGTGTCGTCGGTGACGTCGGGTTCGGTCAGCTCACCGTCGGACGGGTCCTGCTCGGCAGGCTCGTTGTCCCCGGCGTCGGAGATCCCGGTGTCGTCGTCGGTGTCGTCGGCGTCATCGAAGCCGTCGAGTTCGGTCGCAGAGTCCCTGCCGTTCGGTTGTTTCGGGGATTCCGGCTCTGTCGAGGATCCGGTGGCCGAGCTCTCCGACGCCGAGCTCCTGGAGTCGTTGCGATCGTCATTCGCGGAGGACTCACCCGCCGACGAAGACGACGAAGATGACGAAGACGCACCGGAATCCGACGTGTCGGCCGCCGCGACGGCCGGAGCGGCGAACGCGCTGGCCCCCAACGCAAATGCGACGGCGCCCACGCGCAGCCACCGGGCGAAGGACTCGTAATCCAGCCCGGTTCCTGCGTGCCGATGGATGAGGTCATGGCGTGAGATGTCGGCGCGTTCTTTCTTCATGGGATCCCCCCGGGTCTGTGATGTCTCGGTGTGTGGTGCTGAACAGAGAAGCTGAGGGAGCTGAGGGCGTTGAGGCGGGCACCGAACGGGGTGCTGAGTGCGACGGTTTCCTGAGTTTTACCTGAGAATCTTGCTCAGGTGTCGAAAGTTAGCACATCAAATTCCGTCTGTTCAACGGTTGATCTAATAAATATTCTGTGAGGAGACTTAATGTCCGATATGCGTAGTAGTCGAATCGAAAATGCAACGGCCACAACTGGTTTAGGCGCCCACCTGGTCAATTACGAGGCGGACATGGTGTGGCATCAAGCGGCACAGGATGCATTGTTTATTGCGTGATAAATAGCGTGATTGCCCGCTATTCAGCGGACCCAGTTCGGCAATTCGATATGACCGCGGCATGCGCGTATATCCGAGAGGGTCGGTGTGATCGGTCGATCGGCGACCGCGAGGCGCATTGGCGCGTCGAGGATGGGTCGCCGGCAGGGCCCGCCGATGAGGGCTGTATGTGACGTCGATGGCCGATCGCCGCGATCGTCCGGTCAGGGGCGCGGCGCATGCCGACGTTGCTATGGGAGCGCCGTGATGGGCCCGCGTTCCCTTCCCTTGGGGGTGGCGCGTTCGACTGCTTCCGGCCGCGACACGGATGGTTTGGCGTGGAGCATGCCCGCATGACGCTTGCTGGCGGCGGCGAGGCGACCGCGAAAAGCGTTACGAGTCATGGGCGTAAGGGTATAACGCGCGCGTCAATTAAATAGCGTTTGGAAAAATTTTCCACGCCCGTCGGCGTCGGATTGTCCGTGTCCAGGGGCAGAATTTCCCCGGGCGGTGAAAATCAGCAACGTTCGCGACGGTGTTCACGCCGCTCAGGTGCTGGGCGCTGCCCGACGGCCCCAAACCGCCTCGGGTGAGCCCGTTGTGGCCGCCCGACCAGCGCATGTCGATAGTTGCTTTACAACATCGCGTGCGGCTGTGGAAGGCCGGGGCGTGCGACAGCCGCTTCGCGTGCACCGCGACGTGTTGATTCAGCAACAACCCGGGCGGTGCCGACGGCGACCGACCGTCGGTGAAAATATTTCACGGGCGGTGACCGAAGCGCGGGCCGCTCCTGTTGCCAGCTGCTATTCGGCTCCCGCCGCCGACAGCTCACCCGGGGTGGGGATGACCGGGGCCGGCGCCACCAACGGCAGGCATACCGCGAACCGGGTGTCACCGGGCTTGGACTGCACCGAGATATTCCCACCGTGCTTTTCGACCACGATGCGCCAGGCCAGGTCCAGCCCGAGGCCGGTGCCCTCGCCGAAAGGTTTGGTGGTGAAGAACGGGGTGAAGATGCGGTCGATGACATCCTCGGGGATGCCGGGACCGTCATCACAGATCTCGACGCGGATCATCTGGTCGTTCTCGCGGCTGGTCCGGATGGTCAAGGTGCCGTGGCCACCCATCGCCTGGATCGCGTTGTCGATGATGTTGGTCCACACCTGGTTCAGGTCGCCGGGATAGCACTGCAGTTCGGGCAGCGTCTTGTCCATGTCCTTGACGATCGTCACCGGACGATCCTTGCCAGGTCCGCCGATCTTGTCGCCGAACATCATCACGGTGCTGCGGATCAGTTCGTGTACATCGGCGCTGCCGTAGGAACCACGATCCATCTGCGAGTACTGCTTGGCTCCCGCCAGCAGCGCCGAGATGCGCTTGCTCGCCTCGGCGATCTCGTTCATCCGCAGCTCGTTGTCGATGGTGTACTTCAGCCAGCCGATGGCACCCTGCAGCGAGGCGGTGGAATCCAGATCGTCGACCAGTGCCGACACCCGCTCCAACCAGTCGGTGTCCAAACCCGCCTCGACGAACGTCGGAGCGTAATCCCAGGCACCGGCGATACCGTGATCCTCGAGCCAGTCACCGAGTTCGTCCTCGCGATCGGAGGCTTCCAGGGCGGTGAGTTCCAGGTCCTTGTTCTTGGCGACCTGTTCGGCGACCTGATCCTGGATGTTGACCAGGGCGCGCAGCGATTCGGGGCTGAACTTCGCCTCGGCGACCATGGCGAGTTTGTGGCGCATGTGACCGACGCTTTCGCGAAGGTCGGATACCGCGCGCGCGGTGGCGGCCGCCGGATTGTTCAGCTGGTGGGTCAGCCCCGCGGTGATCGTGCCCAGTGCCAGCAGCTTCTCGCGCTGCCCGATGATCTGGCTCTGTCGGCGGCCGCCGACGAGCTGACCTTCCATCAGGTGTACGGCCATCGGGAACTGCGCGCGCATGAACTCCGCGAACGCCCGCGCCTCCAGCACGAACACCCGAGACTCGGACACCAGGCGTACTGAGGCCTGGTAGAGCTGCTCCTCACCGGGGATGTAGGCAGACCAGGCACCAAAATAGACGCCACGTTGCGAGGTCCGGTTGGTTTGGATGTCGACGCCGCCGGAGCGCTTCGACATGATCAGTTCGCCGTCGATCAGCACATAGAAGCACGTCGCCTGGTCGCCCTCCTGCACGATCGGGCCGGCCGGGAACGTCTCGATGGAGCCCGCCTGGCACAGCGTGTCGAGCTGCTCGTCGGTCAGATGCTCGAACAGGAACAGCGTCCGCAGTTCGTCGCGCACACACGTCTCGCCCATATGTCTCAAGCCCCTCTACGCCTCAGCCAGGTACCGGTGCACGAACATCACCGCCATCGATCCTTCGCCGACGGCCGCGGCAACCCGCTTGGCGGATTCCGAACGCACATCTCCTGCAACAAACACACCGGGCACACTTGTTTCCAGGTGGTGCGGAGGGCGGTCCAGGCTCCAGCCACACACGTCGCGCAGATCGGGGCCGGCCAGGATGAAACCGCGGTCGTCGCGGGCCACCACCCCGTCGAGCCAATCGGTGCGCGGTGTGGCGCCGATGAAACAGCACAGCCGGTTGGCCGGCACATCCTCGGTCTCACCGGACTTGCGGTCGGCCAGTGTGAGCCCGACGAGGTGGTCATCGGCGGCAGTCGTGCCGACCACCTCCGTGCAGGTGCGGACCTCGATCTTGTCGTTGGCCTCGATCTGCTGAATCAGGTAGTAGGACATCGATGCCTCCAGTGAGGGCCCCCGCACCAGCATGGTCACCCGCTTGGCGGTCCTGGACATGAACATCGCCGCCTGGCCTGCCGAATTGGCGCCACCGACGATGTAGACCTCCTCGCCGGCACATTCGGCGGCATCGGACACCGAGGCGCCGTAGTAGACGCCGCGCCCGATCAAGTTGGACTCCTCGGCCGCCGAGCAGCCCGTCACGGCGAGCTCGCGGTAGTCGACACCGGTGGCAAGGATGACCGCCCGCGCACCGATGGTGCGCCGGCCCTCGCCGTCGCCGGAATCGTCATCGGAGAAGGTGATCGTGCGCGCCGTCCCGATCTCGCCGGCTTGCAGGTGCAGGGCCTGGCGGGTGGTGATGACCTCGGCGCCGAAGCGCTCGGCCTGCCGACGCGCCGTGGTGGTCAGATCGACTCCGGAGATCCCGTTCTCGAAGCCGAGGTAATTCTCGATCCGGGAGCTGCGGCTGGCCTGACCTCCGGTCATCGCACGCTCGATCAGGACGGTGTTGAGGCCCTCGGATGCGCCGTAGACCGCGGCGGCCAGCCCGGCCGGCCCGCCGCCGATGACCGCCAGGTCATACATCTCCAGGGACGGGTTGGTGGAAAGGCCGAGCATGGTGGCCAGCTCGGTGTCGGTGGGCTCGACCATCGGCTTGCCGTCCTCGGTGATCACCACCGGCAGCCGTTTGCCGTCCAGCCCGGCCGCCTCGAGCAATTGGCGGCCCTTGGGTTCCTCGGCGGTGAACGCCTTGAACGGATAACCGTTGCGGGCCAGGAACTGACGCACATCCCAGGACCGCGGATTCCACTGGTGGCCGATCACCTTGGTGTACGGGATGGCGTGATCGCCCGCGGCATGCCAGGACTCGAGCAGTCCGTCGATCACCGGGTAGAGCTTCTCCTGGGGCGGATCCCACGGCTTGAGCAGGTAATGGTCGAGGTCGACGACGTTGATGGCGTCGATGGCGGCCGTCGTATCGGCATACGCGGTGAGCAAGACCCGACGTGCCATCGGGTACAGGTCCATCGCGGCCTCGAGGAACTCGATACCGCTCATCTGCGGCATCCGGTAGTCGGCCACGAACACGGCGACCGTGTCACCGCGCAGCTTCAGCTCGTGCAGCGTGTCCAGGGCATCGGGACCGGATTCGGCGCGCACGATCCGATATCGCTCCCCATAGTGGCGGCGCAGATCGCGTGCCACGGCGCGGGACACGGCCGGATCGTCGTCCACGGACAGGATCACGGGCTTGCGGGGTTGGCGCTCGGCGTCAGGCATCACTGATGATTATGCGCTGACCGTCCACTTCTTATCCCAGCCTGATCGCTGACGGCGAACGTCGCGCATCGTCGGCCTAGACTGCCGCGTGTGACGGCCCTTGAGTACTCCGATTCCATCCACCTCGCCCTGGACGCGGAGGCGACCTACGAGCTGGTCTCCGATATCACCCGGATGGGCCAGTGGAGTCCGGTGTGCAAGGAGTGTTGGTGGGACAACCCGGCAGCCGGTGCGGTGGCCGGGGCGTGGTTCACCGGGCGCAATGTGCTGCCCGAGCGCACCTGGGAGACCCGCAGCCAGGTCGTCGCGGCCGCGCCGGGTCGCGAGTTCGCGTGGGAGGTCAACGATGGTTGGGTCCGGTGGGGCTTCACGATGGAGCCGGCCGGCGAGGGCACCACGTTGACCCAGTACTGGAGGTTCTTGCCCAAGGGCATCGAGGGATTCCGGGAGCGCTTCGGCGCCGACGCGGACGCGCAGATCGCGACGCGCTCGGAATTGGCGCTCAGCGGGATCCCGCAGACCCTGGCGGCCATCAAGGCCACCGCCGAGGCACAGTCGGCATAGCCAGCTCAGCCAGCTCAGCCAGCTCAGCCAGCTCAGCCGGCTCAGCGCGGGCGGGCCACCAGGACCGGCACCCGCGCAGCCTGGACGACGGCATTGCTGACCGAGCCCAGCAGCACCGAGGCCACCGCGCCGTGGCCGTGACTGCCCACGACGACCAGCTGTGCCGCCGTCGAGTGTTCGACGAGCCGCGCGGCGGGACGGTCGGGAACCACGATGCGGTCCACGTCCACGTGCGGATATCGGTTCTGCCAGGGGGCGAGCATTTCGCGCAGTTGCCGGTCGACCTCGGGGCGCAATGTCTCCCAGTCGAAACCCGGCATCTCGAATGCGCCGGGGGACCACCAGGAGTGCAGGACGTCCAGGCCCACACCGCGTCGGGACGCCTCCTCGAAAGCCAGGGCCGTGGCCGACTCCGATGCCTGCGATCCGTCGAAGCCGAGCAAGACCCGCGCCGCGGGTGCCGGTAGACCGTCGTCATCACGGATCACCACCACCGGGCAGTGGGCTCGATGGAGCAGTCCCGTGCTGACGCTGCCCAGTAGGTGACGCGAAAGCGCACCCCTGCCGCGGCTTCCCGTGACGACCATGCCCGCCGTGCGGGACGCGTCGACCAATGCGGCGGTGGGTGTCGCAACGACCAGATCGGTGGTCACCGTGGTGTCGGTGAGGGTGCGGACCGAGTTGGCGGTCTCCTCGAGCAGATCGCGCCCGAGCTGCATCTGCCAGTCCAGGTAGTCCGCAGGCGCAGGTACCGCGGGCCAGGCGCCGACCGGCATGGTGTTGGCGTGCAACAGCACCAGCGGGATGCCCCGCAACCCCGCCTCGTTGGCCGCCCACTGCACGGCGATCCGAGCAGACGGTGAATCATCGACTCCGACAACGATGTTGGCGATGTCAACCGGCTCGGTCATCTGTGTTCCTTTCACCGAGGAGGTGGTCCCCGGTAGCTCTGGGCCCGATCAACGCCAGGGCCGGCCGCCCAGGGTGCGGATGCCGGGCGGCAGCGGCGAGATGCTCGACCGTTCGGGCCATCCCGTGGGTGACATCGTCCGCCTCAGGGAACGTATCGCAGTCGGCGGTCAGCCCGAAGAACAGATCCGGACCGTAGGTGAGCAGCATGACGGCGACCTGGCCCGGCGGGGGGACCGGTGGAACACCCACCATCGCCACGATCGGTCGGCCCAGCATGTCCCCGGGACGACGAGGACCCGTGACGTTCGTCATCGCCACCAGAAGATCGTCCCGGGGCGGGGCGGTCACCATCGTGAACGCCCGCCGTGCCAGCTCGACGGGCAGCAGCGCCGGGGAGGGCACCGACCAGGGGGACCGGTGTCGCGCGTCGGCCTTGAAATCGGCCACCGTGCGATGCACGTTCTGTAGCTGCCGCAGCACATCCGGCTCTTCGACCGGTAGCGCTCGTCGTAGGACCGGTATCCGCCGGCTCATCCTGGCCGCCGCTGCGACCGCCCTTGCCGACAGCGGCTGCCTGGTGTGCACGGAGATCCGCCGCGGATCCCGACCCCGGTGTCTCAGCGCGGACCGCAGACCGTTGGTGACCGCCGTCAGTGCCAGTTCGTTGAGCGTGACGTCGAAGGTCCGGCAGACCGATTCCGCGTCGGCCAGTGCCACCTGGACGGCGCTGAAGCTGGTCGGTCGGCCCGGCGCACGGGTGCTCGGGTGGGGCGCACCGACCGGGCCCGGCACGGCACCGTCCGTACTGAGCCCGGCAAGGACGTCCGTGACGGTGCCTGCATCGGCGATATCGTGGCGCGCAGCCAGCAGCACGGCCCAGCGGTCATCGCTCAGAGCGGCCACGGCCCAGCACCGCCACTGCGGACCGGGTTTCGGGCAGGGACGGATGGCCTGCGTGACGAATGCGAACAGGGCGTCGTCATCACCGGGTGCGGCCAGCTCGGCCGCAAGGAGGTCGACGGACCTACCGAGACGCTGGTCCAGCGCCGCTGCCAGCTCGTCGTGAGCGGGCATCGGGCCGGTCATGATGGCGATGACGCCGACGTAGGGCACCAGTTCGGGATCTGAATGCGCACCATCGTGGGAGTCGGAGTGTGCGGCGCCGGGGTGATTCACACCTCGACTATCCGATGCGGAAAGGTCCCTGCGACAGGGCCGTAGGTCCTCGATGTGATCCGTGGCGGGGCCGGAGACCGAGCGCCGGCGTTCGGGGCGCCGCAGTGGGCGCGTCGAGCTGCAATTTCGCTGATTTTGGGGTACGGCGCGGTGCGGGTAGTATGGATCGACGGTGCGGCCTGCGCACCGACTCTTTGCGTGCCTCGTCTGAGAACCATAACGATTTCGGGTCCGGCTCACGTCATGTAGTCGGTGTATCGGTCGTGCCGGGGCGTAGAGATACGAAAACGAAGACAAGGATCGCTAAGACAGTATGGCCAAGAAAGACGGTGCCATCGAGGTCGAGGGCCGCGTGGTCGAGCCTCTGCCCAATGCGATGTTCCGCATTGAGCTGGAGAACGGACACAAGGTTCTGGCCCACATCAGCGGCAAGATGCGGCAGCACTACATCCGCATCCTGCCCGAGGACCGCGTCGTGGTGGAGCTCTCTCCCTATGACCTGTCCCGGGGCCGCATCGTGTACCGGTACAAGTAACTGCCCACCATCAAGACCATCCGAGAGAACAGGATCGCGAAGCCGTGAAGGTGAACCCGAGCGTCAAGCCGATCTGCGACAAGTGCAGGGTGATCCGCCGGCATCGGCGAGTCATGGTGATCTGCTCCGACCCCCGCCACAAGCAGCGTCAGGGCTAGGTCTCTTCCCGAGGCCGACCGGCACCACCCATAACTGAATGCAGACATCCCAGTACCACTGAGCAGATTGGCTGCTCACCACGTCCGGCACGGAGGCCGGACCCCGAACGGGGAACGGACTGGGAACAGACCTCCGCAACGAAAAGGAACACTGCCTGATGGCACGTCTCATGGGCGTTGATCTCCCGCGCGACAAGCGCATGGAGATCGCGCTGACCTACATCTACGGCGTTGGCCGTACCCGCTCCCAGGAGATCCTGGACGCCACCGGCATCAGCCGGGACCTGCGCACCAAGGACCTGACCGATGATCAGGTCTCGCAGCTGCGCGATTACATCGAAGGCAACCTCAAGGTCGAGGGTGACCTCCGTCGCGAGGTGCAGGCCGACATCCGTCGCAAGATCGAGATCGGCTGCTACCAGGGCCTGCGCCACCGTCGTGGCCTGCCCGTGCGCGGTCAGCGCACCAAGACCAATGCGCGCACCCGTAAGGGCCCCAAGCGCACCATCGCCGGCAAGAAGAAGGCCAGGTAATCCCGGATGGCACAGGCTAAGAAGGGCGGCACCGCCGCCAAGAAGGGTCAGAAGACCCGTCGTAGGGAAAAGAAGAACGTCCCGCACGGCGCTGCTCACATCAAGAGCACCTTCAACAACACCATCGTCTCGATCACCGATCCCCAGGGCAACGTCATCGCCTGGGCATCCTCGGGTCACGTCGGGTTCAAGGGTTCGCGTAAGTCGACCCCGTTCGCCGCGCAGCTGGCCGCCGAGAACGCCGCCCGCAAGGCGCAGGAGCACGGTGTCAAGAAGGTCGACGTGTTCGTGAAGGGCCCGGGCTCGGGCCGCGAGACCGCGATCCGTTCCCTGCAGGCCGCCGGCCTCGAGGTCGGCGCGATTTCCGATGTCACTCCGCAGCCGCACAACGGCTGCCGTCCGCCCAAGCGGCGCCGGGTCTAGGGAGGATCTAGAAAATGGCTCGTTATACCGGACCCGCAACCCGCAAGTCGCGCCGCCTCGGCGTCGACCTGGTCGGCGGCGATCAGTCGTTCGAGAAGCGTCCCTACCCGCCCGGTCAGCATGGCCGCGCGCGGATCAAGGAGAGCGAATACCGCACCCAGCTGCAGGAGAAGCAGAAGGCTCGCTTCACCTACGGCGTCATGGAGAAGCAGTTCCGCAAGTACTACGAAGAGGCCAACCGGCAGACCGGCAAGACCGGCGAGAACCTGCTCCAGATCCTGGAGAGCCGGCTGGACAATGTCATCTACCGGGCCGGCCTGGCCCGCACCCGTCGGATGGCGCGTCAGCTCGTCAGCCACGGCCACTTCCTGGTCAACGGCGTGAAGGTGAACATCCCGAGCTACCGGGTGTCGCAGTACGACATCATCGACATCAAGGACAAGTCGATCAACACGCTGCCGTTCGAGGCCGCGCGTCAGGCCGCGGGCGAGCGCCCGGTCCCGTCCTGGCTGCAGGTCGTCGGCGAGCGTCAGCGCATCCTGGTCCACCAGCTCCCCGAGCGGGCGCAGATCCAGGTGCCGCTCACCGAGCAGCTCATCGTCGAGTTCTACTCGAAGTAATCAGGTAAGGGTCCCAGGCCGCCAACATCCAGGAGGCCTGGGACCGCCCAGACGGCATCAAATAGCGGGTGCCGAGAAGGAGATGGAAAACAATGCTGATCTCACAGCGACCCACACTGTCCGAAGAGTCGTTGGCCGAGAACCGGTCCCGGTTCACCATCGAACCGCTGGAGCCCGGCTTCGGTTAC
Organism: Mycolicibacterium neoaurum; assembly: GCF_036946495.1. NCBI lineage: Bacteria > Bacillati > Actinomycetota > Actinomycetes > Mycobacteriales > Mycobacteriaceae > Mycobacterium > Mycolicibacterium neoaurum. The sequence continues at coordinate 2,985,185 of NZ_JAQIIX010000002.1, forward strand.
ACCCTCGGCAACTCGTTGCGGCGCACGCTGCTGTCGTCCATCCCGGGCGCAGCGGTCACCAGCATCCGCATCGACGGTGTGTTGCACGAGTTCACCACCGTCCCCGGGGTGAAGGAAGACGTCACCGACATCATCCTGAACCTCAAGGGTCTCGTCGTGTCCTCCGAAGAGGACGAGCCGGTCACCATGTACCTGCGCAAGCAGGGCCCGGGTGCGGTCACCGCCGGTGACATCGTCCCGCCCGCGGGTGTGACCGTGCACAACCCGGATCTGCACATCGCGGCGCTGAACGACAAGGGCAAGCTCGAGGTCGAGCTCGTCGTCGAGCGGGGCCGTGGCTACGTGCCGGCCGTGCAGAACAAGGCCTCCGGTGCCGAGATCGGCCGCATTCCGGTCGACTCGATCTACTCGCCGGTGCTGAAGGTGACCTACAAGGTGGAGGCCACCCGCGTCGAGCAGCGCACCGACTTCGACAAGCTCATTCTCGATGTCGAGACCAAGAACTCGATCAGCCCGCGTGACGCCCTGGCGTCCGCAGGCAAGACCCTGGTCGAGCTGTTCGGTCTGGCCCGCGAGCTCAACGAGGCGGCCGAGGGCATCGAGATCGGCCCGTCGCCGGCCGAGGCCGATCACATCGCCAGCTTCGCGCTGCCGATCGATGATCTGGACCTGACCGTCCGCTCGTACAACTGCCTGAAGCGCGAGGGTGTGCACACCGTCGGTGAGCTCGTCTCGCGTACCGAGTCGGACCTGCTCGACATCCGTAACTTCGGGCAGAAGTCCATCGACGAGGTGAAGATCAAGCTGCATCAGCTCGGTCTGTCGCTCAAGGATTCGCCCGCCACCTTCGATCCGTCCGAGGTGGCCGGCTACGACGTGGCCACCGGAACCTGGACCGGCGACACCGGCTATGACCTGGACACCGACCAGGACTTCGCCGAGACCGAGCAGCTCTAACACTTTCAATTCAGTTCCGTCCCGGCCCTACCTGATACGGGGGCCGGCCCCACAAGGAGATAGTCGCAATGCCCAAACCCACCAAGGGTCCCCGTCTCGGCGGGTCGTCCTCGCACCAGAAGGCGCTGCTGGCCAACCTGGCCACCGCGTTGTTCGAGCACGGCCGGATCAAGACCACCGAGCCGAAGGCCCGGGCGTTGCGTCCGTACGCCGAGAAGCTGATCACCCACGCCAAGAAGGGTGAACTGCACAACCGGCGCGAGGTCATGAAGAAGATCCGCGACAAGGATGTGGTGCACACCCTGTTCGCCGAGATCGGTCCGTTCTTCGCCGACCGCAACGGTGGTTACACCCGCATCATCAAGATCGAGAACCGCAAGGGCGACAACGCCCCCATGGCGGTCATCGAGCTGGTGCGGGAGAAGACGGTGACCTCGGAGGCCAACCGCGCCCGTCGTGCCGACGCCGCGCAGAAGGTCGCGGCAGCCGCCGCACCGCAGGCGGCTGTCGAGCCGGAGGCCACCGAGGGCCCGGCCGCTGACGACGCCGTGACCGAGGAGACCGCCGACGCCGAGGCCACCGAGGCCCCCGCCGAGGAGTCCGCCGAGGTCGAGGCTGCGGCCGAGGATGCGAAGTCTGACGACAAGTAGTCACGCTGTGAACGAACCCGCCACCTCCACAGGTGGCGGGTTTGTTCGTCTGCGGCTCGATATCGCCTACGACGGTACCGATTTCGCTGGCTGGGCCACCCAGGCCGGGCAGCGCACCGTCGCCGGTGTGCTCGAAGACGCGCTGTCCACGGTGTTCCGCACACCGGTGGTGCTGCGCGCCGCTGGCCGCACCGATGCCGGCGTGCATGCCACCGGCCAGGTGACCCATGTCGATATCCCCGATGACGCGCTGGCACAGGCATTTCCGCGCAGTCCGCGCCCTGCAGGCGAGCCGGAGTTTCTTCCGCTGACGCGACGGCTCGGCCGTTTCGTCCCTGAGGAGATCCGGGTGCTGCGCATCGAGAGGGCGCCGCAGGGATTCGACGCGCGGTTCTCGGCGCTGCGCAGGCACTACGCGTATCGCCTGGGCACGGCACCGTACGGTGTGCTGCCCCAACAGGCGCGCTTTGTCACACCGTGGCCGCGACCGCTGGATGTCGAGGCCATGATGGCCGCGTCGCGACATCTGGTGGGGCTGCACGATTTCGCCGCCTTCTGTCGGCATCGCGAGGGCGCCACCACGATTCGGGACCTGCAGCGGCTGGACTGGGAGTGCTCCGGTGACATCATCACCGCCCACGTGACGGCCGACGCCTTCTGCTGGTCGATGGTCCGTTCGTTGGTCGGTGCATTGCTGGCCGTCGGGGAGGGGCGGCGGGATCCAGATTGGTGTGCGGGGCTGCTGGATTCGACGACGCGCTCCAGCGATTTCGCGGCTGCCCCGGCGCGGGGACTGACCCTGGTCGGGGTGGACTATCCGCCCGATGACGAACTCGCCGCCCGAATCCAGATCACCCGGGATCTGCGCACGCTCTAGTCGAGCTCGCCGAGACTCCGGGTTGTGGCGAACGAGCGGCTGGATTGCGCCAGAAAGCGTCGTCTTGACGCAGAAGCTCAGATCCGTGGCGCGACGAAATCGGCTGCCTGGGTGACCATCCCGGCCTTGATGTACGCCGGCGCCAGATGGTCGGCCCAGTAGTCCTGCCAGTTCTCCGGATCGGTCGGATTGCAGATCGGATCGTCACCATGGCACAGCTCGATGGTGCGTTCCTTGTAGATCGGATTGAAGTTTGAGATGGGACCCACCCAGGCAATACCGTTGCCGAACAGCGCGATGGCGGCCACTTTCTGATCGAGGCCCGGCGGTAGCGGGTTCTTGAAGCCGAAGAAGCCGAACGGCACCGCCAGCACCACATCGGTGACCGCGGCGCCCAGTGAATAGCCACCGAGCACCAGTCGGGTATCGGGGCAGGACGAGGCCATGTACTGGACGCGCGCGCTCATGTCGTTCGCGCCGATGTCGATCTGGGTGTCGGCGGGGTACTTGACCGCATAGAGGGCGACGTTCTTACCGGTCTTGGAACGCAACGATGCAACGAGCGCGTTGCCTATCTGACCCGCGCCGGGGGACTCCATGCGCCCGCGGGCGAAGATCAACTCGGCGTCCGGGCAGTTCGCCGCCGAGGCGACGGGCAGCATCGGTGCGGTCATCGTCGGTATGGCCACGGTGGCCAGCGCCAGGAGCGCGGCAACGGTGAGCACGGTGAAACGGCGGACCGGACCCCTCGGCGTCAAGATCACCGTGCCGATTGTAGCGGCGGTTTTTGACGCTGGTGTAGCCGAAGCAGGCCGATCAGCGCACGCGCGCGGCCGCGAAGTCGGCGGCCTGGTTGATCAGATCCGAACCGATGTAGGCGTCCTGCCAGTGGTTCGGCCACACGTTCTGCAGATCCTCGAAGCCCGTGGGCAGGGAGTCGCCGCAGACCGGGTCGGTCGGGACACACACGTTGATGGTTCGGTCGCGGTAGGGCGGACCGATCTCGTTGCCCACCATCCGCCGGGTGATGTTTGCGACCAGCACGACGGCCGCCACATGGCCGGACATCTCCGGCGGCAACGGTCGGTCGAAACCGAGTCCGGATTGCGTCGCGGACAGGGCCAGCGCCGCGGAGGCGGCGCCGAGGGAGTATCCACCGATGATCAGCCTGGTGTTCGGACAGGCTCCGGCCATGTACTGGATCCGGTCGCTGATGTCATTGGCGCCCACCGGAACCTCGAAATCGGCGGGATAGTTCACGGCGTAGACGCCGACGGGTTGCGGTAGCCGGGCATTGAGGGCGCCGACGAGCGCGTCACCGATGCGGCCGATGCCGGCAGGCTCGCCACGCCCGCGCGCGAAGATCAGCTCGACGGGAGCGCACGGTTCGGCCGATGCAGTGGGCAACTGACCGGCAGGGGCCACCGCGATGGAGGCGACAAGGCCGCCGGCGGCGGCCGCTGCCGCGGCTACGGTCGCGATGAATCTGCGCGCGCGGTGCTTTGCTGAAAGCGTTCGGCTGGACACCAGACGAGTGTACGGGGCCGGTTCAGAGCAGCCCGGCGACGAAGGTGGCCGCCTGATCGGCGGGGGCACCGTCGTAAGCGCGGTGGGCCGCCACGTCATCGCCACTGGTGCAGACCGGATCGCCGGGATTGCATAGGTCTATCGCCCGAGGCCCCCACACCGGGCTCACCGTCAGCGGCAGGCCGACCTTCGCCGACGGGTTGCCGAACACGGCCAGCGCCGCGACGTGTTCGGGGGTGTTCGGCGGAAGCGGGGCGGTGAAACCGATGGCGGGTACCGGTACCGCGGCGATGACGTCGATGACCCCTGCGCCCTGGGAGTACCCGCCGAGCACCAGCCGGGTGGTCGGGCAGTTGTTGATCATCCATTGGATGTGGGCACTGGCGTCGTTGGCGCCGGTGGCGGCGGCCAAGAAGTCGTAGCTGGCCGGATAGTTCACCGCATAGGTGCCCACCGACCTGCCGCCGACCTTGCCGCGTAGCGACTCCACGAAGGCCGCGCCGATGCGGCCCAGACCGGGATCCTCGTTCGTGCCGCGGGCGAACACGACCTCGATATCGGGGCAGGATTCGGCGGAGGCGGGTGTCGCCGGTGTCAGGAGCAGCGAGCCGATGGCCGCGGTGGCGGCGGCGAGCAGTGCCGAGCGGCGGCGAACAAGATCAAAGCGCACGCCACATGGTAACGCGAAGACGGCCAGAGCAAGCCTGGAGTCAGACCCGGCCCGCGATGAAACCGGCTGCCTGCGGGATGAATCCGGAGGATTCGTATCGGGTGTGCGCAAATGGGTTGCGGCCACCGGAGCAGATCGGGTCACCGTCGGCGCACAGGTCGATACCCCGGCCGCTGAACGGGGGCCCGGCGGCACTGACCGGATAACCGAACTTGGCACCCGCATTACCGAATGCGGCGATGGCGGCCACATTGCCGGCCAAGTTGGAGGCCAGCGGGGGAGCCGAACCGATATCGCCGATGCGGTCACCTACCGGAGGAAGCCCCACCAGCATGTTGACGATGGCGGCACCCTGGGAGTACCCACCGAGCACGACGCGGGTGTTCGGGCAGGCGTCGGCGAGGTAGGCGATCCGCGCGCTGGCATCGAATGCGCCGTCGGCGGCGCGCAGGAAATCGTAGGTCGCGGGGTAGTTGACACCGTAGGTGCTCAGCGTGCGGCCACCGAGCTGCGGGCGCAACGCGTTCTCCAGAGCAAACCCGACCCGGCCGATGCCCGGCGGCTCGCTGGTGCCGCGAGCGAAGATCAGTTCGACGTCCGAGCACGCCGGTTCGGCCGAGGCGACCGGCGCCGGAGCCGCCAGCACGGCCAAGGTGGAGACCATCGCCGAGCCCACTGCGGCCCACCGGACCGCCAACTTGCGCAACTTCACAAGCCCATCTTCACATCTGATGGTCAGGTATGAGCAATCGGTCGTTCGGCAGGCGGCGGCACGTCCTGCCAATTGGCCTGGGCCACCTGGTCGGAACGGTCCCCGTGGCGGGCCAGCGCCAGGCCCATCAACACCACCGCGCCGCCGACGGCCTGGGTCAGTGAGATCGATTCGCCGAGCACTACCCAGGCGATGAGCACGGCGAACAGGACCTCGGACAGGCCCACCAACGAGGCGAACCGGGGCTGCAGCCGGGCGATGCCCATGATGCCGAGGGTGTAGGCGATCGCCGTCGGGATGAGTGCCAGGGCGATCACCGGGACGTACCAGGGCAGGGTGAGACCGGCGACGACGGTATCGGCGGCGGTGAAGCGCAGCGGCATCACGCCGCTCGCGCCGAGTCCGGCCACCGCGAGGGCGCCGATGACGAGACCGGCGGCGGCCAGGGTAACCGGGCTCAGGCCGGTGCCGTCGGAGCTGGCCTTCTCCGACATCATGAAGTAGCACGCGGCGCAGATCGCCGCGGCCAGGCCCCAGACCACCCCGGTCGAGTTGATGTGGGCGCCGGCGAAGACGTCGAGGACCAGCACGATGCCGGCAACTGCCAGTGCCGCACCGGCGAGGGTCAGCGCGGCGGGTCGACGCCGCGTGGTGGCCCATAACCAGCCGACCACCAGGATCGGCGCGGTGTACTCCAGCAGCAGCGCCACGCCGACCGAAAGGTGTGAGACGGCGTTGTAGTAGCAGAGCTGGGCGCCGGCGATCGGGATCAGGCCGTACGCGATGACGGTGGTGCGATGCCGCAGGGCCTCGCGGACCCAGCCGGGCCGGTAGTAGGTAGCGAACACGGCCATCGCCAGTGCACCACCGGCCAGGCGGGCTGTCACGGCCGCCGTCGGGGTCCAACCGGCCTCCATCAGTGCCTTGGCGAGCGGGCCGGACATGCCGAAGGTGAAGGCCGAGGTGATTGCGAAGACCAGACCGACCCGAAACCTGGTCGTCGCGCGCGCGTTGATCATCGTCATGGAGCACTCCGGACTGTAATGAGTAAAATGGAAGTTGCTCATGACAGTAACGGCGACGGGAGTCACGCGTCAAATGATTTTTACTCATGACACGGAACTCACACTCCGGGCTGCCTGCGTGCTGATCAACAGTGATCGCGTCGACGGCGACGAGCTGGCCGATCTGGCCGGATTGGAGGCCTATCTCGCCGAGTTCGGCTGGACCGGCCGCCGTGACCGTGACGGTGAGGAGCTGGCCGCCGTGCACCGCTTGCGCGAACGACTCGGCAGGCTCTGGGAGGGCGCCGACGACGAGGAGCGCACGGTCGGCCAGGTCAACGCTCTGCTGGCCGACACCCAGGCCTCGCCGTGGTTGACCCGGCACGCCGAGATGCCGGAGTGGCATCTGCATCTGGCCTCCGTCCGGGATCCGCTGGCCCAGCGGATGGGTGCGGAGATGGCGATGGCGTTGGCGGACCTGATCCGTGGTGGCGAGCTGCGCCGGCTCAAGGTGTGCGCGGCACCGGACTGTACGGCGGCGCTGTTCGACGTCTCCCGCAACCGGTCGAAGATCTTCTGCGACACCGGAAACTGCGGTAATCGTCAGCATGTTGCCGCTTATCGGGAAAGGCGTGGCCGGCACGGGTAGCGTCGATCCGCATGCGCGCCCGGCGTGATCTGGACATCGTGCTCTACGGTGCGACGGGTTTCGTCGGTCGACATGTCGCGCGTGCACTCGCCGCCGCCGGCGGCGGTGTGCGCATCGCCCTGGCGGGCAGGTCCGCCGACCGGATGACCGCACTGCGCGATTCGCTCGGTACCGGGGCGCGGGACTGGCCGGTGCTTGTCTCGGATCTCGATGAACCCGGCCCGTTGGCGAACCTGGCAGGGCGGACCCGGGTGCTGGTCAGCACCGTCGGTCCCTATTCGACGGTCGGACTTCCCCTGGTGGCCGCCTGCGCGCACGCCGGCACCGATTATCTGGACCTGGCCGGCGAGATCCCGTTCGTGCGCGCCAGCATCCACCGCTATCACCGCATCGCGGCGTCGACGGGCGCACGCATCGTGCACTCCTGCGGATTCGATTCCATCCCTTCCGATCTCACCGTCTACGCCCTGCACCGCCGTGCCGTCGACGATGGTGCCGGGGCGCTGGGCAGGACCACGTTGGTGTTGCGCGCCTACTCGGGCGGGTGCTCGGGCGGCTCGCTGCGCACGATGGTCGAGCTGATGCGGGCCGCGCACACAGATGCGTCCCTGCGCGCAATGCTCGACGATCCCTACAGCCTGTCGCCGGACCGGGCCGGCGAACCGGATCTCGGTGCGCAACCCGATGTCCCGGTGTTCAGTGGATCCGAGATCGCCCCCGAGCTGGCCGGGCTGTGGACCGGCGGCTACCTGATGGCGTTGTACAACACCAGGTGTGTGCGACGGACCAATGCGCTGCTCGGCTGGCCGTACGGCCGTGGATTGCGCTACACCGAGACGTTGAGTTACGGATCCTCGCCGATGGCGCCGTTCCTCGCGGCGATGAGCGGCCCGACCATCACCGCGGCCGCGCGCCTGGGCGGGGCCTATCTGGCCACGGTGCCCTCGATGGTGGTGGATCGTCTGCTGCCGGATGCGACCACCGGCCACGATCACGGTGACCGCGGCCGGTACGTGGTCGAGACCTACACCAGAACGACGGCCGGACACCGCTACGTGGCGACCATGGCGCAGCGTGGTGATCCCGGATACTCGGCCACGGCGACGCTGATCGCCGTGGCGGCGATGGCCATGGTCACCGACGCCGCGCGGCTGTCCGCGCTGCGCGGCGTCCTGACCCCGGTCGCGGCCATGGGCGACCTACTGCTGGAAAAGCTCCCCGGGCGGGGAGTCACGTTGACAGTGACACCGCTGGATCGCGATCAGGGCAGGTAGAAACCGCGGATCCGATAGAACCTGCTCCGGCCGAGCAGTGCATTCGCCGCTTGAAGTCCCGACATGACGGCGGCCTCGATACAGCCGGCATTGATCCCGCAGTCGGTCCAGTCGCCGGCCAAAACCAGGTTGTCATAACCGCTTTCGTCCGGACGCAGCCGGTGCTTGTCCGAGCCGGGGACCGATTGCACGTACCGGTCCGAGGGGTCGATGTTGACGCTCACGTGCTGGGTTTCCAATGCGGCAGGTCCGTGCAGACCGCCTGTGCCGCAGAGCATCTTCCATGCGAAGCCATCTGCGGTGACGGCACCCGGCAGGTACAGCCCGACGTGGTGGTCCAGATACTCGGTCGCTGTCGTCAGCACCCGGTCCCGGGACCGGCGTCGGTACTCCCGGTCCTCGGTATCCGGTGGCCATGGGGCGTCGAGCACCCCGCAGAAGTAGGCCACCGTCTTCGGATCGTCCTCGGCAGGCCAGTTCTCGGCCCAGAGCGTCTGCGGCATCGACGCCCAGGTGTCGAACGGTGCGACATAGCCGCTGGTGGTCACGCCCGGCCGGAACCAACCAAGACTCGATTCGTCGGGGGAGAGCCAGAGCTGAAAGGCCTGGGTGGCCACCGTCTTCACGTGATGCGTCATATCCCGCCATTCGGGGCGGTCGGCGATGAGTTCGCCGCAGATGATCTCGACCATCCCCGCCGATGCGGCCAGCACCACGTGATCGAAGTCCGTACCGCACCGCAGCGTGCGCTGTTCGGCGTCGCGCCGCGCCGCGAAATGCGACTCCAGCTCGCGCATCGGCTGGCCGGCGTCGACGATCTGCTCGCGCCGCGGCTCGGCGGGGAAAACCGGCAGCCCACCGACCCGAATCAGCGGATCGTAGGGCGTCGCCGGGTCGACGAGGTCGACCTGGCGTCCCATCGAGATGGCCTCCACCCGGGTGCCTGTGGCGTCCAGATGCAACGCATCCACCCGGTGGAAGAACTCGAATCGCACACCACGGGCGCGCAACGCCTGATAGATCGGGGCGATCACCACATCACCCATACCGGCAGTCATCTTCCAGAAGAAGGCACCCTTGTACTGGAACAGTGCGATGCCGGTCAGCAACACCGCCAGACCGGCGGCGAACGACGGTCGGGTGCAGTCGCCTTCCTCATATCCGAAGACCATGTCGTACAGACCCCGCACCAGGGCGAAGTCCAATACGTCGGGGTGGGCGCCGTGGCGGCGCAACCAATCTCGGTATTCCTCGTCGTTGATCGCTCGGAACCCCGCCGGGTCGGTCAGCAGATCATCGGCGATCAACCCACGCGCGGTCGTGGTCAACAGCGATAACAACAGCCAGAACCGGCGGTGTTGCGGGCGGTGCTCGTAGTCGAGCGCGTCGCGGAGCGCCTGCAGCGGCTCGTCGAACGGCCTGCCGACCGGCGCACACCCGGGTCGCTGCACCAGTGCGCTCAGCGCATCGTGGACACTCTCGCCGAGCATCGTCGATATGCGGATGACGCGCGCCGCGCTGTCCTCATCGGTGTCGGGGGCGTCATCGGCGTCGAGTGAGGTGGCGAAATCCGCCAGCAGTTGCAGCGCTCTGTGCAAGAACCCGACGACGGTCAGTTCCCGTCCGTCAGCGTCCGGTTCACCGGGTAGGTCGGCATTTCGGGAGAACCGGCCGGGCCACACCGACCAGCGGCCTGCCCAGTGATCGGCCATGCCCAGTTCGTCGGCTGGGATCAGCGCCTGATCCCAGGTTTGGATCGGGCACTCGGGATCATCCGTAGCACGGTCGATTTCGGCATAGCATTCGCGCAGCAGGGCGAACGCGTTCTCATAGGACCCGAGCCAGATGTGGAGGCCGTGCTCCTCGATGCGGTCATGCACACCGCGGCTGGACGCACCCTTACCGCCGAGCCGCCAACCGCGCTGATAGACGGTGATGGCATCGAAACGATCCTGCCAGCCCGGCGAACTCAATCGCCACGCCGCGCTGAGCCCCGCCATCCCGCCGCCGAGTATCGCGACCTTCCCCCGGCTCGGCATCAGTGCAACAACGCGCGCGCCTCGGCCAGTGCCGGCCAGTCCTGGTCGGCGGGCAGCCTGGCGAGCACCTGCTCCAGATCGGCCCGGCAGCGGTCCCCATGGATCCGGAACCGATCGGCGGCCACCGCAAGCTCGAGCACCACCGCGCCCTGGGTACGCGACAGCTCAAGGGCCTCGTCCAGGTCGGCGTCCCGCTCGACGGCCGAGTCCTGGGTGTGGGCGCGCAGCCGCAAGAGCTCGGCGTCGAAAAGATGCCAGGACGTCTCCGCAGACATCTGCAATGCCATGTCGAGCTGTCGGCGCGCGCCGTGGACGTCACCGGCGCCGAGCAGGGCGGCCGTCAGTCCGGCGTCGTACCAGCACAAGAATGCCTTGAGCTCGAAATCCCGCCAGACCTGGACCAGGGTCGCCAGCGTGGCGGTGCTCTCGCTCAGCGCCGCCAGATCCGGTTGCGGCCCCGCAAGTGCGGCTTTCGCGCCGGCGTTGGCCGCCGCGGTGGCCGAGATCATCACCCACTCGTCAAGGCCGTTCTCGGTGGCGATCTCGGCGATGCGTCCGGCGAGGTCGATCGCCTGCGCGCATTGCCCGGCGTGGGTTCGCACCACGGCCTCCTGCACTCTGCCGTAGCACTCGGTGAACGGACCGTGCGGGAAGATCAATGCCTGACAACGTTTCTCCAGGTCGGCGAACGACTCGATCGCCGATTCGAGATCGCCCTGCAGATAGCGGGTCAGCCCCAGCAGCGCATACATCCCGCCGACCGGGTCGTTGGGTGCATACCAATCGCCGTCGATCTCCGGCGATTCCATCTCTGCGATCGCCGTCGCCGCCGACTCCAACCAACTCCGTGCATCGTTCAGCTCGCCGCGGAACAGCGCCAATGAACCGACCACCGCGTCCATGACCGCCTGGTACCACTGCGGCATATCGGCGATGTTGGTGCGCAGCGCGTCCACCAGCTGGGCGGACCTGCGCAGATCACCACGCGAGGCGAAGAAACTCCACAGGGCGCTGAAGGTCGCGAACATCTCCACGCCCGGGTGGTTGTCGATGATCTGCAGGCAACGTTCGAAATCGGCGGCCGCATCCACACTGGCGTGGCCCGCGGCGGCGAACCCGAGAAAGCCGCGCTCCAGCCGAATCGCCACCTCGCGAGCATCGCGCGCCTGGGTATCGGGCGGCAGCTTGGCGGTACTTTCCAGTGCCCGGCTCAACAGGGACCTGGCCTCGTTCAGCGCGCCGCGTCGCCGCGCGTCGGCCGCAGCCTTCTCATAACTGTCGGCGGCCTCGTCGAACTGCTCACCCTGCTCGTAATGATGTGCCACCAAGGGCCATTCGGGTGTGCCATCGGCCGCCGAGCTGACCAGGGCGGCGCCGATCCGGGTGTGCAGCCGCTTACGGGCGCTCGGCGGCAGTAGCTCGGCGGCCACCTCTCTGAGCAACTCATGCCGAAATCGCCAGCCGCCGTTGCCGAATGGTTTCATGACGCGGGTGCGTGTCAGCTCGTCGAGGATGTCCTCGATCGACCGACGGTCGAGTTCGACGACGGCAGCGAGGAGTCCCTGGTCGACCTGGCTGCCGATCAGTGCGGCGGCCTCGATCACGTGCCATGCGCGCTCGTTGAGTCGTAACCGCGCCACCAGCGCTTCGTAGAGGGTGTCCGGTACGTTTCCGGTCTCCGCCGACTCGGCAGGCGCAGACCGCATCTTCGCCACGACTTCTTCGATGTAGAGCGGCATTCCGTCGCAGCGGTCCACCACCGCTCGGCGGGCGACGTCATCGAGATCGGGATGTAGTGCGGTGACCAACAAGTCGGAGTGATGATCCTCGAACGGGGTGAGCTCGAAAGTGGTGCAGTGGGTCAGCTCCGGGACCTCACGACCGGTGATGACAACCATCAGCCGCTCCGGAGCCTCGCTCAACACTGCCTGCAGGATCTCCACGGTGTCCTCGTCGTACCAGTGCACGTCCTCGAACACCATCATCGCCGGTCCGTCACCCGTCGCCGCGATCAGATATCTGCGGACGGCATCGGCGATCTGGTCGTAGAGGCGTCCCGCGGTCGCACTCGGAGGCTGATAGTCGACCCCTGGCGCGATACCCAGCACGGGCGCCAGTAGGGGTACGGCCTGCTCGGGATCGAGTCCGTGACGGATGACCTCGGAGCGCAACTGGCGAAGGCCCTGGGCCGGATCGGAGTCGCGGGCAATACCGCTGGTCGCCTCCAACAGTCGCCGGATCGGGCGCAGACCGATATCGGAGTGGAAGGACGACCCGTAGATGCCGAGCACCACCGCACCCGATTGGCGCGCCATCGCGATGGCGGCATCGGCCAGCCTGGTCTTGCCGATGCCACCCTCGCCCTTGAAGACCACGCCGGGCACGGTCAGGGTGCCCGCCTGCGCGGCATCCCAGCAACGTCGCAGGTGAGCCACTTCGTCGTCGCGTCCGACCAACGGACCGGAGAGCAACGGTGCCTCGGTGCGTTCGGCCAGCACCCGGAAATGCTCAAGGGGCTTGTCGAAACCCTTCACCGATCGGGGCGGTAGCGGCTCCAGGGTGAAGTCCTCGCGCAGCACCCGGCGCACCGCCTCGGAGATGGCCACGGTTCCCGGATCCGCCAGGTCGCAGACCCGCGAAGCCAGGTTGGCGCCGACCCCGATGACCTCGTCGCGCACCGGGTCGATGGTCACCACCCCGCGGTGGACACCCACCCTGACCTCGATACCGAACCCGAACTTGCGGCGCAATCGTCTGCTGAGGGCAGCCACCTCCGCGGCGATGTCCAGGCCGGCCGATACCGCTCGCTGCGCATCGTTCTCATGCGGTGTGGGATGTCCGAAGGTGATCAACAGTCCGTCGCCCTGGGCCGCCCCGATATGACCCTCATAGGTCGCGACGATCCGATGCACCTCGTCGCGATAGCGGCGGATCACGGTGCTGTACATCTCGGGCTCAAGCCGGGTCGACAGGCCCACGGAGTCCACCACGTCGACGAACAACAGTGTCAGCCGCTGCACGACGGAACCATTGTCCGAGACCGCCATCAGTTCCTCGGCCTCGAGGTTGTCGCGGTCGACCGCGAGGACCTGGCGGGCCAGCGATCTGGCGCTGCCGTGATCCTGGCGATTGATGGCCTCGACGGCGCTGTCGAGCAGTTCCTCGATCGTGGGTCCGACGGTGTATTCGTTCACAGGCCTACTTCGATGGTGACCGGTGGTCGGTCGGCACCGCGCCCGCCGGGCTCACGATGCCGGAATCCGACCGTTCCGAGATAGTTGGCGCCGATGTAATCCGCATCCGTCAGTTTTATCCGGAACGTGGTCTCGCCTGCACGCAGGGTCGCAGGTACGAACTCGATGGCCCGGTCGGGGATGCACTCGTCCTCGCGCCCGACGCGCCGGAAGGGTCCGGCCACGGTGAGTACCCGCTCGTAGGGGGCTGCGGCGATGGTGATCTCCTCCGACAAGGCATGGAACCGTTCGACCGGGCGGCGCCACCACGGACCGGCCAAACCCAGCGCGACACCATTGGCGGCCGTCCGGATCTGCAGGTCGATCAGATCATGGATGATGGTGATCCACGGGTCGATTCCCCACACGCCGCGTTCGTCGGTGCGGGCGGCCTTCTCGACGATGGTGTTCAGCTGGCCCAGGTAATGGTGGGCGGCATTCGTCGCGTGGATGACCGGTGAGTCCTTGTCGGGCATCTACCGGCTCCGGTGGCGGGATCGGTACATGGCATCCAGAAAGGTCAGCGGTGCGGCCGCCATTCGGCTGCCGACCCGGCTCCCGAACTCGGTGACATCGGCGGCGGTGATGCCCCGGTCCCACCACTTGCCTGCGAGTTCGGCGTAGTCACCGGTGACACCGATCATGGTGTCGGTCCAGATCTGCACCGCGGTGGGCACGGCGTGCCGTGGCCGCGTCGCCGGGGTGTCGTCGATGTCCGCGGCTGCCTCATCGTTGTCCGGGTAGTCGAACGGTTCGGCGGTCGGATAGGGCGGATCGGCCCTGCCGAGCAGGAAATCCGACGACGCGGTGCCATAGCCGCAGATACACACCAGGCGTTGTTGGGCGTACGGACTGATGCCCTCGATGTGCACCACCTTGCGGGTGCGAATCCGGACCCCACCACCGTCTGGATCTCCGATGGCGGTCATGTTGATGTAGCCGTGGTCCACCCGCACCCGACCGTCACCGGTGTCGAAGCGCGAGGTGTCCAGGTCGTAATCGAGGCGTGCTGTCGTGGGGCCGGCCGTCGGGTTGAACTTCAGCGGGGTGTTGAGTTCGAATCCCTCGACCAGCGAAACCGTCTCCAGGACCCGCCGCCAACCGTCGTGGGTGTATGTCGGACCGTTGTGCGACATCCTGAGGAAGAACTCCGGATAGTTCTCGTTCCAGTTGTACGGGTTGACGACGCGCTTGAGGTTGTTCAGTGAGACCGAGTCCGAACTGAACTCGGTGTCGACGACGACCGCGTCGAAGCCCCGGTAGTTGACGACCCCGCTTGCGCACAATGGCGTCGTCGCGGTCTGCTCGCCGATAGCGCCCGCCCGCAGTGCCGCGGCTCGCACATCGTCGAACGCGGAGCGCGTGACGAACGATTCCGGCACTGTGCGGGCGAACTGATCGTCGAAGAACGCCTGTGCCTTGTCGCGGCACTGCCCGGGGCTCGACGAACCCGGTCCGGCCGCCGCCAGTGCCTCGATGGTGAGGTCGCGATGCTCGTCGGCGCACAGTGCGGGCAGCGGGTTATCCGGTTGCAGCTGGTTCAGCCGGGCGATCACGGCCAACGCCAACAGCAGCCGGGCCTTCTGCGGCTGGGGTAGCCGGATATCGTCGGCAGCCTGGGCGGCGAGCGCGACCAGAGCCTGCTCGGTGTCTGGTGGTCCACCGGGATCGGTGGGATGCAGGAAATGGTCGACCTCGGAATACCAGTCGGGGTGCGCCGAGTAGCCGGGCAGGAACTCGTCGACGGTCGCCCCGAAGTCGTTTCGATCGAAATCTCTTACCGCCGCCGAAATTCCGCCATACACCGCGAGCAGGTGTCGCACGCCTTGTCTGCTGGACGACATCACCCCTCCTGGCGGTGTTGGCGCAGTTAGCATACCGCTCAGGTGACCCGTCTGCGGGCGGGTTGACGGGAGGAGAGCGTGGGTGGAAAACGGTACTGGCAAGGGCCTTCCCTGGGCGTCGGTCTTCGATTCGGCTGCCAACATGCGGGCGCTGACCGCGATTCAGGCCGAGGGTCTGCGCGCTGCGAGCAAACTCGTCGACCGCTTCATCACGGCGGCCTCCGACAGCGTGAACACCTTTGGCGGGGCCGCCGGTTCGCGTTCGGCGCTCTCGGAGGACCAACGCGCCGACCTTTGGGGAGCCACCGATATCGAACCCTTGCTGGCATCCTGGTGGAAATTGGTCGACCAGTTCGGCCGTGGGTTCGCCGCCGGGAATCGCGAGCCGCGGGGAACCGATGACGGTCAGCCCGTCCTCGACATCACCGCTCGATCGGCCACCGGTCGCATCGCCATGGATTCAGCCCGCGGTGATACCGCCACCGCCGAGATCTGGCTGGACAATCGCGGCGCCGACGACGCCGGCGAGATCCGGTTGCGCATCGGCACCCTGGAATCAGACGGGGGCACTGTTGTCTCCGCCGCCGACGTCGACCTGCGCCCCGCCACGGTGGCGATGCCGGCACGCGCGGGTCGCGGAGTGGTGCTGCAGATCCACGCCCGCGTGCCGGCCGGGGTGTATCGCGGGATCCTCTTCACGCAGGGACATCCCGATCTGTGGTTGCCGATCGAGCTCGCCGTGTCGGATCAGCCGGCATGACGTCCACGGCCGACCGACCCGATCTCATCGAGGATGTCGAGAACCGGCTGCGTCTGGTCGGCCGCGATGTCCGTCGCGCGATGCTCGATGCGATACCCGACGGTGAGCCCGTCCAGTGGCTCTACGCGCCGATGCGGGAGTATCCGATGCGACCGAGTAAGGCGTTGCGTCCGGCATTGTGCCTGTCCAGCGGGCGGTGTTTCGGGGCGGATTCGTCGGCTCTGACCGGTATCGCCGTGGCGATCGAACTGCTGCACAACGCTTTTCTCGTTCACGATGATATCGCCGACGGTAGTGAGATGCGCCGGGGCAGGCCGACGCTGACGGCCTCCTATGGCACGGCGGCGGCGCTCAACGCCGGCGACGCCCTCGCCATCGTGGCCAGTCAGGTGCTGCGGCGCGCGACCCGGCAGCTGGACCGCGGCCTCGCCGAGCAGGTGATGACGGAGTTCGACACCATGGCACTGCGCACCCTGGAGGGTCAGGCCACCGAGCTCGGATGGCAGCTCGACAATGTCGAAAACCTCACGCCGTCGGACTATCTCGACTTGATCATGCACAAGACCTGTTGGTACACCACCATCTACCCATTGCGGGTCGGAGCGTTGGTCGGATCGAACGGCACCGCCGAGCTGGCACCGCTGATCAGGTTCGGGTTCCACTTCGGGGCGGCATTCCAGATCCGCGATGACCTGCTCAACCTGATCGGGGAGGAGGCGACCTACGGCAAGGAGATCCTCGGTGATCTGTACGAGGGAAAGCGGACTTTGACCCTGGTGCACCTGCTGGACGTGGCGCGCGGTCGCGACCGTGCGGTGCTGCGCGATTATCTGCGATGCGACCGGGCGGACCGGGACGAGGCCATGGTGCACAAGGTGCGCTCGTTGATGGACGACTACGGCAGCATCGCGTTCACCCGCGAATACGCCGAAGGCATCCTGGTGGTGGCAGAAGAGTATTTCGAGCAGGCGTTCGCCGATGCCCGTCCGGGGCCGGATCTGGACTTCCTGCGCGCGCTGGTGCCGTATGTATGGGCGCGCTGGCGCTAGAAACTTCTGCGTTCGGCTGATCCGGAGCTGCGTTAGGGTCGAACCGGGGGACAGATGGCGGGGCGTTCGGTTTCACGGTTGGAGGTCAGCGGATACCGCTTCCTCATGCGCAGGATCGAATACGCGTTGGTGTGCCGGGACACCCGGATGCTCGATGATCCGATTCACATCCAACGACTTTCGCTGGCCGCTGGGCTTGCCGTCGCCGCGATCGTGCTGGCGGTGTGTGCCGTGCTGGCGCTGCTGCGACCACACGGGCCGCTGGGTGATGACCCCATCGTGGTGGTCAAGGAGTCCGGCGCCATGTACGTGCGCATCGGCGATACCGTCCATCCCACACCGAATTTGGCGTCCGCTCGACTGATCGCGGGTACCCCCGCCCAACCTCGTATGGTCAGCGCTGCGATGCTCGATGGTGCCGAAATCGGTCCCGCGGTCGGAATTGCGGGCGCCCCGGGCAGCATCGGAGCCGCGCTGGACGCCGAGATGACCGCATGGACCGTCTGCGACGGCGCCTCCGAACGCGCCACCACCCTGTTCATCGGCGCCCCCGTCGCACCGTCGGTCACCCCGCCGGTGCTGGTCACCGCTCGCGGATCGGCGCGCACCTATCTGCTGCACGACGGACGCAAGCGTGCGGTCGACCTCCGAGATCGCTCCGCTGTGGCGGCGATGCGATTGGAAGGCATTGTCCCACTCAGTGTGTCGCGGGTGATGGTCGATATATTGCCCGAGGCGACGGCTCGGGCCATGGTCCCTACGGACGTGCCGGTGGGTGCGGAGTTCGGTGAGGTGCTCTGTGCGCAATGGCGGTGGGCCGGAATCGGGCAGCCACCCGAAACCGTCTTCTACACCGCAACCGCCGCACCCGCGGGTCCGTCGACTGTCGCCCTCGCACAGGCCGATGGTCCGGGTCCGCATATCGACGCTGTGTCGATCCCGCCGGGGCGCAGTGTCTATGTCCGTGCCGCCGGATCGGCCGGCGACGGCTCGACGACGGGACCGCAATACCTGGTCACCGGGACCGGGGTGGCCTTCGGAATACGTGACCGGCAGTCGGCGGCAGCACTCGGGTTATCGCAGGCGCCCGGTGCCGCGCCATGGCCGGTGCTCGCGCTGCTACCGCGCGGACCTGAACTCGCCATCGACAGCGCCGTCCTGATGCGCGATGTCCTCACCCCGCCGTGACCTCACTGGCGGAAGCAGCCCCACGCCAACGGCAAGGACGGCACACAACGCCGCGCCGATCACCGCGAAACGGTTGCCGGGACCGACATGCACCGGCACGGGTGGGTCCACCGGGCGCGCGATGCCGGTCGGCGCCTCGCCGATGCCGTCCAGCGCGGCGAGCACATCGACGACACCGTGCCCGATCAGCGGATCCCAGCCCGCCCCCGGCCGCCGCGTGGTGCTCTCGATCCGGTGCATCACCTGTCTGGCGGTCAACTGCGGGGCCGCCGACCGCAGCAGCGCAACCACGCCCGATACCACCGGAGTGGCGTAGCTTGTTCCGGCAATCGGTTGTGGGCCATCATGTCCCGGCATCGAATCGACGGTCCCGTCGCCGGCCGGGCTCAGCGACACGACCCCCTCGCCGGGGGCGGCGACATCGACCCACGGGCCTGCGAGGGTGAACCGCGACGGGCCGCCCTCGGCATCGACCGAGCCGACGGTGAGCACCAGGTCGTCATACCAGCTCGGGCTGACCACCACATCCACCCGGTCCCAGTCGGGTTCGTGCCGGTGCTCCGGGCCCGGGGTGGGATTCTGCTTGGGGCAGGTGCCGCGGCCACCGACATTGCCTGCCGCCGCGACCACCACCGCGTTGCGCACGTCGACCGCGTAGGCCAGGGCCGCGCCGAGTGCGCGGTCGTCGAGTTCGGGTTCGGCATCCAGGCATGCCACCGAGGCGATGTTGATGACCGTGGCCCCCTGGTCCGCCGCGCTACGCACCGCGGTCGCGAGCGAATCGACATCACCGATACCCTCGCGTGCGGCACCCTCGCTGTCACGAAACATCATCGACGACTGCCGGATAGCCAGGATCGTCGCCTCCGGTGCGATACCGCCGAAACCTGATACCGGGTCGTAGGTCGCGCCGACCAATCCGGCCACGATGGTGCCATGCCCATCGCAATCCTGAGTGCCGTCCCCGGTCGACACGTAGTCACCACCGGGCAGTAGGCGGGGCAGTAGTCGATGCGGGTTCACGCCGGTGTCGATCACGGCGACGACCTGGCCCGCTCCGCGAGTTCGTGCCCAGGCCGCCTGCAGATCGGGCCGCGCAGGACGCACCGGAGGCGGCGTCGCGGGCAGTGCCACGCACGGCTGGGTCTGCTCGGTCCGGCCACGGGGCGCGGCGGGTCCCGGCGCGGGCACGCGGGTCATGTCGATCGCCGGCGGTCCCACTGCGGCGGCCGGTGCGGCGACGGCCACGGGTGTGGTCACCATGACGAGTACTGCGGCGATCCGGCCGACGCATCTCATGGCATGCTCGTCGATCGGACGAGGTCGAATATGCCGCCCACCCAGCAGGCCAGCGGTATGACTGCCGCCGACGCCAGTGACTCGGCGACATCACCAACCCTGGTCAGCGGCGGGTTCCCCGGTGCACCCCGGTACCAGGCGGCCGCGGCGAACGCGGTGACCGTCGACCAACCGGCATGGACCGGAGCGGATATCGCCAACAGCACGAAACCGGCGGCCGCGCAGGTCAATCCGGACCAACCTGCTGCGCGCCGACACCGTGGGTCGGCGTATGTGCGCATTCGCAGCGACAGCACCGCCGCGGTCACCGCGACGAGTGCCACCGTCGCCTGCCATCGTCGCTGTTCCAACGCGGTGCCCGCTGCCAGTGATATCGCCGCCAGGGCGGCGGTCGCCGCGAACCCGGACACCAGACCGGTCAGGCGGTCCCTCGCGCGGTCGGCGTGCCGGCCGGAAAGTGGCCGCCCTGGTCGGATGCCACCGATGAGCAGGGTCAGGCGTCCCGACACGGCCAACCCGCCCAGCGACACCACCGTCAGGGCGGCGCCCAGGGTGGTCAGATCCGCAGGCACCGCCATCGCGGTGGCGCTCACCACCGCGATGGCGGTGGCTGCTGCCGCGACGGCGGTGTACAACCGGGTCCCGTGCGCGCTGACCCGCAGCAGCATCACCGACACGGACGCGCAGACCGCGGACGTCAGCAGCAGATGTCCTGGACCCGGCCGGCCGGGACTGGCGATGAATGCCGCCGCGCCGGCGAACACGATGCACAGCAGCATGGTCCAGACATATCCGGTCCGCATCCCGATGCGCAGTGCACCGACTGCGACCACGGCCGCGAGAATCGCAGTGGCCGGCTGGCTTGCGCCGGTCGCCCCGGACAGGACGAGGATGGCCGCGACCGTCACGCCTGCGATGGAACAAGCGGCCGCCGATTCTGCCGGCTGTGGCGGTTCCAGTCCGGCCTCGGCCAGGGTCGCGCAGGCATCCCCGGGCACAGGTCCCGGCCCGGCGGCCTGTGCCGGTGAGAGCACGATGACATCGCCGTCGTGAACCCCGTTGTCGTGCAGGCTCCTCGACTCGTCGCAGCGGTCGCCGGAGATCCGGTCCAGGCGCCAGGTGGCCTGCGGCGGATCTGTCCCGGCCACCAGCTCGACGATATCGGGGATGAGTAGCCCGAGCCTGGCATGTCTCGGTATCGACAGATCGACGGCGCGCGACGTGTGCGCACACTGAATCGTCACCCGGCACAACGGATCATCCATGACAGTCCCCCCGACTCTCACCGTAATCGGAATGCAGGCCTCGGCTGTGCACCAGAATTCGGTGGAACCGAACACCGCCGGACTGCGTCAGTGGTGGCATGGAGTTCGTCAGGGACCACCGTGCACAGCCACCGCCGGTCTCCTCGGGTGCGGTTCGGGTGCACACGCCCCCGGAGGTGCCCGCAGTTGCACCTGTTAACCCTCTGGTGCGGTTGTTACCCGTCGTGATGCTCGTGGCGGCCGGCGGCATGGTGATTCTCTATCTGTCCGGCGACCGGCTGGCCACCGCGCGCAGCCCCATGTACCTGGTGCTGCCCGTGATGATGCTCGTCTCCGTTCTTGCGACGGCGGCCCACGGTATGCGCGGAGGTACCGCCGAAATCGATGCGGGACGGCGTGATTACCTGCGCTACCTGGACGAGGTGGCCAGGGATGCGGCCATCACCGCCGGCCACCAACGCGCCAACCTGTATTGGACACACCCGGATCCCGCCGCGCTGTGGACCGTCGCCGGTACCGCGCGAATGTGGGAACGTCGTGCGACCGACCCGGATTTCTGTGTGGTCCGGGTCGGTATCGGGCCGGCTGTCCTGGCGACACCGCTGATCGTCGAGGACAGCTCGCCGGTCGGTGAGACCGACCCGGTCACCCAGACCGCCCTTGATGCGCTGCTGACATCGCACGCCATCGTGCCGGGACTGCCCATGGTCACCGAGCTGTCCGGTCACCTCGGTATCTGCGGTGTCCCGGAGGTCGCCCGCGATCTGTTGCGGGCCATCGTCTGTCAACTCGCGGTATGGCACAGTCCGGCCGATATCCGGATCGTGGCGCGGGCCGGCGACGGCGACCGGTGCTGGGATTGGCTCAAATGGTTGCCGCACCACGCGACTGCGTCGAACACGGCGCGTACGGTGCTGATCGTCGACGACGGTGAATCTGTGCCGGTGGGGGCGGCCGACATCGTGTTGGAAGTGGGAGGTCGGGGCGAGCGGCTGATCGAAACTGGTCCTGGGTCCGACGCATTGTCCACGGAGCTGGCGCAGCTGTGCGCGCGCAGGCTGGCACGGTGGCGACCCGGTGCGGTGTCTTCCGGTGCGGCGGTGCGCGGCTGGGCAGAGTCGGTGGGAACGGACTGCTCGCCGGATCGGATCCGGTTACGTGTGCCGATCGGAACCGGTGACGGGCCTGGAAACCGCGGTACGCCGGTGTATCTGGACATCAAGGAGGCGGCCGAGGGTGGGATGGGCCCGCACGGCCTGTGTGTCGGCGCCACCGGGTCGGGCAAGTCCGAGTTCCTGCGGACCCTCATCCTGGGGTTGGCCGCGACGCACACCTCTGACGAATTGAACTTGGCATTGATCGACTTCAAGGGCGGGGCGACGTTTCTCGGATTCGAGCGGTTGGCTCATGTCGCCGCGGTGATCACCAACCTCGCCGAGGAGTCGCATCTGGTCAGTCGGATGCATGCCGCACTCACCGGAGAGATGCAGCGCCGACAGCAGCTGCTGCGCACGAGCGGTACCGGCAGCATCGCCGAGTACCGCCGGGCGCGCGAGGCCGGCCGCGAACTGGCCGTGTTGCCGGTGCTGTTCCTGGTGATCGACGAGTTCTCCGAGCTGCTCACCCAGCATCCCGAGTTCGCCGAGGTGTTCCTTGCCGTCGGCAGGCTCGGCCGTTCGCTGGGTGTACACCTGCTGCTGGCAAGTCAGCGCCTCGATGAGGGCAGGCTGCGCGGTCTTGAGACTCACCTTTCCTATCGGGTATGTCTGAAGACGTTCTCGACCAGCGATTCTCGGGCGGTCATCGGAGTTCCCGACGCCTACGGGTTGCCGGCCGAGCCGGGATCTGCCTACCTGAAGACCGTCGATGGCGAACTGGTGCGACTGCGCACCACCTATGTCTCCGGGCCGACGCGGCAGATTGCCGAGGAGCCGCTCGGCGTGTCGTTGTTCACCTCGGACCGTCCACCGGCCCCGCCGCCGGCCGGCAAGCCGCGGCAGGCGCCCACCGTGCTCGAAACGGTACTCGATCGACTGGCCGGTCATGGACGCCCCGCGCACCGAATCTGGCTGCCGCCGTTGCCCGCTCCGCCGACACTGACCGAACTGCTGGCCGATGACGAGTGGCCGACCCTGACGGCACCGATCGGTCTGGTGGACAACGCGTTCGAACAACGTCGGGATCTGCTCACGCTCGATCTGACCGGCGCCGGTGGGCATGTGGCGGTGGTGGGGGCGACCCGGTCGGGTAAATCCACCGCATTGTGCACCCTGCTGCTGGCTCTCGCGCTGCGGCACGGCCCAGGTGACATCCAGTTCTACTGCCTGGATTTCGGTGGGGGCGCCCTGGCGGCGTTGCATCAGCTCCCTCATGTCGGGGTGCTGGCCGGACGGGATGAGCCAGAGCTCGTCGCTCGCACCATCTCGACGGTCCAGACGCTGATCCGGCGCCGGGCTGCCCAGCCTGCACGATCCGACGGTTATGGCGAGGTCTTCCTTGTCGTCGACGGCTGGGCGGCGCTGCGCCAGGACGGGGGAGCAGCCCAGGACGCGGTCACCGATATCGCGGCACATGGGCTGGCTCACGGTGTGCACGTCGTGATCTCGGCGGCGCGGTGGGCCGAGCTGCGACCGGCGCTGAAGGATCAGCTCGGGAGTCGGGTAGAACTGCGTCTCGGCGAGCCGGGGGAGTCCGAGATCGATCGGACGGCTGCCCGGAAACTGGCGGGCAGCCCGCCGGGAACCGCGCTCACCCCCGACGGGAATCTGGCCGCATTGGCCCTGCCGTACCTGGACGCCGTCGACGTCGCCGGCTCCGTGCGGGCCGTCTTGGCTAGGCACCCCGGCCCCGCGGCGCCCCCGGTGCGGTTGCTCCCGGCGCGCCTGGACCGGGAACGGCTGCCCCGGTCGGTGCGCCCGCGGACGCATGTCGTGATCGGTGTCGGTGAGTCCGAACTCGGGGCGGCGACAGTCGATTTCACCGATCCGGCGCATCTGATGGTGCTCGGTGACAGCGGTTGTGGGAAGACTGCGCTGCTGCGGACCCTCTGCACGCAGTTGACGAAGGCGTGTGAGCCCGGCGAGGTGCAGCTCTATCTCGCCGACGTCCGGCGAACCCTGCTCGGTGTCGTCGATGGCGCTCATCTGGGTGGATACGCCATCTCTGCGGCCATTTTCGGCGACCAGCTGCGCGGGCTGGTCGACATGCTGCGCGAACGGCTGCCCGGGGCCTCGGTCTCCCAGCAGGAGCTGCGGGACCGGTCCTGGTGGTCTGGACCGGAGGTCTACGTCATCGTCGACGACCACGATCTGCTGGCCACCGGCACCGACCCGTTGAACCAGCTGCTGGAATTCCTGCCCTACGCCAGGGATATCGGGCTGCACCTGGTCATCGCGCGCCGCGCCGGGGGAGCGGCGCGCGCACTCTACGATCCGGTGCCCGCGATGATGCGCGAGCTCGGTAGCACGGGGTTGGTGATGAGCACCGCCACCGAGGAGGGCCCGTTGCTCGGCACCATCCGGCCCGTGGTGCTGCCGCCGGGGCGGGCGACGCTGGTGCTGCGCGGGACCGCCGTCGAACGCGTCCAGATCGCCTGGACCGATCCGCCGTGACGGTCCTGGTGGTCGGCCCGGCCACGGTGCACGGATCGGTGCGGGGTACCGCGCCCGTGCCCAGCGATCTGGCGGCGGCGGCGTGTGCAGCGATCGATGATCGGTACGCCATCGTCGATGACAGGCCCGTGGATGTCGACGACCTGTGGCGCACCGTCCTGCGCGCCGACGCCGAACGGTCGGGTCCGGTACTGCTGATCTGCCCAGGCTGGTGGCATCCGCGGCGAGTCGACCGGATCCGTCGCGCCGCCGGTGGTGAACCCCTTGTCCGGCAACGCCATACCGCGCATCGCCGGTCGGCGGATGTCATCGTCGAGATTACCGAGGAGTTCGTCCTGGTCCGGGCCGGCGACCGGGTGTTGGCCTCGGTGCCACGGGTCGGAGACGCCGTCGCCCGAGAGGTCGCGGCGCACATCACGGTGGGTGGGACCGTTCTGATCGACGCACCGGTCGGGGTGTCCGCTGCCCGAGGACTGGCCGAGACCATCGCCGGCGTTGTCGTCGCCGGTGGCCGCGATGCCGTCATCGTCGATGACCACGTGTTGGTGCGGGACACCGTCGGCGTTGCTCGGCCCCGCCGGGTGCGCATGTCACCGGCCCTGGCCGGTGCGGTGGCGGTCGCGGTGTGCGGGATGTGGTTGATCTGGCAGGTGGATCGCCCGCCTCCAGCGCGCGACGAGCTGGTGGTCGAGGGCCGGGTCGCCTTGCTGCTGCCCGCGGCGTGGGAGCGCCGGCGCCTCGTCGACGGCCCTGGTTCTCCACGCTTGCAGTCGATCTCGGCCGAGCATCCGGACGCGGCCATCCTGCTGACCCAGTCACCGGCCGGCCCGGACCCGGCCGGCGTGCTGGCGGCGGCTCTGGCGGTCCAACCCGCGGGGGTGTTCACCGACTTTCGGCAGCAGGACCGGCGTGCGGGACGCGATGTCATCAGCTACACCGAAAATCGGCCCGGCCGGACGATCGAGTGGGTGGTGTTCGCCGACGGCCCGGTGCGGATCGCCATCGGTTGTCAACACCCCGGGCCGATCCGCAGCCAGTGCGATCTGGCGATCCGCTCGGCGCACGCGGTGCCGACTGACCGAAATCCGAAAGAGAGTGGAACCGGATGACCGTCGGCTGCGTCCAAGACAGATAGAGACCGTCTGACACCTGACGGCACTTACCGAGGAGGACAATCGAATGGCCGCTCTCACCACCGACCTGGATCTCATGCACGCGGTCTCAGGTCAGATCGACGCCCGCAACGATGAGATCCGGGCGATGCTCGGCTCGTTCATCGGACGGATGTGCAGCGTGCCGGCCTCGGTGTGGGGCGGTGCGGCGGCGGTGCGCTTCCGCGAGGTGGTGGACCGCTGGAATTCCGAATCGGTCGCACTACATGCCGCCCTGGGACGGATCGCCGAGACCATCCGCCTCAACGAACAGACCCTGCGGGAAGCGGCCGAGAGCCACTCGCATCAGCTCGCCGCCGTCGCCGACCAGCTGTGAAGGACACGCCATGGACATGATGCTGACCTATAACTTCGACGAGATCGAGCACACCGTGCGGCGGGAGATCCACACCGTCTCGGCCCGGTTCAATGCCGCGCTGGAGGAGCTGCGCGCGCAGATCGCCCCGCTTCAGCACACCTGGACCGCCCAGGCCGCCGAGGCCTACCGGGCCGAGCAGCTGCGGTGGAACCAGTCCGCGGCCGCGCTCAACGACATCCTGCTCCGGCTCGGCAACGCGGTCCGCGACGGCGCCGACGAGGTCTCGGCCACCGACCGGCGGGCCGCCGGCGCCTGGGGCTGACCGGGCCGGCCCGGACACGATTGCGACGCCCGGAGTCGACGAACACCGCTGCACTGTGACGCGGTCCACTATCCTGGCTTCAGAGTGCGGTGCGTCCGGCGATCGGCGCACCGCGGGGAGTGTGAGCATGGTGGTAGCGAAGACGTCCGGCAGCCGAGTGCAGCCGGCGAAGGTGCGTGCCGTCCACGACCTTTTCGTCGCAGGTCAGGTCGACGCGGCCTATCTCGACTCGGCTCCGCTGCGCCGGATCGTCGCCGAGAGCTGGCAGCGCAGTCTGGCGACCGGGGTGGACCCGGACACCGGCGGGCGGGCCACCGAGGCGGCCAAGGCCCTCGATGATCTGCGCAGATCCCATCCGTTGGCACCGACCCTGCCGCTGATACGGCGTCTGCTGGTCGAGGATGCCGTCGACGCCGGTGTCGTGGTGGCCATCACCGCCGCCGACGGCACCCTGCTGTGGGTCGAGGGTGACCGCCGGGCCATCCGCAAGGCCGAGGCGATGAACTTCGTGCCGGGCACCGACTGGAGCGAACACGCCGCCGGGACGAATGCGCCGGGAACCGCCCTTGCGCTGGACCGCGAACTACAGATCTGCGGCACCGAGCACTTCTCCCGGATCGTCCATCCGTGGAGCTGTACCGCCGTACCGGTCCATGATCCGCGCAGCGGTGCGCTGCTCGGAGCGATCGACCTGACCGGCGATCTGTCGGTCGCCACACCGCAGACGCTGGCGCTGGTCCGGGCCACGGCGGTGGCCGTCGAGAACCAGCTCGCACTGCTGCGGCTCGCCGGTCCCGACGACGGCGCCCGGGAGGGCTTGATGTTGTCGGTGCTCGGTGCCGACCGACCGCGCTGGCAGGCCGGTTCCGCCGGCCCCGTCGTGCTCACCGGTCGCCATGCCGACATCCTGGTGCTGCTGATCCGTCATCCGGAGGGATTGAGCGCCGATCACCTGGCGATGCTGCTCGATGACAAGGATCTCGACGTCGTCACCATCCGTGCCGAGATGTCGCGGCTGCGTCGGGTCATCGGCGGTGACCACATCGCCTCGCGCCCGTATCGACTGGTCGGACCGGTGGCCAGTGATATGGGTGATGTGCTCGATGCGCTGCAGGCCGGGGATGTCGCCGGGGCGCTGTCGGCATATGCCGGTTCGCTGTTGCCGCAGTCGGTGTCACCGGCCATCGCGCGGTTGCGCACCGAATTGACCACCAGCCTGCGCGGTGCGGTGCTGGCCGAATCCGCGCGCGGCAACCTCGCGTTGTTGCGGCATTGGCTCGGCCTTCCGGACGGTCGCGATGACCGACGGGGCTGGCAGTTGCTCGCCGAGCACGGCGCCGTCGACCCCGTGGAACGGGCTCGCGCCCGGGCACATCTGATCGGACTCGACGCCGAACTCGGCTGAGTGGAACTGCGTGGCCAATTGCAACCGTCATGCAACGTTGCAACCCCTAGGTTGAGTGACGACCGACACACTTGAAGTGTCCCAACGCAGGAGAAAGCCATGACTGTTTACGCACGTCCGGGCGCAGAGGGCGCCCTGATGTCGTTCGACGCGCGCTACGACAACTACATCGGCGGCCAGTGGGTGGCCCCGAACGCGGGCCGCTACTTCGAGAACCGCACTCCCGTCACTGGTGAGGTGTTCTGCGAGGTGGCCCGCTCCGACGAGTCCGATATTGAGAAGGCACTCGACGCCGCGCACGCCGCCGCGCCGGCCTGGGGTAAGAGCACCGCCGCCGAGCGCGCGGTCATCCTCAACAAGATCGCCGACCGGATCGAGGAGAACCTCGAATCGATCGCGCTGGCCGAATCGTGGGACAACGGCAAGCCGATCCGCGAGACGCTCAACGCCGATATCCCACTGGCCGTCGACCACTTCCGCTACTACGCCGGTGCCATCCGGGCGCAGGAAGGCTCGCTGTCGGAGATCGACAACGACACGGTGGCCTACCACTTCCACGAGCCGCTCGGCGTGGTCGGACAGATCATCCCCTGGAACTTCCCCATCCTGATGGCGGTCTGGAAGCTGGCACCGGCGCTGGCCGCGGGCAACGCGATCGTGCTCAAGCCCGCCGAGCAGACCCCGGTCTCGGTGCTCTACCTGATCTCGATCATCGGTGACCTGCTGCCCGCCGGTGTGCTCAACGTGGTCAACGGTTTCGGTGTCGAGGCGGGCAAACCGCTGGCCTCGTCCAACCGGATCGCCAAGATCGCCTTCACCGGTGAGACCACCACCGGCCGGCTGATCATGCAGTACGCCAGCCAGAACCTGATCCCGGTCACCCTGGAGCTGGGCGGCAAGAGCCCCAACATCTTCTTCAACGATGTGCTGGCCGCCAACGACGACTACCAGGACAAGGCGCTGGAGGGCTTCACGATGTTCGCCCTCAACCAGGGCGAGGTGTGCACCTGCCCGTCGCGCAGCCTGGTGCAGGCCGACATCTTCGACGAGTTCCTGGCGATGGCCGCGATCCGCACCAAGGCGGTGCGCCAGGGCGACCCGCTGGACACCGAGACGATGATCGGCGCGCAGGCCTCCAACGACCAGCTGGAGAAGATCCTGTCCTACATCGAAATCGGCAAGAGCGAAGGCGCACAGGTGATCACCGGTGGTGAGCGGGCCGATCTCGGCGGTGATCTCAACGGCGGTTACTACGTCGCCCCGACGATTTTTACCGGTCACAACAAGATGCGGATCTTCCAGGAGGAGATCTTCGGACCGGTTGTTGCGGTGACCTCGTTCAAGGATTACGACGATGCCATCGATCTGGCCAATGACACCCTCTACGGCCTCGGCGCCGGTGTGTGGAGCCGCGACGGGAACACCGCCTACCGCGCCGGCCGCGATATCAAGGCGGGCCGGGTGTGGACCAACTGCTATCACCAGTACCCGGCGCACGCGGCGTTCGGCGGTTACAAGCAGTCCGGCATCGGACGTGAGAATCACCTGATGATGCTCGATCATTACCAGCAGACCAAGAACCTGCTGGTGTCTTACAGCAGCAAGGCGCAGGGCTTCTTCTAAACTGCACCCACGATCTCCGCGGGCGTGAGCTTGGGTTCGAAACTCCCCCCGATCTCCGGCTCAAGCTCACGTCCGCGGCTGCACCACCTTCAACTGCAAAAGAACCCATCTCGGCGTCAGGAGCAGCGTTGCCCAAATTCGTCGCGGCCATCGACCAAGGCACCACCAGCACCCGTGCGATGATCTTCGATCACGACGGAGCAGAGGTGGGACGCCACCAACTCGAGCACGAACAAATCATGCCGCAGGCGGGCTGGGTCGAGCACAACCCGGTGGAGATCTGGGAGCGCACCGCGTCGGTGCTGACCTCGGCGCTCAACAAGACCAATCTGCAAGCCGAAGATGTTGCAGCACTGGGTATCACGAACCAACGTGAAACCACGCTGGTGTGGAACCGCCACACCGGGCGTCCGTACTACAACGCCATCGTCTGGCAGGACACCCGCACCGACCGCATCGCCACCGCACTCGACCGCGACGGCCGCGGCGACGTGATCCGGCAGAAGGCCGGTCTGCCGCCGGCGACCTACTTCTCCGGTGGCAAGATCCAGTGGATCCTCGACAACGTCGAAGGGGTACGCGAGGCCGCCGAGAACGGCGATGCGATCTTCGGCAACAGCGACAGCTGGGTGGTGTGGAACCTGACCGGTGGCCCGCGCGGCGGTGTGCACGTCACCGATGTCACCAATGCCAGCCGCACCATGCTGATGAACCTGGAGACCCTGGACTGGGACGACGAACTGTTGTCGTTCTTCGGGATTCCGCGCCAGATGCTCCCGCAGATCCGGCCGTCCTCCTCGCCGGAACCGTACGGGATGACGCTGGCCACCGGTCCGATGGGCGGCGAGGTACCGGTCACCGGCATCCTCGGCGATCAACAGGCGGCGATGGTGGGTCAGGTGTGTCTCAAGGCCGGCGAGGCCAAGAACACCTACGGCACCGGTAACTTCCTGCTGCTCAATACCGGTGAGAAGATCGTCCGTTCCGAGAACGGGCTGCTGACCACGGTCTGTTACCAGTTCGGCGACGCGAAACCGGTTTACGCACTGGAAGGTTCGATCGCGGTGACCGGTTCGGCCGTGCAGTGGTTGCGCGACCAACTCGGCATCATCAGCGGTGCCGCACAGAGCGAGTCACTGGCCCGGCAGGTCGAGGACAACGGTGGGGTCTACTTCGTTCCGGCATTCTCCGGCCTATTCGCCCCGTACTGGCGTTCGGACGCGCGCGGCGCGGTGGTGGGACTCAGCCGTTTCAACACCAACGCCCACCTGGCCAGGGCCACCCTGGAGGCGATCTGTTACCAGAGTCGCGATGTGATCGACGCGATGGAAGCCGATTCCGGTGTACACCTCGATATCTTGAAGGTCGACGGCGGTATTACCGCGAATTCGCTCTGCATGCAGATCCAGGCCGATGTCCTCGGTGTCGACGTGGTCAAGCCGGTGGTCGCCGAGACCACTGCGCTGGGTGCCGCGTATGCGGCAGGGTTGGCGGTCGGGTTCTGGGACAACCCTGATGACCTGCGCGCCAACTGGCAGGAGGGCCAGCGCTGGAGTCCGCAATGGTCCGAGCAGCAGCGCAATGACGGATACGCGGGCTGGCAGAAGGCCGTCAAGCGCACCCTCGACTGGGTCGACGTCTCCTAGCCTGCCGCACCGGCGGTCACGCGAAAACATTTCAGCCCTGCGGATCGGCGATCCGCAGGGCTGAAATATGTTGCGGCTCAGAGCGCGGCGACGCCGGCCTCGGCCACCGTGACGTCCTGTTCGACACTGCCGGCACTCACTCCGATCGCGCCGACGACCACGTCGTCGGCGACCAGCGGGATGCCGCCGCCGAAGATCACCAGGCCGCCGCTGGTCTGCTCAAGGCCGTAGAGTTCGGCGCCGGGCTGGGCGAGTGGCATCAGGGCGCTGGTCGGAGCGTTCATCAGGATCGACGTCCGTGCCTTGCGGGTGGAGATGTCGATGCTCGCCTTGATGGCGCCGTCCATCCTGGCGAACGCGATCAGATGCCCGCCGTCGTCGACGACGGCGATGTTCATCGGTTGGCCGATCTCGTCGGCTTTGGCGATGGCGGCCGACAGGACCGCCTGCGCTTTCTGTAGAGGTAGCGAGGTCATCTAGGGCCTTTCGGAAACGGTTCGGCTGCAGGCAAATCGGGCAACATCAGGCAGAACTGATGGCACTGCCGATTCTAGAGCGCGCCAGCCGGTGGGGGACAGGTTCGCCATCGGCTGCTGACGGTCCTAATCGAAAGTTCAGTATCGCGGACAGTAAATCGGTTGGTAGCTCTGGTGAATCATCACATCCGCTGCTTGGACGCGAATACTTTTCGTTGAATCGTCATCGCGATCGGGGCCCGTCAGGAGGATAGCTGTCTGTGTCCAATATCGACATCTTCATTTGGGAGTTCCTCGGCACGGCGGTGCTGTGCCTCATCGGTAACGGTTCGGTTGCCGCCGTCGTACTGAAGAATTCCTACTCGCATGGCGGCGGAGGAGACTGGCTGGTCATCGTATTGGGGTGGGGCTTCGGTGTGTTCACCGGCGCCAGTATCGCCAGCCCGGCCGGTGGACACATCAACCCGGCGGTGACACTGGCAGTGGCGATATCCGGCGACGTGCCGTGGTCGAGTGTGCCGGTCTACTGGGCCGCACAGCTCGCCGGCGGCTTCGTCGGCGCGGTACTGGGCTGGGCGGTCTTCAAGCTGCAATACGACAACAACGACGACAACAGCGGTACCCGCGGAATCTTCTGCACATATCCGGCGGTCCGCAACATCCCGTGGAACATCGTCACCGAAGTCATCGCGACTTTCGTGCTGATCTTCTGGGTGCTGACCAATCCCGCCGATGTCAACAGCGGATTGGGTTATGCCGCCGTCACGTTCGTGGTCATGGCGATCGGTTTCGGGCTCGGTGGGCCGACCGGTTACGCGATCAACCCGGCCCGCGACCTCGGTCCTCGGATCGCCTACGCCATCCTGCCGATCAAGGGCAAATCCGATGCCGGGTGGGATTACGCCTGGGTCCCCGTGGTCGCACCGCTGGTCGGCGCAGGCCTGGCCGCGGGTCTCGCCCTGGCCATCGTCTGATCGAATTGAGTGCGAGGTACACACCATGGCAGTGCATTTGACAAGGATCTACACCAGGACCGGTGATGCCGGCACGACCGCGCTGGGGGATATGTCGCGGGTCGCGAAGGCAGATGTGCGGGTCGGCGCCTACGCCGACTGCGACGAGACCAACGCGGTGATCGGAGTGGCCATCGCCGCGGGCGGTGTGGGTCCGGCCACGCGGGCGGTGCTGCAGCACATCCAGAATGACCTGTTCGATGTGGGCGCGGATCTGTGTACCCCGATCACGCCGGACCCGGAGTATCCCCCGTTGCGGGTCACCGACGAACAGGTCTCGCAGCTGGAATCCTGGTGCGACGAGTTCAACGCGGGCCTGGCCAAGCTGAGCAGCTTCATCCTGCCCGGCGGCAGCACGGCCTCGGCTCATCTGCATCACGCTCGCACGGTCGCCCGCCGTGCCGAACGCAGCGCCTGGATGCTGGCGGGGGAGGCCGAGGTCAACGATGCGGCCCTGCGGTACCTGAACCGGCTGTCCGATCTGCTGTTCATCCTGGCCCGCGTGGAGAATCCCGGCGGCGATGTGCTCTGGCAGCCCGGCGGCGAGCGTGCCGCGTCGGTTTCGCGTGACGAGGAGAGATGACATGAGCGCACGACAGGCGATCGCCGAGTGGAACGGTGCATTGGTGACCGGTTCCGGCACGATCGAGCTGGCCACCTCCGGGCAGGGGCAATTCCCCTACTCGCTGCCCGCCCGGGCCGCCGACGCTGCCACCATGACCTCTCCCGAGGAATTGTTGGCTGCGGCGTACGCGTCCTGTTATGCCATGCAGTTGGCCGCGTTACTCGACGCCGGCCCCGATGATCCGGTCGGCCTGCATGTCGAAGTGGTGGTGACCCAGGGCGGCCCGGAGGTCGACTTCGGCATCGCCGACGTGGCGCTGACGGTACGCGGGCGCGGTATCGGCCGCAGCGCAGAAGAATTCGTCGGACTCGCACAGCAGGCAGCCCAGGTCTGCCCGGTCGGCCGCGCGCTGGCCGCGGTGCCCAAGACCGTGGACGCCGCCTTACAGAGCTGAACGGCCAGACCGGATCAGGCGTGTGAGCGCGTAACCCGCTGCGCCGGTGCCCTGCCGGGCACGAACCCGGCGACCGCACCGATGACCGTTGTCGCGGGTGGTTCGATACCCGCCGCACGGGCCAACCCGGCGATGGAGCCCAGCGTGCCGCGCACCTCGTGCTGGCTGGACAGGCTGCCGTCGGCGACCACCGCGGCCGGGGTGGCCGGGTCCATCCCCGCCGCGGTCAACGCCGCCGCGATCGACGCCAGGTTGGCCACCGCCATCATCAACACCAGGGTCGTATTGGCATGTGCCAGCGCGGCGTAGTCGATGGTGCACTCGGGGTGGCCTGGGGGCACATGGCCGGACACCACGGTGAAACCTTGGGTGAGCCCGCGATGGGTGACCGGGATCAGGGCCGATGCCGGCGCGGCGATCGCCGAGCTGACACCGGGGATCACCTCGACCGGTACGCCGGCCTGGACACAATGATCGAGCTCCTCGCCGCCGCGGCCGAAGACGAATCCGTCACCTCCCTTGAGGCGTACCACCACCTGGCCGTCGAGTGCCCGGGAGACCAGCAGCGCGTTTATATCCCATTGTTCGGTGCGTCGCCCGCCGGGGATCTTCGATACGTCGATGATGTCGGCGTGCGGGGCAAGCCGTTTCAGCGCACCCACCGGGGCGAGTCGATCGGTGACGACGGTATCGGCGGCGACGATGGCGTCCCGGCCGGCCACGGTCAGCAGGCTGGGATCCCCGGGTCCGCCGCCGACCAGGATTACCCGGCCCATGCCCGGCCGCCCGGTGCGCGGTCCGATCGGCCCGTTGTCGACGACACAGAGCACCGCGAGCTCGCGTGCCGTCTCGGCAATCCACCGATTGTGGCCTTCGTCGTCAGTGGAGGCGAAAATCATTGCTGCCGAGTCGATATCGCCAGGCTGAATGCTGCGGTACAGGACGGTCGCCAGACCGCGTTCGGCAAGGTCGCTCAGATACGGCGTGGCATGTGTGCCGATCACCGTGACCAACGCGCCCGCCTCGATCAGTTCGGCGACGGTGACGGCCGCGCGCGCGGTGGCTCCGACGACCGTCACCCGGTGTCCGCGTAACGCCAGTTCGACCGGCAGCGTGCACGGCACCCGTGTCGAGGGTGAGCTCGTGGTCATCGTGGGATTCCTCGTGTCGTGATGGTCGGAAGGCCTCGCGTCGGGGGCTGCTTCACCCCGTGGCGTCCGCACCGCGCAGCGCCGCCGCGATCAGCGCGGCGCGTTTGTGCACTCCGAACTTGTTCATGATGTTGTGCAGGTGGAACTTGACCGTCGCCTCGGAGACGAACAACCGGCCCGCGATGGTGCGATTGTCCAGGCCTTCGACCAGTTCGTTGAGAACGTCTCGTTCGCGGGCGGTGAGCAGTCTGGTGTCGCCCGCGGTGCGGGACACCGCGGGGGAGCGTAACTCGGTGATCAGCGATTGCACGCTGAGCGCGTCGAGGGCGGGCTGCCCGCTGACGACCTTGGCGAAGGTGGCCCGCAGCTCGGTGGCCGGTGAGCGGCGGTCCACCAGGGCGTCGGCGCCGGCACGCAGCAGCTCGACGGTGTTGATGTCGGCGTGCTCGCTGTCGGTCACCACGACCACCTTCACCGTGCTGTCCAGTTCGGTCAGCAAATCAGTCAACGTGCCCGTCGGCGGCATGCCCAGGACCAGCAGCTCTGGTTGCAGCAGCCGGATGCGTTCGGCGAGCTCGGGACCGTGTCGAAGATCACCGACGAAGTGGATCTCTTCGATGCAGGACATCACATGTGTCAAACCGTGCCGAACCAGTTCGTCGTCGATGACCAGGGTTGTCCGCAGTCGCTGGTGATCGGTCAAAGCGCTACGGACACTGGCTATTTCATATGCGTTGCTGGTGCCACTACGGCGTCGTGGCGGTGGAATCGGGACGTATCGGTGGGGTGACAAACTCATGACTGACTCCGTCCTGCCATTGGCGGCCGAAGGATAGCGATGATGGCGTTGCAGCAACGTTGCACGGATCTGCCGGCCCCACCGGCTCATGATCGCGCGGCCGGCAGGACGCAGTCTCCGCAGAGGCCGCCGCCGGGCGCCTGATAGAACAGGCAGCAACTGTGCCGGGTGAACATGCCCCGTCCGAAATCGCCGGTGTCGCGCAGCGGTGTATGCCGGGTCAACGCCGCGACCAGGTTCCTGCCCTCGGCTTCGAGATCTGGGCGGGTCATGGCCAGGACGGTGACCGCACCGTTGGCCGCCGATGTCAGATTGCCCAGCGCGACCCGCGTCGGCAGCCCGGCCACAACCCGCAACGTGTGATGCAACGGGTCGAAGAGATCGGGCAGTAACGCGCAGATTGCCGCGCCGCCGGCGACCGGACCATCGATGGTGCGCAGTTGGTCGGCGCTGGTCTGCAGATCAGGGTGGTGCGCGCTGATCCGGTAGAACACGTTGTCCGGCTGCAGGATCGGAATACTGCCGTGACACAGGGCGGAGCCGATCAGTGGGGACAGCAGCCGTGCGGCGACGCCCAACTGGAATGACGATGCGGCCACCCGCACGGGGAGCGACTCGATGTCGACCGCCATCGATACCGCGATCGCCGCCCTGGTGGCCGAGACGAACCACCGCGTCGTCTCCGGGTCGGCCAGCTCCGCGAGCGCCGCTGCCTCCGAACCATCCCGGGCTGTCAGCGCGAAGTACCCGCCGAGCCGCGGCAGCTCGGAAAGGGCATCGACGACGGTGTGGCGACTGTCCATCAGACACCGACCCTAGCCACAACCGGCCGCCGCCCGTGATCGCGTCCACGCATTCCGGTGCCGACAACTAGCCGAACGGTCAGTGCGAAGCCCTCCGGGTGGACGGTGCAACCCTCGTGCAACGTGACGGGCGACACAATGGCTGATACGTGCCGGCGACACGTCACACACCCCGCGGCGGAGCGCCTCCCGCCCCGAACCTTTGGGAGAGTTCATGACGGAACCAAACCTGGACCCGGCGGTGGACTACCCGCTGAGCGTGCACCGCAGTGATCTGCTGTTCACCCCGACCGGTAAGCCGTTCGACGCGGTGACGATGGATGCGGTGATCGCCGGTGACATCGAGGCCGCCGATCTGCGCATCACCCCGGAAGCGCTGCGCCTGCAGGCGCAGATCGCCGAGAAGGCCGGGCGTACCCAGATCGGGGCGAACATGCGGCGGGCCGCCGAGATGACGGCCATCTCCGATGAGCGGGTCCTGCAGATCTACAACGCGCTGCGTCCCAATGCATCGACGAAGGCCGAACTCGATGCCATCGCCGACGAACTGCTCGACACCTACAACGCCGAGCATCTCGCCACCTTGGTGCGTGAGGCCGCCGACGTCTATGAACGCCGCGACATCTTGGCCGAAAGCGAATAGGAGCCCCTGGACAATGACCGCTTCAGCAGTCCCGCACGATCCCGCCCTCGACAAGGACGGCGTCCGCCACTCGCACCGCACCATGCTGTTGGAGGACCGCCCGGTCAACCTTGACGGATTCGTCGAGGAATGGCCCGAGGTCGGCATGGTCGCCATGGACAGTGCCTTCGATCCGGAGCCCAGCGTCCGCGTCGAGAATGGCGCCATCGTCGAGATGGACGGGGTGGCGCGCGCCGACTTCGACTTCATCGACCAGTTCATCGCCGACAAGGCGATCGACGTCGAGACCACCGAGGCCTCGATGGCGATTCCTGCGGCCGAGATCGCGATGATGTTGGTCAACCCCACCGTCACCCGTGCCGAGGTCATCGCGGTGACCAAGGGCCTGACACCGGCCAAGCTGCTGGCCGTGGCCAAGACGATGAACATCGTCGAGATCATGATGGCGATGCAGAAGATGCGGGCCCGCCGCACGCCGGCCAACCAAGGGCACTGCACGAGCGCGCGGGACAACCCGGTGCAGGTGGTGTGCGAGGCGGCCGAGGCCTCCATCCGCGGATTCGCCGAGATGGAAACGACTTTGGGTGTGGTGCGCTACGCACCGCTGGTGGCCATGGCCCAGCAGATCGGCAGCCAGGTGGGCACCGGCGGACCACTGACCCAGTGCGCGCTGGAGGAAGCGACCGAACTGGATCTCGGGATGCGCGGGATCACCGCCTACGCCGAGACGATCTCGGTGTACGGCACCGAGCCGGTGTTCGTCGACGGTGATGACACGCCGTACTCCAAGGCGTTCCTGGCCTCGGCCTACGCTTCGCGCGGGATCAAGATGCGCTTCACCTCGGGCACCGGCTCCGAGGTCCAGATGGGCAATGCGCAGGGTAAGTCCATGCTGTACCTGGAGATTCGTTGCATCCTGGTGACCAAGGGTGCCGGCGTACAGGGTCTGCAGAACGGGTCGATCTCCTGCATCGGCGTGCCGGGCGCGGTACCGGGTGGTATCCGTGCGGTGGCCGCCGAGAACCTCATCGCCTCGGCGGTGGACCTGGAATGTGCCTCCGGTAACGACCAGTCGTTCTCGCATTCGCCGATGCGCCGGACCGCGCGGCTGATGCCCCAGATGATGCCGGGGACGGACTTCGTCTGCTCCGGTTACTCGGCGGTCCCGAACTACGACAACATGTTCGCCGGATCGAACCTCGACAGCGACGACTTCGACGATTTCAACACCATCCAGCGCGATCTGCAGATCGACGGGGGTCTGCGCCACGTCAAGGAAGCCGACATCCTGGCGGTGCGCACCCGCGCTGCCAAGGCATTGCAGGCGGTGTTCGCCCACCTCGACCTGCCGCCGATCAGCGATGCCGAGATCGATGCCGCGGTGTACGCCAACGGCAGTCGCGAGTGCATCCCGCGTGATGTGCTGGAGGATCTCAAGGGCGCCCAGCAGGTGATGGACCGCGGCATCACCGGTCTGGATCTGGTCAAGGCGCTCGAGGCCACCGGATTCTCCGATATCGCGCGGAATCTGTTCACCGTTCTGCGGCAGCGCATTTCCGGTGACCTGTTGCAGACATCGGCGATCATGACGCGTGACCTGCAGCCGTTGTCGGCGGTCAACGACGCCAACGATTACAACGGCCCGGACACCGGTTACCGACCCTCGGGGGCGCGGTGGGAGGAAATGAAGCGACTGCGCCATGTGACCAGCGCTGCCAACCCGGAAATGGAGGTGGAGTGACCATGTCGACCACGATCGGCGAAGAACAGCGTTCACTGTCATTCGAAGAGGTCGGTCCGGCGCAGCGCGGATCGCGCAGTGACGAAGTGGTGCTGGCGATCTCGCCGGCCTTCGCCGACTTCTTCAGCAAGACCATCGTCGACACCCCGCATGCCGAGGTGATCCGGCAGATCCTGGCCGGTATCGAGGAACAGGAGGTGGCGGCACGCTGCATCCGGGTCCGGCACAGCGCCGATCTGGCCGTGCTGGCGCACACCGCGGCCAAACTGTCCGGTTCGGGCATCGGCATCGGGATTCTCTCGCGCGGCACCGCGATGATTCATCAGCGCGATCTGCCGAGGTTGTCGAGTCTGGAGTTGTTCCCCCAGTGCCCGCTGCTCACGCTGGACACCTACCGCAGTATCGGTGCCAACGCCGCGCAGTACGCCAAGGGCGAATCCCCGGAGCCGGTTCCGACGCTCAACGACCAGATGGCCCGCCCGCGGTGGCAGGCCAAGGCGGCGCTGTTGCACCTGAAGGAGACCGAGCAGATCCGCAAGGGCAACAAGCCCGTCGAGGTGACACCGAAGTTCAGCGTCGCCGCCGCGGTCTGATCGCCGGGGCGGGCTTGCAGCAGGGAGGTAGGTCTTGGTGAGTGTCACGGTGGTCGGGGTCGACATAGGTAACTCGACAACCGAGGGCAGCGTCGCCCGGATAGACGAGACCGGCTCGGTGGTCTATCTCGGCGGCGCGCTGACCCGCACATCGGGGATCAAGGGCACCGTCCGCAACGCCGAGGGCGTGGTCAAGGCGGTCACCCGCGCCGTGCAGAACGCCGGGATCACGGTGGACGAGCTGGATCTGATCCTGCTCAACGAGGCCACCCCGGTGATCAGTGGACTGGCGATGGAGACCATCACCGAGACCATCATCACCGAGTCGACGATGATCGGACACGACCCGCGCACGCCCGGTGGCCGCGGGCTGGGTGTCGGGGTGATTGTCGATATCGGGTCGTTGGACGACGTGCATCCGGGTGATTCCGTGATCGTCCTGGTGCCCGGTGGCGCCGACTTCGAATGGACCGCCACCACCATCAACAACGCCGTCGAGCGCGGTGCGGACGTGACGGGTGCGATCCTCGGTAACGACGACGCGGTGCTGGTGGCCAATCGGTTGGCCACCAAGATCCCGATCATCGACGAGGTCTCCCGTGTGGACGCCGTCCCGGTCGGCATGCTCGCGGCCGTCGAGGTCGCCGGACCGGGCCAATCCATCCGCACATTGTCGAATGCCTATGGATTGGCAACCATTTTCGAGCTGGACCCGGACCAGACGCGGGTGGTCTCCCCGGTGGCCAGGGCGCTCACCGGCAACCGGTCTGCGGTCGTGGTGCGCACCCCGTCCGGTGATGTGGAAGATCGCACCATCCCGGCAGGTTCGCTGGAGTTCATCGGCGCGTCCAAGCGAGGTCTCATCGACGTCTCCCGCGGCGCGGCCGAGATCATGGCCGAGGTCGAGCGCGTCAGTCCGCTCCAGGATGTGCTCGGCGAATCGGGCACCAACACCGGTGGCATGATCGCCAATGTCCGACAGAGCATGGCGGATCTGTCCAAACACGCGTTGGCCGATGTGCGCATCCAGGATCTGCTGGCGATCGACACGCTGGTTCCCCAGGAGGTGCGCGGCGGGGTGGCCGGTGAGGTGGCCCTGGAAAATGCGGTCGCATTGGCGGCCATGGTGCGCACCAAGGAGAGCGGGATGCAGGCCGTGGCCGACGCGGTCGCGACGGCACTGCGCGACGCCGGTGCCACCCGCATCTCGGCGGTGGTCGGCGGGGTGGAGGCCGAGATGGCCGTGCTCGGTGCGTTGACCACACCGGGCACCGAAAAGCCATTGGTGGTGCTCGATATGGGTGGCGGATCGACCGATGCCGCGGTGATCGAGCGCTCCGGTGCTGTGCAGGCCGTCCACCTGGCCGGCGCCGGCGATCTGGTGACCAAGCTCATCGACGCCGAACTGGGCTTGGACAATCTGGAACTGGCCGAGGACATCAAGCGGTTGCCGCTGGGCAAGGCGGAGAGCTTCTTCCACATCCGGTTGGAGAACGGCACAGTTCAGTTCTTCGACAAACCGCTGCCGCCCAATGCGTTTGCGCGGGTGGTCACCCTCTCGGAGACCGGGATGAGCCCCATCCCCACCAGGCATTCGCTGGACCGCATCCGCTCGGTGCGCCGGACCGCCAAGGAACGGGTCTTTGTGGTCAATGCCCTGCGCGCGCTGCGCGCGGTCGCGCCGCACGGTGACCTCCGTCGGATCGGCTTCGTGGTGCTGTTGGGCGGATGTGCGCTGGATTTCGAGATCCCCGAGCTGATCGCCGATGCGGTCGCACCCTACGGAATCGTCTGTGGAACAGGGAATGTGCGCGGTACCGAGGGGCCGCGCAATGCTGTGGCGTCGGGTCTGGTGGCCTCGTATGCCGCCCGCTCGCGTGAGCGTGACGGGGCACCGGTCGATGCTTGAGGGGGGCCAGCCCGAGAAGCCCGCGATCCTGGTGCTGAGCGCGGGCGGCGCACCGGAGAGTGAGGTGCTGGCCGGTATCGAGGAGGAGGGCGTGCCCTATCTCGTCGAGCGGGTGGCCCCGGACGGCGACAGCGATGCGCAACGGCTGGCGCGGCGTGCTGCGGCACGTTCGTCCTTGGATGTGGGCGTGGGTATCGACGCCGACGGCGGGGTCGCGATCCTGCACGACAAGTTGCCCGACGGGGTCGAGGGTCTGTCCGCCGATCAGCCGGCAACCCCGCGCGCCGGCCGGGTCGCCGGGCACAATGCCGCGCGCATCGTGGTGGGTGTGCCCTTGATGGATGTGCCGAGATGACCGATGTGCCCGCACAAGCCGTCGAGGTGTTGACGGCACTGGAGGCGTCGGTCAAGTCCCACAGTGCCTTTGTGAGCAGCTGTTGCGATGCGGACTGGATCGACGAGGACGGCCGGATTGCGGTGCGCTGGCTGTTGTCGGCGCTGCGCGAACACCGGCGCAGATTGCGGCGGGCCATCCGGTTGTGGCGGACACTGTCGGTCGCCGATCCGGTGGACGGCGCGTTGGTGACCGCGACCAACGAGCTGTTGGACGAGAACCGGTTCTTCGCACCGCATATCGCACGGTGGCGGTCGGCGGCGGTGGGTTCACTCCAGATCGACAGGGTCAGCTTCTGGCGCGATATGGCCGCCTTGGCGGCGGCCAATCTGCAGGAAGCCGAAAAGGGTTGTCCGACGGCGCCGCTGCCGACCTCCGCACGGCAGTGGACCCCGGTATCCCGGCGAACTGCATAGATTCGGTGCGTTTTCGCGACCATGTTGGGCTGGACAGCACGCCGGTAACGGGCGATACTACTTAACCAAAGGTCGGCTAACCGACCTTTAGGCTGACTCGTACCAGGGCAGTCGAACGCTTCCCGGTCAGCCAGCGGCTGGCAGATGCGGAGACGCCCGTTCCGGCGCCCCCGATCACCGTCGATCGAGCGCAATTGCATTGTCAATGAAGGAGTTTTGAAGTGGCCGGTGTCGAAGAACACCTCGAGAGCGCAGACTATCTGCAGAAACGACAGCTCAAATCGGGCACCGCGGGCTGGATACTGCTGGCCGGGCTCGGCGTCAGCTATGTCATCTCCGGTGATTACTCGGGATGGAACTTCGGGTTGGAACAGGGCGGCTTCGGCGGTCTGGCCATCGCCGCGGTGATCATCGCGGGCATGTACCTGGCGTTGGTGCTGGGGATGGCCGAGCTGTCCTCGGCGCTGCCTGCGGCAGGCGGCGGCTACACCTTCGCCCGGCGGGCGATGGGGCCGTGGGGTGGATTCGCCACCGGCACAGCCATTCTCATCGAGTACGCCATTGCTCCTGCCGCCATCGCCACCTTCATCGGTGCCTACGTCGAGTCGCTCGGATTGTTTGGTATCACCGACGGCTGGTGGGTCTACCTGGCCGCCTACGCCGTGTTCATCGGTATCCATCTGGCCGGCGTGGGCGAGGCACTGAAGGTGATGTTCGTGATCACCGCGATCGCCCTGGTGGGGCTCATCGTCTTCGCGATCGCCGCGATCGGACATTTCGACATCGCCAACCTGACCAATATGGCGGTCGACGAGACAGCGGCGGGCGCGTCGAACTGGTTGCCCAACGGCTACCTCGGAATCTGGGCGGCTTTCCCGTTCGCCATCTGGTTCTTCCTGGCCATCGAGGGCGTGCCGCTGGCGGCCGAGGAGACCGCCGATCCGGAGCGCAACGTCCCGCGCGGCATCATCGCCGGGATGGGTGTCCTGCTGGTCACCTGTGCGACGGTGTTGATCCTGACCACCGGTGCCGGCGGAGCCGACGCGATGTCGAGCTCGGGCAACCCGTTGGTCGAGGCGCTCGGTGACGGCACTGCGGCCAAGGTCGTCAACTACATCGGTCTGGCAGGGCTGATCGCCAGCTTCTTCTCGATCATCTACGCCTACTCGCGGCAGCTGTTCGCGCTGTCCCGGGCCGGGTACCTGCCCAAGGCGTTGTCGGTCACCAACTCTCGCAAGACGCCGACGCTGGCCCTCATCGTTCCCGGACTGATCGGCTTCGGGCTGTCACTGACCGGACAGGGCGCGACCCTGCTGAACATGGCCGTCTTCGGCGCCGCGCTCAGCTACGTGCTGATGATGATCAGCCACATCGTGCTGCGCCGCCGCGAACCGGACATGCCACGGCCCTACCGCACCCCTGGCGGCGTGGTGACCACCGGCTTCGCCCTGGTGATCGGAGTCTTCGCCGTCATCGCCACCTTCCTGGTCGATCCGGTCGCCGCCGGCATCTGCCTGGGCGTGTTCGCCGCGTTCATGCTGTACTTCGCGGTCTACAGCCGCCACAAGCTGGTCGCCAACTCGCCCGACGAGGAATTCGCCATGCTCGCAAAGGCGGAGAGCGAGCTCAAGTGATCTACCGGCAGCAGGTCTCGGGCGTGAACTACGCCTTCGACGGACTCGTGGAGCTCTTGGCCAAGGCGACACCACTGCGCTCCGGCGATCAACTCGCCGGGTGCGCCGCCGAACATGACGCCGAACGCGCGGCCGCCGCGTGGGTGTTGGCGGACCTGCCGCTGGAGACCTTTCTCAACACCGAGGTCGTGCCCTACGAGACCGACGAGGTGACCCGGCTGATCATGGACAGCCATGACCGACGGGCCTTCGCCCCGGTGTCCGGGCTGACGGTGGGCGGCCTGCGGGATTGGCTGCTGGAAACGGCGTCGCAGGACGACGCCGCGGCGCGCATCGCGGCGATCTCCGCGGGGTTGACCCCGGAGATGGTCGCCGCGGTCAGCAAGATCATGCGCAATCAGGACCTGATCGCGGTGGCGGCGGCCTGCACCGTCACCGCGGCGTTTCGCACCACCGTCGGCCTGCCCGGCACGCTGGCCACCCGACTGCAGCCCAACCATCCGACCGACGACCCGCGCGGTATCGCCGCCGCGGTCCTCGACGGACTGCTGTTGGGTTGCGGTGACGCGGTGATCGGGATCAACCCGGCCACCGATTCCCCGCAGGCCACCGCCGACCTGCTGGATCTGTTGGATTCGATCCGCACCCGCTACGACATCCCGGTGCAGTCGTGCGTGCTCTCACACATCACGACGACCATCGGACTGATCGAAGCGGGTGCGCCGGTGGACCTGGTCTTCCAGTCCATCGCGGGCACCGAGGGCGCGAATTCCGCTTTCGGAGTGAACATCTCGTTGCTGCGTGAGGGGCGTGATGCCGCGCTGGGCCTCCAGCGCGGCACCGTCGGCAGCAATGTCATGTACCTGGAGACGGGTCAGGGGTCCGCGCTGAGCTCCCACACCCATCTCGGTGTCGGTGGCAAGCCGGTCGAC
Organism: Mycolicibacterium neoaurum; assembly: GCF_036946495.1. Taxonomy (NCBI): domain Bacteria; kingdom Bacillati; phylum Actinomycetota; class Actinomycetes; order Mycobacteriales; family Mycobacteriaceae; genus Mycobacterium; species Mycolicibacterium neoaurum. The sequence continues at coordinate 3,029,782 of NZ_JAQIIX010000002.1, forward strand.
CAGCAGACGCTGGAGACCCGCGCCTACGCCGTCGCGCGCGACCTCGATCCGCTGCTGGTGAACACCGTCGTGGGTTTCATCGGACCCGAGTACCTCTACGACGGCAAGCAGATCATCCGCGCCGGCCTCGAGGATCACTTCTGCGGCAAGCTGATGGGCCTGCCGATGGGCGTCGACGTCTGCTACACCAATCACGCCGAGGCCGACCAGAACGATATGGACACCCTGCTGACGCTGTTGGCGGCGGCCCGTGCGGCGTTCGTGATCACCGTGCCCGGCGCCGATGATGTGATGCTCGGGTACCAGAGCCTGTCCTTCCACGACGTGCTCACCACCCGCCGGACCCTTGGACTGCGGCCCGCCCCGGAGTTCGAGGCCTGGCTCAAACGCGTCGGGATGGTCGATGACACCGGCCGGCTGACCCCCTTCGACCTGACGCACTCACCGCTGCGTGCGCTGACCTCCGCACCATGAGGAGTGCCATGCGCGATACACCGACAGATGTTGCCGTTCAAGAGTTCTGGGACGAGCTGCGCAAGACGACCCAGGCCAGGATCGGGCTAGGCCGGGCCGGCACCGCGCTGCCCACCCGGCAGGTGCTGGAATTGGCCGCCGCACACGCCGCTGCCAGGGACGCGGTCCACATACCGCTGGACACCGACGAACTCGCCGACGCCGTGCGGGCGGTGGGAATCGGGGAGCCTGTGGTGGTGTCCAGCCGGGCCGGTTCCCGCGAGGAGTACCTGCGCAGGCCCGACCTCGGCAGGATGCCTGCCGAGTCCCTCGAGGTCCCGGCGAGTCCCGCCGATATCGGTTTCGTGCTGGCCGACGGGCTCTCCCCGACGGCATTGAGCCATCACGGTGCCAAACTGCTTGCCGCGCTGGTCTCGGCGCTCGGCGACCGCTACTCCATGGCCCCACCGGTGATTGCGACCCAGGCCCGGGTCGCCCTCGGCGATCACATCGCCGCGGCCCAGGGGGTACGCACGCTGTTGGTGATCATCGGCGAGCGGCCCGGTCTGAGCGTGGCCGACAGCCTCGGCATCTACCTGACCCATCTGCCGCGGCCGGGGCGCACCGACGCCGACCGCAACTGCATATCCAACATCCATCCACCCGACGGGCTCGGCTATGCCGAGGCGGCCCGGGTTGCCGCCGGTCTGGTCGGCGGCGCCGTGGCGCTCGGACGTTCCGGGGTGGATCTCAAGGACACCTCACGCGCACTGGCCGCGGCCGACCCGGACGAACTGACCTGATCCGTCCCCCACTCAGGAGATGACCGTGTTCACCCATGTCCGCAGGATGGTCCTGCCCGTCTTCGCCGCCACGGCGGTTGTGACCGTGGCGCTGTCGGGTTGTAGTACCGACACGGGCCAACGCACCGAGAACACCGCAACCGGGAGCACGGGGGCCGCGAGCACCACCGGTGCGGCCTCGGCCCTGGACTGTCGGGTGCTGGCCGAGGACCCTGGCTGGTACGGCGACAATCGCGCGCGTATCGACGCCATGATGGCGGAGATCGGACGCTGCGGTGCCCCCGGCGACATCGCCGAGGGCGCTCCGCTGGCGCTGTTCGACTGGGACAACACGGTCGTCAAGAACGATATCGGCGATGCCACCTTCTTCTGGATGGTTCGCAACGGGAAACTGCGCGCGCCGAAGGGCGGGGACTGGTCCACCACGAGCCCCTATCTGACGCCCGCCGCTGCGGGAGCCTTGTCGCGGGCCTGCGGTGCCGCCGGTCCCGGGCAGCCGATGCCCACCGATACCGATACCCGCTGTGCCGACGAGTTGGTGTCGGTCTACAGCGAGGCCGAGACCACGGCCGAGGAGCCGGCGTTCGCCGGGTTCAACGCGCGCCGGATCGAACCCGGCTATGCCTGGGCGGCGCAGATGCTCGCGGGCTGGCCGGAAAAGGAGCTCGAAGGATTCGTCGAACAGGCCCGCCGGGAGAACCTGGATGCACCCGAGGGCACCGAGCAGAAGGTCGGGACCACCGAGCAGACCGGGTGGGTGCGCTATTACCCCCAGATGCGCGATCTGATCGGTGCGCTGCAGGCCAACGGTTTCGACGTCCGAATCATCTCGGCCTCGGCCGAACCGGTGGTCCGGGTGTGGGCCGCCGAGTTGGGTATCCCCGCCGACAAGGTGATGGGCGTCCGCACCGAACGCGACGGGGACGTGGTGACCTCGCGTCTGGTCCCGTGCGGCGGCGAGCTCTCCATCCCGTACATCGAAGGCAAGCGCTGCCGGGTCAACGAGCAGGTGTTCGGGGTGAGCGGGCCTGCCGCCTATCAGCAGCAGCCCGAACCTCGCCGGGCCGCGTTCGGCGCCGGGGACTCCGATACCGATATCAGCTTCCTCGATGACGCGACCGTCCTGCGGCTGGCGATCAACCGGAACAAGGATGAGCTGATGTGCACGGCCTATGACAACGCCGACGGTCGATGGATCATCAATCCGATGTTCATCGACCCCGCCGAGCAGGCCGATCCGTACTCATGCGCCACCGAGGGCCGTATCGAACCGGACGGCGGTACCGGCCCGTTGCGTCGCGCCGACGGCAGCGTCGTGCCCGACCAGGCCGACACCGTCCACTGACGGTGCGTTCGCCCGCCGGGACGCGTTTTGACCTGGGCAGATATCTGCCGGTAAGCTCCACCGTCGGCGTGTGCTGCCCGTAATGGGCATACGGGCCCCGGGTCAATGTCGGTCGCCGGGAGCCTCATCGCAGGCGCCGGACCGGCACGTAACCCGAGAGAAGAGAAGGTAAGCACTGTGCCTACTTACACGCCGAAGGCGGGTGACACCACGCGGTCGTGGTACGTCATCGACGCCCAAGACGTGGTGCTCGGCCGGCTCGCCGTCGAAGCAGCAAAGCTGCTGCGCGGCAAGCACAAGCCGACATTCACGCCCAACGTCGACGGTGGCGATTTCGTCATCGTCATCAACGCCGAGAAGGTCTCCCTCAGTGGAGACAAGCTCACCAAGAAGTTCGCTTACCGCCACTCGGGTTACCCCGGCGGCCTGCGTAAGCGCACCATCGGCGAGCTGCTGGACAAGCATCCCACCCGCGTGGTCGAGAACGCCATCGTCGGGATGCTCCCGCACAACAAGCTGAGCCGTCAGGTGCAGAAGAAGCTGAAGGTGTACGCCGGCCCCGAGCATCCGCATGCCGCGCAGCAGCCGATTCCGTTCGAGATCAAGCAGGTGGCGCAGTGACCGAAGCCGAAGTGACCGAAGTGACCGAAGAGGTCGTCGAGACCCCGACCGGTGAGTACGTCGAAGAAACCGTCGTCGTCGAAGAAGGCATCGAAGAGGCCGCTCCGCGCGAGCCCGTCTACATCGACCGCCCCATCCAGACCGTCGGCCGCCGCAAGGAGGCCGTGGTGCGCGTGCGCCTGGTGCCCGGCACCGGCCAGTTCAACCTGGACGGCCGCTCGCTGGAGGCGTACTTCCCGAACAAGGTGCATCAGCAGCTGATCAAGGCTCCGCTGGTGACCGTGGATCGCGTGGACAGCTTCGACATCTACGCCCACCTCGATGGTGGCGGCCCGTCCGGCCAGGCCGGCGCGCTGCGGCTGGCGATCGCCCGTGCACTGATCCTGGTGCAGCCCGAGGATCGCCCGGCACTGAAGAAGGCCGGGTTCCTCACCCGCGACCCGCGCGCCATCGAGCGTAAGAAGTACGGCCTGAAGAAGGCCCGCAAGGCGCCTCAGTACAGCAAGCGCTGATCTGTCGTCTTTCGGCCGCCGGGTGTGGAGCAATCCACACCCGGCGGTTTATTTTTATCGTGACCTTCTTTGCCGCCAGGGGTCGTCGGCGCTGGTGACGCCCGTGTCATCGACGTTGCCGGACGTGCGCGTCGACAGTGATCCAGGTCTCGTCCGGGTTTGATTCGTCGGCGCGATGGTGAACCGTGGGGGTCGAGGAGCGGGGGCGCTGTCATGCGTCCGGGCAGATCGGATCTGCCGTCGGTACGAGTCAGTCAGCTCGTAGTGAGACCGAACCGCTCCCACTGACTGAAAGGATGCTCGATGAAGAACACCATGATGACGCGCATGACCGCCGGTGCCGCGATGAGCGGGGCCCTGCTGCTGTTCGGCGGGGCCGCCGTTGCCGCCGCCCAGCCCGAGGACGGCAAGATCGACGTCTCGATCGGCACCGCAGGCGTGCTGACCAACGTGCCGGTCACCACGGCGGCACAGATCGCCGCGGACCTGTGCAAGACCGATCTCGGCGACGTGACCGTGACCGCCGAGAGCGTGGACACCGCCGGTGCTCAGCAGAGCGCATGCACCACCGCGACGGTGGGCCAGGTCGACTTCCGGCAGAACGGCCAGCAGCCCGATGAGGCCGCCACGCCGGCCACCGCCGAGGGCGCGTCGTACTCCGAGGAGCCTGTCCAGACCGACGAGCCGGTCAATGACGAGGCCACCGCGGGCTCGACCGACGAGGCGCCGGAGACCACGGTGACTCCGGTCCCGCAACCGGAGCCGGCCGGCTGACCGATTGCAGTAACCACAGCTTCATAGCGCCACTGCCCGCGTCCACGGACGCGGGCAGTGGTGTTTCCCGTGGGATTGGTGAGAATTCTCAGTCGGACCTCGGGCTGTCAGTTCGCTCTGGGGCGCCCGGGTATGAGAAATTTGACGTCATGGCTCGACTGTTCGGCACCGATGGCGTGCGCGGAGTCGCCAATCGTGACCTCACCGCGGAACTGGCGGTGGCGCTCGGTTCGGCGGCCGCGCGGCGGCTCGGCTCGGTATCGACGACGGGCCGCCGGGTAGCGGTCGTGGGACGGGATCCGCGGGCCAGTGGCGAGATGCTCGAGGCCGCGGTCATCGCCGGCCTGACCAGCGAAGGCGTCGACGCGTTGCGGGTCGGCGTTCTGCCCACCCCCGCGGTGGCCTATCTGACCAGTTCCTATGACGCCGACTTCGGCATCATGATCTCCGCGTCGCACAACCCGATGCCAGATAACGGCATCAAGATCTTCGGGCCGGGCGGGCACAAGCTCGACGATGCCGCCGAGGACCGCATCGAAGAACTGGTCCATTCGGGGCCGGGACAGCGGCCGGTCGGCGCCGATATCGGTCGCGTGGTGGACGCCCAGGATGCGCTGGACCGCTACCTGCGCCACGTCGCCAAGGCGGTCACCACACCCCTGGACGGCATCAGGGTGGTCGTCGACTGCGCCAACGGCGCCGGTTACGCCGCCGCTCCGCTGGCCTATCGTGCCGCCGGTGCCGAGGTCATCGCCCTGAGCGCCGAGCCCAACGGTCTCAACATCAACCTCGATTGCGGTTCCACGCACATGGAGGCGCTCGCGGAGGCGGTCGTCGCGCATGGCGCGCACCTCGGTCTGGCGCACGATGGTGACGCCGACCGGTGCCTGGCCGTGGATGCCGACGGTCGCATCATCGACGGGGACGCGATCATGGTGATGCTGGCCCTGGCCATGCAGGAGTCACAGGAGCTTGCGTCCAACACGCTGGTCACGACGGTTATGAGCAATCTGGGCCTGCATGTCGCCATGCGTTCCGCCGGGATCGACGTACGCACGACCGCCGTGGGTGATCGCTACGTCCTCGAAGAGCTGCGGGCCGGTGAGTTCTCGCTCGGCGGTGAACAGTCCGGCCACATCGTGCTGCCCAGTTTCGGCACCACCGGCGACGGGATCGTCACGGGGCTGCGGCTGATGTCCCGAATGGCCCAGACCCGTAGCACGTTGGCGGACTTGACCGCGCCGATGCAGACGATGCCGCAGGTGTTGATCAACGTCGCGGTGCATGACAAGGCGACGGTCGCACAGGCCGCCGCCGTGCAGGAGGCCGTCGCCGAAGCCGAGGCCAAGCTCGGCGATACCGGCCGCATCCTGTTGCGGCCGTCGGGGACCGAGCAGGTCGTGCGGGTGATGGTCGAGGCCGCTGATGCCGATACCGCCCGCCAGCTCGCCGCGCAGGTGGCCGAATCGGTGAGCCGACACACCTAGTCGCGGATTGGATGGAACCGGTGCGGTGTCCGGTGCGTCCTATTCCGTATGGGATACATCGACTCGGCGCGGATGGATGTCACCGCGGTGCTGGGTGTCGCGCAGCGGTATGACAGCGTGGCAGGCCTTCTCGACGATGCCGCCGGCCGCGTGCACACGGTGTTCGGTGCCGCCGGGGCGGGCCGGGCGTACGCCGACTGTGGTGCGCTCGTGCAGCGCGTCGTCACCGAAACCGTGGGCCAGCTTCGGTCTTGGGCGGCGGCGAATCGAGAGGTGGCGTCGAGTCTTCGGATCTCGGCTGCCGATTACGCCGATATCGATGCCCGGGCCGCCCGACGGATCGGGTGAGCGGTGTTGGAGCAGGGGATGCCCGCCGTCGAGGTGCTGACCGAGTATGTGCGGGCGTGCCGCCAGCTCGGGCACGACACTCCTGACCCGGTGGCGCTGCACACCGCCTATACCGCGGAGCGGTCGCTGGACTTCGGCGCGTTGGCCGCCGACTGCCGGACTCTGTCGGCCGCGGCTGCCGCTGCCGAGGAGGCGCTGACCGAACAGGAGGGCGCGCGGAACGTGCTGCTTGCGCAATGGCACGGTGTCGGCGGTGGTGTCGCCGCCGACTTCTTGCGCCGGCATGCCGACACGTCGTCCGTGGCGGTCGACAATCTGCGGTGCGCGGCAACGGTATTGAGAGATCTCGCCGACCGGCTGCGGCTACTGGTCGAGGAGAAGGTCGGCGCCACCACCGATATCGAGGCACGTGGTGTACGCGAGGTGTGGCTGAGTGCGGCGCGGACGGTGACCACCGGCGCCGGGGATCTCTCGACGGCCAGCGAACTGGTGGATCAGCAGGTGGCACCGTTCGTCGCCACCGATATCGCCGGTGACTGGGTCACGTCGATGCGTTCGACCGAGCAGTCCGTCCGGGACGCTTACCGCGCGGCCGCGGATGCGGTGGGCCCTGCCGTCATATTCACCGGCCCCGGCAGGCCGGTGCTGCCGGAGCAATTGATGGCAGAAAGGTCTGTTGTGCAACCAGTTTCGTATGCACCGCCGACGACGGTGCCCGCTGGGCACTCGGCCGAGCAGATGACGACGCCCATGCCGTCGGCTGGTCCGGCCGCTATGCCGTCACCGGTGGCACAGCCCGTGGCATCACCGGAAATGCCTACCGCCGCACAGGTGCCGCCGAGCGGCGGATTGGGTGCCATGCCGTCACCGGCCGGGGGATTGTCCGGTCTGTCGGGTCTGGGCCAGCCATTCGCGGACATGCTGGGTGGATTACTCGGATCGAACACGCCCGGTCTGTCGCCAGACGCTCTCGGGCTGGATGATTCGTTCGACGCGAGGGATGGCGCTGCGGATGGGGACGTGGGGCGCGACGAGGAGGACATTGACCCCAAGGAGGAGGCCGACGACGAGGAGGCCGACGACGAGCAGCGCGAAGATGGTGAGGACGAGCTACCCGAAGATGATGAGGCCGCAGCGCAAGAGCCCGAGGCCGTGACGGTCGAAGACGCGCCACTCGGTGCCGCCGAGGCAGTACCGGTTGCTACCCCGGTACCCGAGGCGCTACCCGAGCCGCCGGTTGATCCCGCTCCACAGGCTGCACCACCGCCGGCCACCCCGTGTGAGATCGCTGCCGATGCACTCCCGCAGGCAGGGCCCTGAGCCATCCGTCGGGATGCCCGCCGATGGACCCGCGAACAGACTCATGTTCCCCCTAGAACCGTGATTCCAGGGGGAACATGAGTCTGCTCGTGGGGCGGAAAGGTCAGCGGGGAGATCCGGCGCCGCTGCGGCGCGGCCGACCCCGGCGTGCCCCGGCGTTCGCCGCGGGGGAGCCGGAACCGCCGGATCCACTGTGCCGTGCGGGCTTACGCCGACGGTTCGATTGTCCGGCAGGACGCGCGGCGGGTTGCTCGGGTACGTCCAGCACGATCGGGCCGCTGAACGTGCGCTCACCCGGGGCGATCTCCTGCAGCACCGGATGCTCGGCACCGCGGAACTTGGTCACGGTGGCCTTCACGCCCGCCTTGCGGGTGAGCACCTTGACGTCGGAGACCTGGCTGTCCAGCATCAGGGTCACCACGGTGCCCTCGCTGCCCGCGCGCGCGGTCCGGCCGGACCGGTGCAGGTAGGCCTTGTGCTCGACCGGCGGATCGGCGTGCACCACCAGGTTCACGTCGTCGACGTGGATGCCACGGGCGGCGATATCGGTGGCGACCAGCACGGTCGCCGAACCGTCGGAGAAGGCGCCGAGGTTGCGGGTGCGCGCATTCTGGGACAGGTTGCCGTGCAACTCGACCGCCGGTACGCCGCGCGAATTGAGCTTTCGGGCAAGGCCTTTGGCGCCGTACTTGGTGCGGGCGAACACGATGGTCCGGCCGGGTGATGCGGCGAGGTCGGCCAGCACCTCGAAGCGGGCGTCATGCTCGACGTGCAGCACGTGATGCACCATCGCCGAGACGGGCGACTGCTCGGAGTCCACGCTGTGCACGACCGGGTCATGCAGGTACCGCTGGACCAGCACGTCGATGCCGTTGTCCAGGGTGGCCGAGAACAGCAGGCGTTGGCCGTCCCGGGGTGTGCGGTCGAGCAGGCGCTTGACCGGCGGCAGGAAGCCGAGATCGGCCATGTGGTCGGCCTCGTCGAGCACGGTGATCTCCACGCCCGACAGGTCGGCGTGGCCGGACTTGACGTGATCCTCGAGCCGGCCGGGGCAGGCGATGACGATATCGACACCGTCGCGCAGCTTTTGGATCTGCGGCTGGGCGCCGACGCCGCCGAAGATGGTCACCGACTTCAATCCGGTGGCCTTGGCCAGCGGGGCCAGTGACGCGTCGATCTGACTGACCAGTTCGCGGGTCGGGGCGAGGATCAGGGCGCGGAACCGGCCCGGACGGCGGGGCTGCGGCGCGGCGGCAAGTCGTCCGACCACGGGCAGCAGGAACGCGTAGGTCTTACCCGATCCGGTCTTGCCGCGGCCGAGAACATCGCGGCCGGCCAGGGAGTCGGGCAGCGTCGCAGCCTGAATGGGGAAGGGAGACTCGATACCGCTGGCAGCGAGTGTGGAAACAACGGCCTCGGGCAGCCCGAGGTCGGCAAAGGTGGGCACGTAAAAGCTCCAGATAGATAGAGTGCGGTCGTCCTGCCCGGCGCGGGTGATCCCGCGGCGCTCGGTGTGACGATCGGCCATGGCGTAGAAATCGCCTTGGCGAAGCGGCAAAAGGCAGAACAGACGATGCCGCTGGGCACCACCCTACCCAATGAGGCATGCGCACCCCAATTATGAGGCGCGCATCACCCTCGTCAGAGATCGCTGGTGAGGGTGATCAGCTCCTCGGTGAAGCGGTGCGCCTCGGCGCCGTCGAGGGCGAGCGGGTGCACCAGCATGGTGGTCACCCCGGCCTCCTTGTATGCGGCCAGGCGTTCCTTGACGTATCCGCGCGGACCGACCAGCGAGACGTTGCGGACCAGATCATCGGGGACCGCCGCGATCGCCTCTTCCTTCTTGCCCGCCAGGAACAGGTCCTGGACCTGGTCGGCGACCTCACCGAATCCGTAACGGGTGGCCAGCTTGTGGTAGAAGTTCTGCCCCTTGGCGCCCATACCGCCGATGTAGAGCGCCAACTGCGGTTTCGCCCACGCCAACCGGTCCTCGACATCCTCGCCGATGGCGAGGCTTGCGCTGACCATGATGTCCAGCGCGCCGAGTGCGGGATCACGTTTGGCGTAGCCGGCCCGAAGTGCGTCGCCCCACACGTCGTCGGCCTTCTCCGGGTAGTAGAAGATCGGTTGCCAACCGTTGGCGATCTCGGCCGTCAACTCGACGTTCTTCGGGCCGAGTGCCGCAATGGCGATCGGGATGTCCTCGCGCACAGGGTGATTGATCAGCCGCAGTGGTTTGCCCAGCCCGGTGCCGCGGTCGGCGGGCAGCGGGATCTGGTAGTGCTTGCCGTCATAGGTGACCTTCTCGCGACGCCACACCTGCCGGCAGATGTCGACCACCTCGCGGGTGCGCCCCAACGGCGCGTCGAAGGGCAGACCATGAAAGCCCTCCATCACCTGTGGCCCGGAGGTACCGATACCGAGTTGGAAGCGACCGTCGGAGACGTAATCGAGTCCGGCGGCGGTCATCGCCAGCAGGGTCGGGGTGCGCACATAGATCGGCACCACACCGGTGCCGAGTTCGATCGTCGAGGTCTTGGCCGCGAGATAGCCGAGCTGACTGATCGCATCGAAGGAGTAGGCCTCGGGGACCAGCGCGATGTCGACGCCGACCTTCTCCAGTTGGACGACCTGCTCGGCGGCCTCTTTGAAACCACCGGCGTAGCTGAGGAAGATGCCTGTGCGCATGCGTGCGTTTATATCACCAACCAGTTGGTTGGACGTCCGTTGGTGGGACGCTGCGGGCGTCAGCCCTTCAGCAGCGCAACGACCTTGTCTTCGAGAGTCGGCTGCTCGGCGTCGGGATCCAGTGCCACCGTCTTGGGCAGCGTCACCTCGGGATCGGCGAAGTCGCGGTAGGTCTTATCTCCGGCCAGGACGAAGAGCAGATAACCGGTCAGCAGCGCCCGCACCGCCTTCTGGGTGCCCTTGTCGGCGCCGGGCAGGCCCACCGCCTTGGCCAACCGCCTGCCCTCCACGAGGCCGCCGGACTCGCCCTTGCTGACGACCCGCAGTGTCGATGATGTCCAGGCCTGCGCCAGCGCGTCCGCATTGGAGCGGATGGAGCTGGAATCCGAGGAGGCCCGCAGGATCAGCCCCGGCAGCGCCAACCCGGCCGCCGGTTGCTCGGCCGGGGGGCTGCTGACCGCAGGAAACAGCGCAGCCGCGGTCTTCAGTCGCGATCCCATGCCGGCAGCGGCGAAAACGGCGGCCGAGCCGCCGAAACCGTGCCCGACGACTCCGAGCTTGCTCGGGTGCACGCTGATCTTGCCGGGACCCAGCCGCACCCCGGCGATGATGTCCAGCGTGGTGCCCAGATCGACGGCGAGGTTCAGCACCGACGGCGCGAAGGTCTTCTCGGTGTCGGGGGCTGCCGCGACGATCCCCCACGAGGCCAGATGCTCCAACGTGCCCGCATAGCGGTCGCTACCGGTCAGCCAGTCGTGGCCGAAGGCGATGCCCGGCAGATTGAACCCCGATTCGGGGGTGTAGACCACGCCGGGCTGGCCGGCGAATGCCAGGTCCCCCCGCAGCACACGGTGCGGTCCGCGCCGGGTCAGAGCTGCGAAGAGCTTCTTCGTCTTGGCCACGCATAGACCCTAGTCGACGCGCGTGGCGGGGCGGAGGATCGGCACTGGACTACCCTGGGACGCTATGTGTGGAATCGTCGGCTACGTCGGACGGCGCCCTGCCTGCGAGATCGTGGTCGAGGCGTTGCGCCGGATGGAGTACCGCGGATACGACTCGTCGGGTGTGGCCTTGCTCGACGGCTCCGGTGGACTGACCGTGGAACGTAAGGCCGGCCGGCTGGCCAATCTGGAAGACGCGCTCGGCGAGGCCGGTGATGGCGCGCTCGTCGGCAGCACCGGGATGGGGCACACCCGGTGGGCCACTCACGGGCGTCCGACCGATCGCAATGCCCACCCGCACCGCGACAGCAGCGGCAAATTCGCCGTGGTGCACAACGGCATCATCGAGAACTTCGCCGGGCTGCGCGCCGAGCTGGAAGCCGTCGGGGTCGAGTTCGCCAGCGACACCGATTCCGAGGTCGCGGTGCACCTGGTGGCTCAGGCCTACCGCGCCGGCGATACCGCCGGAGACTTCGTGGCCTCGGTGCTCGCGGTGCTGCGCCGCCTGGAAGGCCACTTCACCCTCGTGTTCGCCTTCGCCGACGAGCCGGGGACCATCGTCGCGGCGCGGCGCTCGACCCCGCTGGTGGTCGGTGTCGGCGACGGAGAGATGTTCATCGGATCCGATGTCGCCGCGTTCATCGAGCACACCCGCGAGGCCGTCGAGCTCGGGCAGGACCAGGCCGTGGTGATCACCGCCGACGGCTACCGGGTCACCGACTTCGCCGGTGAGGACGCCCCTGCCCGGCGTTTCCATGTCGACTGGGACCTCAGCGCCGCCGAAAAGGGCGGTTACGAGTACTTCATGCTCAAGGAGATCGCCGAGCAGCCGACCGCGGTCGCCGAGACGCTGCTCGGGCACTTCGAGGGCGGTCGCATCGTGCTCGACGAGCAGCGCCTCTCCGATCAGGAGCTGCGCGAGGTCGACAAGGTCTTCATCGTCGCGTGCGGTACGGCCTATCACTCGGGGCTGCTGGCCAAGTACGCCATCGAGCACTGGACGCGGCTTCCGGTCGAGGTGGAACTCGCCAGCGAATTCCGCTATCGCGACCCGGTTCTCGATCGCAGCACGCTGGTGATCGCCATATCGCAGTCCGGCGAGACCGCCGACACCCTCGAGGCGGTGCGGCATGCCAAGGAACAGAAGGCCAAGGTGCTGGCCATCTGCAACACCAACGGCAGCCAGATTCCGCGGGAGGCCGATGCGGTGCTCTACACCCGGGCCGGACCGGAGGTCGGGGTGGCGTCCACCAAGACCTTCCTGGCGCAGGTGACGGCCAATTATCTTGTCGGCCTTGCCCTTGCGCAGGCCCGTGGCACCAAGTACGCCGACGAGGTCGCCCGCGAGTATCACGACCTGGAGGCCATGGCCGCTCAGGTCGAACGGGTGCTGGGATGCATGGATCCGGTCACCGAGTTGGCCCACAAGTTCGCCAACTCCTCGGCGGTGCTGTTCCTGGGCCGCCATGTCGGCTATCCGGTGGCGCTGGAGGGTGCGCTCAAGCTCAAAGAACTCGCCTACATGCACGCCGAGGGTTTCGCGGCCGGTGAGCTCAAGCACGGGCCGATCGCGCTCATCGAGGACGACCTGCCGGTCATCATCGTGATGCCATCGCCGAAGAGCGCGGCAACGCTGCACGCCAAATTGCTCAGCAACATCCGGGAGATCCAGGCCCGCGGTGCGGTCACGATCGTCATCGCCGAGGAGGGTGATGACACGGTGGCCCCGTACGCCGATCACCTAGTCGAGATCCCGGCGGTATCGACGCTGTTCCAGCCGTTGTTGTCGACGATCCCGATGCAGGTGTTCGCCGCGGGTGTCGCGCAGGCGCGTGGTTATGACGTTGACAAGCCGCGCAACCTCGCCAAGTCGGTCACCGTCGAGTAGCTGCTGTGGGAGTCGGGCATTGGCGCAGTGATGCGGCGCGTGCCCACTTTGCGGCCGTCTATGCCACCGCGTTGGCGCGGCTTCCGGATGCCGACCGGATGTGGGATGTGGACACGGCATTCGGCACCGTGCGGGTGTATCGGTTCGAGGGCGGGACAGGCCGGCCGGTGGTGTTGCTGCCCGGCCGTAATGCCTCGACCCCGATGTGGGCCGACAATCTGCCCGGCCTGCTCACTCATCGACCGGCCTATTGCATCGACCTGCTCGGTGAGCCGGGAATGTCGGTGCAGCGCAAGCCGATCACCGGACCCGATGACCAGGCGCGCTGGCTGGACGATGTGCTGACCGGTATCGGGGAGGAGTCGGTCCACCTGCTGGGGGTGTCCTTCGGTGGGTGGAGCGCGATGAACTACGCGCTGCGTCGACCGCAGAAGGTGGCATCGCTTGTGCTGGTCGACCCGGTGCTGACCTTCGCGCCGATCCCACTTCGGACCATGCTGGCGTTCCTTCCGATGGGGTTGCCGGGTGTCCCGGATAGGGTGCGGCGCCGCATCCTTCGGTGGATATCGGGGGGAGCAGAGGTCGACGAATCCGATCCCGTGCTGATGCTCATCGACGCGGGTACCGCAGATTTCGTTCTGCAACAGCCGGCGCCGACCAGGTTCACGACGGGGCAGTTGCGCGCACTGCGGGTTCCCGTGCTGGCGATCATCGCGGGGCGCAGTGTGATTCATGATGCGGCTCGCGCGGCCGCTACGGCCTGCTCCGTGTTGTCCGCGGGTCAGGTCGAGGTCTGGCCGCGGGCATCACACGCGGTGACCGGTGAGTGCCCCGATGAGATCGCGGCGCGGACTCGCGCGTTCTGGGCAGGTGTCGACCGGTAGCTCAGCCGGCTCGGCGTGCGCGGTCACTCGGCGGTACACCGTACTGGCGTCGGAAGGCACGATTGAATGTTCCCGGGTCGGTGAAACCACTGGCCCGGCAGGCGTGACTCACCGACGCGCCTCGGGTGATCAGGCTGTTCGCGTGCTCCAGTCGGTGGCGTCGGATCTCACTCGCGGGCGATCGGCCGTCTTCGGCGAGCAGCTGCTGAACCGAACGCAGCGAGAGATGGAACTGCGCGGCCAATCTGGCGGCGGTGAAATCCGGGTCGTGGAAGTGCGTTCGGATGTACGCCAGCAGCCGGGTTCGCAGTTCGGACCGTGTCGGGGCGAGATCGTGGTGATCTCGCGAATGGGTTGTCGCCGCGATACGTTCGGTTGCGTCGATGAAGGTCAGTAGCCGAGCCCCGCTGGTGCCCAGAGGTTTTGCCGACCATGTCACCGGGATGGGTTGACCCGCACGGGTGATGAACCACTCGTGTGCGGTGACACTCGGCGAGCCGCAGCCGTCCAGGATCGGGCAGGCGTGCGACGGGTAGCGCGATCCGTCGGGATGCCATTCGTGCAGAGTGTCGTGGCTGGGCGCGCCGATCACGTTATCGACGGATCGGTAGCCCAACATGGTCAGCGCGGCCTGATTCGCCAGGGCCACCGCACCGTCCGACCCGATGACCCACAGCGGGGTCGGGGCCACATCGATGACCGCTGATAGCGTGCCGGCATCGAGGGCAGTCTCGTTCACCACATCCCACCTGGCTTCCACTAGTGGCGTCGACTGTAGGGGGCCGTCGTTTCGGGTGTGTTTCACCGGACGTTACGTTGCGGTTAAACGACATCCGCCGCTTCTCCGCTTCGCAAAATGCCGGGTTCGCTTCGCCTTCTGCCATGGGCAGCGGGGTGGCGAATCGGTGTTATGGAGACCTCGACATCCATCTAGCAAGGAGCGGAAAGTATGGCATTCGATGGTGCCTCGCCCGTCATCGCCGAAATCGAACAACGACGTTCCGAAACCGGGATCGGCTGGCAGAAAATCGCCGACCATATCGACCGCCCGCTGGTGTGGACGGTGGCGGCCCTGCTCGACAGCCACCCGATGCCCGCCGAGGAAGCCGCCCGGGTCGGAGAGCTACTCGGTCTCAGCGCCGAAACCGTTGCCGCGCTTCGACGTCAGCCCTACCGAACCGCCGACCCCGCACTGCTCACCGATCCGACCATCTACCGGTTCGTCGAGTTGATCAACGTGTATGGCCCGACGTTCAAGGCGCTCATCCATGAAGAATTCGGCGACGGCATCATGAGCGCCATCAATTGCAATGTGACCTTCGCGCGTCGGTCCGATCCAGACGGTGACCGGGTTGTCCTGACGATCGACGGCAAATTCCTGCCGTACCACTGGTAGGGAGGAGACCGGATATGTCGTACGTCAAACCAGCCGAACTTGCGACCCGCATCATCGACGCCGGCGAGTCGAAGGTGTTCATGTCGACTCGAGACACCCTGATACGTGCCTACATGGCGGGTGCCATCCTGGCACTCGCGGCAGCTTTTGCGATCACCATCTCGACGAAGACGGGGGAGCCGCTACTCGGTGCGGTGCTGTTCCCGGTCGGCTTCTGCATGTTGCACCTGCTCGGATTTGATCTGTTGACAGCGGTTTTCACCTTGGTGCCGCTGGCATGGCTGGACAAGCGGCCGGGCGTGACACTGCGGCCGATGCTGCGCAACTGGGGTCTGGTGTTCCTCGGGAATCTTCTCGGGGCGCTGACGGTCGCGGTGTTCATGGCGGTGTACTTCACCTACGGGTTCAGCGTGGCACCCGATGCTGTCGGGCAGGCGATCGGTGAGATCGGCGCGGGCCGAACGGTCGGCTACGCCGATCACGGCGCCGCAGGCATGCTGACGTTGTTCCTGCGCGGCGTGATGTGCAACTGGATGGTGTCGATGGGTGTCGTGGGTGCCATGATGTCGGACAGCCTGCCCGGCAAGGTGATCGCCATGTGGATGCCGATCATGGTGTTCTTCTACCTCGGTTTCGAGCACTCCATCGTCAACATGTTCCTGTTCCCGTCGGGGTTGATGCTGGGTGGGGAATTCACCATCGTGGATTACCTTGTGTGGAACGAGATCCCGACGGTACTGGGCAACCTCGTCGGCGGACTGGCCTTCGTCGGATTGGTCATCTATGCCACGCACGGTAAGACCGGACCGCTGCGTCCGCGGCCGAACGAGCTCGTCTCGGTCGACGCCGTCGCAGGCCCCAACCGGGTGTGATTGCCGCCGGACTCGCGGGCCGGTCTACAACCCCGACCGATCATCGCCGCAGCCACCGGGGTCACACCGATCGCGAGGAGCTGTATCGCTGTAATTCTGGCTGCCGCCGTGAGGCCTTCGGTGCCCACTGCCGACACCGCAAAGATTGCGGCGGCCGGCCGGCTACCCGGGCATCATCGGCCGCACGCTGATGGGTCGGACATGATTCTGTTGTCAGAGGTGCGGAGTAACCTCGGAGACATGATCGAACACCAGTTCGACAAACCGGGAATGGTGGTGGCTGACCACCTCGATGCCGCGCGCGATCAGCTGCGCACCGAACGGGTCGCCGTGGCGGCCAAGATTCTGGCGGCGGGCCGGTTCGCGCTGGCGCGGATGGCTGAGCTGGGCCACGCCTTCGAGGACATGATCGTCGATGACTGGGAACTGGCTGCTTCCGAACTGGGCGCCGAGCTAGGGATCAGTCGGGGTCGGGCCTGCACGCTGATCACCCAGGGCCGCGACCTGATCGTTCGGCTCCCGGCATTGGCCGACGTGTTCGCTCAGGGGGCGGTGGATCTGCGGGTGTTGCGGGTCATCCTCCATCGCGTCGCGTTGATCGTGGACCCCGACGTCATGTCGGTCATAGACACCCAGCTCGCCGAACAAGCAACCTCGTGGAACGCCCTGTCCGATGAACGGATCGGTGACTTGGTCGACTGGATGGTGGTCGATGTGGACCCCGAGGCGGTCCGTCGGGCCCGAGAGGCGCGGCGCGGTCGGCGTATCACGGTGGAGCCCGTCGGGGACGGCATGGTCGAGATCTACGGCCGCGTCGATGCCGCCAAGGGCGCGGTTTTCGATCAGGGGTTGGACGCGCTGGCCCGCACCACGTGCCCAGCGGACCCGCGCACCTTCCAAGAGCGGCGCGCAGATTCGGTGGACGCCCTGACAGCCGGTGCGAAAAGCATCCCGTGCCTGTGCGGACGTCCGGAATGCCCAGCGGCCGACAATGAGGTCGCCAAGGGACACTTCGTGATTCACCTGCTGGGCGAACGGGACTCCGTTATCGAAGCGCACACCGGACATGCTGACGAACCCTCTGATGACGAGCAGCGCACCGACACCATCCCCGACGCCCGGGACGGTGACAATGCAGACCGCGATACCCTGGACCCGGCTAAAGCAATCCAGCCGGCGCGACCGACCCGGCCCGCGCTGATCCCCGGATACGGTGTGATCGCAGGCGAAGCTCTGGCCGACCTGATCCCGCAGGCCACAATCCGGCCCGTCCCCGCGGCGACCGATCTGGGCACCGAGAACAGCTATCACCCATCGCGGGGGCTGGCCGATTTCGTCGGCTGCCGCGACCTGACCTGCCGGTGGCCGGGCTGCACCATGGCGGTGGCACGCTGCGATATCGACCACACCACACCCTGGCCCTACGGGCCCACCCACCCGTCGAACACCAAGCTGTATTGCCGAATCCACCATCTGATCAAGACATTCCACTGCGGACCCGGCGGCTGGAACGACCACCAACACCCCGACGGCACCCTCACCCTCACCGCCCCCAACGGCCGGGTGTACACCACCAAGCCCGAGGGTGGGTTGTTCTTTCCGCAGTTCACCGTGGCCACCGCCGAACTCGGCGCCATCGACATGCCACCACCGAACCCGCACCGAGAACGGGCCGCCCCCAAGCGATCCCGCACCCGAACCCAGAACCGGGCCTACCGAATAGCCCACGAGCGTGCGCTCAACCGCGCGGCCATCGCGGCCGATCCGCCGCCCTTCTGACCCGCAGCGCCGGGGGAGTCACACCCGGATGACGCTGGGGCCGAGCGCCTCGTAGCGATGTGCGTCCTGCGCCGACAGTTCGGTGCCGGTGATGATCGTCTGAAAATCGGCGATATCGGCGAATCGGCAGAAGTGCGATTCACCGAACTTGGAGTGCGCCGCCACCAACACGCGCCGGCTGGAAACCTGGACCGCTGTCTTCTTCACCGCTGCCACTGCCGGATCCGGTGTGGTGATGCCGTGCTCGGTGGAAATTCCGTTGGTGCCCATATAGGCCACATCGATGACCAGGCCACGCAACCGCTCCAATGCCCATTCGTCGACACAGGCCAGCGTCCGCCCGCGCATCCGGCCACCCAGTAACAGCACCGTCACCGTCTCGCTGTGCGCCAGCGCCTCCGCCGCCAGCAGCGACGCCGTCACCACCGTGAGTTGCTGGTCGGCGAGCAGCTGTGCAATCAACCGCGGGGTGAAACCCTCGTCGACATAGACGGTTTCGGCGCCGTGCAACTGTTCGACGGCCGCACCCGCGATCCGATGCTTCTGCGCCAGATCGACCTGGCTGCGGAACTCGACACCGGATTCGAAGGCCGCGGTCTCCAACGGCACGGCGCCGCCGTGCACCCGCTTGAGCAGCCGCCGACCCGCGAGCACCTTCAGGTCGCGCCGGATGGTCTCCGTCGCGACCTGAAGTTCTGCAGCCAAGGCCGGCACCTCGACCCGCCCGCGGCTACGAGCGAACTCGACGATCTGACGCTGGCGAGTGTCCGAATCCACGGTGGACATTCTCCACCGACAACTAGTCGCCGGCTGTCAGCACGGCGCGGATCTCCTCGGCACTGGTCGCGGCACGCAGCCGGGCAACCTGCTCCTTGTCCAGGAACACATGCGCGATCTTGGTCAGCAATGTCATATGGTCGTTGCCCGCCCCCGCGATACCGACCACGAACTCCGCGGGCTTTCCGTTCCAATCGATCGGCTCGGCGTATCGCACGAAGGAGATCCCGGTCTTGCGGATCGCGGTCTTGGCGTCGTTGGTCCCGTGCGGGATGGCCAGGCCGTTGCCCATATAGGTCGAGACCGACTTTTCCCGCTCGTGCATGGCGGTCACGTAGCCGGGCTCGACCGCACCGGCGGTCACCAGCAGCCCGCCGGCCTCGTCGATGGCCGCCGACGCCGTGTCGCCCGTGCCGCTCAGCACGATCGAGGACAGCGGCAGCACATCGTCACCGGGAGAATCGGATGCGGGCGCGCCAGCCTCCTCGACGGGGGACGCCCCGGCGTCGCCGTTGGTCTTTCGCAGCAACTCGACGATCTCGTCGTAGGCGGGGGTGCTCATGAAGTCCTCCACCGAGACATGCACCGCAGAACCGGTTCGCTGCTTGGCCCGGTCGGTCAGATCGCGATGAGTGACGACCAGTCCGTAGCTGTCGGTGAGGTTGGCGATGGATTGATTGGTCACCTTCACATCACCGAACCCGGCGGCGTTGACCTTCTTGCGCAACACCGAGGCGCCCATCGCCGAGGAACCCATCCCCGCATCGCAGGCGAAGACGATGTTCTGGATGCGCCCGCCACCGGTCAACATGCCGGACACGCTGGACTTCTTGCCCTTCATCGACTCCATGGATGCGGTGGCCGCGGTGAGATCGCCGTCGTCGGTGGCCTTGTCCGTCTTCAGCAGGAACGCCGCCACGACGAAGGACACCGCGGCAGCACCCAGCACCGACAGGGTGACACCGAGGAAACTCCCACTGGCGGTCTGGGCGTAGATCGCGATGATCGACCCGGGTGCGGCCGGGGCGCGCAGACCGGAACCGAACAGCACGTTGATGAACACGCCGGTCATGCCGCCGAGGATGGTGGCGATGATCAGCTTGGGCTTCATCAGTACGTACGGGAAGTAGATCTCGTGGATACCGCCGAAGAACTGGATGATTGCCGCCCCGGGCGCCGATGCGCGGGCCGCGCCCTTACCGAAGAACATGAACGCCAACAGCAATCCCAGCCCCGGGCCCGGATTGGCCTCGAGCAGGAACAGGATCGATTTGCCGGTCTCCAGCGCCTGAGTGGTACCCAATGGGGTCAGGACGCCGTGGTTGATGGCGTTGTTGAGGAACAGCACCTTGGCCGGTTCGATGAGGATCGAGGTCAGCGGCAGCAGGTTGTTGTTGACCAGGAAGTCCACGGCACTGCCGGCACCGCGGGTGAAACCGGAGACGATCGGTCCGATCCCGAAGAACCCGAAGATGGCCAGCAGCATGCCCAGGATGCCCGCGGAGAAGTTGTCCACCAGCATCTCGAAGCCGGGTCGGATTCTGCCTTCCCACAGTGCGTCCAGCTTCTTCATGCACCAGCCGCCCAGCGGGCCCATGATCATCGCGCCCATGAACATCGGCACGTCCGCCCCGGCGACGACGCCCATGGTCGCGATGGCGCCGACCACCGCGCCGCGGTTGCCGTGCACCATCCGGCCGCCGGTGAACCCGATCAGCAACGGCAGCAGGTAGGTGATCATCGGGCCGACGATCCCCGCGCCCTCATAGCTGCCCCAGCCGCCGATCTTGGCGACCCAGCCATCGGGATCCTGCAGGCCGGTGAAGATGGCCTGCAGCCAGCCCTGCTCGATGAACAGCGCCGTGATCAGGCCCCAGGCGATGAACGCGCCGATATTGGGCATGACCATGTTGGACAGGGCGGTGCCGAGTTTCTGCACGCGTACCCGCGCTCCGGTCCGCGGGGTGGGGGACCCATCCACTGGTGCGTTGGCGAGGGACATCCGATGACCTCCGGTTCACTGCAGTTCCGAACCGGACGCTTCGGTGACGCCGGTCACATGCATATCTAGTAATACGCATACCCGGGCAGCAATGCAAGAGATTCGGGCAAAAACGGGCGAAAAAATCTGTGGTTTTATGACCGAATTGCGGTTAGGCTCCCAATCAACAGATCGCTGCGAAGGTCGACAACCGAAAGGACCGCGCATGTTAGCCCTGCGTTTCTATGCCCCCGAGGACGTTCGCCTGGAAGACGTGCCGGAGCCCGAATGCGGTCCTGATGAGGTGAAGCTGCGGGTGCGCAACTGCTCCACCTGCGGCACCGACGTCAAGATCTTCCACAACGGGCACCAGAACCTCACCCCACCGCGCACCATCGGTCACGAGATCGCGGGCGAGATCGTCGAGGTCGGCGCCGACGTCAACGCGACCTACGGCAGCGAATGGGCGGTCGGCGACCGCGTTCAGGTGATCGCCGCGGTGCCGTGCGGGGAATGCCACGAGTGTCGCAAGGGCTGGATGGCCGTCTGCCAGAATCAGACGTCGATGGGCTACCAGTACGACGGCGGTTTCGCCGAATACATGATCGTGCCCCGACAGGTTCTCAAAGTCGATGGGCTGAACAAGATTCCGGACAACGTCGGATTCGACGAGGCCTCGGCGGCCGAGCCCTTCGCCTGCGCCATCAACGCCCAGGAACTGCTCGGCATCGAAGAGGGTGACACGGTCGTGGTCTTCGGCGCGGGGCCGATCGGATGCATGCACATCCGTATCGCGCGCGGCGTACACAAGTGCGGCCCGATCTACCTCGTCGACGTCAACGATGCCCGACTGAAGATGTCCGCCGATGCGGTCAACCCGGACGGTGTCATCAACGCCGCCGAGGTCGACGTCGTCGAGAAGGTCATGGAGCTCACCGGCGGTCGCGGCGCCGATATCGTGATCACCGCGACGGCCGCCAACATCGCACAGGAGCAGGCCATCGCGATGGCCGCCCGCAACGGCCGGATCTCCTTCTTCGGCGGACTGCCCAAGACCGACCCCACCATCACCTGCGACTCGAACGTCGTGCACTACCGCCAGTTGCACATCCACGGCGCCAACGGTTCGGCTCCCGAGCACAACAAGCGCGCCCTGCAGTACATCTCCACCGGACAGGTGCCGGTCAAGGATCTGATCACCCGGCACATCCCGCTGCAGAACGTGCTGGACGCCTTCGACATCGTCAAGAACGGCGAAGCCATCAAGGTGACGGTCGAACCGTCCTGATCGATCGGTCGGGTCAGCCGCCCACCGCGATGATGTAACCGGCGATGCCCGCAACGCAGGCACCGCAGCACAGGAACAGGGTGCCCAGGGCGAACGGCCATGCCCTGCTGCGCCGCACCAATCTGACGATGGTGAGCACGGTGCCTGCCACCCACAACACGCCGGCGGTGATGAACCCCGCGAACATCGCGCTGACCCCCGCGTCGATATGGCAAGTGGCCGGCGGGCAGTAGTCGGTGAACGCCATGAAGAAGATCCCGAAGAACGCGGCCACCGCGCCGCCTCCGACGGCCAACAACAGGGCCGTGATCGAGATCGCGATATCGATGCCCGACACCGGAGGTTTCTGCGGCGGGTACCCGTACGGGTAGGTCATGACGCACGATCGTATGGCCTGACCACCCCTGGTGGCGGTGAACGCGTAACGTGTTGGCGCGCGGGCACGAGAGGGGACGGCAGCCGATGCGGAACTACTACACCGCGGATGCGATCCGGGCGGCCGAGGAGCCGCTGCTCGCCTCGCAACCCGAGGGAACCCTGATGCGACGGGCCGCTTACGGTCTGGCGGGCGTCATCGCAGCCGAGTTGCGCCGCCGTACCGGCGGCATCGCCGGGCGCACAGTCTGTGCCGTCGTCGGTTCCGGTGACAACGGCGGTGATGCGCTGTGGGCGGCGACCTTCCTGCGGCGTCGCGGAGTCCACGCCGTGGCCGTGCTGCTCGCGCCCGATCGTACCCACGGTCGGGCGCTCGCCGCCTTCCGCAGGGCCGGTGGCCGCATCGACGAGACCATCCCGGCGACAACAGATCTGGTCATCGACGGGGTGGTCGGAATATCCGGTCGGGGCGCGCTGCGTCCCGATGCCGTGGCGGTCTTCGCGGCCACCGGCGCACCCGTCGTCGCCGTCGATCTGCCCAGCGGTATCGACGTGCACACCGGCGCGGCAGAGGGCGCGCACGTGACGGCCGCGGTCACCGTCACCTTCGGCGGCCTCAAACCCGTTCACGCACTCGCCGATTGCGGCCGGGTCGAGCTCGTCGACATCGGTCTGGACCTACCGACCTCGGACATCATCGGACTCGACGCCGCCGATATCGCGGACTGCTGGCCGGTTCCGGGCCCGCACGATGACAAATACAGCCAAGGCGTGACCGGGGTGATGGCCGGTTCGGCGACCTATCCTGGCGCGGCGATCCTGTGCACGGGAGCGGCTGTCGCGGCCACCTCCGGAATGGTGCGCTATGCGGGAACCGCTGCCGCAGAGGTGGTCTCGCACTGGCCCGAGGTCATCGCGACGTCCGATCGAGAGTCTGCGGGCCGGGTGCAGGCCTGGGTGGTGGGCCCGGGCCTGGGCACCGACGACTCGGCTTCCGAGGCGCTGCGCTGGGCGCTGCAGACCGACCTCCCGGTGCTGGTCGACGCCGACGCACTCACCCTGCTGGCCGGCTCGCCGGATCTGGTGACCGGCCGGCGCGCGCCCACGGTGCTCACCCCGCACGCCGGTGAGTTCGCCCGGCTGGCCGGTGGACCGCCTGGTGCCGACCGGGTGGCGGCCGCCCGCGGCCTGGCCGACCGTCTCGGTGCCACCGTCCTGCTCAAGGGCAATGTGACGGTCATCGCCGAGCCCGGCTCGAAGGCGGTCTACCTCAACCCCGCGGGGCAATCGTGGGCTGCCACGGCCGGTTCCGGCGACGTGCTGTCCGGCGTGATCGGCGCACTGCTGGCCGCAGGAGTGCCTGTCGGCCTGGCCGCCGCGGCCGGCGCATTCGTTCACGCCCGCGCGGCCCGTGCCGCCGCCGAAGACCCAGGACCTGCGCCGGCACCGACATCAGCCGCGGCGATTCTGGCCCATCTGCGTGCCGCGTTGGGCTGCGTCCTCTAGAAAGGACACATGCCCAACGTCTCCCGTCATTCCTCGCTGAGCCCCGCCTACACCGGACGGCTGTCGACCAGCCCGATCCCGGCCCTGCGGTTGCCGGACGAGTCGATGGAGCCCGAGCAGACCTATCGCTTCATCCACGACGAGCTCATGCTCGATGGCAGTTCGCGGTTGAACCTCGCGACCTTCGTCACCACATGGATGGACCCCGAAGCCGACCAGTTGATGTCGGAGACGTTCGACAAGAACATGATCGACAAGGACGAGTACCCGGTCACCGCGGCCATCGAGCAGCGCTGCGTGTGCATGGTTGCCGACCTGTTCCACGCCGAAGATCTGCGCGACGACGATCCGTCGACCGCCGTCGGGGTCTCGACGGTCGGCTCGAGCGAGGCGGTCATGTTGGCCGGCCTGGCGATGAAATGGCGGTGGCGCGCCAAGATCGGCGGAGCCGAGGGCGACGGGTGGAAGGGACGCACCCCGAACCTGGTGATGGGCTCCAACGTCCAGGTGGTCTGGGAGAAGTTCTGCCGCTACTTCGACGTCGAGGCCCGGTATCTGCCGATGGCCGACGGACGCTACGTCATCACCCCCGAACAGGTACTCGACGCCGTGGACGAGGACACCATCGGCGTGGTGGGCATCCTCGGCACCACCTACACCGGCGAGTTGGAGCCCATCGGCGAGATCTGCGCCGCCCTCGACGGCCTGGCCAAGGACAAGGGACTCGACATCCCGGTCCACGTCGACGCGGCCAGTGGCGGTTTCGTCGTCCCGTTCCTGCACCCGGACGTGGTGTGGGATTTCCGGTTGCCCCGCGTGGTGTCGATCAACGTCAGCGGCCACAAGTACGGGCTGACCTACCCGGGCATCGGTTTCGTGGTCTGGCGCAACAAGGAATACCTGCCTGAGGAGCTGGTCTTCCGGGTCAACTACCTCGGCGGCGACATGCCGACATTCACGCTGAACTTCTCTCGCCCTGGCAACCAGGTGGTCGGCCAGTACTACAACTTCCTGCGGCTGGGCCGGGAGGGCTATCTGCAGGTGATGCGCTGCCTGTCCGAGACCGCGCAATGGCTGGCCAGGGAACTCGCCGGCATGACGGCGGAGCACAAGCCGTTGTTCGACGTCATCACCGACGGGTCGGCCATCCCGGTCGTCGCGTTCAAGCTGGCCACCGAGACCCCCTACACGGTGTTCGACATCTCGGCGATGCTGCGCAGCTACGGCTGGCAGGTCCCGGCCTACACCATGCCCGACGACGCCACCGACGTCGCGGTCCTGCGGATCGTCGTGCGTGAGGGGTTCTCGGCGAACCTGGCCCGCGCACTGCGCGACGACCTGGTCGAGGTGCTGGAGAAACTGTCCAAAGTCGGTATCGGCGGCTTCGCCGACGAGGAGCATTTCGCCCACTGATCCGGCGTTTGGGACAATCGGAGCAGTGATCACCACCGAGAACGTCCCGCGCGCGATCGTCGACCTCGACGCCATCGCCCACAACGTGACCGAACTGCGCGAACACGCCGGTTCGGCCGCGGTCATGGCCGTGGTCAAGGCGGACGGATACGGCCACGGCGCGGTGCGGGTCGCGCAGGCGGCGCTCGTCGCGGGCGCCGCCGAGCTCGGCGTGGCGACCGTCGCCGAAGCCGCCGCGCTGCGGGCCGCCGGCGTGACCGCGCCGCTGCTGGCCTGGTTGCACGCACCGGACACCGATTTCGCCCCCGCGGTGCGGACCGGCGTGCAGCTGGCGGTGTCGTCGGCCGCCGAGCTCTCCGCTGTGCTCGACGCGGTCCGGCGCACCGGCGACAGCGCCACGGTCACGGTGAAGGCCGACACCGGGCTCAGCCGCAACGGCGTGGCGCCCGCCGAATTCGACTCGGTGCTGGCGGCCCTGGCCACCGCCCGCGCCGAGGGCTCAGTGCGGATACGGGGCCTGATGTCGCACCTGGCGCACGGGGACACCCCCGAGCACCCGTTCAACAGCATCCAGGGCGAGCGGCTGCGTGAGCTCGCGGCCAGAGCCCGGCGGCACGGCATCCATTTCGACGCGCTGCACCTGGCCAACTCGCCTGCCGCGCTGACCCGTCCCGACCTGGCCTTCGACATGGTGCGCCCGGGAATAGCGGTGTATGGACAGACCCCGATCCCCGAGCGTGGCGCGATGGGACTGCGACCGGCGATGACAGTGGTCTGCCCGGTGACCAAGATCCGTTCCCTGCGCGCCGGCGACGGCGTCTCCTACGGTCACACCTGGGTCGCCGACCGCGACACCACGGTGGCGCTGATCCCGGCCGGCTACGCCGATGGGGTTTTCCGGTCCTTGAGCAACCGGCTGCACGTGGCGATCAACGGACGTCGGTATCCCGCCGTGGGCCGGATCTGCATGGATCAGTTCGTGGTGGACCTCGGTCCCGGCGGGGCCGGGGTGAACGTCGGGGACTCGGCGATCCTGTTCGGTCCCGGGGAGCGCGGCGAACCGACCGCGCAGGACTGGGCAGATCTGTTGGGGACCATCAACTACGAGGTGGTGACCAGTCCGCGTGGGCGCATCGTACGCAGCTACACCGGCGGCGGTCCGGAGGGCGCCCCATGAGCGGGCTGGCACGCTGGCTCGCCGGGGCGGCGGGGCTGACCGCGGTCGGATCGCTGGCCGGAGTCACCGTCGCGCGGTCGCTGACCCGCCGGGTCAGTGCCGACGATCCCTATGCGGGTGAGGATTTCACCCTGATGTACGCCGATCGCAGCGTCGTGGTGACCACCGCCGACGGGGTTCCGTTGGCGGTGCGCGAATGCGGGCCGCCCGATGCGCCGCTGACCGTGGTGTTCGCGCACGGCTTCTGCCTGCGGATGGGCGCCTTTCACTTCCAGCGTGATCGACTGGCGCGGCAGTGGGGTGACCAGGTCCGGATGGTGTTCTACGACCAGCGCGGACACGGTCTGTCCGGAGATGCCTCCCCGGACACCTTCACCGTGCCGCAACTGGGCCAGGACCTGGAATCGGTATTGGCCGTCCTGGCGCCCAAGGGGCCGGTGGTGTTGGTCGGACACTCCATGGGCGGCATGACGGTGTTGTCGCACGCTCGTCAGTATCCGGAGCGCTATCGCACACGCATCGTCGGCGCCGCGCTGATCTCTTCTGCGGCAGAGGGGGTTTCGCGATCACCATTGGGTGAGATCCTGCGCAATCCGGCACTGGAGGCGGCCCGGTTCAGCGTCCGTTACGCGCCGGGGCTGTTGCATCGGGGGCGCGGGGTGGTGCGCTCGGTGATCGCACCGATCCTGCGTGCGGCGTCCTATGGACGCGAGGACATCAGCCCCTCGGTGGTGGCGTTCAGCGAGGCCATGATGCACGACACCGCGGTGCACACCCTGGTGGGTTTCCTGCACGCCCTGGAGGTGCACGACGAAGCCGAGGCCTTGCCGGTACTGGCGAAGATTCCGACCCTGATCGCCTGCGGCGACCGGGATCTGTTGACACCGCTGGAGTATTCGCAGGAGATGGCGGCGCAGTTGCCGAAGTCCGAGCTCGTCGTGGTCGAAGGCGCCGGACATCTCGTGCAGCTGGAACAGCCCGACATCATCGACGATGCCCTGGTGCGGCTGGTCGAGCGGGCCACTCCGTCGAAGCTGGTGGCCCTGACCCGACGGCTGCGGGATCGGGCTCGTCATGGCTGAGCGCACCGGCGGAACCGCGACACTTCCCACTGCCGAGGACACCGTGGCGCTGGGGGCAGCGCTCGGTGCGGATCTACGGGCCGGTGACGTGGTGGTGCTTTCCGGGCCGCTCGGCGCCGGAAAGACGATGCTGACCAAGGGAATTGCCCGCGGCATGGACGTCGAGGGCCCGGTGACCTCACCCACCTACGTGTTGGCCCGGGTGCACCCGCCGCGACGTGCCGGGGCGCCCGCGCTGGTCCACGTCGACATCTACCGGCTGCTCGACCACGGCGGGGATCTGCTCGCCGAACTCGACTCGCTGGACCTGGACACCGATCTCGACGACGCCGTGGTCGTCGTCGAGTGGGGTGAGGGACTGGCCGAGCGACTCTCCGACCATCATCTCGACATCCGGCTCGACCGCGATGCCGACTCCGAGGAACGCACGGTGACCTGGCAGTGGAGCACATCATGAGCCCTCGTCGCTTCGCCCGCCCGAAGGACACGACCCTCGTGCTGGCCATCGACACCGCAACCCCCGCGGTCACTGCGGGCATCGTGCGCGTGGCCGACGACATCACCACGCTGGCCGAGCGCACCATAGTCGACCACCGCGCGCACGCCGAACGACTGACCCCGAATGTGGTTGCTGCGCTGGCCGACTGCGGTGCGTCGATGGGTGATCTGGACGCCGTGGTGGTCGGGTGTGGGCCGGGTCCCTTCACCGGCCTGCGGGTCGGGATGGCGACCGCGGCGGCCTACGGGCAGGCGCTGGGGATCCCCGTTTTCGGGGTGTGCACGCTGGATGCCATCGGCGGCGCGACCGAAGGCGAGGTCCTCGTCGTCACCGATGCACGCCGCCGCGAGGTGTACTGGGCGCGCTACCTCGACGGGGTGCGCACCGGCGGACCGGAGGTCGGTCCTGCCGCGGACGTGGACACCGCCGGCGTACAGCGCGTGGCCGGATCACCCTCGCATGCTGGGTTGTTCGGTCTGCCGGTGATCGATCCGGAGATTCCGTCGGCCGCGGGACTGGCGTCCGCCGTTGCCGATTGGACCGCGGAGCCGGCACCGCTGATCCCGCTCTATTTGCGTCGACCGGACGCCAAGACGCTGGCCGAACGAGGACTGGCGTGACCGAACCGACCACGGTGAAGATCGACGCGCTGACCAAGGCGGACGCGGTGCGGTGTGCGGAGCTGGAGGCACAGCTGTTCGCCGGTGACGATCCCTGGCCGCCGGCGGCCTTCGTGCACGGTATCGCCGGAAAACACAATCACTACATCGCCGCGCGCGAGGACGGCAGACTGGTCGGCTACGCCGGCATCTCCCGGTTGGGCCGCATCCCGCCCTATGAGTACGAGGTGCACACCATCGGTGTCGATCCGGACTGTCAGGGCCGCGGTATCGGCCGCGCGCTGCTGGCCGATCTGCTCGACTTCGCCAAGAAGGGCGAAGTGTTCCTGGAGGTCCGCACCGACAACGAAGCGGCCATCAACCTCTACAGCAGTGTCGGTTTCGTGACGGTCGGTTTGCGTAAGAGGTACTACAAGGTCAGCGGCGCCGATGCCTACACCATGAAACGGGACGCGACATGATCATCCTGGCCATCGAAAGCTCATGCGACGAAACCGGAGTCGGGATCGCACGGCTGCAGAACGGCACGGTCACGCTGTTGGCCGATGAGGTCGCCTCCAGCGTCGACGAGCACGCCCGCTACGGCGGAGTGGTCCCCGAGATCGCCTCGCGCGCGCATCTGGAGGCGTTGGGGCCCACCATGAAGCGGGCACTGGAGACCGCAGGGGTGCAGCGCCCGGATGTCGTCGCCGCGACCATCGGCCCCGGCCTGGCCGGCGCACTGCTGGTCGGGGTGGCCGCGGCCAAGGCCTACGCCGCGGCGTGGGAGGTGCCGTTCTACGCCGTCAACCATCTGGGCGGGCACCTGGCCGCCGACGTCTATGACCATGGACCGCTCCCCGAGTGCGTCGGGCTGCTGGTGTCCGGCGGGCACACCGAACTGCTGCACGTGCGCTCGCTGGGCGAACCGATCGTCGAACTCGGCAGTACCGTGGACGATGCGGCGGGGGAGGCCTATGACAAGGTCGCCCGCCTGCTGGGGCTCGGTTATCCCGGCGGCAAGCCGCTCGATGATCTGGCCCGCACGGGCGACCGGCGCGCGATCGTCTTCCCGCGGGGCATGACCGGCCCGCGCGATGACGCCTATTCGTTCAGCTTCTCGGGTCTGAAGACCGCCGTGGCCCGCCATCTCGAGAAGAACCCGGATGCCGCGCCCGCCGATATGGCCGCCGGCTTCCAGGAGGCGGTCGCCGATGTGCTGACCGCCAAGGCGGTGCGGGCCGCCGCCGACCTCGGCGTCTCGACACTGCTGATCGCCGGTGGGGTGGCGGCCAACTCCCGGGTGCGTGAGCTGGCCGAGGAGCGTTGTGCGGCAGCCGGTCTTACGTTGCGAGTGCCCCGACCCCGGTTGTGCACCGACAACGGCGCGATGATCGCCTCCTTCGCCGCGCACCTCATCGCCGCCGGTGCCCCGCCGTCGGGACTGGACGCCGCGAGCAACCCGGGGCTTCCGGTGATCCAGGGGCAGGTGGCGTGAGCCTCCAACACACCGAGGGTGCATACAGATCGAGAAAACGGCCGGTGGGTGGATCTGAGTGCACCGTCGGCGGAAGCGGGCGGCGATGAGTAGGGACCAGATCACCGAATTGCTCTACCGGTACGCCGAACTCATCGATGCCGGTGACTTCGACGGCGTCGGCGCCCTGCTCGGCCGCGGCAATTTCATGGGTGTCGCCGGTGGACAGGCCATCGCCAAGCTGTTCGCGGCCACGACGCGCCGGTTTCCCGAACATGGCAACCGCCCGCGGACCCGGCATCTGGTGCTCAATCCGGTCGTCGATATCGATGCCGATTCGGCATGGGCGCGTTCGACCTTCGTCGTCGTGCAGCAGACCGATACCGTCGCGCTGCAACCCATTGTCGTCGGCCGCTACGCAGACACCTTCGCCCGCGACGAGCAGGGCTGGTACTTCACCGAGCGCACGGTCGATGTCGAGATGGTCGGCGATGTCTCCGATCATCTGTTGATCGACCCACGGTCATTCGGGTAGCCGGGAGCCGACGCGCGCCTCGTTGATCTGGTGCACGCGCACACTGACTTCCAACTGGAAACGGTCGGCCGGGTTCTTCAGGGACAGTCCGGTGAGATCCTCGATCAGCTTGATCCGGTAGAGCAGGGAATGCCGATTCAAGAACAGCGCCCGCGCCGCGGCACTGGTGTTGATGGCCTCGTTGAGCAGGATCTCCAGGGTGTGGACGAGCTGGCCGCGGCGGGTTTTGTCGTAATCGATCAGCGGCTGAAGGGTTTTCAGGATGGTGGCCATGCTGCGCGGGTGTTGGCGCAGCACCTCGGCGAACTGCAGCGGTCCGATGGGGGCGTCGGGTACCGAGGCCGCGGCAACGGTCACGGAATGACCGTGCCCGGGTGGGAGTAGCACCCAGCTGATCAGCCCGTCCGGCAGACCGCTTGCCTGCCAGGCCGACTCGATCAACGCCGAGCCGGTCGAGGCAGGCAGCGCTGCCGAGAAGTGACTCATCACCAGATCGTCGGTCACCGACGTCTTGCACATGACTCCGGCGGCGCGCGCCGATGTCGCCAGCGTGTCGGCGAATGCGTGCGCATGCTCGGACCAGCGCGGGTCGTCATCCTCGCGCCGGCCGATCACCATCTGGATGGGCCGGTCGTCGGGGGCGGGTGTCACCAGGGGGAGCAGCTGGCGCTGGATATCGGCGAAGGGCACCTCCCACGGCAGCATCACCAGCGGGAAATCGTGTTTGTCGGCCAGCGGAACCAGCATGGCCAGCAGCTCGCGGGTGTCGACGTCGGGTGGACCACCGAGCGCCACCCCGGCGGCCGGTGAGGACATCAGGAAGGTGAGGAACTCGCGGACCCCGGGCTGGCGGATGTCGGTTCCGGTCGTCAGGACGAAGTCGCCGGGCCGGACGAAGTCCTCGGCGGGCGCGTGCATGATGTCGACCCAGAGCACCTCGCGGATCAGACCGCGGTGCCCGCCGAGCACCGAGCCCTGGTCCAGCGGCGGGATCGTCAAGGCCGCCGCCACGGTCAGTGGCGCACCCGCAGACATGTCGGCCGTTTCCTCTCGAACTCGGCGGGCCGCTGATACCGCCGTGTTTCGACGGTATCAGCGACCCGTGACGCGCTGAGGGGACTCCCTGCGATCAGGACTTCGGAATCGACAGGTCCTCGGGTGCCCGTCCGCTCAGCGCGGCGCCGATACCGAGGAACACCACCGGTGCGATACCGAAGATGATCGCCAGCGTCGTCGACCCGCCGACCACCAGGGTCAGGTTGGCGATGATCAGAGCCACCGCGGCCGCCAGTGCAATCGTCCCGATGACCGCCAGCACGATGATGTTCACCGGGCCGCCGCGCCGCTTGAAGAACAGGCCCACCGAGATCGTCGTCAGCAACCAGAGGATGGACAGGCCCCAGATGCCCAGGCCGCCGAGCGGACCGAAGATCTGCAGCACCGGGTCCAGGCCGAGCAGCACGAACACACCCATGATCACCATGGACAGCACGGTCACCAGGACCGAGGCATTGGCCGGTGAACCCAGCTTCGGATGCACCTCACCGAGCTTGCGGGGCAGCACGTTGTCGCGGCCGAGCACGAAGGTGTACCGCGCGCAGATGTTGTGGAAGGCCAGCGCGCAGGCGAACACGCTGACGAACCAGAACAGTGTGGTCAGGTCCTTGCCGAGCATGCCGAGGTACTTCTCGGCGGTGTTGACCATGAAGTTGTCCGGATCGTCCTTGGCCACCTGGATGGCGTCGTTGCCACCATTGCCCTCGACCAAGGCCCAGCTGGAGAACGCGTAGAAGCTGGCGACGATGCCGACGGCCCAGTAGGTGGCGCGCGGCACAGTGCGGTCTGGGTCGCGGGCCTCGTCGCGGAACACGGCAGTGGCCTCGACACCGACGAAGCCCCACAGGGCGTAGAGCAACGCGATGCCGAAGGCGCCGGAGATGCCCGATGGGGTGAACGAGTCACCGGTGATGCCCTTGTCGCCGCCCTGGATGACGATGACGAAGTCCAGCACCACCAGGATGGCGACCTCGGACACAAGGAAGATGCCGAGCACCTTGGCGCTGAGTTCGATATCGCGGTAGCCGAGGAAGGCGATGATCAGTAGCACCAGGCCCGTCAACACCCACCATGGCACCGCGGGCGCACCGATGATCTGCAGCAGGCCGGCCAGGATGACGCCGTCGTAGGCGGCCACGGCCAGCAGGGTCGCCATGTACGCGGGCAGGGCGAGTACCGCCGCTCCGGTACCGGCCGCCTTGCCGAGGCCCTTCTGGATGTAGGCATAGAACGCGCCGGTGTCGCTGACGTACTTCGACATCGCCACGAAGCTCGCGGCGAACAGCAAAAAGATCACACCTGCGACGAGGAATGCCACCGGGATGCCGGTCGAGTCGCCGAGCGCCATCGCGATCGGGACGTTGCCGCCCACCGTCGACAACGGGGCCGCCGCCGCCACCACCATGAGCACGATGGCGGGCACACCCAGGTTGCCGCGTAGCCGACCGCGGCTGTCCGGTGGCGTTGCGCCACCGGGCTTGTCGCCCGTATTGAGCACTTCGGACATGTTCGAACCTCCTCTGCGCACGGAGCAGGCGTTCGTCGGCTCCGAGTCCGGGGAAAGTGTGCGACCCGCACGGGGTGTCTGCCAGAGGTCTGCATCACTTTCCAACATCTTGTTGTAATCCAGTCACAGCTGCCGCGCCGGTGGTGTGTTCTTCTCACACAGGTTGTTGGAAGCTCTCCGCGTCCCGTTGTCCGTCCCGCACCGCTGACCGATGCTGTATCCACCCCGCGACGAGAGAGGTCATCGTGAACAGCCCCGAACCGGAGCCGGACCACCGGCTCGGACGCATCCGTCTCCTCGATGAGCAGCGCGTCAACCTCGACGGCTTCGCCGAACCCGATCCCTCGCTGGGCATGATCTCGCATCTGTCGCCCAACGACCCGGAACCGTCCTGGGTGGTCGGCGACGACGGCACCGTGCTCGAGATGGACTCCACACCCGCCGCCGACTTCGACGCCATCGACGAGTTCGTCGTGCGCTACGCCATCGACCACGCCCAGGCGCCGGTGTCGATGGCGATGTCGGAGGTCGAACTGGCGCGTCTGATCGTCGATTCCGGCGTGCCGCGCGCCGAGGTGCTCACGGTGTGCTCGGGATTGACGCCGGCCAAGATGGCCAGGGTGGTGGCCGGGCTGCATCCGGTCGAGATCCAGATGGCCATGATGAAGATGCGCGCACGACGGACCCCGGCCAACCAGGCGCATGTCACCAATCGCCTGGATGATCCGCTGCTGATCGCCGCCGATGCGGCGACGGCGGTGGTGTATGGCTTCCGCGAGTTGGAGGCCACCGTCCCCGTCCTCGACGACGCGCCCGCGGTGGCCGTCGGCCTGCTGATCGGCTCGCAGGTACCCGCCCCCGGAGCCTTGACCCAGTGCTCGGTCGAGGAGGCTCGCGAGCTGGAACTCGGTGTGCGCGGTCTCGTTTCGTACGCCGAGACGGTTTCGGTCTACGGCACCGAGCAGGTGTTCACCGACGGTGACGACACCCCGTGGTCCAAGGCGTTCCTGACATCGTCCTACGCTTCGCGCGGTATCAAGATGCGGCTGTCCAGCGGTGCCGGCTCCGAGGTGTTGATGGGGGCGGCCGAGGGCAAGTCGATGAACTATCTGGAGTCCCGCTGTGTGGCGCTGGCCAAGGGTATCGGTGCCCAGGGCGTGCAGAACGGCGGCGTGGACGGCGCGGCGATCACCGCCTCGGTGCCCGGTGGGGTCAAGGAGCTGCACGCCGAGAACCTGATGGTCATGTTGCGCGGGCTGGAATCCTGCAGCGGCAACGACTCGCTGATGAGCGAGTCAACCATGCGCCGGACCAGTCGCACGCTGCCGACGCTGTTGTCCGGATCGGATTTCATCTTCTCCGGGTTCGGCTCGATCGTGTCCTATGACAACATGTTCGGCCCGTCCAACTTCAACGCCGACGACCTCGACGACTACCTGGTGATGCAACGCGACTGGGGCGTCGACGGTGGCCTGCGGTCGTGCGACCCGACCACGTTGGAGGCCATGCGCCGCCAGGCCGCCGAGGCCACCCGGGCGGTGTTCGAGTATCTGGGGCTCGCCGATTTCGACGATGATCACGTGGAAGCCGTTGTCGCCGCAGCAGGTTCGAAGAACCTCCCGCAGACCGACGGAGTGCAGGTGCTCAGCGCAGCCCGGATGATCGACCAGTCGGGTCTGACGGTGCTCGATATCGTCACCGCACTCGCCGAGACCGGATTCACCGAGCTGGCCGACCGAGTCCTCGGCATGGCCAAGGCCCGGGTCAACGGTGACTATCTGCAGACCGCCGCGATCTTCGACGAGCAGATGAATGTGCTTTCCGCACTGGAAGATCCGAACGATTACCGAGGCCCCGGCACGGGCTACCGGCCGACCCCGGAACGCCAGGCGCAGATCGACGCGGTGCGCCAGGCCCGGTCGGTGACCGACCTGGTGCGTGAGCAGGCGACCTTCGCCGAGCCCGACCGCCTGCGGATCCTCGGACCGGCCGACTTCGGCACCGATCCGCGCGAGGTGGTCGTCGGTGTGTCACCGGCGTTCGGCACCAAGCTGTTCTGCACGCTGTCCGGGATGACAATCTATGACGCCCTCGAGCAGATCCTGGCCGGGCTGGAGGAGGAGAAGTGCGTGCCGCGGGTGGTGCGCATCGCCGACAGCATCGACCTCGGGATGATCGGCAAGTCGGCGGCCGGCCTGTCCGGGTCGGGTATCGGAGTGGGGCTACAGGCCAAGGGCACCACGCTGATCCACCGTCGCGACCTGCCACCGCTGGCCAACCTCGAATTGCTCAGCGTGGCTCCGCTGATCTCACCGGAGATGTACCGGATCATCGGGATCAACGCGGGCAGGCACGCCAAGGGCGCGACCCCGTCACCGATGCGCAACGCCTACACCGACGAGGCCATCACCGCGCGCTATCACACCAAGGTGGTGTCGATGGTTGCCATCGAACGGGCCGAGAGCCTGGCCCTCGACGGCGGCGAACGCCGCCGCAATATCGACATGGAGTTCACCCGATGACCGCACTTTCGCACTCCGGGCGCAGCATCGACGATGTCACCGTCGAGGCCGCCTGCAACGGTGAACTCGTCCTCGACGACATCCGGATCAGCCGGGACACCCTTTTACGCCAGGCCGAGAACGCCGAACGCAGCAGATCCCTGCAACTCGGGCTCAACCTGCGTCGGGCCGCGGAGATGACCGCGCTTACCGCCGAGGACATGCTGGCCTCCTACGAGGCGCTGCGCCCGGGACGGTCGTCGTTCGAGGAACTCGAGGAGCTGGCGGCCCGATTGGCCGCCCAGGACGCCCCGACCTGCGCCGCGCTGGTGCGCGAGGCCGCCGTCGTCTACCGGCGGCGCGGCCTGTTGCGATGACGGTGTGGGCCGGTGTCGACATCGGCAACGCCACCACCGAGGTGGTGCTGTGTCGTGATCGTGACGTGCTGGCCTGTGGGCGTACCCCGACCCGCGGTGGGAAGGGCTCCCCGCGGGCGATTCAGGTTGCGGCACAACTGGTTCGGCGACTGGCCGACAAGCACGGGCTGACCGTCGAGCGGGCGGCCTTCGCGCCTACCCCGCCGGTGCATTCGACCGTGGAACGGGTTCGACTGCAGGCCCGGCGCACGGGTCGGTTGGCCATCGTGTTGCGGTCGGCGGCCACGACCGCCGGTGACGCGGCTGGTGTAGGTGTGCCCGTCCCGGTCGATCGGTTGGCCTCGGTCAACCCAGATGTCTCTGTCATTGCCTGCGCCACAGCAGAATTCGGCTATGTCGAGGTGGCTGCGCTGGTGAACGACGCGATGGCGGCGGGCTGTGATGTCGCCGCTGTGCTGACGGCCAACGACGAGGCCGTGCTGATCTCCAACCGGTTGGACAGCGCGGTGCCGGTGGTCGACGATGTCGACGTCCAACGCGTGCTGGCGGCAACGCTGGTCGCGGTCGAGGTCCGGGAGGGAATGTCCCCGCTGCAGCGCCTCACCGACCCGTTCTGGCTGGCCGATGTCTTCGCCCTCGACGACGGCGAGCGCGCCGACGCCCGCGCCGTGGCCGACCAGCTCTTCGACAGCGTGTGTGCGGTGGTCACGTTGGATGCGCAGGCCGCGGCCGACGAGCCCGCGTCCGAGCCCGAACTGCCCGACGGGCTGGTGCACATCGTGCAATTGGCCGATATCGCCGCGGCGGCCAATGCCCGCCGCGGCGCCGTCGCCGTCGACAGCCTAGTGATGGCGACGATGGGTGGCGGCGAGGTGTCGCCTGCCGATGCCGACGCGCTGGCCGATGCACTGGGGGTGCCGGTCTCCCGGATCGACTCCGAGGCCGCCGCCGCGCGGGCGGGTGCGCTGACCACGCCCGGACTGCCTGCCGATGTGGTGGTCGTCGACGTCGGCGGCGGCACCGTCGATGTGGTGGCGACCGGGGATCGGGTGGTGCTGCCGGGGGCCGGTCAACTGCTGACCGCGGCGACCGCCGCCGCGCTGGACATCTCCACCAGCGCGGCCGAGTACGCCAAGCGCGCCGAGGCGGTGACCGCGGTGACGGTGCAGCTCGTCGAGGACGAGCACGGTCGCCGCCGGTTCCTGGACACCCCGATCGACGGACGCTCCACCGGATGGCTGCTGACGGCGGCGCCCAGTGGGTTGTTGCCGTTCACCTCGGCGATGTCGGCCGCAGAGTGGCGCAGCTGGCGATTGGCCGCCAAGCGGTTGGTCATCGGCGGAAATGTCATGCGCGGTGTGCAGCAGGTCGGCGCGGGTGCGAGCGCGGTGCTGCTGGTCGGCGGTGGCGCCGGTGATGATGAGCTGGTCCGGGCGCTGGCCGAACGACTCGGCCACGATGTCTCCGTGGGCCGCGGCAACGTCGCGGGGGAGCTGGGGCATCGGTTCGCGGTGGCCTACGGGCTCGTCGTGCTCGCGACGGCCGGGACGGGATAGCACCTGCACAACCCACCCTTGAGTGCTAGCACTCGCGTGTATAGAGTGCTAGGTGGCACGCGGCCACACCCGGCGCCGGCACCCGCGACGACGGTGCGAGGGCTCGGACGCATGCCGAACACCTGAAAAAACAAGGACCCGGAACATTCCCGGTCTCCGATACCTAGTGGAGGGCTCCAATCGTGGCAGTCAACATCAAGCCACTCGAGGACAAGATCCTCGTTCAGGCCAACGAGGCCGAGACCACGACCGCTTCCGGTCTGGTCATCCCGGACACCGCCAAGGAAAAGCCGCAGGAAGGCACCGTCGTCGCAGTTGGCCCCGGCCGCTGGGATGAGGACGGCGAGAAGCGGATCCCCCTGGACGTTTCCGAGGGTGACACCGTCATCTACAGCAAGTACGGCGGCACCGAGATCAAGTACGGCGGCGAGGAGTACCTGATCCTCTCCGCGCGTGACGTGCTGGCTGTCGTCAACAAGTAAGCAGCTGTGTACCGCCCCGGAAGTCCCCGTCGATGGGTGACGTCCGGGGCGGTCGGCTTTGCCCCCGGCACATCAAAGGACATTTATGAGCAAGCAGATTGAATTCAACGAAACTGCGCGCCGCGCCCTGGAGGCCGGCGTGGACAAGCTCGCCGATGCCGTCCGCGTCACCCTCGGCCCGCGCGGCCGGCACGTGGTGCTGGCCAAGGCGTTCGGCGGACCGGTCGTGACCAACGACGGTGTCACCATCGCCCGCGAGATCGACCTGGAGGACCCGTTCGAGAACCTGGGTGCCCAGCTGGTCAAGTCGGTGGCCACCAAGACCAACGACGTCGCCGGTGACGGCACCACCACCGCGACCGTGCTCGCCCAGGCGATCGTCAAGGCCGGCCTGCGCAACGTCGCCGCCGGTGCCAACCCCATCGCCCTCGGCGCCGGGATCAGCAAGGCCGCCGATGCGGTGTCCGAGGCCCTGTTGGCCGCGGCCAAGCCTGTCAGCGACAAGACCGCGATCGCGCAGGTCGCCACCGTGTCCTCGCGCGACGAGCTGGTCGGTGACCTGGTCGGCGAGGCCATGACGACCGTCGGTGCCGATGGTGTGGTCACCGTCGAGGAGTCCTCCACCCTGGAGACGCTGCTCGAGGTCACCGAGGGTGTCGGGTTCGACAAGGGCTTCATCTCGGCCTACTTCATCAACGACTTCGACGCCCAGGAAGCGGTGCTCGAGGACGCGCTGGTGCTGTTGCACCGCGACAAGATCAGCTCGCTGCCCGACCTGCTGCCGCTGCTGGAGAAGGTGGCCGAGGCCGGCAAGCCGCTGCTGATCATCGCCGAGGATGTCGAGGGCGAGGCGCTGTCGACCCTGGTCGTCAACTCCATCCGCAAGACGCTGAAGGCCGTCGCCGTGAAGGCTCCGTTCTTCGGTGACCGCCGCAAGGCATTCCTGGAGGATCTGGCCGTCGTCACCGCCGCGCAGGTGGTCAATCCCGATGTGGGTCTGACGCTGCGCGAGGCCGGCCTGGACGTGCTGGGTTCGGCCCGGCGCGTCGTGGTGACCAAGGACAGCACCGTGATCGTCGACGGTGCGGGCACCCAGGAGGCCATCGAGGACCGCAAGGCCCAGCTGCGCAGCGAGATCGAGGCCACCGATTCGGACTGGGACCGCGAGAAGCTCGAAGAGCGCCTCGCCAAGCTGTCCGGCGGCGTCGCCGTCATCAAGGTCGGTGCGGCCACCGAGACCGACCTGAAGAAGCGCAAGGAAGCCGTCGAGGACGCCGTGTCGGCGGCCAAGGCTGCCGTCGAAGAGGGCATCGTCACCGGTGGTGGCAGCGCGCTGGTGCAGGCCCGCAAGGCGCTGGACAGCCTGCGTGGCTCGCTGACCGGTGATGAGCTGCTCGGCCTGGAGGTCTTCGCTTCGGCGCTGTCGGCACCGCTGTACTGGATCGCCACCAACGCCGGGCTCGACGGCTCGGTCGTGGTGAACAAGGTCAGCGAACTGCCCGTCGGGCAGGGCTTCAACGCCGCTACGTTGACCTACGGCGACCTGCTCGCCGAGGGCATCGTCGACCCGGCCAAGGTGACCCGCTCCGCGGTGCTCAATGCGGCGTCGGTCGGCCGGATGGTGTTGACCACCGAGACCGCGGTCGTCGACAAGCCGGCCGAGGAAGAGGATCACGCCGGCCACGGACACCACGGCCACGCGCACTAGGTTCTCCCGAGCAGACACAGAACTGCCCCAAATCTTCGGATTTGGGGCAGTTTTGTTGGGGGCACCTCCCGCTTGCGGGGGACTGCTCGTGGTCTGGAACGTTGACTCTGCGTTTACGGCGCGTTAGTGCGAGTAGTCGGCGCCCAGATCGCAGAGTCAACGATCGGAAGGCGGATCGACCGTCAGCGATACCGCGCGGCGAGCCGGCAGCCGGCATGCACATCCCGCCACGCCGTGGTGACCGGATCCGAAACGTCCAGCGCATGCCTGCTGCTGGCCAGCAGTTGGTCCATCGCCGCGCGGGCCCGCGCCATCGCCTGGTCGTACGGTGCGCGATGCCCGAGTCCGCCCGTCGTGATCTGAAGCCGCGAGGCGTCGAGATCCGATGCCGTGCGCGCAATCTGCGCCGCGGCCTGATCGGTGAGTTCCTCACCGCCGTGCGAGATGGCCAGTCGGGCGCGTAACGCGTCGACGTGCCTGTGCCAGCCGCCCAGTGCGCTACCGACGACTGCTGCCGCCGCGGCCGCGGCGGCGAGCACCCCGTACACACCGGTGCGATGTGGACGCACCTGAGGTGCGGTGAGATCGGCATCGGTGACGTCGACATCGGCCAGCCCCGATCCGTGAAGGCCGCCGCCATCCTCGATGCTGTGCACGCGCACCGCGGCAGCGGGAAGCAGTACGCAGCCGTCGTCGGCGCCGAGCAGAAACCAGTCCGCCTCCAGGGCGCCGACCACCGAGGGCCACCGGCCATTGAGGCGGTTGCCGTCGACCAGTGCCGAGCCGCCGAATGCCACGGTGACCCGCGCATCCGGGTGCTCCGACCAGACCACGTCGAACGCGGTGGATGGCAACGCCTGCGCACCCAGACCATAGGCGGCGGCAACCCACCCGCGCGAGGCGTTCTCGGTGCCGAGTTCGATGACCGTGCAGAGAAATTCATCAGGTGTGATTGCGCCGCCACCGTACTGGGCAGGCTGCATCAGGCGGTGTGCCATCGATTCGGCGATCTCAGCCGAATACGGCATATCCACCTCCCACATCTGCGGTGACTGATATACCTCGATCGTTGCACGCCGAAGTACTCGTAAAGGAGAGAACGTCGCAGTCCGTGCTCGATTCGGTCCGTGGTCTGCTCCCCGAGATCGCCGCGGCCGCTGCCGAAGTCGACCACCGGGGGACGGTCGACGCCGAGGTGATCGGACGGCTGCACGATGTCGGCTACTTCGCGCTGCTGCAGCCGCCCGAGTTCGGCGGCCTGGACGCCGAGCCGGATACCTATCTGACCGCGACGCTGGAACTCTCGTCGGCGTGTACGTCCACGGGGTGGTTGGCCGGCTGGCTGGCGGTCAACAATTGGGGGCTCTCGGTACGTGACGAGCGCGCGCTGGGGGAGGTGTGGGGAGCGGATCCCCGATCGCTGCTGTGCTCGTCGTACGCACCCAACGGACGACTGGAGCGCGTGCCTGGAGGGTTCCGGCTCAGCGGCAGCTGGGCGCGTTGCACAGGGGCCCGCCACGCCTCCTGGCTGAGCGTCGCCGCGGTGACCGTCGGTGCCGACGGCGCGGCGCAGGATTTCATGGCCGTGCTCGTTCCCGCGTGCGATTATCGGGTCGAAAGGGCCTGGAACGGTCTGGGTTTGCGGGGAATCGGAGCCGATGACGTGATCGTCACCGATGCGTTCGTGCCGGAGCACCGGGCGTTCAGCTGGCTCGGTCTGAGCTACACCGACGCGATGCCCGCGTTGCAGCGGTTACCTCAACCGACGCTGTACACCCTGGCCGGCTCCATTCCGTTACTCGGTGCCGCGCAACGTGTCCTCGACATCCGGCCATCGGGAGTTTCTCGTGCCGAGATCGAACTGTCGATGTTGCAGATCCGGCGAAACGTCGTCGAGCAGCTCGACTGCATTCGCTCCGGCGGTTATCCGGATTCGGAATCGATGTTGCGTACCAGGCGTGATCAGGTGATGGCCTCCGATCGAGCGGTCAAGGCCGTCGCCGCGGCGGTGGGAGACGCCGATGACCCAGCACTGGAACGCATCTGGCGCGATGTCCTGACCGCTCGGATGCATGTGGCCAGCAATGTCGAGCAGGTGCTGGCAGTGGTGGGCCGGCATACCGTGGGTATCGACGTCGACGACCTGATGTGGTGAACGGCTGGCCTCACACCCAGGCGTCGGAGGCCAGGGTGCGCAACACCCGGGACAACATGTCATCGGTGACGGTATGGGCCTCCGCGCGCTCGGTGGCCGATGCGCCGAGCTCGAAGGTGATCCCGTTGGCCGAACGCGATAAGAACGGCGCGACGCGCACCAAGCGTTGCGCGGGTACGGTTCCGGTGAGTGAGAGCCCGGCGATCTCGCCATCCGGGAGCGTGATCGGTGCGGCAACGCTCGACAACCCGGCCGCCAATTCCTGTTCGTCATAGGCTATTCCGCGTCGCCCGCGGATCCTGGCCAGCTCCTGGTGCAATGTGGGCAGGTCTCCGATCGTCCAGGCGGTGCATTTGCGCAACACGCTGTCCAGGGTCTTGTCGATGTCCTCAGCCGGTCGGCGCGCCAGCATGGCTTTGCCCAGTGCGCTGGCATGCGCCGGCGTGCGTCCGGCGACGCGGGTGGGTACCGCAGGGCCGCCCGCACCGGTCACCTTGTCCACGTACACGACATCGGCGCCGGCCAACACCCCGAGGTGCACGACGAGGCCGGTATCGGCGTGCAATCGCTCCAACACCGGCGATGCCACGCCTCGCAACTGTGCGTTTTCGACGGCCCCGGCGGAGGGCAGCGCGGAGGCAGCCAGCGAGTAACCCACGGGACCACGTTGCAGAAGTCCGGATTCGTGCAGCTGGTTCAAGATGCGGTGGGTGGAGGACCGCGGCAAACCGCTGCGTTCGACCACCTGATCGGGCCGGAGTACCACGCCGGCCCGATCGAAGGCGTTCACGATCAGCGCGACTCGGGCCACCATCGAGGCGGGAGCGTCGGGCGTAACGTCGGGCACGGCCTCACCCTAGCGACCGCATCGGCCGGTGACGTGACGATTCCCCGCCGCGGTCACGGCGGGGAATCATCGGGCGCCGGCTCAGTCCGAGCTGTCGGTACCACCGCCATCGGACGTTGCCGCGGTGGTGACCACCTTGTCGGCTTGGGTTGTGGTGCCGGTCTGTTCACCGCCGCCGGTGTTGGGCTCGTTGACCTTCACGGGCTCCGGTTCGACGGATTTCGCTGTATCGGTGTCGTCATCGAACCCGATGGTCTCGCGAATGTCGGTGTCCACCTCATCGGTCAGCGACGGTCCGGGTTCGTCCGCGATGAGGGTTGCGGTGTCCGGTTCGGTGTCGACGATCGCGATGGGGCTCTG
Organism: Mycolicibacterium neoaurum; assembly: GCF_036946495.1. NCBI lineage: Bacteria > Bacillati > Actinomycetota > Actinomycetes > Mycobacteriales > Mycobacteriaceae > Mycobacterium > Mycolicibacterium neoaurum. Next base: position 3,073,151 of record NZ_JAQIIX010000002.1, read on the forward strand.
CGGCTCGATCGGCCGCGTGTCCAGAACGGCGGTCAGCTCCCTGCGGTGGGTTGCTCCGACCGCGGCGTCCTCGGTCGTGCTCGTCGTGGATTCGTCGACGGTGACGGTCCGGCTCGCGACTCGCTCGGTGGTGTCGGTGACGGTCGGCAATGCGGTCTGTGCGGGCGGGTTGGGCTGGGTGTTCTTGGCCCACTCGACTGTCAGCTTGTTGCCCACCGCGCCGGCGAACTTGATGATCGAGACCACGGTGTCGGAGAAACTCGCGGCGATGGCGGCCAGCACCCTGGCCGGGTTCAGGGTGGCGAAGGAGGCGAACACCTGGGTCACCGCGGTGCTGAGTTGCCGTTGTAGCGTCCGGAACTGCAAGCTCACCTCGTCGGCGACCGACGCGTCGGGCCCGAACTTCTGTCCGTTCCAGTTCACCAGCTTCCAGCCCTCTTCCGGGCTGCCTTCGATGACAACGTAATTGGTGTTCCCCAGCGGTGAGTACCGCAACAGGTCCAGCTTCTGCTCGAAGGAGAGGTTGGAGACGTTCATCATCGTCCAGAACATGATGGCACCGCCGTGGGAGAACACCACGGCGTTGCGGTCGCCGTTGTCGTAGATCTGCTGCAGGGAATCGTCCATCCGGGCATCGAATTCATGGCCGTTGATGGAACCGGGGATGCGCAGGTCGCGGTTGCCCTGCAGGGCCCAGGCCAGCGGGAACCGGCCGTACCCGTTGGCGGCCTCGCTCTCCGGCGTCCCTTCGAACACCCCGGCCTCGATCTCCTGGACACCGGGCAACACCTGGATCGGCAGGTGCAGATACTGCGACAGCGGAGTGGCGGTCAGTTGGGTCCGCTGCATGGTCGAGGCGTAGACGCCGTCGTAGTTGTTGATGCCGAGGTTCCCGACCACCGCCCGTGCCTGATCCTCACCGTTCTGCGTCAGCGTCGGTCCGGGGGTCGACGTGTCGATCAGGCCGGAGGCGTTCCCGGCCGATTGGGCGTGTCGCACGAATGTCACCCGCATCAGTTCGGCCGCTGCGGGTATGGCGGCCCCGATGAGCAGGGCCGACGCGATCAGGGTGATACCGAGGAGCTTGCCGAATCGGGCCAGACACCGCCGGGCGCCTGAGAGTGGGTCTGCCAACATCGAGTGCTTCTTCCTGCCGGGGGCGTGTTCAGCACACGGTGGCCCCGCCGGGCGCATCCCGACAAGGTGTGATCTCACTCACTGAGACCGACGGATCTGACTACGCCAGCGTCGGCTGGATCGACACCAGCTGGTACGGCGCATCACCGTCGCCCGAGGTGAAAGACACCATGAGGGTGTCGGGCGGGAATCCGGTGGCCAGCTCGTTGAGGGTGCGCGGCAGGAACACCTTGGCTTTCGCATTGCCGTACCAGTTGGGGTCCGACGGCGAGACGTCGAGCGGACGCACCTGATCGATGGTGCTGTCCCAGGTGCGCACGGCCTCGGGGGCGTCGGTGAAGCCGGCGGACCTCAGGTATACGTCGCCCTCGCCGGTGAGGGTGATCGCGGGACCGCCTCCAACGGGGGCCCCGGTGATCGTGCCGTCTACGGCATCGGCGGTCACCGACGCCAGGCGGACGGTGCAGACGTGGTCGGACGCCGGAACGCAGAACTCCGGCAGCGGGAGCGCGTGCGCCGGAGCGGCGCTGGCCACGGCGAGGGCCGCGAGGACGGGCAGGCTGCGAAGCATCACGAGTGGTCTATCGGCGCGACCGCCGAAGGAGTTACACCGGCACCCGCCGGATCAGGTCGTCGAGCGCCACCAGATCCAGGTATGCCACCACCCGCGCGATCTCGCCGCCACGCATCGTCATGGACCAGGCGTACTCGTTGACATAGGGCTTTCCGTCCAGCGCCGTGGCGGTGCCGCGCCACAACGCGACCACCTGATCGCCATCGATGATCAGATCGTGCACCGACGCCTCGATGGGACCGGTGAGCCGGTCCAATACGGGTCGAGCACCGCGGTCGAGAAAGTCCTGTCGTGAGGTGTAGACCGATGGGTTCTGGGCCCTGGCAACGGTCCAGTGCACATCCTCGGCCAACAGCGCGTAGAAACTCTCCGGCCCACCGACGCCGCGGCCGAAGGCGTCGCGGATCCGCTGTTCGTCACGCGATGGTGCGGCCTGTGCCGAGCCCGCGCCTGCCATCATCGAGAACAGGAGTGCCACCAGCGCAGTCGTTTTGGTGAGAACGTTCATGATGTCAACGTAGGCACGCTGAACCATGGGTGACAGGGTGTGCTGCACCCACCGAGACTCGACCGGAGCGGACGCGGTTGACCTCAAGTGTTGTTGAGGTTGCACACTGCTGGCATGTCACTGCCCATCGCTCAGATTCGATTCGCCCGTCCCACCGACCGACTCGCCGAGGTCGAGCAGTTCTATGCCGAGCACCTCGGTCTGCCCGTGCTGTACCGGTTCGAGAATCACGCCGGCTACGACGGCGTCATGCTGGGTCTGCCCGGCACCGATCAGCATCTGGAGTTCACCGCACACGCCGATGGAAGCCCTTGTCCCGCACCGACAACGGACAATCTTCTGGTGCTGTACTTCCACTCCGAAGCGGAGATGTACGACATCGTGGAGCGATTGGGGGCCTACGGCCACGAACCTGTGGAGCCAGAGAACCCGTATTGGACGGGTGTGGGTGCGCTGACGTTCGCCGACCCCGACGGGTGGCGGGTGGTCCTGGTGCCGCGGCCGGTGTTCTGAGCCGGCTCAGGCAGACCGGCGCATCCCGCGCTTGAGCAGCAACTCCCGCTCGGATTCGGAAAGGCCGCCCCAGATTCCATAGGGTTCGCCGACGGCCAGTGCGTGCGAGCGGCACTGTGCGATCACCGGGCAGGTGCGGCACAGTTCCTTGGCCCGCATCTCGCGCTGCGCGCGGGCCCGGCCGCGTTCGCCATCGGGGTGGAAGAACATCGAGGAGTCGACGCCTCGGCAGTGGCCCTTCATCTGCCAATCCCAGATGTCGGCGTTGGGTCCGGGCAGTTGCTGCGGCTGTGGCATGTCAAAACCTCTCTCTTCGAACCCATTTCGCAGACCCACGCGAGTACGTGAGTTGCGGAGTTGAACCGAGTCCGTGTCGCCGATGACTGCTCGTGAACACAAGGTAGAAGCGCGGGAGAAAAATCGTCAATAGGCGACCTCACCGCGTAAACGCATAACTGCAGGGTGCGAATTTACGTCACGTTCATCATGTTCACTTGCGGGCAATCCAAAGAGTGCTTCGCGGCCGGGTTCATCGTGCCTGGCGGCGCGGTTTTCCCTGCTCGCGTCAAATCGGCTGATTTCGCACCGCGAACCCGGTTGATCTGTTCGTAACGTGGTGACCATCAAGTGTTAACCAAGGTCGAATTGGTCACGTTTTTGCCCGCATTGATAGCGTCCGAAGGCGATGGCGACCCCGACAACCACCCCTTCCGCGCTGCTGGCGGACGCAGCCTTCGGTGCTCAACCGCAGCTCTGGCCGCTGCCACAGGCGCAGAATTCACACCAGCGATGGTTGCGCGCGGTCGCCGCCGGTGGCCAGGGCTATTACGGGATCGCCTTCGCCGAACTCGACGAGATCATCAGGCAAGGTCGCGACGAGCCGACGACCGCATTGGCCTACAGCACGCGGGCGTCCTTTCTGCGGCAGCTCGGCGGGCACCGCACGGCACGCCGGTGGGACGGTCGCGCACTGGTGTCGGCCGGGCCCGACCTGCAGGCGCGCGCCGACGCGATGGTCGGGTTGGCGGCCGATGCCCTCGGCGTCGGCAGGCTGGCAGCCTCGGCACGGCTGTTGCAGCGCGCCGCCGGTGATTCCGGCGTACCCCGACAATCCGTGCGTCGACACTGGGTATCCGCCGAGTTGGCGATGGTGAGCGCCGACGGCCCAGCTTCGATCGACCATGCCGAACGGGCGGTGCACGAGGCCGACACGCTCGGGTCGGTGCGACACCGCGCCAAATCGCAGGTGGTGCTGGCGGCCGCACTGTGTTGCACCGGTGACCTGAGCGCGGCACGACGCGTCGCCGATTCCGTCTTCGCACTCACTGCCGAGTTCGGGCTGGTCCCGCTGCATTGGGCGGTCGGTTGCCTGCTCGCCGACATCGGTAGCGCGGGCGGATCAGCCGCCGACATCGCGGCCGCGCGGGACCTGGCCGCGGAGACCATCCGAAACCGCGGCGGCGTGTGGTCGCGCCACTGAACCGTTCCACCCGCTTGCGATCGTTAATGTTTGTGTGGCGCACCCGCCCGGCTGCGTCCCATCCGTAACGCTGGAGAGATCACCCACGATGACCATTTCGGGAGAACGTCTCGATGAAGTCGTCGCTGATGCTGTGGCGGGGGACAGGGACGCTCTCAGGGTGGTCTTGGAGACCATCCGCCCGATCATCGTCCGGTACTGCCGGGCCCGGATCGGGTCCGCTGAACGGAGTGGTCTGTCCGCAGACGACATTGCGCAGGAGGTGTGCTTGGCCGCCATCACGGCGTTGCCGCGTTACAGAGATCAGGGACGACCGTTCCTGGCCTTTGTGTACGGCATTGCGGCGCACAAGCTCGCCGATGCGCACCGGGCGTCGGCGCGCAATCGCGCCGAGCCGACCGACAACGTGCCGGAGCGATTCTCCGGTGAGGCCGGGCCCGAACAGCTCGCCCTCGACGCCGACGCATCGGCTCGGATGGAGAAACTGCTGGCCATCCTGCCCGAGAAGCAGCGCGAGATCCTGATCCTGCGTGTGGTGGTCGGGATGAGCGCGGAGGAGACAGCAGAGGCGGTCGGCTCCACACCCGGTGCGGTGCGGGTCGCCCAGCACCGCGCACTGGCCAAGCTCAAAACAGAGATTTCGGGAGGAGGGGAAGAATATGCCTGATTTCGGTCGCTGGACCGCCAACGGCGGTGACCCCTCGCTCAACGACATCAACCGCGCCGACCGGTTCCTGGACGCGCTCGCCGGCGAGCAACCGGTGTATTCCACCGACCGCGGTGACGCCGAACTGGCCGCTCTGTTGTCCGGCTGGCGCGACGAGGTCCGGCAGGTGCCGATGGACCATGTCGTGTCACCGTCGCAGGCGACCGCCGCGCTGGTCGATGCCACCAACCGGCCGAGGGGCCGGAATCGCTTCGGGTTGGCCGTGGTGGGCTCCGCCGCCGCCGCGGTGCTCTGTCTCGGCGGCTTCGGCACCGCGGTGTTCGCCGCCGGCCCCGGTGACGGACTGTATGGCATCCGCACCATGATCTTCGGTGAAGAGCGCGCCACCCGCGACGATGCCGTGGTGCTGGCCGCCCAGACCGAGTTAGCGCAGGTGCAGCAGCTCGTCGACAGAGGCCAGTGGGATCAGGCCCAGGACAAGCTTGCCGCGCTGTCATCGACGGTGCAGAGCGTCGGCCCGGTCGAACAGAAGCAGGATCTGATCGAGCAGTGGAATGCCTTGACCTACAAGGTCGTTGCGCAGGACCCGGCCGCCACGCTGCCACCGCCAGGTGAGCCGATGCCGGTCCTGCCGCCGTCGCCGCTGACCCTGTTGCCGGTACCGGTGATCGAGGAGACCCTCACCGTGACGACCACTCCGGGTCCTGAGGTGCTGGCCACGACCACCACCTCCGAAACGACCACCGTGACAACCTCCGAGACCAGCCCGTCCGGTACCAGTGCCACCGAGACGAGCCCGGCCACGACGAGTCCGGTCGAGGGGAGCACGTCCGAGCCGGCCACCACCGCGGCGACGACGACTGCACCGACGACGACTGCGCCTGCCACGACTGCTCCGACGACTACTGCCGCGACCACCAGCGCACCATCGTCGTCCTCTGCGCCGTCGACGACTGCACCAACAACGACCACGGTGGCACCGACCACCAGCACGCGGACGACGGTTACCACCACCAGCACCACGGTGGCGCCGCCGGCGACGAGCGCCGCACCCGAGCCGCAGCAGGAGGCGCCGGCGACAACGGCACCGGCGGCCACCACGGAAGTCGAGCAGTCAACCTCGGCGGTAGTGACGACCACCACAACGGTGCCGGTCGGCGAGGGCGAATAACCGCAGTTCAGCGGAAGCCGTCGGGCTCCGTCGTCGCCTCGTTCAGCGAGGCGTCGGCGTAACCGCGGCAGTAGTCCCAGGTGACGTAGGCGTCCGGCTCGGGATCGTAGGCGGGCTCGTGCGGGCGGACGGTGCCGTCGACCAACAGCTGCAGCAGGTTGGCGCGCAGCATGTCCCAATCGTGATAGTGATCCTGCTGGCAATCGTCACAGCAGACCACCAGGCCGCGAATACCCTTGTGCGCCAACAGTGCTTCGTAGACCGCCAGATCGGCGAGATCGGCTTCTACGGCGCTGCGCTCCTGCGGGTCGAGTGGAAGACCGGGCTCGATCGCATCAAGAGCCGCCGAGGGATCGGACGGGTCATCGGCGAACGGGTCAGGTGGCAGGCCCGGCGGGAGGTCATCACGCACGGATCTAGCCTACGCAGCCGCGCTGGCTTCGCGCCACCGGTTGCACGGCGTGCCGCGCCCGGGCCGAGCCTGGAGGTCATTGCCGATAGGATGGCCTCTTAGATTCACGACTGTTGCTAGTGGAGGCTCCACCCATGTCGATCGCTGAAAGCAGCGTCCCGCTCGCCTTACCGGTCCCTACCGGCGGCGACGATCCGACCAAGATCGCGATGCTGGGCCTCACCTTCGATGACGTACTGCTGTTGCCGGCCGCATCCGATGTCGTGCCCGCCAACGTCGACACGTCCAGCCAGCTCACCAAGCGCATCCGGTTGCGGGTGCCGCTGGTCAGCTCGGCCATGGACACCGTCACCGAATCGCGGATGGCCATCGCGATGGCGCGGGCCGGCGGTATGGGCGTGCTGCACCGCAACCTGTCGATCGCCGAACAAGCCGGGCAGGTCGAGACCGTCAAGCGGTCCGAGGCAGGAATGGTCACCGACCCCGTGACGTGCTCCCCGGAGAACACTCTCGCCGAGGTCGACGCCATGTGCGCCCGCTTCCGCATCTCCGGTTTGCCCGTGGTCGATTCCGCAGGTGCACTCGTCGGGATCATCACCAACCGAGACATGCGGTTCGAGGTGGACCAGTCCAAGCCGGTGTCGGAGGTGATGACCAAGGCGCCGCTGATCACCGCCCACGCCGGGGTCTCGGCCGAGGCCGCGCTGGGCCTGCTGCGCAGGCACAAGATCGAGAAGCTGCCGATCGTCGACGGCAACGGCAAGCTGACCGGACTGATCACCGTCAAGGATTTCGTCAAGACCGAGCAGTTCCCGCTCTCGACCAAGGACAGCGACGGGCGGTTGCTCGTCGGTGCGGCCGTCGGCATCGGTGACGATGCCTGGACGCGCGCCATGACGCTGGCCGACGCCGGTGTCGACGTGCTGATCGTCGACACCGCGCACGCGCACAACCGGCTGGTGCTCGACATGGTGAGCCGGCTCAAGGCCGCCGTCGGTGAGCGTGTCGACGTGGTCGGCGGCAACGTCGCGACCCGGGCCGCCGCCGCCGCGCTGTGCGATGCGGGCGCCGACGCGGTCAAGGTCGGTGTCGGCCCCGGCTCGATCTGCACGACGCGCGTCGTGGCCGGCGTCGGTGCACCCCAGATCACCGCCATTCTGGAAGCTGTCGCCGCCTGCTCCCGCAAGGGTGTGCCCGTCATCGCCGACGGTGGCCTGCAGTACTCCGGTGACATCGCCAAGGCGCTTGCCGCGGGGGCCTCCACCGCGATGCTGGGCTCGCTGCTGGCAGGCACCGCCGAGGCCCCCGGTGAGCTGATCCTGGTCAACGGCAAGCAGTTCAAGAGCTACCGCGGGATGGGCTCGCTGGGCGCCATGCAGACCCGTGGACCGCAGAAGAGCTTCTCCAAGGACCGCTACTTCCAGGACGACGTGCTCTCCGAGGACAAGCTCGTTCCCGAGGGCATCGAGGGCCGGGTGCCGTTCCGTGGGCCGCTGTCCACGGTGATCCATCAGCTGACCGGCGGGTTGCGGGCCGCCATGGGGTACACGGGATCGGACACCATCGAGCATCTCCAGCAGGCGCAGTTCGTGCAGATCACCGCGGCGGGGCTCAAAGAGAGCCACCCGCACGACATCACGATGACTGTCGAAGCCCCGAACTACTACGCCAGATAAGGCGCCCGATCAGGCCCGAAAGGGGCTTTCCACATGCGTGACATGGTTGAAATCGGCATGGGCAGAACCGCCCGCCGCACCTATGAACTCGACGACATCAACATCGTCCCGTCCCGGCGCACCCGGTCCTCCAAGGATGTCTCGACGGCCTGGCAGCTCGACGCCTACCGGTTCGAGATCCCCGTCGTCGCACATCCGACCGACGCGTTGGTGTCGGTCGAGTTCGCCATCGAGATGGGCAAGCTGGGCGGTCTCGGCGTGCTCAACGGTGAGGGCCTCATCGGTCGGCACGCCGACGTCGAGGCCAAGATCGCCCAGGTCACCGATGTTGCGGCCGGCGCATCCGATGAATCCGCCGCGATCCGTCTGCTCCAAGAACTGCACGCCGCACCGTTGGACCCCGAGTTGTTGGGCGCCGCGGTCGCGCGCATCCGGGAGTCCGGGGTGACCACCGCCGTGCGGGTCAGTCCGCAGAACGCTGCCGCGCTGACGCCCTCGCTGGTGGCCGCCGGTCTGGATCTGCTCGTCATCCAGGGCACCATCATCTCGGCCGAGCGCGTCGCCAAGGATCACGACGGAGCCGGCGAACCGCTCAACCTCAAGACCTTCATTTCCGAACTCGACGTCCCCGTGGTGGCCGGTGGCGTGCTCGATCACCGCACCGCCCTGCACCTGATGCGCACCGGAGCTGCCGGCGTTATCGTCGGGTACGGGTCGACCTCGGGGGTCACCACCTCAGATGAGGTGCTCGGCATCAGTGTGCCGATGGCGACCGCGATCGCGGATGCCGCGGCCGCCCGGCGCGAGTATCTCGACGAGACCGGCGGCCGCTATGTGCACGTGCTGGCCGACGGCGATATCCACACTTCCGGTGACCTGGCGAAGGCGATCGCCTGTGGCGCCGACGCGGTGGTGCTGGGCACCCCGTTGGCGGTCGCCGAGGAGGCCCAGGGCGGTGGCTGGTTCTGGCCGTCGGCTGCGGCCCATCCGTCCTTGCCGCGCGGAGCACTCCTGCAGGTCGGGCTGGGGGAACGTCCGTCACTGTCGAAGGTGCTCACCGGCCCGTCGGATGATCCGTTCGGCTCGCTCAATCTCGTCGGCGGCCTGCGCCGTTCGATGGCCAAGGCGGGCTACTGCGACCTCAAGGAATTCCAGAAGGTCGGCCTGACCGTCGACGCATAGTCGATCGGGCGGCGGGCGGACAGGATCGCGGAACCACAATCTCTTTACAAGTTAGGCGTCCCTGTCTAGCTAGTTACCCGTCGGTAGGCCCATAATGGTCGGATGAAGCCTGACTATGACGTCTTGATCATCGGTTCGGGATTCGGCGGCAGCGTCAGCGCGCTGCGCCTCACCGAAAAGGGCTATCGGGTCGGGGTACTCGAAGCCGGCCGACGATTCGCCGATGAGGACTTCGCGAAGACCTCCTGGAACCTGCGTAAGTTCCTCTGGGCGCCGCAGTTCGGCATGTACGGCATCCAGCGCATCCACCTGCTGCGCAACGTCATGATCCTGGCGGGTGCGGGTGTCGGCGGCGGATCGCTGAACTACGCCAATACGCTCTATGTCCCGCCGGCGCCGTTCTTCAACGACCCGCAGTGGAAGGACATCACCGACTGGCAGTCGGAGTTGATGCCGCATTACGACCAGGCCAAGCGCATGCTCGGCGTGGTCACCAACCCCACCTTCACCGACGCCGACCGGATCATGAAGGAGGTCGCCGAGGACATGGGCGTCGGGGACACCTTCGTACCCACGCCGGTCGGGGTGTTCTTCGGCGAGAACGGTGAGAAGACACCCGGCAAGACCGTGCCCGACCCGTACTTCGGCGGGGTCGGCCCGGCCCGCACCGGCTGCATCGAGTGCGGCGAGTGCATGACGGGCTGCCGGCACGGCGCCAAGAACACCCTGCTCAAGAACTATCTCGGGTTGGCCGAGCGGGCGGGCGCGCAGGTGCATCCCCTCACCTCGGTGCGCGAATTCTCCCAGCGCCCCGACGGCGTCTGGGAGGTGCACACCGTGCGCACCGGGGGCAAGTTGCGCCGGCGGAAGAAGACCTTCACCGCCAACCACCTTATCCTTGCGGCGGGCACCTACGGCACCCAGAAGCTGTTGTTCCGGATGCGCGACAAGGGGAAGCTGCCTCGCTTGTCCGATCGGCTCGGCGTGCTCACCCGTACCAACTCCGAGTCCATCGTCGGCGCCGGACGACTCACCGTCGGTGAAGATCTCGACCTCACCCATGGCGTGGCGATCACCTCGTCGATCCATCCGACCGCCGACACGCACGTCGAACCCTGCCGGTACGGCAAGGGCTCGAATGCGATGGGTCTGTTGCAGACGCTGATGACAGATGGCACCGGGCCCGAGGGCACCGATGTGCCGCGGTGGAAGCAGCTGCTGGAAACCGCGCGTAACGACCGTCGCGGCACGCTGCGCCTGCTCAACCCGCGTAAGTGGAGTGAGCGCACGATGATCGCGCTGGTCATGCAGCATCTGGACAACTCGATCACCACCTTCAGCCGCAAGACCTGGTTCGGCTACCGCATGCTCGACAGCAAGCAGGGCCACGGTCTGCCCAACCCGACCTGGATTCCCGCGGGCAACGAGGTGACCCGACGGATCGCCGAGAAGATCGACGGGGTTGCCGGTGGCACCTGGGGCGAGCTGTTCAACATCCCGCTGACCGCGCACTTCCTCGGCGGCGCGGCGATCGGCGACAGCCCCGAGCACGGCGTCATCGACCCCTACCACCGGGTGTACAACTATCCGACGCTCTACGTCACCGACGGTGCGGCGATCTCGGCGAACCTGGGAGTCAATCCGTCGTTGTCGATCACCGCGCAGGCCGAACGGGCTGCTTCGCTGTGGCCCAACAAGGGCGAGGACGACTTGCGGCCAGCCCAGGGTGAGCCCTATCAGCGGCTGGACCCCATCGAGCCGGTCAAGCCCGTCGTCCCGGTCGAGGCGCCCGCCGGACTGCGACGGCTGCCCATCGAACCGGTGTCCAAGCTGTCACCTTCGGCATAGACCCGCACGCGACGGTGCGCTCAGATCGAGGTCCTCACGGATTTCTCGATCTGAGCGCACCGTCGCGGTGGTGAACGCAGCTACTTGACGGCCGCCTCCACGCGGTCGCCGAGATCCTTGTCGACATTGCGCCAGTACTCGAACGCGCGTTGCAGCACCGGCTCGGACACCCCGTCGGACAGATGCCCGGCGATGTTGGACACCAGACGATCGCGTGCCGCGTCATCGAGCACATCGCGCACGAGCGTCCCGGCCTGACCCCAGTCGTCGTCCTCGGCGTGCAGGCTGTATGCGGCGCGCACCATATCGCCGTCGGCATGCCAGAGCGGTTCGGCCGTGCGGGCCGGATCGGCCGCCGGACCGCTGTAGGAGTTCGGCGCATACACCGGGTCGGTGACGTTCGTGACCCGCATCGCGCCATCCTTGGAATAGCTGTGCACCTCGGTCTTCGGCGAGTTCACCGGGATCTGCTTGTAGTTCACTCCCAGCCGGTGCCGGTGGGCATCGGCATAGGCGAAGTCCCGCGCCAGCAGCATCTTGTCCGGGCTCAGTCCGGTGCCGGGCACCGCGTTGTTGGGTTCGAAGGCCGCCTGCTCCATCTCCGTGTGGTAGTCGGTGACGTTGCGGTTCAGGGTCAGCTTGCCGACGTCGATCAGGGGATAGTCGGAATGTGGCCACACCTTGGTCAGGTCGAACGGGTTGAACCGATAGTCCTTGGCGTCCTCGAACGGCATGATCTGCATCTTGAGAGTCCAGCTGGGGAACTCGCCGCGCTCGATCGCGTCGAAGAGGTCGCGCTGGTGGGCATCGCCGTCCTTGCCGGCCATCTCGTCGCCCTCGTCCTGGGTGTAGAACTCGATGCCCTGATCGGACTTGAAGTGGTACTTGACCCAGAAGATCTCTCCCGCGGCGTTGATCCAGCTGTACGTGTGGCTGGAGTATCCGTTCATGTGTCGCCAGGTGCGCGGGATGCCGCGGTCGCCCATCAGCCAGGTCACCTGATGCGCGGATTCCGGCGACAGGGTCCAGAAGTCCCACTGCATGTCGTGGTCGCGCAGGTTGTTGGCGGCGCGCCGCTTCTGGGACCGGATGAAGTGCTGGAACTTGAGTGGGTCGCGGATGAAGAACACCGGGGTGTTGTTGCCGACCAAGTCGAAGTTGCCGTCTTGGGTGTAGAACTTCACGGCGAACCCGCGGGGGTCGCGCCAGGTGTCCGGGCTGCCGCGCTCGCCCGCGACGGTCGAGAACCGGGCCAGCGTCTCGGTCTTCACACCGGGTTGCAGGAACGCGGCCTTGGTGTAGGCGCTGACATCTCCTGTGACCTCGAAGTGGCCGAACGCACCACCGCCCTTGGCATGGGGTTGGCGCTCCGGGATGCGTTCTCGGTTGAAGTTGGCCATCTGCTCGATCAGGTAGTGGTCCTGGAGCAGGATCGGTCCGTTCGGACCGATGGTCATGGAATGCTCGTCGCTGGGTACGGGAATTCCGGCATCGGTGGTGGTGGGCTTGGGCTGGGTGTCGGTCACCGGGTGTTCCTCTCGCGCATGGCTACAGGCGTCCGGTGCGGGTACCCCGCCAGCGAGATATTGACACCACAGTCCGATTTGCGCCGAATGACGTTGTCAGAGTGCGGTATTCGCGTACCCGGTGCATCGGCTGCTGCGCTGATACGATGCGAGGGACAAAGCAGTCTCGTGCGCCATGGTGTTCTGCGAAGGAGTCGACGTGGGAACGGATCGCACCGGCGCGCGCCACATCCGATTGACATCTCACAGCGGCGGACCGCTGGCGCCACCCGTCAGGTGGGGGGCACCCACGGCCGCCGAACGCGGACCGATCGTCGGCACCACAGGCAACCGTGCGCACCGCAATGTCATCGGTACCCACAGCGGTTCCTATGGTGTCTACCGGGCACTGGCCGTGGCTGCCGGGGCGTTGTCCCCGCAGCATCGCGCCGACCTCACCAACACCGCGCCGACCGATGTCATCGGCCCCTATCCGCAGTGGCAGAACCCCGAGGCGATCGTCAGCCTCGATCCCTGGGGTGCGGCAGTGGCCGACGTGTTCGCCGACCAACTGGCCGCCGACCACGACATCCGGCCGACCATCGCGGTCACCAAGGCTCACGTGATGCTGCCCGAGGTCGCCGAGGCGATGCAGAAGGGCAGGCTTGTCCCGGACGGAACGGTGCTGCTCGACGGTGGTGCCGCGGTGGTGACGAAGGTCGCCGTCGAGCCGGTCTGGTATCTGCCGGGAGTCGCGGCCCGATTCGGGTGCACCGAGGCCGCGCTGCGGCGCGCGTTGTTCGAGGAGACCGGCGGGATGTATCCCGAACTGGTCACCCGCGGCGATCTGGAGGTGTTCCTGCCCCCGATCGGCGGGCAGACGGTCTACATATTCGGTGACCCGCGACATCTCGCCGATCCGACGGTCGAGCTCACCGCGCGGGTGCACGACGAATGCAACGGCTCCGACGTGTTCGGCTCCGATATCTGCACCTGCCGGCCCTACCTCACGCACGCCATTGAGGAGTGCATCGCGGGAACGCAGCGCGGCGGCGTCGGGTTGGTGGCCTACTCGCGCAAGGAGGGCCGTGCCCTCGGTGAGGTCACCAAATTCCTGGTCTACAACGCGCGCAAACGTCAGGAGGGCGGCGATACCGCAGACCAGTACTTCGCGCGTACCGAATGCGTTGCGGGCGTGCAAGATATGCGATTCCAGGAGCTCATGCCCGATGTCCTGCACTGGCTGGGCATCACCCGCATCCACCGCCTGGTCTCGATGAGCAACATGAAATACGACGCGATCACCGGATCAGGGATCAGCGTGGGGGAGCGGGTCAACATTCCCGACGACCTGATCCCGGCCGACGCCCGCGTCGAGATCGACGCCAAGATGGCCGCCGGTTACTTCACCCCTGGCCCGGTGCCCGATGCCGACGACCTGAAGAGGACGATCGGTCGGGGGCTGGTGTGAATCCGGCGCAGACCTTGCGCAGCACCGCCGAGATCCGCGCCAGGGCCGGGCATCTGCTGGCTCGCGCCCGCGCCGGCCACTCAGCGTGGTTCACCGTGCACGACGAGGCGCTGCCGGGTGCGGCCGCCGAGGTCGTCGATCTGACGCTGCGCCGCTTCCCTGATCTGGACATCCCGTTCCACAGTCGGTGGCGGCACTTCGAAGCCGGTGGCGTGCGCCGCACCCTGGATGTCGACGGCCTCGACGCGGCCGGACGAGCCCGCGCGATGATCGATCTGGCGGTGGTGAGCGTCCTGCTCGACGCGGGGGCCGGGCCCGACTGGCGCTATCGCGAGGACGGCCGAGAGTTCGGCCGCTCCGAGGGGCTGGGCGTCGCCAGTTGGCACGCGTTCACCGCGGGGGTCTTCTCCTCGGACCCGGCCCGGCCGCTGCAGGCCGACGCGGCAGGTCTGATCGGGCTGGATGCCGACGCGTTGGCCACCGCGATGCAGGTGGGCCCGACCAATCCGCTGGTCGGCTTCGACGGCCGCGTCGACGTGCTGCGCCGACTCGGAGCCGCCCTGGCCGACCAACCAGGAGCATTCGGTGAGCCCGGACGCCCCGGCGGACTGTACGACCTGTTGATCACCGATGCGGCGGCGCCGACGATCGCCGCGCACGACATCCTGACCATCTTGCTGGCCACACTGTCGCGAATCTGGCCCGCCGACAACACCATCGACGGTGAACCGCTCGGGGACTGTTGGCGGCACAGCGCGGTCCCGGGTCCCGAGGCGACCGCCGGCTGGATGCCCTTCCACAAACTCTCCCAGTGGCTGGCCTACTCGCTGCTGGAACCGTTCGAATGGTCCGGGGTCGAGGTGACCGGTATCGACGCGCTGACCGGACTGCCCGAGTACCGCAACGGTGGCCTGTTGCTGGACACCGGTGTGCTGATGCTGCGCGACCCGGACTGGGCATCGCAGACCTGGACACCGGCCGATGAGTTGGTGGTCGAATGGCGGGCCCTGACCGTGGCGCTGCTCGACGAGGTGGCCGACCTGGTGCGCGCCCGGCTCGGACTCGGGGCGGACCGGCTGCCGCTGGCGTGCGTGTTGGAGGGCGGCACCTGGGCCGCCGGCCGCGAGCTGGCGCAGCGGTTGCGCGGCGGGCTGCCACCGTTGACCGTCAGCAGTGACGGCACCGTCTTCTGAGAACGAAAGGAGCGTCGATGACCCTGCCCTCCCAGGTGCATGTGATCGACCACCCGCTGGTCACCCACAAGCTGAACACGCTGCGCCAGAAGGACGTCTCCACCAACAGTTTCCGGCGGCTGGTCAGTGAGGTGTCGGCGCTGATGGCCTACGAGGTGTTGCGTGACATCCCGCTACACCCCGAGCAGATCGAGACGCCGCTGGAGACCATGACCGCGAGCGTGATCGACGGCAAGAAGCTGGTGTTCGTCTCCATCCTGCGGGCCGGCGGCGGAATCCTGGACGGCATGCTGAGCCTCGTGCCGAGCGCCCGGGTCGGCCATATCGGCCTCTACCGTGACCCGAAGACCCACGTCGCCGTCGAGTATTACTTCAAGGTCCCCGACGACCTGCGCGAACGCGATGTCGTCGTGGTCGATCCGATGCTGGCCACCGGTCACACCGCAATCGCCGCGATCGACCGGCTCAAGGAGCACAGCCCGCGTTCGGTCAAGTTCGTGTGCCTGCTCACCTGCCCGGAAGGGCTGGCCGCGCTGCACGGAGCGCACCCGGACATCCCGGTCTACACCGCGGCCATCGACCGTCAACTCGACGAACACGGCTATATCGTTCCGGGCCTGGGCGATGCCGGGGACCGGCTGTTCGGGACCTGAGCACTAGACTGTCCGGGTGGAATCAGCCTCAGTACGTCCGGTGCTCGTCATCGACTTCGGTGCGCAGTATGCCCAGCTGATCGCGCGACGGGTTCGCGAGGCGCGGGTGTTCTCCGAGGTGATCCCGCATACCGCGACCGTCGAGGAGATCAAGGCGCGCAACCCGCAGGCGATCGTGCTTTCCGGCGGGCCGGCCAGCGTCTATGCCGAAGGCGCGCCTCGGCTGGACCCCGCGTTGTTCGATCTGGACTTGCCGGTCTTCGGTATCTGCTACGGCTTCCAGGCCATGGCCCAGGCGCTCGGCGGCACGGTGGCACACACCGGCACCAGCGAGTACGGCCGCACGGAGCTCAAAGTCACCGGCGGAGAACTGCATTCCGAACTCCCCGGGATCCAGCCGGTCTGGATGAGCCACGGTGACGCCGTCACCGAGGCGCCGGAGGGATTCGATGTGGTGGCGGCCAGCTCGGGAGCCCCGGTCGCGGCCTTCGAGAACCGGGCACGGCGGCTGGCCGGCGTCCAGTACCACCCCGAGGTGTTGCATTCGCCGCACGGGCAGCAGGTCCTGAGCCGGTTCCTGCACGAGTTCGCCGGAATCGGGGCCAGCTGGACCCCGGCCAACATCGCCGACCAGCTCGTGGCGCAGGTGCGTGAGCAGGTCGGTGACGGCCGCGCCATCTGTGGTCTGTCCGGCGGGGTGGACTCTGCCGTCGCCGCCGCGCTGGTGCAGCGGGCCATCGGTGACCGCTTGACCTGTGTGTTCGTCGACCACGGACTGCTGCGTTCCGGGGAGCGCGCACAGGTGCAGCGCGATTTCGTCGCCGCCACCGGCGCCAAGCTGGTCACCGTCGACGTGGCCGACCGGTTCCTGGAGGCTTTGAGCGGGGTGACCAACCCCGAGGGCAAGCGCAAGATCATCGGCCGGGAGTTCATCCGGGCGTTCGAGGGTGCGGTCCGCGATGCGGTCGACGTGTCCGGCGGCGAGGTCGACTTCCTTGTGCAGGGCACGCTCTATCCCGATGTCGTCGAGTCCGGTGGCGGCTCCGGCACCGCGAACATCAAGAGCCATCACAACGTCGGCGGGCTGCCCGACGATCTGAAGTTCACCCTCGTCGAGCCGTTGCGGCTGCTGTTCAAGGACGAGGTGCGCGCGGTCGGTCGCGAGCTGGGTCTGCCCGAGGACATCGTTGCGCGGCAACCCTTCCCGGGCCCGGGACTCGGAATCCGCATCGTCGGTGAGGTGACCGCCGAGCGGCTGGACACGTTGCGCCGGGCCGATGCCATCGCCCGCGAGGAGCTGACCTCGGCCGGACTGGACCACCAGATCTGGCAGTGCCCGGTGGTGCTGCTCGCCGATGTACGGTCGGTCGGTGTGCAGGGCGACGGACGCACCTACGGTCACCCCATCGTGCTGCGTCCGGTGTCCAGCGAGGACGCCATGACCGCCGATTGGACGCGGGTGCCCTACGAAGTGCTGGAACGTATTTCGACGCGGATCACCAACGAGGTGCCCGAGGTCAACCGGGTGGTGCTCGACGTCACGAGCAAGCCGCCGGGCACCATCGAGTGGGAGTGATCGCTCTGGGCGCCTGAAACGTCCGTGCCGGCGAACGCGGATCTGCTAATTTGCCGTCATGATCAATAATTCGGTTCGTCACGGGACGGTCGCCCTTGCGTTATTGGCACTGCTCGGGGCCGGTTGCTCGAAGAAGGTCGACGAGCCGACGGCGTCACCCGCCAGTTCTGTTGTGGCGGAATCGCATTCGGGCTGTAGCGCGGGTGCTACCCGTCCGGTGCCGGTGCGCATCAAGCAACAGGAGCAGGCACCGGAACCGGAGGCCAAACCCGACCCGCCGGACGGTGTGTACGGGGATCCCGAGGCCGCGAGCCGGTACTGGGTTCAGCAGTCCCAGGGCGATTGCGGGCTGATGGCCACCCGGATGGTGATCGGCGAGGTCAACGGCAATCCGCCCTCGGAGCGGGAGATGATCGACCTGGCGGCGGCCACACCCAGCGAGTGCAGTCCCGGCGAGCCGGTCTATGACGAGAGTTTCGATCCGAGCGACGGCGGCATGGGGCATGGCACCTGTACGACCGACCTGCTGTTGCTCCTTAATCACTTCGGGATCGAGGCCGACTACACCAACGATTCGGTTGCTGCCGAGGGTGGACTGGACACCGGCATGGACGCGCTGCTGGATTATCTCAACGACGACCGGCAGGCGATCGTGTGCGTGAACTCGAAAATCATCTGGGACAACGAGGGAGATCGGACCGGCTGCGGTCACCTGATCACCGTTGCGGCAGTGGATGTTCCGAACGACATCGTCTATCTGGGCGACAGCGGTGGTGACGACACGCGTGGCGAACAGGTCAGTACCGATGTGTTCGAGCAGGCGTGGAGCGCGGGCGACCACGAGCTGGTGGTCACCGGTTGAGCTAGTCGGACTGCTGCTCGGCTTCTTTCTCGATCAGGTCGGCGAGAATTTGTCCGACCGCCGACTCGATCGTCGACTCGATGGAGAACGAGAGCGTCGAGGAGACCGCGGAGACGGCTTGGGTGCGAAACCGCACCAGGGTGGTCAGCAGTTCGGCGATCTCGGTGTCCGGAGGCAGCGCCGCACCGGGGTTGACTCGGTGCAGCACCTCCTCGATCCCCGCCTGAACCAGGATTGCGCTGATCTGGTCGACCAGCGGGGCAATCTGCTCATGAAGTCCGATGAGTTTTGTCGGCGCCACGCCGTACTGGCGCAGTTCGTTGAATGTCTCGATCAGCTTGGGACGCACGATGATCGCCACTTTTTCGTCGTGTCCCGGGTCGGCATCCTCGATCTTGATGATTCCGAGGTCGACCATGCGGTCGAAGCCGGTGTCGTCGTCGACGAGGTGGCGCGCGTCGGACAAGCTCATCCGCTCCGGCTTCTCGGCGGCCCAGCTGCCGGCAATCGCCGATTCCAGACCGAGCAGCTCGCCCACACCCTTGCCCTGCTCCCACGCGGAGAGCATCTCGTGCACGTGTGCGATGTTGTAGCCGCGATCCAGAAGTGAGGTGATCAACCGCAATCGGGTCAGATGGGTGTCGTTGAAAAGCGCGATCCTGCCGACCCGCAGTGGCGGGTGGAGCAGCCCGCGGTCACGGTAGACCCGGATGTTGCGGGTGGTGGTTCCGGCGAGCTGGGCCAGCTCCTCGATCCGGTACTCGCCGGATGCCGCGACGCCGTGCGGTTGGACCGCAGCATCGAAGAGCTGAGTCACCGCGTTCTCGACGACATCGCGGGAACTGCGCCGGATCTGGCGGGGTGCGCGGCGCAGACCGAGCAGAATCGTCGAGATCGCGCCTGCGGACTGTCGCGGGGTTTTGGGTCCCGTCATGAGATCGCCGTCATGAATCGGACATCCCGCATCAGTCGAAGATACTCTCAGCCTCAGCCGACGGCGCGGATCGCGTTTCGTTGCAGGGCCTCGGCGATGAATGCGGAGATGGTGCGCATGGCCGGTATCGCCTCGGGCGCGATCTTCGGCAGGGCCTGGAAGACGTGCACCTGGTCGGGCCATATCTGCAATTCGCCGGTACCACCGGCAGCCCGGATATCGGCAACCAGGGTGCGAGCGTCGGATTGCAACATCTCGGCGCCGCCGGCCTGGATCAGCGAGGGCGGCATCGGCCGGCCGCCCGCCACATCGAGAGTCAACCGTGCGTCGGTCATGTCCGCACCGATGCAATACAGGTTGATCAGGCGGGCGGCATCGGCGGCACGGATCGCCGGGTCGTCGCGTAGCGCCTCCCTGGCTCGCGCCAAAGCAAAGGTCAGGTCGAGTAGTGGCGAGAGCAGCACCATGGCCGCCGGATGTGGCACATCCGCCCGGAGCAGCATGTCGACGGTCAGGTGACCACCTGCGGAGTCCCCGGCGATCACCATCTGGTCGTGCTGGAATCCGCCCTCGGTGCACAGCCAGTCCCATCCCGCGCGCACATCGTCGGCGGCGGTGGGAAAGCGGTACTTCGGTGCCAGCCGATAGTCGACGCAGAACACCGGCAGGCCGGTCAGTCGGGACAGCCAGCCGGTCAGTCGACGGTGGGTGCGCGGGGAGCACAGCGCGAAGCCGCTTCCGTGCACGTAATAGATCGCCTGGCCCGGGGTGCGATCGGCTGCCGAAGTGCTGCGCACCCACTCACCGACCACCCGGCGACCGTCGGCCATTCGGAGGTCTACGGGTTCGATCTGGACACCGTGCAGCGACGGTCCGAAGGCATTCATGACACCGGCGATGATCTGACGTGACGCCCACAGCCCCCACGGCTGTTCGGGCGGGAGAACCGCGCTGATCTGCCGAATCGTCAGGCTGCTGACGGTTGCCGCACTACGGGACCGCAGCGAGCCGCGGGCGGGAAGAGCGTGGTCGGGCATCCGGACCTCCGTGGTGGGAATGTCCGACGAGTACACCGCCTATTGGTGACATTTGTCAATGTCAAGATCGAGCCGGGGCGGCTATCGGGGAGGATCGCCGCGCCAGCTGAAACTGTTGACGTACTTGCCCATGTCCAAGGCGAGCTGCAGATTCGCGGCCGACGGCTTACCGGACCCGAAGTCCGGGCCGAATGCGCGATACGGGCCGATGGCACCGGCGACCAACGCGAGATCGTTCTTGACCGCGACCATGACGATGATGCGCATCCTGGCTGAACTGCTCATCGCGCCCTGCGGCCAGTAATCGGCGGCCATCCCGTAACCGAGCTGGTACCCGACCATCGTGTTGGGGATCTCGTAGGCGGACTGGGTGTCCGGGAAGGTCTTGTTCACCAGATCGACCGCGATGGTCTTGGGTCCGCGCCCGGCGGCCGGTTCACTGAACAACTGCATGGTGCCGCCGTCGCCGGCCTGCAGCACTGCGGTGATCCCGTTCGGATTCTTGGTGACCCGGTAGGCCGCATTTTCGACCGGGTAAGACACCGAGAACGATCCGTCGGCGGCGGTGAACCTCGGGTTGATCTCCACCCCCCGGCCCATCGGCGGACTGCCGCAATCGGGCGGACAGGCATAGCGGGCCGCGGGTTCGGTGATCAGCCCGGACAGACCCACAAGGCCCGCGGCGACGACCACGATGACCGTGCCGAGGATCAACGACACGTTGCGGAACGACGTCTTGGGCGGTTCGGTGACCGTGAACTCGCCTGTGTAGAGCGAGTATCCGGGCATCAGCCCCACCACGATCTCGCCGTCGGCGGGCTTCTCCTCGAGCCTGATCGGCCGTTCCTCGCGGCGGGTCCGGCGCGAGCGACGCGAGGATGCGTGCATGGCCGCACCGCACCGGGCGCAGAACGGTGCGTCCGGCACGACGTGATTGCATTCGGTGCACAGAATCGGCTCGTCGGGGCGGATCTCGTCCTGGGCTTCGTTGAGAAGCGCGAGTTGCAATCCGATTCGCAGGGCGAACAGCGCGAGCGCGGAGAGCGTGAGGTGGCCTGCCAATTGCAAGAACTGGGGGACGCGCGCGACGTCGACCAGGCCGAGCGACAGGTAGATGACGATGACGACGACCGCGAACAGGACCAGGATTCCGCGGACCACGCCGCGGTGTTTGGTGACCTTGCTCGGTGGCCTGGTGAACCACAACGCGATGCCGATCAACCCGCCGACCGCGGCCGCGGTCAGGGGCATCGCGATACCGCGGATGCCGGCTTCGACCAGTAACCCGTCCAACGGCCGGGAACGGTTGATCATGCCGGTGCTGAACTGAGGCGCCAGCCGGGACAGGGTGGCCGCGGCGGTGAACGTGACGGCACCCAGCGCCCCGATGGCGTAGCCGTCCAAGGATTCCCGGTCACCCCGCCAGGACAGCCGGACAGCCACCGCGGGAGCCAGCATGAGCAACATGCTGCCGAGCGGAATTCCCATGCCGTCGCGCAGGATCCGCGCCCCGGCGACACCGGCCCCGAGCGGCACACCGTAGGCGCGGGCGACCGCGGCGCCGGTGAGCAACACCCACCCGACGCCGAGGCCGATGCCCAGCACGGCGGTGAGCACGAGCGATGACCGCGGGATGTCACGGGACACCCCGGATTCGCGGATGTACAGACCGAACAGCAGTGGCAGCCCGAGGGAGGCCACCGTGATCAGTGCGGCGGGCATGCGCAGCAGGGTGGCCGCGGTGAGGGCGACGGCAAGCAGCGCGAACCCCATCAGGAACACCCGGCGTGCCCGCGGGGAGAGGTGGGGGAACAGCGAACTCGTGAGTGCGGGGGCCAATAGGGACTGTCCGGGTGCCGCGCTGAAAGTGCGCGCGCGCAACCAGTGCGGACCTTCACCGCTGCGGTGTTCGGCGAGCGGGACGCCGCACAGCCCGCAGTATTCACCGGCCGGTACGTCGACCCGGCAGACCCGACACTCCACCATCCCCGGCGCGGGTGCGGTAGCGGTCATCAGGCCTGAACTTTCTGTGCGAGTTGGAGATTGCGGACCAGATTGTCGACATCGGGGCTGCCCAAACCGGTGACCAGGTCATAGCCGGGTCCCGCGACGTCGACGGCGTTACCGCCGAGGGTGATGTCGCGGAACGCGGGTCGGGGTGCGCCCTGGGCGATTCGATAGAGCAGTGGGTTGATATCACCGATCAGCTGGCCGTCGTGTTCGAGCAGCCATTGGTTCATCACCGCGGTCAGTCCGGCCCAGATGGGCGCCGACTGCGAGGTGCCACCACCGGTGACGAACTGACCGTTGAGCACGATCTTGACTCCCGTGAACGGATCGGCCACGGCGGCGACGTCGGGCGTCATCCGGCGGCCGATATCACGTTCCGGTGCGATGAGTCCGACTGCGCTGCGCTGCCAGGGCGGCAGATCGAAGAGATTCGAGACCCCGCCGCCGGTGCCCTGGGACAGCGGAACGTCGAACCAGGTCTGCTCGGAGATCCATTGGCCCTGAGCATCGGTGGACAGCGTGGTGCCGCCGACACTGGTCATCTCGGGAAGGGAGGCGATCGAGTCGAGGCCGATGTCCTGGGCGCTCGGTGGGGAGGACCAGTCCTGTCCGCCACGGCATTCCATGCCGGCCAGATCACCGCTGGCATTGAAGGCGGTCGTGCCCCGCGATTGCGCCGCGCGCAGTGCCGAACGCACCGGGGCGACGTCCGCGGCGGTTATCAGCTTGTCGCAACCCCAACCGATGGAGAAACTCCAGACCGCGCCGGGGAATCGGCGATCGGTGTCTTCGAGCATCTCGCCGATCTTGCGGTAACCGCCGCCACCCTGGACGGTCGGGTGGGCATTGACCACAACCTTGCGGGCGTCGGGAGCAATTGCGTGCGCGACTTGTAGGTCCATGGACAATTCGCCGCGCGTTTCACCGGGCATTCCACCGACGATCTCCGGCGTGAATTGCGGTAATTCGAATGCAGAACTGAATTTGTCGAGATCGGATTGATTGAATCCGTCGAAGGCGAAGATGACAATGGTGATTCCCTTGCCGGTGAACCCGTCGGCGGCGAGATCGTCTGCGTTGTAGGTGTTCAGCAGCGCGGCCGGTGTCAGGCCCTGGGCAGGGACGTCGAGCGGGATGTGATCGGGGCGCGACATCTTGTGTGGGGTGTAGCTGAGGATGCGGCCGATCTCGGCGACCTCGTGGCGCAGGTGGTCGGGCACCAGCGGTTGCTGCGGGGAGGCATAGAACTGCTGGCCGCGGCGGCCGCGGTAGTCGCGCACGGACACGTCGAAGGCGCGTTCCACGTCGCCCGGCGCACCCGTGACGATCGCCCAGTCGTCACCGGGGCGCCACTGGACGTCGAGGGCCCGGGCGGCAGCCCAGTCGATGAACGCGTCCGGTTCGGCGTCGTCGGTGAGGCTGGCGGTGAACTCGATGTGCTGTTCACGGGCCGGCCCGAGATCGGTCGAGGCCTCCAGCAGCGAGGCATAGGGGCCCTCGATGGGGCCGTCGATCCGGTTGTTCCCGGCGTGCCGGTGGTCCAGGACCAGGGTCGCGCCGAGGACGAACGTGCCGGCCAGGGCCAGCGCGGTCAGCGAGCGAACCGAGAGAGCAGCCCGAATGGTCATGGTTGAAGTGTGCTCGCTAAAAGTTGGTTCTCAACAGACAAGCGGGTCCAGAAAAATCTGGACCCGCTTGTCGTCGTGAGTGGGTCAGTCGTGGTAATTGGGATCGAACTGCGGTGCCGTCGGCGGCGGGGTGAAGACGGTGACGCCGGGGTTGACCGACTTCTCGGTCGGCGCCACGGTGGGCTCCGACGTCGTGGTCGTCGTCGTGGTGGTGGTTTCTTCCGCAGGCTTGTCGCTATCGCTGCTGCACGCGGCGGTGAAGCCGATCATCGCGAAGATGGCGGCACCACCAATCGCAGCCGAAACCTTGCGACTCAGAAGCGTTGATGCCATTTCTTTCGGTCCTTTTCCTTTTCCATCGGGTGGATCCTCGGTCGGCGCGTGGTCCGCGAAAACCGTGTGCAGCAGTCCCATTCCGTCGGGATCTGGTGGCAGAAACTGTAACGCAACGGCGGTATCGGTGCATTCCCTTATGGACGGCCGCTCTTTTCGTGTTCGCCGCAATCCCGACGTCCCGCAGGTGCGGCAGGCGGCTTGACGCTGCCGCGGGTGGGGTGTTTACTCGAGCGATCGAACAGATGTTCGAAAAGAGTGAGTTGCTGATGATGCTGGAGGTGCTGCTGTGACGGTGGCGATGAACCTGGAGCAACATCGGAAACAGCGCGCTGAACAGGTAGAACAGCTTCGTCGCAGAATAGCCGAGGTCTCCGACAGAATGGGCGCCGGGGCCACTGGCGCGAGGAGTGTGCAGCCCTCGTCGCGGGTGGCAAATAGTTTGCCAGCACCGGACGAAACGCCGTTCGGGCCCGACGTGGACATGTTGCCGGCCCCGGTGCCTGCGAAGCGTTTGGTGAAAGGCTCGGTGGCGGTGCTGTCGGGGGCCCGGTCGCTCGGGCTGCAGTTGGTGGCCGCGGCCACCGCGGCGGGCGAGCACGCGGCCATCGTCGGGCAACCCGATATCGGCCTGCTGGCGGCGGTCGAGATGGGTGCCGATCTCAGCCGGATCGCGGTGATCCCCGATCCGGGGCCGGACCCGGTGGAGGTGGCCGCGATCCTGCTCGACGGTCTGGATCTGGTGATGCTGGCATTGCACGGCCGGTCGGTATCGATCAACCGGGCAAGGGCGGTGACCGCGCGAGCCCGACAAAAGGAGTGCACGCTGCTGATCACCGACGGTGACTGGCAGGGGGCATCGGTCCGGTTGGATGCCAGGGTCAACGGCTATGACATGGCCGCCGCGGGTCCCGACGGCCCGGTGCCGGGCCGGGGGCGGATAACCGGGGTCCGGTTGGCCACCCGGACCAGAGGGCGGATGCCCGGCCGGCCCCGTCTTGCCGCGGGGGGCTGACGTGTCCAGGGTGCTGGCGCTCTGGTGCATGGATTGGCCGGCGGTCGCTGCGACCACCGCGGCCGGACTGGGTGCCACCGATCCGGTGGCGGTGACCCTGGCCAACCGGGTCATCGCGTGCTCGGCGGCGGCCAGGTCCGCCGGGGTGCGCCGCGGCCTGCGTCGTCGGGAGGCCCAGGCGCGCTGCCCGCAGCTGCATGTCGCCACCGCAGATCCCGCCGGGGACGCCAGGCACTTCGAGGTGGTGACCGCCGCGGTCGACGACGTGGTGCCGCGGACCGAGGTGCTACGGCCGGGACTGCTGGTGGTGTCCATCCGCGGGGCCGCCCGCTATTTCGGGTCCGAACAGGCCGCCGCGGAGCGGCTGGTCGATACGGTGGCCGCGGTGGGTGCGGAATGTCAGACCGGTGTCGCCGACCAGTTGGGCACCGCGGTCTTCGCGGCCAGGGCGGGCCGGATCATCGAACCCGGGCAGGACGCGGCGTTTCTGTCCGCGCTGTCCATCCGACAGCTGGCCGCCGAACCGAGCCTGGCCGGCCAGGGTCGTGAAGAATTGGCGGATCTGCTGTGGCGGATGGGTATTCGCACCATCGGCCAGTTCGCCGAGCTGTCCCGGACCGATGTGACCTCTCGGTTCGGTGCCGATGCCCTGCACGCGCACCGGTTTGCCCGCGGGGAGGCCGACCGCGGCCCGTCGGGACGTGAACTGCCCGCGGATCTGGACGTGGTCATGAATTGCGACCCGCCGATCGACCGGGTGGATGCCGCGGCCTTCGCCGGCCGTTCACTGGCCGGTCAACTGCATCGCAGCCTGGAGTCTGCCGGTGTCGGCTGCACCCGGTTGGCCATCCAGGCCGTCACCTCCAACGGTGAAGAGCTGAACCGGGTCTGGCGATGCGCGGAGCCGCTGACCGAGGATGCCACCGCCGACCGGGTGCGCTGGCAGCTGGACGGCTGGCTGGCCCGGCGGCATGGCGGTCAGGGGCCCACCGCGCCGATCACGGTGCTGCGTCTGCATCCGGTCGAAGTGGTCTCGGCGGGGGCGCTGCAACTTCCGCTGTGGGGCTCCTCCGGTGAGGACGACCGGTTGCGGGCCCGCCGGGCATTGGTACGGGTGCAAGGTCTGCTGGGGTTGGAGGCGGTACGGGTGCCGGTGCTCAGCGGTGGCCGGGGTCCCGCCGAGCGCATCACCTTGACCGCACTCGGCGACGAAACGGTGCCCCGGTTCGACCCCGAGCAACCCTGGCCCGGCCAATTGCCCGAACCGTCACCGGCGGTGCTGCTCGATGATCCGGTGGAGGTAGTGGATGCCCAAGGCCAACCGGTCCGGGTGACCCGGCGCGGGATGTTCTCCTCGTATCCGGCGCGGGTGGAATCGACGTGCCACGGTGGGGATCTCACGTGGTGGGCCGGCCCGTGGCCGGTCGACGAACGTTGGTGGGATCCGGCGAGTGCGTCATCCGGGCACACCGCCCGAGCGCAGGTGCTGACCGCGCCGGGGCGGGCGATGTTGCTGTGCTACCGCCAGCGCCGGTGGTACGTGGAGGGTATCTACGAGTAGCGCGCGGCGAACGGGCCGACCCGTTCGACGAAGCGGTCGAAGAATTCGGCCGGATCGACCTCGATACCGATGCGGGCGTTGGGTTCCCGTCCCCAGTGGCCGCGCCAGTCGACCACCGTCATCGCTCTGGTGAGGGTGCCGGTCAACTCGACATCGACGGTCGCTTCACGGCAGCGCACCAGATCCGGATCCAGCGCGACCGCGGCGGCCAGCGGATCGTGCAGATGTGCCAGATACCCCTCACCCTGGTCGAAGTGGAACTCGAAGTAGAACCGCATGGCATCTTCGAGAACCCGGATCACCGGATTGGCCGCCGTCGACCGCGTTCCCCTGTCGTCCAGGACGCTCAACGGCGCCGAGGGCGCACCGGCCGCGGCGGACAGTCGGGCAAGGATGGACGGTGTCATCGCGATGTGCTCGGTGACGTTGAGGCCCAACACGATCGGCAGATGCGTCGGGGTGCTCAACCCCCAGGCTGCGCTCCACACCGCGAAGACCTCGGCGGCGGCCTCGGGGTCGACATGGGTGTTCCACTCGGCCACCGGGGTGGTGTTTCCGCGGTAATCGAAGGCGCCACCCATGATCACCAGCCGCCGCAGCAGCCGGGGGAGTGCGGGCTCCACCCGCATCGCCAGCGCCAGATTGGTCAGCGGTCCGGTGGCCAGGCCGATGAGCTCACCGGGATGTGTGCGGGCCGCCTCCACCCAGGCGTGCGCGGCGTCATGCTCGGTGAGCACCCGGTCACCGGCAGGCAAGGTGGCGTACCCGAGGCCTTCGGGCCCGTGGGTGTCCTCGCATGTTCGCAGCGGGATGCTCAGTGGACCCGCGGCGCCCGTGGACACCGGGATATCTGCGGCATCGAACAGGTCCAACAGTCCCAAGTTGTTGCTGCTGACCTGATCGACCGGGACATTTCCCGCCGTCGAGGCGATACCTACCAGCTCGGCGTCGGGGCTGGCCAGCAGATAGGCCAGCGCCATCGCATCGTCCACTCCGGTATCGACATCGGCGAACACCGGCTGGCGCGTCTGGGGCCCTGTCACCTCACCACGATAGGTGCGGCCCGTTACCAGTGCACACCCGGAATCGCCCGGACCGCGCGCTTGACCGGTCGCGGCATCCGCATGGCGCGCACGGCCGGTGCCGGGCGCCGGGGATGGCGTTCCGGCACTGCCACCTCGTCCTCGGTTGCCTGGCCGCGGGCCGCGGCGGAATCCGGGTAACCCAGATAGAGCTGATGCAGCACGCGCCGGGACAGTCGTGGCGTGAAGTAGGTGCCCAGATCGGCCAGCGTGCCCAACGGGGTGTCGATGCGCGACGGTTTCTCGATCAGACCGCGCACCACCATCGCCGCGGCGTGCTCGGCGGTGATGGGCGGCACCGGATTGAGCCGGCGCGACGGCGCGATCATCGGAGTGCGCACCAACGGCATGTGGATGTTGGTGAAAGTGATGTGATCGGACAGTGTTTCGGTGCCGACCACTTCGGAGAACGCGTCGAGGGCCGCCTTGGTTGGCAGGTAGGCGCTGTACTTGGGGCTGTTGGCCTGCACGCCGGCGCTGGACACGTTGACCACGTGCCCGAACCGCCGTTCCTGCCAGTGCGGCAGCAGCGCAAGCACCATCCGCACCGCACCGAAATAGTTGACCGCCATCACGCGCTCGTAATCGTGCAGCCGATCGGTCGAGGCCGACACCGAGCGCCGGATCGACCGGCCGGCATTGTTCACCAGGTAGTCGACGTGGCCGAAGCGCCCGAGGATGTCCTTGATCGTGTGCTCCACCGAGCCGGAATCGGTGACGTCACAGGTGAACGCGTGGGCGTCCCCGCCCTCGGCACGGATCTCGGCGATCAGTTCGTCGAGCGCGGCGGCGTTGCGGGCCAACGCGAAGACCGTGGCGCCGCGCCGCGCCACGGCGACGGCCGAGGCGCGTCCGATACCGCTGGACGCGCCGGTGATCACGACATGCCTGCCCACCAACGGGCCTTGCGGGTCGTCGCGACGGGCGCGGTCCGGGTCCAGGTTCTGCGCCCAGTAGCGCCACAACTTCGGTGCGTACGAGGCGAATTCGGGTACCTCGATGCCGGTGCCTGCGAGTGCGGCCGTGGTGCGGTCGGCGACGAACGTCGGTGCGAGGTCGACCACGTCCAGGATCTCGGCAGGTACCCCGAGTTGGGTGGCCGCCATGTTGCGCACGATCTTGGCCCGGCCGGTGGCCTTGAGGACGGGGGACACCGCGGACCCGGGCAGCGAACCGACCAGCGGCGGCAATCCGGCGGCCGTGGCCACACCACGCTAGATACCCCGCAGCCCAATGGTTTTCGGGGCTGTGAGATGGAACGTGCGGCCGTCGCCGTCGGCGATGTGCATCAGGTGGACCATGGCATCGACCACGAAGTCAACCGGGACGATGTTCGTCCGGCCGGTATCGGGCAGCACCATCGGGGTGAACCCGGGCAGCACAGCGAGTTTGGCCAGGATGGGGAAGAAGTAGTACGGCCCGTCAACCTTGTCCATCTCGCCGGTGCGGGAGTCACCGACCACCACCGCTGGGCGGTAGATCCTCGCCCGTAGCCCGGGTTCGGCGCGCACCAGTGCCTCGGCCTCGAACTTGGTCTGGTGATACGGGGTGGGCAGGTACTGCCCGACGTCGAAATCGTCCTCGGTGTACTCGCCGACGAAATCGCCGGCCACCGCGATCGAGGACACGTGGTGCAGGGTCGCGTGCCACTCGCGGGCCGCCGCGATGACCGCGCGGGTGCCCTCGACGTTGGCGGCGCGCTGGATGCCTTCCGGCGCGGTCATGTCATAGATCGCGGCGCAGTGCACCACATGGTCGACGGGGTCGACGTCGGCGCCGTCCAGACCCAGATCAGGCACTGTCAGGTCGCCGACCAGCGCATTCACCCGCGGACCCCACCCCGCAGTGAGCCTTTCGAAGCGGTGCAGCGATCCGCGTCGGACGAGCACGGAGACCCGGGCATCGGGATCGCGGGCCAGGAGTCGGGCGATGACGCGGCTGCCAATAAACCCGGTACCGCCGGTAACGACATAATGCATGCCGGTCATAGTCGTCTGCCTGGCGGCGTACGTCAACAGTGGGGTTTGCAAGGGCGGACCCGAGCCCGCCGCGGCGATGCGGACATGCGACCCAGATGCGAGGCAGTCTTCGGA
The DNA here is from genome assembly GCF_036946495.1 of Mycolicibacterium neoaurum. Taxonomy (NCBI): domain Bacteria; kingdom Bacillati; phylum Actinomycetota; class Actinomycetes; order Mycobacteriales; family Mycobacteriaceae; genus Mycobacterium; species Mycolicibacterium neoaurum. The sequence goes on from NZ_JAQIIX010000002.1 coordinate 3,103,272, forward strand.
GCAGGGTTTCGGGTGAAGGTGGGCGCCTTCCTCTCGGCGCGTCACGGCATTGTGGGTCCTCGGCGATTACTGAGACGCGCTCCCGGATGCCCCATCGTTCGGGCCGGCCGGATGTGACCTTGACCACCTATTGCTTATAGGTTTATGGTCGAGGCTGTCCGCACGTCAAAAGGGGTACCAGCTGTGCCAGCTCAGATGATTGACCTGCCCGATCATCTTGTGACGGATTTCGACATCTACGACCCGGCGTTGGCCGGCGAAGTCGATCGACTGAACGATAGGGTCCGCGAACTGGCTGCCGCCGGCCCCGTTGTCTACTCGACGGCGCACGGGGGGCACTGGATCGTCACGGGATACGAGGAAGCGCACTCGGTGCTGCGCGATACCGAAACGTTCTCCAGCTACCCCAACAATCTCGTGGACGCCGGGGATGGCAAGTTCATCCCAATCGAACTCGACCCGCCGGAGCACACCTCGTATCGACGAGTCCTGCAACCACTTTTCAGCCCCCGGCGCATGAAAGAGATGGAAAGCGAGATCCGCCTGGTTGTCGATCGACTCCTGGATAAGTTTGCCGACCGCGGATCGGCAGAATTCGTCTCCGAGTTCGCCCACGAACTGCCCACATCGGTCTTCCTGTCGTTGATGGACTGGCCGATCGAGGACGCACCACTGTTCACCGAGGCCACCGACATCGCCATCCTGGGCAAGCCAGGCGCGAGTAGCGAAGAAAACCTTGCTGCTCGGCATCAGGCCGCGGGCCAGATGTTCGGCTACTTCGCCCAGGTGCTGGCCGACCGCCGTGCCCGCCCGGGCGCCACCGATATCACCAGCGTCATCATCAACACCCCGCTGGAGACGCCGGAAGGCCCGCGGCTGCTCACCGACGACGAGCTGTGCCGGATGTTCTTCCTGCTGTTGATCGCCGGGTTGCACACCGTGCAGGGCACATTGGCCTGGAGCGTGATTCACCTCGCCAACCGCCCATCGGTACGTCAGCAACTCATCGACGACCCCGCACTGATCCCGCGTGCTGTCGAAGAGATGTTGCGGTATGAATCCGCGGTGTCCATGGGGCGACGTGCCACTGTCGACACCGAGATCGGCGGCGTGCGCATCAGTAGAGGCGACCAGCTCGTGGTCATCCTCGCCGCGGTGAATCGCGACAGCGACGAATTTCCGAACCCCGAAGAGGTACAGCTGGATCGAAACCCCAATCGACATCTGGCATTCGGTTCGGGCCCCCATCGCTGCATCGGATCACATCTGGCCCGCATCGAGGTGGCTGCGGCGATAGAAGCAATTCACCGGCGCATCCCGGACTATCGAATCGATCCGTCCAAGCCCGTGCTCTCGCACGCATCTCAGGTCCGTGGTGTGACCCAACTGCCCATCATCTTCACCCCAGAGAACTCCCCGGCCTGATCGTCGCGCGTCGTCGGATCTGCTGTGCGTGAGCTTTTCGTCGTTAGGATGCCAAGTGCAACCATTGTTTGCCGCGACCTCGGCACCGACCAGAGCCGGCAACCGAATATGCCCCCTTTGTGAGTCCACCTGCGGGCTGTTGTTCGCCATGGACGGACGCAGGATCGTGGGCGTAACTCCGAATCCCGCCGATATATTCAGCGAAGGGCACAGCTGCGCCAAGGGCATTGGGCTGGCTGCCATCGAGAATGATCCTTCGCGGATTCGCAAGCCCCTGCTACGCAACGCCACTGGGAGATTCCAGGAGGTCACGTGGGATAGGGCGTTCGCCGTGATCGATGAACGATTGCCTGAGTTCGTCGGCGACGATCCAGGCACCTGCGCGGTCTACCACGGTAATCCGGCTGCGCATCATCTTGATTCGGCGTTCTACCTCGGTGAACTGCTCGCGTCGCTCGGAACCCGAAATGTCTACTCACCGGCCAGCGTCGACACCTGGCCCAAAAACCTTGCCCAGCTGCTCTTGTACGGTTCAGGGCTGGGCATCACCGTGCCGGACATCGACCGTACCGACTACTTCCTGGTCCTTGGATCCAATCCGCTGATATCCAACGGCAGCACGATGACCGCTCCGGGCATGCACCGACGTCTCGACGCTCTGCGAGCACGGGGCGGCACGCTGGTCGTGGTGGACCCGGTGCGCACACGTACGGCCGACATCGCCGACATACATGTGGGGATCCGGCCAGGGACCGACGCATTGTTCCTGCTTGCTCTGCTGTCGGTGATCTCGCGCGAACGCCTGTTCAACCCTTCGTGGATACCTGATGTCGTCGACAATGTCGCCGAAGTCCTGGCGATGGTCACCGAGTTCACTCCGGAGCTGGTTGCCGGACCGTGTGGAATCGATGCGGCCGTCATCTACCGGGTGGCCCGCGAGTTCGCCGCTTCGACTGCTGCCGTCGCACATTCCCGGATCGGGACTTGCCTGCAGGAGTTCGGCACACTGACCAACTGGCTTGTCGAAGTACTCAACGTCGTGACCGGGAACCTGGACCGGCCAGGGGGAGCGATGTTCTCTCTTCCCCCCGGTGGTGGTCCGAACACGTGGCCGGTGACAAAGCCGCCGCGACTGATGTATGACCGGTGGCGGTCACGGGTGCGCCAACTGCCCGAGCTGCTCGGCGAGTTGCCGGCCGCCTGCTTGGCCGAAGAAATTCTGACCCCGGGCCCCGGTCGCTCGCGCGCCTTGATCACCATCGCAGGGAACCCGGCTCGTTCGTTACCCAACAGCAATGCTGTGGAGGCGGCTCTCCAGGAGCTGGAGTTCATGGTGTCCGTCGACTGCTACCTCAACGAGACGACCCGCTACGCCGACGTGATTCTTCCTCCGCCACCCCTGGCCACTCGCGGTCATCATGACATCTTGTTGGCGCACTTCCAGGTTCGCAACGTCGCCCGCTACAGCCCACCTCTCATACCGCTCGTCGACGGGGAGTTCGCCGAGTGGCAGTTGATGCTCAGACTTGCCGCCGCAGCGACGGGGCGGGGCGATCGGCCGATTGCCGATATGGATGCAGCCGCGGCCGCCGTCGCAGCCCGCCGAGCCGCGACAGTCACCGGGACGACAACCGATCACGTGCTGACCTCGACTGCACAACGCAGCGGCCCCGCGCGCATTCTCGACATGAGATTGCGCAGCGGTCCCTACGGCGACCGGTTCGGCGCCAACCCCGGCGGACTCACGCTGGAACAGTTGGAGAACAGTCCGAACGGCATCGACTACGGTCCACTGCAACCGCGGCTTCCCGGCGTGCTGCGTACTCCGAACGGGAGGATCGATCTTGCGCCCGCGATGATCATGGCCGACTTGCCGCGACTGAGATCCAGCATCGATCGTCCGACGGCGGGGCTGACACTGGTGAGTCGGCGCCAGCCGCGAGGAATGAACTCGTGGCTGCACAACGCTCTACGGCAACCACATTCGGGGCTTTGTGCGCTGTTGATGTGCTCGCAGGATGCCACGGCGCGGGGCCTGCTTTCCGGTGATCGCGTAGTCGTCCGCTCCAAGACCACCGCGGTCACCACCGAACTACGTGTCGACGACGCCCTCCGGCCCGGCGTGGTCAGCATGCCGCACGGTTGGGGCCATACCGGCTCTGGCATGCAGACGCCGCACGCGGAATCTGCGCCCGGCACCAACTACAACGCGTTGGTCGATGATGTGCAACTGGAACCGTTGACCGGATCTCCGATCGTCAACGGGATTTCGGTAGCGGTCAGTCTGGCGTAGCGGTGATCGCGTCGCCTCCCGCCCACCCATATCCACCACATCCAGAATGCCGACAACCGTGAAGCCGACGAAGGACGCCCGCGACCATACACCACGACCGGGGACCGACCGATGACATACGTAGTGACGCAGAACTGCTGCAACGATGCCACCTGTGTCGACGTCTGCCCTGTCGACTGCATCCACCCTGCTCCCGGTGAGCCCGGCTACGCCTCGGCCGAGCTGCTGCACATCGACCCGGCGACATGTATCGACTGCGGAGCGTGCGCCGAGGTCTGTCCGGTGGATGCGATTGTGCCCGACCACGATCTCACCTCGGCCAACCGTCGCTATCTCGACGTCAACGCCGACTTCTTCCGACGAGCCCCTGCCGCCGAGCCAGCCGTCACCGCGCCTGCGAAACTCGTTGTGACAGAGCACCCCACCCGATTGCGCGTCGCCATTGTCGGATCTGGTCCATCGGCGCTCTATGCGGCAGAGAATCTTCTCAGCCGCCACGACGTGCACGCCGAGGTGACCATCATCGAACGCCTGCCGTTCGCCGGCGGGCTGGTGCGCTACGGCGTCGCTCCCGATCACGCACACACCAAGTCCATCGAACGAAGCTTCCAACGCACACTGCGGCGCCGCGGACTGACGGCTTACTTCGATGTCGAAGTCGGAAAGCACGTCAGCGTAGATGAACTGTCGGCGCGGCATCACGCGGTCCTGTTCGCCACAGGTGCCGCCGAGGACCGCCGCCTCGGAATCCCCGGTGAGGGGCTGCCCGGTAGCCACTCCGCTCGTGAGTTCGTGGCCTGGTACAACGCCCACCCTGACTTCGCCGATCAGAGCTTCGATCTTTCCCATCCGCAGGCGGTCATCATCGGCAACGGCAATGTCGCGCTGGATATTGCGCGAATTCTCACCACGCACGTCGACCGACTGCGGCGCACCGACATCGCCGAGCACGCACTCGATGCATTGCGCGCGAGTGCGGTCCGCAGTGTCGTCATTCTGGGACGGCGCGGACCGGAGTCGGCAGCGTGCACGACGCCGGAGCTGTTGGGCCTCGACGCGGATCCCGGTATCGGTATCACCATCGACGGACAGGTCCCGATCGATGACGACTCTGCGCTGAAGGTACGGCTTCTGGCCGAATACGCGCAGCGTTCCGCGCAGGCCGAACGCCGCCGTATCGCCTTTCGGTTCCACACGGTGCCGATGGAACTGATCGGAGATACCCGTTTGACCGGCATCCGGGTGACCCGTTCGGGCGCAGCGGAGTCCGAAATCATCGACTGCGGCCTTGTATTGCGTTCCATCGGATATCGCGGAGTGGAGATTCCCGGCTTGCCGTTCGATGCCATAGCGGGGACTGTGGCCAACCGTGCAGGCCGCGTCTTCGACTCAATGTCCGGTCGGCCGATCCGTGGACGCTACGTGGCGGGATGGATCAAGCGTGGTCCGATCGGTGTCATCGGTACGAACCGAGCCTGCGCCGATGAGACCGTGCAGAGCATCCTGGCAGACTTCCGCGGCGGTGTACTGAGCGAACCCACCGTCGGCCTCGAGACACTCCGCGGGCTGATCGAGGCCCGGCGACCGCAGAGCTTCGGTACCGACGGATGGCTGGCCGTCGACCGGCACGAGCGCGAAAAGGGACAACGATTGGGTCGGCCGCGCGTCAAGCTCCTCGATGCCGAATCGGTGCGCGCGGTGCTTCGCCCCGAAGTCGATCGCGATTCCACCGGTCCTGACGGACGGACTGGAACAGAGGCGGCCCGATGAGTGGCACCGTAGGCACCGCGCCGGCTTGCTGGTAGGGGAGCGGATCTGCGGACAGATCGACTCCGACGCCTCTCGGACATCAGCTTCGAGCTGAGAGGTAGATCAGCTTCGTTCGCAGACAACGAGACGTGGAGATTTCGTCAACCGTGGGTGCTGTCGGCGAAGTTACTCGGTGATCGCCGACCCGTGCGCTCGCAGTCACGCTCGCGTGTGTCAAGTTCTTTTCAGAAGGATCCTCGGCTGGGGCAGATGTGCTGAACTGATCTGTTCGCAAAGTGCAGAGCAGTCCCGACACTCCAATCCGGGTGCATCGACCTGACCTTTTGCCCAGCGTCCCAGAGGGATCCATCGCCGGGTGGCCTGATGAGCTCACAGACGGCGTGACCCTCGCTGATAGCACGTCGACTGTCGATCTCGATGCCGTCGCCCGCGAGGGCCTGTAGGAATACCGAGTAGTTGGCACCGGGATAGCTGTCTTCGGTATCGGCACGTGCCGACACTGGCGGCGCGATCATCACCATCGAAACGGTAAGCATGGCTGCCAGTTTCCCCATATTCCCTATCCTAGGACCAGCGTTGGGTGACGGGTGGAAAATCCCGCCAGAACTTCCTGGGGCGACATCGAGACCGCCCTTCGTAGTCTGAATTCCAGTCACAGCGCCGCGGCCGAAAGGTAGCGACCATTGACACTTATTATTCTAAGACCTTAAGGTTAACTGGACGCGAACGAGAAGTCGTCTGCCCCGTGGATCACCGGGGACAGTGTTGCTCACGTGGCGATGGTTATGCGCGTCCGATGCGGAGACATCGGAGGAGAGTGTCGTGGACGGATGGTATCGGGCGTGGGGTGGATTGGCTGCGGTCCTGGCCATCAACATGATTGCGGTGCAGCCGGCGAAGGCTGATCCGCTTGTGCCGCCCACGCCGGCCGAAGTCGCCTTTCTCGAGCACGCCCGCAAGGTATTCGCGGTAAGTCACGACCCCACGAGTTTCCGCAGCGACGGTGAGTTGCTCGGCTACGGTCGCTATGTGTGTGACAAACGGGCCGCGGGCTACGTGGGCGCCCCGGCAACGTTGGTCACTCCAGCTGTTACGCAACTGGCATTGATCTACCTGTGCCCCTGACGCATGTTCGGCACACGGATACCCGCGTACTTCCGCGAATGGGGTGGATGGGCCTGCGGGCGGCGCCGGTCCCCGCATAGCTGCGATTGCTTCGCCGCGACGTCCGATTTGGCGCGTCATGGTAGATCGAAAAGTGCTCCGGTGCAGAGCATTTAGATTCATGTGCCGGCCCGTGCCGGTGTTGGCTCTTCTGGTTGGGTGGGCCGGCCTGCGGCGATGGCGGTTGTCCGCGTGTGGCAGCTTCCGGATCTGAAACCACAGCGCTGACGGTGTTGTCAATAACTTCCTCCGATGCAGACTTGGCAACTAAACCTATTGGGTATAAGTTATTGCTCGACGTGAGCAAAGCCACTCAGCACAGGTTTCTGCTTCGCCGGTCACTCTCGGATCGACTTCGGGTCATCGGTACGCGGAGTGCAACGTGCCGGTGCAGCGTCACTTCGTGATCTGCCAGACCAGACGTCCTTGCCGGCGGCGAGCAACCGGTCGGACGCGCCGGCTTCGGCGGGAAATTCACACACGACGATGGGAGAGCAGGAGTGGAACAGTCGACGCTCGCTAGTCACCGAGCATCGAAATACGCGTCCGCCAACTCGCGGTCGGGCGCGTGTGGGAACGTGCCGCGCCGTCGTGCAGGTGTCTCGGTGTCGATCCGGTGTCAGGTCGGCGGATGGTAGCCGTCACAGACCATCCTGCCGGCGCCGGCCGGTCGGGAGCGCTCCTTGCGATGAAGCGGAGTGCGACGCGCCTTGCCAAGGCCCCGGTGGCAGCTGCCGGGTCCACCGGTCGCGGTGTCGCTCTTGCTCTATCCGTCTTGCGCTACTCGGTTCAGGACACTCTCACCGGCCGACTGCCGGTGGGCGAATTCATGTGGCAAGCATGGGCTTTGTTCAAGGTCACCGCGACCCCGGCCGTTCTGATGGCGATACCGATCGGCGGGATCGTGACGGTGGTGGTTTCCGGACTGGTCGCGCAAGTGGGAGCAACGGCCCTCCTCGGCGCGGCAAGCGGGGTGGGGGTGCTCCGACAAGGAGCACCCGTCACCGCCGGATTGTTGATGGGAGGCGCGGCGGCGTCGGCCATCGCTTCGGACTTCGGGGCTCGGGCGATTCGCGAAGAGCTCGATGCCATGCGGGTACTCGGTGTGGACCCGGTCCGGCGTCTGGTGGTACCCCGGTTCCTGGCCCTGTTGTTGATCGCACCCATGCTGACATTGGTCATCATCGTCTCCGGTACGGCTTCGGCGTTCCTGCTGTCGGTCACGGTCAGCGATGTGGCGCCGGGGAGTTTCTGGAATTCATTCGGAACATTCGCCAAGATGACCGACGTCTACTTCGCGATCGGTAAAGGCCTTGTCTTTGCCTCGATCGTGGCCGTCATCTCCTCGCTGCGGGGCATGGAAGCGAAGGGTGGCCCGCGTGGTGTCGCCGACGCCGTGAATGCCGCCGTCGTGATCAACGTCATTCTCATCCTCTTCGCCAATCTCGTCATCACACAGATATCGACGATGTTCTTCCCCACGGCGGTCGCGTGATGTCCACTCCATCGACACTGTCGCGTGCACGTGCGGCCACCGCCGACGCTGCGAAGAAGCCGTTGACCGGCATCGGGCAGTGGGCGCTGTTCGTCGGCCAGGTCTTCTACTACCTGCCGTTGACCGTGCGTCGCTATTCTCGTCAGACGTTGGCCGCGACGATCAACATGGCCTGGGGCAGGGGGTCGCTGGTCGTCGACGGCGGCACCATCAGCGTGCTGCTACTGCTCGGTGTCGCTACCGGTGCCTCGCTGGGCATCGAAGCGCTCGCGGTATTGGATATCTTGGGATTTGGTTCCCTGTCGGGCATCATCGGCGGCATCGGAGCTGTGCGGATTCTCGGGCCCATCGTTGCGGGCATTGCGTTCATGTCCCAGGCCGGAACGCGGATGACGGCCGAGATCGGCGCAATGCGCATCGCCGAAGAGATCGACGCCGTAGAGGCAATCGGTCTGCGACCTATCCCGTTCGTTGTCGGCACGCGTCTGATCGGCGCGCTGACGTGCGTGGTACCCGGCTATCTGCTGACGCTCATGGGGGTCTTCTACACGATCCAAACGGTGGTCGTGGTCTTCAATGGCGAACACGGTGGTACGTATTTCCACTACTTCGTCATGTTCCTGACGCCGATGGACCTGCTCTACTCGGCTGTAAAGTTGAGCATCTACTGCGTCGCGGTGACGTTGATCCATTGCTACTACGGATATTTCGCATCGGGCGGGCCGGTCGGGGTCGGTATGGCATCGGGCCGGGCGGTGCGCGCGAGCCTGGTGACGATCGTCGTTCTGGACTTCACCACGACCGTGCTCCTGTGGGGCCTGCAGCCCGAGTTCATCTTCAAGGGATAGGGGCGTCTCATGTTGAGAGGATCTGCCCAGCGGCAGGAACGGGTGTTGATGAGCATCGGGGGCGCCGTCGTGTTGTGCGTCGCCTCGGCGGTGTCACTCTTCGTCATCAACCCCTTTGGCGGAGACGCCAAAGATAGCTATTCCGTAGTGATTTCGACACCTTATGTCGGTCAGGGGGTCGAGGCCGGAACGGCAGTCGTGTTGCACGGTGTCAAGGTCGGCGAGGTCACCAATGTCACCAACACTGCCGACGGCGGCGTGCAACTGGATACGGACCTACAGGCGCAACCAACCAGCGGCCTGAGCGACACGATGGGTATTGATTTCCGGCCTATCAACTATTTCGGTGTGCCAGGCATCAACGTGGAGCCGAAGTCTGGCGGTGCAGCGCTCAGGGACGGCAGTAGGGTCAATCTGACGCCTTCGGGCAACTTCACGCTTTCGGAGTTACTCAATCAATTGGGTGACGTGTCCGAATCCTCGCTGACGCCGCAGTTGATCAAGGTCATCGATCGCGTGACCCGCTACACCGACGGATTGAACCCGCTCTTCGAAACCGCCGTCACGATGGTTCGCGCCGTCGAAGCCGTTCAGACCGAACCCACGGAGGAGCAGCTGAACAGGCTCACGTCAGCGGTGGTGGCGGTACCTCCGTTCGTGAACGAGGCAGTGATCGCCGGCAGGCGAATTCTCGACTACAGCTATTACCCCGGGCAGGTCCGCGGGCCTGCGACGTCGAGCACACACAATGTGGAGTTCCCGTTCCTCACCGATGTCCAGGTTCCGAACATCGGCCAGATAACCCCCGAGTACTACGCGAGGCACTGGATACCCTTCATGGAGCTCGCACAGAACGGCTTGTTCGGCGCAGTGGGCAAACTCGTCGGCAGTCACGTCGATGACCTGACGCCTCTGATCAGTGGCCTCAAGGCGATCACCGATACCGGACCCGTCTTGCTCCGACCGCAGGACCTCGCACAGAAGCTATCCGAACTGCGTACTCGATTCGAGCATCTCTACGCGGGAAACAATGAGCAGCATGCGGTTTCCGTTCGCATTTTGTTGGACAGCCTGCCCGGCGTGGCAGCGCCGGTCGGCATCGTCACGGAGGGGACACCGTGAAGCCGCTAGCTGCGACCTGGCGGATAGGAGTGGCTCTGGTCGTTTCGGCGGTGCTCTTCATCCTGCTGTCGAACACTCTCGTCAATCCCGTCCACATCAGTACGCGGACGTACATCGCCGAGTACACCGATGCCTCCGGGCTACATCCCGACGGTGACGTACGTGTGCGCGGGGTTCGCGTCGGCAAGGTCAATTCGGTCGACCTGGCCCGCGTCGATGGCCAGAACGTCGCTCAGGTCACGTTCACTTTGGACAACAAGTACGCCGTCGTAGCCGACACCCGGCTCGCTATCAAGTTCCAGGCGCTGACCGGGGTTCGCTATATCGACGTGACCAACCCGGCGGAGGAGTTCGGCGACGGAGACGTGATCGAGCGGATCCCGACGTCGATGACTCAGCCCTCGTTCGACGTGACCGCCCTTTTCAACGGTCTTCAGCCGGTGCTCGCCACGTTGAGCCCCGAGGAGATCAACACCTTCACGTCCAATGCCGCCTCATTCCTGACCGGTGACGGAAGCGGGCTGGCGCCGCTGCTCGAGAGCGTCCGCCGGCTCACGGAGTTCGTGTCGAACAGGCAACAGATCGTCGCAACGTTGATGAACAACCTCGCAGAGGTCGCCGACGGACTCGGGGGTACCTCCGAACGCTTCATACACCTCATAGATCTGCTGAATCAGCCTGTGGACAAACTGAACTCCGTTCTCGACGAGTTCCGCAAGGATCTCCTGTACGGCGCGGACTTCTTCGATCCGGTGGTCCGCCTGCTGCACAATGCCGGGTTCCGGAACGGAGTCAACGTCGATGACGCACTGGACCGGGCATTCAGTAACCTCGACAACTTCTTCGACGCGTTCAAGTTGGTTCCGGTGATCAACGAGAACATTCCGCCTCCGGGCAACGACGGGACAGAGGTCGAGCCGTGTTCGCGAGGCAACTTCCAACTCCCGGAAACTATGGACGTGCTACTGAACGGTCAACGGGTGGTGCTGTGCAATCGCTGAGTCTCAATCGTGTTCTACGCAGCCCGGTGTCATGGGGCTTCACGGCCATCACGGTCGCGGTTGTCATCGGGTTGGTGCTGACCTACGTCTACTACAACCCGCCGAGTCAGCGACAGGCCGTTTCCTTCTACACAGACGACGTGAATTCGATCAGGGTCGGTGACGAGGTACGAATGGCCGGAATCAAGGTCGGCACGGTGACAGCCCTGGAGTTGGAGCCGAGCCAGGTGCTGGTGACCGCCAAGATCGAGGACGACGCATTCGTCGGGGATCAGTCGCAGGTCGACGTCCGGATGCTCACGGTCGTGGGCGGGTACTACGTCAACCTCTCGTCGATGGGCAATGCCCCACTGGGTCAGGAGACCATCCCACAGTCGCGAGTGACGATGCCCTACAGCCTTATTCGGACCCTTACCGACACAACCAAGATCACCGAGAATGTCGCCACCAAGCCTCTCAACGAATCCCTCGACCAGATTTCGCAGGGCCTCAGTGGCACGAATGTCCAAGTGATCTCAAACACCATCGACGCGGGTAACGCGCTGATGTCCACGGTGGACAGGCAACGCGGGCAGGTGACCAAGATCCTCGACCTCTCGGACGAGTACATCAGGACATTGGCCAACTATCGGGATCAGTTCGCGCAGCTGGTGCGCAAGATCGCCATCGTGACCCAGACGATGGTGGTCTACCAGAAGGGTGTGTCCCAAACGCTGCAGGGACTCGGCGACGTCCTGCTCGCCTTGAAGCCGCTGGGTGACTTCTACGAGACGCACCGCCTCGAGTTCATCGAGAAAGTGCGGGATTACCTGGAACGAGGTCGGGTGTTCGTAGAGCAGAACGGACTCACCATCCGTGCGCTCAAGCGAATGCAGAACTTCGCTGATCGCGTACTCAACGCGCAGAACGCGGAGCCAGGACTGCTGGCGACCGATCTCTGCGTACCGATGCCGGGGAGCCCGTGCTGATGACGACATCGCGTTCAGGCCGAATCAGGCGTGTGACGTCCCTGACGCTGGCCGTGGCCTCCTTGCTCGCATGCTCATCGTGCGCGACGTCGGAAAAGCAGGCAGTAGCGGCGTATTGCGCTGTCATGCCGGACAGCGTCGGGTTGTACGTCGACAACCCGGTGACCCATCTCGGTTATCCGATCGGCAAGGTCACTGCGATCACACCGTCGACGAAGTCGGTGCGCGTCGATTTCACCATCGACGGCGGACTTGAGATTCCGCTGGAAGCCAAGGCTGTCACCAGATCTACGTCGATCCTTGCCGACCGGGCGCTCGAACTCGTCGGTGACTACGAGGGGTCGACTCAGCACTTGTCACCCGGCGGTTGCATCCCGCTCGATCGGTCATTGACACCGAGGAGCCTGTCCGAGGTCATCGGGTCCTCGACAAACTTCATCAACTCGATCAGTCCGGATGGATCGGACAACATCGGGCGGGTGGTGTCGGGTATCGACCAGGCGCTCAATGGTCAGGGGTCGAAGGCCAACACATTGCTGACCACCACGTCGTCCGTGGTCGACTCGCCCGAGCAGGCGGTCGGGGATATGGCCGCCATCACGCGCAATCTCAAGGAGCTGACCACGATGCTGGTCGATGTCGAGCCGACGCTCAACGGAGTGTTCGACGATCTGGCGAGCTCCGCGGGCGAAGATGCGGCAGAAACCCTCGAAGGATCATCCAAGACGATGGAGGGCATCAAATCGGTCGTCGAAGCTGCGGGCGGCATCGAACGGGAGTTGGGTCCGCAGATTCAGCAACTGCTCGACGCGGTATCCGTCGCGCTGAGGAAGGCCAGTCCCCGCGCTCCCTACTACGCGAGCCTGCTGAATGTCGCGCCGCGGGTGCTAAACGGACTGGTCAACCTTGCCAACGACCACCAGTTCACCTTGCACTATCGGCCGCCCCTGTACCGGGTGCGGATGCCCGATGGGGTCGCTCAGTGCAACATCATGAATGCCTCTGTCCCGGGTAGCTGCGCGAACGTCAAGGGGACGCCGTACGCGGTGGACGTGGCGTTGCTCCAGTACGTGCTGACGCTGGCGGCGAACAAATGATGCGACAGTCCCGAGTGCTCGCTGGTGCCGTGGTCGCGACCGTCGTCCTGGCGGTCACGTCCTGTGCGGCGGTCAACGTCGAGGCCTTGCCCCAGCCGGGCCCCTCCTATGACGACGGATACGACATCGTCATGCAATTCGACAGCGTGCTGAACCTGCCCGACCGCGCCAAGGTGGTGCTCGACGGAGTCACGGTCGGCGTCGTGTCGGAGATGGCACTCAACGGTGCTGACGTGAACGTGACCGCCCGCATGAGTCGCGGGGTCACCGTCCCGTCCAACATCAGGGCGGTTCTGCAACAGGCGACCGTGCTGGGCGATATCTACGTCGCACTCGAGCGACCCGCGGAGAATGCCGCTCCGGGCGCCGTATTGGCTCATGGTGGAGTGATTCCGCTCGCGCAGACGACGTCGCCACCGCAGCTGGAGGACACCATCGCGAGCCTCGCGAACTTCGTGTCCAGTGGCTCCATCCAGCGAGCACAGAACACCATCATCCGTCTCAACCGCGTCGCGCCGTCCAGCGACGAGATCAAGCTCTTGACAGGCCGTGTCGAAACCAACCTTTCGGCCCTGTCGGAGAATCTCGACACCGTCGACCAACTGCTGAACGGAGTCGCTGAGGGCGCCGCAGTCATGAACAGTCGACTGCCGGAGCTGGACTACCTGTTCTCCCCAGAGGGACAACTCGGATTCGAACACCTCATCGGAATCCTCAACTACATCGGGACGATTCTGCCCAGCGTCGGAAGTATCACCTTGGGCGGCTACTGGTTGGTCCCCTTCCTCAACTCGCTCGCCGACTCCGTGGGAGCGCTCCAGGAGTCGAAGGTGGCCGGCGAAACCGAGATCCCCAAGTATCGACAACTTTTCACCGAGATGTTCCTCCCGGTCGACAAATATCCAGCCATCAACATCACCTCGATCATCGGGCCGGACGGGCGGGAACTGTCGGGCAATGTGCAAGAGGTGTTGAGGATTCTGGGGGCCATGCCGTGAACGCCATCACGAAGAAGGATGTGCTCTCCTACATCGTCTTCGCCCTCATCATCGGCATAGTGCTGTTGTACTTCGGGTCGCTCGGACTTCGTATCGGTCCACCGTCGAACCGGACCAACGTGACGATGGATGTTCCTGATGTCAACGGGCTCGTCCCGGATTCAAATGTGCTGTTGCGCGGCGTACCGGTCGGCAAGGTCACCGGCACAAGGACGTCTCTGGACGCAGCGTCCATCGATTTCTACGTCGACGGGCAGTATGAGATCCCCGTCGATACCGAGGTGCAGCTCCAGAACCTTTCGGCGTTGGGTGAGTCCTACATCCAACTCGTTCCCCGCAGCGAGGGCGGCCCGACGCTCAAGGACAACCAGCGCATCTCGACAGAATCGGTGGTTCAGCCGCCGTCGATCTCGGAGTTGGCGACAAGTGTTGTGCGAGTACTGGATCAGATGGATCCCCAGGCGCTCGCCCGCATCATCGGTGAAACCGATTCCGCATTGCCCGATCCGGTGGCTGTGCTGCCCAATCTGTCGCGCGCGAGCAACGTCTTCAACAACATGCTCAACGGTCTGAACGGCGAGGGGCGGGCACTACTGAGCAATTTCGGGACGCTTATCCAGAACTCCGAATGGGTCAATCCTGATCTGACCACGTTCACCCCGATCGCTGCGAAGGCCGGTATCAACTTTCAGGACTTCTACAAGCACTTGCCGCTGCTGCTGAGTCCCAATCAGCCTGAGGACATCGCACTGCTGAACAACCTCGTCGCGCGGATCCAGGCGCTGCTCGACGTCAACGGCGGCGATCTGAAGGTCCTCGGCGAGGCGTTTCAACCGAAGCTCAACACCATCGCCGCGACGCTGATGAATTTCGATACCGGTCAGATTCTGGATCACTTCCTTGAGCAGGTGCCCGCAGACGGGGTGATCACGTTGCGGGTGAGGCCGTGACGAGCGCGGACGTGCGGGGCCCGCGAGATGTCAATCTAGGGAAAGGCAGCAGGATGACCATCAACGACGTCGATGTAAAGGACAGTCGCGAGACCGATTCCGATACGGCGGAGACTGATTCGAGTTCGTCGGATCCCGGCGCTGCAGACGGTGGTGCCACATCACCGCGTCGACCTCGGTCGATCTCGCTGAGCCTGCGCGGTCTCATGGTCACCGGGCTGATTGTGGTGCTCGCGGTGGCGGTCGGTGTCCTGGGCTGGCTGTACGGTAGCGCGCGCCACGAATTGAACGCACAGGTCGCGCAGGCGGCGAATGATGCTCGGGCGGAGAAGATCGCGCTGGATTACGCTGTCAGCGCCGCAACCATGGACTACAAGGACCTGCAGGCTTGGCACGTCAAGCTCGTCGCAGGCACCACTCCCGAACTCAACAAAAAGCTCTCCGACGCCGGCACTCAAATGGAGCAGGTGCTGGTTCCGTTGCAGTGGAGTTCAAGCGCACAACCTTTGATGGCCAAGGTGAGGTCGGCCACGGACGGCGTCTACGTCGTGGACAGTTTCGTCAGCGTGCAGACGAAGACCGCGCAGGCACCGGACGCGCTGCAATCGACGGCGACCTACAGCACCACGATCGACAGCAACAACAATTGGCTGATCACCGACGTCGGAGGCATCGGTTCGGCGATGGGACCCAAGTGAGACCGGGTGTTCGGCACAGTGCGCTTGCCCTGCTCTGTGCGACGGTCTTGTCGGCAGCCGGCATTGCCTCGGGTGCGCCGGTCGGCGCGGAACCCGACGCCGACGTCGGCCCGCCGGGGCCGCCGTCCGACAGCATGGTGATCAGACCCCTTCCCGTCATCACGCCGACGGCCTGGGGGTGGACACCGAAGTTCCCGTTCCCCTACGACAAGACGAGGAACATGGTCACCGACGCCGACATCGCGGCGATGAGCGACATGTGCCAGTGGTACAACGCTCAATACGCCACACTGCGCTTCCAGATCGACAGGCTGCAGACGAATCGGATCGGGCCGGACGGCAACGATTTCGACTACAGCCGCGACAACATCCAGCAGCAGGTGGACATCGTGACGGGCAACATCAGACAGGCCGTCGACTTCCTGACCCCGCGTGTCCATGCACTGTCGCAGCCGCAGAACCCCTTTGGCGACCGCTATTTCGCCATCTACGAGGGGGAGGCCTTCTTCAAACTGTGGGAGCAGCTCTCCAACGTCAACAACGGGATTCTGGCGCATCAGCCCAACTGGTTCACCGGGCCCTCGGTGCAGAAGGCGAAGCGTTGGGGCAGTGATATCCATCGTTCGCACGTGTGCGAACAGTGACGACGGCCCGACGAGGAGAAGTGCGATGACGGTCGAGGTATTCGAGAAGACGGGCACGGCCACACCATGGAGTCGGTTCCTGGATCTGAGCGCCGGACTTTGGGTGAGTTGTCTACTGGCCGCCGCCTTGACGATGGCGGGCATATCCGTGGCCCCGACCGCGGCAGCAGATGACACCGAGAATCTGCGCGCGGCAGTGGCGGCTTCTCGACCACCGACGTGTGAGCCGTTGCGATCTGATCCGATCATCGATCAAGCGGCGCTGGGCATCAACAGGACCACCGACAGGTGGATCAACCACGAGGCGCGTGCCGTGCCCGAGACCGACGCGTTGCCGGTCCTGAAGGATCTCGGATACGGCGGCAGCAAGGCGTCGATACTGTCCGGTGCCGCGACGGACCCGGGCAATGCGATCAAAGTGACGATCCTGCAGGGCTTCAAGCTGCTCCCGGACTGCTCGTTCTCCGATTTCGGTGTCAGCACGCTGTACAACGCCAAGAAGAACATGATTCTGACAACCGTCGTGCTGGCAACGCCGTAGCGCGCTGATCGATGTCATTTCCCACGAATTGTGGTTCGCTTCAGGAAGGGATACAGGTGAATCGGATACACGCGGCACTCGGGTCGATCTTCATGGGAATCGCCGGTGTCATCTATCCGCCGATCGCACACGCGGAGGAGACCGTCACCTACGACATCTTCTCGCAGGTCGTCGGCCGACTGGCCGAAGTCGAGTACCGCGACATATCGGGTAAACACCTGCTGCGGGACGTTCCGCTTCCCTTCACCCTCAGGGTGCCGGTTGTCGACGCAACGAGCCCGACGGCTGACGGCGCCGAGCTACGAGCCGACTGGCGACCCCCCTTCCGCACCGCGGCGACGGTAGGGCGGGTTCTGCAAGGCCAGTTCGTCACGGTGCGGATCACCAAGGGTACGGACGTACTGTGCGAGAGCATTCTGGACGTGGGCAATGTGACGTGTTACGGCAGCGTGCCGCACACGGCGGTGAACGAATCTTCTCCGGGAAATCTGCCATGATCAGCGAGCCCGGACAGGTCGCGCGATGCGTCTACGCCTGCCTGACGGCTCTGGCGGTGGCGTGCGGTTCTTCGCTCGCTGCGGCCACGGCGCTCGCCGAACCAAACAGCGGCTCTGATGAGAGTCCTTACCCGGCGGCATATCTGATCCTGGACTACTACGAGAAGGTGAAGTACGACGACTACTTCACCACTAGTTCTGGCGGCGTCTGGTTTTCGACTCCACTCGGACTCAACTGCGGTATCTGGGATCGGGGGGCCTTCGCCTGCCAAGGCGACATCCGCGGTGCGCCGGGTACCACGAATGTCGGGTGGGTCAGCGGCCAGATTCGGATGCGCACCGACCCCGGTTTCATCGTGCTGACTCCACCCGGCAGGGCACAGCGCGAACTACCCCCACGCAGCTTCATCGAGTACAACGGGACTCGGTGCGCCACCATGGCCGACACGAGCACCTATTGCTCGCGCGGCCCCTTCAGGTTCTTCATCACGCCGACACGGACGTGGTTGAGTCCACCATGACCGTTTTGAGGGAAGGGAGAGGGACCACGCGTGCGCACATCTGTTAAGACCTTGAGCTGCATCGCGGGCCTGTTCATCGCACTCGCGGCGTCGCCGACGGCCCGGGCGGACGACGCCGCGGTGATCGACGCGGCACGCGAGATCGGCATCATGAACAGTGATGTCAACATCATCAGCGCTGGTCGATCGGTCTGCTATGTGCTGCGGTTGGGCAACCGGCCTCCGGTCGAGATCAGCAAGAAGATCGCCCGCAATTTCGTCATCGACCAGGACCAGGCTCGACGCTTCGCCTTGGTTTCCGCCAATGAGTGGTGCCCGCAGTGGAGTGGGTTGTTCGCCGGATAGGACATCGGCGGATGGGCTGTCCTGCTGACGGCAACGGTCGACGCTGGGCTACCTCTCACGAACTCGATTCGGTGACAAGACGAGTGGTGTGGCGCCCTCAGCGGTGTTTCCGGCGAGCCACCACGGTGATCGCGATGAAGTCCAGCACCACGCGGCCTGACTGGTCGACCATGGTCGACCCGCACACGATGTCGGCACGTTCCGGCTTCATCACCACGTCGTCGATTCTGATCTGTCCGGTCAGGCATGCGCCGGGAAATACTGGGTGCGGCAGACGCATGCGTTCGATTCCTTTGCCCGCAACCAGTGCGAGTCGCGGGAAGAACGACCGTGATGCCATGCTCGAGAAGTACGCCATGGTGTGGACCCCGCTGGCGATGATGTCGCCGAATGGGGATCGGGTGTCGTCGAGGTGGATCTCGAGCGGGTCGTACCGAGCGGCGAAATCGATGATGGCCTCACGCGTGACGTCGACACTGCCCAGATTCATGCGGTCGCCGACCTGGAGATCTTCGGCGTGCCATAGGTCGTGGCCAGACAGCGCCGCGAGGTCTCGTCCGATGGCGGGGGTTGTCGGCGGGTTCTTCATCGCTCACCGAGAACGCGCGTTGTACGGACGTGGCGCGGACGGGCCGAGTGTTTCAACGATATTCCCGATCTTGAGCTAGGTGCGGTTGTTGGCTGCGGTATTAGAAGATCTCGGCGTCAGAGGGCCAGCAGCGGTGCTGGCGCCGCTGGGACGTGTGGTGGCCGCGAGCGGACGGCGGCGATTCGCACGCGCAGGACGTGTTCCATCGGAGTTCCGCGATAGCCCCGTGCCCAATCGTCGAGCCGGGCGACCAACGAAATCGGAAGCTCCAGATCGATCGCGGTGCAATGGTCGAGGAGGTCGAACAGCGTGTTCTCGATCTCGCCCGCGCCAAGAAGAGTCGTCATGCGTGTGCGTTCTCGGGGCGGCAGATGCGGACGCATCAGTTCGACGAACGACCACGCCAAGATGCGCTGTTCGTCGCGGGCAAGGTATCGATCGGCAGACATGTCTACTCCAAATGGTGGCGAGGCTGATTGTGGCTGTCACGTCCAGTCGTGGTGGCCGTCATCGGTAGTCCACGGGTCAGTAGCTCGATGACCGCACCGGATCATCCGGCGCGAGCGCCGTCCTCGCCGAGCTGCAGAACGCCTTCCTCGACGAGAGATTCGAACTCCGAGTCGGTCATGTTCAGCACGCTGCGGCATATCTCGCGGGTCTGCTCGCCCGCCAGTGGTGCCGGACGTAGTGGCCACGGCGGTATCGTCTGAAAGTGCGCAAGCTGCCTGGCGGTCGGCAGACTCATCGGAAGTCGATGGTGCGTGATTTCGGTGAAGGCATTGCGCGCCAACAACTGTGGATCCGTCAGCAGTTCAGGTAGACGGCGCATCGCGCCCGCCGGAATCTCCGCCGCCTGCAGGGTGTCCATCACGTCGTCCGGCGCTCGCGTTGTCGTCCAACCGGCTATCACATCAGCGACGGCGGAACGGTTTTCCAACCGAGCGTGGGCAGTGGCGAACTTTTCGTCGAGCACCAGATCTGGGCGGCCGACAATCTCACATACTCGCTGCCAGTCCCGGTCATCTCGCACGCTGATGACGCACCATTCGTCGTCGCCGGCGCACGGGAAGACTCCCGACGGCACCGTATAGCTGCCCGCGTCGACGGCCACCGGAGAAGCGTTGGTGTGCAGCGATTGCGTCACCAGCTGCGGTCCGATCTGCATGATCGCGGTGTCGGCTTGGGCGACCTCGATACGACATCCGTGGCCTGTCCTCATCCGTTGGATCAGCGCGGCCAGCACCGCGGTGGCGGCCACCTGTGCGGCGATGTGATCGGGGTAAACCGTCGATCCGTCGCACAGGCTGTCCGCCGAGTCCGGATACCGCCACAGAGCGGAGACTCCGCACGCGGCGCGCACCAGCGGCCCGTAGCCGAGTCGCTTGTTCCACGGTCCGGTTTCGCCGAACGCACTCGATTCGGACACGATGATGCCGGGATTGATGGCGGACAACACGTCATAGCCGATTCCCATGGCGGCCAGCGTGCCGGGTTTGAAGTTGGCGAGGACGAGATCGGCATCGACAGCAAGTCGTTTGAACACCTCGATGCCGGAACTGGACCGCAGGTTCAGACCGAGGCTGCGGCGGTTGCGATGACCCCAGGCGACCGACGCCGCCAGCGAGTTGCCGCGTTTGGACTGTCTGAGGCCGTCCGGGAATTCCGAGTTCTCGATCTTGATGACATCGGCGCCGTTGTCTGCGAATTGACGCCCGAGCTCGGCGCCGAACACGATGACACCGAGGTCCAGGACTCGCAGACCTTCGAACGGTGGTGTTCCGACCGGGTAGCCGGGTGCGATCGGCGGAAGCGCGCTGTGCGCGACACCGATGACGGACTCGTTGTGCTGTCCGGGCTGCGGTGCGGGGTATCGAAAACCCATCCGGTCACCGTTCAATCTGCAGTAACCATGCGGAATTCGCGCGGTCACACCGGGGGCGAGGGATGCCTCGACCAGCGTGCCGGACTCCTGGAAATGATCGGTGTGCAGAACTTCGGCAGGCGCATTGACGCCGCCGATCGGTATCCCACGCCTCGTGCCCTCGGCCACCAGCTGATCGCGCGTGTAGGCGGCGAACAACTCTTCGATCAATGGATTGAGACGATCCGCGGCCGCAAAACGAGCCGGGATCGTGTCGAAGATCGGATCGGCGAACTCCGCTGGCTCGCCCAACCAGAGGAACATCGATCGCCATTGGCGCTTGGCCAACAGACAGATCCGAACCCGGCCGTCGCGGCACCGATACACCGGGTAGAAGTTGGCTGCATCGGGTCGTCCGCGCGGGTAGTCCTCCGAACGACCGGCCGCCGCGGACCCCTGCACCCCGAAGCCGGGATCGAAACCGTGTACCAAGACCTCGAGCGCCGAGATGTCGACGGTCTGCCCGCGACCGGTGTGTAATCGGTCGTAGTAGGCCAGCAGGGCCGACCACGCGGCGTGCACGCCCACGGACTCTTCGACGATCCCGTCGGGAGGTAACAGCGGTGCAGTGTTCGGTGCGCCGGACCGGGACAACACCCCACTCAGTGCATAGAGGGTGGCCTCGGTGCTCGCCCAGTCCCGGTAGGGGCCGGTCTGTCCGAATCCTGTGATCGAGACGTAGACCAGAGCAGGGTTCACCGTGGCCAGGTCGGCCGGTCCCAAACCGTGGGTACCCAGTCGGCCCGGCCGCGCCGATTCGATGAAAATGTCCGCGCCCGAGACCAGTTCACGAAGCTGGGTTCGGTCGGCCGGGTCCTCGATGTCCAGCGCGATGCCGAGCTTGTTCGCGTTTCGCAGGGCGAAGGCAATGCCGAGGTCGGCGTGCCGCGGTTCAGTCCGGCGCGACGCCGAGCCGGTCGGGTGCTCCACCAGGATGACCTCGGCGCCGAGGTCGGCGAGGAAGCGGCCGGCGGATGCGCCGAGTCCATCGGTGAGATCGAGTACTCGAACTCCGTCGAGGGGTAATGCCACGGGTACTCCTTTGGCGTCGCCGGGGCGTTCCTGCAGATCTGCCGGGTCAGTCCGAGCCCAGATAGATCGATTTCAGCGCGAAATACGGGCTCAGTCCCTCGGGCCCGAGCTCGCGGCCGAGGCCGGAGGCCTTGCGACCGCCGAACGGGACGGCCAGATCCAGCGCGTAATGGTTGATTCCGACCGTTCCGCTATCGATACGTGCGGCGAGGTCGATTCCGTGTTGCTCATCGGTGGTCCACACTGTGCCGCCGAGGCCATAGGCGGAATCGTTGGCAATCCGTATTGCCTCGTCCTCGTCGGCATAGCGGGTGATGACGAGGACAGGTCCGAAGATCTCTTCCTGCGCGATCCGTGCCGCGTTGTCCACATCGCTGAAGACAGTCGGCTCCACGAACCAGCCCGCGGTCTGTGCGGCCGGTATGCCGCCGCCGGTGGTGATCTGGTAGCCGGCGTTGCGCCCGTCCTCGATGAGACCGAGCACCCGGTCTCGTTGGGCGGAGCTGACGAGCGGGCCGATCGCGGTTTCCTTGTCCAGTGGGTCGCCGACTGCCAGCGACCGTACCGTTTCGGTAACGACCTCGACGACCTCGTCGTAGCGGTTCTGCGGTGCCAGGATGCGGGTGCTCGCGTGACAGGTCTGACCGTTGTTCGGCAGTGAGACCTCCAACAGGTTCTTGGCGAATACATCGAGATCGACCGACTCGGTGATGATGGCGGCGGACTTGCCGCCTAGTTCGAGCGTCACCGGCCGCAACAATCGGCCGCACACCTCACCGATGGCCCTTCCCGCTGCGGTAGACCCGGTGAAGGCGACCTTGTCGACCCCTGGGTGCGCAACCAGATGGGCACCGGATTCGCGGTCACCGGGAACGACGTTGAGCACCCCCGCAGGCAGTCCCGCCTCGACGGCCGCTTCGGCGAACACGAAGGCGTCCAGCGCCGTTTCCGGGGCAGGCTTGAGCACGACGGTACAACCGGCGGCCAAGGCCGGGGCCAGCTTCATGGCCGCAAGTCCCTGCGGATAGTTCCACGGCGTGATGGCGGCGACCACGCCGACCGGTTGCCGGGCGACGATGCTGCGGCCGCGTAGTGCGTTCGGTCGGATCTCCAGGGTCGAGTATTCCCGGATGAGTGTGGCGTAGTAGGAGAACATCAGGGCGGGGGCATATCCGTTGGCGCCCTTGGACAGCGAGATCGGCATTCCGTTCTCGCGGCTAACGAGGGCGGCGGTGTCCCGGGCGCGTGACTTCAGCGCGGCACCGATGCGGTCGAGCAGATCGGCCCGTTCGGTGGCGGTGTAGGACGCCCACGGGCCGCGTAGCGCGCGCCGTGCAGCGTTGACCGCGATGTCCATATCGGCGGTCGATCCGAGTACGCACCGGGCAAGGGGTTGCTCGGTGGCGGCCTCGATGACCTCGACGCTCTGAGCGGAGCGCGGCGCGACCCACTGACCGTCGATGAAGAGCTCGGTTCGGTCGGTGGTCATCAGACTCCGCGCTCGACAGGCTGTTCGACCGGAAAATTCTCCAGGCCGGCGGCCAACCATCGACCGTCGTGGTTTGCCCAGATGGATCGAAGTCCGATCAATCTGTCGCCGACGTCGTAGACCGTCTCGCCGATCATGAGGTCACCCTCGGCCCGAACGTCTCGGATGGTGTGTGCGCGGACTACGCCGCGCGGCGTGTCGACACCGTCGAACACGGCGGGAACGTTCTCCTGGACCATGTCGGCCAGGATGGCCTTGATGTCGCCCGCGGCAACAAATGATATGTGCCTTTCGTAGATGGGTCGGAACTCATCTACTGACATGGTCTCTCCTTTGAATTCACTTCGCCCGCGGGCGTAGGTCCGTTGTCGTGTCGGCAACATGCACGTATCCATAAAACTTATCGCGTTAGTTTGAGCTCCACAAGATATGAAGGTATCCGGTAATTCTTCGATGGCTTCGTTGTCGTGATGCGTCCCGTCCACGAGCTCAGGGCGCCGCTGGGTGTGTCACAGGTCGAGGGTCAAGCGTGGTGTTCGACTGCGTGACACACAGACGAACATGACATCGTTCTCTGCCCGTTCGGACTCGGTGAGCAGCGAATCGCGGTGCTCCGGAACCCCCGCCAGTACCGTGGTCTCACATGTGCCGCAGGTGCCCTCCAAGCAGGAGTACTTGACGTCGATACCCGCTTCGCGCAGAACATCGAGCACCGATCTGTCGGCCGGCACCGACAGGGTCCGGTCCGAGCGGGTGAGTTTGATCTCGAACGCCGACGGATCGGCCACGGAATCCTGCGCCTTGGCGGCAAACCGTTCGACATGCAGGCTGCCGGCCGGCCAGTCGCGGCAATGATGTTCCACGGCCTGCAACAGTGGTTCCGGACCGCAGCAGTAAACGGCCACGCCATCGCGCGCCGGACCGAGATCCTGCGCGAGGTCGAGTAAACCGACCTCGTCCTGTGGTCTTATCAGGACCTTGTCGCCGTGGCGCTCTTCGAGTTCGCGGTGGAAGGCCATGGATGCTCGTGACCGGCCGCCGTAGACCAGCCGCCACGGGAGACCCGAGGCAGCGATCCGGCTCACCATGGCCAGTATGGGGGTGATGCCGATCCCGCCGGCGATGAACACGTACTCGGGCGCCGCAACCAATTCAAAGTTGTTGCGCGGTGTGCCGATCATGAATCGGTCACCCACTGCCAGCCGATGCACGGCAGCTGATCCGCCGCGGCTTTCGGGTACCCGCAGCACCGCAATGGTCAGGCTGCGACGGTCGGTGAGGTCGCCGCACAGCGAATACTGCCGAACCAGGTCGTCGAGCAGGACATCGATATGGGCACCGGGATCCCAAGTCGGGAACTCCTGTCCGCAAACGGTGGCAAGGGTGATCTGAACAATGTTGTCGGCCAGTTGTTCTCGATGTACGACTTGGACTTCGATCTCGTGCCTCCCGGTGCGGCCGACTGTCATTGCATTCCCTTTGCGGTGAGCCTCATCGTTTACCGTATTGCGATAGTTTTATGAGGAGTGGGTGGGCCTGCGGCATGTGGCCGAAGGTGTGGTGGATGCACTGCCATGTCGCGGGGTCGTCGGGCTATCGGACGGGCATCGCACAGGGGATCGACCAGCCACGCTCGGCCGAACCGGTCTGCGTCGCCGCCGAGCCACTTGACCTCTAAAACTGAAGATTATAGGTTAATTTCGAAATGAAGCGCCACTCCCCGTGGAGAACTCCCGGATGCCGGCGCCGGAGCGTGAGGAGCTCGTGAATTGCCCGAGATCGTGGCCGAGGATGTGCCGCCGGAGCTGGTCGAGCTCGTCAGGGCGCACAGCCACGCGACCATCACGGGTGATGTCGCAACGGTTCTGGACGACTTCCGCCCCGACCGTCGTGGCCAGCTGATCGGTTCGGCGAAGTTGCCGCCGAACGTCGCAACCTCGGAGCTGCAAAGCATCGGACCTGATGGCGACGGTTTGGTGTCCGCCATCACATGCTACTCGACGGCCGATGGTGTCGACACCTACTTGCGTGCTCGGTGGATCAAGATCGACTCGAGATGGTTTGTCAACGATGTGCGCAACCTTCCCGACACGCCGCCACAGATGGCAGACACCGGTCCGGCTGAGGATGGATCTGACCTTCCGTTCTGGGAGGCCCTGCGCAACAGGGAGTTACGTCTGCCGCAATGCGACGAGTGCGGAAACTGGGTATGGCCCTGCCGGCCGATATGCCCGTGCTGTCACAGTTTCGGTCGTACCTGGTCGAGTGTCGCGCTGACGGGCACCATCTTCTCCTGGATACGCACGTGGTTGCCGTTCGCGCCCGCCTTCACCGGGCACCTGCCCTTTGTGACTCTGGTCGTTGAGCTGCCCCAGGCGGGTGACCGCCGGCTGCTGGGTGTGTTGTTGGATGCCGACGGTGTCGAGCCCCGGATCGGTCAGCCGGTGGTCGGTGAGATCGAAGCGCCTGAGGACCCCGACGGGTGGCCGGTCCTGCGTTGGCGCCTGGCTTGATGGCAATGACCGAAGGGGCGCAGAGTTCATGAATGCAGACCGGACCTTGCGAGGTCGGACCGCGGTGGTGGGCATTGCCAACACCCCGTACCGCAAGCGCGGCTGCAGTGACCATTCGGCGCTGGAGCTCATACTGCAGGCCGTGCTGGCGGCGTGTGCGGACGCCGGAATCGACCCTCGGGAGATCGACGGGTTTGCGTCCTACGCGAACGACCGCACGGAGGGATTGGTCGTCGGAGCGTGCCTGGGTGTCCGAGAGATCCGTTGGTCGAACTTGGTGTGGGGAGGCGGCGGAGGTGGGGTGGCCGCCGCGGTCAACTCGGCCGCGACCGCCGTGGCCACCGGCCAAGCGGACTGTGTGGTCGTCTACCGGGGCATCACCGAGGCGGACGACGGGCGCGGCAGCTATGGCAAGGGCCATTTCCCGTCGGCGCTGACCGCTCACGGAGTGGTCGCACCGGCTCAGATCTGTGCGCTGCGCACGCAACGCATGTTGAAGGTCGACGGCGTTCCGCAGTCGGCGATGGAGGCTCTGGTCATGGCGTCCTATCAGCATGCTCAGAACAACCCTCAGGCGGCGGCGTATGGAGCCCCGATCGATCACGCGATCTACGCCGGTTCACGCTGGGTGAGCGAGCCGCTGCGGTTGTACGACTGCTCCAGGGAGAACGACGCCGCGAGCGCGATCATCGTGGTGTCGGCGGAGCGGGCCAAGGACTGCGCGAGCACACCCGCCTATGTGCTGGCCGGTGTGCAGGGCTCGGGGCCGAACTGGAGCGAGTCCATGGAGAACGAAGAGCGCTACACCAGTGCAGGATTTCATCCCGCGATGGTGTCGCGACTGTGGCAGTCGGCGGAGGTGCGGGCCGAGGATGTCGACGTGGTTCAGGTATACGAGAACTTCAGCGGCCCTGCGGTAGCCTCACTCATCGATCTCGGGCTGTGCCCGCCGGGCCCTGCTGCGGGCGAGTTCATGCAGTTGCCGAACCTCCTTGCGCCCAAAGGAGTTCTGCCGATCAACACAGCGGGCGGGAACATAGCGGAAGGATTCGTGCACGGAATCGGTCTGGTGACCGAGGCGGTCCGTCAGATTCGCGGGTCGTCACCGAACCAGGTTCCCGGCGCCGAGGTCTCGCTGCTGCTGGGTGGCCCGATGGCGCCGCTGGTGAGCGCCACGATGTTCGGGTCGGCGTCCACTCTGTAGGTGGCCCTCCCGACGGAGCGATCTCTTTCTGGCGGGTTCGCATCGAATTGACGAATGCGGGCGATGACTCGAGTCCCAGTGGGTGGGTGATCGCCCTTGACATCAGTTATCTAATTACATAAGTTTTATAGAAGTTGCCCGCGCCATCCTGTCAAGGCGGGATCTTGCGGATTGTCACCGTTACATCGCCTGCGGGAGTATTCGTCGTGAGCCAACCCGACCCGGATCCCTCCTATCGTCATATCGGCTACTCGGTGGCGGACGGAGTCCTGACCATCACGTTGAACCGTCCCGAGCGGTTGAATGCTTTCACCGAGTTGATGGCAACCGAGCTCATCGACGCCTTCGACCGCGCCGATGCCGACGACGCGATTCGCGCCGTCATGATCACCGGCGCCGGACGCGGGTTCTGCGCCGGTGCCGATTTGGAGTCCGGGGGCGATACTTTCGACTTTACGGGCGAGCGTGACTACCGCGATACGGGTGGGCTCGTCTCACTGCGGGTTTATGAATCGCTCAAACCGGTGATCGCGGCGATCAATGGACCGGCGGTCGGCGTGGGCATTTCGATGACCCTACCCGCCGATGTCCGATTGGCCTCCGAAAGTGCACGTTTCGGGTTCGTCTTCGCCCGCCGGGGTATCGTGCTGGACGCCGCATCGAGCTGGTTTCTACCGCGCACTGTGGGGATCGCGCGGGCCCTGGAGTGGACCGCCACCGCGCGGATTTTCGGTGCAGGTGAGGCGCTCGACGCCGGACTGGTCAGCAGTGTGCATCCGGCCGACAAGCTGCTGCCCGCGGCCTACGCGGTGGCGACGGAGATCGTAGCCAACACCGCGCCGGTGTCGGTGGCGCTCAACCGGCAGATGCTTTGGCGGATGCTGGGAGCCGACCATCCGATGACTGCGCACGAGCTGGATTCTTGGTTGGGGCAATCCCGCGGTGCTTCCGCTGATGCCAATGAGGGTGTCACGGCTTTTCTGGAGAAGCGCACGGCGAACTTTCCGGACAGAGTGTCGACCGATCTGCCTGCCGGATATCCGTGGTGGAAGTTCCGGCCCTTCATTCCCGATCAGTTCGGATGATGCCGACGTCCAGGTCATCTGACGAGAGCGGCGCGGATCTGGACTTGGGCGTCGGAGCTGACCACCATGAAGCCGGGAAGGACAGGCAGTGACGGCGCATATCACCGATGGATTGCGGTTCTGGGCGGAGGCGGCGCCGCATCGGGCTGCGATCGTATTCGACGGCAGCGATACCGTGGACTTTCGCACCCTTGAATGCTGGAGTGACACCGCCGCGCACGATCTGACGAGTGCCGGGCTGCGTCCAGGAGAGCGGGTGGCCATAATCGGAGAGAACAGTCTGGAATGGTGTGTGGCCGCACTCGGTGTGCTCAAAGCCGGCGCTGTGGTCACTCCGTTCAACAACCGGTTCACCAGCTCGGAGCTGAAGCAGCTCGTCGAGGACGCCGATCCGGCGATGGTGTTGACAGATGTCAGTAGTCGGGAGCGCATGTTGGATGCGTTGTCCGACAGGAATATTCGGATGCGATCACTGGTGGACATCGCGGCGCTGCGGGTCGTCGAGCACCGGCCGTTCGACCGACATGTCACCGATTTCGACGACGTCGCGATCATCATCTACACCAGCGGCACGACATCTCGGCCCAAGGGTGTGACAATCACCCATCGCAGCGCCTTCAGCTTCATGGCCGAGATGGCATTGGCCGAACCCGCGCTGCGACCCGGTGGGCGAATGATCTTTACGTTGTCGATGGCCGGGGCACCGGGCCTACCGTGGCACGTGCTGCAATCCTTGACCCGAGGCATGACGTTGTTCTACGAGCGGGGTTTCGCCGCCGAATCCGTGCTGTCGAGATTGACCACCGAGCGGATCGAAATCATGTGCGGTGTGCCGGTTCAATTCGAGCAGATCGCAGCCCAGCCGGGGTTCTCCGATGCAGACCTGTCGAGTCTGAGGCTGGTGACGATCGCCGGCGCCCGGATCCCGCTGGGAACCGTGCAATCATGGCTTGCCAAAGGTGTACCGCTCCGACAGGCGTACGGCATGACCGAACTCAACGGCTTCTCCACGCTCAATCCTGCCGAGGAGGCGATGACACGGCCTGAGTCGATCGGGCGAGGTTCGGTCTTTACTCGGCACCGAGTGGTCCGCCCCGACGGAACCGATTGCGACCCAGGAGAATGCGGCGAGATCGTCGTCAACGGCCCGTCTATCATGCCAGGATACTGGCGCAATCCGGAGGCGACGGCAGCAGCCTGGCGCGACGGCTGGTTTCACACCGGTGACCTCGCGGTGGTTGATGGTGACGGTTTCATCAAGGTGGTCGACCGGATGAAAGACCTCATCATCTCGGGCGGTTTCAACATCGCACCCTCGGAGATCGAGGCGGTGATCGCCGACGTTCCGGGTGTGCAGGATGTCTGCGTCATCTCGGTTCCCGATGCGAAGTTCGGAGAAGTGCCGGCCGCGATCGTGTACGCCACGGAACCGGTCGACGAGCCCTCGATCGTCGAACACTGCAAGCGGCATCTGGCGGGCTTCAAGGTGCCCAAACATGTGAGGATCGAACCGGAGCC
This sequence comes from Mycolicibacterium neoaurum, assembly GCF_036946495.1. Lineage (NCBI taxonomy): Bacteria > Bacillati > Actinomycetota > Actinomycetes > Mycobacteriales > Mycobacteriaceae > Mycobacterium > Mycolicibacterium neoaurum. Next base: position 3,133,000 of record NZ_JAQIIX010000002.1, read on the forward strand.
GTTGCCGAGAATGGTCAGCGGAAAGATCGCTCGGCGAGAGATTCGGGCACTCCACGCTGATCTCGGCTGCGTCACGTCATCGTAGATCCTCGGTCATGACGGAATTCCGAATCGCAGAATTGGGCATTCACCGGCAGTGACGAGTGCCTCGCGCAGACAACAGCGGGTCTCGATTGGCGACCGTCGATCACCGATAAACCTATCGGTTATCGTTATTCGGAGTACTAGTTCGACACCCGCGGTACGGGTCTGAGAGGGCAGGGGATTATGGCGAACGGCAGCAATGAGCGAACGAGCGTCCTCGATCTCTTCCGGCTGGATGGTCGGGTGGCTGTCGTCACCGGTGCCAGCGGCGGGCTGGGGGCAGGCTTTGCTGTGGCCCTGGCCGAAGCCGGCGCCGATGTCGTGCTGGCCGCGCGTCGCCCCGAGGCGTTGGCGGGCGTGGGTCGGCAGGTCCGGTCGATGGGCCGTCGGGTAGTGGAGGTCGTCGCGGATGTGACAGATCCGGCTGCCTGCGACGAGGTCGCCCGGCGCGCGATGGCGGATCTGGGTCGGCTGGACGTCTTGATCAACAATGCAGGAATATCTTATGTCGCTCCGGCGCTGCGCGATTCGGCGGAGAGCTTCCAGTCCACGCTCGACGTCAACCTCACGGCCGCGTATTCGATGTCCATCGCGTGCGCACGGGTGATGGGTCGGGGATCCAGTATCGTCAACGTATCCAGCGTGCTCGGGCTGATGAAGTCCCGACTCCCGCAGACGGCATACGCGGCGAGCAAGGCAGCCATGATCGGGCTGACGAGAGATCTGGCCCACCAATGGTCGGAACGTCGCGGTATTCGCGTGAACGCGATGGCGCCGGGCTTTGTCGCCACCGACATGACCTCGGAGATGGACGACACGATGCTGGCGCGGTTTCTCGATACGGCGTCGATCCCGCGACTGGGCACACAGCGTGAAATGGACGCCGCAATGCTGTTTCTCGCATCCCCGGCATCCTCGTACATCACCGGATCGACTATTGCCGTCGATGGTGGTATGTCGGGACACTGACGGCGACGAGTCTGTCGCGACGACTACCGCACCTTGGCGAAACGCGACGCGATGTCGCGGTACTCCTGGCGGATCGACACCTTGTCCAGCTTTCCGTTCGGCAACCGGTGCAAACCGTGAGACCGCAAGACCACATAGCGCGGAACCTTGTAGTCGGACAGCTGCTGTGTGCAGTGTTCGATCACCGTGGCCTCATCGATCTGCGGCCCGTCGGCTGCCACGGTGATGATCGCAGCAGGCGTCTCCCCCCAGCGCTCATCGGGGATGGCGATCACGGCGACCTCGGCGACGCCGGCGAGGGTGCCTATCACGATCTCGAGTTCGACCGGGGAGATATTGATTCCGCCTGAGATGATCAGGTCCTTCTTGCGGTCCACGAAAGTGATGCGACCGTCGGCGTCAGCGCAGCCGATGTCGCCGCTGTGCAGCCATCCATCGCGGATTGCCTGGCCGGTGGTGACGGGATCATTCCAGTACCCGGGAGTGATCAACGGACCGCGCACCACGATCTCGCCGTGCTCACCTGGGCCGGACAAGTCGCCGTTGTCGTCCATCACCCGAACCTCGGTGAAGATCGACCCGCTGCCGCAGGAGTCCGGGTGATCCAGCGCCTCGGATTTGAGCGTCGCGGTCGCAACACCGCCCGCTTCGGTCATCCCGTAGATCTGGCGCAGCATGACACCCTTGTCGGCCCAGCGGTGCAGCAGATCCAGTGGTACGGCGGCGCCGCCGACGATCGCCGTCTGTAGTGAACTGAGGTCAGCGTGCTCGAATTCCGCTGCTCGCGAGATGGATTCAAATATGACCGGAACACCGAAGAGCGCTTGCACACGTTGCGACTCGATGAGCGTGACCGCACGGGATGGGTTCAGATCGGGTTCGATGATCAAGGTGCCCCCCAGCACGGTGGTCATCAACAGGCCGTAGACCAGACCTGGGGTGAATGCCAGGGGCAGGACCAGCAGCGCAACGTTGCCGGGCCGGAATCCGTCCTCGGTGAGGGTGTTTTCCAGGACGATGTTGAGCAACGTCTGCGTCGTGAGGATCACGCCCTTGGACAATCCGGTGGATCCGCTGGTGAAGATCACCGAGATGGGTTCGGCGGCATCGCGTTCGACGGAGAAGTCATCATCATCATCCCCGGCGCGGAGGCGGCGGACCACGTCGAAATCGACGATGTCGTATGGGGTGCCGAATTCGGCCGCTGCTTCGGCGGTCTGATGCAGCGCAGAACCGGTCAGCACCAGGCTGATCCCCGCGTCCCCGGCGACCTTGCCGATCTCGGCGGGCTTCAACCTGGAGTTCAGTGGCACCAGGATCGCGCCGGATTTGATGATGGCCAGCGCACAGGCGGGCCACTCGACGGCGTTCGGGGACAGCAGCCCCACCCGGTCGCCGGGCTTTACCCCGAGATCGACCAGATGGCGGGCCAGCCGGCTCGACCAGTTGTGCAGTTCGCGGTAGGTGACGTCGTCGTCACCGATCCGAAACGCGGGCTGTTTGCCCTTGGTGCGTGCCCACCAGTTCAGCGCAGAACCAACGGTCGCGGACATGTCTTCTCCTCGGACGGTGCGGGTGACGTCGCAAATTGTGGCAGAGCAGATATTGTTGCCAGTGTGTCCGAGAACGGACGGACCGGCGCGTGTTCGGTGCAGGCCGTTACTGCTGATCACCCAGCTGGAAACGGACGTCGGTGCGATCGTGTTGGAAGCCCGACAGCCGGCATGCATTGACCCATTCGCGATCGTCGGAGTCGACGTAGATGACGAGTCCGGTGAGTCCCTCGCGACCGACGGTATCGGCGGCCGCTGCCAGCAGTGCCCGTCGGGTGTTAGCCGTGGCATCGGGCGGGACACGATATCCGGTGAGGGTGGCGCACCTGCCGAACTCTTCCGACTCCACCGGGTCGAAGTCGATCCGGACAACTCCGGTGATCTGATCATCCATCCGCACGGCGTGTGTCACGGCGATACCGATGCCTCCCGTCCAGCCCAGCTCGCCCACCTCGGCCGCCGAGATCGATTGCATGGTGGCCGACCCGCCCGTCCGGTCGGGCGCGGCCGGACAGATCAGCTTCCAGATGCGTCGCGTGCGGGGTATCAGGAAGCGGTCGCTGAGACGCCCGGCGGCGGGGTGATTGCCCTGCGCCCATGAGGTGATCTGATGAGCTCCGGTACCCAGCCAGCCATCGGGCGTCGTGGTGTCCAGACCTACGCGCTCGAGTAACAGGGTGGTGATGCCGATCGACCGCAGCCGCGGTTCGATCACCAGCGTGGCCTCCGATGTGCCGTCCGAGCCGATCACCATGCGCAGCAGACCGGCGATCTGCTCCGGGTGATCGTGTTCGTTCAGCAGCGACGCGTACGGCAACATCCAGATCAGTAGGTGGCGTGTGCCCGAAGCCGGATCTGCCATCGAATCGAGCACGTCGCGGATCTTGATCGTCGTGTACTCGGGCTCGGCGTCGTAACTGGCGGCCCGCTCCAACATATCGGTCAGTTCGGCGATTTCGGGCGGGGACAGCTCGGTGCGCCATTCGTACTTGATCATCGGCGCATCACTCGGCTGCTGCTCGCCCTTCGGCGAGCAGCTTCTTGATCTCCCGCCGGAAAACCTGATTCGCCGTCTCGTTGCGGCCCAGCAACATGCCGCCGGCGTCCGCGCTGCCCATACCGCGCTGGGAGTTGCGCAGCAGCGGGAAATCTTCGTTGTGCAGGACGGCCAGCAGGATGTCCCAGTTCTTCTCCCACCGGCGCGCCCAATGCGACTCTTCCAGACCGGATTCCTCGACCGGAGGCACCATCAGGCGCTGTTCCATCCGGGACTTGGTCGGGTCGGTGGGGTGTGGGCGGAATGTCAACAGCTGAAAGTGATCCGGCTGTCGAAGCAAGGTGCTGTTGGGAAGTAAAAAGTGGGTCTCTGTGACGTAGTTGTCCAGCGGTGTATCGCCGGGGTCCTCTTCCAGCCATCGATCGATCGATTTGCGCGGAGCGATGAAGCGCACGTGCCGCCCGAAGTCCTCGAACGCCATCACGTTGGTGTGGATGACCTTGCCCGCGGTGTTGGGGTGCGCGTACTGGATGTGGTAACCGTCCAAGAACGCGTCCTGCATGATCTTCCAGTTGGTGGGCTCGTCGAAGCCGCCGGCGCGGAAGCACACCAACTTGTCGAGGTTGTACCCGGCCACGATGGCATCCATCTCCGGGCCCAGCCACGACGCGACGTCGATCTCGGCGTGCGCGTTGTCGATCACCCAGACGAAGCCGTGACGCTCTTCGCATGGAATCTCGACCAGGCCGTGCTCGGCGCGGTCGATCTCACCGAAGGTGTTGTCCCTGGTTACCATGCGCAACTTGCCATCAGGGTCGTAGGACCACCGGTGGTACGGGCACGAGAAGAACCGGCAGCGTCCCTTCTCGGCCTCCTCCAGCAGTGCGCCACGGTGACGGCACAGGTTCACGAACGTACGAACGCTACCGTCCTTCTGCCGCACCACGATGATGCTGTTCCGCGGCATCTGCACCGTGATGAAGTCATATGTCTTCCCGATTTCGGAGCTGTGGCAGACGATCGAGGGCACTCGTCCGAAGACGTAATCGCGCTCCTCCTGTGCGATCACCGGATCGGTGAACTCGTGCGCCTCGAATTCGACGACGTCGTCGAACTTGTCGGTGGTCTCGTTGCGCAAGAGTTCCAGCGCCCGGCGGATACGATCCTGGCGAGGAAGTGATGTGGTCATGGTGGGCTACTTCGTTTCGGGTGTGAAGGTGATGGGCATGCGTGCGCAACCGCGCACCTGGGTCGAGTGAAACACCGGCGGATCGTTCTCGACGAGGGCGTAGTCAGGAATCCGGCGGTGCATCTCCTCAAGTGCGATGTTGAGCTCGATCCGGCCGAGGTGCGAGCCCAGGCACCGGTGCACACCGGCACCGAAGGACAGGTGCCGATTCGGGGATCGGGTGATGTCCAGCAGACCCGGATCAACGAACTGTTCGGCATCTCGGTTGGCGGCACAGAGCATCAGGATCAGCTGGTCGTCCTTGGCGATGGTGACACCGCCGATCTCGACGTCCTTGGTGGCGCGGCGGCCAGGGATGACGGCGGCCTCGATGCGAAGGATCTCCTCGACCGCCTTGGGCATGATCGACGGATCGGCGATCAGCGCAGCGCGTTGTTCGGGATTCTTGGACAGGTGGGCAACCGTCCAGGCCAGCGATCCCTGGACGGTGTGCAGTCCACCCATCAGCAGCAGGAAGAACATCCGGAACAGCTCTTCGTCGTTGAGCAGCCGCTTGCCGTCGAGCAGTTCGACTTCGGTGTGGATGAGCGCCGAGGTGGCGTCATCGCCCGGATTGGCGCGGCGCTCGGCGATGATGTTGTTGAAGTAGCCGGCGATGGTCATCGCCGCCATCATCATGACCTGTTCGGATTCCTCTTTGGTTCCGCCGGGCTTGCCGAACAGCACGGCGTCGGTCGCTTCGGTGAACATCGGGGCGTCCGTGAGCGGCCAGTCCATCAGGGCGAGGAAGACCCGTGCAGGCAGTTCGTGGGCGAACTGGGAGATGAATTCGGCCTCGCCGGTCGGCGCGAACTGGTCGATCAACTCGTTCACGACCATGCGGATGTCATCGCCGAGCTTCTTCATGCGCTGCGGGCTGAACAGCGGCTGCAGCGCATGCCGATAGGCGGTGTGATCCGGCGGATCGAGTTCCAGCGGAATGAATCTGCCGAAGTCGGCGGGCGTCACCAGATTGTTCGGGTAGCTGGAAAAGGTTTCGGCATCGGTGAGGATGTCGAAGACCTCCCGGTAGTGCGTCACGATCCAGTGACCGCCGTGCGCGGTGGAGTAGACGATCGGCCCCTTGGCTGCCAACTCGGCGATGCGGGCCTGCATGTTGTCGACGGGGTGCGCCAAGGCGGCGTCGTACACGTCGAAGTCCACCAGAAGGTCCGCGGGAACTTTCTCGAGTGTCGTCATTTGTCTATGTCTCCGTGTATGTTCCGTCGTCAGGGGGCGGGCTGCGGATTGAGGTCTTCGTCGAACCACATGCCGACGCGCGACAGCGTGCCACCGTCGGTTGCGCCGATGGTGGCGCCCGAGATATAGGCGGATTCGTCGCTGACGAGGAAGAGCGCCACGTTGGCGTTGTCGGTCAGCGAAGGTGGCCGCGACAGTTTGAGCGGAATGGGGGAGACGGTGGGATTCCAGGGCCCGGCGACCTCTTCGTAGGACTGCCCGACGACCGGGGTTCCGGGCGGCATCAGGAAGTTGGGCGACATACCGTGCGTGGGAGCGATGGCGTTGACGCGGATTCCGAAGCGTCCCAGGTCAAGTGCCAACCCTCGGACGAGTCCGTTTACGCCCGCCTTGGTGGCCGAGTACATCGCGATGCTGTGATAAGCAACCAGGGAGGCCGCCGAAGACGTGGCAAGGATGGTGCCGCCGCCGTTGGCCTTGAGTGCGGGAATGGCTGCCTGTGCGGTGTACACGACACCGGAGAGGTTCACCCCCAGCACGTCCTGCCAGTCCTGTTCGGTCAAATCCTCGAAGGCGACAAATTCGCCGCCGGCCACCGTGGGAACGCCACCACGGGACACGACACCGGCGTTCGCCCAGGCGATGTCGAGCTTTCCGTAATGGTCCACCGTCTGGTTCACAGCATCAGTGATCTGCGCGCGATCGGAGACATCGGCGGTGATCGCGATGGCATCACCCCCGGCCTCTTCGACCAGCTTGAGTGATTGCGCGGCACGATCGGCGTCGATGTCGACTATTGCGACCCGGGCGCCCTCGCTGGTGAACCGTTGGGCGCAATGCCGTCCCAGTCCGGAGCCGGCCCCGGTGATCAACGCAACCTTGCCCTGCAGTCTCATGACCCTCCTTTGGGTATGCGGTGGATTGCCCTCGTGCGGCGCGGCGCGGACCGATGCGGGCGCGCTCCGACCCCGCAGTGGCTGTGATCCGTGCCACTAACGTTTTAAACCTTACGACAATAGATATGGTGCGTCAACAAAGCGGGCTGCGATTCGCCCGCAAGCGGGTTGAATTTGCAGCTCAGGTAGTCAATAGGCCGACATTGTGGCGCGGTGGCGAGCTGCGCGGACAAGCCGATTTTGCGATATGCGGGTCAGTCCTCGTCGATGATGAGGGCCAGTTCGGGGCAGGCCGCCGCACCGTCGCGGGTGGTCGACTCCTCGTCGGCAGGCACCGTGTGGTCCTCCATGATGGAGTAGCCCTCGTCATCGATCGGGAAGATGTCAGGGTCTGCTGCAAAGCACTGTGCGTGTCCGGCGCACCTACTGCGTTCGAGTCGAATCTTCATGGGAATCCCTTCGGGTCGGCGTGAACCTGGCGGCGACGTCGTCGCTCGATGGATCCGTGGTTTATGGCCCATCGCAAACGTCATGAGGTATATTGCAGGACAACCGATTAAGCTCGGTAAAACTATAGGTGTTAGCCACGTTGCGGTCCAGATCCGAAGTGCACACCCCGGGTGCGGACCAACCGGCAGTCCTGGGCCACGGCAATCCGAATCGCACTGCCGATCGAGAAGCCGATCTTTGCCGCGTCCGCGCCGCCGCCGATCAGTAGGGAGTTCGATGTGTCCGGACCAACGGCTGAGGCCACCACCTCCGATCGCGGATCGGTCCGATCCGGCCAGATCACCGTCCGGTGTCCGGCGACCGGTGAGGTCGTCGGAACGGTTCCCAACCTCGATCGCGAGGGCATCGCTGGACAGTGCGCTGATCTGCGCCGGGCGCAGCCGGCGTGGGAATCCCTCGGCCCGCAGGGGCGCAGCATCCATCTGTTGCGGTGGCTGGACTGGTTGCTGGACAACGAACGGCGGCTGTTGATGTTGGTTCAAAAGGAAACCGGCAAATCGTGGGCAGACGCCTCGATGGAGATGTCGGTGGTCGTCGATGTGATCAACTACTTTGCCGCCAACGCCGCGGCATTCCTGCAAGACCGGCACGTCAAGCCGGCCGGCCCCGCGAATTCGTTGCGGCGGCTGAGGGTGCAGGTGCGTCCACACCAATTGGTCGGTCTGATCACACCCTGGAACGGGCCCTTGGCGGGACCGATGATGGACGTGGTCGGCGCTCTGACCGCCGGGGCGGCGGTCATATCGAAGCCCTCCGAGGTCACTCCGCTGGCGTGGAGTGAGGCTGTCCGCGGGTGGCGCGATGAGATCGGCGCACCGCCGGTCCTCGACGTCGCCACCGGTACCGGCGACGCGGGAAGCGCCGTGGTCGATCAGGCGGACATGGTGATGTTCACCGGGTCGGTGCGCACGGGCCGCGCGATCGCCGTGCGATGCGCGGAGCGACTCATTCCGTGCAGCCTGGAGCTCGGCGGAAAGGACGCGTTGATCGTGCTCGCCGACGCCGATCTGGAACGCGCTGCCGGCGCCGCGGTGTGGGGCGGGATGACCAACTCCGGGCAAGCATGCGTCGGGGTGGAACGGGTGTACGTGGAAGCCCCCGTGTACGACGAGTTTGTGGAGTTGGTCACGGGCAAGGTGTCCGCGCTGCGACAGGGTATGGACGCGCCGGGCAGCTTCGCCAGCGATATCGGCGCCATGGTGACCACCGCGCAGGTGGACATCGTGGCCGATCATGTGGCCGACGCGGTAGCCAAGGGCGCGCGCGTGCTTGTGGGTGGGCAGCGCGGTGCGGGCAACACCTTTCAACCTACGGTGCTGGTCGATGTCGACCACTCGATGAGATGTATGCGGGAGGAGACCTTCGGGCCGACGCTGGCCATCATGCGCGTCGACGACGAAGACGAGGCGATCGCAATGGCCAATGACTCGGAATACGGTTTGAGTTCGAGTTTGTGGACCCGCGACCGGGCACGTGCAGAGCGGCTCTCCCGGCGTATCGAGGCAGGATCGGTGTCGGTCAACAACGCTCTGGTGGCGACTTTTCAGATGCCGGTGCCGATGGGTGGATGGAAGAACTCCGGTCTGGGGTCCCGGTTCGGTGGGGCGGCGGGCGTGTTGAAGTACTGCCGTCAGCAATCGGTGGTGGAGGAGCGCTTCACGCCGAAATCTGAACCGATGTGGTATCCGGTCAACCCGACTCGGTCACGGCTGATGTCGCGGGCAGTGCGGTTCCTCGGCGCCCACGACTGGCGCCGGCGGTTGGATCTCCGAGGCCGACGGTGAACCGCGGCGAATATCTGCGCGCGTTAGTTTGCGTCGCGACGGGGGACCGGTCGTACAGTGTGACGATGCGCAGTTTCTCTGACCAGCACCGCGACGCGCGGGACATGTGAGATGGCCCGTCCTTCCAAGCCGTTGATCAGTAAGACCGCCGCTGTCGAGGCGTCCATCGAGATCATCGATGCCGAGGGTATCGGCGCCTTCAGCCTGCCGCGGCTCGCAGCCCACATGGGGGTGCGCGCACCGTCGCTCTATCACCATTTCGAAGACAAGAACGACATCATGACTGCCATCGCGCGCCACATCGCGGGCAGATCGGTGATCAAGCCGCGACGTGCACCCGGGCCGGATTGGCCGGAGTATTTCGTGAGCCTGGCGTTGAACTTCCGGCAGTCGGTGCTGCGGCATCGCAACGCGGCCACCGTGTTGATCGAGCACCTCCCGCGCGAGACGCTGGTCGGCAGCTTCGAGAGCGCCGCCAAGTTCCTTCAGGATTCCGGTGTTCCGGCGCACCTGCACATCGCGATCCTTGATGGCATGGAGACGTTGTGTATCGGTGCGGTGCTGGCCGAGGCTGCCCGTAAACCCCGGACGCGCCACGCGCTGTTCCCGCCGCTGGACCCCGAGGAGTTTCCGCACCTGACCGGAGCCGTCGAGGCCAACGAGTTGACGGTCAAGGAGCTCTTCGCCGAGCGGATCCGCAGCTTCTTGTACGGCGTGATGATCAACGAGGACTATCAGGGGCGCTCCGAGGAAACCTCGGCCTGACAGTCAACAGTTGGATTTCGACTTCGTCGGTGCCATGCGCAGGGCCGACTCCTTTTCAACCAAAAGCTCGTCGATAGGTTTTGCGACCGAAGAGATCCCGCATTTCCTTGCGTGACTAGGTGGTCCGTGCGAGCCAGATGGTGCGCCGCCCGCACGTGGGGTCTTCGACAGCGTGGGCGATGAGCGCGAAGCCGTTGTCGGCGAGCAGAGTGCGGTATTCGGTTGGGTCGAGGCTGGCGTGGTAGAGCGGTTCGCCTCGGTAATTGCCGATCTGCACGCCAGCTGATGGACCGGTATTGAACATGAGCGCTGCACCAGGCGCCGCGTGTTGTGCAAAAGTCGCGAACATGTGCCGTTGATGATGTGGCGAGAGATGAAAAAGGCTGTCCCACGCAATGATTCCACCGTATCGGCCGTAGAGGTCCAGCGAGCGCATGTCGGCGACATCCCATCGATGGTCCGGGAAACGCGTCCTGGTCATCGAGATCATCTCGCTGGATGAGTCGACCCCGTGAAGCAGGCATCCCTGATTGATCAGGTACTGGCCGATCGGTACTGCTGTCCCGCAACCCACGTCGAGGACGGTGCGACGCTGAGTGGGTAGGCATGCCACGAATCGGTCCAGCCACGCGCGTTCGACCAGCCGGTCACTCCGGTCGCGCGCCCATGCCTGCGCGTGACGGTCGTACAGCTCGATCACCTGATCAGCATCGGGATGCTCGTCTACCACACTGACCAGTATGGCCGCGCCGGTGGCCGTTTACCTCGATGCAGTGCGGTCCTTCTAGATTGGTGGGCTGGATGCCCGGCGCACGAAATTCCGGCCGAATGGCTGAGCGAAGCCGCCAGATGGCGGATCGCGGACCTGGCACCGTCGCGGTGACCATCGGATGGTGAGAACGCGAATCGTCAAAGCGCCCGTGTCCGCACGCACACATCGCCGTGCGTCCCCAGGCAGGAGCATCGACGCGGCACGGGTTTGGGCGCGGTTCGGTCGGCCGTTGGCCGTCGTCACCGTCGCGTGCGGGCTGCTGGCGTCCACTGCCGGAATGGCCAATGCAGAAGACATAAAGCCGAATCCGAGCTCTCCTGTGGCGGGCCCGGTGGCCAAGGATGGTGTCCGCACGGCGAAGCCGGGGATCGCCAACGGGGGGACGTCAAAGATCCGGGTGGCTGAGCCGGGGAAGCCTGTGCTCCCGGTGGGCGGTGTGGTGCGGGAATCGCAGCGTGCCGTTCCCGCTATCAAGGGTGGCTCGGGGGCTTTCCGGCCTGGCCCGTTCCGCAGGAGCCCAGCGCTCGGGAAGTGGTAGAGCAGTGAAGCGGAATTTCCGGCCGGTTCTGCCGCCCGGCGCGGCTGCGGGAGCATCATCTGGGTTCCTATTACGGGCTGTACGCGTCCATCGGCGGAATCCTGGTGTTGCCGGCCTCGGCGGCGCTCGGTGCAGTCGTCGACGCGGTACCGGACACCGGCGCAGGCCGCGCAGCACCCTGGCTGGCAACCGCGCCGGTGCTGATGTTGGCCGCCGGTCTGGTGGGGCGGATCATGGTTCAAGCCTCGGCATCGGCTGAAGCGTAAGTCACAGGCCCAGTTCGGATAGGCTCGGATGATCCTGTGGCAGTGACGCATTCGTGTCCCAATAGAACTTGCGCTGGCTTTGCTCGATCCTCAGATCATTGATGCTGGCGTGGCGGTGTGTCATCAGGCCGTGTTCGTTGTACAGCCAGTTCTCGTTACCGTAGGCGCGGAACCATTGCCCCGAGTCGTCGTGGTATTCGTATGCGAAGCGGACTGCGATGCGGTTGTCGCTGTGCGCCCATAGTTCCTTGATCAGACGGTACTCGTGTTCGCGGTCCCACTTGTCGCTGAGGAATTCGACGATGTGTGCGCGGCCCGTGACGAACACCGACCTGTTGCGCCAGACGCTGTCGACTGAATAGCCCTCCGCGACGCGCCGCGGATCACGGCTGTTCCAGGCGTCCTCTGCCAGTCGTACCTTCAGTGCGGCCGATTTGTCAGTGAACGGGGGAACCGGCGCTTTGACGCCGATCGGTGGGGTCCTGGTCATTTCGGTGCCTCTCTCGGCAATCAGGTCGCGTTGCCGGTCATGTAGACGGGGTTGTCTACATGACGCGGAAGGCTAGCGTGTGTAGACAGATCTGTCTACAGTGGGGTTGTGAGCATCGCCCAGACTCTGGATCCGCAGGTTGACGTGCCATCCCTTCCGGCTCGGGAGCGGATACTGGCTACCGCGTACCGACTCTTCTACCGAGAAGGGATCCGGGCGACCGGGGTCGATAAGGTGATAGCCGAGGCGGGCGTCACCAAAGTGACGTTTTACCGACACTTCCCGAGCAAGGACGCCCTGATCTTGGCATTCTTGGATCTGCGACACCGCCGTTGGATGGACTGGTTCGTCGACGCGCTCGATCGACACGCTCATGGCCATCGCCGACCCGCGGTGGTCTCCGCGATCGCGGAATGGTTGACCGCGGACTCCTTTCGCGGCTGTGCGTTCATCAACAGCGTCAACGAAATCGGTGCGGAGTTACCCGAGGTTCACGTCATCACCGCACGACACAAGGCCGAGATGGTTGCGGCGATCAAGGAGACACTCCCGCCAGGCCCGGGCCGAGCCCGGACGGCACAAGCGCTCGGAGTGGCAATCGATGGCGCCATCGTCCACGCCCAGTATCAGCGCGACGCCACGTCGGCGATCAAAGCACTCGCCACCATCGCCTCAACCCTGCTGTCGTCAGAACGTTAGCCCGCGCCAGGCTGCGTGAGAGTGACGTTTCTGCGGTCAACGGGCCGGTGTGAGCGCAAAAACGTCATTCTCGAACGGGTAGGCCGGCAGCGCAACGTGCAGTGCGGTGCACCGACGGGGCGCCGGAGCCACCCTTACAGAGCAATTTCTGCGCTGGGATACACCTCTGCCCAGGCGCATTGGATGAAACGATGCAGTTGGTCTACCGCCGTCGGATCGCTGCGAGTGCGCCACACCACGTGGCCGTCGGGTCGCACGACCACAGCGCCACGCTCGTCGATCTCGAACGCGGTTGTCAGCATCGCAACCGTGCATCCCGGCGGGGGAGTCAGCGCCACCACGCTGAGTGGCACGGCGGTCGTCGTGCGGGCGAGGGCCTCAGTCCATGCTGCTGGATCGGCGGTGAACAGCGTCAGACCGCGCGGCGCAACGGCGGCGTGGGTCGAGGACTCAGCACCATCTGGACCCAGGATGAGTGCATGCGGCAGACGCGCGCCCGGATGTGTCGTGGGGCGATACAGCGCGACATCGCCTTCGGGGCAGCGACCTTCGGCGGTATCGATGAGCGAACTGACGTAGGAGTAGCCGAACTCCAATCCGCTGGCGACGAAATGCTCCTCTTGTCCTGGGATCTCATCGGCCATCCGTTGCCGCAGGCGTCTGCTGCGGCCGCCCCGCTTGAGCAGCCGCCGTGTCCTGGATGTTTGTGCCGTGGTGAGCGCATCCGCGGTCCAGGCGACCGCTGCGGCGGGTACACGGTCAAGGCGGAGCTTACCTATCAGTTCCGTTGCCCGGTGCAACGAGCGGTTGGTGATGCCCAGCTCGGCGGTGACCTCGTCGAGCTGGAAGTGGTTGTGGGTGCTCTGTTCGGCGAACCGGGTGACGACGGGGCGCCGCTCGATCTCGTAGCTGTCCAGCAGTGTCTCGGAAGCTCCGTGATCGAGGATCGCGGCAAGCTTCCACGCGAGGTTGTGGGCGTCCTGCACACCGCTGTTGAGCCCGAAGCCCCCGGTGTGCGGGAACCGATGGGCGGCATCACCGATCAGCAGCAGCGGTCCGCGCCGGAAACGGTCCGCGATCTGTTTGGTCATCGTCCACGTTCCGGTCGATCGGATGTCGTAGTGGGTGGACCCGATGACCTCGGGCAGGATGCGGTTCCAATAGCGCCGGCTGTCGCTCGCGATCTGTTGTGCAGAGTGTAGATACGGTGTCATCAGCACGTAGTCGTCATCGGCGTGGGCGATCATCACCCCGCTGAAGCGGGGGTGGTAGATCCAGCTCAGCAGCGGTCGGCTGGTGCCCTGCGGGTAGAGCCGCGGAGCGTGAAAGAAGACGCTACCCATGTTGGCCAGCACCGGGCCGGTCATCGCGATACCGGCGGCGTCGCGCAGTGTGCTGTTGGCACCGTCCGCAGCGATCACGAACCTGGGGGAGAGGGTTATCGGCTCGGTGTCCGAGGACCGCAGGGTCAGTTTCTCATCGTCCAGGTCGGCGTGCAGACCACGCCGGAAGTCGACGAGTGGCTCGCGTTCGAGTGCATTCCAGAGCACCGGCATCAGGAGGTGCTGGCCGATGTGGGATATCAGATAGGGGCTGTGCGAGCGGACTTCTTCGAGGCGATCTGGTTGGGACAGCAGGTCGATCTCACCGATCGGTTCGGAACGGACGTCGGTGCACCACCGGATGATGTTCACGGTGTCGATCGGCGGGGTGATCGCTTCCAGCGCGACGCCGAGTTCGGGAGAAGCCTGATTCCAGATCTCCAGCGTCCGGGCATTGATGACATGCGCCGCGGGATGCAACCGAGTATCCCGTCGTTCCTCGACGACGGTGCTGGGAATGCCGTAGCGAGCCAGCAGTAACGCGAGCGTGGCCCCTGCCGCGCCCGCACCGACGATGACGACGGTGTCAGATTTCATCGCTCACAACGTCTTCCACGTCAGCGCCCGCTTGTTGGACCGAGGTTTGGTACCTGGGCGCGTTCCGGCACCGGGTTCGAGCAGCCGTCGGTGATCCGTGCCGGCCCGCAATTGCTCGAGCAGATAATCGGGATCGATATCGGTACCGATCGGATTCTGGTCGAAATCGGCGCTGTTGAAGAACTCGGCGGTCTCTTGGGCAGTGGGGAAGTTCTCGGTCTGGAATTCCAGCCGAATGCCCTCGGGATCTTCGTAATAGAGACTGGTCGTGGGCCCGTGGTTGATCGACCAGACCGGGGTGATCCCGACGTTCTTGAGTCGTTCGTAGGTGAGCAACAACTTCGCTATCGAGGTGAATGTGAAGGCGAGATGGTCGATGCCATAGGTCTTTCGGCGCCAGCGCGACAGGGGGAAGACGTGGCGCACCGGGGGCGGCAGCTTGACCAATGCCAGCCGGTGGCTCTCGTGGTCCCAGGTCAGAAAGGCGATTTGGTTGTCCTCGTGGACAACTCGGGCGCCGAAGACATGGCTGTACCAGTCGATCATCTCGGCGCTCCGCGCGGTCTTCACCACCCAGTGGGCGATGAAGTCGGGAACGAGGCGATCTGGAAGAGCATCCAGGTCCGGCGCGGAGGTGGTCGCCGAGGTGTCGTCGGAGTCGGACGGCTGCAGGGGGCTCGGGGTGGCGCTCATGGAGGCATCTCCTTTCAGGCGGATCCGTCGACGATGGTGGTCTGCTGCGTACCCAGGTCGAGCGTCCCGGCAGCGTTGCGTATCGATGCGGTGATGACGTCACCTGGCCGCAGATAGGGTTTGCGCTGATTGAGTCTGACGAAGGCGGCCCACAGCTTGTCTTCCGGGAGCAATGCGGTGGCCAGCCGACGGATCACCGCCGGCGGTGATCCTGCCGTGATGCCATGCGGCGTGCCGGTCAGCAGGACGTCACCGGGATCCCAGTTACAGAATTCGCTCAATTCTGTCAGCGTCTCCGCGGGTCGGTAGAGCATGTTCGCGGTGTTGTCGCTTTGGCGCAGGGATCCATTGACCTCCAGCCGTAATTCGAGGTCGTCCAGCAGACCGAGGTCACCGGGTTCGAGCACGGCGAGCACGGGACCGAGCGGGCAGAAGCCGCGGTAGCTCTTGCCCTTCAAGAACTGTCCCTGCGGTAGCTGGACATCTCGGGCGGACAGATCGTTGCCGATCGTCATGCCGAACACGTACTCATGGAGATTCTCGGCGGTGACCGTGGTGGGCTCCGTCACGGTGCCGTTGAGCACCAACGTCAGTTCGATCTCATAGTCGAGCAGGGTGACGTGGGCAGGGCGGGTGACCGGGGCGTGGGGACCGGTCACGGCCGCGTCGGTTTTGTCGAAGAACAGGTTGAACAGCCGTTTGTCCGGGTCCATCCCGGATTCGATCGCATGCTGGCGGTAGTTGGCACCCTGGCACATCACCCGGCACGGGGTGGTCACCGGTGAGAGCAGTTCCACGTCGGACATCGGAAGGTCTGCGGTTCGACTCGCGGCCGCGGTCCAATCGGCCCTGCCCTGGTCGATGAGGTCGGCGGTCCGGGGGTATTGGCCGGTCAACGGTGAGATCAGGTCACCGGTGAGCACACCCCACGAAGTCCGCTCATCGCGCATGTATCGGACCAGGTGGACGACCATCGACATCTCCACGTCTGCCGGGCGTTCGACCGGCTCGGGGATCAGTCAACCTTCAGACGACTCCCTACAGCCTGGTCTGGAATCCAGAAAAGGTAGTGATTGATTGGTCGTAAGTCCAATCATTCTGAATCGGGCTGCAAGACCGCCTCGCCGAGTTCTTCGGCGAGGGTCAGCGCGGCGTGCAGCTGTAACCGGCGAAACGTGATCGGCTGGCCGCGCAGTTGTTCGGCACGCTGCACGCGGTAGGCAACGGTGTTGCGGGCCACCTGGAGATCGGCCGCGGTCCCTGCCAAACTCCGGTCGCGATCGAGGTAACGCTTGAGAGTCTGTCGCACCACGGTCACCGGTTCGGCGGTGCCGGCCAGCTCACCCAGCTCGCGGTTGACGAAGTCCCGGGCGTTGGACATGTCGGTACTGAGCATCGCGACGATGTCGAGGTCGGTGTAGGCGAACCACCGGACATCTCTGGCCGACTGAGCACCGACGCGAGCTGCCTCGGCCGCCCGCTGATGGCTACGCCGGAACCCCTCCACCCCAGCGCCTGGGGTCCCGACCGCGAGCTGGACACCAGGGGCCAAGGGGCTTTCGGCCTCGTGTGGCTCGAGTGGCTCGGATGTCCGTGAGCCCCAGGCCCAGACACGTTGTGCACCAAGGGGGAGTATCAGCAGCGCGGTGCACCCCGCAGCGGAGAGTGCTGCTGTGGCGGCCGAATTGAGGTGGTGTGGTTCGGCCGTTGTGGACGGCTCGGTCCAGGCGATCATCGCGAGGTGCCAGCGGGTGAGGTCGTAGCCCAGGACCCGTGCAGCCCGGTTCGTCGACACCGGCCTTCCCTGCAACAGGTCCTCGACGACCTCCATCCGCAGCGCGACCGAACTGGTCAGCCACGCCTCGTGCGCACGGGCATACTCGTCGGCCATCTGTTTGGTCAGGATCTCGACGACGCCGAACAGTACTTGGTTGATCCTCCGCATCTCGGTGAAGCGTCGATCCTCGGGTATGACCGCTTCGGCAGCATCGAGCAACACCGAAACAGCGGTGGCGTGCGCGAGGTGGATGCTGCGCAACATGTGCTCGATACCGATACCGCGTGCGACCACTTCCATCGGCCCGTCGAGAACCTCTGGCATCTGTGCCGAGGACACGTCATCGTCGACGGCGAGCGCGTACAGCACGCCAAGGGCCACGGCCTCGCAGCCCTTGGCGATCTCGTGGGCAACCGCGTCGACGGCGAGTTCAGGGATCGCGTCGGTGATGGTGGTCGCCATCGTTGCGCCGAGTTCGATTGCCCACGATGCCGGTTGGGGGCCGAGCAACTCGGCGAGCGTCTGTGCGCGGTCGGGGAGCAGGGTTTCGCGGGGGATGTTGCGAGGTGCCCGCGGTGCGAGGTCGGCAAACCATGCCCGTCGCATGCGCGGTCCGGAGGCTGCGTTCATCGTGCCGGCGCTCCTTTCTGGCTGGTTGGCCAGCAACGATACGCCTGGGTGCGCAGTGTCTACCTATCCGCGGATGAGGCACGTGTCGACGATGAGATAGGCGGCGACGGCGAAAACCAGATAGGCGAACCAGCGGTTGAGACGCCGCGTATCCAGTCGGGCTCCCCAGTGGCCGGCCAGAAGGGACCCGAGGATGGCCGGGGCGGCGAATGCGGCGGCGATGGACCAGTCGATCGGTGTCCCGAGATGGGACACGACTCCGGCCGCCGAATTCGCGGTGATGATGAGCAGCGATGTGCCGATGGCGGTGGGCATCTCGACACCGAGTAGCAGGACCAGGGCCGGGATGATGAGGAACCCACCTCCGACGCCGAACACGCCGGTGAGCAGCCCGACGAGGATGCCGACCGGGATGGAGCGTCCGGCGCAGCGCCGCCAATCGATGCTGCCGTCGGTGAGCTGGCACGCCGTTCCCGTGCTGTCTCCACCCCGCAGCATGCGCACGCCGGCAATCACCATGATGAGGGCGAAGCCGACGGTCAAAACGTTCTGGGGGAGGTGCCTGCCGATCGTGGTTCCGACGACTGTCGCAGGCATACCCGTCAGGGTGAAGATTGCCACCAGTCTCCATTGCACCTGACGGTGCCGGATCTTGGGCAACGCACCGACCGCCGATGCCAACCCGACAACGATGAGGGATAGCGGGATCGCCTGCGCGAAGCCGAGTCCCAACACATAGACCAACGCCGGCACGGCCAGGATCGAACCACCGCCGCCGAGCAGGCCGAGCAGCACGCCGATGACCGCACCCAGCGCCAGCGCCGGCGCGACGGTACTCATCGCTTCAGAATCAGAGGTTGTGTGAGCGGAATGATCATCGTGAATCCTTCGGGGCGGGCCCGGGCCCTACGCCAGGCCCTTCAACATGAAATTCCAATACATGAACGGCAATCCGTGCTTCTTGACGTACCAGTAGGGCCGATGCGGCACGCTCGGGTCGAGCAGCGGAAAGCTCGGTCTGAGCGTGAGGTCGTAATCGAATTCGGCCAGTAGCATCGACTTTGATGACGTGACGATGGGACATGACGAATACCCGTCGTAGTGGGCCGTCACGGCCCGCCCGTTCAACACCGCGTCGATGTTGTGCACGACCACGGGTGCTTGTTTTCGGACCGCCGCGCCCGTCTTGGAGTTCGGCGTCGACGCCACGTCACCGAGTGCGAACACGTTCGGGTAGCGCACATGCTGCATGGTGTATTTGTCGACGGCGACGTAGCCATTGGCGTCCTTGACAGACAACGGGCTCGCCTTGATGAAATCCGGCGCCGACTGCTGGGGGACAGCGTGCAGGAAGTCATAAGACATTGTGGTGGTGCCACTTTGACCGGTGATCTCTACGGTACGAGATGACGGGTCCACAGCTGTCATCTCAAAGTTCACATGAAGCGAAATCCCGTAGTCGTCGATGACCTTGTCCAGGCTGGTTGCGATGGACGCGATCCCGAACGGTCGCGGTGTGGGCATGATCAGATGCACGTCGATGTCATCGAGAACCCCCTGCTTACGCCAGTAGTCGCTGGCCAGGTAGGCGATCTTCTGAGGGGCACCGGCACATTTGATAGGTCCGCTCGGCACCGTGAACACCGCGGTGCCGGATCGGAGTCCCCGAATCATCTCCCAGGTGCGGGGAGCCAGATCGTAGCGGTAGTTGGAGGAAACGCAGTCGTGTCCAATGGCACGGGACAGGCCGTCGGTCTTGCGCCAATCCAGCTGGATACCAGGGCAGACGACGAGCGCATCGTATCCGTGGACGGATCCGTCGGCGCAGGTCACGGAGTTGTTGTCGGGATCGAAAGTGTCCACGCTCTGTTTGATCCACGTGGTGGATGGTGGAATGACCGAGTGCATGGGTCTTTGCGTGCTTGCGGCGCGCGCTTGTCCGCCCCCGACCAGGGTCCACAAGGGCTGGTAGTAGTGGGTGTCGGACGGTTCGATCAGGGCGACATCGCGATACCCCTTGCGGTGCAACCGCGCCGCGACCGTGATGCCTGCCGTTCCGCCTCCGATGATAAGGACACGATGCTTGGTGACATTCGACATGGATGTGAACCTCCTCGGTGGTCAGGCGTGCTGATGCGACTCGGCCCAGGCACCATAGCCGCCGAGGATGTCGCTGACGTCGGTGAAGCCCTCCCTGCGCAGTAGGCTGGCCGCGGCTGACGAGCGATAGCCACCGGCGCAGTACACGACGGTCGGTCGTTTCGGATCCAGCTCGTCGAGCCTTCCCGGCAGATCTCCGACGGGAATGTTGCGCGCGTGGGCGACTGCTCCATCTGCCACCTCGGTCGGTTTGCGGACATCGACCACTTGCAGGTCCGGGATCGACGCGATGCGTTCGTCGAAGGCCGCAGCGGTCAAGCGGGATGCTGTCTGAACCTCTTCGGCATGGGTGAACATGGCCTCTTCGGGATCAGCGAGATAGCCGATCACGCGGTCGAACCCGATACGCGCCAACCGGTTCTTCCCTTCGAGCTCCTGGCCGGGGTCCGTCATCAGAACGATGTCGGCATCGTGGGGCAACACCGATCCGCAATACTCGGCATAGCGGCCGGCGAGACCGATGTTGATCGCGCCACGCAGATGACCGAGCGCGAAATCTTCCGCGCTGCGGCCATCGACGAGAACCGCCCCGGCGGCCAGCGCCGAATGCACCTGGTCAAAGGTCAACGGCGCGGGCATCTCGTCCTCGTCGAGCAGAGCCCGGTTCTTCCGGTTGAGTATCGCGTCATAGGCGAAGTAGCCCGGCGCGGGCGCCTGGCCCTCGGTGACCAGTGCCATGAAGGTGGCTTTGTCCGGTGCCCGGAGTGCGTAGTTCGTCGCCTTCTGCTCACCGATCGTCGATGACAATTCGGTGGAGAGGTTCTTACCGCATGCCGAGCCGGCACCGTGGGCGGGGAACACACGCGTCTGGTCCGGCAACGTCATCAGCTTGTCATGCAGGGAGTCGTAGAGCGCGCTGGCGAGTTCCTCGCGGGTGTGTCCGATGGACGCCAGCAGATCAGGCCGGCCGACGTCGCCGATGAACAGCGTGTCGCCGGTCAGCACCCCGAATGGCTCTGTCTCCTCGGCATTCTCGAAGACGACGATGCTCATCGACTCCGGGGTGTGGCCCGGGGTGTGACGGAACTCCAGGATCACCTCGCCGAGCGAAAGCCGCTCTCCGTCGGCAACAGCCACCGACTCGAACTCGGTTTCCGCGACGGACGAGTACACGATGTGAGCTCCCGTGGCCTCGGCGAGCTCCAGATGCCCGGAGAGGAAATCTGCGTGAAAGTGCGTCTCGATCACCATCTCGATCGTCAGACCGTGGCGGGTGGCGTCCTCGAGATAGGCCGAGACATCGCGCTGGGGGTCAACAACGACTGCTCGGCCGGTGGTCCGGTCACCGATGAGATACGAGGCGTGCGACAGGCATTCGAGATAGTACTGTTCGAAGATCATGATCTGGCTCCTTCTGTGGCCGGGTGTGAGCGCCCTATGTGCGATCTCTTTAATACCCCTACGGGTATAAGAACGAACTGCCTGGACGGCTCTATTCCGGCAGCGGTGTGGGCTATGCAACAGTCCCGAAGGACCCGTCATCGCGGACGACGGGCCGCCCGGCGGCATGCCAGGCGGTGATCCCTCCGGTCAGGTTGAACGCGGTGATTCCTGCCGCGCAGAGTGTGTCGTCGGCCTTTTGTGAGCGACCTCCCGATCGGCACATGACGACGACGGTTGATCCGCCGTAGCGCTCAGGAGTGAGTTCTGTCAGTGCACAATGCGTGGCTGCCGGTGCGTGATCCGCGACCCACTCGAAGTCTTCGCGGACGTCAAGTAAAAGTGCCCGTCCCTGGTTCACGAGCTCTTCGGCATTGGCGACATCGATCTGGGGTGCCACAGAGTCTGTCATCTTGGTCCTTCCTCTCATGCGCGGTTGCGGCGGAATGGATTCCACTTGTTGCGGGATGGGGGCGGCGAGGTGTGGCCATCGCACCAGTCGTCGGGCCGCACGTTGCGGCGCACGGCATCGACATGCGCTCCGCAGCCGGCCCAGGTGGTCTTGCCGCAGTTGCGGCATTTAACAGCGCGACACACGGTAAATCCTTTCGTAGGTGAAATAGATGCTGATGGGCGGAGGCTTAACCCTCCCGGTTCGCTCATGGCGAGCCTTAGATTCTCCGTCTCCATTACCATACCCCCTACGGTATAGTCAGGCCAGAAAGTCGGCAGCCGGCGAGGGGGTAACAGGGTGAGGTCTGATGACACAGTGGAGGCTGAGCTATGAACGGGGTCACAGCGCCGATGTGGGTCGGTCTCCCGCTCGGGGTGGGGTTCGGCGCCATCGCCTCGTTGTGGGGCATCGGTAATCCCGAGACGATCATCAGGGCTGCTCGACTGATCGACCGGTTGCTGCCGGCCTGCTTCCTGCTGGTCACCGCACTGGGTTCGGTTCTGCTCTACGGCCTGCATGCGTCCGGCGTGGCCATGCACTTCTCGCCCAAGCCGACCTACATCTATGGCGTGGTGTTGGGCGGGATTCTCTTCGGAGTCGGTCTGGCGCTCAGCGGCTACCTGCCGGGGACTGCGCTGATGGCGATCGGAGAAGGTCGCCGAGACGCCCTACTTGCGATTCCCGGCGGACTGCTGGGTGCATCGGCGTGGACCGCTCTGGCGGATACCGACTTCGGCCGATGGATCGTCTCCGACGCGAACTTCGGAGACGTGGTAGCCGGCGGCAACATACATGACGTGTCGCCGGCCCGTATGGTGGCCATCGCACTGCTCTATGCCGTCGCGGCATTGGGTGCGTTGTACTTTCTTCCGCGGTATCGCGCGAGCCGACATTGCTGTCTTC
Source organism: Mycolicibacterium neoaurum (assembly GCF_036946495.1). Lineage (NCBI taxonomy): Bacteria > Bacillati > Actinomycetota > Actinomycetes > Mycobacteriales > Mycobacteriaceae > Mycobacterium > Mycolicibacterium neoaurum. The sequence goes on from NZ_JAQIIX010000002.1 coordinate 3,155,667, forward strand.
GGAGCATCCGGGACGGTGAACTCGATGCCCATGATCGGCAGATGGCGATGGATACACATCGATACCTGAACGAAGGCGCTCGGAGGCCCATCGGCCGAAGAATCAGACTCGCGCGTCTGTCCGAACACTACGTGACCCACCCCGGCTTCTTCGTTCGCGCAACGATTCTCGCCGGATCAGCGGTCGCCATCCTGGGTGTGCTGGCTCTGTTCCTGCGCCAGCAATTCGGCCAGTCCACCACCTACTCATGGGTGGTCGGCGTGCTGTTCATGCGCGACTCCGCCTACTCGCAGAGTGTCTTTGCCACGATCGGCTGGGAACCGCTGACCGATCTCGGGGTGCTGATCGGCGCGTTCTTGTCTGCGTACCTGTTCACCGGGCGTTTCACGGCGTTCGCGAAGGTGACTCCACCGTCGTGGCGCAATCGTTTCGGCGACAACCCGCGTTTGCGCCAGGCCGCGGTCTTCGGTGGATCGTTCCTCACGCTGCTCGGAGCGCGGATGGCCGGCGGATGCACCAGCGGCCATACCCTCAGTGGAGGGATTCAGTTATCGGTCAGTGCATGGCTTTTCACCGCATCGTTGACGGTTGCGGCGGTGCTCACGGCGCGCTTGGTCTATCGCGACGCAAGTTGCCGGGTCGACGGCTGAGACCGCTCAGGCCAGCGTCAGGAACAGCTTCTCCAGTTCGGCTTCTGACATGGGTGCGGTGCCGCCCTCCTTGTCTGCGACGATGCATTCGCGCATACCGGTGGCCACGATCTTGAAACCCGCTCTGTCCAGCGCCCGCGATACCGCAGCGAGCTGTGTGACCACCGCTTTACAGTCTCGGCCCTGTTCGATCATGTTGATGACACCGCCGAGCTGCCCCTGTGCGCGTTTCAGCCGTGCGAGGATGGCCTCGATGCTCTGCTGATCGTCGATCATGCTCAACGCCTTCCCTCTATGCCGTGGTGGTGGTAATGATACCCGCGCGGGTATCGTGCGATCGGTTGCGCACCTTAAGCGGCCACCAGAACCATCGCCCGAGCAGTGCCGCGATGGAGGGTGTCATGAGCGAACGCACGATGAGGGTGTCGAAGAGCAGTCCGATGCCGATCGTGCTGCCGGCCTGACCGATCGAACTGAGATCGCTGGCCACCATGGACATCATGGTGAAGGCGAACACCAATCCCGCGGCGGTGACCACGCTGCCCGTCTCACCCATCGAACGGATGATGCCTGTGCGCAGCCCGGCGCCGATCTCTTCCTGGAAACGCGATACCAGCAACAGGTTGTAATCCGATCCGACGGCCAACAGGATGATCAGACCGAACACCGGGGCGATCCAGTTGAGTTCGAGTCCGAACCCGTACTGCCATATCAGCACCGTCAGCCCGAATGCGGCGCCCAGGGACAGCAATACCGTGCCGACGATCACCAGTGATGCGACCAATGCCCGGGTGATCAACAACATCACGATGAAGATCAATGTCAGTGCTGCGACGCCGACGATCAGCAGGTCATAATGCGCCCCGGACTGGATGTCGCGGTAGATGGCAGCGGTGCCGGTCAGGTAGAACTTCGCCTCGGTGAGACTTGTGCCCTTGACGGCCTCGTGGGCGGCCTCGAGTTCGGGCGTCACGGCAGCAATACCGGCGGGGGTGGCCGGATCCTTTTCGTGGGTGATGATGAATCGCGCGGCCTTACCGTCCAGTGGGAGGAACAACTCAAGTCCGCGTTGGAAGTCGGGGTTCTGGAACGCCTCCGGGGGGAGATAGAAGTAGTCGCCACCCTTGGAGGCATCGAAGGCCTGGCCCATGGCGCTGGCCGTGTCGGTCATCTGTGACATCTGAGTGACCAGGCCGGAGAAACTGCTGTGCATGGTCAACAAGGTGCTGCGCATCGATTCGGCGATCGCGATCATCGGCCGGAACTGGGCGAGCATGTCGGGAACAACGGCACTGACATCGCGCGTCTCATCAACCAGGGCGTGCATATCGTCGCTGAACTTGTCCACCCCGTCGATGGCGTCGAAGATCGATCGGACCCCCGAGCAGGCCGGAATGTCAAAGCAATGCGGCTCCCAGTAGAAGTAGTTGCGCAACGGTCGGACCACGTCGTCGAAATTGGCCAGATGATCGCGCACCTCGTCGAGTGTGGCCTTGGCCGTGGTCATATCGTCGACCATCCGATTGGTGGCCCCACCCATCCGAGAGAGTGCCGCCTCCAATTGTTTCATCGACGCGATCATGGCGCCGAGGTCATCGCTCATGGTGAGCATATCGGCGGTGCGGTCCTTCATGAACTGCAGGTTCTGTTGGATCGGAATCGACTGGGCGCTGATCTGGAACGGGATCGAACTATGATCCATCGGCCCACCCAAAGGACGGGTGATGCTCTGCACCATCGCAATCCCTGGCGTTCGGAAGACTTCCTTGGCGATCTTGTCCAGTACGAGCATGTCGGCGCTGTTACGCATGTCGTGGTCGGTCTCGACCATCAGGATGTCCGGGTTCATCGTGGCCGCGCTGAAATGACGCTCCGCGGCCGCGTAACCCACGTTGGACGGGAGGTCTTTCGATATGTAGAAACGGTCGTTGTAGTTGACTTCCATTGTCGGCACGAACGCGATGCCGAGAAGCGCGATGGCGAGCGTCGCTGCGAACACGGCGCCAGGCCAACGCACGGTGACGGTGCCGATGCGCCGCCACCGGCGGACGTTCGGCTCGCGCTTGGGGTCCAATAGTCCGAAGCGACTCGCGACCACCACGACCGCCGGCGCGGCCGTCAGTGCTCCGGCGACCACCACTACCAGTCCGATTGCCGAGGGCACGCCCAGTGCCTTGAAGTACGACAGACGTGCGAAGTGCAGGCACAGGGTCGCGCCGGCGATGGTGAGTCCTGAACCCACGATGATGTGCGCTGTGCCGCGGAACATCGTGTAGTAGGCCGACTCTCGGTCTTCGCCGGCTCGACGTGCCTCCTGGTAGCGGCCGATCAGGAAGATCGCGTAATCGGTACCGGCCGCGATCGCAAGAGAGGACAGCATCGCGACCACGAACGTCGAGAAGCCGAGTACGCCCATATCGCCCAGTAGCGCGACAACACCTCTGGCCGTGCCCATTTCGAATCCGACCATGACCAGTACGAGCAGCATCGTGACGATCGACCGGTAGGTGATGAGCAGCATGATCATGATGACCACGCCGGTGACGCCCATCATGAGCAGCATGCTCTTGTCGGCTGCTTCGTTTATATCGGCGGTCAGCGCCGCTGAGCCGGTCAGATAGACCTTGAGTCCTGCTGGTGGCGGCGAGTGCTCAAGAATGGTGCGTACCGCCTCAACCGAACGGATACCTTCCGTACTGCCTTGGTCGCCGGCCAGGTTGACCTGCACGTAGGCGGCTTTACCGTCTCTGCTTTGGACGCCGGCCGCCGTCAGTGGGTCTCCCCAGACATCCTGGACGTGTTGAACGTGTGCGCTGTCGGCGCGCAGGGCGCGCACGAGATCCTGGTAGTAGATTCGCGCCTCGTCGCCCAGCTCTGCATCGCCTTCCAGTACAACCATCGCCATGCTGTCGGAGTCGAACTCGTCGAAAGTGGCGCCGATGTGGCGAGTGGCGATCATCGCCGGTGCGTCGTGCGGCGACATCGTGACGGCGTGCTCGCGGGCCACGGTCTCGATCTGCGGGACCAGCACATTGATTCCCAAGGTCAACAGGAACCAGGCGATGAGTATCGGGACAGCGAACCGGCGGACGAATCGCATGGCGGCCGGCCGGGTCTGCGTATCGCGGGTCATGCGGCTTTCGCCAGACACGAGATCTGTGCGTCATGCCCGGCCGCCGACTGTTCGGCCTTCACCACACCGTTGACGGTTATCCGGCACCCGATGTTCGAACCGTCGCCCTGCGCAACCACACTCGCCAGTACTGCTGGTGTGGTCGTTGTGATCGTCAATGTCCATGGCAGAGAAATGAAATCGACCTGGTGTGCCGTGGCGCCCATATCGAGATAGCTCACGCTCCCCGCCGTCCCGGCGGGGCCGTAGACGTCGTAGGTCACATGCTTGACGAAGGTGGGGTCGAGCGGCTGGGCACCCCGTCCGGTGGCGGAGAAGATCGGCTCGGACCCGAACGCGTCGCGCAGGTGCACCACGGCCACACCACCGATGGCGACGGCGATGGATACCGTGATCGGCACCCACGCCTTCACGAGCATGTTCACAGCGATGTTCCCTTCGTTGGTGCGGGTTACGCACAAGCGAGACGAAAAACGTTCCGCCCTGGCAGTGCCACGTCCGGCCGCATGCGCACGGCATCGGGCGCACCGGAACGGACAGATCGGGAATGGCGATCCGATTTCAGATTTATACCATACCCCCTAGGGTAATTTTGCGAGCCGCGTAGCCGGCCGCATCGGCCGACGAGGGAGATTCAGCCAGCCGGCGGAGGGAGATGGCCGAATGGCCGATGCCGGGGCGTGTTCTGAGCGACAAGGCTGGCGTCGTGAAGAAGACCAGGCACCCGTCGACATCATCCACGCAATCGGACGCACGTGCGCGTGCCGCCGCCGTTGCGGTGGTGGTGGGCTCGATGGTCATCACGCTGGTGATAGTGATCGGCATTCATCTACTGCGGGTGAACGGCTTGCTCGCCCCTGGCGCCGTGTAGTCGATCCATGCTCGATTGGTCGCTACTGAGCGGGCCGGTACCGGTGGCGCTGTCGGTCATGGCGATAGCGGCGGGGATCTGGCTCGTGGTGCGGATGTATCGCGCTGCGCAGTCACCACGAGTGATCGTCAAGACATTCGTGGTGTGTTTGGCGACGGCCGTGGGGGTCCCGATGATCGGCGTCTACCTGGTGCGTGACGTGTGGGCGATCTTTCCCGACCGATTGCCGGTCTCGGTGTACGTCTGGTTGGGAGCCACCGTCCTCGCGGTGTCCCTTGCCGTCGCGGTCATGACCTTGCGTGTCTCACCGGCGCGCGCTGCCATCACCGTCGTGACCGCGGTGGTGATCGTGGCAGCGTGTCTCAACCAGATCAATATGGTGTTCGCCGCGTATCCGACCGTGCGGGATGCTCTCGGGATCACCCGCGTCGACGACATCATGCTTCCTGATCGACATCAGAAGGCCCTGCCGGTGAGCGCGCACGGTCCGTTGGACAAGATGTGGGCGAGTCCGGCAGGACTCAGCCGGCGTGGCAAGATCACCTCGGCGGCGATACCGGCGACCGTGTCGGGCTTCGCTGCCCGGCCCGCCCGGATCTATCTGCCGCCGGCGTACTTCACCGACGTTCCGCCACGGCTACCGGTGCTGGTCTTGATAGCGGGACAACCGGGAGGCCCCCAGGACTGGATCAGTGCCGGAAAGCTGCCACAGATCATGGACGCCTTCGCCGCCGCGCACAACGGTCTGGCGCCGGTGGTGGTGGTCCCCGACGCGACCGGAAGCCAGCTGGGTGACCCGCTGTGCCTCGATTCGCGCCGCGGGAACAGCGCCGCCTACCTGGCCATCGACGTGCCGGCATGGATAAAGGCCAGGTTGACAGTCGATGTTCGACCGACGGCGTGGGCGGTGGCGGGAGCGTCCTACGGCGGTACCTGCGCGCTTCAGTTGGCCACCAACCATCCCGCGGTCTACCCGACATTCATCGACATCGCCGGCGCCGCGGAACCGTCGCTCGGTGACCGAGCACGGACCGTGATGGAGGCGTTCGGAGGTGATGAGCGTCGATTCGAACAGGTCAATCCAATTGACATACTGCGCCGACAGCGCTTTTCCGGCAGCGCGGGCGCGATCGTGATCGGTAGCTCAGATCGGGACAACAGGCCAGATGCCGACAGGGTGCTCGAGGCCATCAGAGCCGCCGGAATGGATGGCCACCTCACCGAGGTGCCGGGCGCTCATGACTGGCGAGCGTTCTCAGCGGGCCTGTCGGTCGAGCTCCCTTGGGTCGCCCGCCGTGTTGGTCTCACCGGTTAGCGCCGTGACAACCATCCGCGTAGGCGAATCTCGCGACCATCCGGCTGTGAAGGCGATGGACCGGGCCGGTGTGATCGTCGTCCGGGGTTACCGTGGGGGCCGGAACATTCGCAATGGCGACTGCAGCGTGGAGGAGGTCCCCGTGCCCAGGGTGGTGATCGTCGACGACGAAGCACTGATCCGATCCGGGTTCGAGCTGATTCTGTCGGCGGTTGCCGATATCGAGGTGGTCGGCACGTCCGACGGAGTGGGTGCTCTCGCCGTGATTCGTGAACACCAGCCCGATGTTGTACTGCTGGACATCCGGATGCCGGGCAAGGACGGCCTGACCGTGCTGTCCGAGTTGCAGCGACTGCCGTCGCCGCCCGCGGTGGCCATGCTCACCACCTTCAACGCAGACGAGTACATCGCCGCCGCATTGCGCGCGGGCGCCTCGGGATACCTGCTGAAAGATACTGATCCCGAACAACTCCCGCATATGATACGCAGCCTGGCTGCCGGTGGTCTCGTGCTGTCGGGCGGCGTCGGTCCCAAGGTGATCTCGGGTTACCTCGATGATCCCGTCGATTCAGACGCGGCCCAGCGACTACAGGCATTGACCGATCGTGAAACCGAGGTGCTGCAGTTGCTGGCACGCGGCCATTCCAACGGCGAGATCGCGGGGACGCTCTACACCAGTGTCGGCACCGTGAAGGATCAGGTCAGTTCGATCCTGTCCAAGCTGGGGGTCAGGAGTCGGGTCGAAGCCGCCATCCTCGCTCAGCGCGCCGGCGTCCTCGACGGTGGCGACCAACGTGCCCACTAGGTGGCCACAGTCGGGCCAACGCCTGCTGATCCATGTGCTGCTCATCGGACTCGCCGGCGCCGATGTCGTACTCAATGGGCTCGACGGGGGCTACTCGAAGAGTGAGATGGCCCTCGCGATCGTCGCTGTAGCCGCCCTGATGGTGCGTAATCGATTTCCCTATCTCGCCTTCGCCGCGACCATCCCGGCGCTCGTGGTGGGTTCGGCGGTCGTCGCGGCACTCATCGCGCTCTACACAGTCGCCGAACAGCGCACCAGCCGGGTGCGCATATATGGCTGTGCGGCAGTGGTTTTCATGTGTTACACCAGTGTCTGGGAGACGCCGTACTCCAATGCCAGTCGCTTACTCGACATTGTCTACGCCATCTTGTTCACCGGCGCTCCACTGCTTCTCGGGCTGCTCGTGCGTGCGCGGGCGGAGCTGTCGGCCAAATTGGTAGAGATCGACCGGGCCCATCGACACGAGCAGGAACTGATCGTCGACAAGGCTTTGGCGCGGGAACGCACCAACTTGTCCAGAGAGATGCACGATGTGGTGTCGCACCAGGTGAGCTTGATCGCGGTGCAGGCGGGTGCGCTTCAGGTGACGGCACCGGATGAGGCGACCGCGAGGACAGCGCGGACCATCCGGAAGCTCAGCGTGCAGACGCTCGACGAACTACGCGACATGGTCGGCGTGCTACGGGCATCGGGTGAACATCCCGAGGGCCTCGACCCGCCACCTGGTATCGACGACGTCGATGCGCTGGTGGCCAACTCGGGGATCGCCATCGAGGTCAACGCCGATATCGACCCTGCGGTACGAACTTCCGCGGCAGTGCAACGAGCCATTTACCGGGTGGTCCAAGAGGGCTTGACGAACATCGCCAAACACGCGCCGGGGGCGCCCGCGACCTTGGAGCTCAGTATCACCACCCAGCGAGTGAGTGTGACCTTGACGAATGCCGCGCCGACGCGGACGCCCGATCGCTTGCCCAGCGACCGCTACGGTCTACTGGGGTTGCGTGAACGCGCCGAACTTCTCGGCGGGGCGCTGTCTTCCGGTCCGCTGGCAGACGGGGGATACCAACTGTCGTTGTACCTGCCGCTACCCGGGTGACTTCGGACCTGGTTTCCCTCCGAGAAAATGTGTCGGTGATCAGCGAGCGGGTGTCGGCTGGGTGTTGGTCGGCGAACTCGGTTCAGCATCAACGGGTTCGTTCTGCTCGCCCCAGAACGCCATGTCGCCATCGTCGAACATGCCCATGTGCCAATCGGATTCGTAATCAACATCGGCATAGCCGAGATTGTCCCAGCCTAAGCTCGACTGACTGCCGATAAAAAGACCGAACATGAAGATCGCGCCGGCGATGATGACACCGCCTACGGCGATACCGACGCCTGCCGCGACACGGTAGATCCGGTTGGATGTCCTGGATCGGTTCGGCGACATGTCGACGACGGGGCTTGTGACGGTGGGCGGTTCGACGGGTGCATGCACAGTTTCGGACATGGCAACAGCGTGTCAACATGTCGAGATGTGCGGAATCCGCCGAGCGGCGGTATCTAACCGCCGACTGGATGGTCCGCCGCCGCGCCGGCGACCTTCGCGAGTGCGGCGCGACACATGTCCCGGGTTTCGCGCGGGGATTGCTTTCCGTGCCGGATGTCCAAGTGTGCCGAAGTCAACAGCGACCACGTCGCGCCCACCATGAACAGCGGTGTGAAGTGGGTATCGACCGACCCGTCCTGCTGTCCACGTTGGATGACGGCGATGATGCCTGCGTCGGACTCGCATTCGAAGTCATCGGGGTCGGCATCCGCACCTGCTCGCATCCACCAGCCGAGGCTGTCGAGACGTTCGAGCATCTCGTCGACGATTCGCAGATAGGCGGCCAACCCGGTGCCCTCGGCGGTGCGGGCTTGCTGAACGGCCTCTTCGTACTGGGACTCGACGAATGCCTCGATGCCCTCGGTCAGGGCGGCGCGATCAGGGAAGTAGCGGTTGAGCGTGCTTCGCGCGACGCCGGCGGCCTTGGCGATATCGCTCATCGACGCCGCCGCGTTGTCGGTCAACGCGTCGATGGCCGCCGTGAGCAGTGCCGCGCGGGTGCGGTCACGTAACCGTGGCGGGGGACCTGTCGTCGACATCCGCTCATGATGCCCCATTGACCGTCAATCGGTCATGACTTGACGAAAATCGGACATATATGTCCTAATTTTCCCATGGCCATCGATGTGACGCCCGATCGTCGCGACGTGAAGCAGCCGACGAAGCTGTCCGTGTTGTGGGGGTTTGCCCGTCCACACCGTGGCAAGCTGTTCTTTGCCCTGGTGCTGGGGCTGGGCGTATCGGCAGCAGAGCTTGCGACACCATTGGTCACGCGATGGGTGCTGGACGCTATCGGCATGCCGGGCAACCGATTCGGCGCGCCGGTCATGCTGCTGGCGGGGCTGATCGTCGTCGGCACCATCTTGAGCTGGCGGCAATGGATCGTGCTCGGGACGCTGGCGGAGAACATCGTCTACGACGCCCGCCAGGGCATGATCCGTCGCTTCCTGCGGGCCAGGCTGACGCCACTGCAGGCACGACCGAGCGGCGAAATGGTGACTCGCGTCACCAGCGACACCGTGCTGTTGCGGGAGGCCGCCTCCTCCAGTGCGGTCGGCCTTGTCAACGGCACCATCACCGTGATCGGGACCCTGAGCCTGATGGTGTACCTGAACCCGATGCTGGGTGCGATCACCATCACGGCAATGGTCCTCGTTGCGTTGGTGTTTGCCGTCTTGATGCCCGCCATCGGGCATGCGCAGGAGGAAGCGCAGGGCTCGTTGGGACGTCTCGGCGGATCGCTGGAGTCGACCGTGCGCGCCATCAAGACCGTGAAGGTCGCCAAGGCGGAGGATCGTCAAACCGATGCTCTGCTGAAGCTGGCAGATGATTCGCGGGGACATGGCGTACGTGCCATCCGCCGAGAGGCGCTGGTGTGGAGTGTGACCTTCTCCGGAGTGCAGGCCGCCACTCTGGTGATCGTATGCGGCGGTGCGTATCTCGTATCTGTCGGGCAGCTCGGTGTGTCCACACTGGTGGCGTTCCTGCTCTACGCAGTGGGCTTGTTGGGTCCCGCGATGGAACTGAGTACCCACCTGACCACGCTGCAGGCGGGTATCGCGGCGGCAGGCCGGATCAGAGACGTGCAGGCACTGCCGCCGGAGCGATCCGGCGGATCCGCGTCGAGGCCGGCAGTCGACGACGCGGCCCCGGTCATTGCACTCGAGCGGGTCAGCGCTCGGTACCGCGCCGATGGCCCGCAGATCCTTCGTGATGTCGACCTCGAGGTGCCTCGACAAGGGCACACGGCGATCGTCGGCCCCTCCGGTGCCGGGAAGACGACATTGTTCGCCCTGATGCTCACGTTCATCGAGCCCGACAGCGGCCGACTTCTGATGTCGGGGACACCGTACGCAGACTTGGGCAACAGCGGTGTGCGGGAACGACTCGGCTATGTCGAGCAGGACAGTCCGCTGCTGCCGGGAAGTCTTCGCGACAACCTGGTGTTCGCCAACCAGGCTGCGTCGCAGGGGGATATCGATGCGGTCATCGCGCAGCTGCGACTGTCCGATCTCGTCGACGGGCTCCCGCAGGGCCTCGACACCGATGTCCAGGCTGCGACGATCTCGGGTGGGCAGCGTCAACGTGTCGCGTTGGCCCGGGCGCTGCTGGCCGAACCGGATGCGCTGCTCCTGGACGAGGTCACCGCACAGATCGATGGGCTCTCCGAATCTGCTGTCCACGAAGTGATTCGGCAGCAAGCCACGCAACGCGCGGTCATCACCATCGCCCACCGTCTTTCGACCGTCATCGATGCCGACACGATCATCGTGATGGATGGCGGCCGCATCGTCGATCGCGGGCGTCACGACGAGCTGATCGGGCGATGCGTGCTATATCAACGTCTGGTCGACGCCTTGAGCCTCGATCTCAGCGACGATGCGCGCCGCGATGACACCGACGAATCATCCCACCGAGAACTGAGGACCACACCATGACCGACAACCCGACCCCGGCGCAGACGTCCGCTCCGCCCGGCCGATGGAAGGCGCTGTCCGCCAACGACATATACGGCGGCGTGATCGGGACGGTGTTCGCCAGCGCGACCCTGGCCGCCATTCCGGTGGGGCAAGCGCCCAGCTATTCGGCCTTGTGGGTGGCAGTAAGCGTCGCGATCGCCGCCGTCACGCGTAGTTATGGGCAGCATGTCTCCACACATGAGGTGAATTCGGAGACGGGTTTCTGGCGGGATCTCGGTTCCTCGATGCTGACGGGCATCCCCATGGTGCTGGCTTCTATTCCCACCGTGATCGCCTTGTGGCTGGCCCACATCTTCGCGTGGCGCGACGATGTCGAGGGCCCCGACGGGTTGGAGACCCTTGGATTCACCTCGATCATCTTGTTGATGAATGCGGCGCTGCTGTTCGGCTGGGGTCTGCTGGCCGGTCGTATCGGCGGCTACTCCCGCTGGGGCGCGCTGGCCGTGGGTCTTGGCAACGCCGGTATCGGAGTGTTGGTGATTCTGGTGAACCTCATGATCAAGTGATCGCGGCCACCGGCTCGGCGCTGTGGGCTATCGTCGGCGCTCATACCCTGACAGCCCGCCGCGAAGGGATCGTCCGTATGCCCATCGACCCGAATGCCATCGGCGCGAAATCCGACGCCCAGACCTTCACCTGGACCGATCGCGAGACATTGCTCTATGCGCTCGGGGTCGGAGCGGGCGTCGACGACCTCGCGTTCACCACCGAGAACAGCCATGGCGTCGAGCAACAGGTGCTGCCGACCTTCGCCGTGATCGCGTGCTCGCCCTTCGGTGCCGCGATGCTGATCGGATCATTCAACTTCGGCATGCTGCTGCACGGATCGCAGGAGATCCGGTTGTTCGCGCCGCTGCCGCCGGCGGGCAGCCTGCGGGTGCATTCCGAGGTCGCCGACATCCAGGACAAGGGTGCAGGCAAGAACGCGGTGGTGATGTTCAAAGGTGTCGGAGTCGACCCGGACAGTGGTGCGGTCCTAGTCGAAACTCTGACCACCGTGGTGATCCGTGGCGAGGGTGGGTTTGGCGGACAGCCGGGACAGCGCCCGCCCGCACCGCAGTTCCCCGACCGCGCCCCCGATGCGCGGGTCGCGCTGCCGACGCGCGATGACCAGGCGTTGTTGTACCGGCTCTCCGGCGATCGCAATCCGCTGCACAGTGATCCGTGGTTCGCTCAGACTCTGGCCGGGTTTCCCCGTCCGATCCTGCACGGACTGTGCACCTATGGTGTCGCGGGCCGGGCGCTGGTCGCCGAGCTCGGTGGCGGGGATGCCACCAAGGTCACCGCGATCGCCTCGCGATTCAGCTCACCGGTGTTCCCCGGAGAGACGCTCACGACGTCGATCTGGCGCACCGACGACCAGCGGGCGGTGTTCCGCACCGAGGCGGCCCAACCCGACGGGTCGGAGTCCCGGGTGGTCCTCGACGACGGGACCGCGGAGTACAACGACTGATTTCGTAGGCTCAAATGCCTGTGCGGGTGGCCCCTGCGTTGACAGGATGTCCTGATGAGATTGGCTGTGGGATACCTCGCCACCCCCGGCGGAGCGGATGCGGTCGCCCTCGGCGTCCGACTGGCCAGGAGCCTGGGCGCCGAACTGGACATCTGCATGGTGCTGCCCCCTGATCGTGGTGTACCTGCGATGGTCACCACCGGTGGGTACGACGAACTGTTGGCCCAGCAGGCGCACGAGTGGTTGGCCGAAGCGCTGGCGACGGTGCCCGATGACGTCGTCGCGCATGCGCATGTGAGTTTCAGCGACTCGGCATCCGACGGTCTGCTCAGCGAGGTGCGGCGCCTCGGCGCGCAGGCGGTGATCGTCGGCGGCGCCGGCGGTGGACTGGTCGGCAGTTTCACACTCGGTTCCGTGGTCAACGATCTGCTGCATTCCTCCCATGTGCCGGTGGCGGTGGCACCCAGGGGAACTCGGTCGTCTTCCGCCGGGCGGGTTCGGGAGGTGACATGCGCCATCGGTGAACGCGCCGGTGCCGGTGTGCTGCTGGATGTGGCGGTACGGGCCTGCGAGCGGGCCGAAGTCCCGCTGCGACTGGTGTCGCTGGTCGCCCTCGACCCGATGTTCGGATCGCTGCGGGGGGATGCCGAGGCCTCCCGCGAGCGCGCGCTCGCGCACGCGCACCGGACCCTGAACGAGGCGAAGGAATCGCTGCCGGAGGGGTTTTCGGTCACGGCGACGGTGGCCGACGGCGCCTCGGTAGAGGATGCCGTGAGCCGACTGCCTTGGCATGACGGGGACGTGATCATGGTCGGCTCCAGCAGATTGGCCGCACCCCGGCGGTTGTTCCTCGGATCGACGGCGGCCAAGATGCTGCGGGTGCTGGAGGTTCCGATGATCGTCGTTCCCAGCACCTCAGATCAGGAGGCCTGATGACCACGAGCAGTTCGGAGGCGGGCACCGGATCGATCTCCAAGGGTCTTGCCGAGGGCAAGGTCGGCACCTTGTCCGGTGCCATGCTCGGGATTTCCTGCGTGGCACCGGGTTATACCCTGACCGCCAGCATCGGGGTGATCGTCGCCGCGGTGGGTCTGAAGATGCCGGCGATCTTCATCGCCGGCTTCATCCCGATGTTCCTCACCGCCTACGCTTACCGCGAACTGAACTCCCGCACACCGGATTGCGGGGCGTCGTTCACCTGGTCCACCAAGGCCTTCGGACCCTACGTGGGGTGGATGTGCGGGTGGGGCATGGTGGTCGCCTCGATCATCGTGCTGTCCAATCTGGCGGCGATCGCCGTCGAGTTCTTCTACCTGTTGATCGCGCGCGTGTTCAATCAACCCGGCATCGCCGATCTGGCAGGCAATGTCGCGGTCAACATCATCACCACCCTGGTGTTCATCGCGCTGGCGACACTGATCGCCAGCCGTGGCATCACCACCAGCGAGCGCGTCCAGTTCGTGTTGGTCGGCTTTCAATTGGTGGTGCTGGTGGCATTTGCGGTCACCGCGTTCGTGCACGTCAGCCGCGGCGATGCCCCGGCCGGCCTGAGCTTCGACCTGGATTGGTTCAACCCCTTCACCGGGCTGACGCTGGCCGTGTTCGCCGTCGGCCTCACCGGTTCGATCTTTGCGTTCTGGGGCTGGGACACCTGCCTCACCCTCGGTGAGGAATCCAAGGATCCGACCAAGGTGCCGGGACGAGCCGGGTTGTTGTGTGTGACGTCGATCCTGATCACCTACCTGCTGATCGCGGTCGCCGTGATGATGTACGCGGGGGTCGGCGAGGAGGGGCTTGGACTGGGCAACCCGGAGAACTCGGAGAATGTCTTCGGTGCGCTGGCCGACCCGGTGCTGGGTCCGTGGTTCGGTCCGCTGCTCTACCTGGCGGTGTTCGCCTCCTCGGTGGCCAGCCTGCAGACCACCTTCCTGCCCGCGGCCCGCGCCATGCTCGCGATGGGTGCCTACAAGGCGTTCCCGGTCCGCTTCGCCGAGGTGAGCCCGCGGTTTCTCACCCCGGTGTACTCCACCGTGGTCGCCGGTGTGGTCACCGCGGGTTTCTACACCGTGGTCAAGCTGTTGTCCGACAATGCGCTCTGGGACACCATCGCCGCGCTGGGCATCATGATCTGCTGGTACTACGGCATCACCGCATTCGCCTGTGTCTGGTTCTTCCGGCGTGAGCTGTTCGACAACGCCCACAACATCATCTTCAAACTCCTGTTCCCCCTGTTGGGCGGGCTGATGCTGGCGGTCGTCTTCGTCATTGCGATCGGCGAGAGCATGAACCCGGAGAACGGCAGCGGTGCGGAAATCGGCGGGATCGGTCTGGTGTTCTTCATCGGATTCGGCATCCTGGCGCTCGGAGCGGTGCTGATGCTCGTGATGCGCGCGCGGCAGCCGGACTTTTTCCTGGGCCGGACGCTGCGGCGGGACACCCCGGCGCTGACGGAGTAACGTCACCGAAGCCCCTCAGTATATCGAACAAATGTTCGATATACTGCGTGGGTGGGTTGGCACAATGGGCCGCCGAGCTGGCCGGAAATGGAGCGGGTCCTCAGCAGTAGGCCCCGGGGTAAACCGCGCCGCTCCGGGCTGCCGCTGGAGCCACCGGGCGACGGCGGTGACAGTCCGGCCTGGTCGCGCAAACGCGGGGCCTACCTGGCCGACGGGGTGCAGCGCTCCCGCTCCTCGGTGCCGTATGCCGAACTGCACGCCCATTCGGCCTACAGCTTCCTCGACGGGGCCAGCACCCCGGAAGAGATGGTGGAGGAGGCGGCGCGGCTGGGTCTGCGGGCCATAGCGCTGACCGACCATGACGGCCTCTACGGAGTCGTGCGGTTCGCTGAGGCTGCCCGCGAACTCGACGTGGACACCGTGTTCGGTGCGGAACTGTCGCTGGGAAACGTGCCCCGCACCGAACAACCCGACCCGCCCGGGCCCCACCTGCTGGTGCTCGCCCGCGGACCCGAAGGGTATCGACGGTTGTCCCGCGAGATTTCGTCGGCCCATCTGGCCGGCGGTGAAAAGGGAAAACCGCGTTACGATTTCGACGCACTCACCGAGGCCGCCGGTGGCCACTGGCACATCCTCACCGGTTGTCGCAAAGGCCATGTCCGGCAGGCACTGACCCGTGGCGGACCCGAAGCCGCCGAGCGGGCGCTGGCCGACCTGGTGGACCGGTTCGGGGCCGACCGCGTCAGCGTCGAGTTGACTCATCACGGTCACCCGCTCGACGATGAGCGCAACACGGTCCTTGCCGGGTTGGCGTCGCGGTTCGGCCTTGGGCTGATCGCCACCACCGGCGCGCATTTCGCAGCACCCGAGCGGGGGCGGCTGGCCATGGCGATGGCGGCGATCAGGGCCCGCAACTCGATGGATGACGCGGCTGGGTGGCTGGCGCCGCTGGGTGGAGCGCATCTCCGCTCGGGGGAGGAGATGGCCCGTATTTTCGGAACCGAGATCGTCACCGCCGCTGCCGATCTCGGCGAACAATGTGCCTTCGGCCTGGCGTTGATCGCCCCGCAGTTGCCGCCGTTCGACGTACCTCCCGGTCATACCGAGGTCAGCTGGCTGCGACTGCTGGTGCGTAAGGGGGCGCTGGATCGCTACGGCACGCCGGAACGCGCGCCGAAGGCGTATCGCCAGATCGAGCATGAATTGGCCATCATCGAAAAGCTCAACTTCCCAGGTTATTTCCTGGTGGTCCACGACATCACCCGATTCTGTAGGGAACGTGACATCCTCTGTCAGGGAAGGGGATCGGCGGCCAACTCCGCGGTCTGCTACGCCCTCAAGGTCACCAATGTCGACCCGATCGCCAACGAGTTGTTGTTCGAACGGTTCCTGTCACCGGCGCGCGATGGCCCACCCGATATCGATATCGATATCGAATCGGACCTGCGCGAGGAGGTCATCCAGTACGTCTACGAAAAGTACGGCCGTGATTATGCCGCCCAGGTGGCCAACGTCATCACCTACCGGGGGCGTAGTTCGGTCCGGGACATGGCCCGTGCGTTGGGTTTCTCGCAAGGGCAACAGGATGCGTGGAGCAAGCAGATCAGCCGTTGGAACGGACTTGCCGATTCCCCCGACGTGGAGGACATTCCCGAGCAGGTCGTCGACCTGGCCACCCAGATCTCCAATCTGCCCCGGCACATGGGCATCCACTCCGGTGGCATGGTGATCTGTGACCGCCCGATCGCCGACGTGTGCCCGGTGGAGTGGGCGCGAATGGAGAATCGCAGCGTTCTGCAATGGGACAAGGATGACTGTGCGGCAATCGGTTTGGTCAAGTTCGATTTGTTGGGGCTGGGCATGCTGTCGGCGCTGCACTATGCGATCGACCTGATCCGGGAGCACAAGGGCATCGAGGTCGACCTGTCCAAGCTGGACCTTTCGGAGCCGGCCGTCTACGAGATGCTGCAGCGCGCCGATTCGGTCGGAGTGTTCCAGGTCGAGTCCCGTGCGCAGATGGCCACCCTGCCGCGGCTGAAACCGCGGATGTTCTACGACCTGGTGGTCGAGGTGGCCCTCATCCGTCCCGGCCCCATCCAGGGCGGATCGGTGCATCCGTACATCAAGCGGCGCAACGGCGAAGAAGAGGTGACTTATGACCACCCGTCGATGAAACCTGCCCTGGAGAAGACCCTCGGCATACCCCTGTTCCAGGAGCAACTGATGCAATTGGCGGTGGACTGCGCAGGCTTCACCGGGGCCGAGGCCGATCAGCTGCGCAGGGCGATGGGCTCCAAACGGTCCACCGAGAAGATGCGCCGGTTACGCGGCCGGTTCTTCGACGGAATGCGCGAGCGGCACGGTATCACCGGTGCGGTGGCCGAGAAGATCTACGACAAACTGGAGGCATTCGCCAATTTCGGTTTCCCGGAAAGTCATTCGCTGAGCTTCGCCTCGCTGGTGTTCTATTCGTCGTGGTTCAAGCTTCATCATCCCGCCGTGTTCTGCGCCGCGTTGCTGCGTGCCCAGCCGATGGGGTTCTATTCGCCGCAGTCGTTGGTCGCCGACGCCCGTCGACATGGCGTGATCGTGCACGGACCG
The DNA here is from genome assembly GCF_036946495.1 of Mycolicibacterium neoaurum. Classification (NCBI taxonomy): domain Bacteria; kingdom Bacillati; phylum Actinomycetota; class Actinomycetes; order Mycobacteriales; family Mycobacteriaceae; genus Mycobacterium; species Mycolicibacterium neoaurum. The sequence goes on from NZ_JAQIIX010000002.1 coordinate 3,173,022, forward strand.
GATGTCAACGCCAGCCTGGCCCACGCCACCTGTGAGAACCGAGGATTGGATGTGCGGATGGGTCTGGGCAGCATCCGGCACATCGGTGACGAGCTGGCGAAGAAGATCGTCGAGGACAGGATGGCCGGTGGGGCGTTCACCGATCTGCTGAATCTGACTGCACGAATCCAACTTTCGGTCCCGCAAACCGAGGCGCTGGCCACTGCGGGGGCACTCGGCTGCTTCGGGATCACCCGTCGCGAGGGATTGTGGGCGGCCGGTGCGGCCGCCGCCGAACGCCCCGATCGGCTTCCCGGGGTGGGCTCGTCCACACACATTCCGGCGCTGCCGGGGATGAGCGCTCTGGAACTGGCCGCTGCCGATGTCTGGGCCACCGGCGTCTCACCGGACAGCTATCCCACCCAGTTCCTGCGCGAGGACCTTGCCGCGATGGGGGTCGTTCCTGCTGCCGAACTGCTGTCGGTGCCCGACGGAAGCCGCATCCTTGTCGCCGGTGCGGTGACGCATCGGCAACGCCCGGCCACCGCCCAGGGCGTTACTTTCGTCAACCTCGAAGACGAGACCGGCATGGTCAACGTGCTGTGCGCCCCGGGCGTCTGGGCGCGCTACCGCAAGCTGGCGCAGAGCGCGCCGGCGCTGATCATCCGCGGCATCGTGCAGAACGCGACCGGGGCGGTGACGGTGCTGGCCGACCGGATGGGCCCGGTGGACCTGAAAATGCGGTCCCGATCGCGGGACTTTCAGTGATCGTCACGCCGTCGGTGTCGTCCACACCTTCTCGATGCTGATCTTGAGCCGGGTGCCGTAGTTGCCCATCGAGGGGGTCAACCCGATCTGATCGGACATCGCCTGGTATTTCGCCCAGTACGGTGCGTCCTCGCGGGGATCGGTGCCCTCGGCATCGACCCGTGCAGGCCCTCCGATGACGATGATCCCGCCACCGTTGCCATCGGAGTCCAGATTCAAGCTCACCTGGGGGTGGTTGCCGATATGCCGAACCTTGGCCGCGCCGGGCTCGGTGTACACCACGATGTCGGTCCCGTCGAAGAAGAACCACACCAGTTTCGGCACCGGCTGGCCGGACTTGGCGACGGTGGTCAACCACGCGAAATCGTCGGATTTCAGGCGGTCGAGGATTTCCGGTGTCAGCTCTGCGGTCATGGAAGCGAATGTAGTCTCGCGGTATGACACTCAACCTGACCGCGGATGAAGTTCTGACCACGACGCGTTCGGTGCGCAAACGGCTCGATTTCGACAAGCCCGTCCCGCGCGAGGTGCTGATGGAGTGCCTCGATATCGCGCTGCAGGCCCCGACCGGCTCCAATTCCCAAGGCTGGCAATGGGTCTTCGTCGAGGATGAAGAGAAGAAGAAGGCGATCGCCGATATCTACCGGGTGGCCGCCACCCCGTACCTTGATGCCCCCAAGCCCGAGTTCGGGGACAGCCGCGACGAACGCGCACCCAAGGTCATCGACTCCGCCAAATACCTCAACGACCACCTGCACGAAGTGCCGGTCATGCTGATCCCCTGCCTGGAGGGCCGCCCGGACGGGGCGCCGGCGGGGATGAGCGCCGGATTCTGGGGATCGCTGATGCCGGCGGTGTGGAGCTTCATGCTGGCGCTGCGCAGTCGCGGCCTCGGTTCGGCATGGACCTCGCTGCACCTGATGGGTGACGGTGAGAAGAAAACCGCCGAACTGCTGGGCATCCCCTTCGACAAATACTCCCAGGGCGGTCTGTTCCCGATCGCCTACACCAAGGGCACCGACTTCAAGAAGGCCAAGCGGCTGCCCGCCGAGGAACTCACACACTGGAACAGCTGGTGATCACACCGCGCCGGTGAACCCCTGCTGGCGCCACGCTTCGTAGGCAGCCACTGCGGCGGCGTTCGACAGGTTCAGCGACCGCCGGCCCGACAGCATCGGGATGCGCACCCGCGCGGTGATGTGCGGGTCGGCCAGCGTCTGCTGGTCGAGCCCGGTCGGCTCCGGTCCGAACATCAGCACGTCCCCGGGCTCATAGGACACCTGGGCGAAGGACAGCTCCGCGTGCGCGGTAAAGGCGAACACCCTGGCCGGTCCGATGGCGGCCCAGGCCGAGTCCAGGTCCGGGTGCACCGTCACCGAGGCCAGATCGTGGTAGTCCAACCCCGCCCGGCGCAACTTCGGTTCGGACAGGTCGAAGCCCAACGGTTCGACCAGGTGCAGCTCGCAACCGGTCGCGGCCACCATCCGGATCGCGTTACCGGTGTTGGGCGCGATGCGCGGCGAGTAGAACAGGACGTGGAACATCGGGCCATTGTCCACTGCGCATAATGGCGGCATGGTCGAGCAAAGCCTCTGGATGCAAAAGGTCGCCGCCAACCCCGGCCACTCGCAGTGGTACATCGATCGCTTCCGCGCCATGGCCGAAGCCGGAAACGACCTCGACGGCGAGGCCCGCTTCATCGACGCCATGGCACCCCGCGGTGCGCACATCCTGGACGCCGGTTGCGGGCCGGGCCGGGTCGGCGGCTATCTGGCCGCAGCCGGACACCATGTCGTCGGCGTCGACGTCGACCCCACCCTGATAGCCGCCGCCGAAGCCGACCACCCCGGTGCCCGCTGGTTCGTCGGCGACCTCGCCGAACTCGACCTGCCCGCCCGCGGGGTCGCCGAACAGTTCGACATCATCGTCTCGGCGGGCAACGTGATGACTTTCCTGGCACCGAGCACCCGTGGACAGGTCTTGGCACGATTGCACGCCCACTTGCGCACCGACGGCCGTCTGGTCATCGGATTCGGCGCGGGCCGCGACTATCCCTTCGACCGGTTCCTCGACGACGCCCGCGCTGCCGGTCTGGCCCCGGACCTGTTGCTGTCCACCTGGGATGTGCGCCCATTCGACGACAACGCCGAGTTCCTGGTCGCGATCCTGCGCCGCGGCTGAACTGCCGGGAAAAGGTTGCGCATCGTAACGGTCACGAACTGTCGTCACGGCGCCTTCGAACCTGGAATCGGCTGTGCCCGAATGCCATAATCGACCAATTGCCCGGTGATACGACGCCGGACCCGACGTGGGCATAAGCAGCAGGAAGCACATGAACGCGCCACAACCGACATGACAGTCTTTCCCGCGTCCAGCGCGCACGGCGAGATAGCCGGTGCCGCAACGACACATGCGAAGCGGCCGGCGCGCTGGTCGCTGAGCAACTGGCCCGCCGCAGGGAAAATCGTTGCCATCGCCGCGGTTCCGATGCTGCTGGCCGCCTCGATGGGCGCGTTGCACATCTACACGAGCTTCACCGACAGCGCGATAGCCGACGACACGGCCACCCGCGATGCGGTCATCGTGGCGGTCTTGCTGCTGGTGGCGCTGCTGATCGTCGTGGTGGTCGCGCGCTCCCTGATCGGGCCGCTGCGCCGACTCCGCGACAGTGCGTTGCAGGTGGCCCACACCGATCTGGCCCGCGAACTCGAACAGGTGCGCATGGGCGGTGATCCCGGCCCGCCGACCCCGATCCCGGTGCACACCAGCGAGGAGCTCGGACAGCTGGCGCACGCAGTCGACGAACTCCACGAACAGGCCCTGCAGCTCGCCGGCGAGCAGGCCCGGCTGCAGGCACAGGTCAGCGACATGTTCGAGACGGTGTCCCGGCGCAGCCGGTCGCTGGTGGACCAGCAGCTGACGCTGATCGACGAGCTGGAGCGCGACGAACAGGACCCCGACCGCCTGGATGGCCTGTTCCGGCTCGACCACCTGGCTGCCCGGATGCGCCGCAACGGTGCCAATCTCCTTGTCCTGGCAGGCGCCGACACCGCTCGTGGTCACAGCGACCCGGCACCATTGTCGGCGGTGGTCAACGCCGCGTCCTCCGAGGTCGAGGACTACGCCCGGCTGCAGACGACCGAGCTTCCCGATTGCGCCGTCGTCGGCGCGGTGGCCGCCGATCTGGTGCATGTGCTCGCCGAGTTGATGGACAACGGATTGCGGTACTCGCCGCCGGCCACGACGGTGCGCATCTCGGGTTTGCGCACCGAGGACGGCGCACTGGTGCTCGAGATCGGCGACGATGGTCTCGGGATGGCAGAACCGGACCTGCGCGTCACCAACACCCGGTTGCAGTCCGACGGTGAGGTCACCGCCTACACGGCACGCCACATGGGGCTGTTCGTCGTCGCCCGGCTGGCCGCCCGGCACGGGCTGGTGGTGCGATTGCGGGCCACCGTCAGCGGGGACCCGAACTCGGGTATCACCGCGGGCATCTACGTTCCCGCGGGACTGGTCGTCGGCGCACCCGCACGACCCCGGTTCGCCGATGCCGAGCCGGTACCGACAGACGAGACGGTGGCGGCGCCGCCGGTGGCTGTCGAGTCGACCCAACGCGAGTTGCCCCGACGAGACCCGGTCTTCGACGCTGTGACACCGAATGCCGGCTCCGACGATGCGATCTACCAGAAGATGCTCTCGGAATGGCTGGTCGACCCCACCGACCTCGGCGTCGACACCGATCTGGACTGGAAATCGGTGTGGGACAACGGTTGGTCGGCGGCCGAAGCGGCAGAGAGCACGCCCGCCGTCGAGCACACCGCCGAGGGCCTGCCGGTCCGCCGACCCGGTGCGCGGTTGGTGCCCGGCGCGGGCGAGGCCGACCCGGGGGCAGTCGAGCCCAACGACCCGGTGACCGCTCCGCTGCCGGATCCGGCAACCATCCGGGCCAGCCTCAGCAGTCACTTCGCCGGCGTGCACGCCGCCCGCTCGCGGTCGCAGGACACCGGGGGAGACCGGTGACCACCCGGGAGTCCCTCGACTGGCTGGTGGCCAAGTTCGCCCGCGAGGTCGACGGGGTATCGCACGCGGTGCTGGTCTCCGCCGACGGTCTGCTGATGGCCGCCAGCGAGCACATGCCCACCGAACGCGCCGACCAACTGGCCGCAGTGACCTCCGGGCTGGCCAGCCTCGCCGGCGGCGCCGCGCAACTCTTCCAGGGCGGTCACGTCATGCAGTCGATCGTCGAGATGGAGCACGGCTACCTGCTCGTGATGCGCGCCGGGGACGGATCCAATATCGCGGCGCTGGCCATGCGATCCTGCGATATCGGCCAGGTCGGATACGAGATGGCGATGCTCGTCGAGCGCGTCGGCAACGTCGTGCAGGCCGCGCGCCGCTCACGCCGCGCACCGTGAACGACGATGTCACCGCCTTGGTGCGGCCCTACACACTGACCGGTGGGCGCACCACTGCGCGATTGGATCTCCCTTTGGAAGCGCCGATCCAGACGGTCGAGCCCGGGCCACCACCGCGGTGGCCGGCAGCAGACGTGCGGTCTCGGATCCTGACCGCGGGTCGCGCGGGACCATCGGTCGCCGAGATCGCGGCGCAGTTGGAGTTGCCGTTGGGTGTGGCGCGTGTGCTGATCGGCGACCTGGCCGAGGAGGGGTATGTTCGGGTGCGCGCGACGCTGGGGGAGTCATCTTCTGCCGACGAGCGTCGTGACCTGATCGGAAGGACGCTGCGTGGACTCCGGGCGCTCTGAACGGCCGACATCCACCAAGATCGTCATCTCGGGTGGTTTCGGCTCGGGCAAGACCACCTTCGTCGGCACAGTGTCGGAGATCATGCCGCTGCGCACCGAGGCGCTGGTCACCACCGCGTCGGCGGGTTTCGACGAGCTCGGGGCCACCCCGGGCAAGACCACCACGACGGTCGCGATGGACTTCGGCCGCATCACCCTCGCCGAGGACCTGGTGCTCTACCTGTTCGGTACTCCCGGTCAGCGCCGGTTCTGGTTCATGTGGGATGACCTGATCCGCGGCGCCATCGGCGCGGTGATCCTCGTCGACGTACGGCGGCTGCAGGACAGCTTCGCCGCCGTCGACTTCTTCGAGGCGCGCCGGCTGCCGTTCATCATCGCGGTCAACGAGTTCGATGACGCGCCCCGGCACCCGCAGGCAGCGCTGCGCCAGGCGCTGGCGCTGCGCGCGGACATCCCGATCGTCACCGTCGACGCCAGGGACCGGAACTCGGTGCGGGCCGCGCTGATCACGGTGGCCGAGTACGCGTTGGCAGCGGTCCCGACGTGACCGACGACCAGGTGTGGGCGGACCGCGAGTTCACCAATCACGACTTCCGCGACGAGGACCTGTCCCGCCTGCGCACCGAGCGGGTGGTCTTCGACGAGTGCGATTTCAGTGGTGTCGACCTGACCGAGTCCGAGCATCTGGGTTCGGCCTTCCGCAACTGCACCTTCCGGCGGGCCGCCCTGCTGCACAGCACGTTCCGGCAGTGCAGCCTGCTCGGCTCGGTGTTCACCGAGACCCGGCTGCGGCCGGTGCAGTTCGTGGAGGTCGACCTGTCGTTGAGCGTGCTCGGGGGCTGTGACCTACGGACCCTGGACCTGTCGGACTGCCGGCTGCGCGAGGCCAACCTGGTGGGCGCGGATCTGCGCAAGGCCGTGCTGTCCCGCGCCGACCTCGGCGGTGCGCGGGTTCAGGACGCCAAGTTCGATGAGGCCGATCTGCGCGGCGCGCGCGTGGACCCGACGTTCTGGACGACGGCCAAGCTGCGCGGCGCGCGGGTGGACATCGAGCAGGGGCTGGCCTACGCCGCCGCCCACGGGTTGGACGTGCAAGGCGAGTGACACATGCGATTTGTGGAGTTTCAGCCGCCTTGATGGCGGCTGAAACTCCACAAATCGCAAGGGGGTCAGCCCGCCTTGAGCCGGATCTTCCAGCGCACGAAGGTCAGGTAGGCCACGCTCAGCAGGGCCAGCATGCCCATGTCGAACCACCAGACCGACGACGTGTGCTCCCAGTGCGCATCCTTGGGCGTCAGCGGGCCGGGCACCAGGTGGATCAGGTCCACCGTGGAGGCCGACGCGGCGAAGCCCCAGCGGGCCGGGGTGAACCAGGACAGCTGGTCGAGCACCAGACGGTCGGTCACCGGGATCATGCCGCCGGAGAACACCAGCTGGCTCATCACGGCCACCACCAGCAGCGGCATGATCTGCTCGTTGGACTTCGCCAGCGCCGAGAGCGCCAGACCGACCATGGCCGCGGTCACCGTCGTCGCCGCCATCACCAGGAACAGCTCGGCAGTCGGGGGCAGGAACGACAGCGAGCCCTGCGTCGGACCGCCCTTGCCCAGCACCGCGATCGCGGTGACGATCGAGGACTGGATGATGGCGAACACCGCGTAGATGCACACCTTGGCCATCAGATACGCCGTCGTCGACAACCCGACGGCCTGCTCGCGGCGGAAGATGGCGCGCTCACCGATCAGATCGCGCACGGTCAGCGCGGTACCCATGAAGATGGCTCCGACGTTGAGCAGTACCAGGATCTGACCGGGTTCGTTGGGCGCATCACCCATCGGGTTCGGCACGCCGAAGCCGACGGTGCCCGGGACCGACAGCGACAGCACACCCATGATGAACGGCAGCACCGCCAGGAACGCGAAGTAGCCGCGGTCGGAGATGATGAGCCGCATCTGGCGCCGGGCGATGGTGGAGAACTGCCTGCGCACACTCGTTTTCGCCGGCTTGCCGAGGTCGGCGGGCTGTTCGGAGGCCTCGGCGTGCGGCAGCGGGCCGCTGCGCGCCAGGTAGTTCTGGTGCGAGGTGTCCGGGTCACCGGCGACCGAGGAGAAGATATCGGCCCAGTTCGTGGTGCCCAGCTCGGGACCGATCTGGCTGGGCGGGCCGTAGAACGCGGTCTTGCCGCCCGGCGCCAGCAGCAGCACCTGATCGCAGACGTCGAGATAGGTCAGCGAGTGCGTCACAACCAGTACCACGCGGCCCGCGTCGGCGAGCTGGCGCAGCATCGTCATGACCTGGCGATCCAGCGCCGGATCCAGACCCGAGGTGGGCTCGTCGAGGATCAGCAACGAGGGCCCGGTCAGCAGCTCGAGGGCCACCGAGGCGCGCTTGCGCTGGCCGCCGGAGAGTTTGTCCACCCGGGTTTCCAGGTGCTTGGTCATCTCGAGTTCTTCGAGGACCTGCAGGACCACGCGTTCGCGGTCCTCCTTGGTGGTATCCGGAGGCAGGCGCAGCTCGGCGGCATACATCAGCGCCTGTTTGACGGTCAGCTGACCGTGCACCACATCGTCCTGCGGGACCATGCCGATTCGGGAGCGCAACGAGGCGTACTCGGCGTGGATGTCATGGCCCTCGAAGGACACCGTGCCCGATGTCGGGTGGGTCAGGCCGGCGACCTGTTTGGCGAAGGTCGACTTGCCGGCACCCGAGGGCCCGATCACCGCCGTCAGCGTGCCCGGCCGGGCATCGATCGAGATGTTGTTGAGCAGCGTCTTGTTGCCCTCGATGGTCCACGTGAGCCCGCGGACCTCCAGGCCGCCGGTGCGGGTGGCCGCCTGGGTCTCCGAACCGCGGACCAGCGTGCCGCCGGTGAACACCAGGTCGACGTTGCCGATGGTGACCACGTCGCCCTCACGCAGCAGCGCATCGTCGACGCGCTGGCCGTTGACGAAGGTGCCGTTGATGCTGCGGTTGTCGAGGATCTCGGTGCCGCCGGGGCCGGAGACCAAGGTGGCGTGGTGCCGAGAAGCCAGGACGTCGGGGATGACGATGTCGTTGTCGGTGGCGCGACCGATCTTGATCCCGCCCGGTGGTACCTCAGGAGCTTTTCCGGGGCGCAGGATCTTGAGCATGCTCGTCGCGAGGTTGTTCTCCGACGGACGCGGCACCGCGGTCGGTCCCATCGCGGTTTGCGAGGGATCGGCGGGCGGGATATAGGTCGGCTGCGAGCGCGATACCGTCGGCTGCGGTGGCGGCGGGTAGCCCTGCTGCGGCGCCCCCTGATAGGGCTGCTGCCCGGTCGGCTGATAAGGCTGCGGAGCCGACGGATAGCGCGGCTGCTGCTGGGACGGGGTGGCGCCGGTCGGCCAGGCCGGCGGTGCCTGCGGGGCCGGCTGGATCGGCGCTTGTGTCGGCCAGGATGCGCTGGGACGGGGACCGGTCGGTGTCGGGACGGCCTGCGTCGGGGGCGGGCTGCCGACCGCACCCTGGTGACGACCGACCTCGAAGACCAGCTGCGGGCCGTCGGGATTGCCGACGTTGACGTGCTGGCCGTCGGTGATGTCCAGCGTGGGAACCCGCTGACCATTGACGTACATGCCGTTGAGGCTGCCGTTGTCGATGGCGATCCAGCGGCCCTGATCGAAGCGCAACACCAGGTGTGCGCGCGAGATCAACGGGTGGGCGATACGTACGTCGGCGCGCAGGTCGCGACCGACGACGACGTCATTGCCTGCGGAGAAGGTCCGAGTCGATCCTTCGTATCGAACGGTCAGTGCGGGCGTTCCGGGGCGGCTCATCGGGACCAACTGTATCGGGTACGCCAACGCAATTCCCGCTCCGAGGTCACCGTTCGGCTGGCCGAGAGCAACGATATGGTCGCTGCCACCCGTTCGGGCGCGACCAATTCGTCGTTCTGGGCGAACGGCCTCAGACCTTGAGGGTGTCCGGCGCTCCGGTGACCACGCAGTGGGTGTGGGTGTAGATCGTGGGCATACAGCGGTTGCAGTGCGTGCACGCCGACCTGACCGAGGAATCGGCCTTGATGCGGTTGACCAGATCCGGCTCGGCGAGCAGCGCCCGCCCCATCGCGACGAAGTCGAAACCCTCGGCCATCGCCTTGTCCATGGTGTCACGGTTGGTGATACCGCCGAGCAGGATCAGCGGCATGCTCAGCTCGGCGCGGAAGGCCCGGGCGTGCCGCAGTAGGTAGGCCTCGCGGTAGGGGTACTCGCGCAGGAACTTCTTGCCGGTCATCCGCATGCCCCAGCTGATCGGCGGCTTGAAGGCGCCCGCGAACTCCTTGAGCGGGGCGTCGCCGTGGAACAGGTACATGGGGTTGACCAGGGAGCTGCCCGCGGTCAGCTCGAGGGCGTCCAGACCGCCGTCTTCTTCCAGCCATTTCGCGGTCTGCAGCGCCTCGTCGAGCGGGATACCACCGCGCACCCCGTCGGTCATGGTCAGCTTGGCGGTCACGGCGATCTTGGCGCCACCGTGGCGCTCGACGGCATCGCGGACGGCCCGCACCACGCCCCTTGCCACCTTCGCGCGGTTCTGCAGTGAACCCCCGAACTCGTCGGTGCGCCGGTTGAGCAGCGGTGACAGGAAAGAGCTGGCCAGATAGTTGTGCCCGAGATGCACCTCGACGGCGTCGAAGCCGGCATCGATGGCCAACCGGGCGGCGTCGGCATGCGCGGCGATGACATCGCGGATGTCGTCCTTGGTGGCCTTGCGGGCGAAGCGCATCGACAGCGGGTTGAAGAATCGGATGGGTGCCAGCGCCGGTGCCTTGTTGGTACGCGCATTGGCCACCGGGCCGGCGTGGCCGATCTGTGCGCTGATCGCCGCACCCTCGGCATGTACCGCGTCGGTGAGTCTGCGGAGGCCCGGAACGGCCTCGGGCCGCATCCAGATCTGCCATCCGTCGGTGCGACCGCCGGGAGCCACCGCGCAATAGGCGACCGTCGTCATGCCGACACCGCCTGCGGCAGGCAACTGGTGGTACCTGATCAGATCGTCGGTGACCAGCGCGTTCGGGCTCGCCGCCTCGAAGGTGGCGGCCTTGATGATGCGGTTGCGCAACGTCACCGGCCCGAGCTTGGCTGCACCGAATACATCGGTGAACACTTCCGGCTGGGTGTTCATACCGGGCGAGCCTGCCACAATGTGTTCCGTGGCAGCGACGATTCTGGATGGTAAGGCGACTCGCGACGAGATTCTCGACGATCTCAAGGAGCGGGTCGCGAAGCTGACGGCCGCGGGCCGTACCCCTGGACTGGGCACCATCCTGGTCGGTGATGACCCCGGATCGCAGGCCTATGTGCGGGGTAAGCACGCCGATTGCGCCAAGGTCGGGATCAACTCCATCCGGCGTGATCTGCCCGCCGACATCAGTCAGGCCGAGTTGGACGCCGTCATCGACGAGCTCAACGCCAACGCCGAGTGCACCGGCTACATCGTCCAGCTCCCGCTGCCCAAGCATCTGGACGAGAACGCCGCCCTGGAGCGCATCGACCCGGACAAGGACGCCGACGGGCTGCACCCGACCAACCTGGGTCGGCTGGTGCTCGGCAAAGAGGCTCCGCTGCCGTGCACCCCGCGTGGCATCGTGCACCTGCTGCGGCGCTTCGACGTGCCGATCGCCGGTGCGCACGTCGTGGTGATCGGTCGCGGTGTCACGGTGGGCCGTCCACTGGGTCTGCTGCTCACCCGCCGGTCCGAGAATGCCACGGTGACGTTGTGCCACACCGGAACCCGCGACCTTGTCGAGCTGACGCGGCAGGCCGATATCATCGTCGCCGCCGTCGGGGTGCCCTACATGGTCACCGCCGACATGGTGAAGCCCGGTGCGGCGGTCGTCGACGTCGGAGTGAGCCGCGTCGAGGGCAAGCTGACCGGCGATGTGGCACCCGACGTCTGGGACGTCGCCGGGTTTGTGTCGCCGAATCCGGGTGGGGTGGGTCCGCTGACGAGGGCCTTCCTGCTGACCAATGTCGTGGAGCGCGCGGAGCGCGGGTGACGGCGATGAGCACGTGCGCGAAGTGCGCATGACACCACAGGAATTCGCCCGTAAGGTGCTGGCCGGCCAGTGGCCCATTCTGCTGGTCGCGCTGATCTTCGCGGCGTCGTTCGTGCTGGTGATCGCCGGGTACTGGCGCCGTGGTGCCCTGGTGATGGGCATCGCCGTCGGGGTCGCCGCGGCACTGCGGCTGGCGCTGTCCGATGACCGGGCCGGACTGCTCGTGGTGCGAACGCGCGCAATCGATTTCGCAACGACCGCATCGGTCAGCGCGGTGATGCTCTACATCGCCTGGACCATCGACCCACTGGGTACCAGCTAGGTCAGATCGGCTCGGATCCCGACCGTGACATACGGCAGTGCCAGCCCGCTGCTGTTGGCCAGCGCCGGGTGTGTGGCCAGCAGTTCGCGCACCCGGTCCAGGGTGCGGGTGCGCACCTCTGCGGGTGAGGTGATGCAGTAGCTGCGCGAGGCCACCAGGTCGATGAGCGCCTGCGGGGTCAGATAACTGGTCCACTCGACCTGCGTGCGCTCGATCGTCCCGAACGGCTCGGTGAGCGTCACCCGGTCGTTGAGCGGGTCGTGCTCGTGGCCGATGATCGCACCCAGATCCTTGACCCAGCCCATCCGCTCGTCGCGGGTGTTCCAGACCAATCCCAGCCGGCCGCCCGGGCGCAACACCCTGGCGACCTCGTCGGCGGCGCGCTGCGGATCGAACCAGTGCCAGGCCTGCGCCACCAGCACGCAGTCGACACTGTCATCGGGCAGCGGGATCTCCTCGGCGGTCCCGAGCAGGGCGGGGGTGCCCGGCAACGACGAGGACAGCACCTCCAGCATCTCCGGGATCGGGTCCACCGCAACAACATCGAGGCCGCGCTCGACCAGTCGAACGGTCAGTTTGCCCGTTCCGGCGCCGAGATCGAGGACGGTGCGCGCGCCGTGCGGCAAGAGCCAGTCGATGGCGTCCGGGGGATAGGACGGTCGGCCGCGCTCATAGGCGGCGGCCTCCTCGCCGAATGACAGTGAGCGCGGATCCGGCTTGCTCACCGCTGTGCCATCTCCAGCGTCTGTCGGATCAGCGGCGCGACCGCATCGGTCTCGACCAGGAAACCGTCGTGACCATAGATGGAGTCGACCACCGACAGACCGGGGCAGCCGGGCAGCAACTCGGCCAGTTCCTGCTGCTGGCGCAACGGATAGAGCCGGTCGGAGGTGATGCCGGCGATCAGTACCGGGACCGGGCAGCCGGCCAGCGCGGCCGCCACTCCGCCCCGTCCACGCCCGACGTCATGGCTGCTCAACGCGTCGGTCAGGGCCACGTAGGTGCCGGCGTCGAACCGCGACACCAGCTTGCCGCCCTGGTGCTCCAGATAGCTCTGCACTGCGTAACGGCCGCCGGTGGTCGGGTCCTCGTCACCCTGGGCATCGTTGGCGAATCGCGAATCCAGTTCGGCCTCACCGCGATAGGTCAGGTGTGCGATGCGCCGCGCGATCTCCAGGCCCGCGACCGGGCTGCGACCGGTGCCGTAATAGTCACCGCCCTGCCAGTCCGGGTCGGCCTTGATCGCGGCGACCTGGGTGCTCTGGGTGCCGATCTGGTCGGCCGTGGCCCGTGCCCCGACCGCCAGGACGAGCCCGGCGCGCACGGTGTCGGGATGACCGACGATCCACTCCAGCGCCCGTGCCCCGCCCATCGAGCCACCGATCACCGCGGCGACCCCGGTGATGCCCAACGCGGCCAGAGCGGCGAGGTCGGCATTCACCTGATCGCGAATGGTGATCGCCGGAAACCTTGAGCCCCAGGGCTTTCCGTCGGGGGCGAGGGAACTCGGGCCGGTCGAGCCGCGGCAACCGCCCAGGGCGTTGGTGGCGATGGCGCACCAGCGGGTGGTGTCGATGGTGGCACCGGGGCCGGCCACCCCGTCCCACCATCCCGGTGTCGGGTGGTCGGGGCCAACCGGGCCGGTGATGTGCGAGTCGCCGGTCAGGGCGTGCAGCACCATGACGACATTGTCTTTGGCTGCGGACAGGTCGCCCCAGCGCTGCACGGCGATCGAGACGGCCGGCAGGACGACGCCGCTCTCCAGAGTCAGGTCGCCGATCTCGACGACGCCGATCTCGCCCTCAGCGGGCAGCGTCGACACCGCGTCGCTCTGTATGTCGTCGCGCCGTAGGTCGAAGATGGTCATATCGCCTCACACCGATGCGACGCTCTGCCCGAAACCCGCGAAGGCGCGGGCGGCCGCGAATCCGCGGTCGAGATCGGCCAGGATGTCGTCGATTCCCTCGATGCCGACAGCCAGCCGCACCAGCCCGGGGGTCACGCCGGTGCTGAGCTGCTCCTCCGGGCTGAGCTGCTGGTGGGTGGTGGACGCGGGATGGATCACCAGCGACCGCACGTCACCGATGTTGGCGACGTGGCTGTGCAACGTCAGTGCGTTGACGAACGCCTCACCGGCCGCGATGCCGCCGGCCAGTTCGAACGCCAGCACCGCGCCGGTGCCCCTGGGTGCCAGCTTGCGCCCCACCTCATACCAGGGCGAGCTCTTCAGGCCCGCGTAGTTCACCGAGATGACCTCGTCGCGGCCCTCCAGGTATTCGGCGACACGCTGCGCGTTGGCCACGTGTCGCTCGATGCGCAGGCTGAGCGTCTCCAGGCCCTGGGCGATGAGGAACGCGTTGAACGGGGCCACCGCAGACCCGAGGTCACGCAGCAGTTGGACGCGCGCCTTGAGTGCGTAGGCGGGCGGGCCGAGTTCGGCGAACACCACGCCGTGGTAGCTCGGATCCGGGGTGGTGAACCCGGGATGGCGGCCCTGGGTCCAGTCGAACTTCCCGCTGTCGACGATCACCCCGGCGATGGCCGAGCCGTGGCCGCCGAGGTACTTGGTCGCCGAGTGCACGACGATATCGGCGCCGTGCGCGATCGGCTGGATCAGATACGGCGTGGCGATGGTGTTGTCGACGATCAGCGGTATGCCGTCGGCGTGGGCGACCTCGGCCACGGACGGGATGTCGAGGACGTCGATCTGCGGGTTGGAGATCGTCTCGGCGAAGAACGCCTTGGTGTTCGGTCGGATGGCCCCGCGCCAGGACTCCGGATCGTCGGGGTTGTCCACGAAGGTCGTCTCGATACCCAGCTTGGGCAGCGTGTAGTGCAGCAGGTTGTAGGTGCCGCCGTAGAGCCGCGGACTGGACACGATGTGATCGCCGGCCTGGGCCAGGTTGAGGATCGCGAACGTCTCGGCGGCCTGACCGGAGGACAGGAACAGCGCCGCGACACCGCCTTCGAGGGCGGCCAGGCGCTGCTCGACGACATCGGTCGTCGGGTTCATGATGCGGGTGTAGATGTTGCCGGGTTCGGCCAGGCCGAACAGTGCCGCGGCGTGCGCGGTGTCACGGAACGTGTACGAGGTGGTCTGGTAGATCGGCAGGGCCCGGGCGTTGGTCGCCGGGTCGGGCGTCTGACCGGCGTGGATCTGCTTGGTCTCGAATGACCAGTCTTGTTCTGGCGTGCTCATGAAGAACGAACCTCCATCTGTCTCTGGGGGTCCGTCGATACGGACCCGCGCTTGCCGCGTAGCCGCATGGGCTACTCAACCTGGTCTTCACCCGGAGCACCCCACCGCGGTTGGAGGGTTGCCGGCCAGCAAGCCGGGGCTTGGTGCTGGCACTCATGACCGGAACAAAGACTAGCTCACCGACTCGATGCCGTGCCACCTGGTTCCGCCGTCCCTGTCAGGACAAACCTACTGACCAGTAGTGAAAGCTGACCCATCGCGGATTCATCGGCCCTTGTAGTGTTGCCGGTGAGGACAGTCCCCGACCGTCGAACATGCGGCCGCGGGCGGTCCGCCGTGCGATTGCGACGCTGCTGAATCACATACGGCAGCGCCGACTTTCGCTACACCTGTCCGACAGTGACGCCGGGAGTACACATGAGCGCCGAGCAGCCGACCATCATCTACACGTTGACCGACGAGGCGCCGCTACTGGCGACCTACGCCTTCCTTCCGGTCATCCAGACCTTCGCGGGTGCGGCCGGCATCGACGTGGCGACCAGCGATATCTCCGTGGCCGCGCGCATCCTCGCCGAGTTCAGCGACCACCTCAGCGATGAGCAGAAGGTGCCCGACAACCTGGCCGCGCTCGGCGAGCTGACCCAGGACCCGAGCGCCAACATCATCAAGCTGCCCAATATCAGCGCCTCGGTACCGCAGCTGCTGGCTGCCATCAAGGAGCTCAAGGCCAAGGGCTACGACCTGCCGGACTTCCCCGGCGACCCGAAGACCGACGAGGAAAAAGAGATCCGAGCGCGCTACGGCAAGATCCTGGGCAGCGCGGTGAACCCGGTGCTGCGCGAGGGTAACTCGGACCGCCGCGCCCCCAAGGCGGTCAAGGAGTACGCCCGCAAGCACCCGCACAGCATGGGCGAGTGGAGCCAGGCGTCGCGTACTCACGTCGCGACCATGAAGACCGGCGACTTCTACCACGGCGAGAAGTCGATGACGCTGGACAAGGCGCGCAACGTCCGCATGGAGCTGGTCACCGCAGCCGGCCCGACCATCGTGCTGAAGCCAGAGGTCAAGCTCGATGAGGGCGACGTCATCGACAGCATGTACATGTCCAAGAAGGCCCTCATCGCGTTCTACGAGGAGCAGATCGAGGACGCCTACAAGACCGGCGTGATGTTCTCGCTGCACGTCAAGGCGACCATGATGAAGGTCAGCCACCCCATCGTCTTCGGCCACGCGGTCAAGGTCTTCTACAAGGACGCGTTCGCCAAGCACGGCAAGCTCTTCGACGAGCTGGGTGTCAACGTCAACAACGGCCTGTCCGACCTGTACGACAAGATCGAGACGCTACCGGCCAGCCAGCGCGAAGAGATCATCGAAGACCTGCACAAGTGCCACGAGCACCGGCCGGAACTCGCCATGGTCGACTCGGCCAAGGGCATCTCGAACTTCCACTCGCCCTCGGACGTCATCGTTGACGCCTCGATGCCGGCGATGATCCGGCTCGGCGGCAAAATGTACGGCGCCGACGGCCGCACCAAGGACACCAAGGCGGTCAACCCGGAGTCGACGTTCTCCCGGATGTACCAGGAGGTCATCAACTTCTGTAAGACGCACGGCCAGTTCGACCCCACCACGATGGGTACCGTCCCCAACGTCGGCCTGATGGCGCAGAAGGCCGAGGAGTACGGCAGCCACGACAAGACCTTCGAGATCCCCGAACCCGGCTACGCGCGGATCGTCGACAACGACTCGGGCGAGGTGTTGCTGAGCCAGGCGGTCGAGGAGGGCGACATCTGGCGGATGCCCATCGTCAAGGACGCCCCGATCCGGGACTGGGTGAAGCTGGCCGTCACCAGGGCCCGGCTGTCCGGAATGCCGGTGGTGTTCTGGCTCGACGACGAGCGCCCGCACGAAAACGAACTGCGCAAGAAGGTCAAGGCCTACCTGGGTGAGCATGACACCGAGGGCCTGGAAATCACCATCCTGCCGCAGGTATGGGCCATGCGGTACACGCTCGAGCGGCTGATCCGCGGGCAGGACACCATCTCGGCCACCGGCAACATCCTGCGCGACTACCTCACCGACCTGTTCCCGATCCTGGAGCTGGGCACCAGCGCCAAGATGCTCTCGGTGGTACCGCTGATGGCCGGTGGTGGGCTGTATGAGACCGGCGCCGGCGGGTCGGCGCCCAAGCATGTCAGCCAACTGATCGAGGAGAATCACCTGCGCTGGGATTCGCTCGGCGAGTTCCTGGCCATCGGCGCGAGCCTGGATGATCTGGGCAACAAGACCGACAACGCCAAGGCCAAGGTGCTGGCCGACACACTGGACAGCGCGGTCGGAAAGCTGTTGGACGAGAACAAGTCTCCTTCGCGTAAGACCGGCGAGCTGGACAACCGCGGTAGCCAGTTCTACCTGTCGCTGTACTGGGCGCAGGCGCTGGCCGAGCAGACCGAGGACAAGGAGCTGGCCCAGCACTTCGCGCCGCTGGCCAAGTCGCTGGCCGAGAACGAGGAAGCCATCGTCAACGAGCTCAACGAGGTGCAGGGCGGTCACGTCGACATCGGCGGGTACTACTACCCGGACCCGGAGAAGACCGCCGCGGTGATGCGTCCTTCCAAGACCTTCAACTCGGTGCTGGAGTCGGCGCGGAGCTGACAACGGGCCGACAATCGTGATACTGCCGGTAGTACTGCCCTCGTAGCAGTACTACCGGCAGTACTACGTTTCAGATCGCTTTGTCCGACCCGAGCGGGCGTTGCGTCTAACCCGCCGGCGGCACCGCGCGGGTTGGTTCGGTGTGCTGGTCGACGAAATCGGCGATCAGTGCGGTGACCCATCCGGGCGCCTCGAGCATCGGTATGTGCCCGACGCCCGGCAACCGGGTCACCGTGGCGTCGGTCGGCAGGTTCTCGACGAAGTACTTCGTGCCGCGCGGGCTGGGGAACACCCGGTCCTTCTCGCACAGCACCAGATGTGTCGGCACACCGACCTGGGCCAGTTCCAGCAATCCCGGCAGTCGCAGCGTCTTGACCAGCAGTTGTACGTAGGCCGAGCAATGCGTCGCATCCTGAACCAGCGCCTCGAGATCCGCTCGGCTCGGGCCATCGGCCGGCCCGCTGACGGGCAACGTGGCGATCCGGGTACCGAAGGGCACGTCGAGGATGCGCGGGCCGGCCAGCCGCGCCGCGATCAGGGCGGGGCCGCCGAGCAGGAATTTGAGCACCGTCTCGTACTTGGTGGGGGAGTGCTGGCGCCAGCCGCCGGCCGGGGCGATGGCGGTCAGCGTGCGTGCCCGGCCGCGTCGCTCCAGCTCGAAGGCGACCCACCCGCCGAGCGAGTTGCCGACGATATGCGCTGTCTCCCAGCCGATCTGATCCATCCGACGCTCGACGTCGTCGACCAGCGCAGCGGTGTCCAGAAACCAGGTGCCGGAGCGGGCGCCGCCGTGGTGGCCGACCATCGTCGGTGCCAGGACCTCGAATCGGCCCGTACCGGCGAGTTGGCCGGCGACGGTGGACCACACGTTCTGCGAGCACAGAAATGGATGCAACATCAGGACTGGTTCACCCGATCCGAGATGGATGGGTGTGCGCTGGGTCATAGCGCTCGACAGTATGGCGGTACCGCGGGTACCGCAAGGTCCGATGACGGTGACCGGGGGAATCCCCGCGGTGTCGGTGCGCTCCACTAGGGTCGTCGTCCGTGATCGTCACCACCGTGAACGCCAACGGCATCCGTGCCGCGGTCAAGCAGCGCTCCGAAACCAACCTCGGCATGCTGCCCTGGCTGAAGGAGACCGAGGCCGACGTCATCTGTCTGCAGGAGACCCGCGCCGATGACGCGCAACTGGCCGATGCCCTGGCACCGGCGCTGGCCGATGGCTGGCACCTCGCCTCGGCCGAGCCACATGTGAAGGGCCGCAACGGTGTCGCGGTGCTATCCCGCACGCCTTTCGACGCTGTCCGGGTCGGCACCGGCGCCGAGGAGTTCGCAGCCCACGGTCGCTACATCGAGGTCGACACCGCAGGCGTCACGGTGGCCAGCGTCTACCTGCCCACCGGCGAGGCCGAAACCGACCGCCAGCTGGAGAAGGAGCGGTTCATGGCCGCCATGCAGGCGCGGATGGCCGTGCTGCTGGACGGTGGGAAGGATGCCGTGCTGTGCGGGGACTGGAACATCGCGCACACCGAGAACGACATCAAGGCCTGGAAGAACAACGTCAAGAAGTCGGGCTTCCTGCCCAGCGAGCGGCAATGGCTCACGGATCTGCTGGCCACCGGCTGGGTCGATGTGGTGCGCGCGCTGCACCCCGATGTGCCCGGGCCGTACAGCTGGTGGTCGTGGCGCGGCAAGGCGTTCGACAATGACGCGGGCTGGCGCATCGACTACCACCTGGCCAGTCCGGCGCTGGCCGCGCGTGCGGTGTCCGCCCGGGTCGAACGCGCCGAGCTCTACGCCCTGCGCTGGTCCGACCACGCGCCGGTCACGGTGCAGTTCTCCTGACCGGCCGGGCGTCGTCGCCCGCATCGCCGACATTCGTGGTCGCCGGGTCGTCCGGTGGCAGGCAGGACCGCCGATGGTCGCATGACAAAATGCAGTGATCATGAATGAACCACGCGGCGCCGCCGCTCGCCAGGTCGTGTTCTCCGGTGCACAGCCCACCTCCGACTCGTTGCACCTCGGCAACGCCCTCGGCGCGGTGAACCAATGGGTGAGCATGCAACGTGACTATGACGCCTACTTCTGCGTCGTCGACCTGCACGCCATCACCATCGCCCAGGATCCCGAGGTGCTGCGCAAGCGCACCCTCGTCACCGCCGCGCAGTACCTCGCGCTCGGCGTCGACCCGGACCAGGCGACGGTCTTCGTGCAGAGCCACGTGCCCGCCCACACCCAACTGGCCTGGGTGCTCGGTTGTTTCACCGGATACGGGCAGGCCTCGCGGATGACGCAGTTCAAGGACAAGTCCCAGAAGCAGGGGGCCGAGGCCACCACAGTCGGGCTGTTCACCTACCCGGTGTTGATGGCCGCCGACATCCTGCTCTACGAGACCGATCTGGTGCCCGTCGGCGAGGACCAGCGTCAGCATCTCGAGCTGGCCCGCGACCTCGCCGAGCGCATCAACGCCCGGTTCCCCGGCACCTTCGTCGTCCCCGAGGCGATCATCCCCAAGGCCACCGCCAAGATCTTCGACCTGCAGGACCCGACGGCGAAGATGAGCAAGTCCGCCACCACCGACGCGGGCCTGATCAGCCTTCTCGACGACCCGAAGAAGACCGCCAAGAAGATCCGCTCGGCGGTGACCGACAGCGAGCGCGAGATTCGGTTCGACCGCGACGCCAAGCCCGGCGTGTCCAACCTGCTGACCATCCAGTCCGCCGTCACCGGTACCGATATCGACACCCTGGTCGCGGGGTATGAGGGCCGCGGATACGGTGACCTGAAGACCGAGACTGCGGACGCGGTGGTCGAGTTCGTCACGCCCATCAAGGCACGCGTCGACGAACTGATCGCCGATCCCGCCGAGCTGCAGGCGGTACTTGCCAGGGGTGCAGAGCGGGCCGCGGCGGTGGCTTCAGCCACCGTCGAGCGGGTATATGACCGGCTGGGTTTCCTGGCGCCGACGCACTGAGGGGTAGCACATGGCCGGCCGCGACGCGGTATCGACAGCGCAGTCCGAGCAGGACGCTCCCGGCTTCGTGGACCGGCTGCGGAGCCGATTCCCCTGGTTCAACCGGGTGATGCTCGCTCAAGGTCGCTACAACGACTGCAAGGGCGACTTCTACGCCGCCGGGATCACCTACTTCACCATCTTCGCGCTGTTCCCGCTGCTGATGGTCGGCTTCTCGATCGGTGGCTTCGTGCTGGCCAACCAGCCCGACCTGATGCTCGAGGCGGAGGCCAAGATCCGTTCGGCGGTCTCGGGGGACCTGGGTGCGCAACTGGTGGAGCTGATGGATTCGGCCATCGATTCCCGCGGCACCGTGGGCGTGATCGGCCTTGCCACGGCGGCCTGGGCGGGGCTCGGTTGGATGAACAACCTGCGTGAGGCGCTCAGCCAGATGTGGGAACAGCGGCACGAGCCTGCCGGTTTCGTGGCGACGAAGCTGTCGGATCTGGGCGCGCTGCTGTCGGCGTTCGTCGCCCTGACTCTGACGATCGGGTTGACCGCATTGAGCAAGGAATCCCCGATGACCGCGGTGCTCGGCTGGCTGGGGCTCAGCGATGTGCCGGGGTTGAGCATCGGGCTGCAGGTGGCGTCGTGGTTCGCCTCACTGATCATCTCGTGGATGCTGTTCACCTGGATCATCGCCCGACTCCCGCGGGAGTCGGTCAGCTTCCGCAGTTCGCTGCGGGCGGGCCTGTTGGCCGCCGTGGCATTCGAGATCTTCAAGCAGGTCGCCTCCGTCTACCTCAAGTCGGTGCTGACCGGCCCTGCTGGGGCGACGTTCGGGCCGGTGCTGGGTCTGATGGTGTTCGCCTACATCACCGCCAGGCTCATCCTGTTCTCGACCGCCTGGGCGGCCACGGCGGCGGAGAACCTGGCCGCGGCCCCCGTCGAGCCGCCCGGCCCGGTGTTGATCCGGCCGCGGGTCCAGGTCCGGGAGGGCATCGGATTACCCGGCGCTGCCGCCGGTTTCGCCGCGGGGGCACTCGGCGGGCTGGGGCTGGCCAGGTTGCTGCGGCGCAATCGTCAGTGACCACGACGCCGGGGGTGCCGATGACCACGACGCCGGGGGCGTCAATGACCGCGACGCCGGGGGCGTCAATGACCGATGAGCTTGAGTCCGACCACGCACCCGATGATCCCGATGATGAGCGCCACCTTGATCGGGGAGGCGCTCTCGGTGCCGGTCAGCATGGCGTAGCCGACCGTCAGGGCCGCGCCGATGCCCACCCAGATCGCATAACTGGTGCCGATCGGCAGCGTGCGCATCGCGTAGGCCAGACCGGCCATCGAGAGCACCAGCGCGACCCCGAATATCGCTGTGGGCCATGGTCTGCTGAAGCCCTCGGATCTACCGAGCGCGGTTGCCCACACGGCTTCCAGCACCCCGGAAATCACCAGCACGAGCCAGGCCATGGCACACCTCCCTTGGCTGCCGTCTTGTCGCTGGCCGGGTACGGTGCCTCTCGTCCGGTGTCACACGGTGACGTCCTCGACGGTAGCAAATTCCGGTAGCGTCGCACCGGTGTCACTGGTCACCACCTGGTCCGCGGCGATGGGCCTGCGCACGCCGATCGTGAACGCCCCGATGGGCGGTGCCGCGGGTGGACGGCTGGCATCGGCGGTCACCGCCGCGGGCGGCTTGGGCATGCTCGGTCTGGGCAGTGCCGGGACACCGGAGGTGTTGCGCCGCGAGATCGGTGTGGCGCAGGGACGATTCGGGATCGGTTTGGTGCACTGGGTGATGGCCGAACGTCCCGAGCTGCTCGATATCGCGCTGGCGGCGCGGCCCGCGCTGTTGAGCGTCAGCTTCGGTACCGACTTCACGTGGGTGCACCGCGCGCACGATGCCGGGGTGACGGTCGCGACGCAGGTGGCCTCGGTCGAGGCGGCCCGACGCGCCCAGGATTTCGGTGTCGACGTGCTGGTGGCGCGTGGCGCCGAGGGCGGCGGTCACGGTGAACCGTTGCTGGGCACCCTGCCACTGCTCACGGGAGTGCTTGACGCGGTGGACGTTCCGGTGTTGGCGGCCGGCGGGATCGGTTCGGCGCGTGGGGTGGCGGCGGTGCTGGCCGCAGGGGCGTCGGGGGCATGGATCGGCACCTTGTTCGCGGCCTGCCCGCAGGCGCTGACATCGGAATCCGCGCGCGCCGAGTTGGTTGCCGGTCACGACACCGAGCTGACCTCCACCCATGACATCGCGGCCGGATACCGTTGGCCCGTACATATTCCCGAGCGAGTGCTGCGCGGGTCGCCGGTCAACGCCGGCCAGGGCGTGGGCCAGGTTCGACAGTCGGTCGACGC
This sequence comes from Mycolicibacterium neoaurum, assembly GCF_036946495.1. Taxonomy (NCBI): domain Bacteria; kingdom Bacillati; phylum Actinomycetota; class Actinomycetes; order Mycobacteriales; family Mycobacteriaceae; genus Mycobacterium; species Mycolicibacterium neoaurum. The sequence goes on from NZ_JAQIIX010000002.1 coordinate 3,196,046, forward strand.
GGGAGAGCTGGTGACAACGCTGTCCGCAGGCGCCGAGGAACTGCTGCGCGGGCCGTTGGGCTGACGTGCGGGCTCAGGCGCGCTGTCGGTTCATCGACCGGGCCACCATCATCAGTGCGAACACGATGATGGCGCCGACCAGCCCGACGCCGACGCGCACCGGCACGGTATCGGCGGGCGGCAGCGCAGTGGCGGCGACCGCGGTGGGATCCGGTGCCTCTTCGGTTTTCGCGACGGCCAATGAGGGGTCGGCCTCGATGAGGGTGCCGACCTTGGTGCCCGGCGGGGTGGCGAACCCGTAGTCGAGCAGGCGGGCGGCCTGCTCCCACGGTGCGATGGGTACCCGGGTGCCCTTGAGCATCACGGCCACCAGCCGGCGGCCGTCACGTTCGGCTGCGCCCACGAACGTCTGGCCGGCGTCATCGGTGTATCCGGTCTTGCCGCCCAGTGCGCCCGGGTAGTTGTACAGCAGCTTGTTGTCGTTCTCCAGCTCATAGGCGGGCCATGGGTATTTCTCGGTGCCAACGATTTTGGAGAAGGTGTCGTTCTGCCACGCGAAGCGGTAGAACAGGCCGACGTCATAAGCCGAGGTGCTCATGCCGGGGCCGTCCAAGCCCGACGGCGTGGCTGCGCGGGTGTCGCGCGCTCCGAGCTTGCGCGCCAGCGTGTTGATCTTCTGCAGCGCGATGTCCATCCCGCCGAGCTGCATCGACAGTGCGTGCGCGGCGTCGTTGCCGGACACCATCAACAGCCCGTGCAACAGATCGTTGATCGTGTAGCGCTCGCCGTTCTTCACCCCGACGCGGCTGCCCTCGGCGTGCTCGTCACCCTCGGTGCCGTTGACGATCCGGTTGATGGGCAGTTCCTGGATGGCCTGCATCGCGACGAGCACCTTGATGATGCTGGCCGGGCGATGCCGACCGTGCGGATCCTTGGCGGCGATGACGTCACCGGTGTCCAGATCGGCAACCAACCATGCCTCGGCGGAGACATCCTCGGGCACCGGGCCGGTACCCGCTGCGGTCACGATGCCGCAGCCGCCGAGAGCCTCGCCGCCCAGTGGCGTCGCGGGAACGGGCAGCGCGCCCGGGGTCGGATCACCCGGCTTGGGGACCTCCGAGGCGTCGACCGCAGGTGGTGTCGTGGTGCGGTACGGGCAGGGATCCGGTGCCGGTTCCGCACCCGCCAGCGGCGCGCTGACCAGCGCCGGTCCCGCCAGCATCAGTGCCGTGGTGGCCGCGCAAGCCATTCGGCGCAACGTCGCGAAGGAAGCCATGATGACTGCAGATTAGGAGACCGTGGGCCGAATCTGGGCTCGCCACGCTGTGGCTGAAGTGACTTATGTGATTAATGTGATTTAACGACACCGACGGTGCACTCAAATCAAGATGCGCGCTGCTTTCTCGATCTGGGCGCACCGTCGGTGCTTATGTCGCTCAGAGTCGGCGGGCGGCCTCGGACAGCACGTTGTGCAGGATGTCGTAGATCGCGTCGAACTCGGCCTGCCCGCTGATCAGCGGCGGCGCCAGCTGCACCACCGGGTCGCCACGGTCGTCGGCGCGGCAGTACAGTCCGGCCTCCCACAGCGCCGGGGTAAGGAATCCGCGCAACAGCCGCTCGGACTCGTCGTCGTCGAAGGTCTCCTTGGTCGTCTTGTCCTTGACCAGTTCGATGCCGTAGAAGAAGCCCTCGCCGCGCACGTCACCGACGATCGGAAGATCGTAGAGCTTCTCCAGGGTCGCCTTGAATGCCGGCGCATTCTGTTTGACGTGGTCGTTGATGCCCTCGCGCTCGAAGATGTCGAGATTGGCCAGGGCGACGGCCGCCGAGACCGGATGTCCGCCGAAGGTGTAGCCGTGGCCGAAGACGGTCTTGCCGTCATCGAAGGGCTCGAACAGTCGGTCGCTGGCGATCATCGCGCCCAGCGGTGAGTAACCGGAGGTCAAACCCTTGGCGCTGGTGATGATGTCGGGCACGTAGCCGAAGTCGTCACAGGCGAACATCGAGCCGATCCGGCCGTAGGCGCAGATGACTTCGTCGGAGACCAGCAGCACGTCGTACTCGTCGCAGATCTCGCGGACGCGCTCGAAGTATCCGGGCGGCGGCGGGAAGCATCCGCCGGCGTTCTGCACCGGCTCCAGGAAGACCGCGGCGACGGTGTCGGGGCCCTCGAACTCGATGGCCTCGGCGATGCGGTCGGCGCAGTACTGACCGAACGCCTTCTCGTCGTGCGCGAATGGTTCGGGCGCGCGGTAGAAGTTGGTGTTCGGCGCGCGGAAGCCACCTGGGGTCAGCGGCTCGAAGGGAGCCTTGAATGCCGGGATGCCGGTGATCGCCAGCGCCCCCTGCGGGGTCCCGTGGTACGCGATGGACCGCGAAACCACCTTGTGCTTACCGGGTTTGCCGGTGAGCTTGAAGAACTGCTTGGCCAGCTTCCAGGCCGACTCGACCGCCTCGCCACCGCCGGTGGTGAAGAACACCCGGTTCAGGTCGCCCGGCGCGTAATTGGCGACCCGCTCGGCCAGCTCGATCGCCGTCGGCGTCGCGTAAGACCACAGCGGGAAGAAGGCCAATTGCTCTGCCTGCTTGGCCGCAGCGGCGGCCAATTCCTCACGGCCGTGGCCGACCTGGACGACGAACAGTCCGGACAGGCCGTCGATGTAGCTGTTGCCCTTGTCGTCGAAGATGCGGGTGCCTTCGCCGCGGGTGATGATCGGTGGGGTGATATCGGCGCCATGGCGCGCGAAGTGCCCCCACAGGTGGCGCTGGGCCTTAGCGGCCAGATCGCCTGTGGTATTCGCAGTTGTTTCGGTGATAGTCATCTAGTGCCCCAGTTGTATTGCTGTTTAACGAGTTTCAGGTAAACCAACGTTTCGGTGGATATCACTCCCGGGACGGCGCGGATCTTGGTGTTGAGTAGGTCGAGCAGGTCACCGTCGTCCTCGCAGACCACCTCGACGATGGCATCGAAGGTGCCGGCGGTCAGCACCACGTAGTCGACGGATTCCAGTTGGGCCAGCTTCTCGGCAACTTTGGTGGTGTCGCCGGTGCAGCGGATGCCGATCATGGCCTGGCGGGCGAAGCCCAGTTGCATCGGGTCGGTCACCGCGACGATCTGCATGACGCCGGCGTCCACCATGCGCTGCACGCGCTGGCGAACCGCCGCTTCCGATAGTCCGACCGCCTTACCGATCCCGGCGTAGGAGCGTCGACCGTCCTGCTGGAGCTTCTCGATGATGGCCTTGGACAGTTCGTCGAGCTGGAACGCGGCCCCCGGGCGCGAATGGTTGATTCGTAGTGACACGGCGGAGGGGCCGGGCGGAGAGTCCGGGTGCGACATGCCTTGATTGTGCACGGAATCCGTCGTTACAAGCAACCATTTGTATGAAATCAGGCGTTGGTCATGCCGTCGATCGCCGGAATGCGTAGCCTTGTCGTTCGTGAGTGCTCAAAAACCTGCCATCGCGGGCAGTTGGATCAATGGTGCAGCAACAACCACGTCGGGGCAGAGTTTCGACGTCATCAACCCCGCCACCGGGGCGGTGGTCACCACATATGCGTTGGCCACCCCCGCCGACGTGGACGCCGCGGTGGCCGCCGCGCGTGCCGCGCAGCCCGCCTGGGCCGCCGCGCCGCCGGTGGAGCGGGCCGGCGTGCTGGCCAAACTGGCCGAACTGATGGAAGCGGCCGCCGACACCTTCATCGCCGAGGAGGTCGCCCAGTGCGGTAAGCCCGTGCGGCTGGCCACCGAGTTCGACGTTCCAGGCAGTATCGACAACATCGCCTTCTTCGCCGGTGCCGCACGGCACCTGGAGGGCAAGGCCAGCGCGGAGTATTCGGCCGACCACACCTCCAGCATCCGGCGGGAGGCCGTCGGTATCGTCGCGACGATCACGCCGTGGAACTATCCGCTGCAGATGGCGGTGTGGAAGGTCATCCCGGCGCTCGCCGCAGGATGTGCGGTGGTCATCAAGCCCGCCGAGATCACCCCACTGACGACGCTGACGCTGGCCCGCATCGCCGCCGACGCGGGTCTTCCCGCCGGGATTCTCAACGTCGTCACCGGTGCGGGTGGCGATGTCGGGACCGCGCTGGCCGGACACCCCGATGTGGATGTGGTGACCTTCACCGGGTCGACCCCGGTGGGGCGCAAGGTGATGGCCGCGGCGGCGCTGCACGGTCACCGCACGCAGCTCGAACTCGGCGGCAAGGCGCCGTTCGTGGTGTTCGACGACGCGGATCTGGACGCGGCCATCCAGGGCGCGGTGGCCGGTGCGTTGATCAACAGCGGACAAGACTGCACCGCGGCCACCAGGGCCATCGTCGCGCGCGACCTCTATGACGATTTCGTGGCCGGGGTCGGCGAGGTGATGAGCAAGATCGTCGTAGGCGATCCGCATGACAAGGACACCGATCTGGGGCCGCTGATCACCTACGCCCACCGCGAGAAGGTGGCAGCCATGGTCTCCCGCGCCCCCGATCAGGGCGGGCGCATCGTCACCGGCGGTGTCATTCCGGATCTGCCCGGTGCGTTCTACCGGCCGACCCTGATCGCCGATGTGTCGGAATCCTCGGAGGTGTACCGCGACGAGATCTTCGGCCCGGTGCTCACCGTGCGGGCGTTCACCGATGACGACGACGCACTGCGCCAGGCCAACGACACCGCCTACGGTCTGGCGGCCTCGGCCTGGACCCGTGACGTGTACCGGGCGCAGCGCGCCTCGCGTGAGATCAACGCCGGCTGTGTGTGGATCAACGACCACATCCCGATCATCTCCGAGATGCCGCACGGTGGTGTCGGGGCATCCGGGTTCGGTAAAGACATGAGCCAGTACAGCTTCGAGGAGTACCTGACCATCAAGCATGTGATGAGCGATATCACCGGGGTGGCCGACAAGGAGTGGCACCGGACGATTTTCGCGTCTCGTTAGCCTGCGATTTGTGGAGTTTCAGCCGCCGTGCTGGCGGTTGAAACTCCACAATCCGCTACTCGTCGCGGGGGATCACGATCACCGGGGCATCGGTACCGGCCAGGATGCGCGACGCCGTCGAGCCCAGGAAGATGCGCTTGGGCGCGGCGAACCGGCTGGAGCCGACCACCAGGATGTCGTCGTCATCCCAGTTGAGTTTCTTCAGGGCCGACTCCAACGTCATACCGTCGGCGACCAGCGATTCGATATCCGGTGAATCCGGTAGTGCGCGGGCGGCGACCGACAGGTTCTCCTGCGCTGCGGCGATCTGCGTGGCTCGCAGTTCCTTGAGATCCTCTGCCTCGGAGAGGTTTTCGGCCGACACCAGCGACACCATCCGGATCGGCAGGTTCGCTGCGCTGGCCAGCGTGATGGCGAACGGCAGCGGATTGTCGTCGCCGGGCCTGCTCGGCACCGCTGCGGTCACCGCGGCGATGGTCTCCGGTGCGTCGTCGGCGTAGCCGCGCGGGGCGAGTGCGACCGGGATGGGTGAACTGTGGAGCAGCGCGCTGGACACCGGCCCGATGACGTGACCGCCGAAGAAGCCGTCACGCGCGCCGCCGACGACGATCAGGTCGGAGTGGTGGCTCTCGGCGAACCGTAACAATTCCTCGGCAAACGATTCTCCGACAAGGACATTGGCGTGGACGGACTTGGCCGCACCGGTCAGCGTGTCGACCGCCTTGATGATCCACTGCTTGCCCTTTTCGAGCAGCAGCTCCTGATACTGCGCGCGGCCGGGATGCCCGTCGGGCAGTTCCTCGCGCACGACGAGCACCACGTCGACATCGGCATCGAAGGTGCGGGCCAGCGCGGCCGCCAGGGCGACACCGTCGTCGCCGGTGGGAGTGGCCAGGTAACCGACCGTCAGATGCATGGTGTTGCCTGCGCTTTCGTATCAGTACACATCGGGGACCTTGACCTCGGTTTCGGCGGTGAGCGTCTCGCCGCGGAAGAAGCGCTTGGTGCCGAACGCGAAGCACGCGAGCATCAGCGGTACCCCGAGGACCAGCATGCCGACGCCGAGCACGAATACCCCGCCGACCGGACCGAAGGCGGTGTAACCGTAGTCGGGAGCGATCATGTCCTTGGCGCTGATACCGAAGGCGACCGCCATCGCAAGTCCGCCGAGGAGCGGGAAGATGCCGCGGAAGAACAGGTTTCGCGCCGAGGTGAACAGGGTTCTGCGGAAGTACCAGACACAGGCGAACGCGGTGATGCCGTAGTAGAACGCGACGGCCAACCCGAGCGAGGCGACCGAGTCGGCCAGGGCGTTCTCCGAGAGGAAGGTGAGCACGAGATAGAAGAACAGCGCCATCGCTCCCATCACGATGGTGCCGAACGCCGGTGTCATGTATTTGGGGTGGACGCTGGCGAACCGCTTGGGCAGTGCCTCGTAGACCGCCATCGACAGGGTGCCGCGCGCGGTCGGCAGGATGGTGGTCTGTGTCGACGACAGCGCCGATACCGACACCGTCAGCAGCAGCAGCGAGGCCAGGATCGGACCGCCCACCGGTGCGCCCAGCACGGTCAGCACATCGTCGGTGTTGTTCGGGTTGTTCAGCCCGATTCCCACCACGCTGAAACCGGCGAACGACTGGACCGCATACGCCACCAGCACATAGGTGCACACCAGGATCAGCGTGGTGATGACCGCGGCGATACCGGGCGTGCGGCCGGGATCCTTGGTTTCCTCGCCGACGGCCAGGCAGGCATCCCAGCCCCAGTAGATGAACACGCACAGGATGATCGCCGCGGCGATCGAGGAGATGTCCAGACCCGACGGCCACAACCAGGACAGTGACGGGCTGACGGCCTGAGCGCCCGCGGTGTTGCCGAACACCCGGATCAGCGCCCATACGCTCGCGACGATCAACACACCGAACTGGATGGCGATCAGGACGTTCTGCATCTTCTCCGAGACGACCACACCGCGGGCGCTGACCAGGGTCATGGAGATGATGAAGAACGAACCGAGGGCGACCTTGGCGTAGAGATTGTCCGCCAGCGCGTCCTGGCCGAGGAATTTGAACAGGTAGACCGCGGCGATCTCGGCGACGTTGGCGAGCACGATGATCGCCGACACGGCCAGTCCCCAGCCGCCGATCCAGCCGATCCACGGACCGAAGGCCTTGGTACCCCAGGTGAAGGTGGTGCCGCAGTCCGGGGTGTCCTGGGACAACTCCTTGTAGGCGAAGGCCACCAGGAGCATCGGGATGAACGCCAGCACGAACATGGCCGGAGCCTTGTCGCCGACGTGGAGCACGACGTAGCCCAGCGTCGCCGCCAGGCTGTAGGCCGGGGCCACGGCCGCCAGTCCGATCACCACGTTGCCCACCAGACCCAGCGCGCCGGCCTGCAGACCCTTGTCCGTGGTCACCGGGGTCGGCTGTTCCGCGATTGCCATGTGCGTGAATATACGGTTTCAGTTGTCTGGCAGGGGTGATACGACGAAAAGGTTTTCATTGGGGTAACACGGCAACGAAATCAACACATGGAGGGACGGCCCTAGACTCGGCTCATGTCGGCCGACGCGTGGACCGCGGAATTCGAGGAGCTGCGGCCGCATCTGCTCGCCATCGGGTACCGGTTGACCGGAACATACGCCGATGCCGAGGACATCGTCCAGGATGCGTGGCTGCGCAGGCAGAGAGCCGCCGAACCCATCGCCGACCTGCGCGCCTGGCTCACCACCGTGGTCAGCCGGCTGGGCCTGGACACCTTGCGCTCGGCGACGCACCGCCGAGTCAGCTACGTCGGGGAATGGCTTCCCGAGCCGGTAATCACCCCGGTGGCGGGGGACGACCCGCTGGACATCGTCGTGGCCGGTGAGGATGCGCGGTTCGCGGCGATGGTGGTACTGGAGCGGCTCACTCCCGAACAGCGCGTCGCCTTCGTCCTGCATGACGGTTTCGGGGTGCCGTTCGACGAGATCGCGGCGGTGCTCGGCACGACCGCCCCGGCGGCCCGCCAGCTGGCGTCGCGGGCTCGGCGCGCCGTGGCGGCGGCCCCGCCACCCGAGACCGTCGACACCCACAACGAAGTGGTCGGGCGGCTGATGGCCGCGCTCGCCGCCGGTGATGTCGACGCCGTCGTTGCGCTGCTCCATCCCGACATCACCTTCACCGGTGACGCCAACCGGCGCGCGCCGACCGCCCCGAATGTCATCCGGGGGCCGGAGAAGGTGGCGCGTTTCCTGTTCGGGCTCGCGAAGCGGTACGGCCCGAACTGGCAGGCCGGCAGCCGGCCGGTGCTGATCAACGGCGAGCTCGGCTCGTACACACCCGGCGCGCCGGCCGTCGACGGCTACCGCGAGCTGATGCCCCGCATTACCGCGGTGACGGTCACCGACGGGCGTGTGGCCGCGGTCTGGGATATCGCGAATCCGGACAAGTTCACCGCGTCTCCGCTTCGCCGGGATCTGCCCACGGAACCCGGCAGGCATCCCCGGAGCTGAACCCCTGCTCGGTGATGCCCAGCGCCGAGTACATCCGGGCCCGCATGTTCTCCAATCCGATCTGGTAGGTCAGTTCGATCACCCCCGCGTCGCCGAATCTGGTGCGTAGGTCGGCCACCTGCTCGTCGGTGACGGCGTGCGGGTCGGTGCTCATGGCGTCGGCGTAGGCGATCGCGGCGCGTTCGTCCGCGTCGAACAGTGGTGAGGTCGCATAGTCGTCGATGGCCGCGAGCCTCTCGACGTCCAGACCGTCGAGGCGAGCCAGCATGGATCCGAAGTCCACACACCACGAGCACCCGATGGTGCGTGCCGTCCAGAACACCGCCAGTTCGCGGACAGCTGTGGGCAGCGTCGTGGACCCGGCCTGCACCAGCATCTCGTGGACGGCGTTGGCCGCCAGCAACCGCCGGTGGTGGGCGGCGACGGTGAACGGTTGCGGGACTTCGCCGAACTTCCGTTTGGCGATGCGGTACATCATCCGGGTGAACAGTCCGGCATCGTCGGGGTGCAGGGCGGCGATTCTGGGTGTCATACCCCTAAGACGACACGGCAGGCCGATTTGTGACCGCGGTGCTAGTTGGAAACCGGTGGGTGCGGGTAGAGAGGAAGCGTGACTGACATGCTGCCGAGCCGGGGCTCGGTATTCGGTGCCCACCTTCGATCGGCCGCCACGGTCTCGGTCCAGATTGTCGCGGTCTCGGCGGCCCTGTGGATCCTGGCCTGGGTGGTCGGTGAGGCGTGGGTGATCATCCTGCCGGTCGCGTTGGCGGTGGTGGTCTGCACCGTGCTGTGGCCACCGGTTCGCTGGATGCGGTCCAAGGGCGTCCCGCCCGCGGCCGCGGCGCTGCTGATGCTGTTGGTGGCGGTCGGGGTGATCGCGGGTCTGATTGCGGCGGTGGCGCCCGCCATCGTCGAGCAGTCGACCGAATTGGCCGAGCAAGCGACCGCCGGTGTGGTCCAGGTCCGGGACTGGTTGGGTGGCCCCCCGCTCAATATCAGTGAGGCGCAACTGGATTCGGCTGTCACCGCGATCAATGACCAGTTGAACTCCAGCAGTAGCCAGATCGCGAGCGGCGTGTTCACCGGGGTCGGGGCGGCCACCTCGGCGTTGGTGACGCTGTTCACCACGATCGTGGTGTTGTTCTTCTTGCTCAAGGATGGCCCGCGGTTCATCCCGTGGCTGCGGCGTTCGGTCGGGCATCCCGGCGCACGGCACCTGGCCGAGGTGCTGGCGCGGATCTGGGACACCCTGGGCGGGTTCATCCGCACCCAGGCTTTGGTGAGCCTGGTGGACGCCGCGCTGATCGGGATCGGCCTGGTGATCCTCGGTGTGCCGCTGGCCTATGCCTTGGCGATCATCACCTTCATCGGTGGTTTCGTGCCGATCGTGGGTGCTTTTGTCGCCGGTGGTCTGGCCGTGCTGATCGCGTTGGTCGCCAACGGGCCGATCAACGCGTTGCTGGTGCTCGGCGTCATCATCGCGGTGCAGCAGCTGGAGGGCAACGTGCTGCAGCCGTGGCTGCAGTCGAAGTCGATGAAACTGCACGCGGTGATCGTGCTGCTGGCCGTGACCCTCGGGGCGTCGACATTCGGTGTCATCGGCGCGTTCCTGGCGGTGCCGGTGGCTGCTGCGGTAGCGGTGATCATCCGGTACTACGACGAGCAGGTCGCCGAGATCGCGGGGGAGAACATCGGGCCGGAGCCGCCGCCGGAGGATGAGGCCGTGAAGTGACGGCCAATCTGAAGTAGATTGCGTGATCAGCCCGTCTTTCCGCAATCTAGTTCAGACTCGGTGGCGGTGGAACCGGCGGCCGCACCGCTGCGTCTGAATACGCATGGTCTTCCTTGGTTCCGAAGCGCTGGCCGCCGGCACCGTCACGCGCCATCAACTCATCCATCACCACGCGATGTTGCACCGCGATGTATATGTGGCTCGGGGTCACGTGCTGACGCCGGTCGACAAAGCGCGGGCCGCGTGGCTCTGGTCGCGACGACGGGGTGTTGCCGCGGGGCTGTCGGCGGCCGCTTTGCACGGCTGCAGATGGATCGACCCTGCATTGCCCGCCGAACTGATTCAGCGCAGCCAGCACAAGGTGGCCGGCATCCTGCTGCATTGCGAGCAACTGGCTGCAAACGATATCTGCGTCCTCGATGGCGTCCGGGCGACGACACCCGCACGGACTGCCTTCGATCGCGGGCGCCGCCGGGGATTGGTACGTGCGGTGAGTAGGGTCGATGCGCTGATACAGGCAACGGATCTCACACTGGCCGGCCTACAGGCTCTGATGGACGACCACCGAGGAGCGCGCGGAGTCGTGCAGCTGCGCCGAGTGATCGACCTGGCCGATGCTGGCGCGGAGTCACCGCAGGAGACGCGGCTACGCCTGGTGCTGACACAGGCAGAGTTGCGGCCGTCGCGCACCCAGATCGAGGTGTTCGATCACGAAATTCTGATCGGCCGCCTCGACATGGGCTATCCGGAGTGGAAGGTCGGGGTGCAGTACGACGGGGCGCAACACTGGACCGATCCTCGCCAGCGGGCGCTCGACATCGATCAGGACGCCCGATACCGGGAACTGGGCTGGCGCATCGTCCGGGTGGACGCCGACCTGCTGCGCCGCAGGCAGCTTCTGGTCATCCGCCGGGTCCGGCGCGATCTGGACGCCGCCGGCGCTCCCCAGGAGCTGCCCAATATGAACTAGATGGCGAGATTTCTAGGAAATCTCGCCATCTAGTTCAGACTCGAAGCAAGCAGGAGGACCTAGCGCGCGAACATCAGGGCGCGCTTGACCTCTTGGATCGCCTGGGTCACCTGGATGCCACGCGGACATGCCTCGGTGCAGTTGAAGGTGGTGCGGCAACGCCACACACCGTCGACCTCGTTGAGGATGTCCAGCCGCTCGGCGGCACCCTCGTCACGGGAGTCGAAGATGAACCGGTGCGCGTTGACGATCGCGGCGGGCCCGAAATAGGACCCCTCGCTCCAGTACACCGGGCACGAAGTGGTGCAGCACGCGCACAGGATGCACTTGGTGGTGTCGTCGAAGCGGGCACGGTCGGTGGCGCTCTGGATGCGCTCCTTGGTCGGCGCGTTGCCACTGGTGATCAGGAACGGCTTCACCGCGCGGTAGGCGTCGAAGAACGGCTCCATGTTGACGATCAAGTCCTTCTCCACGGGCAATCCGCGGATCGGCTCGATGGTGATCGTCAGCTGCTTGGACGCCTTCTTGGGCAGCAGGTCCCGCATCAGCACCTTGCATGCCAACCGGTTGACCCCGTTGATACGCATGGCGTCCGATCCGCACACACCGTGCGCGCAGGACCGGCGGAACGTCAGCGTGCCGTCGAGGTACCACTTCACGTAGTGCAGCAGGTTCAGCAGCCGGTCGCTCGGCAGGCACGGGACGCGGAAACTCTGGTAACCGGCCTCGTCGGGGGCATCCGGGTTGAACCGGGCGATCTTCAGCGTGACCATGACCGCGCCGTCGGGAACGGGCGGCAGCTCGGGGCCGTCGGTCGCAGGCTTTTCCAAAACGCTGGTCATCAGTACTTCCGTTCCATCGGCTCGTACCGGGTCTGGACCACGGGCTTGTAGTCCAACCGGATATCGCTCAGCAGATCGGTGCCTTCTTTGTAGGCCATCGTGTGACGCATGTAGTTGGTGTCATCACGGTTGGGGTAATCCTCACGCGCGTGGCCGCCCCGAGATTCCTTGCGGTTGAGCGCACCCACGACCGTCACCTCGGCCAGCTCAAGCAGGAAGCCGAGTTCGATGGCCTCCAGCAGGTCGCTGTTGTACCGCTTGCCCTTGTCCTGCACCGTGATCCGCGAGTAGCGCTCCTTGAGCGCGTGGATATCGGTCAGGGCCTGCTTCAGCGTCTCCTCGGTGCGGAACACCGCGGCGTTGTTGTCCATCGACTGCTGCAGCGCGGTGCGGATGTCGGCGACGCGCTCGTTGCCGTGCTCGCCGAGGATGTCGCCGACCCACTCGACCACCATGTTCGCCGGGTTCTCCGGCAGGTCGACGTGGTTGTGGTTGTTGGCGTACTCCGCGGCCGCGATACCGGCACGACGGCCGAACACGTTGATGTCGAGCAGCGAGTTGGTGCCCAGCCGGTTGGAGCCGTGCACCGACACGCACGCACATTCGCCTGCGGCATACAGGCCGGGGATGACGTTGGTGTTGTCGCGCAACACCTGACCGTTGACGTTGGTCGGGATTCCGCCCATCACGTAGTGGCAGGTGGGGTACACCGGCACCAGCTCGGTCACCGGATCCACACCAAGGTAGGTCCTGGCGAACTCGGTGATATCGGGCAGCTTGGCCTCCAGCACGTCCTCACCGAGGTGGCGCACGTCGATGTAGACGTAGTCCTTGTTCGGTCCGGCGCCGCGGCCTTCGAGCACTTCGAGCACCATCGAGCGGGCGACGATGTCGCGCGGGGCCAGGTCGACGATGGTGGGGGCGTAGCGCTCCATGAAGCGCTCACCGTCGGCGTTGAGCAGACGTCCGCCCTCGCCGCGCACGGCCTCGGAGATCAGAATGCCCAGCCCGGCAAGACCTGTCGGGTGGAACTGATGGAACTCCATGTCCTCCAGGGGAAGTCCCTTGCGGAAGATGATGCCCAGGCCGTCGCCGGTGAGGGTGTGTGCGTTGGAGGTGGTCTTGTACATCCGGCCCGATCCGCCGGTGGCGAAGACGATCGCCTTGGCGTGGAAGACGTGGATGTCGCCGGTGGCCAGCTCGTAGGCGACCACACCGGTGGCCACCGGGCCGCCGGGGGTTTCGGTCAGGACGACGTCGAGGGCGTAGAACTCGTTGAAGAACTCGACATCGTGCTTGACGCAGTTTTGGTACAGGGTCTGCAGGATCATGTGGCCGGTACGGTCGGCGGCGTAACAGGCGCGGCGGACCGGGGCCTTGCCGTGGTCGCGGGTGTGCCCACCGAAGCGGCGCTGATCGATGCGGCCCTCGGGGGTGCGGTTGAACGGCATCCCCATCTTCTCGAGGTCATAGACCGCGTCGATGGCTTCCTTGCACATGATCTCGACGGCGTCCTGGTCGGCGAGGTAGTCGCCACCCTTGACGGTGTCGAAGGTGTGCCATTCCCAGTTGTCTTCCTCGACATTGGCAAGCGCCGCGCACATGCCGCCCTGGGCCGCACCGGTGTGACTGCGGGTCGGGTACAGCTTGGTCAGCACGGCGGTGCGGGCGCGCGGTCCGGCCTCGACGGCGGCGCGCATACCCGCGCCTCCGGCACCGACGATGACGACGTCGTAACGATGTTCTTGAATCATGCTGCGTCCCTAGCTAGATGTTGGCGTCGAACGTGACGAGCACGTAGCTGCCCAGCACCAGTGTGAAGCCGGTGGCCAAAAGCAGCAGCGAGTTCAGCCAGAACTTGGTGGTGTTCTTGCGGGCGTAGTCGCCGATGATGGTGCGCATGCCGTTGGCGCCGTGAATCATGGCCAGCCACAACAGCGCCATGTCCCAGATCTGCCAGAACGGCGATGCCCAGCGCTCGGCGACATAGTTGAAGTCGATGCGGTACACGCCGTCTTCCCAGAGCAGCATGATGAACAGGTGGCCCAGCGCCAGGAAGACCAGGGCGACGCCGGAGAACCGCATGAACAGCCAGGCGTACTTCTCGAAGTACGGGATGCCGCGCGGCCTGCGCGGTGCGCGCGGGTGATCGAGGCTCGCCGGCCGGTCGTGCTCTTTTTCCTGCACCGGGGCGATACGCCCCTCCTTGTGGTGTGGAGTCCAGGCTCCGGTCGTCTCGCTCACAGGAATCGCTCCGCCATGTGCATACCGATCACTCCCAGGGACGGGATCATCACTGCCAGCCAGACGCCGGCGATGACCCACAACATCTTGCGCTGATACTTGGGGCCCTTGGCCCAGAAGTCGATCAGGATGACCCGGATGCCGTTGAGTGCGTGATACAGCACGGCGGCCACGAGGCCGATCTCCATGAGCCCGATGATCGGCGTCTTGTACGTCTCGATGATCGAGTTGTACGCCTCGGGGCTGACCCGGACCAGTGCGGTGTCGAGCACGTGCACCAGCAGGAAGAAGAAGATCGTGGCGCCGGTGATGCGGTGCAGCACCCAGCTCCACATGCCTGGGTCGCCGCGGTACAGACTGCGGCGGCGCGCCGGTTTCGCTCGCGGTGCCGGGATATCGGATTCCGCGGCCGTGGCTGTGCTCATTGAGTCCTCCAACGCCTTCGGTGGACGGTTGGGGAGAAGGCTGATTCCTACCCCAAACCTCGGGGCGACTCTAATCCCATTTGGGGCCGCTGAAGAACTAGCCTGGGTGTCCGGACGCCCCTTGTACCACAAAGTTAGGGTTACCTACCTAGTTTGATCGTCCGGTGGTGGCGGTGTTCGGAATGCATTCAGACGAAGATGAACGGACATCGAATGACTGCTGAAATCGATTGGAAAGCGCTGCGTGGCAAGGCGATTGATGCTTCTCGACGGGCGTACGCGCCGTACTCCGGTTTCCCGGTCGGCGCGGCGGCAATAGTCGACGATGACCGAATAATCCTCGGAAGCAATGTGGAGAATGTCTCATATGGCCTAGGTCTCTGTGCCGAGTGCGCTGTGGTCTGCGCCTTGCATTCCGGGGGCGGTGGACGGCTGATCGCACTGAGCTGTGTGGCCGCCGACGGGGCGCCGCTGATGCCGTGTGGGCGGTGCCGACAGCTGCTCTACGAGCACGGCGGTCCCGAGTTGTTGATCGACCATCCCGGCGGCCCGAAACGACTCGCCGAATTGCTGCCCGACGCGTTCGGCCCGGACGATCTGGAGCGGGTGCGATGAGCACAGCGGCGAGCCCCGAGTTTGATGCGCGACATCTCAGGTCGCATCTCGACGCTCCGTCGATCATCCGGACCAAACGCGACGGCGGTGCGCTCTCCGACGCGGCCATCGACTGGGTGATCGACGGCTACACCAGCGGAGCGGTGGCCGACGAGCAGATGTCGGCGCTGCTGATGGCGATCTTCCTGCGCGGCATGACACCGGCGGAGATCACCCGCTGGACCGCGGCGATGATCGAATCCGGCGAACGCTTCGACTTCGGCGACCTCGGGCGCCCGACGGTCGACAAACACTCCACCGGAGGCGTCGGCGACAAGATCACCATCCCCCTGGTACCGGTGGTACTGGCTTGTGGCGCAGCGGTTCCGCAGGCCGCCGGTCGCGGGCTGGGCCATACCGGTGGCACCCTGGACAAGCTTGAGTCGATCTCTGGTTTCACCGCTGAACTGTCCCCGGCGCAGATCCGCGGGCAGCTCGCCGGGGTGGGGGCGGCGATCTTCGCCGCGGGTGAGCTGGCTCCGGCGGACCGCAAGATCTACGCGCTGCGTGACATCACCGCCACCACCGAGTCGCTGCCACTGATCGCCAGCTCGGTGATGAGCAAGAAGCTCGCCGAGGGCGCCTCCTCGCTGGTGCTCGATGTCAAGGTCGGCAAGGGCGCCTTCCTCAAGACCGAGGCCGAGTCCCGTGAATTGGCCGCCACCATGGTCGAACTCGGCAATGCCAGCGGTGTGCCGACGCGGGCGTTGCTGACCGATATGAACCGTCCGCTGGGTCGCACCGTCGGCAATGCGCTGGAGGTCGCCGAGTCCCTGGAGGTACTCGCCGGCGGCGGTCCGGAGGATGTCGTCGAGTTGACGATCGCATTGGCCGTCGAGATGCTCGCCGCCGCAGGCATCGACGATGTCGATCCCGCGCGGACACTGAGGGACGGCACCGCGATGGATCGGTTCCGCGAACTCGTGACGGCTCAGGGTGGGGATCTCAGCGTGCCCCTGCCGATCGGCGCGCATGCCGAGACGGTGACCGCCGGAGCCGGCGGCGTGATGGGCGATATCGACGCGATGTCGGTGGCGATGGCGGCCTGGCGGCTCGGGGCTGGTCGCGCGGCACCCGGTCAGCCCGTGCAATTCGGCGCCGGGGTGCGTATCCACCGGCGCCCGGGCGAGCCGGTCGCCGCGGGCGAGACACTGTTCACGCTCTATACCGACACCCCCGGACGGCTGGCTCCCGCACTGGCCGAGCTCGACGGCGGGTGGAGCGTGGTCGAGGAGCCGCCGCGGATCGGGCCGCTGATCATCGATCGGATCGGTTGATGGCGCGCCGGCGACGGTTCGGTTAACTGGGCGGCGCCCGGTTGCGTCAACGAGGAAGATGGACAGATGAGCACGCCATTGACGCTGGATCTCATCAAACAGGCTCCCAAGGCCCTGCTGCACGATCATCTCGACGGCGGGCTCCGGCCCGCCACGGTGCTGGAGCTGGCCGAGCAGACCGGCTATGCGGACCTGCCCGCCACCGATGCCGACGAGTTGGCGACTTTCTTCCGCACCGCGGCCCACAGCGGTTCGCTGGTGCGCTATCTGGAGCCCTTCGCGCACACCGTCGGGGTGATGCAGACGCCGGAAGCACTGCACCGGGTGGCATATGAATGCGTCGAGGATCTGGCCGAGGACAATGTGGTCTACGCCGAGGTGCGATTCGCCCCCGAACTGCATATCGACGGGGGATTGTCCCTCGATGCGGTCGTCGACGCGGTGCTCGACGGGTTCGCCGAGGGGGAGAAGGCCGCCGCCGGTGCCGGTCGCCCGATCGTGGTGCGCTGCCTGGTGACCGCCATGCGGCACGCCGCCCGCTCCCGGGAGATCGCCGAGCTGGCGGTGCGGTTCCGCGACCGCGGGGTGGTCGGTTTCGACATCGCCGGTGCCGAGGCCGGATATCCGCCGAGCCGACACCTGGACGCCTTCGAGTACATGCGAAGTAACAACGCGCGCTTCACCATTCACGCCGGGGAGGCGTTCGGTCTGCCGTCCATCCACGAGGCCATCGCCTTCTGCGGCGCGGATCGACTGGGCCACGGGGTGCGCATCGCCGACGACATCACGGTGGCCGAGGACGGCACTCTGGAGCTGGGGCGGCTGGCCGCGCTACTGCGGGACAAGCGAATTCCGTTGGAGCTGTGCCCGAGCTCCAACGTGCAAACCGGTGCGGTGGACAGCATCGCCGAGCACCCGTTCGATCTGTTGGCGCGAGCGCGATTCCGGGTCACGGTGAACACCGACAACAGGCTGATGAGCGACACCACCATGAGCCAGGAGATGCTGCGCCTGGTGGAGGCGTTCGGTTACGGCTGGAGCGATCTGGAACGGTTCACGATCAACGCCATGAAATCGTCGTTCCTGCATTTCGACGAACGGCTGGCACTGATCGACGGGGTCATCAAGCCGCGGTATGCGGTACTGATCGGCTGACGGTTTGTGGAGTCTCAGCCGTCACCGGGGCGGCTGAGACTCCACACAACACGACTCCACAAATCACTCGGGACGCAGGCGCGATTCGACGAAGCGCTCCAGCGCCTCCCATTGTTCGACGGCCGCCGCTGTCGATCCCTTGGGCCGCGGCTTGGCGGGGTCGAGCACGTGCGCGACGAACGAACCCAGCGGCTGATCGGCCGCCAGCGCCTTGGACACGATCGGGTCCTCGGCGTAGTCGCCGACGTCGTTGAGCAGTTCCAGCGCCAGATCGAGCTGGTCGCGATCCACTGCCTCCGGGCCGTCGGCGATATCGTCGACCAGACCGGAGAGCACGTAGATGTTCTCGTCGGTGACCTCCACGCGCAGCGACCCGTCGGTGGCGGCGGTCCGGATGATCTCGTAGGAGCTGAACCCGGACAGATCGCTCTCGTGCTCGTCGGCCAGGTAGCGGGCCAGTGTCCGTTCGGAGCTGAAGACGCTGATCCGACCGTTGCGGCCGAGGAAGCGGGGATCATCGCCGACATAGCAGCGCAGGGTGTACAGCGTTCCGCTGCTGGTGATGATGCGGATCGGATCGATGCCGACCTGGGTCCAGAAGTCGTCGTCGCTGCCGAGGACCTGGCGTTCGGCCTCGGCTTCGAGCGCCTCTTCTTCCTCCTCGGTGTCGACCACACCCTCGATGACCACGTCATCGTCATCGTCGTCGACCAGGATGTCGTCGATCTCGGGGGCGGGCTCGTCGAGCTCGGCGGCGGCCTTGGCCGATTCGGCCTGGTTCACCTCGGGCGTGCTGACCAGTTCGTCGATGGTGTCGACGACGCCGTCCCAGGCCCGGCCGATCACCGCCTCGATCTCGGTCCAGCGCTTACGTCCCGCGCGGCCCTCGAACGCCTCGATACCGCCGCCGAGGGTGCCCAGCACCGGGTTGCCGTTGAAGAACTTGGTGATGGTCGGCAGTTCGCACACCGATCCGATGGCCGAGACCAGCGCCAGCACACCGTGCAGCGTGGCCACCGAATCGGCGGTCGGCTTCTCGGCGACGAGCTCGGGAACCCCGATGAGATCGTGCTGGCGTTCCTCGGTCGGAGCGAAACGGTGCGCGTTGGCCTTGACGAGCTTGTCCCAGGCCGGGTGATCGGTGAGGTCGTTGTCGTCGTTGGTCCGGACGAACGCGGCCAGATCGGCGACGGACTCGAAGGCGTAGATGTCCTCGTCCTTGCCGAGGAATGCCTCCCATTCGTCACCGGCATCGCGCCAGCGCGGAGCCCACAGGGTGTACAGGTCGCCATTGGTCAGTCCGAGCCGGACCGGCACGATGTCAGCCGCCATGGCGCATAGCGTAACGATGCATGCTGAGCGGTTCCGGGCCACACCCAGCTCAGCACCGGAACGGTCACGCGGTGGGACGCCAGAAACCCTGGAATCCCTGGCCGGCATTGGTAGTGCGGACGGGGGAGAGCTGGACCGGGTCACCGGCTTCGATCATGGTGTTGTTGCCGACGATCATCGCGACGTGACCGTCCCAGACGGCCAGGTCGCCGGGACGCAGCGACCCGGCGTCCACCGCCGCCCCGATGTCCTGTTCCTGGGCCAGCCGCGGGATGTCCAGACCGGCCTCCCGGTAGGCCCACTGCGTCAGCCCGCTGCAGTCCAGCCCGACCCCGGCCGTCGTGCCACCCCATTGGTAGGGCACCCCGAGCTGGGTGAGGGCGTGGCGCACGGCGCCGGCCGCCACGGCATTCGGGGCCGCCACCACGCTGCCGTCGGGTAAGCGGACGGCCTCGCCGGCACCGAACTGTGCGGCATCGGGCGCCTCGATCTGCCGGTGTGCGGTGAGAACCGCGTCGGCGAGCCCGGAACCCGGCCGGGCGCCGGCGGCGGAACCGGCGGCCATTCCGCCGAGGCCGGCCGGTGCGAGCGCGGGTGAAAGCGCCGGAGCGGATGCGCCGAGGTTCTGCGCACCGCCCGCCAGTTGACCGCGGAGATCGCCGACCAACCCGCGTGCGGCGGCGTGGGCGCGCGCTGCCTCGTCGGCGAGTACCTCGGTCCCACCGGGTGGGGCGTTCAGCGCGGCGGCCCGCGCTTCGAAGTCGGTGATCAGCCGTTCGAGCTCGGCCCGCGCGCGGGTGACGGTCCCGGCGGCCTCGCCGACCTCGGCGCCCAGCGCACCGAGATGCTCGGCGAGGGCGTGCAGTGCATCGGAGACCTCGCGCAGATATCCCGATGCCGCCGATGCGGCCGGGCCGGACCAGGACTGCAGTAGCGCCTCGGCCAGACGGCCGAGTGCCGCGGCGGTCTCGGACAACCGGGAACGCAGCGCGGCGAGCTCGGCCTCGGGACGCGCGGGTGTGCCCGGCCCGAGCTGTGCGAGCAGAAGATGAAGCGGGGTGCTGAGCGCGATGGGCATGTCAGAGCGCGAGCCGCAGCGCGGAATGCCGGTCGGCTTCGAGATAGTCCGCGGCGGTGCGCGCGGTGGTATCGCCTGCGGTGCCCATGGCGGCCGCGAGCCGATGCGTCAGATCTGCCGCCGCGTCCAGTGCGCCGGTGAGGGCGGCCACGAAATCGGTCCCGATCGGACCGAGCGCACCGGCGCAGACGGCAGCGGCTCCTGGGAGGTCGGCCGCGACCGCGGCGAGGTCGGTGGACAACCGGGCCAGTTCGACGGCCCGGATTCCGAGGGCCGCGGTATCAACGAACATGTCGTTATGACGCAGCCGGTGCCGGTTCGGTTCCATCCGGTTTTCGAGTGTGGGTCCGCCACTGTTGCCGACTAGTCTCTCTGCCCATGGGTCACCTCAGCGTCCAGATCGTCGATCACCCGTTGGCTGCCGCCCGGCTGACCGCCCTGCGCGATGAGCGCACCGATAACGCGGCCTTCCGGGCGGCGCTGCGGGACCTGACCCTGATGCTGGTCTATGAGGCCACCCGCGAGGCGGCGGTCGAGTCGATCCCGGTGCGCACCCCGCTGATCGAGACCGCGGGCGCCCGGTTGGCCAATCCGCCGCTGCTGGTGCCGGTGCTGCGGGCCGGACTGGGCATGGTCGACCAGGCGCATGCGCTGATTCCGGAGGCGCAGGTCGGGTTCGTCGGGATCGCGCGGGACGAGCAGACCCACCAACCCACCCCCTACCTGGCGTCGCTGCCCGACGATCTGCGCGGCCGTTCGGTTTTCGTGCTCGACCCGATGCTGGCTACCGGCGGATCGATGGCGCACACCCTGGGCCTCTTGCGTGACCGCAACGCCGACGACATCACCGCCATCTGCGTGGTGTGTGCGCCCGAAGGTATCGCCGCATTGGAGGCGGCGGCGCCCGGCATCCGGCTGATCACCGCCGCCGTGGACGATGGATTGAACGAGATCGCTTATATCGTACCGGGATTGGGCGATGCCGGTGACCGTCAGTTCGGTCCGCGCTGACTAGAACTGCTCGACGACCGAGCGCACCGCGGCACCCAGCTCCGCGGCCTCCGCCCGGGCCGCAGCCAGGTCATCGGTACGCGGCCGGCGAATCTCGATATAGGACTTCAACTTCGGCTCGGTACCCGACGGCCGCACCACCACACGCACCCCGTCGCCGGTGAAGATCAACGCGTCGGTGCGCTGCTGCCCGCGGCGCTGGGCCAGATCCTCGACGGTCACCGGCACTGCCGCGAGCTCGGCGGGTGGATCGGCGCGTAGCCGGGCCATCGCGGCATCGGCATCGTCGACGCGTCGGGAGACGGCCAGCGTCAGGTGCACACCGTGGCGACGGGCCAGGTCGTCGAGCGCCTCGAGCGGGGTACGGCCCTGTGTGCGTAGTGCGGTCACCAGATCGCAAGCCAGCACGGCGGCGCTGATGCCGTCCTTGTCCCGCACGGTGTCCGGGTCCACGCAGTGCCCGATGGCCTCCTCGTAGGCGTAGACCAGTCCGTCGCCGGCGCGCGCCAGCCATTTGAACCCGGTCAGCGTCTCGGCGTGCCGGGCGCCATGGGCTTCGGCGATGGCCGCGAGCATGCGCGAGGACACCACGGTGCTGGCGACCAGTGCCTGGGCCGGATCGTCATGCTGGGAGAGCAGATAATCGCCCAACAGCCAACCGGTTTCGTCGCCACTGAGCATGCGCCAACCGCTGGGGGTCGGGACGCCGACGGCGCACCGATCCGCATCGGGGTCCAGCGCGATCGCGATATCGGCGTCCACCTCGGCGGCGAGTGCCAGCAGGCGATCGGTGGCGCCCGGTTCTTCCGGATTGGGGAAGGCGACTGTCGGGAAGTCCGGATCCGGAGCGAACTGCGAATCCACGACGTGCACATCGTCGATACCGGCCAACGCCAGTGCGTCAAGGGCGAATTCGCCACCCACGCCGTGCAGCGGGGTCAACGCCACGCGTACCGACCCGGCCGTGCGGCGTACCGCCGCGGCGTGCTCGAGGTACGCGGTGATGAGGTTGGCGCCGGCGGGCTGCACCGGAACCCGGGCTATCTCGTCGGCATAGGGGGCGCGGGCGACGGTGGACTCGATGTCGCGATCGGTGGGCGAGATGATCTGCATCCCACCGTCGCCGTACACCTTGTAGCCGTTGTCGGCGGCCGGGTTGTGCGAGGCGGTGATCTGCACCCCGGCGGCCGCGCCGAGCCTGCGGACCGCGAACGCCACCACCGGGGTCGGTGCCGGTGTGTACAGCTGGATGACGGAGAAACCTTCGGCGGCAAGCACTTCTGCCGCAGCGATGGCGAACTGCTCGGAACCGTGTCGGGCGTCGCGGCCCACGACGACCGGTGATCCGCCCAGGCAACTGCCCTTGAGTACCTGCGCCAACGCCCAGGTGGTGCGCAACACGACGGCCAGGTTCATGGCGTCCGGTCCGCCCCGCACCGGCCCGCGCAATCCCGCGGTGCCGAAGGTCAACGGGTGGGCGAACCGTCGGGCGAGCTCGGCATCATCGCACGCGGACAGCTCGGCTGCGGTGACCGGATCCGGGTCGTGGGCGATCCAATCCTGCGGCTGCGTCATGCCCCGATTGTGCCCGGTTCGGCATCGGCCAGTTTGCGCAGTACCGGGGCCACCAGCATCAGCAGGTCGAACTCCAGATCGGTGAGGTTCTCCCGCATCGAGCGGTGCAACCAGGCATCGCGTTCGGCACGATCGGTGGCCAGCAACCGTGCTCCGGCCTCGGTCAGCTCCACCAGTTGTCTCCTGCGATCGCCGTCGTCGGTGCGGCGCGAGGCGAGGCCCGCGGTGACGAGTCCGTTGATGCTGTCGGTGAGCGACTGCACCCGCACATGCATCCGTGCGGCGAGCTCGGCGGGGGTGGCCGCCCCGGTGCGGGTCACCTCGGCAAGCACCTGCATCTGGCTCAGGGTGAGGCCATGGTCGGGCCGATGGCGGCGCAATTGGCGGGCCACGGCCATCACCGACTCACGGAGCTCCGTCGCGGCGGAGCTATCGGACGCACTCATAAACCAAGTTATACCTTATTGATTTTGAGGGTAGACGCTGTTTGCGATCTTCAATTAGCAAGTCCATACTTGTCATATGAGGAGGTGGCGGGTTGGCTGAGGCGCTGCGTTCAACGGCGAAATGGCTGGTGCTGGCGGTGGTCAGCGTCGGGGTGACCGCGGGATTCACCGCCCTCGGCGTCCCGTCGGCCGCGCTGTTCGCCGCGCTGGTCGTCGGGATCGGCTTGGCGCTGACGTCGTTCGCGCCGGCCGGCATCCCGCGTCGGGCCGGCATGGCCGCCCAGGGCGTCCTCGGTGTCTACATCGGGACGATGGTCTCCCCGGGCGCGGCGGCCGCCCTTGGGCCGGACTGGCCGGTCGTCCTGGCGATCGTGGTCGCGACGCTGGCGCTGAGCGTGCTTGCCGGGGCGTTGTTGGGATTGCGACGCGATATCAGCCCGCTGACGGGGTCACTGGCCCTGACGGCCGGCGGGGCGTCCGGTCTGGTCGCGATCGCCAGGGATCTCGGCGGTGACGAACGCGTCGTCTCGGTGGTGCAGTATCTGCGGGTCGGGGTGGTGACGGCATCCATGCCGGTGGTGGTGACGCTGATCTTCCATGCGGACAAGTCGCATCCGGCCGCCTCCCCGCTCGGCGAAACCAGCCCGGCGCCTTGGTATCTCAGCGTCGCGATCATGGCGGCGCTGATCATCGTCGGTGCGCTGGTCGGCAGGCTGATCCGGCTACCGGGCGCCGGCCTGCTCGGACCGCTGGCGCTGACCGTCGGCCTTGAGCTCAGCGGCTACTCGTTCGGTCTGACCGTCCCCGTCGTGCTCGTCCAACTCGGCTACCTGCTGATCGGGTGGCAGGCCGGCCTGGCGTTCACCCGCGAGTCCCTGCGTTCGGTCGGTCGGGCGCTGCCCGCCGCGCTGGCGCTGATCGTGCTGCTGACCGTCGCCACCGCGGGGCTGGGCGTGCTGCTGGCCCACGTCACCGGTCTGAGCCTGCTGGAGGGATACCTGGCGACCAGTCCCGGTGGGGTGTACGCGGTCCTGGCCACCGCTGTCGACACCGGTTCCAATGTGACCTTCATCGTCGCGGCCCAGGTGGTGCGGATCCTGCTGATGCTGTTCGCCGCCCCGTTCCTGGCCAAGGGAATGGCCGCGCTGAGCAGGCGGCGGTCCGTCGCGCACGTCTAACGTCGATCCAAGCCGGACAGTCGCCGCGCCGCGGCG
The DNA here is from genome assembly GCF_036946495.1 of Mycolicibacterium neoaurum. Lineage (NCBI taxonomy): Bacteria > Bacillati > Actinomycetota > Actinomycetes > Mycobacteriales > Mycobacteriaceae > Mycobacterium > Mycolicibacterium neoaurum. Next base: position 3,220,428 of record NZ_JAQIIX010000002.1, read on the forward strand.
CGCCGAACGGCGGGCACCGTGCCGGCGATCCGGAGTGCGGCGTTGCGGAGCCTGCGCCGCCCGGGTGGCAGTGTCGCCAGATCGGTGAGCCGACCCGCCAGTGCGATGACGCTTTCGGCGGTGCTCCTGCGCTCGGCGGCGTACGCATCGAGCAGGCGCTCCGGTGCCCCGTCCAGTACCCGGTCGAGCGTCTCACCGGCGGCCACCGCGTCCTCGATGCCGAGGTTCATCCCTTGTCCGCCGGCCGGCGAGTGCACGTGGGCGGCATCGCCGGCCAGCAATATCCGGTCGCTGCGGAAGGCCTCGGCGATGCGGTGATGCACGCGGAAACGCGAACTCCAGACGATCTGCTCGACGACGGCCGGCCTTGCCTGCGGGCCCCGCTCCTCGAGCAGGCGTTGGACGAAGGCGGCGTTGGGTTCGGCCGGCGCGTCGTCGACCGTCGCCACGATCCGGTGCCGCCCCTCGGGCAGTGGTGCGACGACCACCAGGCCCGCCGGTGAGAAGTAGAGGATGACCTCCCCGGCGCCGAGGCCCCCGGCCAATCGCACGTCGGCCAGGACGAACGCGTCGGCGTAGGTGTCACCGGCGAAGCCGATGCCGGCACGCTCGCGCACGGTGCTGTGCAGACCGTCGGCGCCCAGAAGATAGCGGGCGCGGATCTCGCGGCCATCGGCGCATACGGCGGCGATGCCGTCGCCATGCTGCGTGACGTCGGTCAGGGTCACCGGCCGCAGCACGTGTCCGCCGAGGTGTTCCAGCCGCTGCAGTAGCAGGGCCTCGGTATCGGCCTGGGGGATCATCAACGTGTACGGATACGCGGTCGGGAGATCGTCGAACGGCACCTTGAGCAGAGTGGCGTCCCGATCGCGAATGCTGAAGGCCGGTACGTGGACGCCGCGGGCAATGAGGTCGGGCGACACCGCGTAGGGAGCGAGTAGTTCCAGGGTGCGGGCGTGGACCACGGCGGCACGCGAGGTGTTGGCGCCCTCGGCCTGGTTGTCGATCACCTGGACGCGGCGGCCCCGCTGGGTGAGCACGATGGCGGCGGTCAGCCCGACCGGTCCGGCGCCGACTATCAGCACATCGTTCATCGTCACTCCTTTGTCAACATGTGTTGGCCAACAGTTGTTGACAAAGCTATGCGCGGCACGGCAGTAATGTCAACAACCGTTGGCCTACGATCGTTGGCATGAGGCGATCGTCATCCGAGACCAAGGCGGCGATCCTGGCCGCGGCCAGGGAACGCTTCGCCGCCGACGGCTACGAACGCGGCACCATCCGGGCCATCGCCGGCGACGCCGGCATCGACCCGTCGATGGTCATGCGCTACTTCGGCACCAAGGAGAACCTCTTCGCCGCGGCCGCCGAGTTCGATCTGGAACTGCCGGATCTGGCCGACATCCCGACCGACGACATCGGCGGTGCGCTCGCATCCCATTTCATCGAGCGGTGGGAGCGCGACGAGGCGCTGCTCATCCTGCTGCGCGCCGGCGTCACCAACGAGGCGGTGGCCGAACGGATGCGAACGATCTTCGCCGCACAGCTGGCCCCGGTGATCGGCAAGGTCATCGACGATCCGGCACAGGCGCCCACCCGCGCCGCCCTGGCCGCCACCCAGGTGCTCGGAATGGCGTTGTGCCGCTACGTCCTTGCCTTCCCGCCGCTACGGCAGATGACGAACGAGGACGTGGTGGCCTGGATCGGACCGACGCTGCAGCGCTATCTGGTGGGCTGAGCTCGGTCGGGTCGGTTCAGATCCGTTCGATGACCGCCGCCAGCAGTGCACCCATCCGGGTCGCCGACTGCCGGCCCGCCTCCAGTACCTCTTCGTGGTTGAGCGGCTGGCCGGTCATCCCGGCAGCCAGATTGGTCACCAGCGAGATGCCCAGGACCGCGGCGCCTGCGGCCCGGGCCGCGATCGTCTCGTGCACCGTCGACATGCCGACCAGGTCGGCGCCGATCGTGCGCAGCATCCGGATCTCCGCGGGTGTCTCATAGTGTGGGCCCGGCAGGCCGGCATATACGCCCTCGGCCAGGTCGGGATCGATATCCCGCGCCGCGGCACGCAGCGCGGGGGAGTAGGCGTCCACCAGATCGACGAACTGCGCACCCACCAGCGGCGAGCGCGCGGTCAGGTTCAGGTGGTCGGAGATCAGCACCGGTTGCCCGACGGACATGTCGGCGCGCAGGCCCCCGGCGGCATTGGTCAAGATGACAGTGCCCACTCCGGCCGCGCACGCCGTGCGCACGGGATGCACGACATGGCGGAGGTCGTGTCCCTCGTAGGCGTGGATCCGCCCCACCAGCACCAGAACCCGGTGCCCGCCGATGCGCAGCGAGTGCACCTGACCGCTGTGCCCGGCCGCGGTGGGCGGGGTGAAACCCGGCAGGTCGGCCATCGGCAGGGACGCGGTCGGTGCACCGAGCGCGGTCAGCGCCGGCGCCCACCCCGAGCCGAGGATGACGGCGACATCATGGGTGGACTCACCGGTGCGCTCACCGATCGCTTGGGCGGCGGCATCGGCGGCCGACTGAGCATCAGACACGAGTGAGATACTGCCAGGATGTCCACGGTCACCGCGTCGTCGCGCGTCGAAGACGCCGTCAAGCGTCGCAGCGGCGACCTGATCGCGCTGTCGCATGAGATCCACGCCGAGCCCGAGCTGGCCTTCGCCGAACACCGCAGCTGCGCCAAGACCCGCGCGCTGGTCGTCGAACGCGGTTTCGACGTCGTGGATGCAGTCGGCGGACTGGACACCGCGTTCCGCGCCGAATACGGCAGCGGGGACCTGGTCATCGGAATCTGTGCCGAGTACGACGCGCTGCCCGAGATCGGGCACGCGTGCGGACACAACATCATCGCCGCCTCCGCCGTGGGCACCGCTCTGGCGCTGGCCGAGGTGGCCGATGAGCTCGGCCTGACAGTGGTGCTGATCGGCACCCCGGCCGAGGAGGCCGGTGGCGGAAAGGTGTTGTTGCTCAACGCCGGAACGTTCGATGACGTCGCCGCGTCGGTGATGCTGCATCCCGGGCCCGCCGATATCCCGGCGGCGCGTTCACTGGCGCTGTCCGAGGTCGCCGTCGGTTACACGGGCCGGGAATCGCACGCCGCGGTCGCGCCATACCTGGGGATCAATGCCGCCGACGCGGTCACCGTGGCACAGGTGGCCATCGGGTTGCTCCGCCAGCAGCTGATGCCGGGGCAGATGATGCATGGCATCGTCACCGATGGCGGGCAGGCCGCCAACGTCATCCCCGGTCACGCCGAGCTGCGCTACACCATGCGGGCCAACGACATGACCTCGCTGCAGGCCCTTGAGGAGCGGATGGCCGGCTGCTTCGCGGCGGGCGCGGTCGCCACCGGCGCCACCCACGAGATCCGCGAGACGGCCCCGCCGTACGACGCGCTGATGCCCGACCGGTTCCTCTCGGAGGTGTTCCGGTCCGAACTGCTGCGCGCCGGGCGGCATCCGCTGCCGGTCGAGTTGGAGGCGGCGTTCCCGCTGGGCAGCACCGACATGGGCAACGTCACCCAGCGACTGCCCGGTATCCATCCGGTCGTCGGTATCGACGCCGGAGGTGCATCGCTGCATCAGCCGGGCTTCGCCGCCGCGGCTGTCGGTCCGAGTGCGGACAAAGCCGTCGTGGAAGGAGCGATCATGCTGGCGCGCACCGTCGTCGCCCTGGCCGAGAATGCCAACGAACGGGACAGGGTGCTCGCGGCGCGAGCCGAGCGGCAGGAGAAGGCATGACCCTGCGGGCGCACACCGAGGCCTGGCTGGCCGCCCACCACGACGACCTCGTCGCGTGGCGGCGTCACATCCACACCCACCCCGAGTTGGGCCGGCAAGAATTCGCGACCACCGAGTTCGTCGCCACCCGGCTGGCCGATGCCGGATTGAACCCGAAGGTGCTCCCCGGCGGTACGGGGTTGACCTGTGACTTCGGTCCCGAGGATCGTCCGCGGATCGCGCTGCGCGCCGATATGGATGCGCTGCCCATGGCCGAACGCACGGGCTTGCCGTTCAGCTCGACGGTGCCGGGGGTCGCGCACGCCTGTGGGCACGACGCGCACACCAGCGTGCTGCTCGGGGCCGGTCTGGCGATGGCGTCGGCGCCCGAACTGCCGGTGGGGGTGCGGTTGATCTTCCAGCCCGCCGAGGAACTGATGCCCGGTGGGGCGATCGATGCGGTGGCCGCCGGGGCGGTTGCCGGGGTGGCGCGGATCTTCGCGCTGCATTGCGATCCGCGGTTGGAGGTCGGCAAGGTCGCGGTGCGCCTCGGACCGATCACGTCGGCGGCGGACTCCATCGAGATCACCCTGCACTCGCCGGGCGGGCACACCTCACGGCCGCATCTGACCGGGGACCTGGTGTATGCGCTGGGCACATTGATCACCGGTGTGCCGGGCGTGCTGTCGCGGCGGATCGACCCGCGCAAGAGCACCGTGATGGTGTGGGGTGCGGTCAACGCCGGCGTTGCGGCCAATGCGATCCCGCAGACCGGCACGTTGGCGGGCACTGTCCGCACCGCCAGCCGGGATACCTGGCTCACGCTGGAATCCCTTGTTCGCGAGACTGTTTCGGCGCTACTGGCGCCGCTTGCCGTGGAGCACAGCGTGAATTACCGTCGCGGCGTGCCACCGGTGGTCAACGAGGAGTTGGCCACCCGCATCTTCACCCACGCCATCGAGGCGCTCGGGCCGGAGGCACTGGCCGACACCCACCAGTCCGGTGGCGGCGAGGACTTCTCCTGGTATCTGGAAGAGGTGCCGGGGGCGATGGCGCGGCTGGGTGTGTGGTCGGGCCAGGGCCCGCAGCTGGACCTGCATCAGCCGACCTTCGACCTCGACGAGCGCGCTCTTGCGGTCGGAGTCCGCACGATGGTCAATCTGGTGGAGCAGTCCGGCCTCGTCTAGATCGCAATGTTCCGCTGACAGCGTCGTCGTGGATATATATCCACGACGACGCTGTCAGCGGAACATTGCAAACGATTCAGGGGCCGACGTTGCGGGCCGGGCGGGTCCGGATGTCGTGGACGTACTCGGCCGGGGCTCCGGCGATCTCGGCGGCATCGGCCATCACGCCCAGATAGCGCGCCGAGGGCAGGCCGCCCTCCCAGGCATCGACGACGTAGAGCCAGGCCAGCACCGGGTCGGTGCTGGTGTTCGACGACAGTCGTTGCACCCGGCACCGGATCTTCTTGTGGAAACCCAGCTCTGAGCCTTCCCACTGATCCAGGTTGGCCTCGTCCTCCGGTGTCACGTCGTAGAGCACGACGAACACCTTGGACTCGGGGTCTTCGACCAGGGTTGCCAGGGACCCCTCCCAGCTGTAGTCCTCGCCGCCGAAGGTCAGGCGCCAGCCGTGTAGCCAGCCGGTACCGGCCATCGGCGAATGCGGCGCGCGCTGCAGCATCTGTTCCGGATGCATGTTCGATCCGTAAGCGGCGTAGAGCGGCACGGGGCCAACCTTAGGCGGTCCGGTGGGCAGGAGCGAAGCGACCCGGGGAATGTCACGGTGGGCGGGGGCTAAGCGACCCGGGGAATGTCACGGTGGGCGGGGGCGAAGCGACCCGGGGAATGTCATGGTGGGCTGGGGGTACCTCCCGCTTGCGGGGGCGAGCGAAGCGACCCGGGGGATAAGGCCGGCCTCGGCAGCGCGCCCGCGCGCGATTGACTAGGTTATGACCGTGCCTACCAGGATCGTGATCATCGGCGGTGGACCGGCCGGCTACGAAGCTGCCCTGGTGGCGGCCGCGCGCGGCCCCGAAGCCGCCCAGGTCACCGTCGTCGACAGCGACGGCGTCGGTGGGGCGTGTGTGTTGTTCGACTGCGTGCCCTCCAAGACGTTCATCGCCTCGACCGGCGTGCGCACCGAGCTGCGGCGCGCCAACGGCCTCGGGTTCGACATCGCCATCGACGACGCGAAGATCTCGCTCGGCCAGATCCACAACCGGGTCAAGACATTGGCCCGGTCGCAGTCGGCGGATATCGGTTCGCAGTTGCTCAACAACGGCGTCACCGTGGTCCAGGGTCGCGGCGAGCTGGTAGATGACGTGCCGGGGATGGCCCACCACCGGGTGAAGGTCACCACGCCCGACGGTAAGACCGGGGTGCTCAAGGCCGATGTGGTGCTGATCGCCACCGGTGCCACCCCACGGGTGCTGCCCAACGCCCGTCCCGACGGCGAACGCATCCTGAACTGGCGCCAGCTCTACGACCTGACCGAGCTGCCGGAGCACCTGGTGATCGTCGGCTCCGGTGTCACCGGTGCCGAATTCTGCAGCGCCTACACCGAGCTCGGCGTCAAGGTGACGGTGGTGGCCAGCCGCGACCAGATCCTGCCCCATGAGGACTCCGACGCGGCGGCGGTGCTGGAGGAGGCCTTCGCCGAACGCGGTGTCCAGTTGGTGAAGAACGCCCGCGCCGACTCGGTGACCCGTACCGACACCGGTATCAAAGTCTCGATGGCCGACGGACGCACCGTCGAGGGCAGCCACGCGCTGATGACGGTCGGCTCGGTACCCAACACCGGCGGCCTCGGCCTGGAGCGGGTCGGCATCGAGCTGGGCCCCGGCAACTACCTCAAGGTCGACCGGGTCTCGCGCACCACCGCACCGGGTATCTACGCCGCCGGTGACTGCACAGGCCTGCTGCCGCTGGCCTCGGTGGCCGCCATGCAGGGTCGCATCGCGATGTACCACGCACTCGGTGAGGGCGTGAACCCGATCCGGCTGCGCACCGTGGCGGCCGCGGTGTTCACCCGTCCGGAGATCGCGGCCGTCGGCGTCCCGCAGACCAAGATCGACAGCGGTGAGGTGCCCGCGCGCACGCTGATGCTGCCGCTGACCACCAATGCCCGCGCCAAGATGTCCCTACTGCGCCGAGGCTTCGTCAAGATCTTCTGCCGTCCCGCCACCGGCGTGGTGATCGGCGGTGTGGTGGTCGCGCCGATCGCCTCCGAGCTGATCCTGCCGATCGCCCTGGCGGTACAGAACAACCTCACCGTCACCGACCTCGCGCAAACCCTGTCGGTGTATCCGTCGCTGTCGGGCTCGATCGTCGAGGCGGCACGCCGGTTGATGGCCCACGACGATCTCGACTAAAGGTCAGTTCCTCGTCTCGACGGCCCACGCCGGTCCGCCACGCAACGTAGGCTCGAGAGCGTGACTGACCCGATTTCTGGCAATGGTCAAGCTCAACTCGGTCCTGCCCAGCGCGCGGCGGCCTGGGAAAGACTCGGCAGCGAACAGTTCGATGTCGTCGTCATCGGCGGCGGAGTCGTCGGCGCCGGTGCCGCGCTGGACGCCGCGACCCGGGGGCTGAGGGTGGCGCTGGTCGAGGCGCGCGATTACGCCTCGGGCACGTCGAGCCGCAGCTCCAAGATGTTCCACGGCGGGCTGCGCTACCTGGAGCAACTGGAGTTCGGTCTGGTGCGGGAGGCGTTGCACGAGCGCGAGCTCTCGCTGACGACGCTGGCCCCGCACCTTGTGAAACCGCTGCCGTTCTTGTTCCCGCTCACCAAGCGGCTCTGGGAGCGGCCGTACATCGCGGCGGGCATCTTTCTCTACGATCAGCTCGGTGGAGCGAAATCCGTTCCGGCACAGAAACATCTGCTCAAGGCCGGGGCGCTGCGGCTGGCCCCCGGCCTCAAGCGCAGCTCGTTGATCGGCGGTATCCGGTATTTCGACACCGTCGTCGACGACGCCCGGCACACCATGATGGTGGCCCGCACCGCGGCCCATTACGGTGCCGTGGTGCGCACCTCGACCCAGGTCGTGGCGCTACTGCGCGAGGGTGACCGGGTGACCGGCGTGCGGGTGCGCGACTCAGAGAACGGCGCGGTCACCGAGGTGCACGGACATGTCGTGGTCAACGCGACCGGGGTGTGGACCGACGAGATCCAGGCGCTGAGCAAGGAGCGCGGTCGGTTCCGGGTGCGAGCCTCCAAGGGGGTGCACATCGTGGTCCCGCGCGATCGCATCGTCAGCGAGGTGGCGATCATCCTGCGCACGGAGAAGTCAGTGCTGTTCGTCATCCCGTGGGGCACCCACTGGATCATCGGGACCACCGATACCGACTGGAATCTCGACCTGGCTCACCCCGCGGCGACGAAGGCCGATATCGACTACATCCTCGGCCACGTCAACTCGGTGTTGGCCACCCCGCTGACCCATGACGATATCGACGGCGTCTATGCCGGTCTGCGTCCGCTGCTGGCCGGTGAGAGCGAGTCGACCTCCAAGCTGTCCCGCGAACACGCCGTGGCGGTGCCCTCGCCGGGGCTGGTGGCCATCGCGGGCGGCAAGTACACCACCTACCGGGTGATGGGGGCCGACGCCATCGATGCCGCAGCCGAATTCGTGCCGACGCGGGTGGCGCCGTCGATCACCGAGAAGGTGCCGCTGGTCGGCGCCGACGGCTACTTCGCCCTGGTGAACCAGACCGAGCATGTGGGTGCTCACTACGACCTGCACCCCTACCGGGTGCGGCATCTGCTGGACCGGTACGGCTCGCTGATCGGCGAGGTGCTGGCGATGGCGGACGGTAAACCCGAGCTGCTGGAACCGATCACGGCCGCACCGGTGTACCTGAAGGTGGAGGCGGTCTATGCCGCCGCGGCCGAGGGGGCGCTGCACCTGGAGGACATCCTGGCCCGGCGGATGCGGATCTCGATCGAGTACCCGCACCGGGGGGTGGACTGCGCCCGTGAGGTCGCCGAAACCGTTGCCCCCGTTCTCGGTTGGAGCGAGGCGGATATCGACCGCGAGGTGGCGACCTATCTGGCACGGGTGGAGGCCGAGGTGCGCTCGCAGACCCAACCGGACGACGAGTCCGCCGACGCCCTGCGGGCGGCAGCCCCGGAAGCGCGCGCGGAGATCCTGGAACCGGTGCCGCTTACTTGAGCACAGACCGGTACGCCGGGATAGGCCCGGCGCGGGTGCGGCTGCACGGCGGCAGACTGGTCGACGAATTCGAGCGACGTTGGGGCGCGGGAGCCAAAGTGGTTGCCGGGGAGGTGTTCTCGGCCGATGGTGTGCCCTACGACGAGAACTCGGTGCTGGCCGAGGGTGCGCAGGTATACCTCTACCGCGATCTGCCGGACGAGGTGACGGTGCCGTTCGACATGCCGATCCTGCACCGCGATGGCGATATCGTCGTCGTCGACAAACCCCACTTCCTGGCGACCATGCCCCGCGGTGGGCATGTGGTGCAGACCGCGTTGGTGCGGTTGCGCCGAGAGCTCGGCCTGGCCGAACTGAGCCCGGCGCACCGGCTCGACAGGCTGACCGCCGGCGTGCTGCTGTTCACGGTGCGCCGCGAGGTGCGGGGGGCCTATCAGACGATGTTCGCCGACGGCCGGGTGCGCAAGACTTATCTGGCGCGCGCCGCCGGGAATCCGACCGTCGCGCTTCCTACGTCGCTGCGCAGCAGGATCACCAAGGTGCGCGGTCGCCTTCAGGCGTTCGAGGAGTCCGGCGAACCGAACGCCGAGACCTATGCCGAGAGTCTGGGAGCGGGCCTGTACCGGCTGAGCCCACGCACCGGGCGGACCCATCAGTTGCGGGTGCAGATGAATTCGATGGGCGTACCGATCGACAACGACCCGCTCTATCCGCACATCGTCGAGGTGCCGCCGGGCGATTTCTCGCGGCCACTGCAGTTGCTGGCCCAGTCCCTGGAGTTCGACGATCCGGTCAGCGGCGCGCCCCGCCGGTTCGTCAGCCGGCGGGAGCTGTCAGTTCGCTAAGCGGGTGAACTGGGCGATGCCGCCGTAGTGCTCCAGCGAGTGGGTCTGCGCCAGCGGATTCTCGTCGAACAGGTACTCCACGTAGAGCTTCTTGATCTTCTCCGCGATATCGACCGGGATGTTGTCGATGACGGCCGCTTCCAGGCCTTCGATATCGATCTTCAGGATGTCGATGTGCCCGTGCTTGTCGATGACATCGCGAAGAACCTGTCGGGACTCCACGCAGGTCACGGTCAGCGAGTTGCCGAAGTGGGCGTTGACGCCGCCGTAGCGCCCGGTCTCCTCGAACCCGAATTCGACCTCGCCGGCGCTGGCTCCCACCGCGACCTGCTGCAGGGTGTACCGATCTTCGAAGGGGCGCAGGTTCTCTTGCAGGCGCGTGACGTTACGCGGCAGCGGCTCGAACAGGTAGGTGTAGGCGTCCTTGCTGCGGGACAGGAAGTACGCCGCCGAGATGCCGATATTGGAGCCGTAGTCGACGATGACGCGATCGTCGGCATCGGCGTGGTAATCCGACCGGCAGAAGATTTCGTTGACGGTGAGCAGGTCGTGCGACGAGTAGAGGCGTAGCCCGATCCAGCCCATCGGGCTGCGCAGGCGCATCGTGGTGGGGTAGCTCCCGCTACCGGTGAGGTACTGCTTGAAGACCGCGATCGGATGCTCGTAGACCCGGAACATGTTCCGGGCTGCGATGTAGTTCCGGCGATGCAGCACTGAACTGGCAATCTTGCCGGCCCCGCGTCCAGCGATCTGCATTACACCTCCAGGTTCGCGGGCCCGCCCGCTCGGCGCGGCGCCCGGTTCGGATCGAGATTAGCTGCCGAAACAGATGTTCACAGCTTAGGTGTGTCCCCATCGGGGGTCCGCGTCGAGCGTAGGCGACCGGTCGGCCCGGCGCGTGCTCGGTTGCTGGCGTCCGGCTTGCCGCACGTCAGCGGGGCGATCTGGTCTACTACTGGCGTGGATCGCGCAGCGTTTGACCAATTGTTCGACATGACGGATCGCACCGTGATTGTGACCGGGGGCACCCGCGGAATCGGTCTGGCGCTGGCCGAGGGCTTCGTGCTGGCCGGTGCCAGGGTGGTGGTCGCCAGTCGTAAACCGGATGCCTGCGCCGCTGCTGCGGAGCATCTGCGCGGACTCGGCGGGCAGGCCATCGGGGTGCCGACGCATATGGGCGATGTGGATGACCTCGGTGCCCTGGTGGAGGCGACGGTGGCCGAGTTCGGCGGCATCGACGTGGTGGTCAACAATGCCGCCAATGCGTTGGCCCAGCCGATCGGCCAGATGACCCCGCAGGCATGGGAGAAGTCGTATGCGGTCAATCTGCAGGGGCCGGTGTTCCTGGTGCAGCACGCACTGCCGTATCTGCAGCGCAGCGACGCCGCGGCCGTCCTGAACATGGTCTCGGTCGGCGCGTTCATGTTCGCGCCCGCGTTGTCCATCTACGCCTCGGGCAAGGCCGCGCTGATGTCGATGACCAGATCGATGGCCGCCGAGTTGGTGTCCGACGGCATCCGGGTCAACGCCATCGCGCCAGGCCCTGTGGACACCGACATGATGCGCAACAACCCGCAGGAGGCCATCGACGCGATGACCAACGGCACGCTGTTGCACAGGCTGGCGTCCCCTGACGAGATGGTGGGGGCCGCGCTGCTGTTGTGTTCGGCGGCCGGCAGCTACATCACCGGGCAGGTCGTGATCGTCGACGGTGGCGGTACGCCCCGCTAACCCTGCTTGCGCGCGGCGAATGCCTCGGTGAAGGCCCGCATCGCACCGCTGCCCGCGGCGAGGATCTGGCTGCGGTTCTCCACCTGCAGTGCGGTTTCCAGGCATCCCGCGTCGAGATTGGCCCACAGCACCTGCTTGGTGGATTCGAGCCCGAATGTGCCGAAGCCGCACATGGTGTCGGCGATCTCGAGTGCTTCGGCCAGCGGGTCCGTCGCGATCCGGGACACCATGCCCAGGCGTAGTGCCTCGGCGGCCTCGACGGTGCGCGCGGTCAGGATCAGATCGAAGGCGGGGCCGGCGCCGATGATGCGCGGCAAGGTGTAGCTGACTCCGATATCGCAGCCGCCGAGGCCCAGCTTGATGAACTGGGTGCAGAAGCGTGCGGCCTCCGATGCGATGCGGATATCGGCGGCCATTGCCAGGGCGAACCCGCCGCCGTAGGCCGCACCGTTGACCGCGGCGATCACCGGCTGGCGCAGCCGGTGCAGTTTGACCGTCAATGCGGCGATGCGTTCCTGCCAGCGCATCCCGGCCCGCGGCTTCTCCAACCCGGCGGAGACCGCCGGCGTGCTGCCGTCGGTGAGGTCGAGCCCCGAACAGAATCCTCGACCGGCACCGGTGAGCACCACGACCCGGCAGTCGTTGTCCGCTGCGATCGCGTCCAGGGTGGCGTGCAGATCTTCGACGAGTTCGGGGGACAGCGCGTTGAGCTTGTCCGGCCGGTTCAATGTGATGACGGCGATCTCGGGGCGTGGACGGGCGATCTCCAGGGTCGGCATGGGCCGACTCTAGGCGGTTGCGCTGCTCCAACCTCGAACCCCGATGGTGATCATCGACATCTGTTTGATGGCGGTCCGTTTGATCTCGTCGAGCGCGGTCTGGTCGGCGGCGTCCTCGGCCAGTTCGGCGACCGAGATCATGGCGTTGACGAACAGGCTGGCCAAGATGTTGAGATCCTCGCTGCTCCAGTCCTTGAGGCCGGGGAAGCGGGCCAGGTCGATGGCGAGCTCGGAGGTGAGTAGCCGGAGCTCGGTGCGAATGGCGTACCGCAGCACCGAAACTCCGCTGGCGCGTTCCCGGGTGATGAACCGCCAGTGCTCGCGGCGTTCGCTGATGCTGGCGATCAGGATCTCGGCGGAGGAGCCGATGACGTGGTTGGGGTCGAGTTTGCCTGCGCGTGCCCCACGCAACATATCGCGCAGTGACCGGAAGGACTCGTCGATCAGGACCAGCCCGAGTGCCTCCATGGATTCGAAATGCCGGTAGAAGGCGGCGGGCACGATCCCGGCTTCGCGGGTCACCTCGCGGAGGCTCAGTGCGGCGAAACTGTCCTGCTCCAAGAGGTGCAGGGCGGCGGCGACGATGGCCCGGCGGGTGACCTCTTTGCGCTCCTCGCGCGACAGGGTGTCCTTGGCCGGACGACTGGACCGGCTCCGGCCGGAGCGCCCCGACCGGGACCTTGGTACGTCGCTTTCCACAACCATCGAGCCTACAACTGTGCTCATCGGGCCGTGTCCATCATTGCGTATCCACTTGTTAGTGATTTGGGAGTACATGTGTTCACCATGTTATGGCCATCACAACCTGATGATATCGGTTGACGAGACCGCCGGTACTGTTTCAGAGTGTACATATGTTCACCGAAACGTTGACGCACAGGCTGCGGGACCGGGTACTCCGCTCTCCGCTGCTGGATCTGTTGACCGGACCGCACGGTGTGGACCGGTACACCGAGATCGTCGATCCGGTGTGGATCAAGGGCGATGCCCGCGCAAAAGTGGTGGCGGTACGCCGCCAGACGACCCGCAGCGTCACGCTGACGCTGGAACCCAACCAGGCCTTCACCGGCTTCCAGGCGGGGCAGCACATCAACCTGTCGGTCGAGATCGACGGACGCCGTCGGACCAGGCCGTACTCGCCGGCCAGCGCCGAGGGCAGCCGGCTCATCGAGCTGACTGTCGGCCTGCACGACGGCGGCCTGGTGTCGACCTACCTGTACGAGAACGCCAAGCCGGGCATGGTCGTCGGACTGGACTCCGTCGGCGGTGACTTCACCATGCCGGCGCAGCGTCCCGGACGCATCCTCTTCGTCTCCGGCGGCAGCGGTATCACCCCGGTGTTGTCCATGCTGCGCACCCTGAAGGCCGAAGGATTCACCGGCGAGGCGGCCTTCATCCATTACGCACGCTCGGAACAGGACGCCTGCTACCGCGACGAGCTCGATCGGATGCCCGGTGTGCGAGTGCTGCACGGTTACACCCGAGACGATCGGGGCGCCGACCTCGACGGACGCTTCGCCGCGCATCATCTGTCCGCCGCGATGGCCGACCCCGATGCCGTCTACGTGTGCGGTCCACCTGAGCTCGTCGAGGCGGTCCGGGAGCTGCGTCCCGACGCCAGGTCGGAGAGCTTCGTCCCCCCGGTGTTCGCCGTTCCTGCCGAATCAGCAGGTGGCACGATCAGTTTCACCACAAGCGGCGTCGAGGTCACCGATACCGGCCAGACGCTGCTCGAGCAGGCCGAGGCCGCCGGGCTGAACCCGGAGAGTGGCTGCCGGATGGGCATCTGCTTCAGCTGCACCCGACCCAAGACCCGGGGTGCGGTGCGCAACCTGCTCAACGGATCGGTGTCCACCGACGACTGTGAAGACATCCGGATCTGCGTTAGTGCCCCGGTCGGCGACGTCGCCATCGACCTCTGAACCCCTGAATCCCTGAAGTTTTCGAGAAACGAAAGGCAATGTCATGACGACCTTGGATTTGCCCCGTAGCTCCACCCCGACCCCCGCCAAGCCCCGCAGCTCGGCCAAGTACACGCTCACCCCCGAACAGTTCGAAGCCTTCGGTGCCGAACTGGACGCCATTCGTGAGCGTCAGTTGGCCGATCTGGGTGAGCGCGACGCCAACTACATCCGACAGATCATCAAGTGGCAGCGCGGACTTGAGGTCGGGGGCCGGGTCCTGCTGTTCCTCCCGCCGGCCTGGCCGGTCGGGACCGTGATGCTGGGGTTGTCGAAGATCCTGGACAACATGGAGATCGGCCACAACGTCATGCACGGCCAGTACGACTGGATGGGTGATCCGGCGCTGCGCGGCCAGAACTTCGAGTGGGACACGGCCTGCCCGGCCAACCAGTGGCGGCACTCGCACAACTACATGCATCACACCTACACCAACATCGTCGACCTGGACCGTGACATCGGCTACGGCATCCTGCGGATGAGCGAGGACCAGAAGTGGCACCCGTACTACCTGGGCAACCCGGTCTACGCGTTCCTGCTCATGGTGCTCTTCCAGTACGGTGTCGCGTTGCACGAGTTGGAGACCGAGCGCATCCGCGCCGGGGAGATCAAGCTCAGCGACAAGAAAGAGATGCTCACCGAGATGTGGGCAAAGGTCAAACGGCAGACACTGAAGGACTATGTGGCCTTCCCGCTGCTGGCCGGACCGTTCGCGCCGTTCGTGTTCGCAGGCAACATGACGGCCAACCTGATGCGCAATGTCTGGTCCTACGCCATCATCTTCTGCGGGCACTTCCCCGAGGGCACCCACGAGTTCACCGTGGAGGAGACCAAGAGTGAGACCCGCGGACAGTGGTACTACCGGCAGCTGCTGGGTTCGGCGAACCTGACCGGCGGCAAGTGGTTCCACATCTTCAGTGGCAACCTGTCCTTCCAGATCGAGCATCACCTGTTCCCGGACATCCCGGCGCACCGCTACGCCGAGATCTCCGGCGATGTCCGCGAGATCTGCCAGCGCTACGGCTTGCCCTACAACAGCGGACCGCTGCCCAAGCAGTTCTTCTCGGTGGTCAAGAAGATCTGCCGACTGGCGTTGCCGAATCGCAAGCCCGCCGAGGAGTCGAAGGAGAAGGCTGCTGCCTGAGGCGCTCAGCGCTGGCAGTTGGGGCACCAATACCGGATACGGTCGCCGCTGTCGTCCCTCCTGATGGGGGTTCGGCAGCGGCGACACGGTTCTGCGGCCCTGCCGTACACCCAGAACTGCTGCCCCCGGCGGGTATTGCCGGTGATGATGCGATTGGCACGATTGCGGTTCAGCCACAACATGTCTCGGGCGCGCTGGACGACGCGTAGCGGATCGGGCACCTCGCGGACGGGGGAGTCGGGCCGCTTGCCGATCACGAAGCACAGTTCGTTGGCATACACGTTGCCCACGCCGGCCATGACCCGTTGATCCAACAGCACATCGGCGAGTTCGCGGTCCGGCTCGGCGACCAGGTTGTGCTTGGCCAGCTGCGGATCCCAATCCGGACCGAGCAGATCGGGGCCCAGATGAGCGACGGCGTCCTGGTCGTTGGCGCGTTCGAGCACTTCCAGCACGCCCAGGTCGACGCCAAAGGCCACGGTGTCGGCGGTGCCCAGCACGATCCTGATCCGATGCTGCGGACCACGGAACGATCCGATCACCCAGCTACCGTCCATCTTGAGGTGTGAGTGGATGCTGGCCGCGCCGATGCGGATGAACAGGTGCTTGCCCCGGCTGAGCACCTCGTCGACGTGCTCGCCGGTCAGGTCGACAGCCGCGTAGCGCGGCACCCGGATATCGCATCGGGTCAGCACGCGGCCGACGAGCGCCTCTCGCAGTTTCGTCGCGGTGCGATAGACCGTGTCACCCTCGGGCATGTTCTCAGTATCGTGCGCTCAGCGAAGTCGCAGGCCACGGGGGGTGCGGGCGAATCCCGACTCCAAGAGGGCATCCTGGGCGGCGGTCAGGGTCGTGTCGCCGGCGAGTTCCAGCACACTTGTGCCGTTGATCTTCTCGACCAACAGCGAAGGCACCCGGCCGGCACCGACCAGGCCCGCGAGGGCCGCGGCGGCCGCCTGCTGTGCGTCGGGGTCGTCCTGGAAGCTCAGCAGGGTCCGGCCACCGCGTTCGACGAACCAGACCAGAGCGCCGTCCACCAGGACGACCAGCGCGCCGGCCTTGCGGCCGGGTCGATGCGTCAGCTCGGTGTCATCAGGCCATGGCAGCGCCACACCGTAGGGATTGGCCGGATCGGTGGCCGCCAATGCCACGGCATGCAGTTCGGGGCGCTGCGGATCCACCCCGTCGAGATAGGAACGCAGCCGGTCCACCGTCGAGGCCGCGGCGAACTGCGCCCCGCCAAGGGATTCCACGAAGTAGCCGCGCTGGCAGCGACCGGCGTCCTCGAAGGCGGTCAGCACCTTGTACAGCATCGCGAACCCGCCGGGTATCCCGTCGGCCGCTCCGCGGGTGAGCACCCCATAGCGGTTCAGCAGCAACTCGGCCTGGAAATGCGCGCGCACCGTGGAATCCGGTGTGGCGGTGGGCAGAGCAGACCAGCGTCCGGCCACCATCGGGTCGGCCCGCTGCAGGCCCTGGGTCAGGCTGTAGCGACTCAACCGCGGCGGACGCTGACGCTGCCGATGCGCGGGGGCCCCCGAGCGTCGTGATCCCGCCAGCACGGCACGCACCGGGGCGAACGTGTCACCGGTGATCCAACCTGCCCAGATCAGGTCCCAGAGGGCAGTTTTGAATTCGGTCCCGGTCGAGCCGTCGGTGAGCTGGCGGAAAAAGAATGCGCCACCGTGCCCGAGGGCATCCAGGATGGTTCGGTGTGTGTCGGTGAAGTCGATATCGATCGGCGCTGCCAGTGTCAGTGCCGCCGTCTCACCGAGGTGGAACGCGATCCACCCGTCGCTGCCGCCGATCTGCCCAGCGCCCGACCACGTGACCTCGCCGGAGGCCAGCAGCTCGTCCAGCATGGCCGGCTGGTAATCGGCGACGCGTTGGCCGAATATCAGCGGTTCGATCGCCGACGCGGGCAAGGGGTGTCCGGCGAGCTGCTCGATGACCGCGGCCAACCCATCCACGCCGCGCACCTGTTCGGATCCCAGGTGCTGCCAGGCGGGCAGGAAGCGTCCGTATGCGGCGGTGCTCACGGGCTCGACCGCGGCCCGCAACGCCGCCAGTGACCGACGGCGCAGGATTTTCAGAACGGTGGCGTCACACCATTGTTCGGAGGGACCCGGCGCGGCGGTGAACTCGCCGCGGATCAACCTGCCGTCAGCAGCCAGGCGGCCGAGCACATCGGAGGTCACCCGGATGCCCAGACCGAACCGAGCCGCCGCCTCGTCGGTGCTGAAGGGACCGTGGGTGCGCGCGTATCGGCCCAGCAGATCGGAAAGCGGATCCTTGACCGACTCGCTGAGGCTTGCCGGCACCCACACCGGAACAGCGACGCCCACACCGTCGCGCAGCAATCCGATGTCCTCGACCGCCGCCCACCACGTCCGGCCGGCGAAGGAGACGGTCAGCGCCCGGCGTGCTTCCCGCAGCCCCTCCAGCCAGCCGCCGATATCGGGAGTCGTTGCCCGAGCGGCGATTTCCTCCTGGGTCAGCGGTCCCAGCAATCGCAGCAGGTCGGCGACGCCCTCCGCATCACGGGCGGCGCGGTCGGGCTCGAGGTGCTGGAGTTGACGGGCGGTCGTGGCCACCACATCCGGATCGAGCAGATCATGCAGTTCGACACGGCCGAGCAGCTCGGCGAGCAACACCGTGTCCAGCGACAGGGCTGCCGCACGGCGCTCGGCGAGCGGGCTGTCGCCCTCGTACATGAACGCGCCGACATAGCCGAACAGGGCGGCGGCGGCGAAGGGCGACGGGGTGGCGGTCTCGACATCGACGAGTCGTACGCGACGCTGAGCGACCTTGCTCATCAGCTCGGTCAGCGCGGGGACGTCATAGACATCTTGGAGGCATTCCCGCACGGCCTCCAGCACGATCGGGAACTCTGGATACTTGCGGGCGACGTCGAGCAGCTGTGAGGCCCGCTGGCGCTGATGCCACAGCGGGGAGCGTTTACCCGGGTGGCGCCGCGGTAACAGCAGTGCCCGAGCGGCGCACTCCCGGAACCGCGAGGCGAACAGCGCCGAACCGCCGACCTCCGCGGTGACGATGGCATCCAATTCGTCCGCCTCGAAGACGAACAGGTCCGCGCCCGGCGGATCCTCCCCACCGTCAGGAAGGCGCACGATGATGCCGTCGTCGGAGGCGGTGGGTTTCTCGTCGATACCGTAGCGCTCGCGCAACCGACGTCCCACGGCCAATGCCAGCGGACCGTGGACGCGTAAACCGTAGGGGGAGTGCAGGATCACGCGCCAGTCGCCAAGTTCGTCGTGGAAGCGCTCCACCACCAGGGTGCTGTCACTGGGGACCGCGCCGGTGGCCTGACGCTGCTCGTCGATGAGCTGCCACAGATTGTCGGTGGCGTAGTCATCGAAGCCGACGTCGCGGCAGCGCTGCCGGAAACCCTCGGAATCCATCTTGGCGAGTTCGCCTGTGAAAGCGCCGACCGCGGCGCCGAGCTCGGCGGGCCTGCCCACGCTGTCCCCGCGCCAGAACGGCAGTCGGGCGGGTAGCCCCGGCGCGGGTATCACCAGCACCCTGTCATGGGTGATCTCGGTGATCCGCCAGCTGGTGGCACCCAGCGATATGACGTCACCCGGACGGGATTCGTAGACCATCTCCTCGTCGAGTTCGCCGACTCGGGAGGGCTTTTCGTCCTCGGAGGCCAGGTATACGGTGAACATGCCGCGATCGGGGATGGCACCGCCGGAGGTGACGGCGAGCCGCTGCGCACCCGGGCGCGCGGTCAGTGAGCCGGCGTCGCGGTCGTAGACGAGGCGCGGGCGCAATTCGGCGAACTCGGTGGACGGGTACTTGCCGGACAGCAGGTCCAGCGTGGCTTCGAAGGCGGTGCGCGGCAACGTCGCGAAGGGCGCGCTGCGCCGCACGGTGTCGAACCAGGCGTCGGCGTCCAGCGGCTCCAGTGCAGCGGCGGCCACGGTGTGCTGAGCCAGCACGTCGAGCGGGTTGGTGGGCACGCGCATGGTCTCGATCTGGCCCGCCCGCATCCGTTGGACGGTGACCGCGCAGTCGATCAGATCGGTGCGATGTTTCGGGAACAGCACGCCCTGGGAGATCTCGCCGACCTGGTGCCCGGCGCGACCGATGCGCTGCAGCCCGCTGGCCACCGAGGGTGGCGCGGACACCTGGATCACCAGGTCCACTGCGCCCATATCGATGCCCAGTTCGAGACTGGAGGTGGCCACGACCGCCTTGAGGCGCCCGCTTTTCAGATCATCCTCGACCAGAGCGCGTTGCTCCTTGCTCACCGAACCGTGGTGCGCCTTCGCCAGTTCGGTGGGAGCGCCGAAACTCTGCCCGCTGGCCATCACGTAGGCAGGCGCCCCACCGGCCACCTTCTTGTTGGCACCACCGTTGTCGGTCGCGCCCGGTAGCTCCACCCCGTTGCGTTCGGCGTGGATCTCGTTCAGTCGCGAGGTGAGTCGTTCGGCGAGGCGCCGGGAGTTGGCGAAGACGATGCAGGACCGGTGTGTCTCGATCAGGTCGACGATGCGTTCCTCGACATCGGGCCAGATCGAACCCTCGGCCAGATTGGTCATATCCGGTACGGGTACCTGTACCTGCAACTCGAAGGTCTTGTCCGCGGGCGGGCAGACGATGGTCGCCGCGCTGCCGGTGAGGAAACGGGCAACCTCTTCGGCCGGGCGCACGGTGGCCGACAGGCCGATCCGCTGGGCGGGGCGTTCCAGCAACGCATCGAGCCGTTCCAGCGAAACTGCCAGGTGTGCACCGCGTTTGGTGGCCGCCACCGCGTGCACCTCATCGACGATGACGGTGGTGACGGTGGTCAGCGTCTCGCGTGCCGAGGAGGTCAGCATGAGGAACAGTGACTCTGGCGTGGTGATCAGGATGTCGGGTGGGCGGGTGATGAGATCGCGGCGCTGTTTGGGCGTGGTGTCCCCGGAGCGCACACCGACGGTGATCTGTGGGGCTGTACTTCCCAGTCGCTCGGCCACCCTGGTCAGGCCGGTCAGCGGCGTGCGCAGGTTGCGCTCGACGTCCACCGCGAGAGCCTTCAGCGGTGATACATACAGCACCCGGGTGCCGACGGACTCGGCCGGGGACCGTGCCAGGTCGTCGATCGCCCAGAGGAAGGCGGCCAGCGTCTTGCCCGAGCCGGTGGGCGCCACCACCAGGGTGTCGCTGCCGTCGGCGATCGCCGCCCAGGCCTGCGCCTGGGCGGTGGTGGGGGCCGGAAAGGTGCCCGTGAACCACTCCCGCGTCAGCTGACTGAAGCGGTCGAGCGGATCGGCGACGGACGACATCCCACCATGGTGCCCCCAACCACCGACAACCAACCCTGAGCAGGGTATATCCGCTGTTCGGCAGGCTCGCGGAGGTTTAGCTTGAACGTGAGCAGGCCGAGCGCATCCGTCGAACCCGGGCTAGGCAGCCCCGGCGGTGGAGGCACCAGTGGGCGTCGATGACGCAGGCGAGGCGGGCAGCCCTTTCAGCGCCTTGATTGACAATAATGACTCTTAGTGTCAATGTTGGTAACCAGCGTGAGCGCGCCCGGGGGAGGTTGCGGTCGCGGCCGAAAGGGGACGTCGTGACAGCACTGAAGGTCCGCAGAATCCGGTTCGACTTCCGCGATCCCGTTCCGTTCCTGTGGAACCCGCAGAATCCGGCGCTGTCGGTCGGCGGGAACGTTCTGTCGATCATGGCCATCGGGTTCGAACGATTCATCGTCTCAGTCGTGCGGCAGGCGATGCCTTTGATCAGCGATCCGGCGGTTGTCGCGGAGGCCGACGCGTTCCTGCGTCAGGAGGCCCAACACTCCAGCGCACACCAGCAGCACGTGCGATCGCTCGTCAGGAGCTATCCCGGACTGAGTGGCACCCTCGATGCGGTCATCGCCGACTATCGAAAACTGGACGAGACAACAGCACTGCCCTTCAAGCTCGCCTACATCGCGGATATCGAGGCAACGTTCACGCCGGCGTTCACGCTGTTGCTCGATCACGAGCAGACACTCTTCCGGCCCGGGGACGACCGCATCGCGTCGATGTTCCTGTGGCACTTCGTCGAGGAGATCGAACACCGTAGCTCGGCGTTGCGGATCTACGATGCGGTGGTCCCGAGCAAGGCCCTCCGGTTGCGGGCGCTACCGGCTGTCGTCAGTCACCTGGCACAACAAACACAATTGGTGACAACGGGTTTTGAGGCTCACGTGCCCGCTGTCGACAGGATGGGAAGTGTCCGGTCCTCACGGCGCCTACGCCGGAAGGCACCTGCGCTGCTCGGCTCCGTACCGCTGCGTGACAAGCTGGCCGCGATCCGAGGTATCTGTGCAGCACAGATACCCGGACATGAACCCGAATTCGAGAGGTTGCCCGAGTTCGCCGACAAGTGGTTCGTCCGGTACGAGCGGGGCGAGGATGTCGTGCGCTGGTACTGGAGCGAACGGGACGGGAGCTGACCGGTGGATACCTGCACACCGGCATTTCGCGCATTGGCGGAGCAGGCGGGCGGACTCGATTGCGACGGTGGCGCATTGGTCACGTTGCGCAATCCGCTCGCGCTGCAGAACGCCTCCATGCCCGTCATCGAGTTCCTACTGATCGGGCTCGCGATCGGCTGCCTCGTTCACGCGGTGCGGTGGAGGCGAGCCCACGGTGACTCTTCGAACCTGGTGATCTGGCTGTCCAGCATCGTGTGTCTGCTGCTGATCGAACCGATCGCCTACTTTCCGCAATGGTTCGGGCTAGAGGAACTCATGGGGCTGACGTTCGTGCACAACCAGTTCTCGATCCAATTCCTCTACGACCGCATGCCGCTGTACATCGTGGCCATGTATCCGGTGTACGCCTACCTTGCCTACGTGTTGGTCCAGCGAACGGGAATTCTGCAACGCCGCAACCCCTTCGTCGCGGCGACATGTGTCGCGTTCATCTTCCACTGCCTCTATCAGATAGTGGACACCGTCGGACCGCAATTGCGTTGGTGGGTATGGAACCAGGATCTTTCGACCTCGGTACCAGCACTCGGGTCGGTGCCCCTTGTCAACATGCAGGCCTTCACCCTTGGTATACCGTTCGGGATGGTCCTGACGGCGTTGTGGGTGTGCCGGCCCGGTTCTCGATCCGGCGTGGTGCGCAAGGTGGCGCTGGTGTCGTTGCTCGTGTGGCCGGTGCAATTCGTCTTCGCAGCTCCGACCTTCCTGCTCGATCTTCTGGGTGTCCCTGTCGTCGCCGCGCGGTTGATCGTCATCTGGTCGCTGGTGATCGGCGCCGGAATCATCACCGCCGTGACGTATGTGCGCGAGTATCGGCTCAGGAGATCGCATCCGGACAGAGTGCCCGCGGGTGTTCGGAACGACTTGTTTGCTGCTATCTGTGTGGCTGTGTATTTGTTTGTGGCAGTGGCGATCTGGATTACTGCCTTACCGGGCTATTTCGCAGCTGTGGAGGGTATCGCCCCCGGTGGCGGCCGAACCGGATCGCTGAGCTATGCCTTATTGGCGCTGGTGTTTTCGATCGTTCTCGTCGTCGGCTCCTACGTGGGGACCACCGTCGGTGGGCGGAAGAGAAGCGCAACCTGACATGATGCAGAGATCGTTTGGCAATGTCGTGATGGTGAGGGGTGATTCGAGGTGGTGGACGCCGCATTGCCCCGCCGGGTGGCCTGGCGACGCCAAGGGGCGCCGACCGACCCGCGGGAGCACATCGTGGATGCGGCGTCGCGATGCCTGGCTGCCCTCGGTTTGGAACGGACGTCGCTGACGGCGATCGCCCAGGCTGCTGGGGTGTCACGGCAGACGATCTATAAGTACTTCGCCACCAAGGAGGAGATCGTAGCCAAGGCTCTCGAAACGGAGGCCGCGCGCGCGTCAGAGCGGATCATGACGGCTGCGAAGAGCAATACGACGGCGGCGGATTATGCCGTCGAGCTGTTCATGGCCGCCCGGGCCGAGTTCCTTCGCAATCCCGCGATCTCGCCGATGATGACCGTATTGGGTCAGGTCGAACAGAGCAGACGCGTATTGGCTCCCGAGTCCATCGCCATCGCCCGGCAATTCCTGGAGCCGATCCTTGCCTATGCACCGGACATGGAACCCCACCTCGACGAGATGACAGAGACGTTCACCCGGCTCCATCTCTCATTTCTTGAATTTGCCAGTGACATAACCGAATCGGAGGACGCCCTGCGGGACTATCTGCACCGCGTGCTGGTTCCTGCGCTGGGCCTGGCGACGGTCGGCTGATCGTGTGTGGCGGCCGCGTCATCCCCGTAGCGCGCGCTGATAGCGGCGCATCCCTTTGATCCAGCGTTCGTAGTCGGCACCCTTGCCGCGGTACATGTCCAGCACGCCGGGGTGGGGCAGCACCAGGAATGTACCGTCGCGCACCCCGGCCAGGGTGGCGGCGGCGACGTCGTCGGCCGAGAGCACCTCGCCCGCCGTCGTGATGGACGCGGCGGCCACCCTGGCAGTGTCATCGGTCGAGTCGACGATCGCGTCCAGTAGCGGCGTGGCGACTCCCATCGGGCAGACCACGGTGACACCGATGCCGTTGTCGCCGTGGGTGATTGCCAGCCATTCTGCGAATCCGACTGCAGCGTGCTTGGTGACCGCGTACCCGGCGGCACCGATCTGGGTGAGCAGTCCGGCCGCAGAGGCGACCGCCACAAAGTAACCGCTGCCGCGGGCCGTCCACTCCGGGATCAGCGCGTCCGCGGCGCGGATGTGCGCCCGCAGGTTGACGTCCAGCACCCGGTCCCAATCGGCATCGGTACCCAGCTCTGGTGCACCGATGATGCCTGCGTTGGCGACGAAGATGTCGACCGGTCCGAATGTCGAGCGTGCGGCTTCCAGCAGCGTCGCGATCCCGTCGACCGTCGAGGCGTCGACGCCGACGCCGATCGTCTGACCGCCGATCTCGGCGGCGGTCGCGGCGGCCGCCGTCGCGTCGATATCACCGGCGACGACGGAGGCACCTGCGGCGGTGAATGCCACGGCCAGTGCCTTCCCGATACCCGATCCCGCTCCGGTGATGACGACGACGCTGTCTTCGATCTGCATGAGTCGTGTCTACCAGTGCGCTTTCGGTCGAGTGTGATGTCCCGGAGAGAACCCTTGCAGAAGGCCCGAATTCGGTGTAGCGTCGAACACAAGTTCGAACGCGCCGTGGTTCCCGATCCTTGGATCCGGTGAGCCGCAGACCGCGACTTCGGTCGCCGCGGGGTTCGACGGTCCCTGTCCGGGGGATCGGGCGGGCTGTGTGTGTTTGATGGTGCCCTTGGTTGGGTGCTGTGGGGAAGTCGGTATCCGTTATGGACGCCACCTGTCTTGATGCGTTTGTCGATGCGCTCATCGATGAGCTCGCTGCGGTGCCCTCGGAGGATGACGTGGGGGCGAGTTTGGGTCGGTGGGTGCGGTGTCCGCGGCCGGTGGTCGATGACCAGGCATTACTGGACGTGCTGGCTGCGGCGGTGACCGCCCGGAATCTGCTGGATTTTGTGATCGCTTCGGCGGTGGCGGCGGCCGAACGGGTCGGGTTGCCGGGACGGCGGCACCTGCGCACCGGGACTGATCTGTTGAGGTTGTTGGGTATGGCCCCGAGTGCGGCGACGCGCGCGGTGCGGGTAGGGCGGATGGCACCTGCGCTGCCTGCAGTGGTTTCGGCGCAGCGGTTGGGTGGGATCGGTATCGAGTTCGCCGACGCCGTCGGCAAAGGTGTCACCCATATCGAGGCTCGGGTGCCGTTATCCGACGACGATCGGGCGACGGTGGTGACGAAGCTGATGATCCAGACCACCCCGGCGGAGGTGGCGGCGAAAGCCCGCGCGATCGCCCTGGAGAAGACCGCAGGGCAGCCGGGGGAAGAACGGGTAGTGCCGGTGGCCGAGGACACCGCCCTCAACGAGATGACCCTGGTCCAGAACGCCGAAGGCCGGTTTGAGGCCACCCTCGACCTGGACGTCGGAACCGGGGAAGAACTCTGTGCGGCGCTGGATCCGTTATGCCGACCGGTCCCGCAACCCGACGGGTCGGCGGACCCACGACCTATCGGCGTGCGGCGGGCGGAGGCGCTCGGGCAGGTGCTGCGCACCTATCTGGCGCAGTCGAGGCGGCCGATGTCCGGCGGGGTGCTGCCACACGTCACGTTGATCCGACCAGGGGTGGCAGTGGCGCAGGGCGGTCAGGATACAGTCGATCGGCTCGGGTTCGCCGGACCGGTCAGCGCCGCGACCGCGGACCTGATCGCCTGTGATGCCACGTTGACCAATGTGATCGTCGATCACACCGGAGTACCGCTGGACGTCGGGCGGGCCGAGCGGCTGTTCACCCCGGCGATCCGCAAAGCACTCGGCGTGCGTGACGGTGGGTGTGCCCACCCGGGGTGTGGGCGTCCGGTGTCCTGGTGCGATGCCCACCACATCCAACCCTGGAGCGCCGGCGGCACAACCAGTGTGGACAACGGGGTGTTGCTGTGTCGGCTGCATCACGGCGTGATCCATCACGGTGGCTGGCGGGTCTACCTCGGTAGAGACCGCCATCCCTGGTTCATCCCACCCCACGCACCCGGGGAACCCGAACCGGCACATCTGCGATCGCACGCCCGCCGCACCATGACCGACCTACCGACGGCTGCGTAACCCAAAGCCACCGCGCACCTTGACAACTCGCACATTGACAACTGAACAGTGGTACCGGCCGCGAGGCGAACTAGAAGGTCTTGGCCAGTCGGTCGGCCAAGATGGCGGCAAATCGGGCGGGATCGTCGAGCGACCCTCCTTCAGCGAGAAGTGCTGTGCCGTAGAGTAACTCGGCAGCATCGCTGAGCCCGTCGGCGCCCGACGCCAAGCCGTCCCGCAATCCTTTCACGAGGGCGTGCTCGGGGTTGAGTTCCAGGATGCGCTTACCGACCGGCACGTCCTGGCCGGACGCACGGTACATGCGCGCCAACTGCGGGGTGATGCCGAAGGTGTCGGTGATCAGGCACGCCGGCGACGAGGTCAACCGCGTCGACAGTCGCACCTCCTTGACGTGCTCGTCGAGGGTCTCCTGCAGCCAGGAAAGCAACTCGGCGAAATCACCGCTCTCGGGCTTGTCGGCCTCGTCGCCGCTGAGGTCGACCTCGCCCTTCGCGACGGACTGCAGGGGTTTGCCGTCGAACTCGGGCACCGACTCGACCCACACCTCGTCGACCGGATCGGTGAGCAGCAGCACCTCGTAGCCCTTGGCCTTGAAGGCTTCCAGGTGCGGTGAGCGCTCGAGCAACTGACGGGACTCACCCGTGGCGTAGAAGATCTGGTGCTGATCATCCTTCATCCGGCTCACGTAGTCGGCCAGCGTGGTGGGTGTGTCCTCGGAGTGCGTCGAGGCGAACGATGACAGCGTCAGCAGGGTGTCGCGGTTGTCGGCGTCGGAGAGCAAACCCTCCTTGAAGGCACGCCCGAACTGCGTCCAGAACGTTGCATAGTCGTCGGGACGGTTGGCCTGCAGATCCTTGATCGCCGATAGCACTTTCTTGGTCAGGCTTCGGCGAATCACCTTGATTTGGCGGTCCTGCTGCAGGATCTCGCGGGACACGTTGAGCGACATGTCCTGGGCGTCGACGACGCCCTTGACGAAGCGCAGATACTCCGGCATCAGCTCGTCACAATCGCCCATGATGAAGACGCGCTTGACGTACAACTGCACACCGGTGTTCCCGTCGCGATTGAACAGGTCGAACGGCGCCTGTGACGGGATGAACAACAACGCCTGATACTCGAAGGTGCCTTCGGCCTTCATCGCGATGACCTCGAGGGGCTCGTCCCAGGCATGGGCGATGTGCCGGTAGAACTCCTTGTACTCCTCGTCGGAAACTTCGCTCTTGGACTTTGCCCAGAGCGCGACGCGCGAGTTGATGGTCTCGATCTCGGTGGTGACCGTCGCAGCGGTGCCCTCCTCGGCGCCCTCGGGTGCCGGGACGGTCTTCTCGACCTCCATCCGGATCGGCCACGAAATGAAGTCGGAGTACTTCTTGACCAGCTGCCGGATCTTCCACGGTGCGGTGTAGTCGTGCAGTTCGTCGTCGGCGTCCTCGGGCTTGAGGTGCAGGGTGACCGAGGTGCCCTGCGGAGCATCGTCGACGGTCGCGATGGTGTAGGTCCCGTCCCCGCTGGACTCCCAACGTGTGGCAGTGCTTTCGCCGGCCTTCCGGGTAACCAGATCGACCTTGTCGGCGACCATGAATGTCGAGTAGAAGCCGATGCCGAACTGGCCGATCAGATCGTCGACATCGCCACTTCGCCCGCCCGTGGCGTCACCGGTCTGCTTCGCCTCGGCCAACTTGCGGCGCAGCTCACCGGTGCCGGACTTGGCCAGAGTGCCGATCAGGTCGACGACCTCATCACGCGACATGCCGATGCCGTTGTCGCGGATGGTCAGCGTGCGTGCCGAGGCATCGGGATCGATGTCGATGTGCAGATCCGACGTATCGACGTCGAGATCCTTGTCCTGGTAGGACGCCAGCCGCAGCTTGTCCAGCGCGTCGGAGGCGTTGGACACCAGTTCCCGCAGGAACGAGTCCTTGTTCGAGTAGATGGAGTGCACCATCAGCTGAAGCAGCTGACGCGCCTCTGCCTGGAATTCTCTCTGTTCGACCTGCTCGCTCACGCGGTCATACTAAAACCTACCGACTCAGCCGAACCGGACCCCCTGTGCAAGGGGGAGTTCGGAGGAATAGTTCACGGTGTTGGTGGCCCGGCGCATGTAGCCCTTCCACGAATCCGAGCCCGATTCCCGGCCACCTCCGGTCTCCTTCTCGCCGCCGAACGCCCCTCCGATCTCCGCGCCGGAGGTACCGATATTGACGTTCGCTATGCCGCAGTCGGAGCCGTCGGCGGACATGAACCGTTCCGCCTCGCGGATGTCGGTGGTGAAGATCGCCGACGACAGGCCCTGGGGCACCGCATTGTTCATCGCGATGGCGTCGTCGAGATCGTCGTAGGTCAGCACGTACAGGATCGGGGCGAAGGTCTCCGCATGCATCACCGCCGTCTGGGCAGGCATCCGGACGACGGCGGGTCGCACGTAGTAGCCCTCTGCGCCGAGGTCGACACGTTCACCTCCGGTGACATCGCCGCCGTCGGCGCGGGCCTGCTCCAGCGCACCGACCATGTCCCGGTAGGAGCGCTCATGGATCAGCGGACCCACCAACGTGCCCTCGGCAGCAGGATCGCCGACCGGCAGGCTGGTGTACGCGGTCGCGATTCGCTGCACGAGGGTGTCGGCGATCGAACGATGCGCGATGACCCGGCGCATGGTTGTGCAGCGCTGGCCGGCGGTGCCTGCGGCCGAGAACACGATGGCCCGCACGGCCAGGTCCAGGTCCGCCGACGGGGTCACGATGGCGGCGTTGTTTCCGCCCAACTCCAGGAGCACCTTGCCGAACCGGGCGGCAACCCGCGGTCCGACCTCGCGGCCCATCCGGACCGAGCCGGTGGCGCTGACCAGTGCGACGCGCGGATCGTCGACCAGCTGCTCACCGATATCGCGGCCGCCCTGGACCAGGCCGCACACCGTGCCCGCAACGCCGACGTCGGCGGCTGCCCGCTCGATCAGCGCCTGGCAGGCGAGTGCGGTCAGCGGGGTCAGCTCCGAGGGCTTCCACACCACGGTGTCGCCGCACACCAGTGCCACCGCGGTGTTCCACGCCCACACCGCCACCGGGAAGTTGAAGGCGGTGATGACGCCGACCACCCCGAGCGGATGCCAGGTCTCCATGAGTCGGTGCCCGGGCCGTTCGGAGGCGATGGTCTTGCCGTACAGCTGTCGGGACAGCCCCACGGCGAACTGGCAGATGTCGATCATCTCCTGCACCTCGCCGAGCGCTTCGGAGGTGATCTTGCCTGCCTCTACGGTGACCAGCGTGGCCAGTTCCGCCTTGTGTGCGGTGAGCAGTTCGCCGAGCCGGGCGACCAGCGCGCCGCGTACCGGCGCCGGGGTGGTCCGCCAGGAGGTGAAAGCCGCTGCGGCGGCGGCGATGACGGAGTCGGCGTCGGCCGAGCTGGATTCCGGGACGGTGAAGAGCACCTCGCCGGTGACCGGTGTGCTCGCAGGCAGGCCCGGCGCACCCGGACCGGCCAGCTCGGTGGTGCAGCCCAGCGCGTCGAGTGCGGCGCGCACCTTGGCGCGCAGCTCATCGGCGGTCGGTAGGGAGGAGGTCAGGACGCTGGTCATGTACACGCGGCTTTCTCGTAGAGCTCGTAGGGATCGTGGATGTGGTGGCCGATGCGGTCGGCCATCCAGTGCTGGCTGTACTGGGTATCGTCGGGGCGATCGGTGGCCTCGGCGTCCCGATCTAGATTCGAGCGGAAGATCCCCGCGGCCGAGGCGGGCAGGAAGTCCTCGTACACAACGGGTCTGGTCGGATCGCCGCGGTAGTAGTAGGCGAGCCCCTCGGAGCACATCTGCTCGTCGGAGGCCGGGAAATGGCGGTGCCAGCTGGCGGCCGGGTCGGGTTCGGCCATTGCGGTGTCGTAGCGTGAGCGCCCACGCGGTGTCAGCGCCACGCCGCGCTGTTCGACCTCGCCGAAGCGCACCCGCAGCGATCCCTCGGATATGCCGCCGTCGGCGTCGCGGAAGCGGCGCGGCTCGGCCAGCGCCCGGAACGAGGTTTGCCGCAACAGGACTTCGGGACCGTCGATCGCCGGTGGACCCTGGATGGCCTCGATCATCGTGATGCCGCGCCGTGTCATGGACCG
Source organism: Mycolicibacterium neoaurum (assembly GCF_036946495.1). Classification (NCBI taxonomy): domain Bacteria; kingdom Bacillati; phylum Actinomycetota; class Actinomycetes; order Mycobacteriales; family Mycobacteriaceae; genus Mycobacterium; species Mycolicibacterium neoaurum. The sequence goes on from NZ_JAQIIX010000002.1 coordinate 3,250,519, forward strand.
TTGCAGGGCATCGATGTCCAGGACCCGGGGCGTCAGGTGATTGATATGGGTGCTGCGCACCCCGGCGATATCGGCGGCCACTGCCGAGACGGCCGACAGTTCGTCGTACCAGCCGCGGTCGATGGGTTCGCGGGACAGGGCGAAGCAGGCCACGGCAGCGGTGACGAAATCGTGGGCTTCCTCGGCGGGACACCCGCCGTCGTCGGCGATCCTGCGCGCGGTCGAGAGCAGTTCGTCGCCGAACAGGCACCGACGGCTCAAGAACGTCTCCACCCTGGTGCGCAGCTCGGGTGTGAAGAAACGGGTATCGGCGGTGGCCAGCATGGAGGTGAAGACCCGAAACGGGTTTCGGGCCAGTTCGTCGGCATGGATCGGCCGGAAGGCGGTGGACACCACCGGGACGGGGGAGGCGGCGGTGCGCAGATCGTAGAACCCCACGGGAAACATGCCGAAGGCCGAGAACAGATCGGCTACCTGCCGCAGCTCGTGGACGTTGCCGACCCGGATGGCTCCGTGCCGTTCCGCGGTGACGCGCTCCAACGAACCCAGGCGCCGATCCTGGGGGTGACGCCGCAGGTGGTCGGCGTTGACGGCGGCGCTGACCTCCACCAAGGTGTCGTAGGCCGGCACCTCGGAGCCGTACATGCAGGACAGCGCCGCGGCGAATTGTGCCCGCAGCTGCCAGGTTTCACAGTGCGGCACGGGACCTCCGATACAGTGCGGCCATGACCGACATCGAGCATCTCGACGAGATAGACCGGCTGCTGGTACGGGAGTTGGTCGCTGACGGGCGTGCGACGCTGGCGCATCTGGCCGCCACCGCGGGGCTGTCGGTGTCGGCCGTCCAGTCGCGGGTGCGTCGGTTGGAGTCCCGCGAGGTGATTCTCGGGTACACCGCGCGGGTCAACCCCGAGACCGTGGGGCACATGCTCTCGGCGTTCGTGGCGATCACTCCGCTGGACCCCTCTCAACCCGATGATGCTCCTGCCCGACTTCGCCATATCGACGAAATCGAGTCGTGCCATTCCGTCGCCGGCGACGAAAGCTATGTGCTCCTGGTACGTGTCGCCTCGGCGCGGGCGCTGGAAGACCTGCTGCAGCGAATCAGGACAGCCGCCAACGTCCGCACCCGAAGCACCATCATCTTACAGACTTTTTACGACGGTCGCGCATATCTACCGAAATAGTTCCTGCATCGAGATTATATAACCGTAAATATTGCGTTAGGATCGCGGTATGACCGCTGTTCTGACTTCACCTGCCACCGGCGACCGGGGCGTGACCCCCGACCGGGTTCATGATGTTCTGCGCGCCAGTGTGCTCACCGATGGCATGGATCTGGTGCTCGACCTCGAGGCCTCGCGCGGATCGGTGCTCGTCGATGCCAGGGACGGCAGCCGATATCTGGACATGTTCACGTTCTTCGCATCGTCGGCATTGGGGATGAACCATCCCGCGCTGGCCGATGACACCGCGTTCTGCGCCGAGCTGGCGCAGGCGGCGGTCAACAAGCCGAGCAATTCGGACGTGTACACCGTGCCGATGGCGCGATTCGTCCAGACCTTCGCACGCGTGCTCGGCGATCCGGCATTGCCGCATCTGTTCTTCGTCGACGGGGGAGCGCTGGCGGTGGAGAATGCGCTCAAGGTGGCCTTCGATTGGAAGAGCCGACACAACGAAGCCAACGGGCGAAACCCTGAGCTGGGCACCAAGGTGCTGCACCTGCGCGGGGCCTTCCATGGCCGCAGTGGATACACGTTGTCGCTGACCAATACCGATCCGAACAAGGTGGCGCGGTTTCCCAAGTTCGACTGGCCGCGCATCGACACCCCCTACGTCCGGCCAGGTGTCGATATCGCGGAGTCGGAAGCCGAATCGCTACGCCAGGCCCGGGCCGCCTTCACCGCCCATCCCCACGACATCGCCTGCTTCATCGCCGAACCGGTGCAGGGCGAGGGCGGTGACCGGCACATACGGCCGGAGTTCTTCGCCGCCATGCGCGAGCTGTGCGATGAGTTCGATGCGCTGTTGATCTTCGACGAGGTGCAGACGGGCTGCGGTATCACCGGAACGGCTTGGGCCTACCAGCAATTGGGCGTCTCCCCGGATGTGGTGGCGTTCGGCAAGAAGACCCAGGTGTGTGGCGTGATGGCGGGTCGCCGTGTCGACGATGTCGCCGACAACGTCTTCGCCGTCAGTTCCCGCATCAACTCGACCTGGGGCGGCAACCTGACCGATATGGTGCGGTCGCGCCGCATCCTCGAAGTCATCGAGGCCGAGGGCCTGATCGGGCATGCGGTCGACGCCGGTAGGCACTTGCTTGGCAGGTTGCACTGGCTGGCAACCGAATTCCCCGAGAAAGTGCTCGATCCGCGCGGGCGTGGATTGATGTGTGCATTCAGTCTGCCGTCCGCGGCCGAGCGCGACGAACTGGTGCGCAGGTTGTGGGATAGGCGGGTGATCATGCTGGCCAGCGGGCCGGATTCGGTGCGTTTCCGGCCGGCCCTGACGGTCTCGCTCGCCGAACTCGACGCTGCGGTCGACGCAGTGCGCGATGTGCTGAGTGGGCTGTAGTCAGCGTCTCGGGCCCGCGAGATCGCGGATCGCACCTTTCAGCCGGGGGAGCTCGGCGCCGCCGACCAACGTGCAACCGTGCCGCTCGGCGAGTTTCCGCGCTGCCGGGGTGAAATCGTTGTTCGTGACCACCATGGTGTGCGTGCAATCCTGCATGGCGGCACCGGCAACCACTTCCTGAACCGCCCCGGTGCCCACCGGTCGTGCCACTCGCTTGCACTGGATGGCGAGGCGGTCCGGGCGTCTGCCGACGATCAGGTCGACCCCCCAGTCACCGGTCGCGGAGGTCATGATCACCGATACGCCGCAGGACCGCGCAACCCGGGCCACGTAATCCTCGAATTCAACTCCGGACATGGTGTCGATCGGATTCTCACCGGCTGCGGGTGTGCGCAGCCCGGTCAGGAAATGCGGCACCGCGGCGGCCAGTAGCGCAGCGGCCAACCCCGCGCCGACAGCGGTGATCGCACTGGAGCCGCAGAGCAGCGCCGTCCCGCCGGCGAGGATGCCGATGATGAGCAAGGTCGTCGGGCGCACGAGCGGATCTTAGGAGGGCACTCTGACATGCAACTCAGGGGTTGCGGTTCCTGTCGACAATGTGCAACTCTGTAGTTGCACATTGCTGGAGCAACACAAGGAGCAACGCCATGACCGGCCCACTCGAGATCGCCCGAACCGTCGACATCGCCGCAACTCCGGCTGCGGTGTGGGCCGCGCTCACAGAGCAAGACCTGATTGCCCAATGGTTCGGAGACAGCGCCGAATTGGACCCGGTGCCCGGGGGCGTCGGGTACTTCGGCTGGTCCACACACGGCCGTTTTCGGGTGGTGGTCGAGCAGATCGATGCGCCGCGATTGCTGGTCTACCGGTGGGCTCGCGAGGCCGACGTGGACCCGGTGCCGGGAAATTCCACCGTCGTACGCTTCGAGCTCACGCCGACCGCGGGCGGAACGCGACTTTCGCTGGTGGAGAGCGGGTTCGACGAACTGGACGACCCCGCGACCGCGCATGCCGACAACACCGGAGGTTGGCAGACCGAACTCGACGACCTCGTGCGGATGCTCGGAGTCGCGGCGTGACGGGCGCGCCTCCGGTCATGCTCGCCGTGCTGGCCGATGACACGCGTTGGCGCATCCTGACCGAACTCGGCTCGGCCGACATGTCCGCCAGCGCACTGGCGACCCTATTGCCGGTGAGCAGGCAGGCGATCGCCAAACATCTTTCGGTGCTCTCGGATGCGGGCTTGGTGGAGGCGGTTCCTGTCGGGCGGGAGATCCGCTATCGGGCCCTGGGGGCGAAATTGAGCGCGCTGGGTGCGCAGCTGATCGCAATCGGTCAGCAATGGGATCGTCGCCTGATGGCGATCAAGCGCATCGCCGAAGGACTGTCGTAGCAGGCATAATCCGATGTGAGATGACCGATGACGGACCAGACGAGCAACCGGCGGTCGAGCGTGTGCTCGCCGATGGGGGACCTCGTCGCGTCGGTTGGTACCGGTTCTACTTCGCCGACGATCGATGGGAATGGTCGCCGGAAGTCGAGCGTATGCACGGCTACGAGCCGGGCACCGCACGGCCGACGACCGAGTTGGTGCTCGTGCACAAGCATCCCGACGACTGCGGTCAGGTCGCCGCGACACTGGACGAGGTTCGCCGCACCGCAACCGCTTTCAGCACCCGGCACCGCATCGTCGACACGCACGGCGATACCCATGACGTCGTGGTGGTCGGCGACCGGTTGTTCGACGAGTCAAGGCATACCGTCATCGGCAGCCACGGGTTCTATATAGACCTGACGCCCCCGCGGGCAACACGCTCGCGCGAGCAGCAGAACCAGGTGAGCGAGGCGGTCGTCGAGATCACCGAGGCGCGCAGCGGTATCGAACAGGCCAAGGGCATGCTGATGCTCGTCTACCGGATCGGCGAGGATGCCGCCTTCGAACTGTTGCGATGGCGCTCACAGGAAACCAACACCCGACTGAAGTCGCTGGCGCAGCAGCTGGTCAAGGATTTCCTCGAACTCGATTACCACGAGCAACTCCCACATCGCAGCGTGTATGACCGGCTGTTACTGACCGCACATCTGCGCGCCGATTGCTGACGTTTGCCGCAGGCGGTGCCGGGCAATCCGGCGGCATGTCCATGCGAGATGCACCGGAAACCCGATCCGCGATCCGATTCGGCGTCGTCGCCGCGGTCGTGGGGGTGCTGTTCCTGATCATCGCCGCCGTTCTTGCCCGCGGATGCGATGGTCTCGTCACCGATTCGGCCGCGTGCGGACGCCCACAACGTCTGGCGCTGGCGCTCGGGGCGCCGGTCATCCTGTTCGCGGCGGGCGTCCGCGCATTCGTGCGTACCTATCGGATATGGAAGAGCAACGGCTCGTGGTGGGCCTGGCAGGGGGCCGGTTGGTTCCTGATGCTGTTGATGCTGCTCGTCCTGACGATGGGGCTGCCGGCCATCGGTGGATTCGGCAGCTGATCGTCGCCGACTGCGCCCCGAACCACCAAGGATCGGCGTTTGACGCCGTCGTCAGCAGGGTATTCCGCCGGTGCAATCGATCAACCTGCAACCGATATGCGACGGAGGATCCCATGGGGCGTGGACTCATCGGCACGGTGGTGCTGGTCTGGTTGTTGATCGGAGTGTTCGCCGCCTGGCAGCGCGATTACTTCGCCGGTGGTGAAACGAATTGCGCTACGGCGGGTTCCATTGCGCTGACCGTTGTCGCGGGCCCGCTCAACTATGCCGGTGTCAATCCGAAGGTCACGGATTGCCGCCTGCCGCAACCGAGTTCGATGGGAACCATGGAAGTGAGGGTGTCATGATAATTCTCGGAGCAATGCTGCTGATCCTGGGATTCGTACTCAACGTCTACCTGCTGTGGGTCGCCGGCGTGGTCCTGCTGGTCGCCGGCGCGGTCTTCTGGCTGCTGGGTTCCATCGGTCGCCCGGTGGCGGGTCGGCGTGCCTGGTACTGACGCCGGAGCGCGGTCGACGCGTGGCGGCCGGAGATGGACAGCCTGGAGGGCGACCGTCGCTGGAACGAGGCGGCTCGGCACGAGACGAGCACGCAAAGGCTGGACCGTAACTGGTCCAGCCTTTTGCAGGAGCTACGGGTGGTGCAGACCGGTGTCCAGTTGCTCACCGGCCTACTGCTGACACTGCCGTTCCATGATCGATTCGAAGGTCTGCCGGCCGAACTGCGGAGCGTCTACCTGGCGACGGTGTCATGCTCCATCGCCGCCACGGTGCTGTTGATCGCCCCCATCGGCATCCACCGGGCGATGTTCCGCAGGCATCGGCTCGACATCGTCGTCACCACCGCGCACCGGCTTTCCTATGCCGGAATCGTGTTTCTCGCACTGACTTTGGCCGGTGTGATGGTGCTGATTTTCGGAGCGGTGGGTAATCTGCAGGCCGGCATCGTGGCCGGATCGGTCACCGCGTTGGCCATCGCACTCTTCTGGGTGGGCCTGCCGCTGTGGTCGCGGATGCGGGCCGGGCCACCGGACTGAGCGAGGCAGTTTGTCGGTCCGGGCGCTCGGGTATGCGGAGGTCCATGACGCGATTCGGATACACCTTGATGACCGAGCAGACCGGACCGAAAGAGCTTGTGAGGTATGCAGTCTCTGCCGAGCAAGCGGGTTTCGATTTCGAGGTCTGCAGCGACCATTTCAGCCCGTGGTTGACCAGCCAGGGGCACGCCCCCAATGCATGGGCGGTCCTGGGGGCGGTCGCGGCGATGACCGAGCGGGTGGGCCTCTATTCCTTCGTAACCTGCCCCACCATGCGCTATCACCCGGCGGTGGTCGCCCAGCAAGCGGCGACCGTGCAGATCCTGGCCGACGGCCGCTTCACCCTCGGCCTGGGCAGCGGTGAGAATCTCAACGAGCACATCATCGGCGCGGGGTGGCCGGCGGCGCCGCGCCGCCTGGACATGCTCGCCGAGGCCATCAAGATCATCCGCGAACTGCTCGGTGGTGACCTCGTGGACTTCCACGGCGATTACTTCTCAGTAGATTCCGCGCGCATCTGGGATGTACCCGACGACCCCGTCGAGATCGGTGTGTCGATCACCGGCGACCGGACGATCGACACGTTGGGGGTGCTCGCCGACCATCTGATCAACACCGCCCCCGACAGCGATGTCGTCGAGAGTTGGAAGCGGGTCCGCCAGCCGATGGGTCTTCCCGAGGGGAAGGTGGTGGGACAGCTGCCGATCTGTTGGGATCCCGACCGTGATGCCGCGGTAGCGCGTGCCCATGATCAGTTCCGGTGGTTCGCCGGCGGATGGTCGGTCAACGCCGATCTGCCGACACCGGCCGGATTCGCGGGAGCGACCCAGTTCGTCCGACCGGAGGATGTCGCGGATGCCATTCCGTGTGGGCCCGATCTCGATCCGATCGTGGAGGCGGTAGGCGAATATGCCAAGGCCGGTTTCACCGATGTGGCGCTCATCCAGATCGGCGGGGACAGCCAGGATTCCTTCTTCGCCGAGGCCGCGGGACCCCTGCTGTCGGCGTTGCGATCGGAGTGGGGTGACTGATCCGAAGCGGCCGTGCAGCAACGAGATCCGGCCGGATGCGCTGATCGCGCGTCCGGCCGGATTCAGGTGATTCTCTGGCGCATCACACCTTGTTGCGCGCCCATCTCCACCGCGACTTGACCTCGTCGCCGCCGCGGTCCAGCGCCGTCTCGGCCAACTCCGCGCTGCGCCGGCGGGCCTCAGCGGCCAGCGGAGCACCGCGCTCGGCTGCCCGCTCCAGTGCCGCGGCGCTGCGGTCCAGTGCGGTCTCGGCCAGTTCGGCGCTACGCTCCCTGGCCTTCTTGGCCACCGGCGCGCTCTTCTCGGCACCGCGTTCCAGGGCCGCGGCACTGCGGTCCAGCGCCGTCTCGGCCAGTTCGGCGCCCCGCTTACGGGCCTTTTTGGCGATCGGCGCGCTCTTCTCGGCGCCCTTGTAGAGGGCCGCAGCCCCGCGATCGTAGGCCGTCCCCAACGACTCGGCCGCGGTCTCGAACGCCGAGGCCGCCAGCGGCACCCCGCGCTCAAGTGCGCTGTCGGCGAGCTCGCGGCCTCGCTCGACACCGACGTGCAGACCGTGCCCGAGCCGGTCGGCGAGTTCGGAATCCAGGATCGAGTCATCGGACCCGGGCAGCCGTTCGGAGACCGCCTGGACGACCTTGCGCCCGGCGCGACGTCCGCGCCAACCCAAGGACGGCTTACCTGCGGTGTCGGCCGAGGCCAGCACCAGGCCGCCGATCAGGCTGACGTCGGTCAGGAATGCCCGTCGCTTCTCGGCCTTGAGAGCGGGGTCGGTTTCCTCCCAGAACATGTGTCGGCCCAGGTTGGCCGGGATCACCGTCGCCGCCAGCACCGCGGCGGCGACACGCGGGACCTTCCCGGTCGCGAGCAGCAGACCGCCACCGATCTGGGCGGCCGCGGTGATGCGGGCGACCGTCATCGGATCATCGGGGACCTTCTGGGACACCGACTCGGGCAGCGACTGCAGACCGTCCAATGTGGGCTGGACGACCTCGGCCGCGGGTTTGACGTCCCGGAGGGCCTCGATTCCCTGACCGATGAACGCGGCGGACAACAACGGGCGGGCAATTCTGCGTACCAACATGCGGGTCAATGTTCCCCCCACACCTGGGTGGCAAACCACCGCGAGCCAGGAGGCCCTACCTACTCAGTAGCCGTCCCGGTCTTCGTCGTCGAGGTCGACCTCCACCGACTGTTCCTGCCAATCGGCGTCGGGGGTCTCAAGGGATGGCACAGCGATCTGTCCGGCGGCGTCGACGTCGACATCGGGACCGGCGTCGACGGCGTCGCGGGACTGTTCGACGGCATCGGCAACGGGTACGTCATCGGGCACATACGGAGTACTCATGCGTGCCGATTACCCGTGGTGCGCAACGGGAAACCGGCTGCGACCGTGGTTTGGCGACGCGTGGACGCCGGGTACTGCCCACCGCATGCGTTACTCATGTGAACGAGGAGCCGAGCTCACCGCGGATCATGCTGACCGCCCCCACGGCGCGCTGGTAGGAGGTGGTTCCGTTGGTTAGCCACAATGCTGCGTGGGGTAACCTCCCAGCGGACATGCCGGGAGGTCAGATGGTGCAGCAGGGTACGGACGCGGATGCAGCCGCGACAGATGGTGATCGGTCGGTGGAGCTCCGGGTTGCCGCAACCCTGGAAAACCTCGCGGTGCTGCGCGTGCTGATCGCCGCAGCGGCCACCTTCGAGGATCTCGACTTCGATGCCGTGTCCGACCTCCGACTGGCGGTCGATGAGGCCTGCACGCGGCTGGTGAAGGCCGCGATACCGCACTCGCCGCTGGTCGTGTCCGTCCAGCCGCGCGAGGATGCCGTCGTCATCACCGCGTCGGCGACCTGCCGCAGCGAAGAGGATGCCATCGTCGCGCCGGGCAGCTTCAGCTGGCATGTGCTCAGCTCGCTGACCGACGAGGTCAACACGTTCTCTGATGGCCAGCACGGCGATGGCGGTCAGATATTCGGGATATCGCTCATTGCCAGGCGAGCGAGTTTGTTGCAGTGAACTCGGAATACGCCGACGTCATCGAGATGTTTCGCGTACTCGGCGAACTGAGCGATGGGTCGGCAGAGTACGAGCGGCAGCGCGAACGCATCGTCACCCGCTGCCTGCCGCTGGCCGACCACATCGCCAGGCGCTTCGAGGGCCGCGGCGAGGCGCGGGACGATCTGGTCCAGGTCGCCCGCGTAGGACTCGTCAATGCGGTGAATCGGTTCGACGTGGAGGCCGGTTCGGATTTCGCGTCCTATGCGGTGCCCACGATCATGGGCGAGGTGCGCAGGCACTTCCGGGACAACGGCTGGTCGGTCAAGGTTCCTCGCCGGCTCAAGGAATTGCACCTGCGCCTCGGTGCCGCCACGGCGGAGATGTCGCAGCGTCTGGGCCGGGCGCCCACCCCCTCGGAGTTGGCCGCCGAACTGGACATGGACCGCGAAGAGGTGGTCGAGGGCCTGATCGCGGGCAGCTCGTACAACACGCTGTCGATCGACAGCGGTGGTTCGGGTGACGACGAGGCGCCGGCCATCGCCGATACCCTCGGCTCACAGGACGATGCGCTCGACCAGATCGAGAATCGCGAGGCGCTGCGTCCACTGCTGTCTAAGCTGCCCGAACGCGAGCGTACGGTCCTGGTGCTGCGCTTCTTCGAGTCCATGACACAGTCCCAGATCGCCGAGCGGGTCGGCATCTCGCAGATGCATGTGTCGCGGCTGTTGGCTCGCTCACTGGCCAAACTGCGGGACGAGCTGCAGTAGCGGCTGTCCCTGGAGGTGGCCTGCGGCCTCGGTGGTGGTCTCGGCGGTGGGCAGAACACCGTCGGGATCGCAGATCCCCAGTAGACGCCGCACCGCGGCACTGGGAACCAGTACCCAGCGGGCATCCTTGCCCGCGGCCGTCACGCTGATGGTGTGCAACATCGAGAATGCTTCTGTGCCAAAGAAATCGATGCCGGCCAGGTCGACGATCAGCTGGTCGGTGTGCGCCAGGTGGGTGAGCGCATATCCGCTGAACTCCCGAGCATTGGCGGCGTCGAGTTGCCCGTAGACCTCGACGACGGTCATGGACGGCGGCATGTGGCGGACGGTATAGACGGCGGTGCCACGCGCCGCGCGCGGCGGGGACAGCGCGATGGCGATGTTGTCTGGCGTGGTCATGGCGGCTCCGACAGTCGGAATCGGTAGGCTGCGGGCTCAACCTGACCTGACACTACGCCTGATTTGTCTGGTCGGACACGTCCCCGCCGAATCCGGTGGCAGCCGCCACCGGCAGACTGGACGGATGGCCTTGCGATACGCAGCCGGAGTGGTACTGGCCGCCGGTGCCGGCACACGTTTCGGGATGCCGAAAGTGCTTGCCGCCGAAGGAGCGTGGTTGGCCGGCGCGGTCACCGCGTTGCACGACGGTGGGTGCGGTGAGGTGTTCGTGGTGCTCGGTGCCGCCCGCACGCACGTGCCGGCACCGGCACACACGGTTCTCGCACAGGACTGGGCGCAGGGGCTTTCGGCCTCGCTGCGCGCCGGACTTGCGGCCGCATCGCGATACGACGTCGATCACGTCGTCATCAGCCTGGTCGACACCCCGGACATCGGCGCCGATGTGGTGCGTCGGGTTCTGGCTGCCGCGGCCGGCTCGACATCGGGATTGGCCAGGGCGGTCTTCGCTGGTCGGCCGGGCCACCCCGTCGTCATCGCCCAGCGGCACTGGCCGGCGCTGATCGAGCAACTCGCCGGGGATGTCGGCGCCGGGCCCTTCCTTCGGTCCCGCGATGATGTCGTCGAGGTGGAATGTGGTGACCTGGCCACCGGCGCCGATATCGACGTTGTTCAGCGGAAGGTGTAGCCGCCGTCGGGTTAGAGCGTCGAACCGGTCGTGACGCGGCTGCTGAGCAGGTAGACGATGGTATGGGCGATCTCGTCCTCGGTGGCCAGCCGCCCGATCGTGGAGGCGGCCCGGTAGCTGTCGAAGGCGGCGTCGCGGTCGGCGGCCGACCGGGTGCTCCAGAGATGTCCGTCGACGGTGCCGGGGGCGATGGCGTTGACCGTGATCGGGGCGAGTTCGACGGCCAAGCCGCGGGCCAGACCCTCGATGGCCGCGTTGACCGCGGAGTAGGCGGGTGCGACGGCGGCGGGCCGGGTACCGGCGGCCCCGGACATCAGCACGATTGCGGCGTCCGCCGCCAGGATGGGTAGCGCCGCCTTGACGACGCGGTACTGACCCCAGAATTTGGATTCGAACGCGGTACCCGCCTGCGAGACGGTCAGGGTGCGCATCGGACCGGTGATGTAGTCGGCGGCCGTGGTGAGCAGACCGTGCGCCACCTCGACATGGTCGAAGAACTCCTCGACCGAGCGTTGATCGGCGGTGTCGATGCGATGCCACCTAGCCGCCGGGCCCAGCGCATCGGCCGTCGCGGTCAGCCTGTCGATACTGCGCCCGCCGAGGATGACCGTGCCGCCACCGGCGACGACGCGCCGCGCGGTGGCAAGCCCGATACCCGATCCGCCGCCGACCAGGACGATCGTGCGGCCGGTGAAGTCCGCGTCCGACATGTCTCCACCGTATGGCCCGGTATCGGCCGCACCGGCCCGGCACCGCGTGCGGGCCCGTGCCTGCCAGCGCATTCCCGGCGAATCATCCTGCGCTGAAGGTCAGGTGTGCACTTCCAGGCCGAGCGCGGCCGAGGCGTAGCGGCGCACGGTGTCCTCGGAGATGGCCGCGACGTCCTCGAACCCCGGCCTGGCCCGACTGGACATGTAGCCAGAGACCGGATCCAGGGCGATCTCGGCAAGCATCTCCCCGGTGGTGGGTTCACACACCGCCCACGTGTAGCGGGTGTCATCGGCCCAGCCGTCGGCCGCGTCGTGGACATAGTCGAGGTCGTCCTCACCCATATCGGTCAGGGCGGGTCGGTCGTCGACGCGGTCGTCACAGCGCAGCCCGCGCAGATACCACTGGCCATTGTTGATCTCGACGGGTTCCATTGCAGCCTCCCGGAAAAGCCGAATGGCCACCTGCTGCACAGGATCGGTGAGAATCCGTGCAACAAGTGGCCACTGGGCGGGTTGTCTAGTCCTTGATCTCGGCGATCACGGTGCCCTGGGTGATGGCCGCACCGGCCTCCACCGCCAGGCCGGTGATGGTGCCGTCCTTGTGCGCGGTCACCGGGTTCTCCATCTTCATGGCCTCCAGGACCACGACCAGATCACCGGCGGAGACCTGCTGGCCCTCCTCGACGGCCACCTTGACGACGGTGCCCTGCATGGGTGCGGTCACCGAGTCGCCGGAGGCCGCGGCGCCGCCGCCACCGCCACGCTTGCGGGGCTTGGGCTTCTTACGGACAGCACCGTGGGCGGCTCCGCCGGCGCCGCCACCCAAGGCCAGGTCACCAGGCAGCGAGACCTCCAGGCGGCGCCCGCCGACCTCGACCACGACGGTCTGCCGGGGCAGGGTGTCGTCTTCCTCGATCGGCTCGCCACCGGTGAACGGCTCGACGGTGTTGTCCCACTCGGTCTCGATCCAGCGGGTGTGCACGTCGAACTTCTCGCCGTCACCGATGAAGGCGGGGTCGGCGGTCACGGCGCGGTGGAACGGGATGACTGTCGCCAGGCCTTCGACGTTGAACTCGGCCAGTGCGCGGCGCGAACGGGCCAGCGCCTCTTCGCGGGTGGCGCCGGTGACGATGAGCTTGGCCAGCATCGAGTCGAACTGGCCGCCGATGACCGATCCGCTCTCCACGCCGGAGTCCATCCGCACACCGGGACCGGTGGGCGGTTCGAACTTGGTGACCGGGCCGGGGGCGGGCAGGAAGCCGCGGCCGGCATCCTCACCGTTGATGCGGAACTCGAACGAGTGCCCGCGCGGGGTGGGATCCTCGGTGATGTCGAGGGCCTCGCCATTGGCGATCTTGAACTGCTGCAGAACCAGGTCGATGCCCGAGGTCTCCTCGGTCACCGGGTGTTCCACCTGCAGGCGGGTGTTGACCTCAAGGAAGGAGATCAGACCGTCCTGGCCGACCAGGTACTCCACGGTGCCCGCACCGTAGTAACCGGCTTCCTTGCAGATGCGCTTGGCGGACTCGTGGATCTCCTTGCGCTGCGCCTCGGTGAGGAAAGGCGCCGGGGCCTCCTCGACGAGCTTCTGGAAGCGGCGCTGCAGCGAGCAGTCGCGGGTGCCCGCGACGACGACGTTGCCGTGGGTGTCGGCGATGACCTGGGCCTCGACGTGGCGCGGCTTGTCCAGGTAGCGCTCCACGAAGCACTCGCCACGACCGAAGGCCGCCACGGCCTCACGGGTGGCCGAGTCGAACAGCTCGGGGATCTCTTCGAGGGTGCGGGCGACCTTCATGCCGCGGCCACCGCCACCGAAGGCGGCCTTGATGGCGATGGGCAGGCCGTGCTCCTTGGCGAACGCCAGGATCTCGTCGGCGTCCTTGACGGGGTCGGGGGTGCCGGGGACAAGGGGAGCGTTGGCGCGCGCGGCGATGTGGCGGGCGGTGACCTTGTCACCGAGGTCGCGGATGGACTGCGGGCTCGGCCCGATCCAGATCAGCCCGGCGTCCAGGACGGCCTGGGCGAAATCGGCGTTCTCCGAGAGGAAGCCGTAACCCGGGTGGATGGCGTTGGCACCGGACTTCTCGGCGGCGTCGAGCAACTTCTCGAAAACCAGATAGGACTCCGCCGAGGTCTGGCCGCCCAGTGCAAAGGCCTCGTCGGCCAGCCGAACGTGGGGTGCGTCGGCATCCGGCTCGGCGTACACGGCCACGCTGGCGAGGCCGGCATCCTTGGCGGCTCGGATCACACGGACGGCGATCTCACCGCGGTTGGCCACGAGGACCTTGGAGATCTTCGAGCTGGCGTGACTTGGCACTGCGCCTCCTGGTGGCATCTTCTCTAAGAAACGTCTTTAAGAATGTATCGGGCGAAGTTTAAGTGTCCAATCCCGGGGGTGGTGAGTCGGACCCCCAATTTTGCGGCGGCGCTTTGTTACCGGTCAGTACGTTTGACGTGCGGTATCGCTGCGCAGGGCGAACGCCAGACAATGCCAGACGGCGGCGTTCCCCACAGGAACGCCGCCGTCGTTGACAGCTGTCGAGACCTCTCAGCCGAACAGGGTCGGGATGCCCTTCATCGACGGCGGTGGCTCCACGCCGAGCGCGTTGGCCAACAGCGATGGGGCGACATCGAGGATGTCGACCTCCTTGCGCGACGGGTCGGCGGAAATACCCGCGCCCGCGGCAAGCAGGATGCCCTCGGGGATGTGATAGCCGGTGTTGACCCCGCCGATCCGCGAATGCACGCTCAGCCCCAGGTCGGTGGCGGGTACATCGGTGTCGGCCGCGGCGCCGAACGGCCGGATCGTCACCTTCGTGGTGTCCTCGCCCGGCACGGTGTAGTCGATGCCGAAGGTGACCGTCTTGCCCTCGACGCGCAGCCGCGCGAACAACCGGTCGGTGCCGTTGACCAGGACCGATTCCAGTGGTGCCACCGCCTCGGCGGCGTCGGCCTCTGACTCGAACACCAGCGAGAGCATCGGGTACATGGCCAGCGCGACGTCGGCGGGCTTGAGACCCAGCGCGGCGATGAGTTTGCTGTGGTCGTCCAGTACGAAGCGGCCACCGTCGAGCTTGGGCACCGCGACCGGTCCCTGCCCCATGCTTGCCGAGATCACCAGCATCGACTGCGGGTTCTTGGCCAGGTACTTGCGGATGCGGCCGACCTGGCGATCGGTGATGTCCATCGCGGCGACGATGAAGCTGCCGTACACCTCGTCCGCGTCGTACTCGTACTTGTCGGTGTAGCCGGGCATCCCGTCACCCCAGAACCGGTGCATCATGCCCGCGACATGGTTGGTGAAGAACACCGAGAGCCGTGGCCGGTTCTTGCGATGCTGGCGCCAGTACAGGTCGAAGCTCAGCGGAGCCTGCATCGCGGAGCGGAATGCCTTGTAGCGCGGGTCGATTCGTTCCTTCACCAGATGGGTGGCCAAGGTCGCGGTCGATCGCGGGGTCAGTCCGAGCCGGACCAGGTCGACCGCCGTCCCGGCGAGCGCCTTGGGGCTCAGTGCCGAATCGGGGGAGAACCCGTTCTCGCCGGTCATCGCCAGGTTGAACGCCTGGAAGCGCTCCAACGCGGGGGGATAGGTCTTGGCATCGGAGGCGAAGGTGTCCGGGACGTAGAAGCCGCCGTGCGCGAACGGGCGGGCAGGCCAGCTCTGCATCGGGCCGAACAGGCCCACCGAGAGTCCGGCGCGTTCGGCCACGTTCCAGATCGGGTCACCCTTGAACGTCGACGGGTCCTGGCCGAGGTCGAACGAATTGTGCTCGTAGCTGGAGGTGTGCAGTGTCGGCCAGGTGCGCCACGGCTGCAGGCCCTGCAATTCCTCGCGGTCCTCGTGGATGGTGGTCAGCGATTGCCCATCCTTGAGCAGCGCGGCCAGATGCGATTCGGGGCGATTCTTGACGTAGATGTCGACGACATCCCACGGCACCTCGTTGAGTTCGTAAAGAATGACGTCCCTGGCCTGCCGATTCATCGAACCGGGCCCCTTTCCTAATTTTTCGTTTGCTCCCCCCGAGCTGAAATATGTGGTGAAACGCACCGATGCGTGTTCGAACTGCTAGCTGGTTCGCAGGTCCCAGGTGCCATTCTGGCATGGATCCCCGAAAAAGTCGTGGCCGCCTTTTATGAATGAACTCACCGGTAACTTCGTGGCTAGTCCCGCAGCCGGCGCTTGATCCGGGCCAGCATCGCCGACATCCCGCGCAGTCGCAGCGGGCTGATCAGTGCGGCCAGGCCGAGTGCGGAGTAGAAGTCGTCCGGCACGGCCAGGATGTCCTCGGCGGACTGCCCGTCCAGCCCGGCGGCCAGGATGGACGCGAAACCGCGGGTCGTCGGGGCTTCGGCGGGTGCGCTGAAGTACAGCCGGACATGCTCGCGATCGGTGGCGTCGACATCGAGGAACAGCGGCGACTGGCACTCGGGGACCGGCTCCATGGCCGCTTCCTCCAGATGGCCGGGCAGCGCGGGCAGCTCGTTGGCGAACTCCAGCAGCAACTGCAGCTTGTCCTGCCCGCTGACCTCCCCGAACTCGCCGACGACCTCGGCGAGCGCCGCCGGCATCGTCATCGCGCCGCGGGTGCCGAGCCGGGCTCGGGGCCGGTGGCCACCGGGACCCGCACCGCGTTGCCCCACTCGGTCCACGAACCGTCGTAGTTGCGCACGTTCGGCAGGCCGAGCAGGTGGGTCAGCACGAACCAGGTATGGCTGGAGCGCTCACCGATGCGGCAGTACACGATCGTCTTGTCGTCGGCGGTGAGGTGGCCGTACAGCGCGTCGAGTTCGGCCCGGTTGCGGAACCGGCCGCTGTCCTCGGCCGCCTTGGCCCAGGGGATCGACACCGCGGTCGGGATGTGCCCGCCGCGCAGCGCACCTTCCTCCGGGTAGTCGGGCATGTGGGTGCGTTCGCCGGTGTACTCCTGCGGCGAGCGGACATCGATCAGCGGCTGCTCACCGAGCGCGGCGAGCACATCGTCGCGGAAGGCGCGGATGGACCTGTCATCGCGCTCGACCACTGGATAACCCGAACTCGGCTTGTTGGGCACGTCCAGGGTGGTGTCGCGGCCGTTGCTCACCCACAGATCGCGGCCACCGTCGAGCAGCCGGACATCGGGGTGGCCGAACAGCGTGAACACCCACAGCGCGTAGGCCGCCCACCAGTTGCTCTTGTCGCCGTAGATCACCACGGTGTCGTCGCGCGAGATGCCCTTGCGGTCCATCAGCTCGGCGAACTGGGCGCCGTCGATGTAGTCACGGACGGCGGGATCGTTCAGATCGGTATGCCAGTCGATCTTCACCGCGCCCGGGATGTGGCCGGTGTCGTAGAGCAGCACGTCCTCGTCGGATTCGACGATGGCCAGCCCGGGGCGGCCCAGGTTGGCGGACAACCAATCCGCGGTCACCAGGCGTTCGGGGTGCGCGTAGGCGGCGAGGGCAGGGTCTGGATCGGCAGGCAGCGACACGCCAAAGAGCCTACTCATGTCGTGACCGGAGGTCGCATGCTCGGGTGACCGATCACCGATCGCGCAGACAGTCCTGCGCGGCGACCAGCTCGGCTCGCATGTTCCGGTGCATCATCTGGCATGCCGCCTCGGCCAGCGCGGGGTCGATATGGGCGACGGCATCAGGCGGCACGATGACGTCGTAGTGCCGTACATAGGCGTCCAGCGCGGTGTAGAGCACACACTGTTCGGTGACCTGTCCGGTGATGATCACCTTGCTCACCCCCAACCGGTTCAGCAGATGATCCAGCGGCGTGGCGTAGAAGGCGCTGTGTCGAACCTTGTGCAGCCGCAGGCAGTCCTTGGTCGGCAGGATCGGTTCGACCAGTTCGGGATGCGCACCGTTGCGTGCGTCGCGCACGATATCGTCCCAGACCGCGGTGAAGTCCCCGTAGTTGTCGTTGACGTAGATGACGGTGACGTCATCGCGGGCGCGGGCCCGGTGGATGAGATCGCCCAACGGTTCGATGATCTGGGCGGCGCTGGCGGCCAGCGGCTCGGCATCGGGGTGGCGGTAGTTGTTCATCATGTCCGTGACCAGGACGGCGGTGTCAGCCATGGCGGGGTGATACCCGAGCCCGCGAGATCAAACGCAGGCGATTCCGGCTGCGCGTTAGGCGCCCAGGTTCGCGATGGCGGCGTCGAGTGCCGCGGCCTGTTCGGTGAGCTCGTGCTCGGAGGGATCGGCCGAAAGCAGCGTCTCGACGAGCTGCGGGCGCGACGTGCAGGTCAGCGCGCCACGGTATTCATCGGAATCCAGCGCCGCGGGCGAGATCACGGCGGTGCGGCCTTCCACGAGGACCAGGAGGGCTTCGGCGTCATCGGATTCGAGCAGTCGGCGGATGTCATCGGGGGTGATCGTCATGACAGGGCTATGCCCGGCCCGCCGCCGATCATGCATGCCAGATGTGCGTGCGGGTGCGGAAATTCAGGCGTCCACGTCAGCGGCCGCCGGTGAATCCGTTGTCCTGCCACAGCGCGGCCACCGATATGCCCAGTGCGGCCAACAGCTTTCGCACCAGCGGAAGGCTGATGCCGATCACGTTCGACGGGTCACCCTCGATCCGTTCGACGAACCAGCCGCCGAGCCCGTCGAGGGTGAACGCGCCCGCCACGTACAGCGGTTCGCCGGTGTCCAGGTAGGCCTGCAGCTCGGCATCGGTGGGCGTACCGAAATGCAGGGTGGTGGTCCCGGTCTGCTGCACGCGATCGGCAACCACGCCGTCGCGCACCCGCAGCACGGTGTGGCCGGTGTGCAGCAGACCGGTGCGGCCCGCGGACGCCCGCCACTGTCGTTCAGCGGCCGCCGCGGTCCCCGGCTTGCCGCTCAGCGCGCCGTCGACCTCGAGCATCGAATCGCAGCCCACCACAACGCAATCGGCGGTGATCGCGGGATCGAGCAGCTCGACGACACGCTCGGCCTTGGCGGCGGCCAGTGCGGCGACCACCTCGCGCGGACCAGAGCCGGACAGCCGCGCGATGATGGCGTCCTCGTCGACATCGGAGACCACGACCAGCGGGTCGACCCCGGCCGACCGCAGCACCCCGAGCCGGCCCGAGGAGGCCGAACCCAGGACCAGCCGCGTCGTCACCTGCGCATGTGGGTCCGCTCCAACAGCGTGATCCGCTGCCAGGAGTGGCTCTGGTACCGCAGCTTGTCCACCGGGTGGCCCCACAGGTTGAGCTCCTGGGGGCCCGGTTCACCGGGACCGGTTCCGCCGGCCGCCGACAGCACCGCGACCAGGGCCGCGAGCTCCTCGTCGGACGGCTCGCCCTTGACCACCCGGAACTCGGGCACCGGAGGTGCCGGGTCGTCGATGGTCATATCTCGCGGATCGCTGACTTCGACGATATCGACGTCGTGGCTCATGAAAGTCCTTCTCGCAGAGGGCCTGTCGCGGGTTGGTCCGAGGACTCTTACAGCGGGATGTTGCCGTGCTTCTTCGGCGGCACCTGGCTGATCTTGCGCTCCAGCAGGCGCAGCGAGGTCGCCACGTAACCGCGGGTGTGCGACGGCGGGATGACCGCGTCGACATAACCGCGCTCGGCGGCGATGTAGGGGTTCACCAGGGTGTCCTCATAGGACTGCTGCAGCTCCAGGCGCAGGGCGTCGACATCTTCACCCTCCTGGGCCGCCTTCTTCAGCTCCTGGCGGTAGACGAAGCCGACCGCGCCGGAGGCGCCCATGACGGCGATCTGGGCCGTCGGCCAGGCCACCACCACGTCGGCGCCCATGTCCTTGGAGCCCATCACGCAGTACGCGCCGCCGTAGGACTTGCGGGTGATCACGGTGATCTTGGGTACGGTCGCCTCGCCGTAGGCGTACAGCAGCTTGGCGCCGCGGCGGATGATGCCGTTGTACTCCTGGCCGGTGCCCGGCAGGAAGCCCGGCACGTCGACCAGCAGCACGATCGGGATGTTGAAGCAGTCACAGGTCCGGATGAACCGGGCGGCCTTCTCCGAGGCGTTGATGTCCAGGCAGCCGGCGAACTGGGTCGGCTGGTTGGCCACGATGCCGACGGTGCGACCGTCGACCCGTCCGTAGCCGACGATGATGTTCTGCGCGTAACCGGCCTGGATCTCCAGGAACTCGTCGTCGTCGAGGATGCGCGAGATGACCTCGTGCATGTCGTAGGGCTGGTTCGGCGAGTCGGGGATCAGGGTGTCGAGCTCGATGTCCTCATCGGTGAGGTTGTCCTCGATGGCGCCCGGGTGCGGCGGCGCCGGGTAGCGCGGCGGATCGGCGTAGTTGTTGGCGGGCAGGTAGCTCAGCAGGTCACGGACATAGTCCAGGGCGTCCTGTTCGCCGGAGGCCACGTAGTGCACGGTGCCGGACTTGGACATGTGGGTCTGGGCGCCGCCCAGCTCCTCCATGGTGACGTCCTCGCCGGTGACGGTCTTGATGACATCGGGACCGGTGATGAACATCTGGCTGGTCTGGTCGACCATGATGACGAAGTCGGTCAGCGCGGGGGAGTACACGTGGCCGCCGGCCGCGGCGCCCATGATGAGCGAGATCTGCGGGATGACGCCCGAGGCCTTGATGTTGTTGTGGAAGATCCGGCTGTACAGGCCGAGGGAGACCACGCCCTCCTGGATGCGCGCGCCCGCGCCGTCGTTGATGCCGATCAGCGGGCGGCCGGTCTTGATGGCCAGTTCCTGGACCTTGACGATCTTCTCGCCGTAGACCTCACCGAGGCTGCCGCCGAAGACGGTGGCGTCCTGGCTGAAGATGCAGACCTCGCGGCCGTCGATGGTGCCGTAGCCGGTCACCACACCGTCACCGAGCGGGCGGTTGGACTCCAGTCCGAAGTTGGTGCTGCGGTGGCGTGCCAGCGCATCGAGTTCGACGAAGGAATCCTCATCCAGCAGTGCGTAGATGCGTTCGCGGGCGGTCAGCTTGCCCTTGGCGTGCACCTTCTCGACCGCGGCCTCACCGACCGGGTGCAGCGCCTCTTCGGCGCGCTTGCGCAGGTCGGCCAGCTTGCCGGCCGTGGTGTGGATATCGATTACGTGCTCTGCCGCCGGCTCGATAGTGCTCGTCATGGGTAGCGATGCTAGCTGTACTTCTAAGAACTGCATAAGAGAGGTCGCAGTTAGGCCATCGTGTCTCCTCCGGCGGCGAAGCTGATCCGGTGCCGACGACCGATCAGAACCGTGACTGCATCGCCGCCATGCTGCTCGATCGCCGCGGCGATACCCACCCCGGCCTGCGCACTCGTGAACAGGACTGGACCTGGGACGAGGTGGTCGCCGAGTCGGTTGCCAGGGCCCGGCTGGGTCGGGCGCTGTTGGCCGACAAGCCCGACATGGCGCCGCATATCGGGGTGCTGCTGCCCAATGTCGCCGACTTCGTGTTCTGGTTGGGCGCCGCGGCGCTGGGCGGGATGACCGTGGTGGGCATCAACCCGACCCGCGGGGACGCCGAGATGGCGGCCGAGATCGCTCACGCCGACTGCCGGCTGATCATCACCGACTCCGAAGGCGCCACCCGACTGGCGGCGCTGGGTCTGGAGCTGCCGGCGGACCAGATACTCGTCGTCGGCGACGCGTCCTACCGCGCCATGCTCGATGCGCATCGGGGCGACCCGGCGCCCTCCGGTCCCGACACCGTGGGCGCAGACACCCTGATGCTGTTGTTGTTCACCTCCGGGACCACCGGTGCGTCGAAGGCGGTGCGCTGCACGCAGGGTCGGCTGGCCCGCATCGCCTACGCCGCTCGCGACAAGTACGGCCACCGGCGTACGGACGTCGAGTACTGCAGTATGCCGCTGTTCCACGGCAACGCGATCATGGCGCTGTGGGCGCCCGCGCTGTCGGTGGGGGCGACGGTCTGCCTGGCGCCGTCGTTCTCCGCGTCCGGATTCCTTTCCGACGTGCGCTATTTCGGAGCCACCTTCTTCACCTATGTCGGTAAGGCGCTGGGATATCTGATGGCCACACCCGAGCGCGACGATGATGCCGACAACCCACTGGAGCGTGGATTCGGCACCGAGGCCTCCCCGGACGATCAGGTCCGGTTCCGGCGTCGGTTCGGCGCCGAACTCCACGAGGGTTACGGTTCCAGCGAGGGCGGCGGGGCGGTGGTCCTCGCCCCGGACGCTCCCGCGGGAGCACTGGGCCGCCCCGCGCACGACGGCGTGGCCATCGTCGACCCCGTGACGCTGCGTGACTGCGCGCCCGCGCTACTCGACGGCTTCGGACGCGTACGCAACCCCGACGAGGCGGTCGGTGAGATCGTCGACAAGTTCGGCACCCGCAGCTTCGAGGGCTACTACAAGAACGACGCGGCCGATGCCGAACGCATCCGACACGGCTGGTACTGGACCGGGGACCTCGGCTACCTCGACGAAGCGGGGTTCATCTATTTCGCGGGCAGACGCGGGGACTGGATCCGGGTGGACGGCGAGAATCTGTCCGCCCTCACCATCGAGCATGTACTGCGCCGCCACCCCGCAGTGATCGCGGCGGCGGCCTATGCGGTGCCCGACCCGCGCTCCGGCGATCAGGTGATGGCCGCCGTCGAGGTGGCCCGGCCCGCGGATTTCGACGCCGCGGCGTTCGCCGAGTACCTGAGCGGCCAGCCCGATCTCGGGGCGAAGGCCGTCCCGAGACTGCTGCGGGTCTCGGCCCGGCTACCGATGACCGGTTCCAACAAGATCGTCAAACACGAGCTCCAGCAACAGCGTTGGCGTACCGACGAGGATGTGTACCGATGGTCGGGACACCGGCCGGTGGTGTTCGAGCTGCTCGACGCAGAGGGTAGACATGCCCTGGATGCGGAGTTCGGCGACCACGGCAGGCAGGCACGCGCCTGAGCGGTGTCGGGCGATCTCGCCGCAACCGGGAAGCGAACGTGCTAGGCAGATCTGATGACCGATATCCGCGAGATCGACGCCGGCGCCGCGATGACGAGGTTCGCCCGTGGCTGGCACTGCCTCGGGCTGGCCGAGACCTTCCGCGACGGGCGACCGCACGGTATCGAAGCGTTTGGTTCCAAGCTGGTGGTCTTCGCTGATGCCGCCGGGGCCCTGCACGTGCTCGACGCGTACTGCAGGCATATGGGCGGTGACCTCTCCCGCGGCTCGATCAAGGACGACACGCTGGCCTGTCCGTTCCACGACTGGCGCTGGCGTGCCGACGGTAGATGCGCGCTGGTGCCCTACGCCAAGCGGACCCCGCGGCTGGCGCGCACCCGGGCATGGGAGACCCGCGAGGTGAACGGGCAGCTGCTGGTCTGGCACGATCCCGAGGGCTCGACGCCGCCCGCGGAGCTGCTGCCGCCGACCATCGAGGGCTATCCCGAGGGGCGATGGTCGCCGTGGCAGTGGAACTCGGTGTTGATCGAGGGTTCGCACTGTCGCGAAATCGTGGACAACAACGTCGACATGGCGCATTTCTTCTACATCCACCACGCCTATCCGACGTTCTTCAAGAACGTCATCGAGGGGCACACCGCAAGTCAGTTCATGGAGTCCAAACCCCGACCGGATTACATCGCCGACCCCGAAAAGCTCTGGGAAGGAACGTATCTGCGATCGGAGGCCACCTACTTCGGTCCTGCGTACATGATCAATTGGTTGCACAACGACCTGGCGCCAGGATTCACCGTGGAGGTGGCGCTGATCAACTGCCACTACCCGGTGTCCCACGATTCGTTCGTCCTGCAGTGGGGTGTGGCGGTGCAACAGATGCCCGGTCTGCCCGCCGACAAGGCCGCCAAGCTGGCCGGCGCGATGAGCCGGTCCTTCGGCGAGGGGTTCATGGAGGATGTCGAGATCTGGCGGCACAAGACCAGGATCGAGAACCCGCTGCTCACCGAGGAGGACGGTGCGGTCTATCAACACCGCCGCTGGTACGAGCAGTTCTACGTCGACTCCGCCGATGTCACGACCGATATGACCGACCGGTTCGAGCTGGAGATCGACACCACCCACGCCTATGGGATCTGGGCCGAGGAGGTGGCCGAGAATCTGGCCGGGCTGGCGCAGGCCGGTCGCGGTTCGACGGCGTAACGGGGCATGCACCGGCCAACGGCCCTGTCTTTGCCGACCCGATCGGGTCGGCTGGCGGGTGCCGGGTCTGCGTGGTGAACTGGGTCGGCTAACGTCACGGGGGCACCCCGGCGTCGAGTGAAAGGGCTGACGAGTTTGAGCCTGCAGGCGGCGCCACGTGGCGAAGCGGTGCGGTGTTCGCTGGGTGACCCATCAGCAATTGACGCTTTTGATAAATTCCGGGGCGTCCAGATGCACCGCCGCGGTCGGTGTGCCGGCTATTCAGGAGGATTCGTTCGTGTCTGACGACCGCAGCGGAGCCCCGCGGCGTTTCGACGGTGTCGACGGCCCGCGGGTGGCGATCGCGCACGACTACCTCACTCAGCGCGGTGGCGCCGAGAAGGTGGTGCTCTCGATGAGCAAGGCCTTCCCCGACGCCCCGATCTACACGCTGCTCTACGACCCGGCGGGCACCTATCCGGAATTCGCCGAGCGCGATGTGCGGGTGTCCCCGCTGAACCGGATGTCGCTGTTCCGCAAGCACCACCGGGCCGCGCTGCCGGTACTGCCGTTCGCGGCCAGTGCGATGTTCGTCGACGCCGACGTCGTGGTCACCAGCAGCAGCGGCTGGGCGCACGGGTTTCGTACCAACGGCGCCAAACTGGTGCACTGCCACACCCCGGCGCACTGGCTCTACGCCCTGGAGCACTACCTCAAGCCCGACGGCGACAAACTCAAGCGCGCCGTGTTGAAGGTCGGCTCGCCGGCGCTGCGGTCATGGGATCAGCGCGCCGCCACCACCGTGGACCGCTACCTGGCGGTGTCGACCGCCATCAAGGACCGGATCCAGACCGCCTACGGTATCGACGCCGGTGTGCTGCCGTCGCCGATCTCCATGCGCCCGGATGCCCCCGCCGAACCGGTGCCCGAGGTGGCGCACTGGCTCACCGATGGCGGCGAGCCCTTCTATCTGTGCGTCTCCCGCCTGATGGCCTACAAGAACGTCGACGCCGTCGTCGGCGCCTTCGCCCACACCGACCGCCGGCTCGTCGTCGTCGGGCACGGACCGGAGGCGGCCCGGCTGGAGCGGCTCAAGACGCCCAATGTCGCCCTGCTCTCGGCGCTCACCGACGGACAGATGGCCTGGCTCTATCAATCCTGCCGAGCGCTGATCGCGGCCAGCTACGAGGACTTCGGGCTGACGCCCATCGAGGCCGCGGTATCCGGCAAGCCCAGTGTGGTGTTGCGATGGGGCGGATTCCTGGACACCGTCGTCGAAGGCAGCACCGGGGTCTTCTTCGACCGACCCGAGCCCGCCGCCATCGCCGAGGCGCTGGACCGCTTCGAAGCCGGTGAGTTCGACCCCGACAGGTTGCGGGCGCACGCCGAGCGCTTCACCGAGGCGCGCTATGCGGAGTCGCTGTACGCCGCCGTCGACGAGATCGTGACCCGAACCAGGTGACACCACGGCCCGGATGGCTATGGTGGACGCGCAATCGCAAAGGAGCACATACCCATGACCGGAGTACCCGCGTCGGCTGATCCGGAAGACGTGGCCCGCAAGCTGGCCGCCGCTCCGGCGCTGCACATGCCACCGCCGCCGGAGTGGATTCTCGACGAGAACAACCGCGTCATCGATTACAAGATGCAGGGGATGACCCGGTTCCGGAAGATCCGCAACCGGCTCGGCGAGCTGTTCTTCAACAGCTTCATCACCTACATCCCTTCGCACACCATCCGGCAGGGCTACCTACGGCTGATGGGCGCGCGGATCGGTAAGCGATCGTCCATCCTGCGCGGCACCACCGTCCTGGACATCGAATTCCTCACCATCGGCGACGGGGTCGCCATCGGTTTCCGCTGCCTGCTGGACTCCCGAGCCGGGCTCTACATCGGCAACAACGTGACGATCGCCAGCGATGTGCATTTCATCGGCGGCGGCCATGACATCAACCACCCCGACTTCCTACCGGTCCCGATCCCGACCGTCGTCCAGGACTACGTGTGGATCGCCAGCCGCGCCATGGTGCTGCCGTCGCTGATCGGCCGCGGCGCGGTGGTGGCCGCGCACGCGGTGGTGAACAAGGATGTCGCCGAACTCGACATCGTCGGCGGTGTGCCCGCCAAGGTGATCGGCAAGCGGCCCGCCGAATCGTTGGGCTACACCAACAATCACCGCCCGCTGTTCTACTGATGTCGGTCGCGTCGGAGTCGTTCCCCGATCACCGGCTCGTCTTCGTCGCCCCGGACGAGGGACAGACCGCGGTCGGGGATTACGCGCAGGACCTGGTGACCGCGCTGCGGCCGCATTTCGGCGAGATCGTGCAGTGCCGCACCGCCGGACCGGGTTCGGACACCCTGGCCGATATCCGGCGGCACCGTGCACAGGTGCGGAGGCTGATCGACGAGGGCCCGCCCGGACGCACACTGGTGCACGCCGAGCTGTCCACCGGGGTGCTACCGACGTTCTGGGCCACCGCCGGGATCGACGACGTACCGGTCACCGCCACCATCCACGACCCGCCACAAGGGTTGTGGTTCCTGGCGCGCACGAAGCTCATCGCGTCGTCGCGGCTGCTGACCCACGGCATCCACTACCCGCTGCGCCCGGTGTCCCGCGCCGTCGAGGGACGGGTGCACGCCGGGCGCACGCTGATCGCGCTGACCGAGACCGGACGGCAGTCGATCGCGCGCACCTACCCGGACACCACCACCTACTGTGTGCCGCACCTGGTGCGCAGCCGGCCGGCCATCGCACCGGCGCAGGACCGGCCGAAGGCCGTCGGCTTCTTCGGATTCGTCTACCGAGGCAAGGGTTTCGACCAGATCGCGCGGATCCGTGAGCTGCTACCCCCGGACATCACGATCCGCATCGCCGGTCGCGGCACCGAGGCGCTTCCGCGCGCCGAGGGTATCGAGGTCCTCGGCGGTGTCGACGGAGCAGACGAGGACGCGTTCTTCGAGTCGGTGCGCGCCATCGTCGTCCCATACGGCAAGCGGCATTTCTACGCCGAGACGTATCCAGCGTCCGGGGTGGTCGCCCATGCCATGGCCTACAGCACGCCCATCGTGTGCACCGGCTACGGCGCCCTGGCAGAACTCGGCACCGACCAGGGCGTTGTCAACGTCGTCCCGCGTGGTGGCGGCGACGATGCCGTGGCGGCCGGACTGGCCGACGGCATCACCACTCTGCTCAACGATGCCGACCGGTTGACCGAGCTCGGGCGCAATGCCGACCGCACCCGCCAGGAACGGTCGGCCGCCCGCACCGCGGAGGCGTTCGCTCAGATCTGGTCGAAGGTGCTCACCGAGTGGTCCGCGAGCGGCCGGTGACCGATCCCGTGCAGCCGGTGCCTGCCGGTCCGGCGCCCACCTCGAATCACCTGATGCGCACGCTGTGGGCGGTGTTCTGGCTCTACGGCGGGCGCGGTGTCGGACTGTTGTGGACGGCCGTCATCATCGCCCAGCTCGGCATCGCCGACTACGGCCAGTACGGCATGGCGTATGCGGCCTTCTCCCTCATCGGGCCGCCGCTGGACAATCCCTTCGCCGTCCGCGCGGTGCGGGAGTCCGAGCAGCGCTTCCTGGCCGAGCGCACCAGCCGCTATCTGCTCGGCATCACCCTCATGGTGGCCGGCGCGGCGCTGGTCGAGGTCAGCTACATCGCCTGGTTCGGGTTGTTCGTCGCCGGCGGTGAGATCGTGCTGAAGGCCTACCAGAGCCATTGGGCCCGCGACGGTCAGCCGCAGCGGGTGGCCCAGCTCGACACCCTCCGCCAGATCGCCAGCGTGGTGTGCGCCGCCGGTTACGTCTTCCTGGCCGATGAGCCGACGTTGCAGCTGGCCAGCCTGTTTTTGGTGGCCCCGTATGTGGTGATCGCCATCGTGGTCGGTTTCGTGGTGCTGCCGCACCGCCCGGGTATGCCGGGTCCGCCCAAGTTGATCGCCATCCTGATCGGCGAGATGCTGGGGCTGGCCGCTTATCTGCAGGGTGATGTGCTGCTGCTGGGCTGGCTGACCGATGACACCACGGTGGGCTACTACGCGCTGACCGTGACCGTGACGATCGCCATCGTCGCCGTCGGCCAGTCCTTCGGGATGTCCTACAACCGGGCCTTGCGCGAGGGGGATGGTCACCTGTCGGCGGGCCCGCCGCTGAAGAGCACGCTGATCCTGGGTGCGGGCGCCGGTCTGCTGGTCCTGCTCGTCGGGGTCGTCATGCTGTTCACCCCGGCGCCCGACGAGCTGGCGGTCGCGATGATCATCATGGCGATGTTCTGCGGTATGCGCACCATCACCTCGGTCTTCCAGGCCGTGCTCTACCTGCAGCGCCGAGACACCACGCGGCTGGTCGCCAACCTCAGCCTGCTGCCGGTCAAACTCGGCCTGGTGGCATTGCTGGCCTTCGCCGGTGCGGTCGGCGCCGCGATCGCCACGGTGATCGCCGATGCCCTGCTGCTCGGGATCTACGCCTACATCCTGTACCGCAGGCCGACAGGCAGGACGACGACGCCATGACCGTCGCACGAACCAAGGTCGTGTTCCTGCTCTCGAAGGATCCGGTCGCCGATCACGGCGGGGACGTCGAGCTGTCCCGATTGGTGATCGGGTTGGCGGCCGATTCCTGCGACGTGTCGGCCATCTGCCTGTCGCATGAGCCGCCGGGCACGGTCGAGACCGATGTGGTCGACGGCGGGATGACGCTGGTGCGGGTGGCCAAGACCGATGTGCAACCGGTGCGGTTGCTGGTCGACACCGTGCGCACCGGCCGCAGCCTGACCCACGCCCGGTTCGACAGCGATGCGCTGGTGGCGGCGATCTCGGCGATCACCGCCGACGTGTTCGTCGCCGAGCACAGTTACATGGCCGAATCCTTCCTGCGCAGCACTCAGGTAGGCCGGGCGCGCCTGGTGGTCAACACCCATGTCAGTGAGTCCCTGGTATGGCGTGCCACCCGCGGGCTGCTGGGGCGGCAGCAGGAAGGCCGGTTGGTGCGCGACGAACTGCGGGTGGCCCGCGCCGCCGACGCGGTCGGCACCTACGACGCCGAGGAGGCCGAGTTCTACCGGGCCAACGGTGTGCCCTCGGCGCGCTGGCTGGACATCACCCTGCCGCCGGCGACGCAGGTGCCGGTGGGATCGACCCCGCGTCGGCTGGTGCTGATGGGCACCAGGGATTGGCCGCCGAACCAGGAGGCGTTTCTCACCGCGCTGCGGTTGTGGCCGCGGATCGCCACCGGGATCGACGGGGCCGAACTGTGCATCATCGGCGCCAAAAAGTCGGGGAGGGCCGGCGGGAGAAACGGCGACCCGGTCTATCCGGACGGGGTGCGGGACCTGGGCTTTGTCGATGACCTCGGTGGTTTCCTGGCGACCTGTCGGGCGATGATCGCGCCGATCAGCACCGGTGGTGGGGTGCGGGTGAAGATCCTCGACGCGGCACGGATGGGCCTGCCGGTGGTGGGCACCACCGCGGCGGTGGGCTCGCTGGCGCAGCTGCTGGACCTGCGCGCCCATGATGACGACGAGGACTTCATCGCGGCCTGCCGGAGTTTGCTGTTGGACGTCGAGCAAGCGCGTTCGGCGGGCGATCGGCTGTACGCCCGTAACCGGGAATTCTGGGAGCACCGCCGCCCGCACCATGCGGTGTCGGCGCTGCTCGGTTAACCGCCTGCCGTCACCGGAACCGGCACGTCCTGGTGTTTTCTGGCCTGCTCGATCCGCGCGGTCAGCTCATCGGCTTCGCGGTTCTCGATCCGCAACTGATCGGCATAGACGAGGAAGACCAGGAAGATCGTGTACAGGAAGACGATCTGGGGGATGATCACCACCGGGTGATCGAGATTGAGCGCCACGAACGAAAATCCGATGAATACGCCGCCATAAACCGCGCCCGGAAGTGAATTTGCCCGCAGCAGGCGATAGCCGATGAAGCAACCGATAGCGACGACGGCCAGGAAAGCGATTCCGACAAAAATGCCGCCGCGGTGGATCGCGATCAGCGGCGCGTTGGAGACGAAGTTCTCCAGGAACGCGTAGGCGCCGTCCTTGAACTCGCGTTGTGACCAACCCCACCCGAACAACCAGTGACCGTCCATCCGGCCGGGGAACTCGCGGATCGAATCGACGCGGTCGGTGGCCCCGGCGTCGTTCTCACTCAGCGTCCCGAGCAATCGGGTGCGCACCGAGGGCACCATGAAGGCGCCGACCACGGCCAGGGTCATCGTGCCGATGAGCAGCTGGCGATCCCGGGCGCGCATCGGGTGGAAGATGAACACCAGAACAACACCCACCAACACCGTGACGATGGCGGATCGGCTCAGCGTCAGGGCAATTGCCGCACCGATGATTCCGACGATCACCACCCGCCGCCACCCTGCGAACACGATCATGGCGACGACGAATGAGATCACCAGCCCGATGCCCGCGGCGTTGGGGTCCAGCCACAGGCCGCCGAGTCTGCTGAACGCCTGACTGTCGGCGGCCACCTGAAAGCGGTCGGTGCGTGGCACATTGGTCGGCGTGCCACCAGTGAAGAAGAACCGCTCGGTGTTCGCCACGGCATACCCGAAGATCCGAAATGGTTGCAGCAGAATCTGATTCGATCCCATCAGGATCGATGCAATACCGAAAGCGGCGTTGAACGCTGCGGCGTAGGCGAAGATCCGGCCGAACTTGGCCAGGTGCTCGCGCGGCAACGCGAGGATGGCGAAGAACGCGCCGGTCGCGATGGCCCATTTGGTGTAGTCGAGGATGTTCACGATCGAGGAGAACGTGACGATCATGGAGATGCCGGACACGATC
This sequence comes from Mycolicibacterium neoaurum, assembly GCF_036946495.1. Classification (NCBI taxonomy): domain Bacteria; kingdom Bacillati; phylum Actinomycetota; class Actinomycetes; order Mycobacteriales; family Mycobacteriaceae; genus Mycobacterium; species Mycolicibacterium neoaurum. Next base: position 3,281,002 of record NZ_JAQIIX010000002.1, read on the forward strand.
ACCAGTACCAGCACGGCCTTGGCCAACGTGTTCTGCAGCACCGGGAAACGCTTGGCGGCGTTGGGATGGATCAACGCCGCCATCAACGCCCCGCCCGCGAACGGGAGATACAGCGGAAGGTGCACGCCGGGGAAGTAGCCGAACGGCAGCGTGCCGATGGCCACGGCCATACCCCAGTACAACCAGAGTGGATGTCGCAGGCCGATGTAGACGCCCACCGACATGGCGATCAGTGCCGCGATGGCCATGATCGCCGGCTTACCGGCGATGGCGACCGCGGTCGCCAGCAGCACCGTCAGCGCAACGATGGCCGCGCCGACGAGCATGGTGCCGCGCGACGGCGCGCCGAGTTTCATTGCGGACTCGTCTTCATTGCGGAATGATCCTCACGGCTTTACTGCACCGTTGTTGCATTTAACTATCCTTGCATCGGTTTCGCTGGCGCCGCCACCTAGGGTGCCAGCCGCAAACTGGGCGGCTGCTGTAGTTGACGCTATCGTTGCATTGTCGTGGCGATCCAGAAGCGAATGGAGTGCTCCCTTGGCCGTCGGTGATTACCTGCGAATCTTTCGCCGGTTCTGGTGGGTAGTCCTGCTGGCAACGCTCGTTGGCGTTGCTGTGGGGTACGCCACCATGTTCATGTCGACGACGCAGTACTCCTCGACAACCCGGTTGTTCGTCACCACCCAGAGCGGGACCTCGGTCGGTGACGCCTACCAGAACAACCTGTTCTCCCAGGAGCGCGTGTTCTCCTACGCCGGGCTGGCCACCAGCGACCAGGTCGCGGCGCGGGCCATCGCCCAGCTCAAGGCACCGATCTCGGTCGACGAGCTGCGCGCCAAGATCACCGCGGTGCCACTGCCGCAGACGGTGCTGCTCGACATCACCGCCACCGATCCCGATCCCGCCGCCGCCCAGCGCTACGCCAATGCGGTGGCCGACCAGCTGGTCAATGTGACCGCCGAGCTGGAGACCTCCCGCCGTGGCGGTGAGGCCGCCGCGGCCGCCGTGCTGGTCGACGACGCCAGCTACGGCACCAAGGTCGAGTCGATGGGTTTGCCCATCCGGTTGGCCGCGGGCGCGGTCGGCGGTCTGGTGCTGGGCGTGCTGGTGGCGGTGCTGCTCGGCATCTCCGACACCAAGGTCCGTCGTCGCGAGCGAATCGAGGACGTCACGGGTGTGCCGTTGCTCGGCACCCTGGTCGCCGACGGACAGGGCCGCAGCGGTGTCATCGACACCGAAGCCGGGGGACTGGCGGTCGAGCGGTTGCGCGAGCTGCGCACCAACGTCCAGTTTGCCCGCAACGCCCACGGCCAGCATCCGCGCGTCATCGCCGTGACCAGCCCGTCCCCGCAGGACGGCCGCTCGACCACCGCCATCGACCTGGCTGCCTCCTTCGCCGAGGCCGGCCACTCCGTGGTGCTGGTCGACGGTGACCTGGTCAAACCCGATCTGCCGGAGTTACTGGCACTCGACAGTGCTGCGGTCAAGCAGGCAGGCACCAAGGGTTTCAGCACCCTGCTCGCCGGTCAGCACGATCTGTCCGAATCGCTGATCGAGGTGCCCGGGTCGCGGGTCGCGCTACTACCCGCAGGACCGGTGCCGTCGGTGCGCCGCGATCTGTGGGGTGACCAGCGCACCTCACGCGTGCTGGAGCTGCTGCGCGGACATTTCGAGTATGTGATCATCGACACCCCGCCACTGACGAAGTACGCCGACGGCACGGTGCCCGCCGCGCTCGGCGACGGTGCGCTGGTGCTGGGTCGCATCGGGCACACCAAGGCCTCGGCCCTGCGGCAGGGCGTGACCGCGTTGCAGACCGCGCACGCCACCGTCCTCGGTGTCGTCGCCACCTTCGAACCCGGTCACCGTCGCGAGCTGTCCGCCGATCGCAAACACGGTGGGGCAGCGGCGGGACCTGCCAAGACCGCCGACGCGCGGAACACCGACGACGCGACCGCCGAGGCCGAATCCTCGGCCTCGGCCAAGAGGTAGGAGTGGCGCCGAGCCTGTTCCGCGGCGCGGCCGCCCTGTGCGCGGTGGTCGTGCTGGTCACCTCATGCGCGCCCGCGGAACCGGCACCCCCGCCGGAGGCTGCGGCCCCGCCGGCGATCAAGACCTTCACGCCGCCGTTCGACGGCAAGCCCCGGCTGCCACCACCCGATATGACCGACGACGGACCGGGTTCGCTGATCTCGGTCGAGCCCATGTCGGGCAGCGAGCTGCTCAACCAGGACGATGCCACCTATATGCGGGTGGTGTACCGGTCCACCTCGGGTGTGGACGGCCAGCCCACCGAGGTTTCCGGTGCGGTCGCCATCCCGCCGGGTGATCCGCCCAAGGGCGGCTGGCCCATCCTGGCGTTCGGGCAGGGCACCAAGGGTGTGCTGAACAAGTGCGCCAGCAGTCTCTACGGGAGCCTGCCACTGAACGCCTGGACCATGTCGGTCTTCGTCCGGGCGGGCTTCCTGGTCACCGTCTCCGATTTCCAGGGCGCCGGCGTCGAGGGCTATCAGCATCCGTTCCTCAACGCCAAGACCTACGGGTACAACGTCATCGACTCGGTGCGCGCCGCCCAGCGGATCGGCGCCCCGACCACCGGACGCTGGCTGGCCTACGGTCACTCCGCGGGCGGCCTGGCCGTCTGGGCGGCGGCCGAGCAGGCACCCACCTACGGCCGTGGCCTGGACCTGCTCGGCACGGTGTCGATGGCACCGGCAGCCGATATGGCCGGCCTTGCCGATGCGGCGTGGAACGAGACGCTGACCCCCGACCAGCGGGTCACCCTGGTGTTCGCGCTGCAGTCGCTGAAATGGTTCCACCCCGAGATGAACCTCGACAACTACCGGCGCGGGGTCACCGCGCAGAACTGGGATGCCCTGCTGGACTGCATCCCGCCCAACTTCGACGATATCGCCAGGGTGCGCGCCCTGATGACCAACGAAGACCTCAAACCGGCCACCTATGAGGACGTGGTGTGGTTGCGTGACCGGCTCGCCGAGATCGCGGTCCCTCAGGCGCCCAACCTGACGCCGATGGTGGTCGGCTACGGCACCCAGGACATGCTGGTCAACCAGGCCTGGTTCGAGCAGGCCCTCGACCGCGCCTGCGCCATGGGCAGCTATATCCAGATAGAGAAGGGCGTCGGTAAGGGCCACGCCGACCTGGACAGTGGTTTCACGCTGCCCTGGTTGATGGATCGTCTCGACGGCGCCGACCCGCCGCCCAATGATTGCCTGAGCCGGAATTGAGGGCGCCCGTCGACGTCCCGCGGGCTCGGGACTACCTGACGATCCTGGCCAGGGGCTGGGTCATCATCCTGCTCGCGACGCTGTTGGCCCCCGGCGCGGCCTACGTCGTTCAGAAACTGACCTTCGACAAGGGCTACACCGCGTCGGCACTGCTGTTCGCCCAGGTCGCCGGCGATCCCGGCACCTATTCCGCCTACGCGGGCGGGCTCGGCGCCAATGCCCGCATGGCGACGTACTCCTCGCTGGCCCAGTCGCGGGTGATCAGCCAGCGCGCCATCGACGAGACCGGACTGCCGATGACCGCCGAGCAGCTCGCCGCCAGCACCACCGCCACCTGGGAGCCCTACGGCATCAACCGATTCGGGATGCCCAGCTCGGTGCTGCTGCGGGTGACCGTCACCGGTGCCGACCCCGACCAGACCGTGACGGCCGTCAATGCGCTCGCGGCCAACCTGGCCAAGCTCTCCGGGGAGCTGGAGTGGATCCAGGCCGAACCCACCGACGCCATCCAGTACACCGGTCCGGTCGCCCAGCTCGTGCCCGTCGACGCCGCCGCGGCCGCCCACAAGGTGCAACCCGATGTCACCAACACCCTGATCATCGCCGCCGGGGTCGGTTTCGCGCTCAGCGCGGTGCTCGTGCTGGCCGTCGGCATCGCTCGCGACAACGTGCTGACCCGCGGCCAACTGGTCGACGTCGTCAACGGCACGATGTCCGCCTGAGTCCGAGGAGTTCCTGAGTTGGTGCCCAAGAAGATGCTGGCGAGCTCGGTGCTGGCGGTCGCGCTGGTCGTCGCGGGGTGTGCCGGACCCCAGACCCCACCGCCGGCGCCCCAGTCGACCGAGATCCAGCTGCCCGCGGACTATTCCGCGAACGGGCCCGGCGCGCTGGTCAGCGCGACCCGGTTGCCCACCGTGGACCGTCGACTGCTGCGGATCACCTCGATCGCCGCGCGCATTTCCTACAACTCGACCTCCGGGGTCGACGGCAGCCCGCAGGTCGTCACCGGCAGTGTGTTCGTCCCGGACGGCACCCCACCCGAGGGCGGCTGGCCGACCATCGTGTTCGGGCACGGCACCACCGGCGTGCTGTCCGAATGCGGCCCGTCACTGTCGCCGACCCTGCTGGGTTCCGTCGACGCCATCCGGGCGCTGGTCACCCTCGGCTACGTGATGGTCGTGCCCGACTACCAGGGGCTGGGCAACACCAACAGCTATCACCCGTACCTGGATGCCACGACCGCCGGATACAACATGGTCGACGCGGCCAGCGCGGCCAAGCGTCTGGTCCCCGACATGTCGGATCGTTGGGTGGCCTTCGGCGTTTCCCAGGGCGGACAGGCGTCATGGGCGGCCAACGAGGTGTTCAACACCTACGGTGCCCGCGACACCCGGCTGCTCGGATCGGTCAGCGTATCCCCGGCCGCCGATATCACCGGCATGGCCGACATGGCCGCCGCAGGCACGCTGTCGGCCCAGCAGCGCATCGCCATGGTGCTGATCCTGTCCTCGTTGCAGAATGCGCACCCCGATCTGAATCTCGACGACTACCGGCGCGGCCTGGTCGCCGAGAAGTGGGACCTGTTGGCCGGTTGTTCGGTCGACGCCACCGAGGAGCGCCTCGAGATCGCCGAGAAGATACCGCCGGAGGATCTGCGGCCTGCGACACCGGAAGCCCTCGACCGGTTGCGCGGATACCTGCAGCAGATGAGCGGGCTGCCCAAGGCGCCCGCGGCCGCCCCGATGTTCGTGGTACACGGCGACGCCGACGATGTGGTGCCGGTGGCCTGGACCTCCGAGGCCGTGCAAAGGGCCTGCAATATGGGCGACACCGTGGCATCGTTCATCGCTGGTGGCCGCGGACACGGTGATTTCGATCCGATCGTCGCGTTGGATTGGATCATCAAGCGGTTCGCCGACGCACCCGCCGACAGCACCTGCAACGTCGAGGGTGGCCCGTCGATACTCAAGGGTGTCTGACGGGCCCTGGCAGATACAGGAACCGAACCTCGACCGTCGCTCGACCGGAGAACGCTGATGACAGATACCAATGCGGCGCGCGGACAGGCACCTGCGCCGGCCATCGAGTCCCAGGTGGTGGCCAGTTCACCGACCCGGACCCGGATCATCGGGCTGGACGGGATACGAGGTCTTGGTTGTCTGGCCGTCGTCGTCGGGCATGTGGCGCTGGCCTACTCGCCGGTCACACACGACAAGGCGTTCCTCGGCGTGCTGGGCCTGGCACTCATCCTGTTCTTCGTCCTCAGTGGGTTCCTGCTGTTCCTGCCCTATATCCGGCGGCTCACCAAGGACCGGTCGACGGCCGCGATGCCCGACACCAAGCAGTACGCCCTGCACCGGATCTTCCGGGTGTTCCCCGGTTATCTGGTGATCTTCCTGATCTGCAACTACCTGCTGCGGGTGGCCTACGTCGAGAACTCGGCCATCCAGCCGCACGGCACCGATGCCGGCACCGGGATGATCACCGACCCGTGGGAACTGCTGGCCAACCTGACGCTCACCCAGACCTATTTCCCGGACTACGTGCAGACCGGGATCAGCCCGTCCTGGTCGCTGACGCTGGAGATCGCCTTCTACGCGTCGCTGCCGCTGCTGGGTGCGCTGTTGTTCGCACTGCGCAGGCGCACCGACGTCACGCCGCTGGTGTTGGCCTGTCTTGCGCCGGTCATCCTGCTGACGATCGGTGTGGTCGGACGACTGTTCGCACCGATGGTGTTCGCCGCGACCGGCGCGGACACCGTGATGATGCAGAACTGGGGCCCCACCTGGGCCGCGGTATTCATGCGCAGCTTCGTCACCAATGCCGATCTGTTCGCCTACGGCATGTTCGCGGCCATCATCTATGTGGCGATCGAGCAGGGGGTGTTCTCGGCGCCGGCAGCCAGACGGATCTATCTGCTGTGCTTCCCGCTGCTGATGGTGTCCTTCGTCGGTGCCCTCGGACTGACCTTCGCCGGCACCGTATTCGCCACCGCCGGAATCGGTTTCGTCTCCGCGGTGTTCATCGCGATCGTGGTGTTCCCGCTGGCGAGGGGCAGGGATTCGCGGTTGGCCCGATTCCTGGACGCCAAACCGTTCTACTTCGTCGGGCTGATCTCGCTGTCGGTCTACCTGTGGCACTACCCGATCCTGTTGCTGTTGGGCCGGTACGACCTGGCCGCCGGCGACTCCTGGGGCGGAATGCTGCGTAACGTGGCGGTCGTGGCCATCGTGACGATCGTCGTGGCGACGATCACCTACTACACCGTCGAACGTCCGGGGCTGGACCTCGTCAAGCGGTTCCGGAAGCGTTGATGCGTCGCAATCTCGTGATCGGCGGTGCGTTGGCGGCCGTGCTGGTTCTCCTCGCCGGGGTGACCGTCGCGGTGTCACCGACCGTCCGCCAACAGCTGGGTCTGTCCGATCCGCCCGCCGCGGCCGCCCAAGCCGAGCCCGTTCCGGGCGCCGATCTGTCCGGGACCGGACCGGGATCGCTGATCAGCGCGATGACGATGCCGGAGTTCAGTCGCAGCCCGCAGGGCTCGCAGATCAGCGCCGCGCGCGTGGTGTACCGATCCACCGACGGTGACACCGGTGCGCCGACCGAGGTGTCGGGTTCGGTCTTCATCCCGCGTGGCAGCCCACCGGCGGGCGGCTGGCCCGTCGTCGCGTTCGGACACGGCACCGTCGGGATCGATGAGCCATGCGCGCCCTCGCTGTCGGCGACGCTGCTCGGGATGACCGACTGGGTGGTCAAACTCACCGATCTCGGTTTCGCGGTCGCCTTCGCCGATTTCCAGGGCCTGGGTGCGCCCGGTGTGCACCCCTACCTGGACTCCCGGACGGCGGGTCTGAACATGATCGATTCGGTGCGGGCATTGCAGCACACCTTCGACGATGTGTCGGACCGCTGGGCTGCGCTGGGCGGCTCGCAGGGCGGTGGTGCGGTGTGGGCGGTGGGCGAGCAGTCCGGCACCTACGCCCCGGACATGCTGCCCAGCGGCGTGCTGGCATTGGCCCCGGTGGCCGACGTGGCCGGGCTGGTCGACAAGGCCGTCGACGCGACGCTGACCAAGGAGCAGGGCGCGGCGCTGATCCTGATCATCGAGTCGCTGGCCCGGTTGCACCCGGACATCGACCGCGACGACTATCGCCACGGCGTGGCGGCCGCGCAATGGGACACCCTGATCGCCTGTTCGGGTGCCGCGGTGCACGACCGCGAGGGGTTCATCGACCAGCTCAAGCCCGATGATCTGTTGCCCACCTCACCGGCGGCGGCCGATCGGCTGCGCGGATACCTGAAAGCCTGGGCCCTGCCGCAGCAGCGGCTGGCGGTCCCGATGTCGGTCGTCTACGGGGGCAGGGACGAATACATCGATCCGCCGTGGACCGAGGCCGCGATTGCGCAGGCGTGCGCGCTGGGTGGCAACGTGGTAGCCGATTTCCAGCCCGACAAGGGCCACGGTGATCTCGACGTCGCCGATCAGCTCGGCTGGCTCAGCGAGCGTCTTGCCGGACAGCCCGCGGCCGCCGGCTGCGCCTAGCCCGAGTCGCTGCCGCCGAAGCCCTCGCCGAGCCGTCCACGGTGCGGCTGAGGCCCGCTCACCCACGATGTGACCGCTCTACCGGCGATATCGTGCGCCACGTGTCACGCTTTGTCGGCCACGGTGACGGTGCGCGATCGGCGCGGCCGACGCGGGCCACTGGACCGTCACGTCTGCACCAGGCGCACCGAACGCACCGGGACCGGCGGCGTTGCCGGGTCGCGACCGCCACGCGGCTAAGCGGGGGTCGTCGCAAGTGTGCGCGGGACGGCATTTTCAGCAATGAGTTTCCGGGTCCTGGACCAGGCCTCGGCGGATCGCTGTACCGATGTAACGCTTCGGCTACTCAGACGAAAAGTCTTCAGTACGTCTTATTAACACGGCCGGATTACGCTAACTGCCTGGTCAAATAGTCGGGAGCGTCATTTTTGGTCGGCACGGGGGAGCGACGGCCGCGGGCAAATCAAGATCGTTTGGGCGAGCGAATTTGCGCCCGCGTCAGCCGGTGGCCAGAAATTTGGGCCAAAATGTTGCAAGTATCAGGAAACAAAGCGATAGTCTTATCCAGCACGCAGTCAGTGGTGCAGCAAACGAAGGTGGACGCGCAAGTGACGTTGGTGAGAGAGACGGAAGCGCCGGTGACCCTGACGGGCGCGGCGCCCGTTCGAGATCACGATGGGTTGCTGTGGCAGCGGCGTTACGGTCGTGCGCTGCTCATCACCGACATCGTGGTGGTCGGGGCGGCCATGGCGTGCGCACAGATGGTCCGGCTGGGTCGCCCGGTCACCGACTTCGACCCACTCACCAAGTACTTCGGATTGCTCTCGGTCATCTTCGGTCTGATCTGGCTGGGTTTGCTGGCGGCCTACCGCACCCGCTCGCCGCGGATCGTCGGTGCCGGCATGGAGGAGTACCGCCGCGTCCTGTCGGCCACGCTGTCCACCATCAGCGTCGTGGCCGTCACCCTGATGATCTTCCGGCCGGAGTACGCACGCGGATACCTGGCGCTGGCCTTCCCGCTCGGTCTGGTCTTCCTCTTCGTCGGCCGCAGCGCTTGCCGACGGGTTCTGGCGTGGTACCGCAAGCGCGGGCAGTGCATCACCTCGGTCGTCGCGGTCGGTAACGCCGCCGCGGTGCGCAGCCTGGTGCAGTCCCTCGAACGATCCTGGGGTTACGGGTACTCCGTGGTCGGCGTCTGCCTCACCGGTCGCTCCGGCGGCGGCACCCTCGATGTTCCCGGTGTCGGGCCGCTGCCCATCCTCGGTGACGAGCATCAGGTCGAAGAGGCCATCGCCAAGGTCAACGCCGACACCGTGGCACTGACCACGACCGAGCACCTCGGCCCTGACGGTGTCCGCGAGCTGTCTTGGGATCTGGACCGCCTCGGTGTGGACCTGGTGGTCTCGCCGGGCATGGTGGATGTGGCCGGACCGCGGTTGACCATGCGCCCGGTCGCCGGCCTCCCGCTCATCCACGTCGAGAAGCCGCAGTACAGCGGAACCAAGAAGCTGCAGAAGCGTGCCTTCGACATCTTCGTCTCGGTCAGCGTTCTGCTGGCGGCATTCCCGCTGCTGCTGGTGAGCGCCATCGCCATCAAGCTGACCAGCCGCGGCCCGATCTTCTACCTGTCCGAGCGGATCGGGCTGGACGGCAAGCCGTTCCAGATGATCAAGCTGCGCACCATGGTGGTGGACGCCGACAAGATGGTGGCCGGCCTCGCCGAGCTCAACGAGATGGACGGCGGGGTGTTGTTCAAGATCCGCCAGGATCCGCGCGTCACCTCCGTCGGCCGGATCCTGCGCCGGTACAGCATCGACGAGCTGCCGCAGTTCATCAACGTGCTGAAGAAGGAAATGAGTGTCGTCGGTCCGCGGCCGCCGCTGCCCAACGAGGCCGATGCCTACACCGACCAGGTGCGCCGCCGGCTGCTCGTGCTGCCGGGCATCACCGGACTCTGGCAGGTCAGCGGTCGGGCGGATCTGTCGTGGGACGACTCCGTGCGACTGGACCTGTCCTATGTCGAGAACTGGTCCATCAGCAGCGATCTGCTGATCGCGGTCAAGACCGTGCGCACCGTGCTCGGCGGTACCGGCGCCTACTGACGGCCACCCGGAACGGCGCCGGCGCTGCGGTAGCGTGGAGTTCGTGCCGTCCGAGGTCCGATCCAGCCGACCACGCCGGCTGTTCGGCATCATCGCCCTCACCGTCGCCCTGATCGCACAACTGGCCGTGTACGTCGCGTTGGCGCCGTTCGCCGTGCCGATCGGACTCGCGGTCGTCAACACCCTTCCCGGCCCCGGCGGTCCGCCCACCCCCATCCCGTCGGCGGATCTGAGCGCCGGCGGGCCGGGATCGTTGGTATCGGCCACCACCATGCCCGGGGTGACCCGCCGCGTGGAGGCCCGCAACATGCACGCCGCCCGCGTGCTGTATCGGTCCACCTCCGGTGATTCCGGGGAGCCCACCGTCGTATCCGGCTCGGTGTTCACGCCGCTGGGCGCCCCACCCCCCGGGGGGTGGCGGGTGGTGGCGATCGGGCACGGCACCGTAGGAATCGACGAACCGTGCGCGCCGTCGCTCTCGGACACCATGCTGGGCGCGCTGGCGTTCGTGACACCGTTCATCGATCGGGGCTACGCCGTCGCGGTGCCTGACTATCAAGGGTTGGGCGCCAAGGGGATCCATCCCTATCTCGACGCCAAGACCGCCGGGCTGAACATGATCGACAGCGTCCGCGCGTTGCGGCACACCTTCGCCGACATCTCCGGAACCTGGATGGCCTTCGGTCACAGCCAGGGCGGAGCCGCCACCTGGGCGGCCGACGAGCAGGCGGGGGTCTATGCGCCGGAACTGCAGCTGCTCGGGGCGGTGGCGGCCGCTCCGGCCGCCGATGTCAGCGGGTTCGTCGACAAGGCGTTGGCGGGCACCCTGACCGCCGACCAGCTGCTGGCGATGCCCGTGATCGTCGAAGCTCTGGCCCGGGTGCATCCCGATCTGAATCGCGACGATTTCCGGGGCGGGGCGGCCACCGAGAACTGGTCGGTGCTGACCGCATGCCAGGCGCCCGAGATCTATCAGCGCGGTGCGGCCGCCGAGCGGCTCCGGCCCGAAGATGTGGCACCGCGCAACGGCGTGGCCGCCGATCGTCTGCGCCAACTGCTCCGTGCCTGGGCGCTGCCGCAGCGCGCGCTGTCGGCGCCGATGTCGGTCTGGTACGGCGGTGCCGATACATTGGTCGACGCAGCATGGACCGCTGCCGCGATCGAACGCGCATGTGCCTTGGGTGGCACGGTGACGGTCCAGTTCGAGCCGGACAAGGGGCACGCGGAGGTTGACCTGGTGAGCCAGTTGAACTGGATGGCAACGCGATTCGCCGACCAACCGGTGCGCAATGACTGCTGACCGCAGCGCCCTCGATGCCGCCGCGCTGCGGGCAAGCCTGACCGCACCCTGGCAGCGCCTCGACGTCGTCGACGAGACCGGGTCGACCAACGCCGACCTGATCGCCCGTGCCGCCACCGAACCGATCGCCGGTGCGGTGCTGCTCGCCGAGCATCAGGCCGCCGGCCGCGGCCGGGGCGGACGCGTCTGGGAGGCGGTGCCGCGCGGGTTGGTCATCGTGTCGGTGGGCATCTCCACCGCCGGAGTCCACGAACAGCAGTGGGGGCTGTTGCCGCTGCTCGCCGGTGTGGCGGTGGTCGACACGCTGGCTGCCATCGGTGTCACCGCGGGGCTGAAGTGGCCCAACGACGTCCAGGTCGGCGGTGCCAAGATCGCCGGCATCCTGGCCGAGGTCGCCTCGCCACAACCGGTGGTGGTGCTGGGGATCGGGTTGAACGTCGCGGTCAGCCCCGATGAGCTGGGCCAGGCCAACGCCACCTCGGTCCAGATTCTCGGCGGTCCCACCGACCGGACCGAGATCGCGCGGATCCTGCTGCAGCAGTTGGGTTCCCGGATCCTGGCGTGGCAGGCAGGTGGCGGTGCCGCGCTGCTTGCCGACTACCGGACCCGCTCGGCAACTCTGGGCCGATCGGTGCGTGCACTGCTGCCGGGCGGACGCGAGATCGCCGGTACCGCGACCGGCGTCGACGAGCAGGGCCGATTGTGTATCGACACCGGAGCGGGCACCGAGGTGGTCGCGGCCGCCGATATTGTGCATTTACGCCCGTTGTCCGGCGAGGTGTTTGAGTAGAGTCCACAGTCGTGGGCTATCCAGAAAACGTCCTGGCCAGGGATGAACACGTCGTGCTGCATCGGCACCCGCACTGGAAGCGGCTGCTGGGGGCGATCTCGGTGCTGTTGCTGGCCAGTGCCGCCGCGGCGTTTGCCGCAGGCTGGGTCAACCAGACCGACTGGGACGACAACGCCAAGCGCATCATCTTCGCCGTCCTCGCCGCCATCTGGTTGATTCTGGTCGGCTGGCTGTCGGTGTGGCCGTTCCTGACGTGGTGGACAACACATTTCGTGATCACCGACCGCCGTGTGATGTTCCGTCACGGTCTGCTGACACGAAGCGGTATCGACATCCCGCTGGCCAGGATCAACAGCGTGGAGTTCACCCACGGGCTGCTCGACCGGATGCTGCGCACCGGCACGCTGATCATCGAATCCGCGTCACAGGATCCGCTGGAGTTCTCCGATATACCGCGTGTGGAGCAGGTGCATTCCCTGCTCTATCACGAGGTCTTCGACACCCTCGATTCCGAGGAATCGCCCAGCTGATCCGGGCCCGCCACGCCGCGGTGTAAGGGAGTGACAGAACCGTTGTGACCGGCCTCGGCGTGGTCCTCGAAGGCCTCGGCGATACCGCCGGCGGTCAGCGTGGACTCCAACGCCTTCTCGGGGTTGCGGGCGAATTCGTCGGGGAAGACCCAGCGCCGGAACGCCCAGAAACGGAAGGCCATCTGCAGCAGGTTGCCGATGATGTACGCGGAGATGAAGTCGGCGATGTTCTCGACGGTCAGGGATACCTCGGGCACGCGAAGACCCAGCACATAACTGGAGAAGTACAGCGGAGCCATGGCCAGCAGCACTCCGACGCCGCTGACGCCGAAGAACAGCAACGCCTCGTGATGGCGCTCCCGGCCGCCGCGGTCCTTGAAGCTCCACTCCCGGTTGAGGACATAGGACGCGATCACCGCGACGATGCCGGCGATGATCTTCGCCGTCACCGGCTTGGGCTCCAGGATGGTGAGCTTCAGCGTGTAGAAGATCGCCGAGTCGATGACGAACGTCGTCGCGCCGACCAGTGCGAACTTGATGAGCTCATGGTGCCGCTCGGCGAAGGGCCGGATCGGGCGGGGCAGCCGCGCGATCGTGGCATCAGCAAAGGACACGGGGATGGAGTCTACGCAAGTTACCCGGCCAACGTGAACCGCTGCAGGTCAGTCCTGGTACCGGCGGTCCGCTCGACCGCGACGCCCGGCATGACAACATAGGTAGCCGTGTCCCGAACGCCCTCTGTCTCCCGAGCGCCCACCGTCGTGATGATCGGCGGCGGTCAACTGGCCAGGATGACCCATCAGGCCGCCATCGCGCTGGGGCAATCCCTGCGTGTGCTGGCCGCCGATCCCGGCGACCCTGCCGCTCAGGTCACACCCGAGGTGGTGCTGGGCGCCCACACCGATCTGGACGCCCTGCGCCGCGCGGCCCAAGGGGTGGCGGCATTGACCTTCGATCACGAGCACGTGCCGACCGAGCACCTCGAGCAGCTGGTCGCCGAGGGAGTGACGGTGCACCCGCCGCCGCAGGCGCTGATCTACGCCCAGGACAAGCTGGTGATGCGCCGCAAGCTGGAGGCCCTGGGTGCGCCGATCCCGGCCTACGCCGCGGTGCGCAGCGTCGAGGATGTCGATGCGTTCGCCGAGCGGACCGGCGCACCGGTGGTCATCAAGACCGTCCGCGGCGGTTACGACGGTCGCGGGGTGGTGCTGGCACGCGATCTGGCCCATGCCCGCGAGGCCGTCGCCGGTTACCTGGCCGATGGTGTCGAGGTGATGCTGGAGGAGCGGGTGGCCTGGCGCCGGGAGCTTTCGGCCCTGGTGGCGCGCTCGCCGTTCGGGCAGGGCGCGGCGTGGCCGGTGGTGCAGACCGTGCAGCGCAACGGCATCTGCGTCGAGGTCATCGCCCCGGCACCGGGGCTGCCGCTTGAGCTCGCGGCCGGCGCCGAGGCGCTGGGGCTGCGGTTGGCCGAGGAGCTCGGTGTCGTCGGCGTGCTTGCCGTCGAGCTGTTCGAGACCGAATCCGGTCAGATCCTGGTCAACGAGCTCGCGATGCGCCCACACAACTCGGGGCACTGGAGCATGGACGGTGCCCGCACCGGCCAGTTCGAGCAACACCTGCGCGCGGTGCTGGACTATCCGCTCGGTGACACCTCGGCGCTGGCGCCGGTGACGGTGATGGGCAATGTCCTGGGAGCCGAGCACACCCCGGCGATGTCGATGGACGAGCGTGTCCACCACCTGTGTGGCCGGATGCCCGATGCCAAGATCCACCTGTACGGCAAGGGGGAGCGGCCTGGCCGCAAGATCGGGCACGTCAACATCGTGGGAGGCGGTTGGGCGGGACCGGGTCCCGCTTCGCCGGACAATGCCGAATATGTTGCGGCACTGCGGGAACGGGCGCAGCGGGCGGCGCACTGGTTATCGCATGCCGAGTGGACCGACGGATGGGATGGGCACTGAGTCGTGAGTGAGAACGTGATCGGTAAGCCGGGCCCCCGGGTCGGGGTCATCATGGGCAGCGACAGCGACTGGTCGGTGATGGAGGCCGCCGTGATCGCGCTGGCCGAGTTCGACATCCCGTTCGAGATCGGCGTCGTATCGGCCCACCGCACCCCGGGGCGGATGCTGGAGTACGCACAGAGCGCCGCCGGGCGCGGTATCGAGATCATCATCGCCGGTGCCGGCGGGGCGGCGCACCTGCCCGGCATGGTCGCCTCGGCGACCCCACTGCCGGTGATCGGTGTGCCGGTACCGCTGGCGCGACTGGACGGCCTGGACTCGCTGCTGTCGATCGTGCAGATGCCGGCCGGGGTGCCGGTGGCGACGGTGTCGATCGGCGGTGCCCGCAACGCGGGCCTGCTGGCCGTGCGGATCCTCGGTGCGTCCGATCCCGCGTTGCGCGCCCGGATCGAGGACTTCCAGGCGGGTCTGGAGCAGATGGTGCTGGAGAAAGACGCCGCGTTGCGCAATCGCCTGCTCGGCGATTGAGTGAATCGCTATTAACCGGCTAAGGTTACTGGCGAGTAGCGAGGAGATCCCGATGGTTGCCAACCCGTCCTTTGACCTGTTCCAGCTCTCCGATGAGCACAACGAGTTGCGCACCGTGCTGCGCGACCTGTGTGAAAAGGAGATCGCGCCGCACGCCGCGGATGTGGATGCCAAGGCGCGCTACACCGACGAAGCGCTGGCAGCGCTGGATTCCTCCGGCTTCTCGGCGGTATTCATCCCCGAGGAGTATGGCGGCCAGGGTGCCGACGCGGTCGCCGCATGCATCGTCATCGAGGAGGTCGCACGGGTGTGTGCGTCGTCCTCGCTGATCCCGATCTGCAACAAGCTGGGCACCACCGGCCTGCTGATGCGCGGCTCCGAGGAGCTCAAGGCTAAGGTGCTGCCGTCGATCGCCGCGGGCGAGGCGACCGCCTCGTACGCGCTGAGTGAGCGCGAGGCCGGCAGCGACGCCGGCGCCATGCGCACCAAGGCCGTCGCCGACGGTGACGACTGGATCCTCAACGGCACCAAGTGCTGGATCTCCAACGGCGGCAAGTCCACCTGGTACACCGTCATGGCCGTCACCGACCCCGACAAGGGTGCCAACGGCATCTCGGCGTTCATCGTGCACTCCGACGACGAGGGGTTCAGCGCAGGCCCCAAGGAGCACAAGATGGGCATCAAGGGATCGCCCACCACCGAGCTGTACTTCGAGAACTGCCGGATCCCCGGCGACCGGATCATCGGGGAACCGGGTACCGGTTTCAAGACCGCGCTGGCGACCCTGGATCACACCCGGCCGACCATCGGTGCGCAGGCCGTCGGCATCGCCCAGGGCGCGCTGGACGCCTCGATCGCCTACACCAAGGAGCGCAAGCAGTTCGGCAAGTCGATCGCCGACTTCCAGAACACCCAGTTCATGCTGGCCGATATGGCGATGAAGATCGAGGCCGCCCGGCTGATGGTCTACACCGCCGCCGCCCGCGCCGAGCGTATGGAGCCCAACCTGCAATTCCTGGCCTCGGCGTCGAAGTGTTTCGCCTCCGATGTGGCGATGGAGGTCACCACCAACGCCGTGCAGCTGTTCGGCGGGTACGGCTACACCGTCGACTTCCCGGTCGAGCGGTTCATGCGCGATGCCAAGATCACCCAGATCTACGAGGGCACCAACCAGATCCAGCGCGTGGTGATGAGCAGGCAGCTGCTGAAGTGACACCGCCGACCTGAGTCGGCGCCGACCGGCCGGTTATTGCACGCTTTCCTCGAAAAGGCGTGTGATAACCGGCCATTCGCGTCTAGCGCCCCTTGGTGATCTTGCGGTACGTGCTGCGCAGCGTCTCGTTGCGTCGCGCGATGTGCACGGGATGCTTGGGCACCGGCACCAGCACGCTGACCGGATGGCCGACGAAGGACGACTCGAACACGGCGGTCATGGTCCTGCCGCTGTAGGCGGCGTCCAGGGCCTGGCGGTAACGCGTGGCGTGCTCGGGCTGGGTGAACAGCACCTTGTTGTAACCGATGTAGAAGGGCACCAGGGCACCACCCTGCTCGAGATAGTGCACGGTGCCCACGCAGACGCCGGGCCACTGCTGGTTGAAGACGTCGTCGGCGATCACGACGCCGCCCTCGGACAGGCTCTTCTCGGCCAACCGCATATCGCTGAGCACGATCTCCTGGGTGTGCCCACCGTCGACGGAGAACAACCGCACGCCGGACATCTCGGCGATCTCGCCAGGGGAGATCTGGGTGGAATCACCCTGGTGGATGACCAGGCCGTCGCGATCGGTCCAGGAATCCAGGTGTGCCAGGAACCGGTCCCGATCACCCTGACCGGATTTGTCGATATTGGCGTCCTGATCCTCGAAGAGGTCGATCGCAATGGAGGCTTCGCCGGGCTGCTGGAGCAGCTTCATGGCGATGAACAGCTGCCCGTGATGCACGCCGATCTCGGCGATCGGACCGCCGATGCCTGCCGCGCGCTGATAGTCGTCGACGGCGTGCAGCAACCCGATGGCGGCGGTCTCCGTATAGCCCTGCACCCGTCGATGCCCGATATGGCGATATGCAGCGAACTTCAGGCCATTGCGTTCCACGTGTCACAGGGTACTCATTGCAGCCGCAAAAGAGCGATTGGAAGCAAATATTGACGCCCGGGGCACTTCATGGCGACCGGCGCGCCCCGGTCAGCCCCGGGTCACCTTCTCCATCTCGCGCCGGCGATCGAGGCGTTCGGCGTCGGGATGGACCACCAGCACCAGCGACGCTCCGGCGGCCAGCACCGCCAGCAGGTGCTCCACGAGGTCGTCGGGGGTGTCCCACGACGCGGTCGAGAGCACCCGGTCCCGGTCGGTCAACTCCTGTCGGGTGGCGGCCGCGGTGGCGGCGGCGATCAGCTGCGCCGGGCTGCGGCCGGCCAGTGCCGGTCCGGGCGCACGTTCGGGCACGATCTGGTCGCCGTGCACTCGCACCGAGGTCGCGTAATCGGTGACGCCGATCGGCAGATCGGCGACCGGCTTGCCGAACGGATCCAGTGACAGCGCCACCACTTCACCGGTCCCGACGGTCGCGTCGGCCTCGTCGAGCCGGTCGGCGGTGCACAGCGCGATATCGGCGTCCCCGGCATCGGATCCCGGCACGGCCTCGGCACCGATCCACCAGATGCCCAGCAGCACCGCGGCGGTCTGCCAGTGTGCGGGCAGCAGTACCGCGATGCGGCTGCCGGGGCCGGCCCCGAGTTCGTCACGCAACAGGTTGGCGGTCTTGGCGGCCCAGTTGGCCAACGTCACCGCCGACAGCTCTATGCGCTCGCCGGTGGCGTCGTCGTAGTAGGTGATCCGTGGGCCCACCGGATCGGCCTTGAGCAGCGGATCCAGCAGGGCGGCGCTGACGGTCTCGGTCACCTCAGTTCACGCATTGGGGGTCGTCCGAGCCTGCGGTGATGATCGGCGATGGCGGCGGGGGAGCGGTTTCGCTGGTGGAGACCAGGTCATCGCCCTGATAGCCCTGATACCAGTCGCTGGCCGCCGGATCGGCCGATGCGCCCGTGCCCTCCAGCCCGGAGCCGGGGCCGGAGTAGTCATCGGACAACACGACCTGCACGGTGCCGGGGGCCAGCGAGGGATCCTCGACGACGGTCAGATTGCCCAGCTTCTGCGAGACCGCCTGCGCGCCGAGATCATCGACGCTGGGCGCCCTGACCATGCTGTTGGCGACGCGCTCGCCGTCGTGGTTGCCGACTTTGCCCTCGGTGAACCCGCCGCCGGTGAGCACTTTCGACACCGCCGCGGCCAGCCCGTTGATATCGGTGTCGTTGACGACGTCGACGGTGGTCTTCTCCGGTGAATAGGCCACCTTCTCGGTGTTGCCCTCGGCCTGCTCGTTGAGTAGGCCGTCCACCCACTGCTTGACCTGATCCTGGTCGATGCGCACGACGGATTGCATACCGTCGTCACTCCAGCCGTCCTCACGCAGGATGGGGATCGTGGCGAAGGCGACCGAGCCGGCCGCGACATCCTGGAGCTGCTTGATGAAATCCATGATGTCCCAGCCGTCGGACAGCACGACCGAGCGCTGTACCGCGGTCTGCAATCGGTTCAGGGTCGCCGGGCTGGACAGCGTCTTACCCGAGATGACCTCATGGGCCAGCGATGCCATCACGACCTGCTGGCGGGTCACCCGGTCCAGATCGCCGCGCGGCAGATCGTGGCGCTGTCGCACGAAGCTCAGCGCCTGCGGACCGTCCAGCTTCTGCCAGCCCGCCGGGAAGTCGGCACCCGAGAGCGGTTCGTAGACAGGATTCTTCAGGCACACGTTCACACCGCCGAGGGCATCGGTGATCAGGCTGAAACCCAGCAATCCGATCTCGGCGTAATGGTCCACGGTGACGCCGGTGAGGTGGGCGACGGTTTTGATCAGCGCCTCCCGCCCGGCCTCGGTGCCTCTCTTCTCTCCCTCGACCGGATCCATGCCCTCGACCTCGATGAGTTGCTTCATCGTCGCCAGCCTGGCGTCGCCGTAGACCCCGTTGATCTTCATCTTGCCCTCGTTGTCGGGCAGCTCGACGTAGGTGTCGCGGGGGATGGAGATCGCGGTCGCAGACCTGCCGTTGTTCGGGATGCGGATCAAGATGATGGTGTCGGTATTGGTGGCGACATCGTCGCCGACCCGCAGCGTCGCCAATTCCTCGGGCGAGAGCGGATTCCCGTGCGCATCGGTGCGGCTGTCGACGCCTACGAGCAGGATGTCGATGGCGCCGTCCTCGCCGCCGCCACCGAGGGCCGCCGAGTTCACGTGGTGGATACCGTCCTCGAACGAGCGGACCGTGCTCCAGGCAACCCCGGTGGACAACACGACCGCGACCGCGGCAGCAACGCCAACGGTCCTGGTCAGCCGATTCTGCATCTGCTCAGGCTACTGTCCGCCGCTTCGATGACCGTCCAGGCGCGTCGGCGTGCCAACCGGTCCGTCTGGCATCCGCCGGTCACCCCTGCCGGTAACGGGAACGGCGCAGCGAACGAAGGATTGCGTACAAACCGATTACGGCCGACGGTGGCGTTCACCCTCCTGGGCAGGGCGTTCGGTCCAAGAGTGCACAGGAGGTCCGGTAAATTGACCGGCATGCGGAAAACTATGGGCAGGGTCTTCGGCCGTGCGGCGGTAATGGTCGCTCTGGTCGCATCGATGGTCGCGGTGAATCCGGCCACGGCCAGTGCGGTGGTGGCGCCGGCCGACGGGTACGGATTCGCCCAGGGCTACACCTGGGCCACCGGCAACCCGGCGGATTCCGCCCGCGAGATCGCCGCGGTCGGCAAGACCACGGCGACCTGGGTGCGGTTGCCGCTGGACTGGGGGATCGTCGGAACCGGCCCCGGCCAGTACAACTGGGGCTATTTCGACAACCTGGTCAACGCCGCCAGCGCCAACGGACTGCGGATCCTCGGTCTGATCTCCAACACCCCGTTCTGGGCCAGGACCGATGGCGCCCAGAAGTTGTTCCCGTCGGCACCGCCCAAGAACTACGGCGAATTCGGTGACTTCGCCGCGGCCGCCGCCAGTCGGTACGCGGGCCGGATCAATGCCTGGGAGATCTGGAACGAGCCGAACCTGCCGCTGTTCATGGGCTTCGCCGACAACAAGGCCGTCCGCTACACCGACATGCTCAAGGCCGCCTACCCGGCGATCAAGCGCGCCAATCCCGGTGCCACCGTGGTGGCCGCCGGTCTGAGCCCGCTCGCCGGACCCGATTCGCCCCCCGGATTCCTGCAGCAGATGTACGACGCAGGCGCCAAGGGGTCGTTCGACGCCGCCGCCGCCCATCCCTATGTGTTCCCCGGTGGGCTGGCCGCCGATAGCAACAACGGCTGGTCCGATGTGCTGCGCATGCATGACGTGATGGCCGCCAACGGTGACGGGGGCAAGAAGATCTGGTTGACCGAGATGGGTGCCTCCACCAGCGATATCCCCGGCGACGGTGTGAGCCAGCAGGAGCAGGCCAAGCAGATCGTCGATGTGCTCGGTGCCGCGGCCGCGGTCGGCTGGGCGGGCCCGGCCTTCATCCATGCCGTGCGTGACCTGGACACCGGTAACCGCAACGACCGGGAGGCCAACTACGGCGCGCTGCTGACCAGCGATTGGCAGCCCAAGGTGGCCGCCGGCGTGCTCGCCAAATAGCTCAGGTGACCGCCCGGATCGTCATCACCGGTGCGGGCGGGCAGGTCGGACGGTGTCTGGCCGGTGTGCTCACCGGTCAGGGTCGTGATCTGCTCGCCCTGACCTCCGCCCAGTGGGATATCACCGACCCGGCCGCCGGGCGTGACCTGCTGGTCGCCGGTGATGTCGTGGTCAACTGCGCGGCACTGACCGCCGTCGACATCGCCGAGGCCGACGAGTCCCGTGCCCACGCCGTGAATGCCGTGGGTGCCGGGCATGTCGCGCGGGCCTGCGCGGCCACCGGGGCGCGGCTGATCCACATCTCCACCGACTATGTGTTCGGTGGGGCCGATCAGGTCGGCGAACCGCGGCCGTTCGAGGTCGACGATCCGCCGGCTCCGGTCAGCGTCTACGGCCGTAGCAAGCTCGCCGGCGAGCAGCAGGTACACGCCGCGTTCCCGACCGCGCAGGTGGTGCGCACGGCCTGGGTGTACACCGGTACCGGTGCCGATTTCGTCGGCACCATGCGCAGATTGGCCGACGAGCGCGACACCGTCGACGTGGTGGCCGACCAGATCGGATCGCCGACCTATGTGGCCGATCTGGTCGATGCGCTACTGGTGTTGGCCGACGACCCGGATCCCCAGCCGGTGTGGCATATCGCGAACACCGGTCCGGTCAGCCGATACGAGTTGGCGAGGGCGGTGTTCGCAGGAATCGGCGCCGACCCGGACCGGGTGCGGCCGGTGACCACCGCCGAACATCCCCGTCCGGCACCGCGGCCCGGCTACTCGGCGCTGTCGACTGCCCGTTATGACGCTGACCACACACCGATGCGGTCCTGGCAGGACGCCCTGGCCGCCGCCTTGACGGCGCTGGGATAGAACCGGTTATCTACGAGCGTGCGCGATGAACTGGCTGGGCAGCGTGGCTGACGAACTCACCGTGGTGACGGTGACGTATTCACCGGGACCACATCTCGACCGTTTCCTGGCCTCGCTCGCACATGCCACCGAACGCCCGGTCACCGTCGTCATGGCCGACAACGGGTCCACCGACGGAGCGCCCGAGGAGGCCGAGCAGCGGTATCCGAATGCGGTGCTACTGCGGACCGGCGGCAATCTGGGCTACGGCACAGCCGTCAACCGCGCGGTGCAGAAGTACGTCACCGTCGGTGACTGGTTCATCGTGGCCAATCCGGATGTGCAGTGGGGACCGGGCAGCATCGACGAATTGTTCGCCGCCACCGAGCGCTGGCCCGATGCCGGTGCCCTCGGCCCCCTGATCCGGGACCCCGACGGCACGGTGTACCCGTCGGCGCGACATCAGCCGAGCCTGATCCGCGGCGGAATGCACGCCGTGGTCGGGCCGGTGTGGAAGACGAATCCGTGGACGGCGGCCTATCGGCAGGACCGGCTTGAGCCAAGCGAACGGACCGTCGGATGGCTCTCCGGTGCGTGTCTGTTGTTGCGCCGCAGCGCATTCGACGCGATCAACGGGTTCGACGAGCGGTACTTCATGTACATGGAGGATGTGGACCTGGGGGACCGGCTGGCGTTGGCCGGATACCGGAACGTCTACGTCCCGACCGCTGAGATCCTGCACGACAAGGGACATTCCACCGGTCGCGACCCCGCACGCAATCTGGCCGCACATCATCGCAGCACCTACACTTTCCTCGCCGATCGACATCCGCGGTGGTGGCAGGCCCCGCTACGGTGGACCATCAAGGGTGCGCTGGCGACCCGAGCCGGCCTGGTGGTCCGGAATTCTCGACGTAAGCAGGCGAAAGGACGGCACTGAGCAATGGTCAATCCCGCGGAGGTCGACGCCGTCATCCTGGTCGGTGGCCAGGGCACTCGGCTGCGGCCGCTGACGCTGTCCGCGCCCAAACCCATGCTGCCGACCGCCGGTCTGCCCTTCCTGACCCATCTGCTCTCGCGTATCGCCGCGTCCGGCATCCGGCATGTGGTGCTCGGTACTTCCTACAAGGCCGAGGTGTTCGAGGCCGCGTTCGGCGACGGATCGAAGCTGGGACTTGAGATCGAGTACGTCGTCGAGGAGGAGGCGCTGGGCACCGGCGGCGGCATCGCCAACGTCGCGGGCAAGCTGCGACATGACACCGCGCTGGTGTTCAACGGCGATGTGCTCTCCGGTGCCGATCTGGGGGCGCTGTTGACCTGCCACACCGAGCACGATGCCGATGTGACACTGCATCTGGTGCGCGTCAGCGATCCGCGTGCTTTCGGCTGTGTGCCCACCGACGAGAACCAGCGGGTGACGGCCTTCCTGGAGAAGACCCAGGATCCGCCGACCGATCAGATCAACGCCGGGTGTTATGTGTTCCGGCGCAGCGTGATCGACGAGATTCCGAAGGGCAGGATGCTCTCGGTCGAGCGCGAGGTGTTCCCGACCCTGCTGGCCGAGGGCCGCAAGGTGTGTGGCTACGTCGACTCCAGCTACTGGCGCGACATGGGGACCCCCGACGACTTCGTCCGCGGCTCAGCGGATCTGGTGCGCGGTATCGCACCGTCGCCCGCGCTGCGGGGTCAGCGCGGTGAATTCCTCATCCACGACGGCGCGGCGGTGGCGCCGGGGGCATTGCTCATCGGTGGCACCGTCATCGGCCGGGGCGCCGAGATCGGCGCGGGCGCGCGCTTGGACGGCGCGGTGATCTTCGACGGTGTACGGGTCGAGGCCGGTGCGGTGATCGAACGTTCCATCATCGGTTTCGGCGCCCGCGTCGGACCGCGCGCGCTGATCCGCGACGGGGTCATCGGTGACGGTGCCGATATCGGGGCACGGTGTGAACTGTTGCGCGGTGCGCGGGTATGGCCCGGTGTGACGATCCCTGACGGCGGTATCCGCTACTCGACCGACGTCTGAGGTCCCGGCTTCGCCGACGCTACGGGTTCTGCGGTGTGGTCGCCTTCTCGGCGCCCGTGGTCTCGGCGAGCCGGTGATGCGCTGCCCCCGCCAGTGCGTCCAGCGACGGGTCACCCTGCGGCATGGCCTCCAGCGGCCACCAGCGCAGATCCAGTGATTCGTCGCTGCGGGTGATCTCGGCACCTGCCGGTGCGTGCACCACGAACTGCAGATCCAGGTGCCGGGTGGGCACGCCGAGCGAGCAGGTGAGCGGATGCACGTGTATCGCAACGAGTTCCGGGTCGATGCGCAGCCCGGCGATACCCGATTCCTCGGTCGCCTCGCGCAGCGCGGCGGCCACGATATCGGGATCATCGTCCTCGCAGTGTCCGCCCAGTTGCAGCCACCGGCCCACCCGGGGGTGCAGTGTCAGCAGGGCGTGCGTGCCGCTGTGGTCGAGCACCAGCGCCGAGGCGGTGATATGCCCGGGGACGCAGGATCGCCGGCAGGCGTCGGGACGGGCAAGCACGAACGCCAGCACCGCGTGCCGAAGCGCGTCCTGTCCGGCTTCGGGTGCCTGCCAGTCGGTCAGTGCCTCGACAACCGAGGTGTGCAGGCTCATCGCCGGATGAGCAGGCCGTCGGTGGACGCCGGCTCGCGTGCCGGCTGCGGCTCGGCCGGATAGCCGATCGCGATGGCCCCCAACGGTTCCCAATCCTCGGGTGTGGCGAGCTCGCGGCGGGCGATATCGGGGGCGAAGATCGTCGAACCGACCCAGCAGCTGCCGATCTGGCGAACCGCCAACGCCACCAACAGAGCTTGCACCGCAGCCCCGGCGGCCACCGTGAACATCGTGTGTTCGGCGGCGCTGCGATGCGCGTCGGGGTAGCTGTGCGCGCCGTCGGGCACCATGAACGGGATGACCAGTTCCGGTGCGTCGTAGAGCAACCGGCCCCGGTCGGCGCGGCGCGCGGCGTCCTCGGGGGAGCGGCCGTCGCCGATGAGATCGGCTTCCCAGCGCGCCCGCATCGCGTCGAGCAACCGGATACGCGTCGGGCGGTCGCGCACCCAGACGAAGCGCACCGGGCGGGTGTGGTGCGGCGCGGGCGCGGTCAGCGCCTCGGCGACGGCGGCCTCGACGAGGGTGGGCGGCACCGCCGCGGTGTCGAACGCGCGAACCGACCTGCGCAACAGCTGCGCCTGGTGGCGGCCGAGTTCGATGGCCTCGGAGGTGCCGAGCCAGAACAGGTCATCCTGCCCGCTGCGCACCAGGGTGCGGCCCGTGGAGCCGTCGTCGTGCACGGTCAGCCCGCGGACCACCGCCGCTGGAATCCCGGTGAGCTTTCCCTTGACCAGGTCTGCCGCGGCGGCGAGTTCGTCGGCCACCGCAATCTCGGTCACCACCAACTCGTTACCGTGCACGTCGTGGGCGCCGGCGTAACCGTGCAGCACCGTCAGTCCGGCGGCCCCGATGGCGACATCGGTCTGCCCGTTGCGCCAGGCGCGGCCCATGGTGTCGGTCACCACGACACCCACCCGTACGCCGAGGCGCTGGGCCAGGCCCTCGCGCAGGGCGGCGGCGCTGGCGTCGGGATCCACCGGGAGCAGCGCCAATTCGGCGGCATCGACATTCGAGCCGTCCACCCCGGCGGCGGCCTGGATCAGCCCGATCGCGTTCTCGGTGATCAGGGTTTTGCCCTTGCGGGCAAGTACCCGAACGGCCTCGTCGTCGATGAGCTTGCGACGCAATGCATCCCGTTGATCGGGATCGGTGGGCGCCGGCACGATGCGGCCCTCGGCCTTGGACAGCACCTTGCTGGTGATGACGAGCACGTCGTCATCGCGCAACCACGGCGCGGCCCCGGCCACGGTCGCGGCCACATCGTCACCGGGGCGGAACTCGCCGAGACCGGTGACCGGGATGATCTCGAGGGCGCCCGCGCTGCCGTGTTCGGCACTCACAGCGTCAGCCCGGCCAGATCCAGACCGGCGCGCACCATCTCGGCGGTGACGGCGGGCTCGGACATCAACAGCGGCGCCTGGGCGACGGTGACACCCTCGATCTGGGCGCTGTCACCCTGATCGATCAACCAGCCGTCGAGGATGCCGACGCCGCTGCGTGCACCGTAGTGCCGTCCCACGGCTTCGGAGGACGATTCGACACCGATCACCGAGAGACATTCGTCGGCCATGCCGCGCAACGGCTTTCCGGCGATGATGGGGGAGTAGCCGATCACCGGGGCCGCGGTGGAACGCAGCGCGGCGCGGATGCCGCCCACGGTGAGGATGGAGCCGATGCTGACCACCGGGTTGGACGGCGCGACCAAGACGATGTCGGCGCCGGTGATCGCCTCGGCCACACCGGGTGCGGCCGTTGCCTTGTCCGACCCCACGAACGCGAAACTGTGCGTCTGCACCTTGGCGCGGTAGCGGACCCACCACTCCTGGAAATGGATGGCCTTGCGCTCACCTTGCGCGTCGGTGATCACCACATGGGTCTCGCTGCGGTCGTCGCTGGCCGGCAGCAACGCCGCGCCGGGTTGCCATCGTGCGCACAGCGCCTCGGTCACCTGGGACAGCGGGTAGCCCGCCCGCAGCATCTGGGTGCGCACCAGATGGGTGGCCAGATCGCGGTCGCCGAGCCCGAACCAATCGGGCTGCACGCCATAGGCGGCCAGTTCCTCCTTGGCATGCCAGGTTTCGTCGCGGTGGCCCCAGCCGCGTTCGGGATCGATGCCGCCGCCGAGGGTGTACATGCACGTATCGAGGTCCGGACAGATGCGGACGCCGAACATCCAGGCATCGTCGCCGACGTTGACCACCGCCGTCACCTCGTGCACCGGCGTGCCGGTGGGGTCGGCAAACTGGCCCAGCCGCAACAGATGCTGGACCCCGAGCAGGAACCGGGCGCCGCCCACGCCGCCCACCAGAACGGTGACCTTCACGACCTCAGACCCTAGGCCAGTGGGCCCGCCGCGTCGTCGCCACCCGGGGTGTGGCGAACACGCCGGAGCATGGACACGCCGGATCTACGTCACGGGATGGTATGAAAACTAGCCATTCCGCTTGACCGAGACAGCTAACAAGTGTCTAATCACATCAGTGTCATTCCTGGTTCGCCGCCGGTTGCGGTGGCGCAGACCGAAATTCGATCACCTGTTCGAATGGAGTGGCCGGACATCACAATAGTGATAGCTGGGGTAGTGCTGGTGGGGTTTGCGTTTTCACGATCCGGCAGGGGCTCCACCCGTGGGGAAACATACAAGTAGGTGAGGAGGCGGAACATGTCTTTTGAGCAGGTCGATCTCGACCGCGTGCTCCGGTTCGACAACCGGATGCTCGGTTCAGTGGGCAGCACACCGCACACCGCTGCCGGTCCGGAATCCAACGATGTGATCGCACGTCCGCAGCTGAGCCTGGTCTCCGACCGCGCCGAACTCGCTGCGCCGTCCGACGAAGATGATCAATGGCAGGAGCGCGGCCTCTGCGCGCAGACCGATCCCGAGGCGTTCTTCCCCGAGAAGGGCGGCTCCACCCGCGAAGCCAAGCGCATCTGCCAGGGCTGCGAGGTTCGTGACCGCTGCTTGGAGTACGCCCTGGCCAACGACGAACGTTTCGGCATCTGGGGCGGCCTGTCCGAGCGTGAGCGCCGGCGCCTCAAGCGCGGCATCATCTGACGTTCGCCCTCAGGCGTCGTCGGCCGGTGCGTCGATGACGTCGGGATCTACTCCCAGATAGGTGGCCACCTGCGCCACCAGAACTTCGTGAAGCAAGTCGGCGAGTTCGTCGTTGTCCTTGGCGCGGCGTTCGATCGGCTTGCGGAACAACACAATTCGTGCCCGCGTGGAGTTACCGCGGACATCGACTCCCGCCGGGATCAGTCGAGCGAGGGCAATCGGCCCGTCGGCGACGACCTCGGGCGGCCACTGCACGCTGTCGGGATCCTTCGGTGCGATGCGGGGAATCTCGTCGACGGCGACGTCCAGCGTCGCGACCCGACTGTGCCACCGGCGTTCGATCGGTTCGTAGGCTTCCAGCACCGCCATGTCGAAGCGCTCGGCCCGGCTGCGCCAGCCGGGGACGGTCGGGGGCAACAACGGCCCGCGCATTCCACGTCCACGGCGTGATCCCCGATGGTTGCGCTGCGCCACGGCAGTGATGGTAACGGTTGATCATCATGCGATAACGGTTGGAGATCGGCCGACGGTCGCGCGCGTGTCCGGACGCCCCAGGCGGGCCCGCACGATAATCTTCGGGGCGTGAACGTTCCCCGTCGCTGCTGCAGGCCCGGGTGCCCGCACTACGCCGTGGCGACGCTGACCTTCGTCTATTCGGACTCGACAGCGGTCGTCGGGCCGTTGGCCACCGTCTCCGAGCCACATTCCTGGGATCTGTGCGTCGTGCACGCCGGCCGCATCACCGCCCCGCGTGGGTGGGAACTCGTGCGCCACGCCGGACCGCTGCCGGCCAACCCCGACGAGGACGATCTCGTCGCGCTCGCCGATGCGGTCCGCGAGGGACGCGAGGGAATGGCGTCCACGGTCAACGGTGTCACCGCAGGATTCTCCGATCCCACCACCGGTATGCCCGGGGGAGCGCTGATGGCGCCGCCGGTGCGTCGACCGGAACCCAATGGTCGTCGACGCGGCCATCTGCGGGTTCTCCCGGATCCGCCGTCGGAATAGCCGGGATCGCGCCGGCCGGAGAGATCCGCTGTGCGCTCTGGAGGCGGGACCCGCCGCAGCGCTGGGGGCAAGCCACTAGGCTGGCTGGCAGAGCTGTCCCTTCAGATATTCCCCGTCGACCGAGAGAGCGAGGAGAGCCATGTCTCGGCCCGCTGAGGCTGTCCACGCCGTCATCAAGGCCTACGACGTGCGGGGGCTGGTCGGAGAACAGATCGACGAGGGATTCGTCCGCGATGTCGGCGGTGCGTTCGCCCGGCTGGTCCGCGACGAGGGCGATCAGTCGGTGGACACGGTGGTGATCGGGCACGATATGCGCGCCAGTTCGCCCGCCCTGTCGGACGCGTTCGCCGAGGGGGTGACCGCCCAGGGCCTCGACGTGGTGCGGATCGGCCTGGCATCGACCGATCAGCTCTATTTCGCCTCCGGCCTGCTGGACTGCCCCGGTGCGATGTTCACCGCCAGCCACAACCCGGCCGCCTACAACGGCATCAAATTGTGCCGTGCCGGGGCAAAGCCGGTGGGGCGCGAGACCGGCCTGGCCACCGTCGCCCAAGAGGTGATCGACGGTGTGCCCGCCCACGACGGTGCCGCCGGCACCATCACCGACCGCGATGTGCTGGCCGAGTACGGCGATTTCCTGCGCTCGCTGGTCGACCTCGCGGCGTTGCGCCCGCTGCGGGTGGCCGTCGATGCGGGCAATGGCATGGGCGGGCATACGACCCCCGCCGTGCTGGAGGCCATCCCCGGGATCACGGTGCTGCCGCTGTATTTCGAACTCGACGGAACGTTCCCCAACCATGAGGCCAATCCGCTGGACCCGGCCAACCTGGTGGATCTGCAGAAGCATGTGCTGGACACGAGTGCCGATATCGGGCTGGCCTTCGACGGTGACGCCGACCGCTGTTTCGTCGTCGACGAGCTGGGCAGGCCGGTGTCGCCCTCTGCGGTCACCGCATTGGTGGCCGGTCGCGAACTCGGCAGGGAGATCGGCGCCACGATCATCCACAACCTCATCACCTCGCGCGCGGTGCCCGAACTGATCACCGAACGCGGTGGCACGGCAGTGCGTTCGCGCGTCGGCCATTCCTATATCAAGGCGCTGATGGCCGAGACGGGAGCCATCTTCGGCGGGGAGCATTCCGCGCACTACTACTTCCGTGATTTCTGGGGCGCCGACTCCGGCATGCTGGCGGCGCTGCACGTACTGGCCGCCCTCGGCGAGCAGCAGCGTCCGCTCTCGGAGCTGATGGCCGACTATCAGCGCTACGAGTCCTCCGGGGAGATCAACTTCACCGTCACCGACGCCCCGGCCACCGTCGACGCCGTGCTGACCGCCTTCGGCAGCCGGACCCAGTCCCTGGATCACCTGGACGGGGTGACGGTGGATCTCGGTGCGGGCCGCTGGTTCAACCTGCGCACCTCCAACACCGAGCCGTTGTTGCGGCTCAACGTGGAGGCACGTACCACCGACGAGGTGGCCGAGGTGGTGGACGAGGTGGCTGCGCTGATCGCGGCGCAGGCCGATGACGGTGGTCGGCCGCAGGCCAGTGAGCCGGCACCATGACCGCCCAGGCCGCCACCATTGACCTCGACGATGTCGAGGGACTGCTGGCCGCCGACCGGGACGGATTGTTGCGGGCGGCCGCGATGGCCGGTGCGCAGGTGCGCGCCATGGCGGCCGCGGTGGGCGAGGGCGCACTCGACGAGGTACGTGCCGATGGTCTCGCACGCACGCTGATCTGGGTGTCCGACGGCGGGCCGGCCCGTGCGGCGGGCACGATGCTCGCGGCCGCGCTGGCCGGTGTCACGTCGGTACCGATCGTGGTGGCCGCCGAGGTTCCGCCGTGGACGGGCGCGCTGGATGT
Organism: Mycolicibacterium neoaurum; assembly: GCF_036946495.1. Lineage (NCBI taxonomy): Bacteria > Bacillati > Actinomycetota > Actinomycetes > Mycobacteriales > Mycobacteriaceae > Mycobacterium > Mycolicibacterium neoaurum. Next base: position 3,311,071 of record NZ_JAQIIX010000002.1, read on the forward strand.
GGTGGTGGTCGCGGGAGCCGACGCCGGGGACCCGGTGCTGGTATCGGCCGCGGCGACGGGTGTGCGCCGCGGTGCGCGGGTGGTGCTGGTGGCTCCGAACGAGGGTCCGCTGCGCGAGGCCACCGCGGGCCGGGCCGCCGTCCTGGCTCCGCGGCTGGCGGTTCCGGAGGACTTCTCGTCGACCCGATATCTGGCCGCCGGCGCGGCGATCCTCGCGGTCCTCGACCGGGGCCTACAGGTCGACATCGACGCACTCGCCGACGAACTCGACGCCGAGGCGTTGCGCAACAGCGCCGGACGTGAGCTGTTCACCAACCCGGCCAAGACGCTGGCCGACCGGTTGACCGGACGTGAGGTCGTGTTGGCAGGCGACAGTGCGGCGACGGTGGCGCTGGCCCAGCACAGTGCGACGGTATTGCTGAAGGTGGCGAGCCAGGTGGTCGCCGCGGTCGGGCTGACCGATGCCCTCGGCGCGCTGGCCCGCCTCAACGCCGCCCCGGTGGACTACGAGACGGCACTGTTCCATGACGAGGAGCTCGACGGTCCGCTGCCCGCGCGGGTGCGCACCGTCGTGCTGACCTCCGATGCGCAGCGTCCGGCCGTGGTGGCGCGCACCGAGGGCTTCCCCGATCTCGACGTCGTCAGCGCCGATGACGTTCCCGACGCCGCGCCGTCGGCCGTCGGCAACCGTCCCGAGCAGCAACTGGCGATGGTGGCGGTGCGGTTGGAGATGACGGCCGTGTACCTGCGATTGGCGCGAGGTTGACAGCGTGAACCTGCTCCGTGGAGCCATCCGTAAGTATGCCTGGGGATCGCGGACCGCGATCGCCGAATTCACCGGAAGGCCAAGTCCGACAGCCCATCCCGAGGCCGAGCTGTGGTTGGGTGCGCATCCTGGTGATCCCGCGCACTGTGCGACCGAGGCCGGTGAGCTCTCGCTGTTGGAGATGATCACCGCCGACCCGGACGGTCAGCTCGGTGGCCGTACGCGGTCCCGGTTCGGTGACACGCTGCCGTTCCTGGCCAAGGTGCTCGCCGCCGACGAGCCGCTGTCACTGCAGGCGCACCCGAGCGCCCAGCAGGCCGTCCAGGGCTTCGAACTGGAAAACCACCTCGGCATCCCGGTCAACGCGCCGACGCGCAACTACCGAGACCGCAGCCACAAACCCGAGATCATCATCGCGCTGGGCACGTTCGAGGCGTTGGCCGGTTTCCGCCCGGCCGCCAGGACCGCGGAGTTCATGCGCGCCCTTGCGGTGCCCGCGCTGGATCCGTTCATCACCCTGCTCAAGGACCAGTCCGATGCCGACGGTCTGCGCGCGCTGTTCACCACCTGGATCACGTTCCCGCAGCCCGATCTCGACGTGCTCGTTCCCTCGGTGCTCGACGGGGCCATCAGCTACCTGCGCTCCGGTGCGACCGACTTCCATGCCGAGGCCAAGACGATCCTGGAACTGGGCGAGCGGTATCCCGGTGACGCCGGGGTGCTGGCGGCGATGCTGCTGAACCGGATCACCTTGGCCGAGGGAGAGGCGATCTATCTCCCGGCCGGTAACCTACATGCCTATCTGCACGGTATCGGTTTCGAAGTGATGGCCAACTCCGACAACGTATTACGCGGTGGGCTGACGCCCAAACACGTCGACGTGCCCGAACTGCTCCGGGTGCTGGACTTCACGCCCACCGACGATGCGCCGATCCTGCCGCGGGTCGCGCTGGACGGCCTGGAACTGGTCTATGACACCCCGGCCACCGAATTCGCGGTCTCGGTGCTGCGGTTGGACGGTGATCGGCTGGGTCGTGAGATCGACGTCCCTGCCGAGCACGAGGGCCCACAGATCCTGCTGTGCATCGACGGGACCGTACGCGTGCACGCCGAGTCCGGCTCCGGCTCCGACTCCGAGGCCGTCACGCTGTCCCGCGGTGCCTCGGCCTGGATCGCTGCCGATGACGGCCCGGTGCGGTTGTCCGCCGACGAGCCGGCCCGACTGTTCCGGGTGACCGTCGGTATCTGACGCGCCGGCGCGTGCACCGCCGGCAGTCGGTCGGTAGGTCTATCAACTCCACGTAGGCCGTATTCGGCATGCCCGGACGGGCTGGGATGGGACAGTCGCGGCCGACGCACACCCTCTCGTTTGTACAAAATTGGGTAATTTGTATAGACGTCCGACAAAATGCGATCTATAGTCAAGTTCGCACGTGACAGTCCTCACAGAGGGGTAGGGCAGATGACATCGCAGATCGACCACGGGGCGATCGACGTCCCCGCGACCGAATGGCGTGACCGCAAGCGGTACCTGTGGCTGATGGGGCTGATCGCCCCGACGGCCCTGTTCGTGATGCTGCCGCTGGTGTGGGCCTTCAACAATCTCGGCTGGCACATCGCGGCACAGGTCCCGTTCTGGGTCGGTCCGCTGCTGGTCTACGGGCTGTTGCCGATCTTGGACCGCTTCTTCGGTCCCGACGGGCAGAATCCGCCCGACGAGGTCATGGAACGGCTGGAGAACGACAAGTACTACCGCTACTGCACCTATGCCTACATTCCGTGCCAGTACGCCAGCGTCATCTTCGGCGCATACCTGTTCACGGCGACCGACCTGAGTTGGCTGGGCTTCGACGGTGGCCTGGGGTGGCCGGCGAAGATCGGGCTGGCCCTGTCGGTCGGTGTGCTCGGCGGCGTCGGCATCAACACCGCCCACGAGATGGGCCACAAGAAGGACTCGCTGGAGCGCTGGCTGTCCAAGATCACCCTCGCGCAGACCGGATACGGGCACTTCTACATCGAGCACAACCGTGGCCACCACGTTCGCGTCGCCACCCCGGAGGACCCGGCCTCGGCGCGGTTCGGTGAGACCTTCTGGGAGTTCCTGCCGCGCAGCGTGTGGGGCAGTCTCAAGTCCTCCTGGGAGTTGGAGGCCAAACGGCTGGAGCGTGCCGGAAAGTCGAAGTGGCACTGGTCGAATGATGTGCTGAACGCCTGGGCGATGTCGGTGGTGTTCTACGGCGCCCTGTTGGCGATCTTCGGTCTCGGGTTGATCCCGTACATCCTGATCTCGGCGATCTACGGTTTCGCCTTGCTGGAGACGGTCAATTACCTGGAGCACTATGGTCTGCTGCGGCAGAAGCTGGAGTCCGGCCGCTACGAACGGTGCGCTCCGGCGCATAGCTGGAACTCCGACCACATCGTGACCAACCTGTTCCTCTATCACCTGCAGCGGCACAGCGATCACCACGCCAACCCCACCCGCCGCTACCAGACGCTGCGCAGCATGGACGGCGCGCCGAACCTGCCCAGCGGGTACGCCTCGATGATCGGGCTGACCTACTTCCCGCCGTTGTGGCGCAAGGTGATGGACCACCGGGTACTGGCCCACTATGACGGGGACATCACCCGGGCCAACATCCATCCGCGCAGGCGCGCTCACGTGCTCGCCAAGTATGGGACCGGCGACGAGCAGGGGGCTTGAGCGTGAGCGCCTACCGTTGCCCGGGTTGCGACTTCATCTACGACGAGGCCAAAGGTGCACCGCGCGAAGGGTTTCCGGCAGGAACCAGTTGGGACGCGGTACCCGACGACTGGACCTGTCCGGACTGTGCGGTCCGCGAGAAGGTCGATTTCGAAACAGTGTGAAGCTGACTCTGCGCTCACGGCGCGAAAGGACGAGAAGCCGCCACCGTGAGCGCAGAGTCGACTGGGAAAGGGAATGACATGGACTACAAACTGTTCGTCTGCGTGCAATGCGGATTCGAGTACGACGAGGCCAAGGGTTGGCCCGAGGACGGGATCGCGCCGGGCACCCGCTGGGAGGACATCCCCGAGGACTGGAGCTGCCCGGACTGCGGTGCGGCCAAGTCCGATTTCGACATGGTGGAGATCGCCCGGCCGTGACGGCCGCAACGGATCGGCGCGAAAGTTATAGGGTCGCGGTCATGAACGCACCGCGGTCCGGCGCCACCCGCGTGCCGTATGCGGAGGCATCGCGGGTGCTGCTGCGCGATTCGATCCTCGACGGCATGCGCGAGATGCTGCTGGTGCGTGATTGGTCCTCGATCACGCTCACCGATGTGGCACGGGCGGCAGGCATCAGCAGGCAGACCATCTACAACGAGTTCGGCTCACGACAGGGGCTGGCGCAGGGCTACGCGCTGCGTCTTGCCGACCGTCTGGTCAATGCCGTCGATGCGGCCATCGCCAACAACATCGGCCAGGTGTACGAGGCGTTCCTGGAGGGTTTCCGGGCCTTCTTCTTGGAGTCCGCCTCCGACCCGCTGGTCATCTCGCTGCTCAGCGGCGAGGCCAAACCCGATCTGCTGCAGATCATCACGACCGACAGCGGGCCCATCATCACCCGTTGCTCGCAGCGGCTGACCGCCACCTTCCAGAACAGCTGGATCAAGGCCACCGACGAGGACGCCGGGGTGCTCGCCCGCGCGATCGTCCGACTGGCGATGAGCTACGTGTCGATGCCGCCGGAAGCCGATCATGACGTCGCCCGCGACCTGGCCCGCCTGATGTCCCCGTTCGCCGAGCGTTATGGCGTCATCGATCCGGGACCGCAGTGACACTGTCGAGGCCTTCCCGGTCCGGCCGCACGATGAGCCTGCGGTAGCGCAGGAACAATGCGATCGCGGTCACCGCGATCAATCCGCTGAGCAGGTGTGAGGCGTGATAGCCGCGCGCGGACACCACGGCCCCGGCGATCACGTTGCTCAACGACGCACCCACGCCCTGCACCGTCATCACCGCAGCGAATCCGACGTTGAACCGCCCCGTGCCTGCCAATAGGCGCTCGACGGCGACCGGGGTCACGATGCCGACCAGCCCGGCCCCGACCCCGTCGAGGATCTGCACCGGGAAGATCGTCCAGAAACCGGGCAGGGTGCCGGCGATGAGGCCGCGGATCGGCAAGGCGCACAGACCGATCAGCAGCACCGTGGACAACCCGAAGCGCCGGATCGCTGCCGGCGCCGCCACCGCGGCGGCGATCATCGACAGCTGTGCCACCCCGGTGATGATCGCCGTGGTGCGGAACGGAGTGTCCAATTCGATGGCGAAATCCTGGGCGATCAGCCGGCTCATCGGCGCATTGCCGAAGTGGAACATCAACAGCACCAGCGCCAACACCACCAGCCCCGGCGTCGCCACCAAGGTCCGCAGGCCCGACGGACGGTCGCCGGTGTCGGCCTCGGCCAGGCCGCGGGCGGTGTCGTGGTCGATATCGGCGGGGGAGACGCACAAGGCGGCGAGCACCGCCCCGGCGGCGGTCACCAGCATCAGGCCGATGATCGCTTGTTCGCCGTAGAGCGAGACCAGGACGAAGACCGCGGTCAACGAGGCCACGTTGCCGACATGGTTCCAGAACTCGTTGCGGGCGACCTGCCTGCCGAACACCCGTTCCCCGACCAGCCCCAGCGTCAGGCCCATCATCGCCGGACCGATGACGGCACCCACGACCGCCGTACCGACCTGGCCGACCCACACGATCGGTCCGGTCGGAACGATCAACGTCAGCAACGCCACCGCGGTCACCACGATCACCGGGCCGGCAACCAGTGCGCGTTTGCGCCGGGATCCGTCGACCAGCGCCCCGAACAGCGGTGTCACCACCAGCCCGATCACCCCACCCGTGGTGGCGATCGCCCCGAGCGCCACCGATGACCAGCCGCGAGTGGCGAGAAAGGCGTCCAGGAACGGCCCGAGGCCGTCGCGGGCGTCGGCGAGGAAGAAGTTCAGCACGGCCAGCGATATCAGCGAGCGGCGCACGGTGCCGTCGTCTCCGGAGGCCGGGTGAGCACGCATGGTCGACCTCCCGCTCTGTCCTGAACGCGAGCGGCTTGGTACCCCGGCGCGGATCCGCCGAAACCGGATCCGGGACCGCCGGCGGATCCGCGCACGGGGGACGAGGTTGGACGGCGGCGTTTTCGGCTACGGTGTAAGGCGATACCCCGTAGCTGGCAGAGCGCCATCTGATGCGTTGGCCCTGTCCCGCGAGCCCGCAGGCTACGGGTTTCGGCATGGCCCGCGCCGTATCGTGCAGGCCTGCCTCCAGTGATGACGAACGATACAAAAGGGGCTCTGACCACTTATGACTGCGTTGACCGCCGATGTCCGCAACGGCATCGACTACAAGGTCGCCGACCTTTCGCTCGCCGATTTCGGCCGCAAGGAGATCCGTCTGGCCGAGCACGAGATGCCCGGTCTGATGGAACTGCGCCGCGAGTACCACGACGTGCAGCCGCTCAAGGGCGCGCGCATCTCCGGCTCCCTGCACATGACCGTGCAGACCGCCGTGCTGATCGAGACGCTGGTGGCGCTCGGTGCTGAGGTTCGCTGGGCGAGCTGCAACATCTTCTCCACCCAGGACCACGCCGCCGCCGCGATCGTCGTCGGTCCGCACGGCACCGTCGAGGAGCCCAAGGGCACCCCCGTCTTCGCCTGGAAGGGCGAGACGCTGGAGGAGTACTGGTGGGCCGCCGAGCAGATGCTGACCTGGCCGGGTGAGCCCGCCAACATGATCCTCGACGACGGTGGCGACGCCACCATGATGGTGCTGCGCGGCGCGCAGTACGAGAAGGCCGGCGTGGTCCCGCCCGCCGAAGAGGACGACTCGGCCGAGTGGAAGGTCTTCCTGGGAGTGCTGCGTGAGCGCTTCGAGACCGAGAAGGACAAGTGGACCAAGATCGCCGAGTCGGTCCAGGGCGTCACCGAGGAGACCACCACCGGCGTGCTGCGCCTGTACCAGTTCGCCGCCGCAGGTGAGCTGGCGTTTCCGGCGATCAACGTCAACGACTCGGTCACCAAGAGCAAGTTCGACAACAAGTACGGCACCCGCCACTCGCTGGTCGACGGCATCAACCGCGGCACCGACGCCCTGATCGGCGGCAAGAAGGTCCTGATCTGCGGTTACGGCGATGTCGGTAAGGGCTGCGCGGAGTCGCTGGCCGGCCAGGGCGCCCGCGTCCAGGTCACCGAGATCGACCCGATCAATGCCCTGCAGGCGCTGATGGACGGCTATGACGTGGTGACCGTCGAGCAGGCGATCGGCGATGCCGACATCGTCATCACCTCGACCGGTAACAAGGACATCATCACCCTCGACCACATGAAGGCGATGAAGGATCACTCGATCCTGGGCAACATCGGCCACTTCGACAACGAGATCGACATGGCCGCCCTTGAGCGCTCGGGTGCCACCCGTATCAACATCAAGCCGCAGGTCGACGAGTGGACCTTCGGTGACTCGGGCAAGTCGATCATCGTGCTGAGCGAGGGCCGTCTGCTCAACCTGGGTAACGCCACCGGGCACCCCTCGTTCGTGATGAGCAACAGCTTCTCCAACCAGGTCATCGCGCAGATCGAACTGTGGACCAAGAACGACCAGTACGACAACGAGGTCTACCGGCTGGCCAAGCACCTCGACGAGAAGGTCGCCAAGATCCACGTCGAGGCACTGGGCGGCACGCTGACCAAGCTGACCAAGGATCAGGCCGAGTACATCGGTGTCGACGTCGAGGGTCCGTACAAGCCGGAGCACTACCGGTACTGACCCGCTCGACCCATGTGAGTAGCAGCAGACGCCGCGACGGCCGCACGTGCCGTCGCGGCGTCGCGCTGTCCGGGTCATTTGCCGCCACGGAGCGGGTCGGCGCACGCAGTCGGCGTTACATTTGGACCGCCGGACGAAACGTAACGAATCCGTGGTCAATCGGCGACTGCTTTGTTACTGTCCGGTAGTGATTCGGGCCGGGGCGCTATTCTTCGTCATCTCCTTCGGGGTTGTCATCGGTTGTCTGACAAGTGGATTGGCCCATGCCGACGACTGGTATCCGTACTACAACGAGGACGAATACACCGCCTTCTACACGCCACCGAATCCGTTGCCTGATGTACCGCCGGGTGCGCTCGTGCGCACCGAACCGTCTCGGCTGGTGTTGGAGCCGTCCGGCCAGCTCGGCCATATCATGGCCAACGGCACCCGCATCATGTACCGCAGCACCGACGGACGCGGGAACCCCGATGTGGTGACCGGCACCTACTTCGAACCCTGGGCGCCGTGGCCCGGCAGGGGTCCGCGCCCGCTGATCGTCTACGGCCCCGGCACCCAGGGTCAGGGTGACCAATGCGCGCCGTCGCGCGGCTTCAACCAGGGCATCCACTGGTCGCCGTATCTGGACTTCACGTTCAACTACGAGGAGATGTTCGTCGCGACCATGGTCGCGCGTGGCTTCGCCATCGTGATGACCGATTACGAGGGTCTCGGCACCATCGGGGTCACCCACACCTACGTCAACCGGCTGTCCCAGGGCCAGGCGATGCTCGACGCGGCGCGGGCGGCACAAGCGCTGCCCGGCACCTCCTTGCCGCCCGACGGCCCCGTCGCGTTCTGGGGTTACTCCCAGGGTGGTGGCGCGGCGGCCTCGGCGGCCGAACTGGCCTCGGCCTACGCCCCCGAACTCGATATCGTGGGCACCTACGCCGGAGCGCCGCCGGCCGATCTGGCGGCGTTGATCCCGTTCGCCGACGGCAGCGCGCTGGTCGGGGTGATCGGCTACGCGCTCAACAGCGTGTTCCAGACCTACCCGGAGGTGGAGGCCAAGATTCGTGGTCTGCTCACCCCGCGGGGCATGGACTTCGTCGACAAGACCAGGGATCAGTGCGTTCCCGAGACGCTGACGAAGTTCATGTTCCGGCATCTGCAGCCCTACTTCAACGGCCCGATCGACGTCCTGCTGACCGATCCCCAGTTCCGCGGGCTGCTCGACCTGCAGAAGCTGGGCACGCTGAAACCCGATGCGCCCGTGATGATCAACCACAACCGGTTCGATCCGCTGGTGCCGTACGCGCCGTCGGTCCAGCTCGGCAAGGACTGGTGCGCCAAGGGGGCGGACGTAGAGTTCCGCACCAACGAGCAACCGCCGTTCCTCAACAAGGCCGTCGTCAACCATGCGCTGCCGATGCTCGTCGACGGCGAACCCGCGATGCAATGGATCGCCGACCGCTTCAACGGGGTGCCGACCAGACCCAACTGCGGCCAGTTCTAGGGTCGATCGGAGACCGGAAGCCGGACACCGCAGGGGGGACAGTGGCCGACGATATCGCCGCCAGGGGCGGGCAGGCGTTGACGCTCTACGGTCAGGGTCGGGTGCAGGAGGCGCTGACACTGGCCTGGCAGACCGCCGCGGCCCATCCCGATTCACCGCTGGCGCAGTACACATACGCCAGCCTGCTGCGCGAGGCCGCTCGGCCTGCCGAGGCGCTGGACGTCGTCGATCACGCGCTGCGGCTGTACCCGGAGTCGGCGGATGCCTGGGTGTTGCGCGGTGACCTGCAGCAGCAGGTGTCCGGGCTCGCCGCCGCCGAACCCGACTACCTGCAGGCACTGCGGATCGATCCCGGACATGGGCTGGCCGTCCACAATCTGGCCGTCAGCCGGTTGCGGTGGGGGACCAACACCGCGGCGTTGCGTGGCCTGCTGCAGGCCATGCGGATGGATCCGGAGCTGACACAGACGGCACTGGGCAATATCGGGCTGGCCATCACCCGCGTGCTGCGGATGGCGACGGCGGCCACAGTTCTGTTGGCCGCGGCGATGTTCGCCGTCTTCATACTGCACGATCAGGGCCAATCCACCGTCCTGGCAAGGGTTTTCACCGTAGTCCTGGCCGCGCCGCCGATCGCCGCGCTGTACTGGGTGTGGCGGATGGTGCCGATGCCGGTGCTGCGGTCGGTGACGACGGGCCGCATCGTCATGGTGCTGCGGCTGATCTTTCTCGTGCTGGCGGGTGCCTGCGGTTTGGTGGTCGCGGTGCTCGGCGCGACCGGGCTGACCACCGTCGCGCCCGCATTGCTGTTGTTCGCGATGGTGGGGCTGACGATCCTCGGATGGGTGTCCGGCCGATAGCGCGTCGGCTACGCTCGCCGCGTGCTCATCGTGATCGAGGGCCTCGACGGCGCAGGCAAGCGGACGTTGACCGAGGGTCTACGCGCGGCGTTCGAGACCGAAGGCAGGTCCGTGGCCACCCTGGCCTTCCCGCGGTACGGCGAGTCGATCCATGCCGATCTGGCCGCGGAGGCCCTGCACGGCGGACACGGCGACCTTGCCGAGTCGGTCTATGCGATGGCGATGTTGTTCGCGCTGGACCGCTCGGGGGCGGCCGCCGACATCCGGCGACTACTCGCTGAACACGATGTGCTGATCCTGGACCGCTATGTCGCCTCCAACGCCGCCTACAGCGCCGCCCGACTACACCAAGATGGCGATGGTGACGTGGTCGAGTGGGTCGGCGATCTCGAGTACGGGCGGTTCGGGTTGCCCGCCCCGGATCATCAAGTGCTGCTCGATGTTCCCGTCGAACTGGCCGCTGAGCGTGCCGTCAGCCGCGCGGCCGCCGACGCCGACCGCGTGCGTGATGCCTATGAGCGCGACGGCGGACTGCAGCAGCGCACCGGCGCGGTGTACGCGCAGTTGGCCGCCGCGGGCTGGGGCGGGGAATGGATCGTCGTCGGAGCCGATGTCGAGGCGGCGGTGCTGGCGGCGGGCATGTCGGCGGGCTGAGGTTCACCGCGCGGCACCCCGCGTGGCACCCCGGTTTTGTCGCCTTGTGGTGACACCATGGTCACCATGAGGCAACGGATCCTGGTCGTCGACGACGACCCGTCACTGGCCGAGATGCTCACCATCGTCCTGCGCAACGAGGGTTTCGACACCGCCGTCATCGGTGACGGCAGCCAGGCGCTCACCGCCGTGCGTGAGCTCCGTCCCGATCTGGTCCTGCTGGACCTCATGCTGCCCGGCATGAACGGTATCGACGTGTGCCGGGTGCTGCGCTCGGACTCGGGTGTGCCGATCGTGATGCTGACGGCCAAGACCGACACCGTGGACGTGGTGCTGGGTCTGGAATCCGGCGCCGACGACTACGTCATGAAGCCGTTCAAGCCCAAGGAACTGGTCGCCAGGGTGCGGGCCCGGTTGCGCCGCAACGATGATGAGCCCGCCGAGATGTTGTCGATCGCCGATATCGACATCGACGTGCCCGCCCACAAGGTCACCCGCAACGGTGAGCAGATCTCGCTGACCCCGCTGGAGTTCGACCTGTTGGTGGCGCTGGCCCGCAAACCGCGCCAGGTGTTCACCCGCGATGTGCTGCTCGAACAGGTCTGGGGTTACCGGCATCCCGCCGACACCCGGCTGGTCAACGTGCACGTGCAGCGGTTGCGCGCCAAGGTCGAGACCGACCCGGAGAACCCGCAGGTGGTGCTGACCGTTCGAGGGGTGGGATACAAGGCCGGCCCGCCGTGACGGGTGACGGCACCGCCGTCGCGATCACTGACGGTCCCGCCGTCGTGACGACCGAACGGCACCATTCGTGATCTTCGGCTCCAGACGTCGGGTCCGCAGCCGATTTCGGGGGCCGTCCCCGGTGTGGCGCGGGCTCGGCGCGCTCGGTCGCGCCGTCAGCTTCGCTTGGCGTCGGTCACTGCAGCTGCGGGTCGTCTCGCTGACGCTGGGGTTGTCCCTGGCCGTCATCATGGTCCTCGGCTTCGTGCTCACCAGCCAGATCACCGATCGCATCCTGGAAGTCAAGGTGCGGGCGGCCACCGAGGAGATCGAGCGCGCCCGCGACACCGTCAGCGGCATCGTCAGCGGTGAGGAAACCCGGTCGCTGGACAGTAGCCTGCAGCTGGCCCGCAACACCCTGATCGATCGTAAGGCGGATGCCGGACCCGGCCTCGCCGGTGCGTACGACGCGGTGCTCGTCGTCCCCGGTGACGGTCCGCGCGCGGCCACCGCGGCGGGGCCGGTGCAGCAGATTCCCACCGCATTGCGGGATTTCGTGCAGGCGGGCCAGGTCAGCTATCAGTACGCGGGTGTGCACACCGACGGGTTCTCCGGGCCCGCCCTCATCGTCGGCAGCCCGGGCGCCTCGGCGCGGTCGACGGTGACCAACCTTGAGCTGTATCTGATCTTCCCGCTGAGCAACGAGGAATCGACCATCGCTCTGGTGCGCGGCACCATGGCCACCGGCGGCATCGTGCTGCTCGGACTGCTGGCCGCCATCGCGCTGCTGGTCGCCCGGCAGATCGTGTTGCCGGTGCGGTCGGCCTCACGCATCGCCGAACGGTTCGCCGAAGGTCACCTGACCGAGCGGATGCCGGTGCGCGGTGAGGACGATATGGCTCGGCTGGCGGTCTCCTTCAACGATATGGCCGAAAGCCTGTCGCGCCAGATCACCCAGCTCGAAGAGTTCGGTAATCTGCAGCGCCGCTTCACCTCCGATGTCAGCCATGAGCTGCGCACCCCGCTCACCACCGTCCGGATGGCCGCCGATCTGATCCACGATCACAGTGACGAGCTGGACCCCGCGCTGCGGCGGTCCACCGAGCTGATGGTCAACGAACTGGACCGGTTCGAGACGCTGCTGGCCGACCTGCTGGAGATCTCCCGCCACGATGCGGGCGTGGCCGAACTGGCGGTCGAGGCGGTCGATCTGCGCGCCACCGTGCAGAGCGCATTGGACAACGTCGGGCATTTGGCGGCCGACGCCGCGGTGCAGCTGGACGTCGACATGCCCGCCGACGGGGTCATCGCCGAGGTCGACCCCCGCCGGGTCGAACGCATCCTGCGCAACCTCATCGCCAACGCCATCGACCACGCCGAACGCAAACCCGTCGAGATCCGGATGGCCGCCGACGAGGACACCGTCGCCGTCACCGTCCGCGATCACGGTGTCGGGCTGCGCCCCGGCGAAGAGAAACTGGTGTTCAGTCGGTTCTGGCGGTCCGACCCGTCGCGGGTACGCCGCTCCGGGGGTACCGGACTCGGGCTCGCCATCAGCATCGAGGACGCCCGGTTGCACCAGGGACGACTGGAGGCCTGGGGTGAGCCCGGCAACGGTGCCTGTTTCCGGTTGACCCTGCCGCTGGTGCGCGGTCACAAGGTGACCACCAGCCCGCTGCCGCTCAAACCCGTCAATGTCGCGGCAAGGGCCAAGGACACCGCAGCCGAGCGAGGTAGGCGTGATCGCGAATCGGAGGGCGTATGACCCGCGTCCTGGTGATGCTGAGCCTGCTCGTCACCGCAGCCCTGCTGGTCTCGGGATGTGCCGGGGTGCCGAGTTCGTCTGCGCCGCAGGCGATCGGCACCGTCGACCGCCCGGCACCACCGCGGTTACCGACACCATCGCCCGGCATGGAACCCGATGTGCTGCTCCGCGAGTTCCTCAAGGCCACTGCCGATCCCGCCAACCGGCACCTGGCCGCACGGCAGTTCCTCACCGAATCCGCCTCGCGCAATTGGGATGACGCAGGCAGCGCGCTACTGATCGACCGGGTGGTGTTCACCGAGACGCGCCGCCCGGACCGGGTGTCGGTCACCATGGCGGCCGATATCCTCGGATCGCTCTCCGATGTCGGGGTGTTCGAGACCGCCGAGGGCGCGCTGCCCGACCCCGGGCCCATCGAACTGGTGCAGACGCCCGGCGGGTGGCGTATCGACAGGCTGCCCAACGGGGTCTTCCTGGACTGGCAGCAGTTTCAGCAGACCTACCGGCGCAACACGCTGTACTTCACCGACCCCACCGGGAACACGGTGGTGCCCGACCCGCGCTACGTCGCGGTGTCGGACTCCGATCAGCTCGCCACCGAACTGATGTCGAAGATGATCACCGGGCCGCGACCGGAGATGGCGCACACGGTGCGCAACCTGCTCGCCGCGCCGCTGCGCTTGCGCGGGCCGGTCACCAGGGCCGACGGCAGCAAGACCGGGGTGGGTCGAGGCTACGGCGGCGCCCGCATCGATCTGGAGAACCTGTCCACCACCGACCCGCACACCCGCCAACTACTCGCCGCGCAGATCATCTGGACGTTGGCGCGGGCCGGGATCAACGGTCCCTATGTCATCAACGCCGACGGCGCGGCCCTGGACGACCGATTCGCCCAGGGCTGGGACACCGCCGATGTCGCGGCCAGTGATCCCGGCGCGGCCGACGGCGCGGGGGCCGGACTGCACGCCCTCGTCGGCGGCTCACTGGTCTACCTCGACGGCCAACGCGCACCGCGGGTGCCGGGGCCGTTCGGGCAGCTGCGCGACCAGACCGCCGCGGCCCTGTCGCGCAGCGGCCAGCAGGTGGCCTCGGTGGTGGTGTTGCGCCGCGATGCCCCCGACATGGCGTCCTCGCTGTGGATCGGTCCGGTCGGCGGGGATGCCGCGCAGGCGCTCGACGGCCGCTCGCTGACCCGACCGACCTGGTCGCTGGACGAGGCCATCTGGGTCGTCGTCGACGGTGTCAACGTCGTGCGGGTCCTCCAGGAGGCCGCCTCCGGACAGCCTGCGCGCATCCCGGTCGATTCCACCGCCGTGGCGACCAAGTTCCCCGGCGCCATCGCCGAACTGCAGCTCTCCCGCGACGGCACCCGCGCGGCCATGGTGATCAACGGACAGGTGATCCTGGCCGGGGTGGAACAGACCCCCGGCGGGGGATACGCGCTGACCTACCCGCGACGGTTGGGTTTCGGGCTGCGTGACACCGCGGTGTCGCTGTCCTGGCGGACCGGCGATGACATCGTCGTCACCCGCACCGATGCCGCGCACCCGGTGTCCTATGTGAATCTCGACGGCGTGAACTCCGACGGGCCCAATGGCAATCTGGCCGTGCCCATGTCGGTGGTCGCGGCCAATCCGTCCACCGTCTACGTGGCCGATCGCCGAGGGATCCTCCAGCTCTCCGGGTCGGCAGCCGACAACGACCTGACCTGGTCGGAGGTCGGGCCGCTGATGGTCACCGGCGCGGTGCCCGTGCTGCCCGGATAGGTTGGCCCGGTTGCCGGGCCCGGGTTGTCGGACCCCGCGCGGACACTTACGCGTGTGCTGGATCTGATGCTGCCGCTGGAATGCGGGGGGTGCGGTGCGCCGTCGACGCGCTGGTGCGCGGCGTGTGCCGCCGAACTGTGTGCCCGGGCCGCCCAGCCGCAGGTGGTCACGCCGCGCCTCGATCCCGATGTGCCGGTGTTGGCCCTGGGCCGCTACGCCGGCGCGCGGCGCAACGCGATCATCGCGGTGAAGGAGCACGGCCGCGCCGACCTGGTGGCACCGCTGGCGCAGATCCTGCGCATCGGTCTGGACCGCCTATTGGCCTGGGGACTCATCGAAACGCCACTGACCATCGTGGCCGCACCCACCCGACGGTGGTCCGCGCGGCGGCGCGGCGGGGACCCGGTGACGCGGGTGGCCACGCGGGCAACCGCTGATCTCACCGGCGTCGGCGTGATCCGCGCGCTGCGGCTGACCGGCTTCGCCAGGGACTCCGTCGGGCTGTCCAGTTCCCAGCGTCAGCGCAACCTCGCGGGTCGGGTCCGGGTGACACGCCCGGTGCTCGGTGCGGTGATCCTCGTCGACGATGTCGTCACCACCGGCGCCACCGCCAGCGAATCGGTGCGGGCATTACGCGATGCCGGCGTTGCTGTGCAGGCAGTTCTGGCGTTGGCGAGCGCGTGATTCTCACGGGTCGTCGTTGCCCGTAGATGAAGAACTGAAAACAGGTCTGCGAAATAGGTGGCACAGTCAGGTGAACTCGGACTACGGTCGATCCCAACAACCCGTGAACACCTCACGGCGGCACCCGAAGACGGGCGCCCGTGCGGTATCGGGACTGCCCGACTGTGGTGGGAGGTGGTAACTCGACACCTGACGCCGGCGGGCGCGCGGCATGCTCGGTTCTCGTCGGCGTATCTATGACAATCCGGCACGCTTTCTGCGTGCGACTGCCGAGAGAAATGAGTTGTCAAGTATGTCAACGAATTCCGTGCAATCTGATCGCTCGACCATGGTCATGGACGACCGGGAAGACACCCCTGAAACGCCGGCGATGAACGCCGAAGTCGTGGTCAAGGGGCGAAATGTCGAAGTACCTGAGCACTTCCGCATCTACGTCGCGGAGAAGCTGGCTCGGCTCGAACGTTTCGACAAGACCATCTACCTCTTCGATGTCGAGCTCGATCACGAACGCAATCGCCGTCAACGCAAGAACTGCCAGCACGTCGAGATCACCGCGCGCGGGCGTGGACCCGTGGTGCGCGGCGAGGCATGTGCCGACAGCTTCTATGCCGCGCTGGAGTCGGCGGCCAACAAACTCGAGGCACGGCTGCGCCGGACGAAGGACCGCCGCAAGATCCACTACGGCGACAAGACGCCGGTGTCCCTGCACGAGGCCACGGCGATGCTGCCGCCCGAAGAGGCGCCCGCGGCCCCTGACCCGTTCTCCATCGATCCCGCCGACTTCCACGAGCCCGGCCGCATCGTGCGCACCAAGACCCACGAGTCCACCCCGATGAGCGTCGATGACGCGCTCTACGAGATGGAGCTCGTCGGACATGATTTCTTCCTCTTCCACGACAAGGAGTCGGACCGGCCGACGGTGGTCTACCGCAGGCACGCCTACGACTACGGCTTGATCCGGCTGGCTTGATCCAGCTGTCACACACGAGCCCCCGGCCGATCCGGCCGGGGGCTCCGTGCATGTTCGGAACGGACACCGGACGACACCCATTTCGGACACCGGGGACGCTTTCAAGGGGGCTGCCAGAACGGTCGCCTACGATGGAACGGGCCCATAGGCCGTCCAGATTCGTCAACCCACAGGGGAAATAGCGTGCTCGATAAGTTGCTCCGGCTCGGTGAAGGCCGCATGGTCAAACGCCTCAAGAAGGTGGCCGACTATGTGGACACCCTGTCCGAGGACGTCGAGAAGCTCTCCGACGCCGAACTGCGGGCCAAGACCGACGAGTTCCGCAAGCGCATCGACGGTGGTGAAGACGTCGACGACCTGCTGCCCGAGGCGTTCGCGGTGGCCCGCGAGGCGGCCTGGCGGGTGCTCGGCCAGAAACCGTTCATCGTCCAGCTGATGGGTGGTGCGGCGCTGCACTTCGGCAACGTCGCCGAGATGAAGACCGGTGAGGGCAAGACCTTGACCGGCGTGATGCCCGCCTACCTCAACGCGCTGACGGGCAAGGGCACCCATATCGTCACGGTCAACGACTACCTGGCCAAACGCGATAGCGAACAGATGGGCCGCATCCACCGGTTCCTCGGCCTGGAGGTCGGCGTCATCCTGTCCGGGCTGACCCCCGACCAGCGCCGGGCGGCCTACGCCGCCGATATCACCTACGGCACCAACAACGAGTTCGGCTTCGACTATCTGCGCGACAACATGGCCCACTCCGTGCAGGAGATGGTGCAACGCGGCCACCACTTCGCCATCGTCGACGAGGTCGACTCGATCCTGATCGACGAGGCCCGTACCCCGCTGATCATCTCGGGTCCGGCCGACGGCGCCTCCAACTGGTACGCCGAGTTCGCCCGGCTGGCCCCGCTGATGGAGAAGGACGTCCACTACGAGGTCGACCTGCGTAAGCGCACCATCGGTGTGCACGAGATAGGTGTCGAGTTCGTCGAGGACCAGCTGGGTATCGAGAACCTCTACGAGGCGGCCAACTCACCGCTGGTCAGCTATCTGAACAATGCCCTCAAGGCCAAGGAACTCTTCCTGCGCGACAAGGACTACATCGTCCGCGACGGCGAGGTCATCATCGTCGACGAGTTCACCGGCCGCGTGCTGGTGGGCCGCCGCTACAACGAGGGCATGCACCAGGCCATCGAGGCCAAGGAACGTGTCGAGATCAAGGCCGAGAACCAGACCCTGGCCACCATCACGCTGCAGAACTACTTCCGCCTCTACAAGAAGCTCTCCGGTATGACCGGTACCGCCCAGACCGAGGCCTCCGAGCTGCACGAGATCTACAAACTCGGTGTCGTCTCGATCCCGACCAACCGGCCGATGATCCGTGAAGACCAGTCCGACCTGATCTACAAGACCGAGGAAGCCAAGTACATCGCCGTCGTCGACGATGTCGTGGAGCGGTACGAGAAGGGGCAGCCCGTCCTGATCGGCACCACCTCCGTCGAGCGCTCGGAGTACCTGTCGCGGCAGTTCACCAAGCGCAAGGTGCCGCACAACGTCCTCAACGCCAAGTACCACGAGCAAGAGGCGAACATCATCGCCGAGGCCGGCCGCCGCGGCGCCATCACGGTGGCCACCAACATGGCGGGCCGCGGTACCGACATCGTGCTCGGCGGCAACGTCGAGTTCCTCGCCGACAAGCGGCTCAAGGAACAGGGCCTCGACCCGGTGGAGACGCCCGAGGAGTACGAGGCGGCCTGGGAATCCACCGTCAACGCCATCAAGGAAGAGGCCAAGGGCGAGGCCGACGAGGTGCGTGCCGCCGGCGGCCTGTACGTGCTGGGCACCGAGCGCCACGAATCGCGCCGCATCGACAACCAGCTGCGCGGTCGTTCCGGCCGCCAGGGCGACCCCGGCGAGTCGCGGTTCTACCTGTCGCTGGGTGACGAGTTGATGCGCCGCTTCAACGGGGCGACGCTGGAGACCCTGCTGACCCGGCTGAACCTGCCCGAGGATGTGCCGATCGAGGCCAAGATGGTGACCCGCGCGATCAAGAGCGCGCAGACCCAGGTCGAGCAGCAGAACTTCGAAGTCCGCAAGAACGTCCTCAAATACGACGAGGTGATGAACCGGCAGCGCACGGTCATCTACGACGAGCGCCGGATGATCCTTGAGGGCGAGAATCTGCAACAGCAGGCGCACGACATGATGGTCGACGTCATCACGGCCTATGTCGACGGTGCGACGGCCGAGGGCTACTCCGAGGATTGGGATCTTGAGAAGCTGTGGGAGGCGCTCAAGACGCTCTACCCGGTGAGCATCGACCACCGTGACCTCATCGACTCCGATGCCATCGGCGAACCGGGCGAGCTGACCCGCGAGGAACTGCTGGACGCGCTGATCAAGGATGCCGAACGGGCCTACGCCGAGCGGGAGGCCCAGATCGACGCCATTGGTGGCGAGGGCGCCATGCGGCAGCTGGAACGCAACGTCCTGCTCAATGTGATCGACCGCAAGTGGCGTGAGCATCTCTACGAGATGGATTACCTCAAGGAGGGCATCGGCCTGCGCGCGATGGCCCAGCGTGACCCGCTGGTCGAGTACCAGCGGGAGGGTTACGACATGTTCGTCGCCATGCTCGAGGGTCTCAAGGAGGAGTCGGTCGGCTTCCTGTTCAACGTGGCGGTCGAGGCGGCACCACAGACCGCGCCGGTGGTACAGCCGATGTCGACCGGCCTGGCCGAGTTCGCTGCGGCCGCACAGCAGGGGGCCGGCCAGCAGGGGCAGGTCGCCACCAAGGAACGTCCGGCGGGCGTGCAGGCCAAGGGAATCAACGACGGTTCGGCGCCGCCGCTGACCTACACCGGCCCGGCCGAGGACGGTTCGGCAGAGGTGAAGCGATCCGGCGGCGGTACCAACCGGCCTGCCGGCGGTGGCAGCCGCAAGGAGCGCCGCGAGGCATCGCGTCGCGGCAAGAAGCGCTAGATACTCACCCGATCTGCAACGCGACCAGCTGCCAGCGGCCTGCGACGATCTCGACCCGTGCCGCGATCACCCGCACCCGGGGACCCCTGGTGTAGGTCGCGAACACCTCGGCCGCCGTCACCGCGGTGGCTGTCCCGTTGACGATGCTGCGCAACCGGATTCGCCGCAGCATCGCGGTGGGCCCGGACTGCGGCGGGCGAGTCAGCGAGCCGACGGTGTCGATGAGCGCCGGGGTCAGCAGTCCGCGCAACTGGCTGGTCGGCCTCCGTCGATCGAGCACTTCCAGCACCCGGCGTAGCGCCGCGTCGGTGAAGACCGCGGCCGCGGTCGGAGCGGGTGGCTCCCCGGTGATCGCCGGTGGACTGAGTTGGCGCGGCGTCCGGCGCCGTGGCGTGCCGATCGTCGGTTGACGATGGTGCGGTCCGCCATGCGGTGGCGGCTCACAATCGATGATCGGCGTGGTCACCGACGGATGGTGGCGGTGCTGCGGGATGGATGTCACACATACTCCAGCGGGCAGGATCGGACACGGCAATTGCTGGAGGGGACAGGCATATTGATGATCGCACGCGGCGCGCACACCACCGCGCGGTAAATCCGTGGTGCTGCCGAACACCCGCGATGCGCGGATATGCGCTGTGCCGCTACGGTGGCGGTGATATCGAGCAAGGGGGTCCGCGTCGCGATGGTGACCAGGTTGTCGGCATCGGACGCGGCGTTCTTCGGTCTGGAGAACAGCTCCACCCCGATGTACGTCGGATCGCTGTCGATCGTGCGCAAGCCTCGCGGAGGACTCGGCTATGAGACGCTGCTGGCCACGGTCGAGCAGCGGTTGCCCCAGATCCCGCGCTACCGGCAAAAGGTGCGTGCGGTGCCGTTCGGACTGGCCCGGCCGGTCTGGATCGACGATGACGATTTCGACATCACCTACCACATCCGGCGCTCGGCACTACCCTCACCGGGCAGCGATGGTCAGTTACACGATCTGATCGCCAGGATCGGCTCCCGGCCCCTGGATGCGTCACGGCCGCTGTGGGAGATGTATCTGATCGAGGGGCTGGCCCGCAACCGGATCGCGATCTACACCAAATCGCACCAGGCGCTGGTCAATGGCATGTCGGCGCTGGAGATCGGGCATGTCATCGCCGATCGCACCCAGAAACCCCCGGAGTTCGGTGAGGACATCTGGATTCCGGCGCGGGAGCCCAGCGGAAGGCAACTGCTCGCCGGCGCGGTGGGGGAATGGATCACCAGGCCGACGGCCCAGGCCGCCGCGTTGCGGTCCTCGGTCCAGGAGACGATCACCAATGTCGGCGCCCTCGTCGATGTCGGTCGCCGGGTGGCCGAGGTGGCGCGCACCGTCGCACGCGGCACGGCGCCGAGCAGCCCGCTGAACACCACGGTCTCGCGCAACCGGCGCCTGGCGGTGGCCGCCCACGCGTTGGAGGATTATCGCGATCTGCGAGCCCGGTACGACTGCGATGTCAACGATGTGGTGTTGGCGGTGGTGGCCGGTGCGTTACGCAACTGGTTGCTCTCCCGCGGCGAGCCGGTGAATGCCACCTCCACGGTGCGGGCCATGGCGCCCAACTCGGTCTATCCCGACGGCGAGATCGACTCGGACGGCCCCGGTCAGGCGATCAGCGAGGTCTCGCCGTTCCTGGTCGATCTGCCGGTCGGCGAGGGCAACGCGGTGGTGCGGCTCTCCCAGATCGCGCATGCCACCGAGTCGTATTCCAGCGCCGCCAGCCTGGTCGACGCTCGCACCATCGTGACGCTGTCGGGGTTCGCCCCGCCGACGCTGCACGCGATGGGCATCCGGGTCGCCACCAGCTTCTCGGCTCGGCAGTTCAATTTGCTGATCACGAATGTGCCCGGCGCGCAGCGGCAGATGTACATCGCGGGCGCGAAATTGCTCGAGACGTATGCCGTCCCGCCGCTTCTCGCCAACCAAGTTCTTGCCATCGCTGTGACCTCGTACAACGGCATGCTCTACTTCGGGATCAACGCCGACCGGGACGCCATGAGCGATGTCGATGTGCTGCCGCTGCTGCTGCGCGAATCGCTCGACGAGCTCCTCGAGGCCGGTCGTTAGCGGAGTTGACGAAGTTGCCCCGCTAGGTATCTGATGGTTCAACCATGCCTGATACCGATAGCCACGATACGAAACTCGCCAAGTCCGATGTGATACCCCACCCGGTCCTCGACGTCCCGATCGACGAGGACGCCCTGACCAACAAGCGCAGCCTCGATTGGATCGTTTTCGGGGTCACCGCCGTCATCGCGGTTGCGTTCCTGGCATGGGGATTCATCGATACCGCTGGTTTGTCGGAGGCTTCCGGTGGTGCGCTGGGATGGGTTCTGCACAATGCCGGGTGGCTGTTCACCCTGACCGCCTCCGGCTTCGTCATCTTCGTGCTCTGGATCGCGGTCGGCCGGTTCGGCAACATCCCGCTGGGCCGCGACGACGAGGAGCCCGAGTTCCGCACGGTGTCCTGGGTGGCGATGATGTTCAGCGCCGGCATGGGTATCGGCCTGATGTTCTTCGGCGTCGCCGAACCGCTGTCGCACCTGGTGACCCCGCCGCCGGGAACAGGTCCCGAAGGCAATGCGGAGGCCGTCCAGCACGCGATGGCCACCACGCTGTTCCACTGGACCCTGCACCCCTGGGCCATCTACGCCGTCGTGGGTCTGGCGATCGCCTACGGGGTCTACCGCAAGGGCCGCTTCCAACTGATCAGCGCGGCGTTCGAACCGTTGATCGGGGACCGGGCCAACGGCGGACTGGGCAAGGTCATCGACATGCTCGCGATCTTCGCGACGCTGTTCGGATCGGCCGCCTCGCTCGGTCTGGGCGCGCTGCAGATTCGTAGCGGTCTGCAGATCGTGGCGGGTATCGGCGAGACCGGCAATGCCATCCTGATCGGCATCATCGCGATCCTGACCTGTGCGTTCGTGCTCTCGGCGGTGTCCGGTGTGGCGCGCGGCATCCAGTGGTTGTCCAACATCAACATGGTGCTGGCGCTGGTGCTCGCCCTGTTCGTGTTCATCGTCGGGCCGACGATCTTCATCCTGAATCTGATCCCCACCTCGATCGGCAGCTATTTCCAGGATCTGGCGATGATGGCCGCACGGACCGGAGCCGAGGGCGCCGAGACCGACGCCTGGCTCGGTTCGTGGACGATCTTCTACTGGGCGTGGTGGATCTCCTGGACCCCGTTCGTCGGGATGTTCATCGCGCGGATCTCACGGGGCCGCACCATCCGGCAGTTCGTCACCGGTGTCCTGCTCGTCCCCAGCCTGGTGTCGCTGGTGTGGTTCTGCATCTTCGGTGGCGCCGCGATCGACGCCCAGCGCGCAGGTAACGACCTTGCCGGGGAGGGCAGCCAGGAGGCGCAGTTGTTCGGGCTGCTCAGCGATTACCCGTTCGCCGGGATCGCCGGCGTGGTGGTCATGGTGCTGGTGGCGATCTTCTTCGTCTCCGGTGCCGATGCCGCGTCCATCGTGATGGGATCGCTGTCCGAACGCGGCACCATCGAGCCGAGCCGTAAGACAGTGATCTTCTGGGGTGTCGCGACCGGCGCGGTCGCGGCGGTGATGCTGTTGGCCGGTGGGTCGGACGCGCTCAACGGGCTGCAGTCGATCACCATCGTCGCGGCGTTGCCGTTCGTGGTGGTGATGATCGGGCTGGCTGCCGCTTTGGTGAAGGATCTGCGCCAGGATCCTCTGATGGTGCGCCGCCAGTACGCGGTCGAAGCGGTGCACTCCGCGGTGATCGCCGGGGTGACCCAGCACGGTGACGATTTCGTCCTCGCCGTCCAGAAGGATCCCGATGCCGGGGAGGAACCGGCCGAGTCGGAGAAGCAGGCCGAGACGGCGGCGTCGGACGGTGACGCCGAGCGTTAGTCTCGGCGGGTGCGTGTCTACATTCCGGCGACCCTGCCGATGCTGACCCAACTGGTCGCCGACCGGCTGATCCATGCCCGTAGCGGCACCGCGTTCGCGGTCACGCCGACGCTGCGCGAGGCCTATTCCGAGGGTGACGACGAGGAGTTGGCCGAGGTTGCCCTCGCCGATGCCGCCTTGGCGTCGCTTCGGTTGCTGGCCGGTGAGCAGGGCGAGCCCGCCGCGTCGCCGCGTCGGGCGGTACTGGTCGCCGATGTGGAGGGTGTGACGGTCCGGCCCGATCTCGACGATGCCGTGGTCAGACTGGCCGGTCCGGTCGCGATCGACGACATCGTCGCAGCGTATGTGGACAACTCCGGGGCCGAGCCCGCGGTGCTCAGGGCCATCGAGGTGATCGACGAGGCCGATCTCGGCGACGAGGATGCGGAGTTGGCCGTCGGCGATGCCCAGGATCACGACCTCGCCTGGTACGCGCCGCAGGAGTTGCCATTCCTGCTCGAGCTGTTGTGACGTAGATCGCTCCGGCAGACGGTTTTCTGGTCTGCAAAGTTCTGTACGGGCGCGTAACTTACGGTACCGTAGGTTAGCCGCGCACGTGAGGAGCTACAGGCAGTGGCCAAGAACGAAATCAAGGTCTCGGCCAAAGTGGCCGACACCGTCCGCCCGACGATCGCCGGCGCGGACCGGCATCGTGGCTGGCATGCCCTGCGGACCATCGCAGGCCGCATCACCACGCCGCTGTTGCCCGATGACTACCTGAAGCTGGCCAACCCGCTGTGGTCGGCCCGCGAGCTCCGCGGCCGGGTTGTCGAGGTGCGCCGCGAGACGGTGGATTCGGCGACGCTGGTCATCAAGCCCGGTTGGGGTTTCTCCTTCGACTACGCGCCGGGGCAGTACATCGGCATCGGCCTGCTGGTCGACGGTCGCTGGCGGTGGCGGTCCTATTCGTTGACCTCGGCTCCCGTGCGCGGCGACCGGCAGGCGGGCGTCGGCTCGCGCGGTCCGCGCACCATCACCATCACGGTCAAGGCGATGCCCGAGGGCTTCCTGTCGACGCACCTGGTCGGCGGCGTCGCGCCGGGCACCATCGTGCGGCTGGCCGCCCCGCAGGGCAATTTCGTCATGCCGGATCCGGCCCCGGCCAAGGTGCTGTTCCTGACGGCGGGGTCGGGTATCACCCCGGTCATGTCGATGCTGCGCACACTGGTCCGCCACGATCAGATCACCGACATCGTGCACGTGCACTCGGCTCCCACCGAGGCCGATGTCATGTTCGCCGGTGAGCTCAAGGAGCTCCACGATGCCCATCCGGGTTACCGGATGCAGTTGCGCGCCACCCGGACCCAGGGCCGGCTCGACCTGTCCCGCCTCGACGAGGTGGTGCCGGATTGGCGCGACCGGCAGGCGTGGGCGTGCGGGCCGGAGGCCATGCTCGATGATGCCGAGCGGGTGTGGACCGAGGCCGGTATCGCCGGTGACCTGCACCTGGAGCGGTTCGCCGTGTCGCGTGCGGCGCCGCACGGCACCGGTGGAACGGTCACCTTCGAGCGCAGTGGGAAGACGGTGGCCGCGGATGCCGCGACCTCGCTGATGGAGGCCGGCGAAGGCGCGGGCATCCAGATGCCGTTCGGATGTCGGATGGGTATCTGTCAGTCCTGTGTCGTCGGGCTGGTCGAAGGGCATGTCCGAGATCTGCGCACCGGCGTCGAGCACGAGCCGGGCTCGCGGGTGCAGACCTGCGTCTCCGCGGCATCGGGCGACTGCACGTTGGATGCATAGCTTTTTGGCCGCATAGCTTTTACTGACTAGTAACCTACGGTGCCGTAGGTTACGCTACCGTAGTAACCGGAAGGAGGGCCGAACAATATGGCAGTAACCGACGTGCCGGAATTCGCACATCTCACCGAGGCGGATATCGAAGCGCTGGGTGCAGAACTGGACGCGATCCGTCAGGACATCGAAGACTCGCGTGGCGCCGACGACGCCCGCTACATCCGCCGGACCATCGCCTTCCAGCGGGGCCTGGATCTCACCGGCCGACTGCTGTTGGCGGCCAGCTCCAAGCGATTCTTCTGGTGGGCGGGGGCATCCACCCTTGGCGTGGCCAAGATCATCGAGAACATGGAGATCGGCCACAACGTCATGCACGGCCAGTGGGACTGGATGAACGATCCCGAGATTCACTCTTCCTCGTGGGAGTGGGACATGGGTGGGGCGTCCAAGCACTGGCGATTCACCCACAACTTCATGCATCACAAGTACACCAACATCCTGGGTATGGACGACGATGTGGGCTACGGCCTCATCCGCGTCACCAGGGATGCCAGGTGGAAGCCGATGAACGTCTTCAACCTGCTGTTCAACACGGCGTTGATGTCGTTGTTCGAATGGGGAGTCGGCCTGCAGCACTTGGAGATCGGCAAGATCTTCAAGGGGCGCGACGACCGCGCGGCAACCGTGGTCCGGATGAAGGAATTCGGCGTCAAGGCCGGTCATCAGATCGCCAAGGACTACGTGCTGTGGCCGGCGCTGACCTCGTTGTCACCCGGTGCGACCTACAAGTCGACGATGCGAGCCAACTTCGTGGCCAACATCATCCGCAACGTGTGGGCCAACGCGGTCATCTTCTGCGGGC
Source organism: Mycolicibacterium neoaurum (assembly GCF_036946495.1). Classification (NCBI taxonomy): domain Bacteria; kingdom Bacillati; phylum Actinomycetota; class Actinomycetes; order Mycobacteriales; family Mycobacteriaceae; genus Mycobacterium; species Mycolicibacterium neoaurum. Next base: position 3,337,052 of record NZ_JAQIIX010000002.1, read on the forward strand.
ATTTCCCCGACGGCGCGGAGAAGTTCACCAAGACCGATATGGTGGGCGAGACCCGTGGCCAGTGGTACCTGCGGCAGATGTTGGGCAGCGCCAACTTCGACAACGGCCCGGTGTTGCGCTTCATGAGCGGCAACCTGTGCCACCAGATCGAACATCACCTGTTCCCCGATCTGCCGAGTAACCGCTACTACGACATCTCGATCAAGGTGCGGGCGTTGTGCGAGAAGTACGACCTGCCCTACACCACCGGGCCGTTCCTGGTGCAGTACGGCAAGGCCTGGCGCACCATCGCCAAGCTGTCGCTGCCGGACAAGTACCTCAAGGACACCCGGGACAACGCGCCGGAGACCCGCAGCGAGCGGATGTTCGAGGAACTCGAAGGCTTCGGTGGCGTCGATCCGGCCACCGGCAAGCGTCGTGGTCTGAAGTCGGCGATCGCCGCGGTCCGCGGCGGTGGGTGGCGTAAGCACAAAGCCGCCGCCTGAGGCTCAGGTACACAACCGCGAGCGTGCGTGTCTGCACCCAGACACGCCGCTCGCGGTTCTGCATTCACACGCGCTCGCGGTAGTCAGTAACCCGCTTCGCTCAGGGTGACCAGCAGCCGTCGCGCCGCGGCCACCCGCGCCGCCGCCGGACCGGTCAGCGCGTCCAGTGCACACTCGGGGTCGGCCGGCGGCCCGAGGTGGCCGCAGCCGCGGGGGCAATCGTCCACGGCGGCAGCCAGATCCGAGAAAGCCTGGACGACGTCGTCGGCTTGGACATGGGCCAGCCCGAACGACCGGATGCCCGGTGTATCGATCACCCATCCCGATTCCCGCAGGGGCAGGGCAACCGACTGGGTGGATGTGTGTCGGCCCTTGCCGACTCCGGTCACCGACCCGGTTGCCCGTTCCGCCTCCGGCACAAGACGATTCACCAGTGTCGACTTGCCGACCCCGGAATGCCCGAGCAGCACCGTCACCTTGCCCGCCAGCAGTGGCGCCACCACGTCCAGCGGATCATCCCGACCCGCCGTCACCACCTGCAGATCCAGATCGGCGAATTGCGCGGCGAACGGTTCGGCATCGGCAAGGTCGGATTTGGTCAGGCAGAGGATCGGTGACAGTCCGCCGGTGTACGCCGCGATCAGGGCGCGTTCGACGAACCCGGTGCGCGGCGGCGGATCGGCCAGCGCCACCACGATCAACAGCTGATCGGCGTTGGCCACCACCACCCGCTCGGTCGGGTCGGTGTCATCGGCCGTGCGCCGCAACACCGTTCGCCGTTCGGCGCGACGGATGATGCGGGCCAGTGTGTCCGGCCGCCCGGACACGTCACCGACGATGCCGACCTCGTCGCCGACGACGATCGGGGTCCGGCCGAGTTCGCGGGCCCGCATCGCGGTGACGTTGCGGTGCGGGTCCCCGCCGAGCGCGCAACCCCACCGCCCGCGGTCGACGGTGACGACCATGGCGTCCTCGGCATCGGCGTGTTCGGGACGGGTCTTGGTGCGCGGACGCGAACCCTTGCCCGGGCGGACCCGGACATCGGACTCGTCGTACTCGCGTGATTTCACATCTGACCCAACATCGCCGCCCACATCCCCGGGAAGTCGGGCAGGGTCTTGGCCGTGGTGGCGATGTCCTCGACCTCGACCCCCGGCACCCGCAACCCGATGATCGCGCCCGCGGTGGCCATCCGGTGATCGGCATAGGACCGCCACACCCCGCCGTGCAGCGGCGTCGCGGTGATCTGCAGGCCGTCCTCGGTCTCGGTGCAGTCGCCGCCCAGGTTGGTGATCTCGGTGCGCAGTGCCGCCAGCCGGTCGGTCTCGTGCCCGCGCAGATGCGCAATGCCGCGCAGTGTGGACACCGATCCGGGCGTGGCCAGGGTCGCCAGCGCGGCCACCGAGGGGGCCAGTTCGCCGATATCGTGCAGGTCGATGTCGATACCGGCGAATTGCGCGGCGCCGCGCGCTTCCAGATAGGAATCATGCTGTACGGCAGTCACATTCACCCGCAACAGCAGGTCGAGGATATCGCCGGCCGGCTGGATGCTCGCCGCAGGCCAGCGGTTGATCCGCACGGTGCCCGCGGTGACGGCCGCGGCGGCCAGGAACGGCACGGAGTTCGACAGGTCGGGCTCGATCACCCAGTCCCTGGCCGCCACCGTGCCCGGTTCGACGCGCCACCGATTGGCGACGCTGTCGTCGACGCTCACCCCGGCGCTGCGCAGCATCGATACCGTCATCGAGATGTGCGGGGCCGAGGGCACCGAGTCGCCGGTGTGCACCACGGTCAGTCCGTCGGTGAAACCCGCGCCGGACAACAGCAGACCCGAGACGAACTGGGAGGACGCCGACGCGTCGATGCGGACCTCGCCACCGGACACCGCGCCGTGCCCGCGCACGCGGAATGGCAATCCCTCGCCCTCGATGTCGACACCGAGACTGCGCAGCGCATCCAGCAGCGGCGCGATCGGGCGCGCCCTGGCCTGTTCGTCACCGTCGAAGATGACGGTCTCACCGCCCTGGGCGGCGACCGCCGGTAGGAAACGCAGGACCGTGCCTGCCAGCCCGCAATCGATGCGGGTGTCCGCGGCCGGCGCCACGACGCCCTCGACGGTCAGTTCGGTGCCCGCGCCGCCGACCCGTACGCCCAGGGCGCGCAGGGCGTCGATCATCAGGTCGGTATCGCGGCTGCGCAGCGCGCCGTCGATGGTCGACGCTCCTGCCAGCGCGGCCAGCACCAACGCGCGGTTGGTCAAGGATTTGGACCCCGGCACCTCGACGGTGGCGTTCACGGGGGTGGTGGTCGTCGGTGCCGGCCAGTTGCTCACGGCCTCTATCCTGCCTGGTATGTGTGGGCGATTTGCGGTGACCACCGACCCGGCGTTGTTGGCCGAGAAAATCAAGGCCTTGGACGAAACGACCGCGACGTCCGAAGGCCAGGGCGGACCGAACTACAACGTGGCTCCCACCACGACCATAAGCTCCGTGGTTAAACGCCACGATCACGCGTCGTCGACCCAGGGCGAACCCGACGAGTCGAGCAGGCGGATCCGCTCGATGCGCTGGGGCCTGATCCCGCCCTGGTCGAAGACCGGTGAAGACGGTGGCCCCGACCTGAAGAAGGGACCGCTGCTGATCAACGCCCGCGCCGAGACGGTGACCACCTCTCCGGCGTTCCGGGGCTCGGCCAAGTCCAAGCGCTGTCTGATCCCGATGGACGGCTGGTATGAGTGGAAGCCGGGCACCGTCGAGGGTGCCAAGAAGCCTGCCAAGACCCCGTACTACATGTACGCCGCCGACGGTGAGCCGCTCTTCATGGCCGGCTTGTGGTCCACCTGGCGGCCCAAGGACGCCGACCGGGACAGCCCACCGCTGCTCAGCTGCACCATCATCACGACCGAATCGGCGGCCCAGCTGGCCGATATCCACGACCGCATGCCGCTGACCATCAGTGCCGCCGACTGGGACCGCTGGCTGGACCCCGACGCACCGATCGACGAGGGTCTGCTGCGCGGGCACGGCGACCTGGACCGCATCGAGATCCGCGAGGTATCGCGACTGGTCAACAGCGTGCGCAACAACGGTCCCGAGCTCATCGAGCCCGCCAAGCACGATGAGGGCCTGTTTTGACGCTCACACCGCCGCTCCTCGACGCTCTCGGCGCCGATCTGCGGTCCGCCGGGTTCACCGTCGATGGTGTCGCCGCACTGCTGGGACCCGAGGCCAACGATGCGCTGGGCCGCGGCATCTGGTGGCCGGCGCTGCGCGCCACCGGCGAGGACCGGTTGTCGGTGTTGATCCGCTTGTTCCTGCTCGGTGCGTCCGAACCCCGCGATCGATTACAGCGGGCGTTTCCGTCGGTGCCGCTGGACGCGTTGGTCGAGGCCGGGGTGCTGGAGCCGGAGGGTCCCGGGGGTTGGCGTGCGGCGCTGGACATCCGTCCGCACAGTGACGGCGATCGCGATCACCTGGTGGTTTCGGATCAGGACGCCGCCCTGCGTGCCGGAGGCTTGCGTCGTGATCACGTGCTCGGCATCGGCGGGGCGTCGATGTCGTTGGCCCGTGCGACCATTCGCACCCCGGTACGCCGCGCGCTGGATCTGGGCACCGGGTGCGGCATCCAGGCACTGCACCTGAACGCGCACTGCGCCGATATCGTCGCCACCGACACCAACGAGCGGGCGCTGATGTTGGCGGCGGCCACCGCGCGACTCAACGGCATGAACTGGGATATGCGCCTGGGCGACCTGTTCGAGCCGGTGGCCGGTGAACGGTTCGACCTCATCGTGTCCAATCCGCCGTTCGTCATCGGGTCGGGCGCCAGTGATTACACCTACCGCGATTCCGGGATGGCCGGAGACCAGCTGTGCCGCAACCTGATCGAACAGTTGCCCGACCACCTCGAACCCGGCGGCACGGCCCAGATTATGGCCAACTGGATCGTCGGTGAACAGGACTGGCGCGAGCGGGTGGCAGGCTGGCTGGCCGGCACCGGGCTACACGCCTGGGTGGTGCAGCGGGAGCTGGCCGACCCGGTCAGCTATGTCTCGCTGTGGTTGGCCGACGCCGGCGAGCCGCCCGAGGTTGCCGCGGTCCGTGGCGGCCAGTGGTTGGACTGGTTCGCCCAGGAGGGTGTCCGGGCCATCGGCATGGGGCTGATCACGGTGCGCCGCCCGGCCGGCGGTGAGCAGCCCGAACAGATCCTCGAGGAGATCACCGGCGCCGATGAGGCCCCGACCGGTCCCGAGGTGGCGGCCTTCCTCGCCCGCCGGGCCTATCTGCGCGATACCGGCGACGACGCCCTGCTCGCCGCCAAGCTGTCGACCGCACCGGTGCTGCTGGAACAGCATTCGCTGCCGGGGCCCGAAGGTTGGCAGCAGATCGGCGCCGCGGTACGCCGGCCGGGCGGACCGGGTGCGGTGATCGGCGTCGACGATGTGCTCACCGCGCTGCTGGCCGGGTGTCGCGGCGAGGTGCCGCTCGGCACGCTCATCGAACTGCTGGCCGCGCACCACGGGGTGGCCGCCGATGCGCTGGCCGATGCCGCGCTGCCGGAGATCCGGGAGGCGATCGGACGCGGGATCCTGTATCAGGCGGAGTGACGGACCGCGGCGATCACCGCGTAGGACGCCTCGAAACCGACTGTCCCGTCTTCGGCGGTGCGGGCCTGCAGTGCCGCCCGGAACGCCGCGACGAGTCGGTCCCTCGTCGGTTGGTCGAGGCGGGACAGGATGTCGACGTGCATGGGGGACTCGTCGGTGACGAACTGCACGGCGTGCGCTGCCGAGTCGAACGTCCACGGATGCGCACCGCGTTCGATGGTGACACCGGTGAAATCGGTGGACAGGCGTGCGGTGGCCACCTCGGGATCGCCCCACTGATCCGGGCTGTGGGCGCCGGCCGGGCGGGGGCCGAGAACCTCGACGATCGGGTCGTAGAACGGGTTCTCGGCATCGCGCACCCAGGTGGAGAAGACGAACACCCCGCCCGGTCGCAGCAGCCGGGCCACTTCGGTCATCATGGCCACCGGCTCGACGAAGATGGTGCCCATGTTCGACACCGCGATGTCGAACGACGCGTCGGGCAGGCCGGTGGCGGCGGCATCGGCGGCCACCCATCGCACCGCGTCGCCACCCGGTTTACCCGCGGCGATGGCCAGCAGTTCCGGGGTCAGGTCCACGCCCGTCACGGCCGCGCCCGCTGCCGCCGCGGACAGTGCGGCGCTGCCGGTACCGCAGGCCAGGTCGACGACGTCCGCATCGGGTAGCGGGTGCAACCGGCCCGCGGTGTCCACGACGCGGGTGGCGATGGCAGAAATCTGTTGTGCGACGGCCTCATACCGTCCTGCTGACCAGAGGGACACGTCGTCACCCTAGCCGTCGCGGGCGGCGACGGGGTGGCCACGATCTCCGGCCACTTATCCGGTCAGTCGAGCAGTGCGAGGATCTCCGGGGTCACCTCGTCGACGGAGCCGGCGAAATCGTCGTGGGTGTCCAGGAATTTCGCCACGAAAGAGCAGACCGGCACGATGCGCATGCCCGCGGCGACGGTGTCGGTCAGCGCACCGCGAATCAGCTTGCTGCCCAAACCTTTTCCGCCGTACTGCTCGAAGATCTCGGTGTGATGGAAGATCCGCTGCCTGCCATGATCGCGGTACTCGGCGAAACCGGCCAGATCCTGCCCGTGGCGGATCTCGAAGCGATTGTGCTCGGTCGCGTTGGTGATGGTGTCGGTCATGACTCCATCATGGCCCCAGGATCACGGCGCCAGGATGTCGGCGGTGACCGCACCGGTGAGCCGCACCAGATCGGCTGGATCGAGCGCGACATCCCATCCGCGTTTACCCGCACTGCACAGCACCCGATCCCACTGCAGCGCCGAGCAGTCCACCACGGTCGGCAGTGCCTTGCGCTGCCCCAACGGTGAGATCCCACCAAGGACGTACCCGGTGGACCGCTCGGCGGCGGCCTTCTCGGCCATCGCGGCCTTCGGTGTACCCAGTGCGGCCGCGGCCGCCTTGAGTGACAGTTTGGCGGGAACCGGCAGCACGGCGACCGCCAGACCGCCGGGCACCGCGAGCACCAGTGTCTTGAAGATTTGTTCCGGGGCCAGCCCGTGCGCGGCGGCCAGCGCGGCGACCGCCTCGTCACCGAAGGACTCGGCGCGCGGATCGTGCTGGTATCGCAGGATCTCGTGAGCGACGCCGTCCTCGACCAGGACCCCGATGGCGGGGGTAGCTGCGCGTGCCACCCGACCGACCCTAGCCGTTGTGACCAGCCGTCGTGACCAGCCGTCGTGACCGGCCGTCGTGACCTGGCTGTCATCACACCTGGCCGGGCCTGCCGGGAATGAGCGGGCCGCGACCTCGTGTTGTTGGAGTTGATGCGGCCCGAGCCAGGTTGTGTCGGTCATTGCCTTTAGGATCGTCAGATAGGGGATTTTGGTGCCAACGGCCTGCCTTGAACGTCCGGTGGTCGCACTGGAGTGGTTCGGTGGCGCCGCGACAGAAGGGACGGTGTCTCCCGCAATGACCGATATCGACGATATGGCCGCCGCGCCGGCCGAAGAAACCGACGCCGAACTCACCGCACGCTTCGAACGCGATGCCATCCCGCTGCTCGACCAGCTCTACGGCGGCGCACTGCGGATGACGCGCAATCCGGCCGATGCCGAGGACCTACTGCAGGAGACGATGGTCAAGGCCTACGCCGGCTTCCGCTCCTTCCGCGCGGGCACCAACCTCAAGGCGTGGCTGTACCGCATCCTGACCAACACCTACATCAACAGCTACCGCAAGAAGCAGCGGCAGCCCGCGGAGTACCCGACCGACGAGATCACCGACTGGCAGTTGGCCTCCAACGCCGAGCACTCATCGACGGGTCTGCGTTCGGCTGAGGTCGAAGCGCTCGAAGCGCTCCCGGACACCGAGATCAAGGCCGCCCTGCAGGCACTGCCCGAGGAATTCCGGATGGCCGTGTACTACGCCGATGTCGAGGGTTTCCCGTACAAGGAGATCGCGGAGATCATGGACACGCCGATCGGCACGGTGATGTCGCGACTGCACCGCGGCAGGAAACAATTACGCGAGCTGCTGTCCGACGTGGCCCGCGACCGTGGCTTCCTACGAGGTCAGCAACAGGACGAGCCGGAGGAGGTCTCTTCATGAGCGACACCCATGACGAGGAACGCTGGGTTCCACCGATCGGCCCGGTCGATCCCGACCACCCCGAGTGTGCCGCGGTCATCGCCGAGGTATGGACCCTGCTCGACGGCGAGTGCACCGTCGAGACCCGCGACAAGCTCCGCCAGCATCTGGAGGAATGCCCGACCTGCCTGCGTCAGTACGGCATCGAGGAGCGGGTGAAAACCCTGATCGCCACCAAATGCAGTGGTGAGAAGGCCCCGGAGAGTCTGCGTGCCAGGCTTCGCCTGGAGATCAGCCGCACCACCATCGTGCGTGGCTGACTGCCCGACAGGCCGTCAAACATAAACCGCCCGGGCTCCTACGAGGAGCTCGGGCGGTTTGCTTCCCAGCGTCGCTGTCAGCGGCAGAGCGCTCAGGCGTTGGGACGACGGCCGTGATTGGCCTTCGAGTGCTTACGATCGCGCTTCTTGCGGCCACGCTTGGCCATGATGGAACCTCCGGGTCAGACGAATACTGGCTACCAGTGTCTCATGCCCGTGGGAGTGCTTTTGTCCACCTGGTGTTCGTGGGTGCCTCCGGGGTTGTGGTTCGATATAGGCCGGTGGGCCGAAGATAGCCGGCCAGAAGCGCAGATGAGTGGGGTGAAGATGGCCGAGGATGTTCGCGCCGAGATCGTGGCCAGTGTGCTGGAGGTCGTGGTGAAAAAGGGCGACCAGATCGAAGCGGGCGACACTCTCGTGCTGCTGGAGTCCATGAAGATGGAGATCCCGGTGCTCGCCGAGGTCGCGGGCACCATCACCGAGGTGAGCGTTTCCGTCGGTGATGTCATCCAGGCCGGCGACCTCATCGCGGTGATCAGCTAGCCCCGAAGGCGACCCGGCTCATGTCCACCCTCGGTGATCTGCTCGCCGAGCACACCGTCCTGCCGGGCAATGCCGTCGACCACCTGCACGCCGTGGTGGGGGAGTGGCAGCTGCTGGCCGATCTGTCCTTCGCCGACTACCTGATGTGGGTACGCAGCGACGACAACGTCCTGGTCTGTGTTGCTCAGGTCCGCCCGAACACCGCTCCGACGGTCCTGTTCGCCGACGCGGTGGGAACCCTGTCCAGCGCCACCGACATGCCGGTGGTGGGCGCGGCCTTCTCTTCGGGGGCGATTGGCCGGGAAAGCGATGTCGGGCGGCCCGAAACCAGGGACGGCCAGTGGCTGAACGTCGAGGCGGTGCCGGTTCGCCACGGTGACCGGGTGGTCGCGGTGCTGACCCATCAGACCGCCCTTGCCGACCGGCGCACGACCAGCCCGCTGGAACGCGCCTATCTGGACTGCGCTCGGGACCTGGTCCGGATGCTCAGCGAGGGCACCTTCCCCAATGTCGGCGATGCCGCGATGTCGCGGTCCAGCCCTCGCGTCGGTGACGGCTTCATCCGTCTGGACGTCAACGGTGATGTCACCTTTGCCAGCCCCAATGCGCTCTCGGCCTATCACCGGATGGGTCTGAACGCCGAGTTGGAGGGGCACAACCTCATCGGAGTGACCAGGCCGCTGATGTCTGACCCGTTCGAGGCTCAGGAACTGGCCAACCATCTGCGCATCTCGGTGGCGGGCGGAGCCAGCACCCGGATGGAGCTGGACGCCGGTGGCGCTGCGGTGCTGCTGCGCACCATCCCGTTGCTCGCCAGTGGGGAGCCCGCCGGGGCCGCGGTGCTCATCCGCGATGTCACCGAGATCAAGCGCCGGGACCGGGCCCTGCTGTCCAAGGATGCCACCATCCGCGAGATCCACCACCGGGTGAAGAACAACCTGCAGACCGTCGCGGCGCTGCTGCGGTTGCAGGCTCGGCGCACCAACAACGCCGAGGGCCGGGAGGCCCTCATCGAGTCGGTGCGACGGGTGTCCTCGATCGCGCTGGTGCACGACGCGTTGTCGATGTCGGTCGACGAGGAGGTCAACCTCGACGAGGTGGTCGACCGGATCGTGCCGATCATGAACGATGTCGCCTCCGTGGACACCCCGATCCGAATCACCCGCGAGGGCGATCTGGGCGTACTGGATGCCGACCGGGCGACCGCGCTGATCATGGTGATCACCGAACTGGTGCAGAACGCGTTGGAACACGCCTTCGACGGCGACGTGTCCAAGGGTTCCGTCACCATCCGCGCCGAACGGTCCGCGCGCTGGCTCGACGTGGTGGTCCACGACGACGGCCGTGGCCTGCCCGAAGGTTTCAGCCTGGAGAAGTCCGACCGGCTCGGCCTGCAGATCGTGCGCACCCTGGTCTCTGCCGAACTCGACGGCTCACTGGGGATGCACGATGTCGCCAGCGGTGGCACCGATGTGGTGCTGCGGGTGCCCATCGGTAGGCACCGGCGGATGCCGATCTGAGTACCGTCGAGCTTCCGGTATTGCAGCCTATTGTGATGAGGCACACAGCCTTTGGGCCGGAAACGACTGCGGCCCCGACAATTCGTCGGGGCCGCAGTCGTTGTCAGTTCTGGCTAGACGCTGCTGCGGGCCTTCGTCCGCGCGTTGCGACGCTTGAGGGCGCGACGCTCGTCCTCGCTCATCCCGCCCCAGACGCCGGCGTCCTGGCCGGACTCCAGCGCCCAGCTCAGGCACTCGGTGGTCACCGGGCAACGGTTGCAGACGAGCTTCGCATCAGCGATCTGGGCGAGGGCCGGGCCACTGTTCCCCACGGGGAAGAACAGTTCCGGATCCTCGTCGCGACAGACCGCCTTGTGACGCCAATCCATAGCTTCCAACTCCTAGTCAGTTTTTCGCCTGTGCGCACAACGACGCACTAGCTTTTTTTCGGCTGTTAACGGGTGCACATGAAATGTTTCTGCACTGTTGCATCCGATGCTTTCACAGGCTGAACAGATGTCAATAGAACTGCGTTAACACGTGGGCAATGTCACTGCGCTACCGGGTTACCGGTCCACTCATCCGTTTGTACTACACTGGGTCCACTTGCGCTCTAAATATCTGCTGCTCACAGCAAACTAGCAGGTCACGGCGGTGTAGGCCGGATCACGCGGCAGGGGCGACGACCCCGATGGCGTTCGGCACGGAGGTAAAAGTCATCGCCTGACGTAAACCGATGTAATCGCCGTCTATCTGACAGGCCACCGGTGTGTCACTGCTCACTCGCAGCCACGGCAGGTCGTCATCGCGCACCAGATGGCCGGCGGTGATATCGGGCGTCGACGACAGCATCCGGCGTACCAAGCCCAGATTGCGCCAGATGCTCATGCTGGTGATGGCGAACACTCCGAGGCCGGTGTCGAAGGTGGTGTCCGGGTTCGTCCACACCGGTCGGGTGTTGGCGTAGGTCCAGGGACTGGAGTTGGACACGAACGCGAAATGCACTCCGGTCTGCGGCTCCCGGTCCGGCAGTTCCAGCGTCAGTTGGGGCTCCCGGCGCGCGCTGGCCAGCATCTCCCGGATGGCGACCCTGATGTAACGCGAGGCGGTCACCTTGCGCCCGCGGGCGCGTTGGGCCTCCACGGCCGCCACGACGTCACCGTCGACCCCCATGCCCGCGGTGAACACGCCCCAGCGCTCACCGCAGTCCATCAAGCCGATACGCCGCCACGGCATGCCTCGACGACGCTCACCGAGCAGGTCGACCAGCTGATTGGTGGCCTCGATCGGGTCGGGGCTGATGCCCAGTGACCGTGCGAAGACGTTTGCCGAACCGCCGGGCACCACCCCGACCGCCGGGGTGTGTTCACCGGTTCCGCCCGCCTGCAATACGCCGTTGACCACTTCGTTCACGGTGCCGTCTCCGCCGTGCACGATCAGCACATCGGTGCCGTCCTTGGCCGCCTGCGCGCCGATCTCGACGGCGTGACCACGATGGTCGGTGTGGATCACGGTCAGATCCACGCGGCTCTCCAGTGCGTGAGCCAGCAGATCACGACCCGCCGGGGTCGTCGAGGTCGCATTCGGGTTGACGATCAGCACGGCACGCACGGGATACCAGCCTAGCCATCTGTCCGGAGCCCGGTGGCCGCGCCTGACAACAGTCGACGGCCGATTCGCCTCGTCCGGATGACCGTTCGATGAACGCCGGTCACGGCGATCGTGTTGGCGGGCAGCGACGTTCAGCCGGCAGCGTTGGGCAGCATTGGTGGACAGATGCCGTTGGCGTCGGCCGCCAGCTCGAAATGCCATGTCTCGTTGGCGTAGATCTGGCACAACCCGAAACGCGGTCCGTTGGCGATCATCCACTGCGCGGCGTCGGGCCCACCGATATCGACCGCCGTCCCGACGACGTGCCGGGATTGCTCGGGTAATTGGACGTACTGGCGGGCGAGCTCGAAACTGCCGTAGGTGACGATGGCGTCTTCGAGAAGTTGGCGCTGGAACTGCGGGCTGCGCCAGCCCGAGTTGACGGTCACGCTGACGCCTTGGGTTGCGGCCGCCGTGGTGGCGTTCTGTACGGCCGTGCGCAGTGCCGGGTCCAGATTGCCGATCGCCGGATCAGAGGTGTCGAATGCGGTCAACGGCCGGTCCGGTGTCTCCACGGGTTCTGCCTTGGCGACCGGTGCGAGGGTAAGGGCGGTGGCCAGCAGCCCCGTCATCAGCACTGCGCGCATCGGGTCAGTCTAGGAGATCTCACCGTCCAGGTAGCGCCAGGTGCCGTCGCGGACGCGGGTGAACCGACTGCGTTCATGCAGGATGTGGCGCCTGCCGTGCTGTTCGTACTGGGCGCGGAACTCCACGATGCCTTCCTCGTCGTGCAGCCCGCCCGCCTCGGTGTCCACGATCTGCAGCCGTCGCCACGTGATGGCGTCGTCGAGTTCCAGCCCAGCGGGCCGGGTACGCGGATGCCAGGACCGCAGCAGATACCCGGTGTGGCCCAGGGCGAAGGCGCTGAATCGCGACCGCATCAGTGCCAGTGCGGTCACCGCGGGTGCGGTCCCGTCGTGCAGCGGCCCGCAACATCGAGCGTAGGCGAGCGCAGATCCGCACGGGCAGTCACCGGACACGGTCAGCGATCCGTTCGACCAGGGAATCGATCATGCCGGAGCCGTCCGCTGGGTCGGGTACCCAGGCCAGCGCGATCTGGGCCGGGGCCCAGGTGCTTTCGTCGATCGGGATCAACTCGAATTCCGGTGGGGAGAAGATCCGGCCGATCGCCGAGTTCGGCGCGTAGGTGACCAGGGCCACCAGGTGCCGGTTGAAGACCTGGGTTGCCATTTCCAGCTCGCCGCCGAGATCCTTTGTGGCGCGTACGATCCGGGTGACCCCGCGGCTGGCCAGCCCGCGCGCCAGGCCTGCCAGCACGACCGGATTGGGCCTGGCGAAATCGATCACCACATCACGGTCGCGAAGCTGTTCGATGCGCACGCTCGCCGAGCCCGCCAGCGGATCGTCGAAGCGCACCGCGATGGCACCGGGGTAGGTCGCCACCACGCGATGGCGCAGTCGCTTGTCCGATGAGGGCAGATGGATCAATCCGATGTCCAGATGTCCGGAGACCAGCTTCGCGGTGACCTCGGCTGCCGATCCGGGCAGCCCGAACTCGGTGGGCACTGGCAGATCGGCCACTGCGGTCTCGAGTCTGGCCAGAAAATCCGACGGCGCGTACGCGGTGGCGCCAACTCGAACAGTATTGCCGGTCTTGGCGATTCGCGTGGCAATCACTTTGAGATCCTCGACCCGGCGCAGGATCTCGCGGGCCGGTTCGAGCAGCTGCGCCCCGAGTGGGGTCAACTCGACGCGGTGATACTGCCGTTCGAACAGTGGCCCGCCGAGCTCCCGCTCGAGGAGTTTGATCTGTTTGCTCAGTGGAGGCGGGGTGATCATCAACCGATCGGCGGCACGCTTGAAGTGCAACTCTTCGGCGACCGCCACGAAGTAGCGGAGCCTGGTGAAGTCGACTTGCATGCGGCACTCCGGGACGGCTGAGGGGGTCGCTCGATCCTAGACGCCGACACTGTCGATCTCGGCCGGTTGAATCGACTCCAGGATGCCGCTTCGCAGGAGGTCGTCGATCTGCTCGTCATCGAGGCCGAGCAGGTCGGCCGCGATCTCACGGGTCTGCTCGCCGAGTAGCGGTGCCTGCCGCATCGGCGGATCGGCGATCCGCTCGGAATGGATGACGACGTTCTCCACGACGAAAGGCGTGGTCCACAGCGGGTGCAGCTCCTCGCGGAACGCGCGCCGGGCCGCGTAGTAGTCCCAGTCGAGTAGCTCGGCGGCCCGCAGCGCCGCCCCGGCGGGCACCCCGGCGCGCTGCAGCGTCGTCATCGCCTCGGCCGGGGAGCGCTCGACGGTCCAGGCCCGCACGGCATCGTCGATGCGGGCGCGCTGCGCGATCCGGCCGGTCCGGGTGCTCAGCTGCGCGTCGGCGGCCAGATCGGCGCGCCCGATCGCCGCGCACAGCGCCTGCCAGTCGGCGTCGCCACGCACGGTCACCGCGACCCACTGATCGTCGCCGGCGGATTCGAACACGGCCCAGGGCGCGTCCTGCTCGAACGCCGATGTGGCGCCGCCCGACTGCTCGGCGATCTCGGCGGCCAGATGGCTGAGCATCACCTCCGACTGCGCGATGCTGACCGAACCACCGGCACCGGTGCGTTCGCGGCGCAACAGCAGTGCCAGCGCGGCCAATACACCGATGCGGGCCGACACGTGGTCGGGGTAGACGGTCACGGTGTCGCAGAAGGCCCTGCGCTTGGCGGGCTTCTCCGCGTCTTCGGGGTACACCCACAAGTCGGTGAAACCGGCGGCCGCGCGGACCAGCGGGCCGTAACCCATCCGGGTCGCCCAGGGTCCCGTCGGGCCGAAAGCCGAGCTGTCCACCACGACGATGCCGGGGTTCACTGCGGTCAGCGTGTCGTGGTCCATGCCCAGCGCGGCGGCCACCCCGGGCTTGAAGTTGGTGAGCACCACATCGGCCTCGGCGGCCAGTCGGTGCGCCAGGGCGCGCCCCTCGTCCGAGCGCAGGTCGATTCCGATGGACCGCTTGTTGCGGTGCCCGGCGGCGTAGGTCTGCGATACCGAGGTCAGGTTGCCGCGCAATCCGTCCGGGAATGCCGTGTTCTCGATCTTGACCACATCGGCTCCCAGGTCACCGAACAACCGGCCGCTGTCGCTGCCGACCACGATCACGCCGAGATCCAGCACCCGCAGACCCTCCAGCGGTAGCCCCTCGTTGCGACGGGGCCGGCCGGCCAGGATGGCCGCCGACTGCGGGCGGCCCTGCGGGGCGACGGATTCGGTGAGCGTGCTGGCCCGGTGCCCGTCGATCTCGGCCACCCCGACCGGAACCGGCACGATCCGGCCGGGTTCGAGCTCGACCTCGCGCAGGAACCCGCGTTCTCGGATCTGGTCGGTCCGCAATGCCTCGCTCACGGTCAGCACGGCCGCGGCGGGCACGCGGTACCGCTGGGCCGCCGACTCCAGTTCGGCCCGGGTCTTGTCCCGGATGAACGCAGCGATCGCCGGCATCAGTGTCGGGGACATGAAACGTTCCCGCAGCTTGTCGTACTTGGGGTCGGCGAACTCCGCTGGGCGGCCCATCCACTCGAACATGCCGCGCCACTGGCGTTTTGCCAACAGGCAGATCCGGATGTACCCGTCCGCACACTTCAGGATCGGATACCGCAACTGCTCGGCGATCCAGTTGCGCTCCTGCTGGCTGACGGCGACGCCGGCCGAGGCGGTACCGGCAGTGCCATAGGGTGGGTCGAGGGTCTGCATGGCGCCGTCGAGGATGGAGAAGTCGATGAGATCGCCTGCGCCGGTGCGTAACCTGTCCAGATAGACGCTGAGCACCAGCACTGCGGCCTGCGCCGCCGCCACATGGTAGGGCAATTGCCGGGCCGGCGGCACCAGCGGGACCTGGCCCGGGATGCCGGAGCGGGTAAGCTCACTGCTCAGCGCGTGCAATACCGGCGTGGTGGCCTGCCACTGGCGAAACTCGTTGTCCCGGCCGAAGTCACTGATGGACAGCACAACCAGCCCCGGATGTTCGGCCCGGATCTGCCGGACATCGAGCGCCGCCTCGTCTGCCGAACCGGGGCGGGTGTTCTCGACGAGAATGTCCGCACCCGCGACCAATTCCGGCCATTGCCGGGCGTCGGCGTCGACGTGGGGCAGGCCACGCCGGTTGATGGCGGTATCGAGCATATCGCCGTCCAGGGAGTCGTCCGCTGAGCCGGTGTTGTCGTTGACACCGGCGAGTCGCACCACGGTCACCAGTGCGCCCAGGTCGGCCAACAGTCGGCCGACGGCGGTCATCGGGCCGGTGCTCAGATCCAGGACCCGGACGCCGGAAAGCGGTGGGTCGTACTTCTTCGGGATGCCCATTGTTGCTCTAGTTCTTCCTGATTTCGCGGAACGGGATGTCGCGATCTACCTCGGGCTCCTTGGGCAGCCCGAGCACCCGCTCGCCGATGATGTTGCGCTGGATTTGATCGGTGCCGCCGCCGATCGAAGTGAAGAATGCGTTGAGACTCAAGAAGTTCACCTCCTCGGCCTCGGCATGGTCCGGTCCGGCCAGTAGCGCATCGGCGCCGATGATGTCGGTCTTGAGCCGGGCCTCGGAGTGCAGGATGCGCGATGTCGCCAGCTTGCCCAGTGACATCACCGGACTGGCGTTACCCTGCTTGGCCTCGGCCTTGGCCCTGGCGTTGTTGAGGCTGTTCAGTTCTCGCAGCGCGAGCACTTCGGCCAGCGATCTGCGGATCGCGGCATCATCGAGCTTGCCGTGGGTGCGGGCCAGCTCGACGAGACTGTTACCGCGGGACTGCTTGCGATGCAGACTGTTTCCGGTACCCATGACGGCGCGCTCGACGGCCAACGCGGTCTGCAGCACACGCCAGCCGTTT
Organism: Mycolicibacterium neoaurum; assembly: GCF_036946495.1. NCBI lineage: Bacteria > Bacillati > Actinomycetota > Actinomycetes > Mycobacteriales > Mycobacteriaceae > Mycobacterium > Mycolicibacterium neoaurum. Next base: position 3,353,527 of record NZ_JAQIIX010000002.1, read on the forward strand.
CCGACGCCGCCGACGACATAGGCGTCGGGCACCGTGGCGTCGGTGATGAACACCTCGTTGAAATGCGCGTCGCCGGTGATCTGCACCAGCGGCCGCACCTCGATGCCCGGCTGGTTCATCGGCATGATGAAAAATGTGATGCCCTTGTGCTTGGGCACATCCCAGTCGGTGCGGGCGATCAGGAGTGCGTACTGGGAGCTCTTGGCGCCCGAGGTCCACACCTTCTGGCCGTTGATGATCCACCGGTCACCGTCGGGCACCGCGGTGGTGCGCACGCCCGCCAGATCGGACCCGGCGCCGGGCTCACTGTAGAGCAGGCAGGTGCGTGACTTCTCGGTCAGGAAGTCGTGCAGCAGATCGGCCTTGAGTTGCTCGGTGCCGAACGCCAGCGTGGTGTTGGCAGGGATGCTGAACCTGTCCTGGCAGGCGCCGGGGGCGCCCGCCGCGCGGAACTCCTCGGCGATCACCTTGGCCAGCTTGTTCGGGTAGGCACGGCCGTACCACTGGCTCGGGTAGGTCGGGGCGCCGTAGCCGGCCGCGACAACCTTCTCCAGCCAGGCGATCCGCTCGGGGGAGCTGACCCACGGGTCGTCGGATTTCGGCAGCGTGACACCGGTCCAGTTCTCTTTCAGCCAGGCGCGGACCTCGGCGCGCAGGTCATCGGCGCTGGGCAGCTCGATCTCGCTCATGATTCAGGCGCCTTTCGAGAGCAGGTAGCGTTCGCGGTGCGATCCGGAGTCGCCGAACAGTTGCAGGCCGCTGCGGGCCCGGCGGACGTAGAGGTGGCAGGCGTGCTCCCAGGTGAAGCCGATGCCGCCGTGCATCTGGATGGCGTGCATCGCGGTGGTCACATAAGCCTCGGCGCAAGCGAACCCGGCGAGCCCGACCGCCCCGGCGCGGGCCTGCTCGTCATCGAACTGCGCCGCTGCGTTGCGAGCCGCCGAGGTGGCGGACTCGACCTCCAGCAGCAGATCGGCGGCCATGTGTTTGAGCGCCTGGAAGCTGCCGATCGCCCGGCCGAACTGGAAGCGGGTCGTGAGGTATTCGATGGTGATGTCGAAGATGCGCCGTGCTCCGCCGGCCTGCTCACCGGCCAGGGCGACGACGGTGAGGTCGAGAGCCTGCTGCACGGCATCCCAGCCGGCGGTGCCCAGGCGTCGGGCCGGTGTCTCGGCGAAGATATAGGTCGACAGCGGCACGGTCGGGTCGAAAACCGAAGCGGCCGTGCGCTGGAAGCCGGCCGCATCTGCTTCGACCTGGAAGATCCCGGGACCGTCGGCGCACTGCGCGACCACCAGGACCAGATCGGCGATCTGTCCGTGGGTGACGAAGTGCGCTGCGCCGGTCAGGGTGCCATCGGCCCCGGCGGTGACATCGACACCGGCCGGCGTCCAGGTGCCGCTGGCGCCGGTCACCGCCACGGTGCCGATCGAGCTGCCATCGGCCAAACCGGGCAGCATCCGCTGCTTGTCCTCGGCGGTGCCTGCCGCCTGGATCAGCGCGACGGCGAGCACCGCGCTGGAGAGGAACGGGGCGGGCAGCAGCGCCGCGCCGGTTTCCTCCGCGACGGCCTCCAGTTCCGACGGTCCGAAACCGAGGCCGCCGTGCTCCTCGCCGACCAGCATGCCGAGCACACCCTGCTCGGCCAGCCGCCCCCACAGCTCCCGGTCGAAGCCCTCCTCGGACGCCATGGCCGCGCGCACGTCGCGCTCGGAACACTTCTCCTGCAGCAGGTCGCGGACCGCGGATCGCAGCTCCGCCCGTTCGGCCACGCTGATCGCCATGCTTCTACCGCCCTTCCTGGGTGTCGGGATCCCATGGTGGGTGGTGCGCATGGCCGTGTACATCACGCATGCCGACACCGATACGTTTCCGATGACGACATGTGTGGTGCAGGTACCGTACTGACGTGACCGCGCGCCAATTGCTCCTCGTGAACGGGCCCAACCTGAATCTGTTGGGCACCCGACAGCCCGAGATCTACGGGCGCACCACGCTCGCGCAGATCGAGCAGCAGGTCAGCCAGGCCGCCGCCGAGCACGGCCTGCAGGTTCATGCGATACAGAGCAATCACGAGGGTGTGCTGATCGACGCCATCCATGCCGCGCGCGCGGATTGCGCGGGGATCATCATCAATCCGGGCGCCTACAGCCATACCTCGGTGGCCATTGCCGATGCCTTGGCCGGTGTCGACCTGCCGGTCGTCGAGGTGCACCTGAGCAATATCCACCGCCGTGAGGCCTTCCGGCACCATTCCTATGTCTCGGCGGTGGCCGAGGTGGTCATCGCCGGTGCCGGGCCGCGCGGCTACATCTTCGCGGTGGCGCATCTGGCGGGCCGGTTGTCGTGACGCAGCCCCCGATCGTCCGTTACGTCGGTTATCTGGTGGCGGCCGAAGGCGTCGCGGCGCTCGTCATGGCGGCGGTGCTGCTGGTGCGTGCCTTCGCCGGGGCCGACCAGCACATCGTCAACGGTTACGGCACCGCCGTGTGGTTCATCCTGATCGGGGCCGGTGTGCTGACCGGAGGGTGGGCGCTGGTCACCGGTCGACGCTGGGGACGCGGTATCGCCGTCCCGACCAACCTGCTGCTGCTACCCATCGCCTGGTACGTCATCACCAGCCACCATGTGGTGTACGGAATCCTGGTCGGCCTGCTGGCGATTTCGGCGCTGGCGATGCTGTTCAGCCCGTCCTCGGTGCAGTGGATGGCCGGCCGGGAGTAGTTGCTACGGCGGATGAGTCAGCGGGAGCGGCCGCTCTGACGCTGTCGGCACCGAACAGTCATCGACAACCGACGCTTCAGGAACGATTCAAGCATCGATTAAGCGTCCCATCCGGAGCACTAAGGTCGCGGGGAGAATCAAGAAGCACCATGCGTACACGTGCCAGGTGTGCGGCAGCACCCTGGCTACCCCGTCTGGCCCATATGCCGAGGCAGCGCACATCCAAGCGCTCGGGACTCCGCATCATGGCCCCGATATGCCGAGAACCTACTGTGCCCATGTCCGAATGACCACGTGCGGTTCGACATCGGCTCGATCTACATCGACGAGACTCTCCGGGGCCGGTTGACGATGGGGGACAAGGTGCTCAGTCGACGCCACCTCAAACCCGCGCACTAGCCCAGCCGCAACTACGTGGCTCACCATCGGATCCATTGCGCAGGAAAGACGGATCACTGTTCCCAGTGTCTCCTAGTTAAGAGGCCCAAACCCGTAGGTCTTGACGACCAGACGATCGGCGGAGATTTGAGCCCCGATCTGCGGTCGGGGCCTCGGCGAGTCGCAGCACCTAGGGCTCCGCCCATTAGTTCGTCCAACAGCGTGCTAATCCAACAGAGCGGGATCCGTTGGACCTTATCGGTTGTAGCCGATTAACCGTCGGTGTACTGTATCGGTCATGAGCGATATTCGTGCGGGGGTTGAGTTGGTGTGCCTCGACGGCGACGGCGACGGCGCTGAACCTCCGGGTGTTCGGCTTCGCCGTAGTTTGGTGTTTTCAGTCGCGCGGGTGACCGAGGAGGCTCCGGGCTGACAGATGGTTCCGTGCGCTCAGGTCCTGCTGGGTGCTGCACGTGTGTGTCCATCTCTCGCCTGTCTGACCTCTCGCCTGCCCGCCTTGGGAGCGATGTTGAGGTCTCGATTTCGTCACTCCCTTGAAAGGGCACCATGACCAACTCTGAGGATTCAACAGGGTCAGAACCGCTATCAACTGATAACGGTGCATTTTTTGCGCAGTTGAAGGAGGGCGTGCGGGCGGATCCGACGACCGACGCGGTGTTCCGGGATACAACTCGCAGGATTGAGCTGCTGGAGAAGGGGCGCCGTATCCGGAAAAAGGCGCGCCTTACTCAAGCAGAGGTGGCTGCAGCGATGGCAACAACTCAGTCAGCTGTGTCGGATATCGAGACTGGCCGGGTTGACGCCCAACTGCAAACTTTCCAGCGTTACGCACGCGCTATTGGTCGGCGTTTCGAGTTTAAGTTTGCCAAGGTAGATGATCATGCCGACGGTAGCAGCGAAGATGCGGCGATTAACCAAGTTGGTGAGTTGGCGCTCAGCCCCCTACTCACCACACTCGTGGCTGCCCGCCCTGGGGCCAGTACCGAGGATATTTCGAAAGCTATTCCGCTGTCGGAATCCTTTACTAAACTGCTTCTAGACCGCTTGGAGGATCGCGGAGCTGTCCGAAGTCGGATGACCGGGCATCGCCGAGTGTATTCATTCGATTACGAGGCCGCGAACTTGGTCGGTGTGTCGATCGAAGGCGATCAGATCTCTTCAGTTCTCGTAGATATGAACGGGAAGAAGCTTCATTCAAAAACTGTCCCGCTCGCTGACACCAATGTCGATTCTGTGCTTAACACTGTCGTCGATATTATTGCCGGACTTCACAAAGTTAGCGAGAAGCCCCTGATTGGCGTCGGAGTATGCATTGCAGGAGTAGTGACATCGCATGGCGATGTGAAGTTCGCGCCTGAGCTACAGAACCAAGAAGATCCCTGGTCTGAAGTGAAGTTCGAGTCGAAGCTTCGCGACGTTCTGCATGAGCGGTTGGGTATCTCGGAGCTCTCTGTTGTCGTTGAGAACGATGCGAATGCACTAGCGATTTTGGAATACCTCCGAAAAGAACCGAGTGGCGAATCGGTAATCACTCTCCTAATTAGCGACACGGGAACTGGCGCGGGAGTGATGATAGATGGACACCTTGTTCGTGGCGCGCACTCATCTGCTGGTGAAGGTGGCCATACTATCGTTGACCCGAGTGGACCTAAGTGCCGTGCAAACTTGCCGCATAGGGGATGCTTAGAAACGGTGGCCAGTGTTCGGAGCATACTAGACCAGCTGGATATAGAAGTAAATAATCACGAAGGGTTTGCTCATCGTGTGAACTTAGCGGATCAGCTTGTCCGATCCAATGATGCCAATGCTATCGATGCATTTAATCGGTCAGGTCATTTTCATGGACAGTTCCTCGCGGGTACCATTCTGCTGCTCGACCCTGCTCGGATCGTAGTTTATGGACCTCCCTACATCGTTGACACGGAACGATTTGCTTGCGCTTCTTATTTTCAAAGTGGGCTCAAAAGCGCGCTCGCCGATGCGACAGCGCGGCGCTCAGGATTTGCTGATGAAACGCCGATAAGATGGATGCAGCTCGTGGATGCCGGGCGCAGGGATGATATGAGGGCAGTTGCTGCGAGTGCGACAGCGTTCTGGGACTTCTTGAAGCAGCCGGCTCATTCGCGACTATTAGGGCAGAGGCTCGAATCGTGGAGAGGTGTCAAAGAAGTGCTTTCATCGAGCTAGCTGAGCAAAAGCAATAACAATGAAGCGCATTTGGCAAGCTGCAGGTATTGTATTCGTGGTTGTGGCCGCGGTGGTCGCGGTGCATGTATTCGCATTAATCCTTACTGATGGTAAGACCACGGAAGCTGCAAAGACAATCAATGATGCACGAGCCTCAGTTGTGCAAATCGCGGGAGGCATCGGCTTAGTGGGTGGTCTGCTGTTCACCTGGCGCACATACGCACTGAGTCGGACATCGCAACGCGCCGAACGTTTCGCCAAGGCAGTAGGGCAACTTGGGGAGTCAAGTGAGTCTGTCCGTGCTGGCGGGATATACGCGCTAGCGAAGCTGGGTCAAGAGGACAAAGCGTACTGGCCTTTGATCGAAGATCTGCTGTCTGCACATCTAAGGGAAAGGGCAAAGCCAAATAAAAAGCGAACAGTTGATCTCACGGCTGCAATTAAAGTGCTGGGTGCTCGTCCGGTGGCTAATCCCGTTCGAGCACTTGACTTGCGACAGATTTGCGTCACGCAAGCGAATTTTTCTAACGGAAATTTTGAGAACGGTTGGTTCGACGGTGCCTCGCTTTATGAAGCAGACTTGACGGATAGTAATTTCCGGGGCGCTCGAATGCCGAAAGTAACTCTAACCAGCGCAAAGTTGAATGGCGTCGACTTGCGTGAGTCCATACTTAGTGAGGCTGATCTGCGCGGTGCTGACTTCTATGTTGCAAAACTCGAGGATGCCGATATTGCCGGTGCGTATATATTTGATGCGAAGAACTTAACGCCTGAACACCTGGCGGCGACGAAGGGCTCACCTAACTCACATCCGAACGGGCCTAACTCTAAGACGGACTAAAGTTCAAGACGCTCGAACCTCGATTGGGACAGTGTCCATGCGCTTTCCGGAAGTTTCGGTACAGCCTCCTGCGCACTGCGCACGAGCGTGACATGGAGTGCGAGTAGTTTGCGATCTATCTCGGCGTAAGTAACAAATAGACACATTCCTGGCTGTCGCGCCACTGTGAGGCACCGCAGTCGACGATACTGACTCTCAGTTGGTTGCCGGCCGTGGACTCGACGATGTTCAAGATAGGCATAGGCCTCTGCCTCTAACTCTCGACGAAGAGCGCCACATTCGGAGAACCGGTCGTGCCAGTCGTCTATTGCTGACGAACAGAAAACCCACTCAAGCGGTTGACCCAATGTTGGTGCTCCCCCGAAGTTTGCTGAAAATGCGCGACATCAACTCGCAGTCTGCATCCTACTGTTTAACGCCGTAGGGCCTATGCCAAACGGTGGCGACAGGCTTACAACGATAAGATTCAAACCACTTTAGTGTCCCCAACTGCACGCGACCCCAGCCGATACTTCACGTTGCGTGAGCGGGCTGTGGGGGCGTGTCGGGAGCTAAGTGCCGAGGGGGCTTTAGCTCGCCTAGCGCTGCCATAGCCTGCACGCGGCGGCGGAGCAATCGTCGCAAAATTCCGAAGTTGACGTACTCCGAAGCAGGGTGGGAGGCGAGCACTTTTGCAGGTCGAATGGCGTCAGTGCTTGACTCTAAGTATCGGTATAGAGATCCGCATCCAGGTCCTGAACCACTCTCTTTTGGTGGCCCTATACCCGCCGATCGGATTCGCTGGCCAGTTCCGCCAGCTGCGGCCCGGAGACGCGATAGGTGGTCCACTCGGTCTGCGGGGTGCCACCGACGGCGTCATACAGCGCGATGGCGTCGACGTTCCAGTTCAGCACCGCCCAGCTCAGCCGGGTGTAACCGCGGGTGCGGCATTCGGCGGCCAAGGTGGCCAGCAGTCTGCGGGCCAGGCCGCGCCGGCGAAATGCCGGGCGCACGAACAGATCTTCCAGATAGATCCCGGACACTCCGTCCCAGGTCGAGAAGTTCAGAAACCAGACCGCTGTCGCCGCGGCCTGTCCGTCGATATCGACGATATGGGCGTGCGCCGTCGCCTGCTCACCGAAAAGTGCTGTGTGCAGCTGTGTTTCGGTGACGATGCACTCGTCGGCGGCGTTCTCGAACTCGGCCAGCTCACGGATCATCGCCACGATCTCGGCCTCGTCACCGGGGCGGGCCCGCCGGATCGTCACGTCCTCTGTCATGCGACTGCCTCGCAGGCTCGGCTTTCGCATGCCGTATTGATGATTCGCTCGCAAGCTTCGCTCACGGTGTAACCCCCAGTCCTGTCAGGATCGTTCGGAACTTCGTCGTGGTCTCGTCGACCTCGTCATCGGGATCGGATTCGGCGACGATGCCGCCACCGGCATGCGCCAGCGCGCTCATCCCGTCCTCAGCCAGCACCGCACACCGGATGGACACCACCCAGCGGCCGTCACCTGCGGCATCGCACCAGCCGACGGCGCCGGCGTAGAACCCGCGGTCACCCTCCAGCTCGTTGATCAGCGCCGCCGCCAGCTCCGTCGGCACGCCGCCCACCGCGGGCGTCGGGTGCAGCGCCAGCGCAAGATCCAGGGCGCTGGTCGCCGCTGAGCGCAACCTGCCGCGGATCGGGGTGCTCAGGTGCCACAGCGCATCGGTGCCGTGCAGTTGTGGTTTGTCGGCGATCTCCAGATCGGCGCACAGGGGGGCCAGTGCGGCGCGCATCGTGTCGACCACCAGAGCGTGTTCGTGCCGGTTCTTGGTCGAGGCCGCCAGTGCTGCGGCATTGCGCGTGTCGATCTCCGGGTCGGCCGAGCGCGGCGCCGATCCGGCGAACGGCTGACAGATCACGGTATCGCCGGAACGTGCGACCAACAGTTCCGGGCTGGCCCCCACCAGCACGCCGGGGGTTGCCGCCGGCGTCAGGTCAGCCAGGTACACGGTGGCTGTCGGATCGGCGGCGGCCAGGCGCAGCAGCACCGATGGCGCGTCCCACGGGGTCTGGGCGGTCAACCGCAGCGCACGGGCCAGCACGACCTTCTGCAGCGGCGATCCCGGCGCCCGTAACCGGCGCACCGCCTCGGCGACCCGGGCCCGATGCTCGGAACTGGCAGGCAGGGTGTCACGCGTACGGACCCGCGGCGGGTCGATGGGCGCCCAGTCCGGCAGTGCCGCTACCCGGCTGACCCTCACCGGCGCGTGCAGCGCCGCGGGCCGGGTGAGATCGAAGGGCAAAGCGCCGACCACCATCGGCGTGGTGCCGGTGCGCAGCGCGTGCCGGGCGGCGGCCACCTCGGCGAACGCGGTGCCGATACCCTCGCCCAGCACCGTGCCCGCCGGACCGGACAGCACGAAGGAGGGCGTCACGTCGGTGGCGGTAGGCACGGGTTGGGGTGTCCGGTCAGCCCGAGCGCGCTGATCTGACGGACACCCTTCTCGAATCCGCACACCGCGATGGAGGCGGCGGCCATCGAGAACCGCACGCCCTCCGACACCGGTAGCTCGACCCACCGGCTCAGCAGGGACCGGGAGAAATGTCCGTGCCCGACGAACACCACATCGCGGGTTTCCATATGTTCCAGCGCCATCGCGATGGCACGGTCGGCACGCGCACTGACCTGTGCGGCCGACTCGCCGCCGGGGCAATCGTGGGTCCACACGGTCCAGCCCGGCACGGTCTCGCGGATCTCACGAGTGGTCAGTCCCTCGTAATCGCCGTAATCCCATTCGGCGAGGTCCGGTGATATGTCGGTGACCCTCAGCCCGGCCAGTTCGGCGGTCTCCAGCGCGCGCCGCCGTGGACTGGAGATGACCACCGGGTCGGACAACTGCAGTTCGGCCAGTGCCGCCGCGGCCAACCGAGCCTGGTCACGGCCGATGTCGAGTAGCTCCAGATCGGTGCGGCCGGTGTGTCGACCGCTGCGCGACCATTCGGTTTCGCCGTGCCTCAGCAGTAACAACCGATGCTGGTGGACGCTCACCGTCGCGATTCTGCCGCACGCAACCGCCATCTGTTGCATTCGCGTGCTTGGATGGAGGCGTGACGCGGGTATTGGCGGTCGCCAATCAAAAGGGTGGGGTCGCCAAGACCACGACGGTGGCGTCGTTGGGCGCGGCGTTGACGGAAAAGGGCCGGCGGGTGCTGCTCGTCGACCTGGACCCGCAGGGTTCGCTGACGTTCTCCCTGGGGCACGACCCGGATGCGCTCCCGGTATCGGTGCACGAGGTGCTGCTGGGTGAGGTCGAACCCAGCGCTGCGCTGGTGCAGACCCCCGAGGGGATGACGCTGTTGCCCGCGAACATCGACCTCGCGGGCGCGGAGGCGATGCTGCTGATGCGTGCCGGCCGCGAGTACGCGCTGAAACGGGCGCTGGACAAGGTGGCCGACGATTTCGACGTCGTGATCATCGACTGCCCGCCGTCGCTGGGGGTGCTGACCCTCAACGGGTTGACCGCCGCCGACGAGGCGATCGTGCCGTTGCAGTGTGAGACGTTGGCCCACCGTGGCGTCGGGCAATTTTTGCGCACGGTCAACGATGTCCAGCAGATCACCAATCCGAATCTGTCGTTGCTCGGCGCGCTGCCGACGCTGTACGACTCACGCACCACCCACAGCCGCGATGTGCTCTTCGACGTCGCCGATCGTTATGAGCTGCCGGTCTTGGCGCCACCCATTCCGCGGACCGTGCGTTTCGCCGAGGCCAGCGCCTCGGGTTCGTCGGTGTTGGCGGGACGAAAGAACAAGGGCGCCAACGCCTATCGTGAGCTGGCCGAGAACCTGTTGAAGCACTGGAAGTCCGGCAAGACGCTCGCCACCTTCACCCCGGAGGTCTAACCCAGCGCCACCACGGTGTCGCCGCGCTGCTCGATGATGGTCGAACCGGACGTCGCGGGCACCACCGCGGTCTCGGCGGGATCGCGGGCGAGGTCGATATGGCGGAGCCCGGTGCCCGTCTCGCTGTCGAAGACGTCGTACCCGTCGGTGACCGGTACCAGTAGTTCACCGGCCATCACCGTGGCCGGGCCGACCGGAGCGCCACCGGCGGCGGGGGAGACGGTGAACTTGTAGCGCAGTCCGTCGGCGGCGAACACCAGCAGCGAATCACCGGTCCACCAGGTGATCAGATCACCGGTGCGCGAGGCGGTGGCGTAGCGCGACGGTGCGGCGTCCAGCGGAATGCTGGCCGTCACGGTGCCGGTGTCGTCGACGATGTTGACCACGGGCCGCGGGGTCGGTAGGTACACCGCCGTGGTGGTGTCGGAGACGGCGATCACCCGGGCGTCGGCATCGACCGAAACGCCGGGCTGCTGTTCGTATTTGACGTCGGGCACGTCCTCTTCGTCCGATACCCGCAGCAGGGTCAACCGCATCTCGGTCTGCTCTGGACAGGACTCCATGATCGAGACCGCCGAGGAACTCGCTTGCGCCGAGACCAGCCGGCACAGCGGGGACACCGGCACGTCGGGTTTGACCCGGGCGTCCAGGGCGCCCCAGCTGAGCATGCGCACCATGTCCGACCGCCACAGTTCCAGCCTGCTGTCGCCGTAGGACAGCACCGCGTTGCCGTCGGTGGACAGTTTCACCTGCGGGTCGGCGTAGGCGGTACGGGCGGGGCCGCGTTTGCCGGTGCCGGCGTCGATGGTGCTGACCTGCCCACACCCCCGTGAGTCCGGGTACACCGCGACCGCGTACTGGTAGACAGACGTGACGCCGCACAGCGGCAGGTCGCGTTCGTAACTCCAGAGTTGTTCCCCGGTGTCCGGTGCCCGGCCGATCACCGTACCACCGTCACCGGTCACCAATGCACCCGAAATCGCAAGGGGTTGTGTGGTTTCCGGACTCGTCGCGGTCCACAGCTGACGTAGCCGCTCCGGGACGGCGGTGGCCGGCGCCGGCGTGGTGACGGGGGTGGCGGCCGGGCGGCTGATCGTGGCACGTGCATCGCTGGTCCACCAGACCAGCGCTGCGATGACGGCGACCGCGCACGCGATGGCGACGGCCGCGATCACATCACCGCGGGTGCGGCGTTCCGGCTGCGGCGGGCAGGAGCGCAGCGACCCGGGGATTCTTGGTGTCACTCAGCCGCGGCGGGAGCGCTGGCCTTGCGGGGCCTGCGACGACGGCGACGCTTTGCCGGGGCGGACTCGCCACCCTCGGATTCGACCTGGTCCTGCGGACCACTCTCCGAAGGCGTTGCCGCTTCGCCGTTCTCGGGGTGTCCGGTGGCCGACTGGCCGCCGCGGGTGCGGCGACGGCTGCGGGTGCGGGCTGGGCGCTCGGCACGTTCGGTGCGCTCGACTCGCTCACCTTCGGTACGTGTCTTCGGCTTGCGGGCCGCGGCGATGGAGCCGGTCGCCTCGGCCGGGATGTTCAGCTCGGTGTACAGATGCGGTGAGCTGGAATAGGTTTCGGCGGGGTCCGGGGTGTCCAGCCCGAGCGCCTTGTCGATCATCGACCAGCGGGTCAGCTCGTCCCAATCGACCAGGGTGACCGCGATACCGGTCTTGCCCGCGCGTCCGGTGCGGCCGATGCGGTGCACATAGGACTGCTCGTCCTCGGGGATCTGGTAATTGATGACGTGGGTGATGTCGTCGATGTCGATACCGCGGGCGGCCACGTCGGTCGCGACCAGCACGTCGACATCGCCGGTGCGGAAGGCCTTGAGTGCCTTCTCGCGGGCGATCTGGCCGAGGTCGCCGTGCACGGCGCCGACCTTGAAACCGCGCTCGCCGAGTTCATCGGCGACCTTTTGCGCGGTGCGCTTGGTGCGGGTGAAGATCATCGTTGCGCCGCGGCCCTCGGCCTGCAGGATGCGACTGACCATCTCGATCTTGTCCAGCGCATGGGCGCGGTAGATGAACTGTTCGGTGGTGTCGTGGGTCTGCGAGGACTGCGCCGATTCGGCCCGGATGTGAGTCGGCTGGTTCATGAAGGTCCGCGCCAGCGTGATGATGGGGCCGGGCATGGTCGCCGAGAACAGCATGGACTGCCGGTCGTCGGGGGTGAGCCGCAGAATCCGCTCGATATCGGGAAGGAAGCCCAGGTCGAGCATCTCGTCGGCTTCATCGAGCACCAGCACCGAGAGGCTGCCGAGCTGTAGGTGGCCCTGCTGGGCCAGGTCGAGCAGGCGGCCCGGGGTGCCGACGACGACGTCGACACCCTTCTGCAGTGCCTCGATCTGAGGCTCGTAGGGGCGACCACCGTAGATCGAGGTGACGGTGAACTTGCGATCCTCGCGGCCTTCGACGTTGTCGGCGCGCAGGTACTTGGCGGCCATCTCCAGGTCGTTGTAGACCTGCAGGCACAGCTCGCGGGTGGGCACCACGACCAGGGCGCGCGGGGTGCCGTTCAGCGGTCGGGATCCGTCGCTGGCAATGCGGTGCAGCAGGGGCACGCCGAAGGCCAGGGTCTTGCCCATACCGGTGCGGGCCTGGCCGATCAGGTCGTCGCCGGCCAGCGCGAGCGGCAGGGTCAGCTCCTGGATCGCGAAAGCGTGCTCTTTACCGGTCTCGGCCAGCGCGCGCACGATCTCGTCGCGGACACCCAGGTCGGCGAACGATGTCTTGGCGGTTTCCGCCGGTGCGGTCGTATCTGTCTGTGCGGTCGTATGTGTTTCTGCAGTCATGGTGTGGTCCGGCGGCTTGGGCCGCCGTCAGCCTTTCGCTTGTCAATCCTCGTCGCGTCCACGCGCGCACGACGATGACGAGTAAAAGGCGGATATCCCCAGATGGCGGGCGATACCGCTCCGTCGGGCCCAGCAATTGGACAGCGGGCCGAACCACGTGCACGCACATTTCTTCCGGTGATGATGTAGGCCGGGGAGTCCCGGTCACATCGTTACCGAACACTCATGGTAGCCGGTCATGTCCCGATAGCGCGCATCGTGCGTGTTTCGTGGTGTCGCGCAGTGGGCATCTGTGCAGGTCGTGACTCCTCATGCCGTCATCTCCGGCGCCGGCATCGCCGGACCCGCACTGGCCCATCAACTGCACGCGCGGGGGTGGCGGACCACCGTGATCGAACGGTTCCCGCGGCGGCGGGAGGAAGGGCAGAACGTCGACATCCGCGGTGCGGCCCGCGAAGTGGTGCGCAGGATGGGGATCGAATCGGATGTCCGGGCCGCCGGGACCGGTGAGGTGGGTACCCGGTTCGTCACCGCCGAAGGCCGCCCCGCTGCATCGTTCCCGGTGGGCGAGCCCGGTGGCCACGACGGCCCGACCGCCGAACTGGAGATCCTGCGCGGGGAACTGTCGCGCATCCTGATCGAGCACACCCCGGACACCGAGTACCGCTTCGACAGCCAGATCGCCGATGTCACCGATCACGGCGACGGGGTGAGCACGGCGCTGCAGGACGGCACGGTGCTGGAGTCCGATCTGCTGGTCATCGCGGAGGGTCTGCATTCGCGCTCGCGCCGGTTCGTCACCGATGTCGGTGTGCGCGAACTCGGCATGTACCTGGCGTACGCCACCATCCCGCGTCGCAATGACGACGACATGTGGTGGAACTGGCAGCACGCCACCCGCCGCCGGTCGGTGCATCTGCGACCGGACAACCTGGGAACCACCCGGGCCATCCTGACCTTCATGTCCGACCTGCGGGGGTTCGATGAGCTGGACCGGGATGGTCAGGTGACCATCCTGCGGCGCACCTTCGCCGACGTCGGGGGTGCGGCGCCACGCATCCTTGCCGATATCGAGGCCGGCGCCCCGATGTATTTCTCCGCGGTGGGCCAGGTGCGGGCTCCGGTGTGGAGCCGAGGGCGGATCGCCCTGCTCGGCGATGCCGCGTTCTGCAATGCCACCTTCGGGGGAGCGGGTACCAGTCTGGCGCTCATCGGCGGGTACGTGCTGGCCGGCGAGCTGGCCGTTACACCGGATGTGACCGCGGCGCTGGCGGGCTATCGGCGCACCATGCAACCGTTCCTCGATACCGCTCCGGAGGTTCGCGAATCGATGTTGCGGCTGGCCAATCCGCATTCCGGGCTGGGTGTGCGGGCGGTGCGCGCCATCGCTGCGCTGTCCGCCGGTCCGGTCGGTCGGGCGGTCAGCTCTGTGGTCGGCGACCGGTTCACCGATATCGCCGGTGCGGGACTCCGTCTGCCCGATTACCCGTCACCAGAGACGACTGCAGGTATCGGTCCGGCGGCACGAGATTAAGGTTGGCCCATGACCTCGACGCCGTCCGACGCCGCCGCCGGCGTTTCCCGTGTCCCGGCCGATCATCCCGGTGTCACCGAGCTGTTCGCCCTGCTTGCCTACGGCGAGGTGGCGGCCTTCTATCGGCTGACCGAGGAGGCTCGGATGGCGCCGAACCTGGCCGGCCGTATCAACATGGCCAGCATGGCCGCCGCCGAGATGCGGCATTACGAGGTGCTCAACGAGGCGTTGTCGGCGCGCGGGGTGGACACCGTGCCCGCCATGACCAAGTACGCCCCGGCGTTGGAGAACTATCACCGCCTCACCACGCCGAGCACCTGGCTGGAGGCGCTGGTCAAGACATATATCGGCGATGCGCTGGCCGCCGACTTCTATTTGCAGATCGCCGACGCTCTTCCGTCGGAGGCGGCCGAGGTGGTGCGTTCGGTGCTCGCCGAGACCGGGCACTCGCAGTTCGTGGTGGCCGAGGTCCGCGCCGCCGTCACGGCAAGCGATCGTCAGCGTCACCGACTTGCGCTGTGGTCGCGGCGGCTGCTCGGCGAGGCCATCACCCAGGCCCAGTACGTGCTGGCCGACCGTGACGAGCTGGTCGACCTGGTGATCAGCAGCAGTGAGGGTTTGGGGCAGCTCTCGGAGTTCTTCGACAAGCTGCAGCACACTCACGCCAGCCGGATGCAGGAGCTCGGGCTGGCCTGAGGGCTACCTGGTGCAGGTGGCGATCATCGAGTTGTTCGTCTGAAGGGCCAGCGCGGTGCCGTTACCGTCGAGGATCGCGCAGTTGAGCTGACCGCCCACGCTGGTGGCGGTCACCGAGGACAGCGTGACACCGGGGTTCAGCGTCACCGACTTGGTCCAGGGCAGGGCCACGTTCACGTCGGTCTGCAGGGCGCCCTGCTGGTCGGTGTAGATGATCGTGACCAGATCGATGAGCTGGCGGTTGCCGGTCACGCGGTAGGTGATGGTCCGCGCGGCGGCGGCCGGATCGACGGCGGCCGGGGGCGCGGGCGGTGCGGGTGCGGCCGGTGCGGGCACGACGGGCGTGGGAACGACCTCGGGGGTTGCGGTGACGGCCGGAGTCGGGGTCACGGTGGTGACGCGTTCGGGGTTGGTGTCGGTCCGCGGCCCAGCGGCGGCGGGCGGCGCTGCGGCTGTGGTCGTGACAGCGTCGTCGGCCGGAGCCGCCGATGTGGTGGCTCCCGAGTTGGCGGACGTCACGGTGCCGCTGTCCCCGCCACCCAGGATGACCCCGGTGCAGATGACCGCGACCATGAGGATGGCGCCGGCGACCCCGGCCACCCAGATCCAGCGCCGGTCCAGCTTTTCGTGATAGTCGGCCGGGTATTCGTAGTCGGCCGAGCCGTAATCGTCTGAGTCGTAGGCGTCTGAGTCGTAATCGCCTGACTCGTAGCCGTCGGCTGAGTAGTCATGGCTGGAGTAGTCACGGCCCGCGTAATCGGTGCCGCCGTAGGCGCCTCTGCCGTAGGCCGGGCCGGAATCGCCGTAGCGGCGCTGACGATCGGTGGGGTAGTCAGAGCCGAACCGTGGTTCGTCGTCGACGCCCACGCCGGAGTCGCGGCCGGACCGGTAGCTGTTGCCCGAGTATCCGTCACGCGTTGTCGAATATGGTGAATATTGCCTGCTCATCACGTAATTCCCAGATCGTTTCGGTACGTACTTGGCCGATGCTAGTGGTGCAAAAGTTACGGATGATGTTGACTCGCTCTCGGTCCGATAACGGTCCGGCGTCGGTCTGGTCAGCGTGATTCGCTCACGGCGCAACGGTCGCAGCCCGCCTCGCTGCCACCCGCGCGGCGCTGTCCACTAGCCTGATTGAACGCATCGCCACACAACCGAAGGGGTCTAAAGCGTGGACATCAAGATCGGGGTCGCCGACAGCCCGCGAGAGCTGGTCATCAGCAGCGCGCAGACACCCGACGAGGTGGAAAAGGCGATCGTCGACGCGCTGGGCGCGTCCTCGTCCGTGCTGTCACTGACCGACGAGAAGGGGCGCCGCTACCTCGTGCAGGCGGCAAAGATCACCTATGTCGAGATCGGCCCCAGCGACGCCCGCCGTGTCGGCTTCGGCACCGTCGGCGCCGAAGCGCTCAAGGATTAAGACCTGGTGAGCGGCACGTGTGACAGTCCGCCCCAGGCGAACTGCACCGTGCCCTCCACGGCCGCATCCTTGGAGATCGGCCGGTCGTTGTCCAGCCAGTAGCGGGCACAATCGACGCTGGTCGATACCAGTCCGACCGCGATCATCCTGGCGCGATGGGCCTCCAGCCCGGAATCCCGGCTGATCAGATCGAACACCGCATCGGTGCAGGATTCGGTGGCCACCTTCACCTGGGCGGCCACCTGTGGTTCGGTGACATAGTCGTTCTCGAAGATCAGCCGATAGCCCTGGCTGTCGTGTTCGACGAACTCGAAGAAGGCCTGCACCGCCGCGCGCAGCCGCTGGCGGTTGTCGGTGGTGGTGCGCAGCGCCTGCCGCACACCGGACACCAAATTGTCGACATGCCGCTGAAGCACCGCGAGGTACAGCTCGAGCTTTGACGAGAAATGTTGGTAGAGAACGGGTTTGCTGACCCCTGCCCGTTCGGCGATCTCGTCCATGCCGGCCGCGTGGTAGCCGCGGTCGACGAAGACCTCACTGGCGGCGATGAGCAACTGACCACGGCGCTCATCGCGGGGCAGCCGGTTTCCGCGCCGATTACCTGGCCCCGTCTTGGCGCCCCGCGCTCCGGCGGCGTTGGCGAGATCGCTCATGACGTCCTCAATTTCACTCCGTACCGCGGGTACTGCTGTCGATCTGTACCGCGGCCACTGCGTACGTTCGGGTGTTCCGTGCGGATGTTCTCGGTCAGCAGCCGGCACCCCCTGATCGCCACGACATTACTACCGCCCGTAGGTGGAGGTGTCGCCGTGGTGCTCGTGTCGGTGGCGCGCCGGAATGGGATGTGCGCGCGGTTATGCCATTCTGGTGCGGTGACCTATGACCCGGGGCGCCGCGGGGGCAACCGTGGCCCCGGCGGCCAAGAGCGCAGTGACTCTGAATTCCGGGCGGGCGCGCATGACCGAAGCGAATCCGGATTTGTCCATGCCGGGCGTGGCGCACCCCGCGGTGAGCAGCGCGCACAGCCGCGCCGCCCCACCCACGTCAACCACGGACAACCCCGCCGCGAACCGCCCGAGAGTGCTGCGCAACGCACCGATCCGGGCCGGGTGCCTGCCGCCCGTGACCAGTGGCGCGAACCGTTGCGCGCCCAGCGTGACCCGCTGTCCGAGGATCTCGGCCGGGTCCGGTCCAATCGCGATGAGCGCGCCCAGTTCCGCAAGCAGAGCTGGCTGGGCCGCTTCGTGTCCACCTACGGGTGGCGCGCCTATGCCCTGCCGATCCTGGCCGTGGTGACCGTCGTGGTGATCTATCAGACGATCGCCGGCCCGCCCGCGCCCACGCCGGTCAATGCCGAAGGCCCGGTGCAGGCGCCCGTCGAATCACCGAGTACCGAGATCGTCGGCGCCCCGCCCAAAGGCCTGACCCAGTTCGATGCGAATCTGCCGACCGGCATCCTGCCCGGTGGCGGGCCGTTCACCGAGGCGGGCGCGAAGACCTGGCACATCGTGCCGGGCACCACGCCCAAGGTCGGGCAGGGCACCGAACGCACCTTCACCTACACCGTCGAGGTCGAGGACGGGCTGGACACCGCCACCTTCGGCGGTGACGAGGGTTTCGCGACGATGGTCAGCGAGACCTTGGCCAATCCCAAGAGTTGGACCCACAACCCGCAGTTCGCCTTCCTGCGCGTCGACAACGACACCGAGGGACCACCGGATTTCCGGGTCTCGCTGACCTCGCCGTTGACCATCCGCGAGGGCTGTGGCTACGACATCCCGTTGGAAGCGTCCTGCTACAACCCGGCATATCTCGGCGACCAGGCGCGGGTGTTCCTCAACGAGGCCCGCTGGGTCCGCGGCGCCACGTCGTTCCAGGGCGATATCGGCTCCTACCGGCAGTACGTCATCAACCATGAGGTCGGTCACGCCATCGGCTATCGCCAGCACGAACCGTGCCCGGAGAACGGGGCGCTGGCGCCGATCATGATGCAGCAGACGTTCTCGACCAGCAACAACGACGGCGCCAAGTTCGACCCGCAGTCCGTGCCGGCCGACGGGCTCACCTGTCGCTTCAACCCGTGGCCCTACCCGATCGCCTGACCGCGCTCGGCGCCGGGAACGGATGGCCCGGTTTTGCTGTTGGATACCTGTGCCTGGTCTGATTGAGGCCAGGAATTCGTCGTCCAATGCAAGGAGCGCACGGTGACGTCACTGCCCCCGCTGGTGGAGCCGGCCGCCGAACTGACCCGCGAGGAAGTCGCGCGGTACAGCAGGCATCTGATCATCCCCGATATGGGGGTCGACGGCCAGAAACGGCTGAAGAACGCCAAGGTATTGGTCATCGGCGCCGGCGGACTGGGATCGCCGACCCTGCTGTATCTGGCCGCCGCGGGCGTCGGCACCATCGGCATCGTCGAGTTCGACGTCGTCGACGAGTCCAACCTGCAGCGCCAGATCATCCACGGTCAGTCCGATATCGGCCGGTCCAAGGCCCAGAGCGCCCGCGATTCCGTGCTGGAGGTCAACCCGCTGGTCAATGTCGTGCTGCACGAATTGCGTCTGGAACCCGAGAACGCGGTCGAGCTGTTCGCCCAATACGACCTGATCCTGGACGGCACCGACAACTTCGCCACCCGCTACCTGGTCAACGATGCCGCCGTGCTGGCGGGTAAGCCGTATGTGTGGGGCTCGATCTACCGCTTCGAGGGCCAGGTGTCGGTGTTCTGGGAGGACGCGCCCGATGGTCTGGGCCTGAACTACCGCGACCTCTATCCCGAGCCGCCGCCACCGGGCATGGTGCCGTCCTGCGCCGAAGGCGGGGTGCTGGGCATCCTGTGCGCCTCGATCGCGTCGGTGATGGGCACCGAGGCCATCAAGCTGCTTACCGGCATCGGCGACCCGCTGCTGGGCCGGCTGATGGTCTACGACGCGCTCGACATGACCTACCGCACCATCAAGATCCGCAAGGATCCGGCGACGCCGAAGATCACCGAGTTGATCGACTACGAGGCCTTCTGCGGGGTCGTCTCCGAGGCCGCGGCCGAGGCGGCGGCCGATTCCACCGTCACCCCCCGCGAGCTGCGTGAGCTGCTCGACTCGGGTAAGCCGGTGGCACTGATCGACGTCCGCGAACCCGTCGAGTGGGAGATCAACCACATCGACGGCGCCTCGCTGATCCCGAAGTCGGCCATCGAGGCGGGCGAGGGATTGGCCACCGTCCCGCAGGACAAGACCCCGGTTCTCTACTGCAAGACCGGCGTCCGCTCCGCCGAGATGCTGGCCGTGCTGAAGAAGGCCGGCTTCTCCGACGCGCTGCATCTGCAGGGCGGCATCGTGGCATGGGCCAAGCAACTCGAACCCGACATGGTCATGTACTGACGGTGTCTGCAGGCCGGCACCGCTTAGGCTGGCGTGCGTGACTGACGATCTGCCACCCGATCATGTGATGGCGGCGTTTGGGCTGGCCGGTGTGCGGCCGGTGCCGCTGGGTTCGTCCTGGGAGGGCGGCTGGCGGTGCGGCGAAGTGGTGTTGTCGATGGTCGCCGACCATGCGCGCGCCGCCTGGTCGGCCAAGGTCCGCGAGACGTTGTTCGCCGACGGGATCCGGCTGGCGCGACCGGTGCGTTCCACCGACGGCCGCTACGTGGTGGCCGGATGGCGCGCCGACACCTTCGTCGCCGGTACCCCGGAACCACGCCATGACGAGGTGGTCTCGGCGGCGGTGCGCCTGCACGAGGCCACGGCCAAGCTGGAGCGGCCCCGGTTCCTGACCCAGCCCCCGGTGGCGCCGTGGTCGGATGTCGATGTGTTCATCGCCGCCGATCGGGCGGCCTGGGAGGACCGTCCGCTGCACACTCTGCCCGCGGGCGCCCGGGTGGCACCCGGCACGGTCGACGGCCAGAAGTCCGTCGAGCTGCTCAACCAGTTGGCGTCGTTGCGCACCCCGACGCGGAGCCCGAGCCAACTGGTGCACGGAGACCTCTACGGCACAGTCCTTTTCGCGGGCACCGCCGCGCCGGGAATCACCGACATCACTCCGTACTGGCGGCCCGCCTCCTGGGCGGCCGGCGTGGTCGTCGTCGACGCGCTGGCCTGGGGCGAGGCCGATGACGGTCTGGTCGAGCGGTGGAGTGCATTACCGGAATGGCCGCAGATGTTGTTGCGGGCCTTGATGTTCCGGCTCGCCGTGCACGCGTTGCACCCGCGCTCGACGGCAGCGGCCTTCCCTGGGCTTGCCCGCACCGCGGCCCTGGTCCGGCTGGCGGTCTAGCGTCGCTCTCTTCTCGCGAGCAGACTGGTATACCCCCATTGTCTTCGCGATCCGGGGGTATAAGCGTCTGCTCGCGGTCAGAAGTCGTGACGGTATTCGCGTAGCGACACCCGGCCGTCGACGGCCAACACACCCTCGGCGCGAAGCCGTTCCAACTGTCGGGTCGCCAGCTGCGGTGCAGGTCGTCCCGAGGCCGGAATCACCCGGTGCCACGGCAGATCCGAAGAATCGGTGCGCATGATCCAGCCGACGATCCGCGGGCTCGACAGCCCTGCCTCGGCGGCGATGTCGCCGTAGGTGCTGACGCGTCCCGCCGGGATCCGGTCGACCAGTGCGCGCACCAGTTCGACCTGATCCTCGGTGACCGCGGCCATCTCAGTCCAGGTGACCGCGGATGACGGCCGCTGTCTCGGCGGGCAGCGCCTGGGCAACCATGTGATCGCAGTCCAGTTCGGTCAGGGTGAAGGCCTCGCCGACGGCGTCGCGCAGCGTGGCGATCAATTCGTCGGTCGCATACGGCGGGGTGGTGCGGGTGGCGCGGATCAACGTCGTCGGAGTTCCGCTGCGGGGCAACGGCACCGGACGGGTCAGCTCGCTCCAGTACGACATCGCCGCAGGCACGCTGATCCGCCAACCGAGACGACCGTTGGGCAGGGTGATCAGGTGCTCGTCGAGTTCGCCCTCCAGCACGGCCGGATCACGCTCGGCGACCTCGCGCCAGGACCCGGAGAGCTTGTCGGCGCGGGCCTCCTCGCGGTCGGGATAATCGGGGGAGGAGAACATGGCATCGGCGATCTCGGCCATCCAGCGACCGTCCAGCGCGACGGCGGGGTCCAGCAGCACCAGCCCCCGCACCAGATCCGGGCGTGCCGCGGCGAGCGCCAGGGCCACCGCTCCACCGAACGAATGCCCCACTACCAGGATCGGACTACCGCCGTCGGCGTCCAGCAGTGCCGCCAGTGCCGCCACATTGGCCTCTATGGTCCACGGTGCGGCGTAGTCGGAGCGGCCGTGCCCGATCAGATCCGGTGCCAACACCGAGAACTCGGCAAGATGCTGGTTGGCGATCTCCTCATAGCGACGGCCGTGGCCGGTCAGGCCGTGGATGGCCAGGATCTGCGCCGGACCCGATGGGCCGAAGCGGTAGCTGTGCAGGGCTGCGGTCACGGTTCGATCGTAGGCCCATGTCAGAGCCACTTGTCAGACCCCCGTGCTGTGATTCGGTCATGTCCGCACCGCACACCGAGCTCACCCCGGAGGCCCTGACCCGGTCGGGTCAGCGCGGCATGGTGCGCGTCCTCGGCGGCGCGGGTACCGGCAAGAGCAGCCTGCTCGTCGACACCGCGGTCGCGCACATCACCGCCGGTACCGATCCGGAATCGGTTCTCTTGCTGACCGGTTCGGCCACGCTGGGCGCCTCGGCACGCGCCGCCGTCACCGCTGCGCTGTTGTCGGCCGGGGTACGTGGGGTGGTCCGTGAACCGCTGGTGCGCACGGTGCACTCCTATGCCTTCGCGGTGCTGCGGCTCGCCGCCCAGCGCACCGGTAGCCCTCCGCCGCGCCTCATCACCAGCGCCGAACAGGACGGCATCATCAGAGAGCTGCTCGCCGGCGACCTCGAAGATGGCGCGATGAACTGGCCGGTGGAGCTGCATCCCGCGCTGGGGACCGCCGGTTTCGCCACCGAACTGCGGGACCTGTTGGCGCGCTGCGCCGAACGCGGCGTGGATCCGCTGACCCTGCAGCGGTTGGGCCGGCTCTCCGGCCGGCCCGAATGGATCGCTGCCGGACGGTTCGCCGCGAGCTACGAGCAGGTGATGTTGCTGCGCTCGGCGGTCGGAATGGCCGCCCCGCAAGCGACGGTGCCGGCGCTGGGCGCAGCCGAGCTGGTGGGTGCGGCGCTCGACGCCTTCGCCGTCGATGCAGATCTGCTGGCCGCCGAACGGGCCAGGGTGCGGGTGTTGCTCGTCGATGACGCCCAACAGCTTGATCCGCAGGCCGCCTTGTTGGTTCGGGTGCTGGCCGCAGGTGCCGATCTCACGGTGCTCGCCGGTGACCCGAACCAGGCGGTGTTCGGGTACCGCGGTGCCGATCCGGCGTTGTTGCGACTGGACACTCCGGTCGTGGAATTGACCGAGTCACGGCGCTGCCCTTCGGCGGTGGCCGAGGCGATCACCGCCGTGGCGGCCCGGCTGCCGGGAGCGGACCGTCCTCGCGCGTTCACCGGTGCACCGGAACGCACCGGATCGGTGGCGGTCCGGATCGCCGCGTCGCCGCACGCCGAGGCCACCCTGATCGCCGACGCACTGCGCCGGGCGCATCTGGTCGACGGTGTGCCGTGGTCCCAGATGGCCGTCATCGTGCGTTCCGTGCCGCGGGTGGGGGCGGGTATCGGTCGCGCACTGGTCGCCGCGGGTGTCCCGGTCGATTTACCGGCCGCCGAGACCGCTCTGGCTCAGCAGCCGGCGGTGCGGGCACTGTTGACGGTGCTGGAGGCCACCGCGGGCTCGCTCACCGGTCCGGCGGCACTGGAACTGGTGACCGGACCGATCGGCCGGGTCGATCCGGTCTCGCTGCGCCAATTGCGTCGGGGGCTGCGCCGCATCATGGGCCACCAGCGCGAATTCGGCGAGTTGCTGGTGGCCGCGCTGCACCGGATTCCGGAGGGTCTGCCCACGGAGTTGGGCCACAGCCTGGCTCGGGTGCAATCGGTGTTGCGCGCGGCCCGCGGCAGCCATCGTGGCGGAATGGATCCGCGGAACACGTTGTGGCAGGCCTGGAGTCGCAGTGGCCTGCAACGGCGCTGGGTCACCATCGCCGACCGCGGCGGTCCGGGCGCCGCCGTCGCCGAACGAGATCTGGCCGCGGTGACGGTCTTGTTCGACATCGCCGATCAGTACGTGTCGACCACCACCGGAGCCACCCTGGCCGGTCTGGTCGCCCATGTCGGCACGCTGACGTTGCCCGCCGCGTCGGCGTCGACCGCCCGGACCGATGCGGTGACGGTGTGCACGCCGCACGCCGGGTTGGACCGGGAGTGGGATGTCGTGGTGCTCGCCGGTGTGCAGGAAGGGTTGTGGCCCAACACCGTTCCGCGCGGCGGAGTGCTCAGCACGGGTCGGCTGATCGATGTGCTCGACGGCGTCGCCGATGCCGACGGTGAGCGGACCGCTCGGTTGTCCGCCCGTGCCCCGCTGCTGGCCGAGGAACGCCGCCTACTCATCGCGGCGATGGGCCGCACCCGCGATCGTCTGCTCGTGACGGCCGTCGACAGCGAGACCGGCGATGCCGCGATGCTGCCGTCGCCGTTTTGCACCGAACTCGCTGCTCTGGTCACAGAGGAGCGGGATGCCGGCATTGCGCCTGTGCCGATCCCGGCTCCCCGGGTGTTGACCCCGTCGGCGCTGGTCGGTCGCCTACGGTCGGTGGTGTGCGCTCCCGAAGGTGAGGTCGACGAGGACACCCGCGCATGCGCGGCAACACAATTGGCCCGGCTGGCTGCGGCGGGGGTGGCCGGCGCTGACCCGGCGCAATGGCACAACCGCGCGGCCGCGTCGACCAGCGAGCCGCTGTGGTCGGACGAGGACCACATCAGCACACTGTCCCCGTCGACGCTGCAGACCTTGGTGGACTGCCCGTTGCGCTGGCTGCTGGAGCGCCATGGTGGCTCCGACAGCCGCGATGTCCGCTCCGCGGTCGGCACGCTCGTACACGCCCTGGTGGCCGATCCCGGGAAGACCGAGAACCAGCTGCTGGCCGAGCTGGAGAGCATTTGGTCGGCGCTGCCGTATGAGTCGCAGTGGTACGCCGACAACGAGTTGGCCCGGCACGGTGCCATGCTGTCGACGTTCGTGCAGTGGCGGGAGCTGACCCGTCGGCAGTACACCGAGGTCGGCACCGAGGTCGAGGTCGAGGGCATGGTGGCGCCGGGGGTTCGGGTGCGCGGCCGCATCGACCGGCTGGAACGCGATAACGCCGACCGGCTGGTGATCGTCGACGTCAAGACCGGCAAGAGTCCGGTCACCAAGGATGATGCGCAGCGGCACGCTCAGTTGGCGATGTACCAGCTGGCGGTTGCCGAAGGCGTGCTCGGTGACGGCGAGGAACCCGGTGGCGGCCTGCTGGTGTATCCGGCCAAGGCCGGTGCCGGCGGGGCCACCGAGCGCCATCAGGATGCCCTCACCCCGGCCGCGGCACAGCAGTGGCGCGAGACCGTCGTCGAGGCTGCCGGTGCGATGCAGGGGCCCGACTTCGTGGCCCGGGTGAACGATGGGTGCGCGCACTGCCCGGTACGGTCCATGTGCCCCGCACAGGAGAACCGCTCATGACCCCGTCCCCGACAACCCTGCACAGCCCCGCCGAACTGGCCGAGGCGCTCGGACTGTTCACCCCCACCCCGGAGCAGGCCGCAGTGATCGCCGCCCCGCCGGGCCCGGTGGTGGTCATCGCCGGGGCGGGTGCCGGCAAGACCGAGACCATGGCCGCGCGGGTGGTGTGGCTGGTCGCCAACGGGTACGCCCGACCTGAACAGGTGCTCGGTCTGACCTTCACCCGCAAGGCCGCCGGGCAGCTGCTGCGGCGGGTTCGGACGCGGCTGGCCCGGTTGGCCGGCACCGGACTGGGCCGCGACATCCGCACCGACGAGCCGCCCACCATCAGCACCTATCACGCCTTCGCGGGCAACCTGCTGCGCGAGCACGGGCTGCTGCTCCCGATCGAGCCGGACACCCGGTTGATCGGCGAAACCGAGCTGTGGCAGTTGGCTTTTCGCGTGGTGTGTGAGCATCCCAGGGTGCTCGACACCGAGAAGACGCCGGCGGCGATCACCGCTCTGGTGCTGCGACTGTCCGGGGCGCTGTCCGAGCATCTGGTCGACACGGCGGCACTGCGCGATACGCACGTCGAACTCGAACGGCTGATCCACCACCTGCCCGCCGGCCCGAACCAGCGTGGCGGTCCCGCTCAATGGCTGCTGAAGCTGCTGGCCACCCAGACCGAACGCACCGACCTCATCGAGCTCATCGACGAGTTGCATCGGCGGATGCGCGCGGAGCGGGTCATGGACTTCGGCGCGCAGATGTCGGCCGCGGCCCGGTTGGCGGCCGCCGCCCCACAAGTGGGAGCCGAACTGCGGCAACGCTATCGGGTGGTGTTGCTCGACGAGTATCAGGACACCGGCCACGCTCAGCGCATCGCGCTGTCGGCGCTGTTCGGCGGGGGTGTGGACGACGGTCTCGCGCTCACCGCGGTCGGCGATCCGATTCAATCGATCTACGGATGGCGCGGTGCGTCGGCGGCGAACCTGCCCCGGTTCACGACCGATTTCCCGTACTCCGACGGAACGCCGGCGCCGACGCTGGAACTGCGCACCAGCTGGCGCAATCCCGCCGAGGCCCTGCACCTGGCGAACGCGGTATCCGAGCAGGCCCGGCGACGATCGGTCAGTGTGCGTGAGCTGCTGCCGCGGCCCGACGCCACCCCGGGGACGGTGCGGGCCGCCCTGCTCGATGACGTGGTGACCGAACGGGACTGGGTCGCCGATCAGATCGCGGCGCGCTACCTGGCCGCCGAGAACCCACCCACGGCGGCGGTCCTGGTGCGTCGCAACGCCGATGCCGCACCGATGGCCGAGGCCCTGGCCACTCGTGGCGTGCCGGTGGAAGTGGTAGGGCTCGCGGGATTGCTTTCCATACCAGAGGTCGCCGATGTCGTGGCGATGCTGCGGCTGGTGGTCGATCCCACCGGCGGTCCGGCGGCGATGCGGGTGCTGACCGGTCCGCGCTGGCGGCTCGGGGCGCGCGACATCACCGCGTTGTGGCAGCGCGCCACCGAACTCGACGAGCCGGCTCCCGGCGAGCACGGCACCGTGGCGCGGATCGTCGCCCAGGCCGCCCCCGACGCCGACACCGCCTGCCTGGCCGATGCCATCTGCGATCCCGGCCCCGAGGAACGGTACTCACCCGTGGGGTATGCGCGCATCGTCGCGCTAGGCCGAGAACTCACCGTCCTGCGTTCACATCTGGGTTATCCGTTGCCGGAGCTGGTGGCCGAGATCCGGCGGGTGCTCGGTGTCGATGCCGAGGCCAGAGCGGCCCGCCCGGCGTCGGCAGGGTGGGGTGGCACCGAACACCTGGACGCCTTCGGTGATGTGGTGGCGGAGTTCGCCGAGCGCTCCGACGGCTCACCGGCCGGTCTGCTGGCCTATCTCGACGTGGCTGCCGATGTCGAGAACGGCCTGGCGCCGGCCGAGGTGAGCGTCGCCGCCGACCGGGTGCAGATCCTCACCGTGCACGCAGCCAAGGGCCTGGAGTGGGAGATCGTCGCGGTGCCGCACCTGAGTGGACGGATCTTCCCGTCGACCGCGATGGCGCGGACCTGGCTCTCCGATGCCGGCGAGCTGCCGCCGCTGCTGCGGGGCGATCGGGCCACGCTGTCCGAACACGGCGTGCCGGTTCTCGACACCAGCGACGTGAACGACCGTAAAGCGCTGTCGGACAAGATCGCGCAGCACAAGGATGTCCTGGCCGTGCGGCGCGGTGACGAGGAGCGTCGACTTCTGTATGTGGCGTTGACCCGCTCCGAGGACACCCTGCTGTTGTCGGGACATCACTGGGGCCCCACCGAGTCCAAACCTCGTGGCCCGTCGGAGTTCCTGGTCGAGCTCAAGGCGATCATCGAGAAGTCGGGCTGCGGTGCCATCGAGCGATGGGATCCAGAGCCCGCCGACGGTGAGCCGAATCCGTTGCGAGGCAACACGGTCGAAGCGGTGTGGCCTGTCGAGGGGTCGCGCGTGCACGATGTCGAGCGCGGTGCGGCGCTGGTCGAGCACGCCGCCGAACAGACGCAATCCGGGACCGACCCCGAGGATTGGGCGGCCGATGTGGACGCCCTGCTCGCCGAACGTGAACGGACGGCGGCCGCGGCGCCCGTGCCGCTGCCGGGGCAGCTCTCGGTCAGCACCCTCGTCGATCTCGGCAAGGATCGTGCCGCGGCGCTGAGCCGGCTGCGCCGTAGACTGCCATCGCGTCCGGACCCACATGCGTTACTGGGTACCGCTTTTCACGAGTGGGTGCAGCGTTATTTCCATGCCGAGCGGTTGTTCGACCTCGATGATCTGCCCGGAGCTGTCGACGGTGATGCGGGGCGTGCGCATGCCGAGGAGCTCGCCGAGCTGCAGACCGCGTTCGCTTCGTCACCATGGGCGGGGCGCACCCCAGTCGATGTCGAGGTTCCGTTCGACATGCTGCTGGGCACCGACGGTGCCGGCGAGCCGACGGTGGTGCGCGGCCGGATCGACGCCGTGTTCGCCGAATCCGACGGCGGCGTGATC
This sequence comes from Mycolicibacterium neoaurum, assembly GCF_036946495.1. Lineage (NCBI taxonomy): Bacteria > Bacillati > Actinomycetota > Actinomycetes > Mycobacteriales > Mycobacteriaceae > Mycobacterium > Mycolicibacterium neoaurum. The sequence goes on from NZ_JAQIIX010000002.1 coordinate 3,381,592, forward strand.
GTGGTGGACTGGAAGACCGGCGACCCACCGTCCACGCCGGAAGCACGTGAACATGCCGCCATCCAGCTCGCGGTGTACCGGTTGGCGTGGGCCGGGCTGCACGACTGCCCGGTCGATGCTGTCCGCGCGGCCTTCCACTACGTCCGCAGCGGGGTCACCGTCATCCCCGACGAACTACCCGACGCCGAGGACCTCGCGGCGCTGCTGGCCGACGCCAGGGCTCAGGAGTTGCGATAGATCTTGTAGGCCTGGGTGATCATCGGAATCTGCAGCGGCAGGCGTGCCCACGCGCCGATCCGCATCGGCAACGGCTTTTCCTTCCACAACCGCACCATGTTGACGTTCGCCGGGAACACCCCGAGGAACAACGCGATGGCGGACAGCGCGCCGAGCCGGCGGGTCTTCGGCGCGATCAACATGCCGCCGACCGCGGCCTCGGCGACACCGGAGGCCAATGTGTAGAAGCGCGCTGAGCCGGGGAGTTCCTCGGGCACGACGGTGTCGAAGGGTTTCGGCGCCGCGAAATGCAGCACGCCCATCCCGACGAGCCACACGCCCATCTTGGTGGCGCGCGATGCTGTTGCCTGCTGCTCAACTCCGGTTACGGGGGTGGTCATGGTTACATTGTGGCGTGCCCACCCCGTCCCGATCGGTGAATCGTGGCCAAAGGTAGATTGCGCCGGCGCTTGGCGGCGGTCAACCAGGACCTGACATCGCGACATGACGCCGACCTCGTCGACGTCCTGAGCATCCCGGAGAGGTTCGTCAGCCCCTGGCGGCGGATCTTCACGCGCGTGCTGCTGGCGCTGGGCGCCTTGTTCGCCGCCGTGCTGATCGTCTACATCGATCGGCACGGCTACCGCGATATCGAGTCGGCCCCCGACGCGAACGACCCGTTGTCCTTCCTGGACTGCCTGTACTACGCGACGGTGTCACTGTCGACCACCGGCTATGGCGACATCACGCCGGTCACCCCGTCGGCTCGGCTGGTCAACGTCCTGGTGATCACCCCGCTGCGGGTGGCATTCCTGATCGTGCTGATCGGAACCACGGTCGAAACCCTGACCAATCAGTCGCGCCAGGCGTTGAAGATCCAGCGATGGAGGAAAAGCGTGCGTAACCACACCGTCGTCGTCGGCTACGGCACCAAGGGCCGCACCGCGGTGGCCGCCATGATCGGCGATGACGTCGCCCCCGCCGACATCGTGGTGGTCGAGAGCGACCCGGTGGCCTTGGAGAAGGCCAAGAACGCCGGCCTGGTCACCGTCCGCGGCAATGCCCAGGACTCCGAGGTGCTGAGGCTGGCCAGCGTTCAGCACGCCAAATCGATCATCGTCGCCGCCAACCGGGACGACACCGCCGTACTGGTGACCCTCACCGCGCGCGAACTGAACCCGACCGCCACCATCATCGCCGCGGTCCGCGAGGCCGAGAACCAGCATCTGCTCAAACAGTCCGGTGCAAACAGCACCGTCGTCACCTCCGAGACGGCGGGCCGGCTGCTGGGCCTGGCCACCCAGACCCCCAGCGTCGTGGAGATGATCGAGGACCTGCTGACCCCCGATGCCGGCTTCGCGATCGCCGAGCGTCAGGTCGAACCCAAGGAGGCCGGCGGCTCGCCGCGCCATCTCACCGACATCGTGCTCGGGGTGGTGCGCGGCGGTGACCTGCTTCGCGTCGACGACGAGCGCGTCGACGCGCTGGAACTGAGCGACCGACTGCTCTACGTCCGCTCGAACGAGGAACGGTAGTGAATTTCAACCTGCGCAACGTCCCGCTGCTGTCCCGTGTCGGCGCCGACCGTGCCGACACCCTGCGCACCGACATCGACGCCGCCATCGCCGGGTGGCCGGACGCCCGGGTGCTCCGCGTCGACCGCCGCAACCAGGTGCTCATCGCCGACGGCAGCGTCGTGCTGGGCAGCGCGACGAGCCTCGGCGACGCTCCACCCGAGCACGCGGTGTTCCTCGGCCGCCTCGCCGACGGCCGGCACGTCTGGGCCGTCCGTGGCGAGCTCGAACCACCCGAGGATCCCGACGTGCGGACCGAGGTGCTCGACCTACGCCGCGCCGGTCCGGTGTTCGACGATGCCAGCGCGCAGTTGGTGTCGACTGCGACTGCATTGTTGAACTGGCACGACCACGCCCGGTTCAGCCCGGTCGACGGCGCCCCGACCAAGCCGATCAAGGCCGGGTGGTCGCGGAGCAATCCGGCCACCGGTCACGAGGAGTTCCCGCGGATCGACCCGGCGGTGATCTGCCTGGTGCACGACGGTCACGATCGCGCCGTGCTGGCGCGTCAAGGCGTCTGGCCCGAGCGGATGTTCTCGATCCTGGCCGGGTTCGTCGAGGCAGGTGAATCCTTCGAAACCTGCGTGGTGCGCGAGATCGCCGAGGAGATCGGCCTCACCGTCACCGATGTGCAGTACCTCGGCAGCCAGCCGTGGCCGTTCCCGCGCTCGCTGATGGTGGGGTTCCACGCCCTCGGCGATCCCGAGCAGCCGTTCGCGTTCAACGACGGCGAGATCGCCGAGGCCGACTGGTTCACCAGGACCGAGATCCGCGATGCGCTGGAAAACGGGGACTGGAGCAGCACGTCGCCGTCCCGCGTGCTGCTGCCCGGGTCCATTTCGATCGCACGCGAGATCATCGAGTCCTGGGCCTACGCGGTCTGAGCCGTCACGGCCATGTTCACGGTCGGCAGTGCAGCAGCAGCGCCGTGCCCTGACCACCCCCGCCGCACAGCGCGGCGGCACCGTTGCCACCGCCGCGGCGACGCAGTTCGAGCGCCAGATGCAGGGTTATGCGTGTCCCGGACGTCCCGAGCGGGTGACCGAGTGCGATCGCACCGCCATTGACGTTGACCCGGTCCTCGTCGAGACCGAGTGCCGCCGCGGATGCGATGCCGACCGCGGCGAAAGCCTCGTTGATCTCGACCAGATCCAGTGCGGCGGGCGCGAGCTCGCTACGGGCGCAGGCGGCCGCAATGGCATTGGCGGGCTGCAACTGCAGCGTGGAATCGGGTCCGGCGACCATGCCGTGGGCGCCGATCTCGGCGATCCACCCCACACCGAGTTCCTCGGCCTTGCGCCGGCTCATCACCACGACGGCGGCGGCACCGTCGTTGATCGGTGAGGCATTGCCGGCCGTGACGTTGCCGTCGGGTCTAAATGCGGGCCGCAGACGAGCCAGCGACTCGATCGTGGTGTCGGCCCGGATGCTCTCGTCATGGTCGAACGGAAGGGACTCACCCCGGCGCCCGGAGACCTGCACCGGCACCACCTCGTCGGCGAAGAGTCCGTCTTTCCAGGCGGTTGCAGCACGGGTGTGGGAGCGCGCCGCGAACGCGTCCTGGGCGGCGCGGTCGAGATCGTTGGCGTCCTCGGTCAGTGCTCCCATCGCCTCGTCGGTGAAGACGTCACGCAGGCCGTCGAAGGCGAGGTGGTCGGTGACCGCGACATCGCCGTACTTGTACCCGGCGCGAGATTTCGGCAGCAGATGCGGCGCCTGGCTCATCGATTCCTGGCCACCGGCGACCACGATCTCCGCACTGCCGCAACGAATCATCTGATCCGCCAGAATGATCGAGTCGATACCGGAGAGGCACACCTTGTTGACGGTCAGGGCGGGCACGGTCATGGGGATGCCGCCGGCCACCGCGGCTTGGCGGGCCGGAAGCTGGCCCGCGCCGGCGGTCAGCACCTGTCCCATGATCACGTACTGAACCTGTGTGCCGGTGATGCCGGCCTTCGCGAGAGCCCCGGCGATGGCTGTTCCGCCCAGCTCGGCCGCACTCATCGAGGACAGCGAGCCCATGAACCGTCCGATCGGGGTGCGTGCTCCGGCGACCAGAACCGAGGTGCCGCTCGTCATGACAGGTCCAACGGAGCTTCGGTGGCGGCGACCACATCGGCGAATTCGACCCCCGGGGCCAGCTCGCGCACCGTGAGGGTGCCGTGGGTGGTGACGTCCAGAACGGCAAGGTTGGTGATGATGCGGTCGACCACCCTGGCACCGGTCAGGGGCAGGGTGCACGAGTTCACGATCTTGGGTTGGCCCGATTTGTCGGTGTGCTCCATCAGCACGATCACCCGGTCGGCACCGTGTACCAGGTCCATGGCACCGCCCATACCCTTGACCATCTTGCCGGGGATCATCCAGTTGGCCAGATCGCCCCACCGGGAGACCTGCATCGCACCCAGTACCGCGGTGTCGATATGACCGCCTCGGATCATCCCGAACGACGCAGCCGAATCGAAGAAGGCCGCACCCGGGATGACGGTGACGGTCTCCTTGCCCGCATTGATCAGGTCGGCGTCCACGGCATCGTCGGTGGGGTAGGGGCCGGTGCCCAGGATCCCGTTCTCTGAGTGCAGGGTGACGCGCACGCCGGGGTCGAGGTGGTCGGGGATGAGCGTGGGTAGACCTATTCCCAGATTCACGTATTGGCCGTCGATCATCTCGCGGGCCGCGCGGGCGGCCATCTGGTCACGCGACCAGCCGGTGAGAGTGGTGGTCATCTTTCGCCCTCCTGGTTGCGCACGGTGCGCTTCTCGATGCGTTTGTCCTGGTGACCGGTGTGCACGATGCGTTGCACGAACACACCGGGCAGGTGGACGTTGTTGGGATCGATATCGCCCGCCTCGACCAGGTTTTCCACCTGGGCGATGGTCACCTTGCCCGCCATTGCGGCCAGCGGGTTGAAATTCATGGCGGTCTTGTCGAACACCAGATTCCCCGCGGTATCCCCGACCTTGGCGTGGACGAGTGCGAAGTCGGCGCGAATCGACTCCTCCAGCACGTGGCGTCTGCCGTCGAAGACTCTGGTCTCTTTCGGCGGCGAGGCGATGAGTACCGAGCCGTCGGGCGCGTAGCGCCACGGGATTCCGCCGTCGGACACCGGGGTTGCGACACCTGCCGGTGTGTAGAACGCCGGTATGCCCGCACCTCCGGCGCGAAGCCTTTCGGCCAGGGTGCCTTGCGGTGTCAGTTCGACCTCGAGTTCACCGGCCAGGTACTGCCTGGCGAATTCCTTGTTCTCACCGACATAGGACGCGGTGACGCGCCGGATGCGTCCGAGCGCCAGCAGTATGCCCAGACCGTGATCATCGACGCCACAGTTGTTGGAGTACACCTCCAGGTCGGTGGTCGCGGTATCGGCGATGGCCCGGATGAGCGCATCGGGTATGCCACACAGCCCGAACCCGCCGACCGCTATGCGGGCGCCGTCGCTGATGTCGACGACCGCCTCCGCGGCGGTGGAGTACACCTTCGAGGACACGTGATCACCACTTTCGTCCATTATTCAAACGATCAATCTGACATCGACAAGTGTGGATCACGAGGATTCGCAGTGGAAGTCGTCGAACAGTAGCGGCAGCAATCTGCTCGAATGGTGGTCGACTTCGGATTCGACGTTCATTCAGTGAACGCATACTCTCGATGTGTGACGGATTCCATGAGCGGACCGGGGGTGATCGCCCGGGCCGGTGTGCTCCTGCGGGCGGTCAGCGTCGCCGAGCCCGCGGGCGCCTCCACCACCGAGCTGGCATCGGCCGCCGGACTCGCTCGTCCCACGGTGCATCGCCTGTTGACGGCGCTGAACGAGCAGGGACTGGTCGACCGCGATCGCAAGACCGGCAGGTGGAACCTCGGGCCCGAGCTGTACTTGCTCGGCGCCGCAGCGGCCAACCGGTACGACATCGTCGACCAGGCCCGTGACATGGTCGCGGTGTTGGCCCAGGAGTCCGGAGAAAGCGCGTTCCTATCTGCCCGCCGCGGTGACGAGACAGTCTGCGTCTACGCAGAGGAGGGCAGTTTTCCGCTGCGCTCGCACGTCTTACACGTCGGCGTGCGGTTTCCGCTGGGCGTCGCGTCCGCCGGGCTGGCCATCCTCAGCCATCTGACCGAACGGGAGGTCGACGACTTCTTCGCCCGTCAGTCACCGCACACCCGTTGGGGTGCAGAGCATTCCGAGTCACAGATTCGAGAGCGCATTGCCGCGACACGATCCACCGGTTACGCGGTCAATCCGGCGTTGTTGGTGGAGGGCAGCTGGGGGATGGGCGCCGCCGTCTTCGACCGTTATGGTCAACCGGCCTGGGCGTTGAGCGTGACGGGCGTCGAGACGCGCTTTCGGGCCGACCGGAGACCTGTCCTGGGGCAGCTGTTGTTGGCGCAGGCGCACCGGCTGTCGGTTCGCCTGCGCCACCATTGATGGCCCGCGTCAGGGTGTCAGCAGGACCTTGAGTGCCCCGGTGTGTGCGGCATCGCCGAAATCACGGTAGGCAGCCTCGAATTCATCGAAGCGATAGCGGTGGGTGATCATCGACGATGTCTCCAGGCGCCGGGCGGCGACCAGGTCGATGAGTGTCGGCGTCGATGACGTGTCGACGAGCCCGGTGGTGAGCGTCAGGTTCTTGATCCAGATGTCTTCCAGATGCAGGGTGGCCGGGCCGCCGTGCACACCGATATTCGCCACATGACCGCACGGGCGCGCCAGGCGCACCGCGAGCTCGAAGGTCGACGGCAGTCCGACGGCCTCCATGCTGACCTCTACTCCGTGTCCGGCGGTCAACTCGGCCACCACCGTTTCCGGATTCTCGCGCGCCGAGTTGACGACGATATCGGCCCCGAACCGGCGGGCGGCCTCGAGTCGGCTATCGGCGAGGTCGATCGCCACGATGGCGCTCGGGCTGAACAGTTTTGCCGCGGCGATCGCGGCCAGTCCGATCGGACCGGCACCGATCACGGCGACGGTGTCGCCGGGTTCGACGCGGCCGTTCAACGCCCCGACCTCGTAGCCGGTGGGCAACAGATCGGCCAGGGCGATCATCTGCTCATCGCTGACCCCGGCGGGAATGGCGTGTGTCGAGTTGTCGGCGAACGGAACCCGCACATACTCGGCCTGCGTGCCGTCGACACGGTGCCCGAGAATCCACCCACCGCCACCGATGCATTGGCCGTAACGGCTGCGCCGGCAGTAGTGGCAACTCCCGCACGCGCTCACACAGGACACCAGCACCCGGTCGCCGACGGCCACCCTGCGCACACCGGTCCCGACCGCGACGATGGTGCCGACGGCTTCGTGGCCGAGCACGCGGCCGGGATCGGCGGTGGGGACGTGTCCGCGCAGGATGTGCAGGTCGGTCCCGCAGATCGTCACCGCCTCCACCCGCACGATGGCATCGGTGGGATCGGTGATCACGGCATCGGGCACGTCGGCCCAGCTCGCATTTCCGCCTCCGCGGTACACCATGGCCTTCATCGATCGACTTCCTTTCTCGGTGATATGTACCCGTCGAACATGGTGGTCAGCGCAGTTTCGCCAGCTGTTCCAGGACACGTTCCGGGGATGCGGTGGCCGGGATCGATGTCACCACCATGTCGGTGCCTGCCACGGGGACGTCGGCATCGTGGTCGGTCCAGAAGGTGCGTTCGATCATCCCGATACTGGGATCCCCCGGCGGAGTGGATATCTCATCCTCGCCCCACATCGCGGTCGGCCAGCCGAAATGCGCTGTCACATTGGTCACCGCGGTGTAGTCGGCCAGTGCCTCGGGCAGTGCGGAGCCTCTGCTGTCGAGCAGCACCAAGGAGACGGGCAGTGATCCCAGCTGACCGAGCCACTCGGCGACGTACATCGAGGCGTTGTCGGCGCGATCGGGGTCGATCTCACCGAGTGGATTGCCTGCGATCGCATGGGCGCCGGCCAACCAGCGGGCGGGCGAGGGGAGATGCAGGAGTAGTTGGCGGCGGGTCGTTTTCGCTGCAGTTGCCAAGACCTCACGGGCCGAATCGAGCACGTCGGAATCGGTCAGTAGCGTGCGCAGGGGATAGCCGACGCGCGTCTTGGCGCCCATGGCCGCGACCAGATCAGGGCGTGAATCGGTATGAGCGGTGAGCACGCTGTCGATGTCGATCCATAGTGCATCGGGATTCAACAGTGCCGTCACCTGGCCGAAGTGCCCCGCCGTGAGCGTGGTGTCGGTCCAGGGAATTGCTGCACCCTGACGGATCACCGCGGTGGAGTATGCGGCGTCATCGATCAGCAGCGCGCTGGTGCGTCCGCTGGGGCTGGTCGGTGTCGGAGTTTTCGCGCTCATGGACATGCCTTTCGAGAGGGGTGGTGGCGGCCCCGGGGACGACCGGGGCCGCCACCGGTATCAGGTGAGTCGGGTGACCGTCTCGCCGTACTTGGCCTCGAGCTCGGCGATACGGGCCTCGAGCCTGCCGATCTTGACCTCGCGTCGGTCCGGGACCATGACGATCGGAAGCTCTTCCAATGGCGCACATACCCGTTCGGGTCCGTCGATCGTGTACACCGTGGCGGTGATATCCCGCTCCTCGGGCGTCCAGGTGCCCCATGATCCGTAGTAGGGCAGGTCCTTCGGCGGTTCGGAGGTGACGAACTCCTTGCAGAACTCGGCGAAGGGCTTGCCCCGTCGCAGGCGGTCGGCACGGGCCGCGGCGCGCGCCGACGTGGTCGCCTCGTTGTCGAGTCGGAACGTGGCGGGGTCGTAGCGCACCGCGAAGATGTCCTCGGCCACGCGCTGGCTGATCCGGCCGAGCTCGGCATCACGCACCACCGACTCCGGGTCGCGCTCCAACGGGTCTCCGTATCCTCCGCCGGCGCCCTGGCTGATCATGTAGAGCTCGCCGTCCTTGGCGAGATCGAACTGCAGGCCCATGTGTGAGGTGGAGTAGCGCCCGTCCGGGAACGGGCGTTCGTTCATGACCTTTTCGATCGACAGATCGAATTTCCTGTTGTCCTTGCGGAAGTGCTCGTAGACGTTGGTTCCCTTGACCATCGCGAGCGGATATGTGCCGCAACCGTATCCGCCGTACATGCCATAGATCGACGAGAACTTCGCACCCGAGGTCACGGTCATGAAACCCCATTGCGGCGTGCCCTCGGCGGCCACGATCATCTCGTAGCCCATCCCGCCGGTGAACTTGCCGAAGCCCATGTTGTCCCGGACCAGTCGCTTGGCCACGAGCTGCATGAACGGCACCTCTTCTTCCATCACCTCCTGCTCGGCAGTATCGGCCATCGCGCAGAACAGTGGCGAGATGGCGTCCTCGCCATCGCGGAACGGCTTTGCACCACCGGGCATCCCGTTGAGATCTGCACACAGGTTGCCCACCATGTCACCGTGCTGGGTGACCCCACCCCACAGGAAGGTGTTGATCTGGTTGAACCAGTTGGCCACCACGTTGCTGTACTTGTTCGGCGTGGAGAACGACATCCGGCTGTAGAGCGCCTGCATACAGGAGAATCCTCGGAAGGAGGCCTGTAGCGATTGCCCCATCGGTGCGTCGTAGGAGGCGTCGGCCCAGGTGCCCTCGTCGGAGATGATCTCGATACAGCTCATCGCCGCGGTGCAACGAGGCAGATCGGGCCACCAGAAGGCCAGGATGGCCTGCATCATCATCGATTTCACGCTGCACAGGGGTGAGTTGATGGCTCGGTTGAGGATCTCCGGCCCGGTGCCGCGCAGGTCGACGGTCATCGTGTCGCCCTTGACGGTGATCTTGCAGGCGAACTTGATCAGGATGTTCTCTTTGAGCGTGCTGTCCATGAACTGGTCGAAACGATAGGTGCCGTCCGGCAATTCAGAGATCCGGCGGCGGACCTCGGCGTCGACATCCTCGACGGTGGTGCGCAGCGCGGCCACGAATGTGTCGATCCCGACTTCGTCGATGACCTTGTCGATACGCTCCATGATCTTGCGGACCGCGGTGATCTTGACCTTGAGATCGGCGAGCTGCAACTTCGGATCGCGCACCGAGTGCTGAAGGAAGGTCAACAGGTCCCGCCGCAGTTCGCCCCGCTCGACGATCTTGAACGGACTCATCCGCAACCCGTCGTCGAAGGCGGTCTCCGAGCCCGAGGGCATCCCGCCTGGCTCGCAGGCACCGTTCTCGCCCTCGTGGATGGTGGCGGCCACCCACGCGATGATCTCGTCATTGCGGATGATCGGCATGATCATCGACTGGTCGGTGTTGTGCACGTTGCCATATCGCGCGTCGTTGTGGATGAACCCGTCGCCGGCGTGGACGCCGACGGTCGGCTCGTCCTTCCAGTACTTCATGATGTACCGGATCGGATGGTGCAGGATCGCGCTGAACGCGATGACGCCGTGGCAGGACAGATAGGAGACATCGCCGGAGGCGGTGTAGATCGCGGTGGTGAGGTCACCCCATTTGGCTCCCGGCGCGGCACCCTGCGCCTCGCACATCTCATAGCCCTCGTCGAGGGCCCCGGCGATGCGCTTGCGGATGCGTTCGACCTGGAGCCGGTCCACCCCCATGGCGATCGCCGCGTCTTCGTGCGGTGAGCGTTGCGAAATCTGGTGACTGCGCATGATTTCCGGATCGGGTCCGAGGAACAGGGTGGTCTCGTCCATGAACCGGTCCACCCACTGCTGTTCCTGCTCGGTGAGCTGCCCGGCCGGGCGGTCGTTGACTGTGGTCATCTCTTGTTCGTCCTTAGTGTGAAGTCAGTCCTGCAGGAACCAGACAGCGCCCTGGGCCGTGGGCTCCAGTCGCCAACCGGGTTCGACAAGGAAGGTGGTGTTTTCGGTGGTGACGATCGCCGGGCCGGCGATCACCTTGTCCGGGGCCAACGCGCTCTCGTCGAAGACCGGGGTGTCGACCGGCTTGTCGATACCGATGAAATGGGCGCTGCGACTACCGACCGGCTCCGGTGCGCTGCGCTGCCCACCGGGTTGCAGTGATTCGAAATTCACCACGTCACCATCGACGAAGGACGCAACGCGCACGGTGCTGCAGCGGATTCCGGCCTCCGGAGCGGCCGAGGATGCCCCGAAGCGATGACTGTACACATCACCGAAGGTCTTGATGACGTCGAGCACGTCGCCGACACCGGAGATCCGGTGCAGGTCGGAGAGCGCCACGGCTTGGGTCAGCAGCTGGTTGCCGTAGCGCATGTCGAGCTCGAGGCGGTATCGCACGTCCTCTGCCGAGAACCCCTGCCGCACCAGGTCCTCGCAACCGCGCGCCTCGAGCTCTTCGACAATCGCGTTGAACTCGTCGTAGTCGGAGTAGAGCGCCCGGGTGGTGGCGTTGTACAACGTGATGTGCACCCCGCGTTCGTGGAAGTGCAGCTGTTTCATGTTGCCCGCTCCGCAGGCCGAGAAGACCGACGAAAAGGGCGGCGCCAGAACCCGCTTGATCCCGGCGTGCCGGGCGACCCCGCAGGCGTGCAGCGGTCCGTTACCGCCGTAGGCCAACATCGTGAAGTCCTCCGGAAGGTAGCCGCGCACCCGCAGCTCCTTGCCGATGCCGATGGCCATCTGCTCGTCGACCCCGTCCTTGATCACCCGTGCGACATCGATGGGGTCCATGTCGAGGTGGTCGCTGAGCTCTTCTTCGATGGTGAACAGCGACCGCTTGGGGTTCAACTTGATGTAGCCGTTGGCGTAATTGTCGGGGTCGAGATAACCGAGCACCAGATCGGCATCGGTCACCGTCGGCTTGAGGCCGCCGCGGTCGTAGCAGGCTGGGCCGGGATTGGATCCCGCTGATTGCGGGCCGATCTTGACCGAGTTGTGGATGCGGTCGTAGCTGGCGATGGAGCCGCCGCCGGCGCCGAGCGTGTCCAGGTGCACCATCGGCACCGAGACCAGCCACCGGTCGATCGTGGGCAGGAAGTCGTAATGCTTGACCCCGCCCTCGGGGACCAGCCCGATATCGAAGGATGTGCCTCCCATGTCGGTGGCGATGACATGTCCGAGGCCGGTCTCATTGGACAGGTGCTCGGCAGCGCCCACCCCGGCGATCGGGCCGGAGTGGATGGTCTGCAGCGCGTCGGTGGAGTTCATCTGGGCCATGCCGCCCGAATTGTGGATCACCAACATCGGCTTGTCGTAACCGAAGTCGCGCAGGTTGCTCGACAACTGCGCCAGCGCGTGGAACATGATCTCGTGCAGGTAGCCGTCGATGATCGTCGACGTGGCGCGCACATACTCACCCTTGCGGCCGGAGACCTGATGGCCCAGGAGCACCGGGATGGCGCCCAGCTCGTGGGGCGGGAATTCGTCGAGGATGATCTCCTGGATCGCGAGCTCGTGTTCGGGGTTCTCGGTGGCGTTGACCAGCGACACCACGATCGCCTCGGCGCCGGCGTCGACGAGTTCGCGAACCATCGCGCGGACGTCATCGGGATCCAGCCGGGCCACGATCTTGCCCGCCGAGTTGATCCGTTCCTTGACAGAGCGGATCATCGCGCGCGGCACCAACGGTTCCGGTCGCTCGGCCGCGGGCAGGTTCTGTTGCATGGCGTAGTCCAGACCCTCGCCGTAACCGCGGCCGCGGGAGAGCGGGATGGTGTCCTCGAAACCATGCGTGACGATGGCCGCGACCTTGGGCCCGTTGCGCTCGATGAGCGCGTTGGTTCCCAAGGTGGTGGCGTAGCGCACCGAATCGACCTCCGAGAGCACTGTGGATCGGTCCAGGCCTGCGCGTTTGCACGCCAGGTCTAGGGCGTCGTTGAAGCCGATGGCCAGATTGTGGTGGGTGGTCAGTGCCTTGGCATCGACGTAGATGTCGTCCCAGACGAAGAAGCAGTCGGTGAAGGTGCCACCGATGTCGACCGATATTCGTTTCATGCCAGTAGATCTCCTGGTTCTCGGGTCAGTGGATGTGGCCGGCGGCTTTGAGGGCCGCGGTGTACTTCTGGGCGTCCTCGCCGGGGCCGTAGTTGTGCACGGTCTCCGCGTCGGTACCGCGCTGCGCCCATTGCGCACGCAGGGCGGGGATGTCGATCAGGATGTCCACTGCCGGCGGATGTCCCGGCGGCAGGTACTCGCATTCGATCTGTGTCCCGCAGCCGGGGCAGTAGTACTCCAGGATGCGGCAGTAGGCCGGATCGGGGCTGAAGGTGTACTCGTAGCGATCGGGATCGATGATCGGTTGGTGGATCTCGCGCGGATCACGGTCGTACACCAGTGTTCCCGGCTTGTAGTTCTCGTGCGCCGAACCGATATCGTGGGCGCACACACGGCAGACCCATCGTTCGGTGTCGAGGTCGATCACGAGATATTCGGTCATGGGGACTCGCATGCGAATCCTCCCTTCACTGAGATGGATTGGAATCAGTTGTCGGCGGTGAGCATCAGGTCACCCGCGGAGGTGACCCGGAATGACCAGTCGGGCAGGACCCGGGCGGTGAAGAACGGCCCTTCGATGATCGCCGGGCCGTGGCCGGTATCGCCGGGGGTCAACCGGTCGAGCACGTGCACGGCGATCTCGTCGACCCGATCCGTGGTGGATCGCACCGACCGCGTGCCATTCACCTCGGCCTGCCGCGGTGTCAGTTCGGTGTCGGGGTCGAGATCCGGATGCGGAAGTGCCGCAGCGGCACTGAGCTGCAGGGTCACCGCCGCGCCGGGGTAGTCGACTTCGTCACCGGGGGTGTAGGGCAACTGGGAAATGCCGGCGTCGTCGAGATTCTCCACCAGCAGCTGCCACGAGGTCTGACAGTCCGCGAGGTCGTAGCCCTCCTGGAACATGTCTCGTCGTGTCCTGGCCAACAGTGCGTCGTGGGTGGCGCGCGCGGCGTCGGTACTCGGTTCCTCGATCAGCACTTCGTAGGTCTTGCCGATATCGGAGAACGAAATTCCGAACGCCGAGAACACCGCCGCGGTACGCGGTACGAGCACCGTCGAGACACCGGCCATGGCGGCCGCGCCGGTGGCGCTCATGGGTCCGGCCCCACCGAAGGCCAGCAATGTGGTCTGCTCGGTGACCAGATGGGCGAATGATGCCGACAAGGCCTGGTAGTAGGCCTGTTCCATCCGCACCAGCGCTTCCTCAAGGGAGATTCCCAGCGGCTCGGCGATGGTCTCGGTGATCACGGCGCGCGATCGCGACGCGTCCAGGGTGAAGGTGCCGTCCAGATAGGTGTCGGCGTCCAGGACGCCTAGGAGCAGGTTGACATCGGTGATGGTGGCCTGCTTGCCGCCGAACCCGAAACAGGCGGGACCCGGTGCGGCACCGACGGATTGCGGTCCGACGGTGATCTGGCCGTCGACGAGCTGGATGACCGACGAGCCGCCCACGCCGGCCGAGGTCACCGCACTCATCGGGTAGGAGATGTGCACACCCTCGATCGATCCGCGATCGGCCACCGCGACCGACCCGTTCTCCACCACGCCCACATCGGTGGTCGTGCCGCCGATGTCCATCATCAGCGCGTGCGACAGTCCGTAGACCTTGGCCAGCGCTGCGGTTCCTTCCAGGCCGCCGCGTGGTCCGGACGAGTATGTCTTGAGGGCAACAGATTTCGCGACGCGTGAGGATGCACCGTCGTTGCGGTACACGAGCAGGGGATTGACCACCCGGTAGTCCTGCAGGCGTCCCTCGGCGGCGTAGAGGAAGCGTTCCATCGTCGGATGCAGGAAGGCATTGACCACGCACGACCACACGCGGCGGGCGTCGTCGCGGTCGCCGGCCAGTTCCCAGCTGTAGAGCAGCGGAACCGACCCGAGCAGGTGGCGCGGGAACTTGCGCAACAGGACATGGCGCAGTCGGCGTTCCTCCTCGGCCGACGGTGCGGCGATGACCACGCGGGCGGCCCCGAGCGTGGTCAGCCGGTTGACCTTCTGCACCGCGTCGAACTCGAAATCCTCCGAGTGCGGGTCGATGGTCAGATAGCGGTCGGCCACCAGGCCGCCGAACAGCTTCTCCTGCGCCGGGTCACTGCGCATCTGGGTCTGCAGGCTCTCGATGCTGGAGAGGATCCCGATCATCGGGCCGCGCCGTTGTACCAGGGCGTTGGTGCCCTGGGTGGTGGAGTAGCGGATGTGTTCGGTCGCGTGCAGCAACCGGGTGGTGTCGGCGTCGCCGTACATCGCCGCGGACGCCTTCTCGATGCCGCTGAACAGGCATTCCGACAGATCGTGCGGTGTGGTCAGCGTCTTGGTGAAGGTGAAGGCTTCGCCGTCCCATACGCAGATGTCGGTGAGCGTTCCACCGTTGTCGATGTTGATCAGGGTCCCCATGGCACTCCGTTCGTGGAATTCGCATATGTGAATGCGTTGATCGAGCGGCTCTGTGCTGTACACCACACCGCTTGGATCAGCGTGGTCTGTGTCTCACGGCGCGGCGTGTCCCAAGTTCGGACATCGGGGGCCTTGGCTGTGGTGTGGGTCTCATTCACACTTGGTTGACCCGATCGGGAGGTGGCACATGCCCAACAGCTCCGCACGCTTACTGCGGACCGCTGCTGCACGCGCGGATTTCCTGGAGTACGGCGGTAACGGCACTGCGGGCGTCTCTGAGGTCGTCGCCGCGTCGTGGGAGCGCAGCCAGGCGGCCGGAGTGGATGCCTCGCACCCGCACGCACAGTTCACCGACGAGATCGACACGGCATCGCTGTTGGTGCGTTGTGCGCGGCCGGTGCTGCAACAACTGGAGATCGAGACCGCGGACATGCCGTTGGTGATCGCGTTGACCGACAAGAAAGCCCGCGTGGTCGAACGGATCGACAGTTCGACGGCGGTGGCGCGCCTGCTCGACCGGGTGCATCTGGCACCGGGTTTCAGCTATGCGGAGTCGACGATGGGCACCAATGGCATCGGCACGGTGTTCGAGGCGGGGCAGCCGATCAGCGTCGTGGGCCCCGAACACTTCAGTGAGAACCTGCACCTCTTCGCGTGCACCGGGGCACCGATCATCGATCCGATGACCGGGCGGTTGGAGGGGGTGCTCGACATCTCGACGTTGTCGTCGTCCTGGAGTCCGCTGATGCATGCGCTGGTCAAGAGCGCTGCCAAGGACATCGGCCAGAATCTGCTGTTGGATCGAGGGCAGGCGCAGCGTGCGATCTTCGACACCTACCTGAAGGTAACCACGAGGGCCCCGCGCCAGGCGGTGTTCGGCTTCGGCGATTCGGTGTTCATGGCCAATCCGGTGGCACAGCAGATGTTCGACACCGACGAACAGCGTGTCCTGCGCGAGCATGCGGTGTTCCTGATGGCCGGCAAGGACCGGGTCAGTGACACCGTGACGCTTCCCGGGCACCGTCTGGTCAGAATCCGCGGCACCCGGATCGTGGCCGGCGCGGAGATCGCGGGGATGGTCGTGGTCGCCGATGTCGTGACGATGCACAGCCCGGGTTCACCGGCCGACTTCAGCGAGCACCTGTTGCCCGAGGTGGCCGTCGCCACACCGCATACGTCGCAGATCGTCGGCGGCCTGTCACGGTCGCGGGAGGCGATGGCCGGTGGGACATCACCGGCCTGGGTGCGCGGGTACACCGATCTGTATCGTGCGCTGGAGCAACGTCGGCCCGCGCTGGTCGTCGGCGAGCCCGGGTCGGGCAAGTTCACCTTGGTCGCCGAGCTGTTCCACGCGGTCCATCCCGGCGGTCGCGCCATCTCGGTCGATGCCGCCCAGCTGGCTCTGGACACCCCGGCCCCCGATCTGGACTCGCTGTTGACGAACCCGGCCGAGCCGACATTGCACATCGTCCGCGATATCGACCATGCGAGCACCGCTGCCGTGGAACGCCTGGAGTCCTACCTGAGCGCGATCACGGATCTGGAGGGGCCGGCCTGGGTGGTGGCCACGGGGTGCGATTCCGCGGTCACGACGGATCTTCCGTTCGGGCAGCTCTTGCACCATTTCGAGGTGTCGATACAGGTGCCGCCGCTGCGGTGCCGCACCGATGATCTCGCGGCGCTGACGGGGGCGTTGTTGCGCGGGATCGCCCCGGCACGCAAGGTCCGACTCAGCCCGGAGGCGCAACGGTTGATAGCGCGATATACCTGGCCGCGGAACATCACCCAGTTGCGCGAGGCGTTGGTCTACGCGGTGCGGCGCAGGCCGGTCGGTGAGATCCAGGAGTCCGATCTGCCCGGGTATTGCCAGACCGCGTCACGGCACGCGCTGACTCCGTTGGAAGCGGCCGAACGCGACGCGATCGTGGCGGCCCTGCGCGAGGTCGGGGGGAACCGGGTCGCGGCGGCAACTCATCTCGGGATGGCGCGGTCCAGCCTGTACCGCAAGATCAAGGCCTACGGCATCACGGCGTGACGGGTCCGCCCGGCGACGCGTGCCGGGGCGGGCTCAGCCCAGCTTGGCCTTGACCTGCTTGGCGCTCGGGTTGGTCAGTGTCGAGCCGTCGGCGAACTTGACGGTCGGCACCACATGGTTGCCGTTGTTGACCGAACCGACGAATTCGGCGGCCGCCGGATCACCTTCGATGTCGATCTCGGTCCACGCGATGCCCTCGGCCTTGAGCGCGGTCTTCAGGCGCGCGCAGTAACCGCACCACGAGGTCGTGTACATCGTCAGCTCAGCATTGCTCATGGGTGAATCAACCTATCGACGTCGGTGCGCAATTCCCTGCACCCTATGCGCCCCGAGAACATGTCGGACACCCCTGCCATGATGGAGGCCATGCCGTCCGTCGACAGTCTCCTCGGCGACCTCGACGACGAACAGCGCGAGGCCGTCATGGCGCCCCGCGGTCCGGTGTGCGTGCTTGCCGGAGCGGGCACCGGTAAGACCAGGACCATCACCCGGCGCATCGCCCATCTGGTGGTCGGCGGGCATGTCGCACCCGGCCAGGTGTTGGCGGTCACCTTCACCGCGCGTGCGGCGGGCGAGATGCGCAGCAGGTTGCGTGCGCTCGGCGATCAGGCCGGGGTGCCGACGGCCGCGGTCCAGGCCGTCACGTTCCACGCCGCCGCGCGCCGTCAGCTGCAGTACTTCTGGCCGCGGGTGGTCGGGGACACGGCATGGCAACTGCTCGACAGTAAGTTCGCCGTCGTCGCGCAGGCGGTCAACCGCGCCGCGATACAGGCCAGCACCGACGACGTGCGCGATCTGGCCGGCGAGATCGAGTGGGCCAAGGCATCGTTGATCACCCCCGAGCAATACGTGACCGCGGTGGCCAGGACCCGCCGCGACGTGCCGATGGACGCGAACACGGTGGCCAAGGTCTACGCCGGGTACGAAAAGCTCAAGACGCACCGCGACGGTACCGCGCTGCTCGACTTCGACGATCTGCTCCTGCACACCGCCGCCGCCATCGAGAACGACGCCGCCGTCGCCCAGGAATTCCGGGATCGCTACCGCTGCTTCGTCGTCGACGAGTACCAGGACGTCACCCCGTTGCAGCAGCGTGTCCTGGATGCCTGGCTGGGCAACCGGGACGACCTCACCGTCGTCGGCGATGCGAACCAGACCATCTATTCGTTCACCGGTGCCACCCCGCGGTTTCTGCTCGACTTCTCTCGGCGTTTCCCGGAGGCCACCGTCGTGCGGCTGGAACGCGACTATCGGTCCACGCCCGAGGTGGTGTCGTTGGCCAACCGGGTCATCGCCGCCGCGCGCGGGCGGATGGCCGGCAGCAAGCTGCATCTGATCGGTCAGCGCGACCCGGGCCCGAAACCGACCTTCGCCGAATATCCCGACGAGGTCGCCGAGGCCTCCGCCGTCGCCAAGAAGGTTGCCAAGCTCATCGGCAACGGCACGGCACCGGCGGAAATAGCGGTGCTGTACCGGATCAACGCCCAATCCGAGGTGTACGAGGAGGCGCTCACCGAGGCGGGTATCGCCTTTCAGGTGCGCGGTGGTGAGGGATTCTTCAGCAGGCAGGAGATCCGCCAGGCGCTGATTGCCTTGCAGCGCAACGTCGATCGTGAAACGCCGGGTGACCTCCCCGGCTTCGTACGCGGCATCCTGGAACCGCTGGGCCTCACCGAGGAGCCGCCGTCGGGCACCAAGGCGCGCGAACGCTGGGAGGCGCTGACCGCACTGGCCGAGTTGGTCGATGATGAAGTCGCGCAACGCCCTTCGCTGGATCTGAGCGCACTGGTCGGTGAACTACGCCAACGTGCCGACTCGCGGCACCCACCGGTGGTGCAGGGCGTGACGCTGGCCTCGCTGCATGCCGCCAAGGGCCTGGAATGGGATGCAGTCTTTCTTGTCGGACTGGCCGACGGCACGCTGCCGATATCGCACGCCCTTGCCCACGGCCCCGACAGCGAGGCCGTCGAAGAGGAGCGCCGCCTGCTCTACGTCGGGGTCACCCGGGCTCGGGTGCATCTGAGTCTGAGCTGGGCGCTGGCCCGCACACCCGGTGGCAGACAGGGGCGGCGGCCGTCGCGATTCCTCAACGGGATCGCCCCGCAGACCCCGGCCGACAACGCGCCGGCCCGCCCGAAACGCGCGCGGGGGGCCACCCCACGCTGCCGGGTCTGCAACGGTGCATTGACCACACCGACGGCGATCATGCTGCGCCGCTGCGAGAATTGCCCGTCCGATATCGACGAACAACTGCTGGTCGAACTCAAGGAATGGCGGCTGCGCACCTCACAGGAGTTGAAAGTGCCCGCCTATGTCGTATTCACCGACAACACGCTCATCGCGATCGCCGAGACGCTGCCCACCGATGCCGCAGCGTTGGTGGCCATCCCCGGCATCGGCGCGCGCAAGCTCGAGCAGTACGGACCCGATGTGCTGGCGCTGGTCAACGCCCGCTCCTGACGCGCTGCCAACTACGGCACAAATTCTGCCAAAACCCCAGGTCAGAAAATCGCTTGTGGTTTTGGGCTGTTAGGCTCTAGCCTCAAGATCACCAGCTTTTTGCCAGACGATTCCACGAGAGGAGGCGGTCCGATGTCGATCATCAATATGCCCAGCAGCGTAAATGTCAGCGGTATGCCGCTGACCCTCGCTGCTGTCGCCGGCATGTCTGCCGCCCACCGAGCCGGTTGGGCGCCCGCTGCCGCCGCCGCGCCGCAGCATAAGCGCCGCACCGCCCGCGAGATCGTCACGTCCGTGAAGCGGGGTACCACCTAGGTAGCCCCAGCACCGCCGAAAAGGCCACGGACCCGAACTCACCGGATCCGTGGCCATTCTGGTTTTGGGGACACCCGCATAGGAACCCCAAACACCTGGTCACCGGTCCGAACAAGACCGACACCGAGAAAACACGACCAGGAAGTAGGGGACAAGACATGTCCGTCCAGGCATGCCTAGAACGCACACTGCCCGCGGTGCCGTGCCACGAGGCCGATCCGGATCTGTGGTTCGCCGAGAGCCCGTCCGAGCTCGAGCGGGCCAAGGCATTGTGCGCGGATTGCCCAATCCGCAGCCTGTGCCTGAGTGAAGCGCTGCAGCGCCAGGAGCCGTGGGGCGTCTGGGGCGGCGAAATCATCGAGCGCGGGGCGATCGTGGCCCGCAAGCGGCCGCGCGGACGTCCGCGCAAGCAGGCCGACGCCGGTCAGGCGGCGTGATGCCGACGTCCGGGACTACGGGTTCTGGCAGGGAAATCGCAAGCCCCCGCCAGAACCCGTGGTCTCGGCGAAACGCTCAGTCGGCGAAGCCCGGGACGTACTCGTTGGCGATGGCCCGCACCGGGACGTGCGCATCCAGCTGACAGCAGATTGCGATGGTCGAGGCAATCACGCGCAGCGGAATGGCAAGGTTGGCAGGAAGATCCAGCTGCCGGGCCATCTTGATCTGGGCGACCGAGTTGTCCATCTGCCCTGCGGCCATCCGCTGGATCCAGCGACGCGTGTAGTGGAACACCTCGGTCTCCACCGGTTCCACATACTGACGCAACATGTCGTCGATCTCTTCCACCGACACCTGCTCACCCTTCTGGATGAACCCGGCCGCCTCCATGGCGGGCAGCAGTTCGGCGTAGTTCTTGTCCCTGGCCAGCCGGATGCAGTTGCCCAACGACGGCGGGAAACCGCCAGGCAGCGGCGCGACCGCACCGAAGTCGATGACACCCATCCGGCCGTCGGCCAGCAGCATGAAGTTTCCCGGATGCGCGTCGCCGTGCATCATCTCCAGCCGTTTGGGGGCGCCGAAGGTCAGCTCGGTGAGCCGCGTTCCCATCAGATCGCGTTGCTCGGGCGTGCCTTCCCGGATGATCACCGACATCGGGATGCCGTCCATCCACTCGGCGATGACGACCTTGGGCGCGCTGGCCACAATGCGTGGCACCGCGAAATGCGGGTCGTTGTCGTAGGCCTTGGCGAAGGCACGCTGGTTGTCGGCCTCCAGCCGGTAGTCCAGTTCCATCTCGGTGCGCTCGATGAGCTCGGCGACCACACTCTCGATATCGGCTCCGGGCGCCAGCTGTTTGAACACGCCGGTCAGGCGCTGGATCGTCTTGAGGTCAGCGCGCAACGCCTCATCGGCGCCGGGGTACTGGATTTTCACCGCGACGGTCCGGCCATCGGACCAGACGGCCTTGTGTACCTGTCCGATGCTCGCCGAGGCCACGGGGGTGTCGTCGAAACTTTGGAATCGTTCCCGCCATTTGGTGCCCAACTGCTGGTCGAGCACGCGATGCACCTTCGCCGCGGGCAGGGGAGGAGCCTCGCGCTGCAACTTGGTCAGCGCCTCGCGGTAGGGCTTGCCGTATTGCTCGGGAATGGCGGCTTCCATCACCGAGAGGGCTTGGCCGACCTTCATGGCGCCGCCCTTGAGCTCACCGAGCACGGTGAACAGCTGTTGGGCAGCCTTATCCATCAGTTCGGCGGTGACTTCGTCCTTGGACTTCCCGGTCAGCCGCTTGCCGAACCCGAGCGCAGCCCGGCCGGCGAAGCCGACAGGCAGGGTGGCGAGCTTCGCGTTCCGGGCGACGCCACGCCGTTTGATTTCTGACACCCGTCCATCATCCACCACGTAGCTGAGTGCCCCGCCACGAACTGGTAACTACCTGCGGTTGATCGTCAGCACCTGCAGGACGGATGCCGTGACCAGTGCTTGGTCACCACCGAGCCGCGGGCGACGTCGAACTCGACGGTGTGGTCCAGCGTCAACGGCGCCGGTGTGCCGGCCTCCTCGTCGGCAGCGGTCTCGGTATCGGCGCGCAGCGTGTGCACCACGCGGTCCACCTGTGTCAGCGCCAATGCGGCGGTGCCCAACAGCGTCGCCCGGTCGGCGGTGCCCACGGAGTGCCGTAGCTGTGCCGCGATCGCGGGCCAGGCCTCGTCGCGATCGCGCCGGTGCAGGTCGGCGCATCGGAGGCAGGAAGTGACGCCGGGTAGCACCAAGGGTCCGATCAGGCCCGTGCCGTCGCGCACCAGGACCGGGAGATGCGGGATGCGGGCGGCGTGCAGCTCGCGCAGCACGCGGGGATCGGTGACCAGGGCGTCGGCCAGCAGCACCAGGTCCGTCCTGTCGGAGGTCACCGCGGCATGTGACCGGCTGCTGCGCGTGACCCGGGTGGCCGAGCAGCGCAACGCGCCGGCCAGCAGATCCGAGAGCGGTCCGCGGCCGTGGATGCGTACAGCGACCGGCCGAATCGACGGCGACGGGCTGGTCACCACCCCAGCGCGTACCAGGGCGGCGAGCAGATCGGCAACGGCGACGGCGGGCTGCTGCGTTCCGAGTTGGGTTGCGCGGCTGACCAATTCGTCAGTGGTTGCAGGATCCTGCATGAAACGCAACAACTGGGCCAGCGTCGCTGCCGTCAAGCCTGCGGGTGGGTGCACCTGCACCGCGCGGCGCGGGTCCCAGCCGATCTGTACCGTCCCGTCGGGACGCCACAGCACGGGCATGGATGGGTCGAGTGCGTAGCGCCGCATGTCATGACTCTGTCACGATCGGCGCCTGCGCCGCTTCAGTTATCCACAGGCCCGTCGGGACCCTCGTCGCGCTCCAGGTCGGCCAGCGCCTCGTCGATACCGCTGGTGTCGCCGCCGATCACCCGGTCGATGAACCCGGCGGGCTCGTCGAGGTCATCGGAGCCGGGAAGCAGGTCGGGGTGCTGCCACACCGCATCGCGGGCGTCGGCGCCCACCGCCTCGGTCAGCTTCTCCCACAGCGCGGCCGCCTCGCGCATCTTGCGGGGCCGCAGTTCCAGGCCGACCAGCGTGGCGAAGGTCTGCTCGGCGGGACCACCGGTCGCCCGGCGGCGCCGCAGCATCTCGCTGAGGGCGGGAGTTCCCGGTAGCCGGTCACCCAGCGCGGCGGTCACGACGGTCTGCACCCAGCCCTCGATCAGCGCCAGCTGGGTCTCCAGGCGTTCGAGCGCGGCCGTCTGTTCCGGGGTGGCCTTTGGTTCGAACATGCCCTGACTGAGCAGCTGCTCCATCGCGGCGGGATCGGCGAGGGAAGCGGGGTTGAAGCCCTGGGCCATGTCCTCGATACCGCTCATGTCGATCTTCATGCCCTTGGCGAACGCCTCGACATTGTTGAGCAGCTGGCTCGACAGCCACGGCACATGGCTGAACAGCCGGTGATGGGCGGCCTCGCGGGCGGCAAGGAACGTCAGCACCTCGCTGCGCGACTGCTCCAGACCTTCCGACAGCGTGTCCACCGCCGCGGGCATCAGTGCCGCGACACCCTTGGGGCCCAACGGCAGGCCGATATCGGTGGATGTCAGAACCTCGCCTGCCAGCTTGCCCAACGCCTGGCCGAGTTGGCTGCCGAACGCCATCCCGCCCATCTGCGACATCATCGCCAGCAACGGTCCTGCCATCGCCTTGGCTTCCTCGGGCAGGGCCTGCGCCCACACCGAGGAGATCTGCTGGGCGACCGGGTCGCACAGCCGCTTCCAGGTGTCCATGGTGTTGTCGATCCAGTCCGAGGGCGACCACGCCGCGGTCCGGATGGTGCCTGCGGGCAGGGGGGTCGCACCGTCGAGCCAGGTCTCGGCCAGCCGGACCGCATCGCTGATCGCCGTCGCGGTGGATTCGGGAACCGGGGCAACGAAGCCGATCGAGTTCGACGCGAGCTGACGGGCCAGGTCGTAGTTCACCGGCCCGCCCTGCCCGCCGGGTGCCATTCCGCCTGCGCCGCTGAACATCTCGCCGAGCTTGGTGAAGATCTGGCCGAGATCGGACATGTCGAATCCGGCACCGCCCAAACCGAAGGGATCCCCCGCGGGATCGTTCTTGCGCTTGTCGCGATCGGGGTCCTCGCCGGAGGAGAAGCCGAAGGGCAGGTCAGACATACCGTCAACGGTACCCACCACCACCCGCGCGGGTAGGGCCGCGGGTCACGCTCTGGGTGAACGCGCTCTACTGTGGGCGGCGTGAACAGGCGGATTCTGACGCTGATGGTGGCATTGGTGCCGATTGTGGCCTTCGGTCTGCTGCTGTCGGTCGTGACGGTGCCCTACGTGGCGCTGGGGCCGGGCCCGACCTTCAACACCCTCGGTGAGGTGGACGGCAAGCAGGTCGTCGACATCAAGAGCACCGACGGAGTGGCCGGCGAAGTGGTCCACCCGACCAGCGGGCACCTGAACATGACCACGGTGGCCCAGCGCGACGGGCTGACTCTGGGGCAGGCGCTGCTGTTGTGGATGTCGGGTCGCGATCAGCTCGTGCCGCGCGAGTTGGTGTATCCGCCGGACAAGTCCAAGGACGATATCGATCAGGCCAACACGACCGAGTTCCGGCAGTCCGAGGACGATGCCGAGTACGCGGCGCTGTCGTATCTGAAGTATCCGAAGGCGGTCACCGTCTCGACGGTGGAGGACAAGGGCCCCTCGGCGGGCAAGCTGCAGCCCGGCGATGCCATCGACATGGTCAACAACGTCGCCGTCGCCGACCTCGCGGCGTTCCAGGCCGAGGTGAAGAAGACCAAGCCCGGCGACCAGCTGGTCATCGACTTCCGTCGCAAGAATGCCCCGGCGGGCACCACGACCGTGACCCTGGGCAAGCACCCGGAGCGGGACCAGGGGTATCTGGGTATCGGCGTGGTCGACGCACCCTGGGCGTTGTTCGACATCGAGTTCAACCTGGCCAATATCGGCGGCCCCTCGGCGGGGCTGATGTTCAGCCTGGCCGTGGTCGACAAGCTGACCACCGGTGACCTCAACGACGGCAAGTTCGTTGCCGGGACGGGAACCATCGACGCGGACGGGAAGGTCGGCTCGATCGGCGGTATCACCCACAAGATGCTGGCGGCGGCCGAGGCGGGTGCGACGGTGTTCATGGTGCCCGCGGAGAACTGCGCCGAGGCGTTGACCGCGCGCGAGGACAGCATGCAATTGGTGAAGGTGGACACCCTCACCACGGCGGTTGATGCGCTGAACACGATTTCCGCCGGTGGCGAACCCCCCACGTGCTGAGAATCTCCTTGGCGGTTGGTGCGTAGCATGAGGACAGCTGCGTCCAGCAGCTCGAGGCGTTGATGTTGTGGCGGGTTTGTCGGTGCGCCACGCAACCAGAGTGGAGTTGACGAGTTGGGTATGCGGCCGGCGGCGCGAATGCCGCAGCTGACACAGCGGAGCCGGATTCTGATCGGTGTCGCGGTAGCAGTTGTCCTGTTGTTGTTGGTGGGGCCGCGATTCATCGACGGCTATGTCGACTGGTTGTTCTTCGGTGAGCTCGGGTACCGGTCGGTGTTCACGACCGTGCTGTTCACCCGCATCGCACTGTTCTTCGTGGTCGCGATCTTCATCGGCGCGGTGGTCTTTGCCGGCCTGGCACTGGCCTATCGCACCCGGCCGGTTTTCGTGCCCACGGTGGGTCCCAACGATCCGGTGGCCCGGTACCGCACGACGGTGATGAGCCGCCTGCGGTTGTTCGGCATCGGGATCCCGATCTTCATCGGCCTGCTCGCCGGGATCGTCGCGCAGAGTTACTGGGCCCCGGTGCAGCTGTTCCTCAACGGCAGTGAATTCGGGATCACCGACCCGCAGTTCGGTATCGACCTCGGCTTCTACGCCTTCGACCTGCCGTTCTACCGGCTGGTGCTCACCTACCTGTTCGTCGCGGTCTTCCTGGCGTTCGCGGCGAACCTGCTGGGCCACTACCTGTTCGGCGGTATCCGCCTGTCGAATCGTTCCGGTGCACTCACTCGCGCCGCCCGCATCCAGCTGATCGCGCTGGCGGGCACCCTGGTCCTGCTCAAGGCCGCCGCCTACTGGCTTGACCGCTACGAGCTGCTCAGCAACACCCGCGCCGGAAAGCCGTTCACCGGCGCCGGTTACACCGATATCAATGCGGTGCTGCCGGCCAAGCTGATCCTGCTGGCCATCGCGGTCATCTGCGCGGTCGCGGTGTTCTCCGCCCTTGTCCTTCGCGACCTGCGCATCCCGGCCATCGGCCTGGTGCTGCTGCTGCTGTCCTCCCTGGTGGTCGGCGCCGGCTGGCCGCTGATCGTCGAGCAGTTCAGCGTCAAACCGAATGCGGCGCAGAAGGAAAGCGAGTACATCAACCGAAGTATCACCGCCACACGGGATGCCTACGGGTTGACCGATGAGACGGTGGAGTACCGCAACTACGGCGGCGATGCCAATGCCACCGCCCAGCAGGTCTCCTCGGACACGGCGACGACGTCGAACATCCGACTGCTCGACCCGACGATCGTCAGCCCGGCGTTCACCCAGTTCCAGCAGGGCAAGAACTTCTACAACTTCCCCGACCAGCTGTCGATGGACCGTTATGTCGGGCCCGACGGTCAGATCCGCGATTACGTGGTGGCCGCTCGCGAGCTGAACCCCGACCGGTTGATCGACAACCAGCGTGACTGGATCAACCGGCACACGGTCTACACCCACGGCAACGGGTTCGTGGCCTCGCCCGCGAACACGGTGCGCGGTATCGCCAACGACCCGAACCAGAACGGTGGTTACCCCGAGTTCCTGGCCAGCGTGGTGGGCGCCAACGGCAGCGTCATCTCACCGGGACCGGCGCCGCTGGATCAGCCGCGGGTGTACTTCGGCCCGGTGATCTCCAGCGCCCCCGACGATTACGCCATCGTCGGCAAGGTCGGCGATGTCGATCGCGAGTACGACTACGAGACCAACACCGAGACCAAGAACTACACCTACCAGGGCAGCGGTGGCGTCCCGGTGGGCAACTGGTTGGCGCGCGCGGTCTTCGCCGCGAAGTTCGCCGAGCGGAACTTCCTGCTGTCCAACGTGATCGGTGACAACAGCAAGATCCTGTTCAACCGCGACCCGGCCCAGCGGGTCGAGGCCGTGGCGCCGTGGCTGACCACCGACAACGGTGTGTACCCCGCGATCGTCAACAAGCGGATGGTGTGGATCGTCGACGGCTACACGACGTTGGACAACTACCCGTACTCGGAGTTGACGACGCTGTCGAACGCGACCATCGACTCCAACGAGGTGGCGGTCAACCGCCTGCTGCCCGATAAGCAGGTGTCCTATATCCGCAACTCGGTCAAGGCCACCGTCGATGCCTATGACGGCACGGTGACGCTGTACGCGCAGGACGAGAACGATCCGGTGCTCAAGGCCTGGATGTCGGTGTTCCCCGGAACGGTGAAGCCCAAAGCGGATATCTCCGAGGAGCTCAAGCAGCATCTGCGCTATCCCGAGGATCTGTTCAAGGTGCAGCGTGCGTTGTTGGCCAAGTACCACGTCGACGACCCGGTGAAGTTCTTCACCAACGCCGACTTCTGGGATGTGCCACTGGATCCCAACCCGACGGCCAGCAGCTTCCAGCCGCCGTATTACATCGTGGCCAAGGACCAGGCCAAGCAGAACGGCGAACCGTCGTTCCAGCTGACCAGTGCCATGAACTGGATCCGCCGTGACTTCCTGGCCGCCTACATCAGTGCCAGCTCGGATCCGGACACCTACGGCAAGCTCACGGTGCTCACGGTGCCCGGGCAGGTCAACGGCCCGAAGCTGGCGTTCAACGCGATCAGCACCGATACCGCGGTGTCCACCGAGTTGGGTCAGATCGGGCGTGACGGCCAGAACCGTATCCGGTGGGGCAACCTGTTGACCCTGCCGATCGGTAACGGCGGCTTGCTCTATGTCGCACCGATCTACGCCTCGCCGGGCACCAGTGACGCGGCCTCGACCTATCCGCGTCTGATCCGCGTGGCCATGATGTACAACGACAAGGTCGGGTACGGCCCGACGGTGCGTGATGCGCTCGACGAGATCTTCGGCGCAGGAGCGGGTTCCACCGCGACCGGTCCCGCACCGGCCGATGGTCAGGCCGGGCGTCCACAGGCGGCACCGACCAACGGTCAGCCCGCGGCCAACCCGCCGGCCGGTCAGCAGGGTCGGACGCCGGCACCTGCGGCCGAGCCGCCCGCGGCGGCCGTGCCCCCGGGCGGGCCGGTGACGCTCTCGGGTGCCAAGG
The DNA here is from genome assembly GCF_036946495.1 of Mycolicibacterium neoaurum. Classification (NCBI taxonomy): domain Bacteria; kingdom Bacillati; phylum Actinomycetota; class Actinomycetes; order Mycobacteriales; family Mycobacteriaceae; genus Mycobacterium; species Mycolicibacterium neoaurum. Next base: position 3,409,664 of record NZ_JAQIIX010000002.1, read on the forward strand.
CCGCTGCGCTGCAGGAGGTCAACTCGGCGCTGGACAACATGCAGCAGGCGCAGACCAGCGGCAACTTCGAAGAGTTCGGCGCGGCGTTGCAGCGTCTGGACGATGCGATGAACCGCTACCGCGAGGCCCGCTAGTAGTTCTGTGTTGACTCTGCGCTCACGGCGGAAAAGTGCGGGAGCACGTCGCCGTGGGCGCAGAGTCATCTCACCGTCGGGCCACTTGTAGTCTTTTCCAAGAAGACGCCAAGTGCGTCGCGGGAGGCTTCTCGCAGTTGCACACCGCACTGCCTGAAAGGACTCTCGAATGCCCCTGGCCGACTCCGTCGACAGCGACGTCGTGTCGACACTGCCCGAGCACGTCAGCGCGCTGGTGGCGCTGCCCGGTGAGCCCGGTTACGAGCGCTGTGCGCCGTGGAACGTCGCGGTCGCCGTGCGGCCGGCCGCCGTGGTGTTCGCGACGGCGCCGCACCACGTTGCCGAAACCGTGCGGTTCGCGGCGTCCCATGGTCTGCGCGTGGCGGTTCAGGCAACCGGGCACGGTGCCACCGCGATCGGCTCGGACACCCTGCTGATCCTCACCGGCGCGATGACGGACTGTGTGGTGGACCCCGACACCCGGACCGCGCGCGTCGGCGCCGGAGCGCGGTGGCAGCAGGTCCTCGATGCCGCTGCGCCACACGGCTTGGCGCCGTTGTGCGGGTCGTCACCGAGTGTCGGGGTTGTCGGTTTCCTCACCGGTTGCGGCATCGGGCCGTTGGTCCGCAGTGTCGGATTGTCCTCCGATCATGTGCGAGCCTTCGATGTGGTGACGGGCGCGGGGGAGTACCTGCGGGTGACCCCCGAGGTTCACAGTGAGCTCTTCTGGGGGCTGCGCGGGGGCAAGGCCACCCTCGGCATCGTGACGGCGGTGGAGATCGATCTGCTGCCGATCTCCGAGTTCTATGGTGGCGCGCTGTATTTCGATGGCGATGATGCGGCCGCGGTGCTGCGTGAATGGGCGCGGTGGAGCGTCGGGCTACCGGAGAACATCAACACCTCCGTCGCCTTGGCACAGTTGCCTGCGCTGCCCGGTGTTCCGGAACAATTGGCCGGACGGTCGACCGTGGCGGTGCGCTATACCGCCTTGGACGACTTGCCGGAGGCTGCAGCACTTCTGGCGCCGATGCGGGAGGCGGCCGCGCCGATTCTGGACGCCGTCGGGGTGCTGCCGTACGCGGCAATCGGCGCGGTGCACGCCGATCCGGTCGATCCGATGCCCATTCACGAGGCGCAGGTGTTGTTGCGCGACTTGGATTCTGACGCGGTGGGCGTGGTGTTGGACGGGGCCGGGCCGGGTTCGGGCTCGGTGCAGACCATCGTCGAGGTCCGCATGCTCGGGGGTGCCATGGCTCGGCAGGCGCCGCACCCCAGTGCGTTCTGCCACCGCAACGCCAGGTACGCAGTCACGGTCATCGGGGTACCGATGGGTCCCGCTGCCGACGCGGTTGTCCCGCAGGCCGACGCGCTCACCGCGGCACTGCAACCGTGGTCCACGGGCGGATTGCTGCCCAATTTCGCGCCGGCGACCGATGATGCGCGGACGGCACGCGTCTACGACGCGGACACCAGGAGCCGGTTGGCCGACCTCGCCGATCATTTCGATCCCGAAAGGGTTCTCGCGGTCGGGCAGGCGGTCCGATTCGCGCGCTAAAACCATGGCTGAGCAGCCGATTTGGTGTGCTGAACGCCCTTGGGTAATGTTGTGTTCACCGACGCGGGGTGGAGCAGCTCGGTAGCTCGCTGGGCTCATAACCCAGAGGTCGCAGGTTCGAATCCTGTCCCCGCTACTAGTGTGATGTCGCAAGACATCGGAATAGCCGTGGACCTACTTTAGGTCCGCGGTCTTTCCGTTTGGGGCCGTGGATGCGCCGGTGCGCACGATGTTGTGGGGGCAGAACCGGGGCCGCGTTGGTGCCCCAACGGGTCAGCGCACGCAGGGGATCCGGGCGCCGGACATCTCGGTCAGATCGGTCGGCGCGGGTGCGTGAGTCCCGGTCGCGGTCGCGTCGACCGTCGTGATTTCCGCGGGCGCCGCCGTTCCTCCTGCGCCCGACGACATTCCGCTCTCATATCCGTTCACGGGGTAGTCGGAGCCGATGGTGACGACAACAGTGTTGAGCGGCACCGCGGAGGACGATTCGGAGGTCACGGCGATCGGCAAGTCGTTCGCGACCGCGGCGGCTGCGCGCTCGGCGCCGGGGCCGTACTCGACGATGGTGGTGTCCGACAGCGCCTCAGCGGTGCCGATGTCACCGCGGGTGAAGCCGTGGGTGCTCAGCTCGTCGGCGACGCTGGTTGCCAGGCCCTTGTGCCCGGTCGCGTTGACGACGTTGACCGTGGCCGGCTCGTCGGGTGCCGCCGAAGGGGCCGTGGCGACAGGCGGATTCGGCGAGCCGGTCTGGAACAGGTTCTGCACGATCGATCGGATCGTCGCGACGTCGACGATGTTCACGTCCTGCCCGAGCGGGTCCTGACCGAATTCGCCGATCGGCAGCGTGTACAGCGACATCGGCTTGTCGCTCATCGCCGACGCCTGATCGACGAACTTCATCATGTCGAATCCCGCGTCGACGGCCACGTTCTGCTTGGCCACGTCCGCGAGGTGTCGCAACGCGGCGGGGTTCGACAGGGACCCACCGTCTCGCACGGCCTTCACGAGCGAGACGATGAACGCCTGCTGGCGGCGTGTGCGGTCCAGGTCGGTGAACAGATCGTTGTTGAGGTCGCGGCGCTGCCGGACGAAGGCCATCGACTGGGCGGCGTCGATCTGCTGTATCCCGCGGTGAAAATCGGCGCCCGAGAAGTCGTCGGCGGTGTCGTCGTTCAGGCACACCGTGATCGGCTGGACAACCTGCGCGATCTGGAAAAAGGCACCGAGGGTGACCTCGATGAAGTGGTCGACGGGAACCCGCAGTAGGTCGCTGATCGTGTTGATCTGTGCCTTGCGGCCGGCCTCGCGCGCGACCTGCTCGTTGGCCGCGGGATCGGCGGACGTCGACCCGCTTTCGGCGAGCGAGTTCATCGTCTCCTGGTAGGCCAGACCGTAGGCCTGCTTGATCTTTCCCTGGCACTCGCCACTGGGGCAGCCGTGCAGACGCACGTAGTCGTCGCGCGGGATCGACACCGCGGTCACGGGACCGTTGCCGCCCGGCACATGCAGCAGGATGAGCACGTTGGCGTTGTAACCGCCGACCGTCTCATCACCCGCGTGCAGGGCGTCGTACAGGTCCTTCGGCAGCGGGTTGCCGTGCTGATCCAGGCGGCTGTCCAGACCCATGATGAGGATGTTCTGGTCACCTCCGGTCGAGGTCGCCGCACCCGCGAGCGCCTCGGAGGTGGTGATCCCCCCTGCGATGTTGCGGTACACCGACCATCCGACGCCCGTGATCCCGACCGTGATGACCGCGACGAGAGCGGAGATCGTGCGAAGTAGAACCCGCCCGCGGCGCGACGGACCGGGCCGCGGCATACGGTGGCGCGGACCTCGCACCTGCGGCAGCACATCCGTGACCGGCCCAGCGGGTTCGCGTTGTGTCATGACGATTCGGGATTATCCGTGGCGACTCTGAGAAGCACCTGATAAGCGACCGGTGGGACCGGGTTTCGGACGAGTGATGTTGCGCACGGGAAAAAGCACTGATCGAAGTACCGCGCCGGTCAACGGGCTCGACGGTGTCGCAGGCAATAGCCGAGGGCCGAGGTAGCTCGTGCGGCTCGGCCCACCGTCGGTGACCGTACGCCCGCGAGGTCAGCCAGACTGTGCGAGAGGATGAGGCAGTATCAACGGGGGAGAGGCGAGTATGGGCGAGGAACCACCAGCAGAGAACAAGTACTCGGTGCTGCCGCCGCCGGTCGACCTGTCCCGGACAGTGGCCTCGGTCGATGTATCCGAGACCGAGGTCGAACACGGGGGTCGGCCCGAGGACAACATGGGCGCTGACCCTTACCTGCGCATCACCGGCTGGAAACAGCCTTAGTCGCGGACGGCACGACGCGACGTAACCTACGTGCTCAGCCGCTCATACCGGACAGGTCGGGCACGTTCTGCATCAACTCGATACGGGTGCCATCCGGGTCGGTCAGATAGATGAAGCGCCCCGAGGTCGGATCTGCCGGATCCCCCAGTACCGTGCGCGTCGACTCCACGAATGTCCCGCCCGCCGCCACGATCGCATCGGTCAGGCCGTCGACGTCTTCCACGCGGAACGACAGGTGGGTGAAGCCGAGCTCGGTCATCGGTTTGCGCCGGCCGGAACCAGTGGTGGGTACGTCAACCCACTGCAGCAACTCGATCCGGATGTCGTTGCGAATGAGCATCGCGGAGCGGAAACGGCCTTCCTGTTCCATGGTGGCGGCGACTTCGTTGTTGTCGAAGTCGAGCTGGTAGAGCTTCACGAATCCGAAGACCTCGGTGTAGAAGCGGATGGAACGGTCGAGGTCGGTGACGCAGATACCGATGTGCGAGAAGCCCTGGATCATGACAGGAGTGTGGCAGATCACGCCGTCCGCCGCGGCCACTCCACGATGACGCTCCCGTCAGCTCGTGGGCTCTTTGTCGGCGTGAGGTGCTGCGCTGTCGCGGCTTTCGGCCTGCCGCTCAGTGGGGGCTTTGGTGTCGTGGGTCGTGCTGTCCGCCTGAGCTGCCGAAGGACGCTCGATCTCACCCGATCGGGACGGGGTCAGCGATGTCTGCACACTCGCGTCGTCCTCGGGTGTCGAGGCCGAGTGGTGCGGCGTCCTGATGTCGATCCCGTCGTCATCCTCGGCCTCCTGAGACGCAGCCACCTCGCGGTGGGAGCTGTCGGGTTCTTCGCGCTTGTGTCCGGCGGCGTGATCCACCGAAACGGTGGCCGAGACATGTTGCGGCGAGACAACCTTCGCCGCTTCCTCGGCAATGGTGGCGCCTGTATCGGCGGGCGTCGCAGCGTGCTCTGCTGAGGCGGTGGGTTCCTCGGTGGGGGTGGCGGCCGAGGCAGAAACCGTGGTGCGGTTGTACGAACGGTCGATCTGCGGCCGAAGCCAGGCGTCGATGAGCGATGTGTCCATCCCGGCCGCGCGCAGCAGCGCAGTGATGGGAAGTTCCGCCGTAGGCACCAGATAGTGGGTGGTGGTGCCCCCGAGAATGTTGGTGGTGACGGTTTTCAGCGTGCCCGGCGTGCGCGGATCCGCTGCGACCCCATAGTCGGGGTGCACGACCACCGTGCCCAGCAGCGCATTCATTGCCGACAGCGCGGTCGGTCGGTCGGGCCAGTCGGCGAGACCGTCGTACTCGCGGACGATCTCGGTGGTGTTGTAGGGGGTGGGCAGTGGACCCAATGGCACCGTCAGCCAGAGCAGTGGGTTCTTGGCGACAATCCCGCCGGTGCCGTTGGTCGGGTCGCCGAAGGTGACGAACGACAATTCGGTGTGCGGCCGGTTGGCGGTAATCTGTAGTGCGAGTGACTGTTTGACATAGTTGAGCACGATCGCGCCCTGACTGACGCCGATGAGGGTGATCTTGACACCGTCGGCGACCGACCCGAGTGCGGAGTTCACCCCACCGGCGCCGATCACGGAATCCAGCGCGAACAACAGACCCGCCGGGTACCCGACGCCGTTGATCGGACCGACATCGTCGAGGTATCCGCTGGCCAGGTCGAGTGCTTCCTGGGCATGGGGAACGGAGTCGCACAGGCAGGTGTACCGCAGGTAGAACGCCGTGGCGCCGGATGAGTGTGTCGTGGTGGCGGCCTGCGCAACCGGCGCGGTGGTCCCACCGATGACAACGGCCGCTGCAAAACCCGCGGCGGCAAGGCGCCTCGCGACACTCATGAGAATCCTTCGACATAAGAGACCGCACGGTGCTCGCGCGCGGCGGTGCGGCGATGCATCGAAGGGCGCGGAGCGGTGGACAAAGGGAATTCGCAGGTGGTGCCGAACCCGCAATATAATTGCAGGTTCAACAATATTATGTAGCGAAATCCGCGGCTTGTCTCGCCATCCCGGGCACCCCGCGGCCCCGTCGCCGAATGTCAGGCCGAAACCGTTGGGCCCGTGGGTGTCTCGTATCGAGCGGTCGGAGAATTCGTCAGTTGGCGGCGGGCGACCCGAGCTTGGTGACGACGTAATCCGCCGCCTGTCCGGTGAGGCCACGCACGGCATACGCGCCGTGGGCACCCTGGTCGCGGCCGGACGGTGAACACACGGGGTCCTCCGGCAGGCACTCGTCGAGGGTCTTGCCCGCGTATTCGGATCCGACGGTGATGGGGGGTGCGCCGGTGTGGATCATCTGCAGGAAGCCGCTGGACGGTTTGCCGAACAACACCACCGCCGCGACGTGGTCGGCCACCTCGCGGGGTAGTGGACCGGTAATGGTGGGCGGCAGCTGGTACCCCTCGGGCACGGCATCCATGGTGAGGTACGCCGCGACCGCGGCCCCTTGCGAGTAGCCTCCCACCACCACTTTGCTGTCGGGGCAAGCGGATACGGTGGAGAGCACCTTGTTCCTGGCGTCGGCGACTCCATCGGCAGCGGTCGCGAAGTCGAGCGAGGCGGGATAGTTGACCGCGTAGGTGTTGACGGACTTGCCTTCTGCGCGTTGCTGTACGGCATCGGCGAAGCTTTGTCCGACGGATCCGACGCCGGGCGCTTCGAAGGTGCCCCGGGCGAAGATCAGCTGAACATCGGGGCATGGGTCGGCCGCTCCCGGCGCGATGGCCACGCCGCCGGCCACACCGGCCAGCAGTGCGGCCGCGGCGGGCACCGATGCGAACCGGTTCACGGCTTGTTTCACGCTGTCGATCACGGCTCATCCCTGTCTGCGCGGCCACTGGATTGAATCGTTGCCCAGTCAACCAAAAATCAAATAGCTGCGCTAACGAATGTGAGCGGCGTCGCACTGACGATGACCTCAGCCGATGAGGGGGCGCCCCAGCGGGAGGGCCCGGCCGCCGGTTTCCGCCCACAGCGCCGCGGCGTAGAAGTACACGACGAAACCGACGAAAGCGAAGACCAGCCATCCGCCGGCGTGCGTGGCACCGGGGCTGGCGGTGAGGTTTCCGATCAGCAGCGCGGCCAGGGCCAGATCGACCACCAGCAGTAGCACCGGGTAGGTCCAGGGCAGGCGGAGTAGAAGCACCGTCAGCAGGCCGATGGTCACCAACCAGCTGGTCAGCCAGAGGGCGACGGTGCCGCCGGCGTCGGCAACGTCGATGCCGAACCAGTCGTGCGTGAGGCCCAGCGACAGCACCGCGTAGCTCCCGTAGAAGCCGAAGAACGTGCCGTAGACGGTCGCGTTGACGTTCTGGCCCAGCGCCGCCGACCACAGCGTGGCGATCAGAAGCCCTATTGACGTCGCCGACAACAGAATTGGTATGGCGGCCGCCGGCACGTCGAGGATGCCGGTATTGGTGACGCCCAGCCCGAAGCCGCCGGCGATGATCAGCGGCAACGCGATCAGGCCGGGATCCCCTGCTCGAGAAGCGACGGTGTCAGGGGAAGTCTGCAGCAGTTCGGGAAAGGCCGTGGGGGTGGCCAGATCGGTCATGAGATGTCCTCGGGTGCTCAGGCCGTCGCGAGGACGGGTTGGTAGGTGCTGGAAAGGTCCCGCCATGCGGTAAGTACGGCGTCGAGTTGTTCGGGGGAGTGGCGTCCGAGTCCGCATTCGGTAGACAGGCCGAACCGCGGCAGGAATTCCGCGGCGAGCGCCGCCCGGTGTCGGGTGCCTGCAGCACCGTCCTCGGCGTGCAGCAAACCGAGATAGAACTCCGTCTCGGCTTCGACGGCCAACCCGGTCAGGGGTTGCCAGTGTGCCCGTTTGGTCCACGCGGCCACCGTCGCCGCGTGGATGGCGTTGATGGGACGGGCGATATGGCGCGCAAGGCCGTTGGACAATGTCACGATCGCGCCGGCGTCCCGCGGCAGGATGTGCCGCCCACCGCGTGCGGCCGCCTCCTCGGTGGGCGGTTCACCCATGAAGGGCGATGCCCCGAATTTCGAGTCGCCGTAGCAGAGGTGGAAGGTCAGGTCGACATCGTCGGCTATCCAGTCCGCGAGGCGGGCAGTGGCCGCGAAGATCGACTCATGGTCGGGGTAGGGGTTGGCGAACCATCCTTCGATGGTCGCCAGTTCGGTCGGCAGATCCCATTGGATGGCCAGGTCCGCATGCGGGATGGCGTCCTGTATCTGCTCGACACTGCGTCGCAGCGCGGTTTCGTACGCCAGCGCGATCTCGACCTGAGAGTCGAAGTGGGCGAACGAGTTCACCGCGTTGAACGGAGTGGCGATGGAGACAAGGAACCTGCTGTCGGGCTCCAGGATTCCGGCGTCGCGGGCGGACCGGAATTCGCGATGGGAGGCGATCGCAGCGGAGTGGTAGTCGATATCGCCGAAGGACACCTCGGTCCCCGGGCGGATGGTGGCGCGTCCGTCGATGACGTCGAGGGTCGGGTTGGACAGGAAGTGAGACGAATGCACCAGAACCCAGTTGGCGCGGTCGCCGGGTTCGCCGTCGGGGACGCGACGCACGCCTGGCTGCAGGTGTTCTCCGACCAGAGCGAATGCGGTGGCGGTGGTCGGGACGTTGATGCTGCCGGTGAGATAGAAGCCGGTCATGAGTGATCCTTGGTGGTAGTGGGTGTCAGAGGAGCAGGCCGAGACGTGGCGGCAGGGTGCCGTCCAGGGTGTGCCGCCCCAGATGGACGTATTTCCACCGAGCGGGATCGTGCAATGTGTGCACGCGTAGATTGCGCCAGTGCCGGTCGAGTGCGTACTTGGTGTCGGTTGCCGATGTCCCGGTCAGTTCGAATATGCCGCTGGCGATCTCGACGGCGTATTCCTGGGCCAGGGCCTTTGCCGCTGCCACCTGAAGCGAGGCCGCTGCCGCTGCGTCGCGGGTCACTTCCGGTGCGTCCAGCGCGTCGTCGACCAGGCGCGAGCCGTGTGCCAACAGTGCCTCCAGGGCATACAGTTTGGCGGTCAGTTCCCCGAATCGGCGGATGACATGTGATTCGTCGGCGGCGCGTTCGACGTGTGCCTCGAACCACGGCCGGCTACGCGACGCGACGAAGTCCGCACCGTCTTCGAGCGCGGCTCGGGCGGTGCCGACGTCGATGGCGGTGTGCAGCGCCTGATCGAATGCGCCGAGGACCGACGGTTCCGCCGACAGGGGGTCGGGGTCTGGACCTTCGTCGATGACCAGATCGGCGGCGACGTGGACTTCGTCCAGAACGACTTCGCCGCTGGCTGTGCCGCGTTGACCGAAGGACGACCAGCGGTCCAGGTTCAGAATAACGCCCGGATCATCGGGGCGAACGAAAACAGTTGCTCCGTGGTCGGTTCCGCTGATCCTGGCAGCGACGGCGATCCAGGTGGCGCCGAGTGATCCGGTGGCGTAGAACTTCGTTCCCTCGAGTACCCAGTCGCCATCGGATTGTCGAGTCACCGTGGTGGTGCGCTCCACGCTGGTCCGGGTTCCTCGCTCGACGGTGGCGTTGCCGAGCTGAGCCCCGTTGAGGACGTCTCGGTAGATCCGCGGAGCGGGTTCGTCGGACTGCAGACCGCGGATGGCGGCGGTGACGACGTAATGGGCCAACAGCAGTTGGCCCACGGCCGAGTCGGCCCGCGCGAGAATACGCAGTACCTCGACGGCGGTGGACCGGGGTAGGTCCGGGCCGCCGAATGTCTTGGGGACCAGTATTCCCAGCAGACCGGAGCTGCCGATTTGAGTCAGCGCATCGGTCGGCAGGCTGCCGTCGATCTCGCGTTGCACGGACCCCTCGGCGGCTGACGCCGCGACGGTCCTCGCGACACCTAGAGCGTCCTCGACGGTTCGCAGAACGGGTACGGCGGTGATGGTGGTGGGCATCGGTGCGGGCTCCTCGCTTTGGGTCTGCGAAAAAACTAGAGAGACCGGAGATGGTTGAAAAGATGGTTCAAGCGACGCTGAAAGCGCTTGCAGGAACGCTGCACTCGATCTGTGTTGCAATGGCTTTGCCGGCCGCAGTGATCAATCCGACCACGGTGGCCAGAACGCTTGCCGGCACCGGTGCAGCGGCGGTGGCTATGGACACCTTGCGCACGGGGCGGTGCCCCGCGACCCTGCGGATGGCAACGTCGGTGCGTGCGCCCGATGCCGCAAGTGACGGCACCAGGGACACACCGAGCCCGGCGGCGACGAAGCCCTGCACCGTCGCGTACTCTTCGGCGCGAAAACTGACGTTCGGTTCGAATCCCGCACGCTCGCAGGTGTTGCGGAAGACGCGGGTGTCCGGGCACAGACCTGTCTGGCTGCTCACCACCCAGTTCTCGCGGGCCAGTTCGGCCATCGGCACCTCGATCCGGTCCACCAGGCGATGCCCCGATGGCAGCACCACGAAGAACTCGTCGTCATAGACGTCGAGCGTGGTCACGCCCGGGAAGTCGGTGTGTTCCCCCGGCACTTCGGTCACCATCGCGGCGTCGACGTCACCGTTGCGCAGTAGTTCCACCCCGTCGTCGGGATCGACTGTCACCAATTCCACTGCCAGCCCCGGCAATACCCGTCGAGTGCGAGCAATGGCCGGTGGCAGGATGACCGCCGCAGCGCTGGCGAACGATGCGATGCGCACCACGCCCGGCCGCCGGGTGGTGCCGTTGGCGAGGTCGCGCTCGGCGGCAGCCACGGCACCGAGGATCGTGGGTGCGTGCTCCAGGAGGGTGCTACCTGCGGGTGTGAGGCGCGCACCGGACGGGCCGCGCACCAGCACGGTGCAACCCAGGTCGCGCTCCAATGCGGTGACCTGCTGGGAGACCGCCGATGTGGTGTAGTTCATGGCAGCAGCTGCGGCACTGAGAGATCCGCAGCGTGCTATCTCCTGCAACACCACCAATCTGCGCACATCGAACATCTCGCGAAGACTAGGAAGGATCTGCGGCAACCGGCAGGGTTGCGCTCATGACGACGGCAACTCTCCGGCTAGACCGGTCAGTAGCCGGATCCAGGGACGCTCCTGGGCCGGATCCCGTGATGGCGTTCGGCGACATCGGGATGTGCGCGGGTTCGTGATTTCCAGGCGTTCTCACCGTAGGTGTTGAAGATCGGATTGTCGGGGTCGGTTTCGACACCACGAGCCAGGGCTGCCAGTTCGTCGGGCAGCACGATCAGCGGGACAGTGGCATCGAGGGCCGGATTCAGGAAGTAGGGGATCGATACCCGGTCGGTGCCCGGCTTCGGTGACAGCACCCGGTGCCGGGTGGCCCGCAGGTAGCCACCGGTGGCGACTTCCAGGAGTTCGCCGATGTTGACGATGAACGCACCGGGCACCGGCGGTACGTCGACCCACTCACCCGCGGTGAGCTCGACCTGCAGGCCCGTCGAGTCCGGCTCGACCAGAAGCAGCGTGAGCACACCCGAATCCTTGTGTGCACCAACGCCTTGGTCGCTGGCGGCGCCACCGGGGTAGCGCACCACCTTGATCAAGGTCGCGGGAAGTCCGGCGAACGCCTCGTCGAACAGGTCTGCGGCGGCCCCCAACGACTCGGCCCAGAGCCGGAGCAACCGCAGACCCACCGCCGACAGCGAGCGGTCCCAGTCTTCGAAGGCCGCGCGGAAACCCGTCGGCTGCTCGGGCCACAGGTTGGGGCCCTGCAGCCGCCAGTAACCCTCGGCGCCGGGCACGGTGGCGCGCTCAGGGCCGATATCGATCTGTTCGCGCCAGTCCACCTGGCCGTTGGTCAGCTCACCGCCCAGGCGGGAGTAGCCGCGAAACTGCGGGCTCTGCAATTGACTGATCCGGTTCTTGACATCGACCGGCAGCGCGAAGAACTCGCGAGCCGACCGCAGTACCCCGGCGGTCTGCGCGTCCGAGACACCGTGCCCGGTCAGATAGAAGAACCCGTACGTGTGGGCGGCCTCACGCAACGTGACTCGGAAACCGTCGGGGTCTGTCTGCGACTTTGACAGATCGAGCACCGGGAGCATTCTTCACACCCTGCACCATCGCCGACGCCGGACCAATCCGCGTCAACAGATCCTTCATCGGCGTGAAGATGGGGTACAAACCGGATCCGGGCGACGCCGACGCGGTGAACGACGCGAGCCCCGCCCGAGCCGACCCCGGAATTCGAAGGTCAAGATGTGCGGCCCGGGCCGCTGTGGGATCGTTAGGGCACGGTCGTGTGCGGGCGGGGATCGGAGGGCGCGAGTGAAGGCGACTCGGTATCGGATGGCGACGGCGCAGGTCGTGGGCGACTGCGGTAGGGCATGCAGTCGACGCCGTCAACTCTGTCCAGAGGGACAGCCCGACCATGCCGACGCGTTGGGAGCCGTGGCGGCGCCAGGGCGCGGGCTGCGACAGGGCATGCGCAGCTCATCGCTGCGGCGGCGGGCCGGTATGTCGGTCGGGGTCGCAAAGGACCCTGCTCCGTGGATGAAAGCCCATGTCGACCGCCTGGCCGTGTTGCTCGCCAACGATCACGGGATGTGGATACCCCGCCAGGTGCTGCGCGCCGAGCTGGCCCGATACCTCACGGATTGTTCATCGCTGTTCGCGGTAAGTCGTTTCGAGGCTCGGAGCTATGTCACCGAGGACATGATGCGGCAGTCCGCGGCGGAACTCGCCAGGAACTACCGGCGACGGATACGAACCGCACCGACTGACACCCCCGGCGGGGCCCAGCCCGCCACCGCGATTAGCGCTGAACAAGAGCGGGACAGCGGTTATCTTTTCAAGTAAGACCGGCGCCGTCCTCGGTGCGGCGGAGGGTGTGCAGGGGACCGATATGTACCGACAGGGTGTTCTGAGCGCCACCTCCGGCATCGACAACGCCAAGGTGTGGCAGGCCGCGAATGGCGAGTGGCCCCAGGTCATCGACGAGCTGATCGGCGCTGCGGCCGAGGTGCCGGTACTCAAGGCCCTGCTGCGGATAGCGGAGGCGGTATTACGTCCCGACTCGTTCGCGCACGTTCTCGAGGTCATCGCTGAGCAGACCGTCGGAGCGCTCGGCGCAGCATCGGTGTCCATCTGCCGATGGGAACGCAATAGCAACGCCCTGCAGACGCTGATCAACGTGGGCAACCTCGGACCGCATGAACGTCGTTGGCCCTCCGACGAGTTCTATTACGTGGCGAACGAATCGGATGTCGCCGAGCTGCTGCACGAGGGTCGCTCCTATACCCACCACATCGACGATCCCGCTTGCCCGCCACGGTCCAGGATGCTTCTCGAACAACTCGGCAAAGAGTGCGAGCTCGCCGTCCCGATCATGGCCGGCGACGTGATGTGGGGTGAGGTATGGGTGAGCGGGGCCGACGGCCGCCGCTTCGACCATGGCGACGCCCAGCTCCTGCAGGCGGTTGCCGCCTTCGTGGCCATCGCGATCGGGCGGTCGGAGCTGATCAGCACCATCTGGGGCTACGCCTTCGAAGACCCGCTGACGGGGCTGGCGAATCGACGAGCGCTCTCGGAGTTCTGCGATGGGATCGAATGGGGCCAGACCGACGTGGTGGCCCTCGTCTGCGATCTGGACGGGTTCAAACAGGTCAACGATCAGTCGGGCCATCCCGCCGGTGACCAACTGCTTCGCGATGTCGCCGCGGTGCTGTCCGGGCTGGCGCACACCCTTCCGGGCGCGCTGGTGGCCCGGTTGGGTGGCGACGAATTCTGCATACTGGTGCCCAACGCGACGATGTCGCATGCCCAGGAGCTGGCCAAGTGCGCGACCCGTGATATCCGCGACGCAGTCGGCGGAATGGTCAGCGTGTCCTGGGGTGCTGCCGCCACGAGCGAGCGCAGCGACTGCACCGGCGACGAGTTGTTGGCCGCCGCGGACGCGGCACTGCGTGAGGCGAAGCGCCACGGCCCGGCTCATTTCAGTTCGGTGGTGATCTCCGAGCACCTTCCGGTCGGGTCGAGGGACCGCAGCATCGATGTGCACCGCGGCACGCAGTTTCTGACCGACAGCGTCGTGCGGATCCTCGGCGAGAACCCGAGACTGTCGCATCTGGAGGCCTTGGAGGTCCTTGCCATCCAGATGCAGCGTGCGGTGAACACGTGCGCCTACGCGTTGTCGGTCGTGTCCGCCGACGGCGCGTCGGTGTCGACGGCGCGCAAGATGGATATCGTGCGCGAGCCCGACTCGGATCTGGCGATCCTCACCGATCTCGGTGTCGACGGCGGTGAGCTTGCCGACTACCCGGAGACCGAGCGTGCGATCAGGGAGGCGTCGACGTTCTTCGCGTCCCGTGACGACGAGTCGTCGGATCCCAGCGAGGTGGCCTTGTTGGAGGTACTCGGGTACCGGGCGGTGCTCGGGGTGGCCGTGCACGCGACAGAGACCAAGTATTTGGTCGAGTTCTACTGCAATACCGATATCCAACAGTTGCGCGACATCGCACCGCTGGCTCAGGTTCTCGCGCACTATTGCGTGTCGCGGCCCGCCGTCGACCTCACCGACGCTGACGGTTCAGCAGGACGTCGCGAACATGAATCGGTACTGCCAGACCCGCTGCCATCGCGGCGATGATCGCAACAGCCGTCGCTGCGCTGGAGGCAGTGGTGGCCAACAACTCCGGGGCGGGATCGCCGGCAAGTCCAACCACGCCGTTCACCGTTGCCAGCACATACGAGCCAGGAACCAGCGATACCACCGACGCGAAACCGATACCGGCAAAGGGAATTCGCAAAGCGTGTGAGAGCGGCGCCAGCGTGGTGCCGACGATCAGGCAGGCGATGAGGGCGGCCGTCGCGGGCCCGCAGTGCCATAACGAAAGCGCCGCCCAGTGCCCGGCATGTGCCAGCATGCCGGCAGCCACCGGCCACAGGATGAACCGGTAGGGCATCGAGAAGTACACCGCGTAGCTGGCTGCCGCGACCCCCGCGGCAATCACATCGCCGGGCAGCGGTGTCTTCAATGCGGTTCCGAGTTCGGGGAAGTGAGCGCCGCCCAGCTGCACACCGAGCAGTAGTCCGACGCCGATCGCAATGAGAATCACTGCTGCCCAACCGATTCGGCACATTCCCAACCCCGCGCGTGCGGACAACAGATCCAGCGCGCCGTTGAGGATGTGCGGGCCGGGAACCAGGATCAGCACGGCGCACAGCGCCACGAGCGCCGCCCCGGCACCCAGCTGAGCGTTCATCGCGTGGGCGCCGATGAGCCCCGAGACCGTGGCGGCGAGGAACGCCTGGGGGAGCGGCCCGGCACCCCAGTGGCCGGCCACGCGCCGCAGGATTCCCCCGACCGCCCCGGTCAGTGCCGCCAACAGCACCACGGTCGGGTTGTCGGCACCAAAGATGACCGCAAGCGCGCCCGCCCCGCCGGCGCAGGCCAAGATGAACAGAATGGGGTGCGATAGTGGCAGCGATGCCGCCTCGGTGAGTGCGCCCCGTACCTCGTCCAGAGCTACGGGACCGTCCTCGGCGGTGTCCACCACCCGCATGACGGCGGCCACCCGCGCGATGTTCACTCCGGTCGGTGACACCGGTACGGCCTGAGCCGCACCGGTGTCATCACCGGAATCGGTCAGTATCAACGACTGCCATGAGGGGATGAGCGTCGTGGAGATACCCAGACCGTTGTTCAGCCTGTCCACCGCTGCCAGTGTCATGCCGGTGGATTGGCCGTTGTTCTGCAGCATCGCAGCAACTTCGAGCACGGTGCTGCTCGCTGATGCCGGACTGCCCATGGTGGCTCCCTCGTGGTCGGTCCGCCCACCCTATGCGGTGCGACCACGATGCGGATCGGTAACGGTGCCTGCCTACTGGTAGATCGCCTGGTACAGCTCGATCACCTCGTCGGCGTCGGGAACCCGTGGGTTGTTGCCCGGTGAGCCGGAGGCCAGTGCTTGGGCGGCCATCACCTCCAGGCGGGAATCCCAGTCCGTCGAATCGATGCCGTACTGAGCCGGTGACGGCACCGCGACATCGGCGCACAGGGCGTCGAGCTCGTCGACCAGCGCACCGGCTGCCACCGCATCACTGGCCGAATCGTCGGCCACGCGCATCGCACGCGCACACTCGGCGTAGCGCCCGGTCGCCGCCTGTGCCGAGAACCTGGTAACGGCGGGCAACAGCATCGCATTCGACAGACCATGTGCGACATGGAAATGCCCGCCGATGGGGCGACTCATACCGTGCACCAGGGCCACGCTGGCGTTGGAGAATGCCATCCCAGCCTGTGTGGAGGCCAGCATCATCGCTTCCCGCGCGGCCCGATCCTCACCGTCGGCATACGCGCGTCGCAGGTTGGCGCTGATGGTGCGCATGGCCACCAGCGCCATTCCGTCGCTGAACGGATTCGCCCGACGGCTCACGTAGGCCTCGATGGCGTGGGTGAGTGCGTCGACACCGGTGTCGGCGGTCAGGCGGGCCGGCATCGACATGGTCAGCTCGAAGTCGATCACGGTCGCGATCGGAAGGAACGACAAACCGGGACACAGCATCTTCTCGTCGGTGTCGTCATCGGTGATGACCGTGAACTGCGTTGCCTCCGAGCCGCTTCCCGCGGTCGTCGGTACCGCGACGATGGGCAGCGCGGGACCGGCGTACAGGTTCGGTGCCTTGAAGGAGTTGATATCGCCCTCGGCGACGGCCAGGACGGCCAGCGCCTTGGCGGTGTCCATCGGGCTACCACCGCCGAATCCGATGACACCGTCGGCCCGGTGCCGTCGTACCGTCTCGAGTCCGGGCAGCAGCGATGATGATGTTGGATCTGGCACGGTCTCGGCGAACAATGCCGGCTCACAGCCGGCCTCGCGCAAAATGCCCAGCAGGCGGTCGGCCTGACCGGTATCGGCGAGGTAGCCGTCGGTCACCAGCACCGGACGCGTGATACCGACCTGTGCGCACAGGGTTCCGAGGTCGGCGGCAGCGCCGGCGCCGACCTTGCTGTGTCGGGGGAGAGTCACGTTGTAAGACATGGGTTTATCCGTTCTCGGGGAAGCCGAGGTTGATACCGCCGTGGGAGGGGTCCAGCCAGCGGGTGGTGATGGCTTTGGTGCGCGTGTAGAAGTGGACGCCTTCGGTGCCGTGGGCGTGGGAGTCGCCGAAGAGGGAGGCTTTCCAGCCGCCGAAGCTGTAGTAGGCCATGGGGACGGGGATGGGGACGTTGATGCCGACCATGCCGACCTCGACCTCGTTTTGGAAGCGTCGGGCGGCGCCGCCGTCGTTGGTGAAGATGGCGGTGCCGTTGCCGTAGGGGTTGGTGTTGATCAGTTGCAGGGCTTGGTCGTAGGTGTCCACGCGCAGTACCGACAGGACGGGGCCGAAGATTTCGTCGGTGTAGACGCTCATGTCGGGGGTGACGTTGTCGAGCAGGGTGGGGCCCAACCAGAAACCATCGGCACCACCGTCGGCTTGGACATTGCGGCCGTCGACGACGACCTTGGCGCCGTCGGCTTCGCCGGCGTCGATATAGGAGGCGACTTTGTCGCGGTGGGCTTTGGTCACGAGTGGGCCCATGTCGGTGTTGCGGGTGCCGTCGCCGATTTTCAATCCGGTGGTGCGTTCGGTGATTTTGGCGACGAGGTCGTCGGCGATGGGGCCGACGGCCACGGCGGCCGAGATGGCCATGCAGCGTTCGCCTGCGGAGCCGAAGCCGGCGTTGACCATGGCGTCGGCGGCCAGATCGAGGTCGGCGTCGGGCAGGATGACGGCGTGGTTTTTGGCTCCGCCGAGGGCTTGGACGCGTTTGCCGGCTGCGGTGGCGGTGGCGTAGACGTATTGCGCGATGGGGGTGGAGCCGACGAAGGACACCGCCTTGATGGCGGGGTTGGTGAGTAGTTCGTCGACGGCGGTTTTGTCGCCTTGGAGGACGTTGAACACGCCGTCGGGCAGCCCGGCTTCTTTCCACAGTTGGGCCAGCCACAGGGAGGCCGATGGGTCTTTCTCCGACGGTTTGAGTACGACGGTGTTGCCGGCGGCAATGGCGATGGGGAAGAACCACATCGGGACCATGGCGGGGAAGTTGAACGGGGAGATGATGGCGACCGGGCCCAACGGCTGCAGGATGTTGTGGACGTCGACGTTGGTGGAGGCGTTTTCGGTGTAGCCGCCCTTCAAGAGGTGGGGGATGCCGCAAGCGAATTCGACGACTTCTTGGCCGCGGGCGACTTCGCCGAGGGCGTCGGAGACGACTTTGCCGTGCTCGCTGGTGATGATTTCGGCGAGTTCGCCTTTGCGGGCGTTGAGTAGTTCGCGAAAGGCGAACAGGATTTGGGTGCGTTTGGCCAAGGAGGTGTCGCGCCAGGCGGGGAACGCGGCGGCGGCGGCGTCGATGACCGTGCGGGAGTCCTCGACCGAGGCCAGGGCGACATGACCGGTCACCGCACCCGACGCCGGGTTCGTCACGGGCGCGGTCTGCCCCGAGGTGCCTTGAAACAGTTCGTTGTTCAGCCAGTGGCTGATGGCCGTGGGCCGAGATGCGGTCTGAGTCACCCCACCATGGGAAGTGAGATTTGCGCACGAGTCAACGAGTAAATACGCTCCGGTGACTGCAAAATTGCACGATAGGAGGTCGCATGCTCAGCGCGGACAATCTTCGCTACTTCCTCGAGGTGGCGCGGGCCGGTCGGCTGAGTGACGCCTCCCGGGTATTGGAGGTCGACCACACCACCGTGGGGCGTCGGATCACCGCGCTCGAGCGGTCGGTGGGTGAGCGGCTCTTCGACCGAGCCCCCAGTGGGTGGCGACTCACCGAGGCGGGCAAGCGGATGATGCCTCGCGCGGAGGCGGTCGAATCGGCGGTAATGGCCGCCTACGATGTCCAAGGTGCGACGCCGGATGTCTTGACCGGGTCGATTCGCATCACGTCCACAGACGGTTTCGGCGCGTTCATCATCGCGCCGCACCTCGTGGAGTTGAAAGCCGCGCACCCGCGTCTGAGCGTGGAGCTGGTCACGGCGACCGTGCACAATGCGGTATCCGAGCGGCATTTCGACGTCGCCGTGACCCTGGAACGGCCCACCTCCCGTGCGGTCCGCTCGGAGGTGCTGTGCCATTACGACCTGGGTCTCTACGCGACCGCGGAGTACCTGGAAACCCACCCGCCCATCGCGAAAGTGTCGGATCTGCGCGCGCACACCCTGATCTGGTACGTCAATGCATTGATGGACGTGGAGCCGCTGAGAATTCTCGACGAGCTGCCCCATGTCCAGAACGTCGACGCGCAGATATCCAACATCACCGGCCACTGGCTGGCGGCGCGAAGCGGGCTCGGGGTCGCGCCGTTGCCCGCTTATATCGCCAACGGTGATGAACGCCTGATCCGGGTGCTGCCCGATGCCTTCAGTGTTCGCAGGCTGTACTGGTTGGTGGTTCCGCGGGAGCTCGAGCGTCTTGAGCGGGTGCGCACCGTTTGTGCATTCCTGCGCGACACTGTGCAGGCGCATCCCGACCTGAGTCTGGGCAAGCGCCGGACCTAACCGCTCCAGGTTCGAAAAGTGCTGCGCTACAGCGTATTTGAAAGTTTGCAACAGAATGCAGAATCGCCTGCATTTATGCACGGCGGGGTGCAGTAATGGCCATTGACTTCAGCCTGCACCGCGGATGAGATGTAGTTCACATCCCTAGGTGAACGACCTCGGTGTGGCGCAGAACGAGGTGCTCGCTGCGTCATGCCGCCCGCCCACGTGATGTCACCGAACGCATCGGAAGCCCGCCGCGCAGATCAGAGTCGGAAAGGACTCATGCCTTGAGTTTGAGAAGTTACTTCCACGGTCCGGCCACCAGTCTGGACGACCAGGTGGAGAGTTACGCAACCACCCGGGTGCC
Organism: Mycolicibacterium neoaurum; assembly: GCF_036946495.1. Taxonomy (NCBI): domain Bacteria; kingdom Bacillati; phylum Actinomycetota; class Actinomycetes; order Mycobacteriales; family Mycobacteriaceae; genus Mycobacterium; species Mycolicibacterium neoaurum. Next base: position 3,429,429 of record NZ_JAQIIX010000002.1, read on the forward strand.
GGACAGCCAGCGCTGGCGCCGACCCGCCATCCTGCTCGTACTCACCGGCAATGTGACCGCCATGTTCTGGTTTGCCCTCGGCGGTCAGATGGGATTCCTGGTCGGATGGCCGGGGGTGCTCGTCCCGATCGCCTATATGGTCATCGGTGCGACCGTGGTCGGCGCCCTGGTCATGCGGATCGCCAGCCAGCAGGGCCTCTCCCTGCCGCTGCTGTCCCGGGGATTGGGGTTCGGTGCACGCGGTTCTGCCATCGCCTCCTTCGTCTACGCCGTCAACTACGTCTTCTACTTCATCTTCGAGGGCAGCATCGTCTCCCACGGACTCAGCGAGATCCTCGGGATTTCCATCGATTCCGCAGCGGCCAGCGTGGTGTTCGCAATCGTCGCGTTGATCGCGCTGTATTACTCCTGGCGAGGCATGCATTCGATGAATGTCCTGCAGCGCTTCGGCATGCCGATATTCCTGATCCTCTTCGTGATCGGCATGGTGATGCTGGCCAACGGCTATGTACTCGCTGGACCGGGTGAATGGGTCGTCGAAGACGGTGTGACGGCGACCGCGATGTGGCAGGCCCTGAGCCTTGCCAACGGCCAAGTGGTGTTCCAGGCGCTCATCGCCACCGACTACGGACGTTTCGTCAAACGTTCGGTGTCCTATGTGGGCACCGGTGGGGTGATGCTGGTCGAGCTGTTGATGATTTCGGTCGTCATGGTGCTCGGCGTCTTCCTCGGGTTCACGATGATCGAGTACTTCGACGGAGAGCGCTCCGCCCGTGAGCTGGCTGCCACCGATCCCGGTTTGATCTTCGCAGTCGTGATGGGTGTGCTCGGCGTCATCTTCGCCATCCTGACCCAGGTTCGGATCAACGTCATGAACCTTTACTCAGGATCGTTGGCCCTGTCCAATGCCTGGGATGTGCTCTCGCCGAAGCGTGTCGGCCGGCAGTGGTGGATGGTGCTGCTGGTGGTGCTCGGGATCGCGCTGTACCCGATCAACGTGCTGCAGTACACCGACAAATTCCTCGCGGTCACCGGCATCATGACCAATACCTGGATCTTCATCCTGCTCAGCGACTACTTCATCTGTCGCAAGCTTCTCAAGCTCGCCCCCAGCACGCTGGTCGAGTACCGCGAGGGTAGGGTCAAGAACTGGAATTACTGTGGAATGACCGCTCTAGCAACCGGTATCGCGGTCGGCGCACTCGGAGTGGCAGGTGTGTACCCGTTGTACTACGCATCGTTCGCCGCAATGTTGGTAGGTCCCATCGTGTACGTCCCGCTGACTATCCTGAGCAAGGGCTCCCAATACGGGCTGCCGGCCGCCGATGCCGAGGATCCCATGGCCGACGAGCGCAGCTCGACGACTGTCGATGCCACCGAGTGAGCCGAGAAATGCTGAAAAGGATTGTGAAGAGATGACCGATACCCACACCGATACCGGGTCCGCCGACACGGCGGAGCTGCACTACCGGGAGATCAGCGAACTGGTACCGCTGCTGGCGAGCGGAGAGATCAGCTCTGCGCAGTTGACCGAGATGACGCTGGAGCGCATCGGCGCCGTCGACCAGCGCCTGGGATCTTTTGCCTTCGTCGCCGCCGATGAGGCGCGAGTGCGCGCTCAGGAGTCCGACCAGCGTCGCGAGGCCGGTGCCTCGCGCGGTCCGCTGGACGGGATTCCATTGGCCATCAAGGACATCTATGACAAGTCCGGGTGGCGAACCGAGGCGGGCATGGCGTTGCGTGCCGGTCAGGTGGCCGATGACACGGCGACGGTGGTCACCAGGCTGGAAGATGCCGGTGCGGTCATCGTGGGCAAGGTGCATACCACCGAGGGCGTGTACACCGAGCACACACCACCCTTTCGGGCGCCGCTGAATCCATGGGATCCCAACCGCTGGGTGGGGGTGTCCTCGAGCGGCAGCGGGGTCGCCCCGGTTGCCGGGTTGTGCTATGGCGCACTGGGTTCGGACACCGGTGGATCCATTCGCATGCCGTCGGCCTCCAACGGTGCAACCGGTCTGAAGCCCACCTGGGGACGGGTCAGCCGCGCCGGTGTCGTCGAGCTGGCGGCCACCCTCGACCATGTCGGTCCGATCTGTCGATCCGCCAGGGATGCCGGGTTGATCCTCGGGGCGATCGCCGGGGCCGATCCGCGCGACCCCACCGCCTCGCTGCAGCCGGTCCCGGAGTTCGGTACGGAGATGCCGACATCGTTGCGGGGTGTCCGGATCGGCGTCGATCCGTCGTGGAGCTACCGAGACGTCAGTGCCGATGTGGAACAGGCGCATCGGGCTGCCGAAGAGATGTTGCGGGATCTGGGTGCGGAGCTGGTGCACACCGATCTGCCCGATCCCACGCAGGCCATCACCGACTGGTTCGGGGTCTGTGCGGTGCAGACCGCCCGGTCACACCAGAGCACGTTCCCCGCGCACCGGGACACCTATGGACCGGCACTGCGCGAGCTGATCGAGCGTGGCATCGCCATGTCCGGTATCGAATACGACGAGCTCCTGCAGCGACGCCTGATCTTCAAGGGAGAGATGGAAGCCGCGTTGGCGCCTCTGGACGGTGTGCTCATTCCGGCCATGTCGTTCATCGCGCCGCCTGTGGAGAAGATGATCCGGATGGACGAAGAGACCACCGCCGGGGTGCACCGCTTCACCGTGCCGTTCACGCTCTCGCAACTGCCCACCATCACCTTCCCCGGCGGATTCACCACCACGGAGGCCGGTCTGCCGTTCCCGGTCGGCCTGCAGATGGTCGGCAGCGCGTTCACCGAGCGTCGCCTCGTCGATATCGTCGGCGCCTTCCAGGCCGCGACGCCGTGGAACAAGCGGCATCCGCACTTGTGAGCCGTGCGTAGTCCTGTCCAAACCGGTCCACGCCTGTCGGAGCCGGTTACCGGCCAGTAGGCTCGGGTGCGAGGGGACGGGAGCTCATATGGCGGAGACACGATTCGTCGAGATTCACGGGGTGCGGCAGGCGGTCGTCGACCAGGGTGACGGTGACGAGGTTCTGCTGCTCATCCACGGTATGGCAGGCAGCGCCGAGACCTGGCGGGCGATATTGCCCCAGCTGGCCAAAAAATACCGCGTGATCGCGCCCGACCTGCTGGGTCATGGCCAGTCGTCCAAGCCGCGGACCGACTATTCGCTGGGTGCCTTCGCCGTCGGTCTGCGCGATCTGCTCGATGAACTCGGGGTGGGTTCGGCCACCGTGGTGGGTCATTCGCTGGGCGGTGGTGTCGCGATGCAGTTCCTCTACCAGCACCCCGAGTACTGTCGCCGGCTCGTGCTCATCGGCAGCGGTGGGCTCGGCCCCGATGTGGGCTGGATCCTGCGACTGCTGGCGGCACCGGGTGCCGAGCTCATGATGCCGGTGATCGCGCCCCCGCCGGTTCTGCGTGCCGGCAACGCGGTGCGCTCCTGGTTGACATCGGTGGGTCTGCGGTCACCCCGGGGAGCCGAGATCTGGAATGCCTATTCGTCCTTCGCCGACAGCGAGACGCGGGAGGCGTTCCTGCGCACATTGCGATCGGTGGTGGACTATCGCGGTCAGTCGGTGAGCGCACTGAACCGGTTGAACCTGCGCGAGGAACTTCCGGTGTTGGCGATCTGGGGAGAAGACGACAACATCATCCCGGTCGACCATGCGTACTCCGCGCTACAGGCCCGTCCGGACTGCCGCCTCGAAATCCTTCCGGGGATAGGACATTTCGCCCAGGTAGAGGCGCCGTTCGAGGTGATCGAGCTGATCGACGAATTCATCTCGACCACGGAACCCGACGATCCCGCGCGAAACTGAGATCCTGTTCCTTTCAGAATTGCAGCTCGGTGACATCGGCGGGACGCCCCAGGTGATAACCCTGCCCCAACCGGATGTCCAGATCGCCGAGGATCTGCAACTGGCGGCAGTTTTCGATGCCCTCCGCGACCGTCAGCGCGTTCAGTTCGCGTGCCAGCACCGCCACCGCGGACACCAGTGCGCGCCTGGCCGGATCGGACTCCAGACCGGTGACCAGTTCGGCGTCGATCTTGATGACATCGGGCCGGATGCGTAGTAGTTGGGTGAGGCTGGCATAGCCCGCGCCGGCATCGTCGATCGCCAGCAGAATGCCGGACTTGCGCAGCGGCTGCAGCCCCTCGAAGGTGTTGGGCGGATAGGGCGCGTGCTCGGTGAGCTCGAGCATCAGGCGGCGATCCGAGGACATCAGACACTGCTGCAGGCTGGCATCGACGGCAGTCTCGGGGCTGAGATTGACCGAGATGATGTAGGACTGCGGGATTGCCCTCGCCGCGCGCAGAATGGCGTGTAGAGCAGCTGCCTCGATGGACAGGCTGCGGCCGAGTCCCCTGGCAATGGCGAACCAGTCTGCAGTGCTGCGCTGCGTGACGTCCGCCGGGAAGCGGGAGAGGCCCTCGTAGCCGACGGTGGTACCGGATTTCAGATCGACGATCGGCTGGAACACCGGACAGATCCGCGGGTGCTCGAGCAGGCTGTCCAGTTCGGCGTGCGCGCCCTCGTCGAGGGTTTCCTTGGGCATCAGCAGTGATCCCGCAAACCGCGCCGACGAATCATGCAGCGTTCCGATGCCCTCATCGAACATGTCGCGCAGAAGCACGGCCATCTCGGCCTGCGCGCCGATGAGAGCTGAGATGAAACTGCTCACGGAGGTGAGCCCGGCGATATCCGCCGCGTCGAACACATCGTTGCCGGCTGCCACCACCGAGAGCGCGCCGACCGCCCGGTGCTGGTGGAAGAGCGGAATCACCGCCCAGGACCCGATGCCCATCTCGACGGCGAGCCGACGCGTCTGTTCCGGTAGCCGATAATCTTCCGCAACGTTCGGGCTCAGCTGTGGCTGCCTGGTCGACAGCGCGAGTTCCTGGAAGGACCCGACTGCCGGCACCACGGTTCCCAGTGCCGGCGCGCTGAGCCCGTGCGCGGAGGCGAACACGAAGGATCCGTTGGGGGTCAGCATGCCCACCGCCGCGCCGTCGGCTTTCGGATTGAATATGCAGACCTGCTCGGCGATCCGGGATAGCAGTGACTCCGGGTCGACCGATGCGGTCAGCGCGGCAATCAGTCGCTTGACGGGAACTCCTCGGGCTCGCGCGGCGCCCTCTCGTAGGCCGCGGCGCTTTCGATCGTGGTTTCAATCAGCAAACTAGCCGATGTTGGTCTACGCCACGTCGGAACTCGCCGATTCGACCTAAGCAAACAAGTGCTTGGTTCGGCACTTGCCACCGAAAGAGTGACATTTCAGCGGCGTCCGGTGAAGATATGTCGATGCAGGTGGTGATCCAGAGAAAGGCGCCTCGATGTCAAGGCTGTGCAAAGGCATTCTCGTAGCAGGAATCGGCTTCGTGGCGGCGGTGACCAGCCTGGCCGGTCCGGGGGTGGCCAATGCCGAGCCGCCACCGAACTGCACCGTGGCCGATATCGCAGGCGTGGCCGGTGGAGTCAACTTCGCCATGTCGGCCTACCTGTTCACCCACGCCGACGTCAACGCGGAGCTGTCCAGCTTGGAAGGGTTACCCCAGGAGCAGACCGTCGAGCGGGCCCGCGCGTACCTGGAGGCGCACCCGCAGGTGGCCGCGGACCTGCGGGGTATCCGCGCGCCGTTGACCGAGCTGCGGACACGCTGCAACGTGTCGCTGCCCATGCAGCATGACGTCCTGGGCTGAGACATGATCGGCAAAATCGCGCGGGCGGCCGTTCTGGCAGCGATCACCGTTGGCGGGCTCGGCATCGTCGGAGCGCCGATCTCGGGGGCGACGGTGTGCGGCTCGGTGGGCGGGTTCCACGTCAACGTGTCGGGGTGTACCGATCCGCTGGGATACCTCGACAGCGCCCTGCCGCCACCCCCGCCGCCGCCCCCTCCACCGGGTGCGCCGCCACCCCCTCCGCCGCCGGTCTACGTGCCGCCGCCGCCCGCGCCGGATGTCAGCGTGTGCGCAAACTTCGGCAGGCGGGTCAGCGTCAGCGGGTGCGTCTGAGGCGTGAAGCGGATCGCCTAGCGGCCGGCGTCGAGCGTCAGCACCGAGATGTCCGGCGGGGCGCCGACACGTACCGGCGGACCCCAGAACCCGGCACCGCGAGACACGTACAGCTGGGTTTCCTGGTGGGTCGACAATCCGGCCAGGGATGGTTGCACCGCCTCGACGATGTACTGGAACGGCCAGGTCTGTCCGCCGTGGGTGTGACCGGACAGTTGTAGGTCGACGCCGCGCGCAGCGGCCTGCTCGACCATGACGGGCTGATGTGCCAGGAGCACCGTCGGGTGTCGTCCGTCGATACCTGCCAGTGCCCGGTCATAGTCGGGTGGGTCGCCGTGCTCGTCGCCGGCGAGGTCGTTGACCCCGGCGATGTGCAGTGCGGCGCCGCCGCGGCGGATCATGGTGTTCTCATTACGCAGCGGGGTGACGCCGAGGCGATCCAGCTCGCGCAGCCACGGCATCGTGTCGGGGACGAAATACTCGTGGTTGCCGGTGACGAAAAACGAACCCTCGCGGGATACCAGATCTTGGAGCGGCTCAGCTGCATGGCCGAGCTTCTCGACCGTGCCGTCGACCAGATCGCCGACGATCGCGACCAGATCGGCATCGGCCGCATTGATCATCTCCACGATGCGCTCGGTGTGGCTGCGTCCCAACAACGGCCCAAGGTGAATATCGGAAACCACCGCGATGCGAAAACCGTTGAACGCCGCGTTCAATCGGTTCAGTTTGATCGGCACCTGCAAGACATTCGGCGGGCCGAGCGCGGTGGCCACTCCGTAGCCCACCAACCCGGTTGCCGCCACGCCTGCCGCCGCGGCGCTGGTCCTGGTCAGGAACACCCGCCGGTTGAGTGCACCGGAAGGCGGCGTGATGTCGGCGGTGGTCCCTGCTTCGGTGGGCTCACCGGGCCTGGCGTTCTCGCCCCGCCGCACCCATCCCCGCAACACCAATCGGATCGGTTCCAGCAACAGCAGTGTCAGAAGCAGATAGCCGACCAGGGCGAACCAGAGATATCCCGGCCAGGCGAACCATGCCGATTCGTCCAGCCCGGTCAGCCGCGGCACCAGCAGGGCCATCACCAACACCGCGGCCAGGGCCAGGAAGACGGCTGTCAGCACCGTGCGAGCACGTCCCGGCCCGGTGGTGTCCTTGATCAGTCGCTTCCACACGTAAAGGTGGGTCAATCCGAGCACCGCACACAAGATGATGATGAACATGCAGGCGGTCAGCCTCGTGCTCGGACCAGAGTCATCTGACCAGCCTAGCCACGGCCCGCCCTGGCCGGGACGATCCGGGACTGACGTGATGTCACAATCGGCCTTTCAAGATGGCGCGCCAGTACATCTGGGGCAGAACATATCTGTCGAAGGCCCACGCGATGCGCCGCGGTACGAACGGATCCAGGAACGACGGTTGCGAGGATGCCGGCGCTCCGGTGCGGTCGAACTCGGCGGCGATCAGCCGGTGGGTGTCGGTGGCGATCGGTGCGACGGTGTAGCCGTCGTACACCGATGTCATGGGCTCGCCGCGGCGAACGGCGAGCAGATTTTCCGCCAACACCGCGATCTGGCGTCGCAGTGCCCCGCCTGACGGATCGGTTTCGACGGTCGCCGCATCGCCTGCGGCCCAAACGTTGTCGTGGACCCGATGGCGAAGGGTCATCGGGTCGGTGTCGATCAAGCCGTGCGCGGAACTGTCGGTCATACCGGCGCCGGCCAGCCACCGCGGACCGCGGAATGGCGGAACGAGGTGCAGCATGTCGTAGCCGATCCGACGTCGGTTCCTGTCGGCGTCGTCGATCTCGATCTCGCCGGCGTCGGGGTCCAGTCCGGTGACGGTGCTCGAGAGCATCGTCTCGACTCCGAGTTGCTGTAACCGGCTGCCCAGGCGGAGGTCGAGTCCTGCGACGCCGAGCAGACCCGCCCGGTCGATCACCAACGTGATCCGCACGGGACGTCCGATCCGTCGCCAATGGGCGGCGGCAAGCAACAACGGCTTGAGCGTCGTGCCCGTGCAACTGACCGGAGCTCGCGGCACGGTGAACACCGCGTGCCCGTATGCGGGCATGGATTCGACCAGTTGCCATGTCTTTTCGGCACGGTTGAGATAGTTGCTGGCGACGGAGTCGGCCTCCATCGCCGCGACCGCTCCGGGCAATTCCTCGTCGTCGACCTCCAGACCGGTCGCCAGTATCAGGTGTTCATAGTGCAACGTGGTGCCACTGACGCAGGTGACGGTGCGGTCTTCAGGTTCGATGGCAGCAGCCGCGTCCTGGACCCAGGTGCACCCGCGCGGGGTCACCGACCGCTGCATGCGTTCGGCCGCCCGCTTGGTTGCCTGGCCCGCTCCGACATAGGACAGCAGCGGACGGTAGGTGTGCACGGATTGTGGTTCGACGATCGCGATGTTGTGCACACCGCGGCGGATGAGGTGGGCGGCGGCGCTGACACCGGCGTTGCCCCCGCCGATGATGACCACCTCGAACGAAGAACCCTGGCGCATCATCGCTGGCTACCCACCGCGTCGAACGCGAAACCGCCGACGGCTACGGCGGTGTCTATGTGGTGGCATTCTCTTTCAGGACGGCCGAGTAGCGATCGAACCCGTCGCGCAGCACGATGCCGCTGTCGTCGATGACGTGCAGGTCCCGCCACAGCGCCAGGAAGGTGCCGCGATGCCGCCACCGCAGCAGTGCCGCCAGAGCCGCGGGTCGGCGCACCTGTGAACGCTCATAGCCCAGGTATGAGGAACGGGTACGAGGACTGATGATCAGTCCGAACAATGTTGGGGCGGTGGTGTCATCGCGCACCGAGAGCCGCACGTCGGTAACGGTACCGAGCCGCTGCCCGCTCTGCTCGGTCACCACCGCTCCGAGTAGGTCACTTAGCTGCATGTCGGCCTCCGGGAATGCGCCCGATGATGTGATCGCGTAACCACCGCTCCACCCACTGGCCCGCCGACGCATCCACGCCCGGTCGCAAGGTGATCGATGTGCCGATTCGGCTGACGAAATGCCAAGGCAGCTCGTTCAATTGCGATCGCGGTGGGTGCCCGCCGAATATCCGTGTGAACAACACCTGCCCGGTCAGGATCGCCGTCACCTGCGGATGGGAATCACGCACACCGTCGATCAGCAGATCGTCGACGATGCCGACCGGCTCGCGTTGCGCGTCGACGATCTGCCGGTCCAACAGGTGCAGCCTGGCGTCGATGAGCCGGACACCGTCGGGTCGCGGGGCGTCCGGGGCATCGGGAGACCGCAGTCGATTCGTCAGTCGATTCGTCATTGTCCTGCTCCTGTCACGATCATCAGCGGTATGGCGGCCGCGGAGGCGGCCAGAATGATCACCAGGTAGACCGAGGCCAGCACATTGGTGATGCGACCGTTGACATGGTTGCCCATGTATCCCGGGTCGTTGGCGACGATCAGGATCGGCAGATAGGTCAGCGGAAGTGCGATGGCCGAGAACACCACCGAGTACTCGGTGACGAGGATGGGGTCGATACCGGTGAAAAGCACGGCGCTGCAGGCGAAAACGGCCACGAACATCACGGTGTGGAAGCGGGCGGCTGCCGCGGGTCTGCGGAGCTTGCCCCACGCCCATCCGAAATACTGTGCCACGGTGTAACCGGAGGACAGCGTGGTCTCCAGTGCTGCACCGAAGGTGGCCGCGACGATTCCGACGATGACGAATGCCAACGCCAGCTTTCCGCCGGCCGCCACCACCGGCATGGTGATCTGGGACAGCGATGTCACCTCCACCTGTGCGGGCATCAGCACGATTGCCGCGCACGCCGCGATGGCGATGGACAGCAGGCCACCCAACAGGAAGCCCACCAGGACGTTGAGTCGTGACTTGCCCAGATCTGCAACGGTCCAACGCTCTTCGATGCCACCGGAGGAGAAGAAGAACACCTCGTAGGGTGTCATCGCGGCGCCGAACAGTGCAATCGCGAAGTACCAGTAGGTGGCGGCGGACTCCGTTTCGGGAATGACCGGCGCCAGCGCCTGATCAGACAGCTCCGACCAGTTCGGCTGCAGCAGAAACACACTGACGGCGAAGACGATCAAGCTCAGGCCGAGGATGCCGGTCACGTTCTCCATCACCGAGAACTTCACCCGCCAGATCACGATCCATACCGCGAAGGCGGCGACCGGAACCCACAACAGGTGGCCGACGTCAGTGGCCAGTTGCAGGGCCAGCGCGATACCGCCGATCTCGGCGGTCACCGTCATCAGGTTGATGAAGAATGAGGCGCCCAGGTTCGCCGCTGCCATCCGAGGCCCGAGCCGTTCCCGGATGATCTCGAAGGTGGCATGTCCGCTGAGCGCGGCAACCCGGCCGGCCATCTGCGCGTACAGGCAGATCCCCACCACGCCAACCGGTACCACCCAGGCCAGCCCCAGCCCGAAGCGGGATCCGACGACGGCATTGGTGACCAGATCCCCGATATCGAGGAACCCGCCGATGGCGGTGAGAACTCCCAGCGCGACGCTCAGCAGCTTCTTCATCAGCGGTACCGGTGTCGAAGATCGTCGGCGGCCGCGAGCAGCGCTGCCCGGAGTTCGTCCGTCGACCCGTATTGCGTCCCGGCGCGTACCGACGCGTAGGACCGGTTCAACGTGGAGGTGATCTCCGTCATGGCCTGCATCAGCAGAGTCTGTCGAGCCAGATCCACCGGATCCGTCGTCCGTAGCGCCGATGTCGTGTCGTAACTCTCCGCGACGTCATCGCGGGCGTCGGAGATCTGGACGGCGACGAGCCGGTCCGGCGATCGCCCCTGCCGCCACAGTTGCAGTGCCAGCGCAGCGGAGTGTGCAGCGGACTCGGTCTGCTCCTCGGCCGACGCCAGCTGGCCCGAGACGCCATCCCGGTAGGTCGGGCAGCTGGTGAACGCGCCTGCCAGCGCAGCGGCGAGAAGGATCGGGCCGAGCACCAGGCGGGCAACCCTGCCGGTCACCGCCGGACCCCCGCTGCCATCGCGATCTCCCTACACCTACGGCGATCTGTCGATCGGATCCCCCGGACCCGAGGTACCCGGCAAGCGACGCCACAAACAGCGCCCATCGGGTGCAGGGTCACCAAACGAACATTCCGGTGGTCGCCGCGTCCGCCGAGCGAAGCAAACCCCCTCTCGATTAGGTCGATGGTTACCTATCGCAACTATGTTCGGAGCGGGCAGATGGTGCTCAAGGTGGCACGACAATGCGGTCCGTCCAGACTCCCCACCGTCGATACAAGCCCGGTTCCACCAGGACCGTCCATCCGCACTTGCTGGCTGGACGGGTCGTCTTCGTGTGCGAAAGGAGTACGGCGATTGTCTGACGGGCTGTCCGACGCCGCAGATGGCCGGCGACGTGCAGAACGGCCGCTGATGGCCGATGCAGCATTGATCATCAGGTTGGTCGAGCTGGCGGATTCGCTGCAGCGTGACGATACGGCCGATTTTGCCGCGGCGATGCTCGCCATGAATGCCGAGGCGGTGTCGTTGGTGCCGGGCGCGCAGTATTGCAGCATCACGGTGCTGGAAGACGATGACTCGATCGCCTCGCTGGGGCCGACTCATCATCACGCGGAGACGGTGGATGCCGTGCAGCGTGAGACGGGCCAGGGTCCGTGTCTTGCCGCAGCACGTGGTGGGGGAGTCATTCGCGTCGACGATCTCGAAAACGAATCAAGGTGGCCGGGATTCGGGAGTGCGGCGCTGGCTCGAACACCGGTGCGCTCGGTATTGAGCGTCCACATGTTCGGGTCCGAAATCCCACCCATGGCGGCGATGAACTTCCATGCCGAGCGTCGGGACGCCTTCACCGACGAGTCGGTCGAGATGGCCCAGATCCTGGCTGCGCACGCCACCATGGCCTGGAATCTGCAACGTCGGGAGCAACAGTTCAGCACGGCCCTGCTGTCCAGGGATGTGATCGGACAGGCAAAAGGGATGCTGATGGAGCGCTTTGCGGTCGACGCCTATGAGGCGTTCGAGTTGCTCAAGCGCATGTCTCAGGAAAGCAATGTCAAACTGGCGACCGTCGCGGAGAAGATCGTCACTCTGACGCACCCGAGCGCTCGGCGCGGAGCCGATTAGCTGCGCAGGGTCACCGCAGGCGGGCGCCCATAATTCTGTCGGTAGAACGCAGCGAACCGCCCGTTGTGTGCGAACCCCCAGCGCTTGGCTATGGCGCTGACCGTGGTCTCCTGCGGCGAGCTGGTGAGGAGGTCGTAATGGGCGCGGTGCAGCCGGACTCTACGAAGGTACTCAGTCGGTGTGCAGTCCAGATGCCGGCGGAACATGTACTGCACTGCCCTGGGCGTCAGGTAGACGGCGCCGGCGATATCGGCCAGCGCGATATCGCGATCGACATTTTCCTCGATGAACGCAACGGCGCGGCGCAACAGCGCCGGCACCCCTGCATCGCGTCGATCGACCGCGGTCGGATCGATCGAAGCGTTGTGCGGGAAGGCATTCAACGTCGCGGCCGCCAGATGTGTGACGGCGCTGCCGATCACGAGCTCGGATGCCCGAGCCTCTTGGTCCGGGAGAACATGACCCCGTAGATAGTCGATCAGCGCGCCCAGTCGCCGCCCGGCCGCCCGCGAAACCGTCCGGTGCCCGGTCAATACGACCCGTGACTGACGCGCTCCCGGCACCGATGCTGCCACCCTGTCCAGAATCGCGGTGTCGAACACTGTCAGGGCATAGGAGGCACCGCGCACCGTTCCGGAGTGCGGCTGTCCCGGTGGGCTGAACAGGGTCAGGTCGCCTGGTGCGAACACATCGGTTTGCCTGCCGCTGATCGTCTCTTCGATGTGTCCGCTGCGCATCTCGCACAGCACTATTCGGCTCAGCGGGTCGGCATCGAAACTCATGTCGTAGGTGAAGGCGAGTTCGTCCATGCCGATGGCTCCCAGCGCCCGCCGGGAAATCCTGGCCCGCGATTGTTCACCCGCGCCGCCGATTCGCATCTTGGTGTAGGCCTGCACCAGAAACTCCTCGGTCTCGCCGAGGTCGCTGCTGTCGAAGGTCAAATCCTGCATGTCCGGTACCTGTCAAGCGGGTCGATTGTGCGCAAGAGAGTATCGAGCACCTGCTGCCACGTGTCACACGCCGCCGCGCGATGTGGCCCGTTTCGTGCGGCAGGTGGACCGAAATTGCCACCGAGAGTGACGATTCGTGCGTGGCCGACGGGGTACATCCGGTGCTGACGGCGGCGAGATCAACTTGCCGCGTCGACGACAGGAGATATCCGCATGACCGTCAGTAGGGAGACCTCTGCCACCCGACAGCAGGTCTGGGATGTGCTCGCCGACGGATGGACGTACTCGGGTTGGGTGGTCGGAAACAGCCGGATCCGAGCCGTCAGTGCCGATTGGCCGTCGAAGGGTTCGCGCATTCTGCACTCCATCGGCACGTGGCCTGTCGTCATCGACGACGAAACGGTGGTCGAGAGTTGTGAGCCCGGCCGTGAACTGGTGTTGCTGGCCAAGGTCCGCCCGGCAGGGAAGGCGCGAATTACCATGCGGCTCAACGATAGTGACACCGGGGGGTGCCGGATCGAAATGGCCGAGGTGGCAACCAGCGCGCCGGCGCGGTGGATCCCCGACGCCGTGCAGTTACTCGGTGTCGCGCCGCGCAACCGCGAGTGCACCTGGCGACTGGCGCTGATCGCCGAACGGGCCGACCCCAACGCGTTCTGAGATCAGGCGGCGGTGTGCCTGACCCGCGGGCGTTCGGCCATCTGGGCATTTGCCTGTTTGCGCAGCGAGTCCAGCGCCTTGGCCAGGATGCGCGATACCTGCATCTGTGAGCAGCCCATCCGCTCGGCGATCTGCGTCTGGGTCATATCCTCGAAGAACCGGTAGTCGAGTACGGCGCGTTCTCGCGGGGACAGTTTTTCGATGAGCGGTCGCACGGTCTCCACATCGATGATCTTGTCCAGCCGGGTGTCCACCGAACCGAGGGTGTCCTTGAGGGTGAAGTCCTCACCGTCGTCGGTGGCCGGTCGGTCGGTGGAGACGGTCGAGTAATGGCTCGCGGCCACGGTCGCCTGGATGACCTCTTCGCGTTCGATGCCCAGGTGGGTGGCGATCTCGCTGGCGGTCGGCGCGTGGCCCAGGGTGCGGGTCAATTCCTCGCGTGCCTTGGTCAGTTGCAGGGTAAGATCTTTCAGTCGGCGCGGCACGTTCACGGCCCATCCGGTATCACGGAAGTGCCTGCGCACCTCGCCCATCACCGTCGGTACGGCAAAGGACAGGAAGTCCGCCCCACGGTCCGGATCGAACCGGTTGACCGCCTTGATGAGTCCGATACAGGCGACTTGGTAGAGATCATCGTAGGGCTGTCCGCGCCCGGCGTAGCGCTGGGCGATGTGTTCGGCCAGCGGCAGGATCCTGGTGATGATGTCGTCGTAGAGGGTGCGATGGTCGGCGGAGCCGGGCTCGTGGCAACGCAACAATCGCACCATATCGGCGATTTCGGCGTACTGCTGATCGGTTCGTGGCATCCGAGTTTCCCCTGTTCGAAACGGTACTGAGGGTGGCTCGGATCTGAACCGTCTATTGCATACCCCGAGGAGTCGCTCATCGAACCTCGAGTTCGGGCCGGTATGCCGGCCGCATGATCATTATGCGACGGCGGTACCCGCCGCGCCGTGGTCACGCGCCGATTGTGCGCACGACGCGCATTCCGCGGCGTCGAGGTCGAATTCTCCGCATGTCGTGCAGATGAACGGAATCACGATCGCACCTCCAGGTGTGTTGCGGCGCCGCGATCGCGCCCGATGGTCAGCCTGTACCCGGTGCGGTGGTGAGTTGAAACCGACAGTCCCATGAGGTGCTGTGCCTGCTCTCAGGGGCATGACGCAAGACGAAAGCTCTTACGGCGACGTTAAATTGCCGCGAATGTATGTCGAAAAGGAAACCCCAGATGACGCTCGTATTGGTCTTGCTGTCGAGGTTTGCAGCAGTTGCACGGACAGATATCGACGCCGGCAGGCAGGCCGTACTCGCTGTCCACAAAGCGCACGCGGAGTTACGGTAGGAACATGTCTGATCGGGGGAACGATCTCGCACGCACTCTCGCGGACCTGGCACTGACGATGCAGGACCAGGCCGGCACCGAATCCACTCTCGAGGCGGTGGTCAAGGGCGCAGTGGACATCGTTCCGGGCGTCCGATGGGCAGGTGTCTCGATGATCGAGGGTCACACCGTCATCCCCAAAGCGCCGAGCGATCCGCTGGTCGCCCGCTTGGACCTGTTGCAGACCGAACTCGACGAAGGGCCGTGCCTGAGTTCGCTGCGTGAGCATCGCACCGTGCTCATCGCGGATATGGCTACTGAGACGCGCTGGCCTCGGTTCGCTGCGGCGGCGAGCGAGCTGGGTGCGCGCAGCCTGTTGTCCTTCCAGCTGTACGTGCTGCAACAGAATCTCGGAGCACTGAACCTCTATGGCGGTGAGGCCGAGGTGTTTTCGGAGGATTCGGAGTTCATCGGTGCCATCGTTGCCCAGCATGCCTCCATTGCGTTGTTCGGTGCGGAGGCCGAGAGCCAGTTCGAAGAGGCGCTGCACAGTCGTGATGAGATCGGGCAGGCCAAGGGGATCATCATGGAACGCTTCAAGATCGATTCGATGGCGGCGTTCCGGCTGCTGGTCAAGCTCTCGCAGGATGCCAATGTCAAGCTCTCCGATATCGCGCATCGTCTCGTCGCCTCGGTGGACGACGAGACGCCCTAAGTTACCGAGACCTCCGGTACTGGCTATGATCGGTCCGCCGTGCCAGCGGCCGAGCGAACGGGAGGTCGCGGTGATGAACATGGTGGGGGATTCGGGCGCGTCGGCGTGCGGTGTCAGTACCCGTCGGGTGGACGGGACGGTGGTCATCACCGTGACCGGCACGATCGACATGGTGACCGTCGCGCAGTTGGAGGCGGGAATCGAATCGGCAATGGCCGATGCGCCGGCGCGCGTCGTGATCGATCTGCTCGGCGTGCAGTTCCTGGCGTCCATAGGCATCGGTGCACTCGTCGCTGTCCACCATCATCCGACGGTACGGTTGGCCGTCGTCGCTGACGGACCTGCGACCGCCCGGCCGCTACAGCTCGTCGGGGTGGCCGATGTGATCGATGTGTGCCCGACGCTCGACGATGCGTTGAAAACGGTTCTCGTACAGCGATAGTCGCCGATTCAAGAAGTCGCGTTGAGGGCCAGCAGCGCGATATCGTCGGTCGGCTGGAGTTTGGGGATCAGCGTCGCCAGATCGTCGATGAGCGCCGCCGCGCTCAGAGCCGTGCGGGTCGTGCCGTAGGTGGCAAGTGCGGCATCGTCGAAAGGCTCGGCCCCGCGGCGTGCCTCGGTGAGCCCGTCGGTGTAGAGCAACAGTGTCTGACCAGGCTCCAGCGTCAATGTCAGCGTTCCGAACGTCGCGTGCGGGGTGGCCCCGACAAGCATGCCGGTCTCCGGTCTGACTGCGTGTGCGGTCTTCGCCCGCGGATCCAGTAAAAGGGCGGGAGGGTGCCCACCGGTAGCCATGATCAGATCGAAACCACCGGAGCTACGCGGGCGCAGGATCAGTACCGACACCGTCGCGAAACGGCGTGGACGCAGTTCCCGCAGTAGCACCGCATTCAGTTCCTCCAGCGCCGAGGCGGGTTCATGGTCATGCAGCAGCGCCGCGCGCAGGCTGTACCGAATGAGTGTCGTCAGCACGGCCGCATGCACACCGTGGCCCTGGACGTCGCCGATGAACAGACCCCACGTTCGCTCGTCGAGGGCGAACGCATCGTAGAAGTCACCGCTGACATCCCGCGGTGATGCCGGGTGATACCCGGCAACCAGGTCCAGGCCCGGGATCTCGGGCAGCACTGGGGGCACCAATATCTGCTGCAGTGCTGTCGCATAATCGTCGATGCTGTCGCGCTCTCGTTCGGCCGCCTGCCGGTCCAGCTGGGCCTCGTCGCGGTCCGACCGGGCCTGATCCCGATCTCGCTGAGCGATCAGGCGATCCGAGCGCGCCTCATCCAGCGCCAGACGCGCACTGTCGCGATCCCGCCTGGCCGCGTCTCTGTCGGCCCGGACCTCGTCCAGTTCGGCCTCGGCGACCGTACGAAGCCCATGTTCGAGGGTCAGGGCTTCCGAGGACGAAAGCCGGAGCTCCAATTGCTCGATCACCACGACGGCAAAGTCGGCCAGTACCGACAGCTGCGACGGAGAGGGATCGCGACGCGAACGGGTGTCCATCGCCGCGACGGCACCCAGGTGGTGTCCGTCGAACGTGATCAGCGGGACACAGGCGTAGAAACCGATGCCGTGCGCGCGAACGAAGCGGTTACCTGCCGTACGCGGGTCGGTTTGGCAGTCGGACACCACGTGTGGGGCTGTGCCGGCAATGGCGGTGGCGCACAGTCCGTCCTCACGGTCGATCCGGTCGACGTCCAGCCCGTGGGTGCCGATCATCCAGATGTTGTCCCGTTCGACGAGTGTGACGACGCCATATGGTGCGTCGAAGACCTCGGCGATGATCGTGGCGATACGCGCCAGCACCGGGTCGGCCGGGCCGATGACCTTGCGATATCGCGCCACCGCAGCCAGCCGCACCCGCTCGTCGGCGTCGATGTCGTCGGTGCTCATGGCTCCTACCCGATTCTGATTCGCGTGGACTGCTGCAGCCGACAGGGTTCCCGTTTCGTAACGGTTTTATACGGAGCAGGCGTACGTGGCGAGGGCCATGACTAGACCCCGTCGAATGGGGTAACCGATTGAAGATGTCCGCACTTACCGACCCTGCGCCGCTGTCAGGTGACGCTGACTTCGTGGTGACGGCGGCCGCCGAGCCGACCGCGGCCGGCGAGTTGAGCGGCGAAGTCAGGGCCTGGTTGACCCGACGAGTGCACATCGACACCGACCGGATCGCCGATATCGTGCTTGCCGCCTACGAGGCATTGGCCAACTGCGCCGACCACGCGTACCGCGGCCAATCAGCCACCGGGGACATGAGCATCGAGGCCCGCCACGATACGGACGCACGGACGGTGCGGCTCTGCGTGGTCGACCGCGGCCACTGGCTGGATCCACGATCGTCGCCGAAGAACCCCGCCCGAGGTCGCGGGCTGCGACTCATGCGCGCGCTATGTGATGATCTGACCGTTGACGGCACCGATCACGGCACTCGGGTGTGTCTGAAGTTCGAGCACTGTCCGGCCCGCTGACGGGGCTATGCGTCCACGATCTGCACTGTCACCAGATCGGCGAGCCCGCTGAGTGTGAGGATCGCCTTCAGTAGTCGGTTGGCCAGGATGCTGATGTGGTCGACGTGTCGGAAGAGCGCGTTGATGGCAGCGCTGTCGAGATAGGTGACATGCGTGAGGTCCACGGAGACAAGGCCCCCTGTTCCAGCGGTCGCGGTCTCAAGCGCAGCGGAGAACGCCTCGACATTACTCAGGTCAATCTCCCCGACCGCTTCCAACGCGGTCGTCCCGGCGTCGGTGCGGGTCTGGTGGAGGGTGAGTTCGGTGTTCATCAGCGGATCCTCGCCTGCATATCCACGGTGGTGCCGAGGTGATCGGAATTGATGGTGACCTGGTGGGTCAGCGCGCGCATCAACGCGAGGCCGCGACCGCGGGTGGGGTGTGGCACCTCGTCGGCGGGCTTCCACACACCGGTATCGGCGATGCGCAGGTGAACGTCTGACCCGTGCACCCGGCCGGTGAGCGTCACCGTGCCGGACTTCCCGCCGCGGTGCCCGTGTTCTATCGAGTTGGCGACGGCTTCCCCCACTGCGACCAGCAGATCCTGGACCTGCTCGGGGTGCAGACCGTTGCGCGACAACCACGTTCGCAGGGCGTTGCGGGTGACGGCCAGCTGGCCGATGTCGGCGGGGACGCTGATGTGCAGGGGGCCGGGGTGACGGTAGAGCAGCATCGCCACGTCATCGGAGTAGCCCTGTGGTGGGGTCATGCCGGCCAGCAGGCGGTCGGCCAGTTCGTCACCTTGATCGGTCGAGCAGGCTTCCCGCAACAGCTCACCGGCGCGGGCAATACCGTCATCGAGCGACTCGCGTCGACGCTCCACGAGACCGTCGGTATAGATCAGCAGCGTCGCTCGCGCAGGTAGCGTCAGCAACGCGACCGAGCGGTTTCGGCCCGGCCGAATCCCTACCGGGACACCACGTGCCGCGTCCAGCGTCATCGAGGTCCCGTTGGCATCGACCACGATCGGTGGCGGATGCCCCGCGTTCGAGTAACTGAGCTCCCCGGTCTCCAGGTCGAGCACTGCGCAGAACACGGTGGTGGACCTGGCCCCGGTGAGTTGCATGGCGAAACGATCGAGACCGGCCAATGCGGATGCCGGGGAGGGATTTTCGAGCAACAGCGCGCGGCACGCGCTGCGCAGCTGACCCATGACGGTCGCGGCGTCCAACCCGTGGCCTACACAGTCTCCGACGATGAGACCGGCCCGGCCGTCACCGAGGTCGATGACGTCATACCAATCCCCGCCTACCTGAAGCGGTGTGGTCGCCGGTAGGTAGCGGGCGGTGAATCCCGGTGGAAGGGCGGACGGTCCGAGAATGGCGTGTTGCAGCGCCACGGCCGTCTGGTGCTGTTGGTCGAGGCGGTGCACCCGGTGCAAACCCTGCCCGAGCTGTCCGGCAAGCACGGTCAGCAGGGTATGGTCCGGTGCGGTGAAGGGCCGGTTCTCGGCGAGTTCCATCCACACGACCAACACTCCGTCCGGGTGGGACACCGCGATGGCCGCGGTTCCCGGCCCACCGGTGAGTGAGGTGAGCAGGTCGGCATCACACAGCGATTCGATGAATCGGCGCTTGCTGGTGGGCAGGTCATCCCACGCGGTGGATACCCCTGCGGCGATCACCTTCGGGTGATCGGTCGACCCGTCGGTCGCAAAGGTGACGGCGAGAACGCGCCGCGCCTGCCATATCTGGCGCAGCACGGTGATGGTGGATTCCACGGCCTGGTCCACGGTCTCGGCGAGGACGAGGGCATGATTCAGATCTGCCAGTGCGGTGTCATGGCGTCGACGGTAGTGCTCAGCGGTCGCGTCGCGCAGGGTGCCGACGGTGAGGCGCTCCCCGGTGTCCGGGTCTTCGGCATGGGTGAACGAGAACGTCACCCACAGCCGATGACCGTCGCGGTGACACACCGGCACGGTGCGGACTCCGCGGTCCCGGTGCAGCAGGTCCTCGAATGCCGTCGCGATCTGCCGATGTGCTTCGGGTTCGGTGGCCGCATCCGGCCACCAGGGATGAATGGGTGGATAGGGAAGGCCCTCCGGACCGTAGCCGAGGATCTCGGCGAATGCAGCGTTGATCTCGACGACGGCTCCGTCGGCGTCGCAGACGAAGAACGCTTCCTGCAGGGAGTCGATGAGTGCGTCATGCCAGCGCGCGTGATGGGCCCGCATCCGGGCCAGGGTGATGTTGGCCTGCACTCGCGCCAGCAGCTCCGATGCGGCGAAGGGCTTGACCAGGTAGTCATCGGCTCCGGCGCGCAGGCCGTCGATCGAGGCCTCCGCGCCCGCCCGCGCCGACAGCAGCAGCACCGGCAGTGCGGCAGTGCGGGGATCGGCGCGCAGCGTGGCCACCAACTCCAGACCATCCAGATGAGGCATCATCACATCGCTGACCACCAGTTCCGGCGGCCGCGACCGGATGATGTCGAGGGCATGCCTGCCGTCGGACGCCTCTTCGACGGCGTACCCCGCGCCGGTGAGTAGCCGGGTGATGTAGTGCCGCATATCGGCGTTGTCATCGGCCACCAACACCCGCTCCGAGGTGCTCGCCGATGGTCTGGCCGGCGATACCACATGGGTGCCCTCGTCCTCGGGCAGCCAGCGCAAGGCCTCCTCCAGGAAGGGATTCGCCGACTGCGCCGGCGCCTCGTTCGTGGTCGCGGACCCACCAGGGGAGACAATCGCCTCTTCCGGTAAGTGATTGGTGCCGAACGGGATCCGTATGGTGAAGGTGGTACCCCGACCCTCGGTGCTCTGCGCGGTGATGGTGCCGCCGTGCAGTGCCACCAGCTCACGCACCAATGCCAGTCCGATACCGCTTCCTTCGTGCGATCGTGCCCACGCCGCCGGAATACGGTGAAAACGATCGAAGAGCCGGGGCAGTTCATCGGCGGACACGCCGATGCCGGTGTCGGCGAGGACGAACACCGCGTCGTCGCCATCGCGGTCCGTCCGCACCGAAATGGAGCCGCTTGCAGTGAATTTCACCGCGTTCGACAGAACGTTGAGTATCACCTTCTCCCACATGTCCCGGTCGAGGTAGACCGGTTGGCCCAGCGGTGGGCATTCCACCAGGAATGTCAGTCCCGCACGCTCGACCGCCGAGCGAAACCCACTGGCCAGCTCTGCGGTCAGGGCCGCGGCATCCACCGGTTCGTAGCGTGCCTGCGTCCGGCCCGCTTCGATCCGGGCGAAATCGAGCAGCGTGTTGACCAGTTTGGTCAGCCGAAAGCCATTGCGTTGCACTACTTCCAGTTCCTGCCGCGCATCAGGGCTGATTTTCTTCTCATCACCGCCGAGCAGCTCGGCGACCGGTCCGAGCATCAAGGTCAGCGGGGTGCGGAACTCATGGCTGACATTCGAGAAGAACACCGTCTTGGCCTTGTCCAGTTCGGCGAGTTCGGCGGCGCGACGCTGCTCGGCCAGGTAGCTGCGTGCGCTGCCGATCTCACCGGCGATGTGGCCGGCGACCAGGTCGATGAATCCGCGATAGGAGTCGTCCAGCGGGCGGAACCTGTTGAGCCCGGCGACCAGCATTCCGTACGGCGCCGCGCCCTGCTGGGTCAGCGGCGCCAGCAACGCCTGCACCGGCGGCTGTGACCACGGTTCGGTCGGTAGGTTCATAAACGATGCGCCCGCGAGCTCGACGACCCGTGAGCGCCCGGCGGCCGCATCGGCGCAGGGCCAGACCGAGTCGGTGCTGTCGTCGGTGATGTGCACCAACTCGGGGGCCGCCGGATTGTCAGCGGGTATGCCGGTGTGCGCAACCAGTCGAGCGCCGCCGGCACCGTCGAAGAGGTACAACAGGGCGAATGGGAGATCGAAGCGGTTACGGCCGAGCTTTGCTGCCGCAGACTGCAGAGTTTGGTCTTCCGACGGCAGCAAATTGGGATCGGAGCCCAGTTCCCGCAAGGTGGCCATCCGCCGCTCGGTGATCACGCGGGTGGTGTCCTCGCTGACGACGCACAGCAAGCCCACCACGTGTCCGTCGTCGTCGCTGAGCGCGCTGTAGGAGAACGTGTGGTAGCTCTCCTCGGGAAATCCCGAGCGCTGGATGATCAGCTGCAACCCCTCATCCCAGGTCGCCTCGCCGGTGCTGAATACGTGATCGATGCGGGGGCCGATGTCCTCCCATATCTCGGCCCACACCTCCCTGGCCGGTCGACCCAGTGCCCACGGATACTTGCTGCCCAACGTCTGATCGCGGTAGGCCGCATTGCAGAAGAAGGTGAGTTCCGGGCCCCAGGCCATCCACATGGAGAACCGCGACCTGAGCAGGATGCGCACCGCGGTCTGCAGGCTCTGCGGCCAGGCCGCGGGAACACCCAATGGGGTATCGGCCCAGTTCACCCGTGCCAGATCGTCGCCGATCTGCGGGTCGGAACTGAACACATCCCCGGCCGGATGGTGCGGACCGGATGTGGTGTCAGTGCTCATCGCCGGCCTCTGGTGTCCTCGCAAGCGGCGTCATGCCCGGTAACTACCCACCGAACGATCCTCTCCAACGTGATGCCGGCGTTCCGTTTTGCCGCACCGACCATACCCGGCAGACTTTCGTCTACCGGACAGCCGGACGGCGGCGGGTGATCGGCTCCCGTCAGCTGATCCGGGTGACCACACCCCGATCACCGTCGACGCGGATGCGGTCACCGGTCCGGAAGGTCTGGGTGCCGACAAGGGTGTTCACCACGCACGGCAAGCCATACTCGCGCGCCACCACGGCACCGTGGGATACCGAGCTGCCGATATCGGTGACCAGGGCTGCGATCACGGTGAAGTACGGGGTCCAACCGACATCGGTCACGGGTGCCACGAGAATCTCACCGGGGCGCACGGCCCCGGCGTCGTGGACCGATTTCGCCACCCGCACCGTGCCCTCGACCACACCGCGGCTCGCCGGACGGCCGATGATCATGTCGTCGTCACCGGCGACTGCCATCTGCGGTGTCGCGATCCTGGGTCTCGGTCGTCCCACCGAGACATCGTCGAACTCGAGCGCGTCCTGATAGGGGAGTGCTTCTCGGCGCTTTATCGCACATCGGACGAGATCGTCGATGTCATCGTCGCCCACCACCTGCCCCAGCTCGAAGCGATCGAAGAAGAACACGAGATCGGCATCGGGCAGTCGGCCGGCGCGCTGGAGTAACTCACCGAGATTGCGGTACCCACGCTTGAGCGCATGGGCCATCAACGCCATCTTCGCTTTGGTCTGTTCGCGTCCGCGGGCTCCGCCCCTGGCGAGACGGGCCAGCAGTTCGATCGGCGCGGGCGACTTCTCGTGCACCGCATCGGGTGTGCGGACGCGCTCGGAGGTGACGAGCGAGGCTCGCAGCATTGCCTGCATCATCGCCCCGAGGCCCGCGGGGTCATCCGCCCAGGACGGGTCGCGCATGCACAGTTCCCGGTATCCGCGATGACCGTGCCTGCCGAGGAACTCGCGCAACCCGGTGCCTGCGGCATCGGCGTACAGATTTCGGACAGCCACATCGGGTGCTTGGGCGAGGAATCGTTGGGCCGTCGGCGGATCGGCGGCCAGCCTGGCAACCACCGACCTCAGCTGCTCGAGCATCAGTGCACTCTCGACGTCATCGGCGCCGGCCATCAGGCGCATGGCCTCGGCCCGGCCGTCGGTCTCGGTGCGACCTTGCCGAACAGCCCGGCCGATCAGGGTGCTCTCCAGGACGTTGGCCGCGACGGCGGCACGTGATGAGGACCGCACGTGGATGAGTGTGACGTCACAGTAGAGTTCGACGCCGGATTCCAGTGCGCGCAACATCTCTCGCGGATCGGTGGTGGCGGGGATGCGAAATCTTGTGATCCGGTCGTCGAGTCGGCGGATCGCCGGGCCGACCGACAGTGCGTGGCTCACCAGTCGAATCGTGTTGCCGAGCTTGCGGTGGAATGGTTGTGCGGGTTTGGCTTCCAGCTCGTCGATCACCCGGCCGCATATCGACATCGAGAACTGCTCAAGCGAATTACCGAGGATTCCCGAGCTCAGCGCCGTACCTTCGGTGAGGTTCAAGAACATGTGGCCGTAGAAATAGCCGACCTGCAACCAGGGTGCCTCATAACGCTGCTGGGCCCGTGCCACTACCTGGGTCATCTGCATCGCGTAATCGATGGCGTAACCGGACACCGACGCCGTGAGTGGACAGAACGCGCCCGGCATCATCTCTCCGATGTTGCAGCGGGTGTAGACGTGATCGACACCGGCCAGCGGGGAGTCCATCTCGTTGAGGTCGCCGGGGAGGGTGGTGATGGGGCGGGCTTGCAACCACCACAGCATTCCCGATCGGTCGATGGCCCATTCGAGGTCCATCGGCACGCCCCAGTGCCGTGCGGCCAGGACCGCGCCGTTGCGGATCGCGGTGATCTCGTCGGTGCTCAGCACCGGTGTTCCGGCAGATTCGCACAATGCGGTGGTCCCGTCGGCGTTGAGCACGAGGTGGTCCGACGAGGCCGACCCATCGACCAGTGCCTCCCCGAGACCGGCGACGGAGTCGATGACCATCAGGTCGCGCCGACCGGTGGTGGGATCGGCTGTGAAGACCACGCCCGCGGCACGGGCGTCCACCATCTGCTGCACCACCAGATGCATGGTGGTCGTGTCGCGTTCGCTGTATGCCGACGCCCGTTGTGAGGCGACCGAATCGGCGCACCGGCGCACCGCGGCGACGAACTCGTCGACGTTTCCGACGCTCAGCACTGTCTCGTACTGACCGGCGAAGGATTGGTCGATCCCGTCCTCGCCGGTGGCCGAGGAGCGCACGGCGACGGGAACCGCTCCCGCGGAGAACATTTGGGTGAAGCGCCCGACCGCCGCCGCGATCGTGCCGTCACGCGCGGCATCGGCGAGGACGAATCCGACCGGAACGGGCAGGCCGATTCGGCGCAGTTCTGCCAGTCCGGCCGCTTTACCGCCGAGGCGACCGTCGGTGATGTCGTCGAATTCCACAATCGGCGACGTCTCCATCGGGCCCCTTCAGAATACGATACGGACGGTATTGTAATTACGGTCGGCATCATGACAGCAGACGGCCGCGCGGTTGGCAAGACCGCGCCCGATCCTCGAACTGATCACCTCGGGGTGGTCACTGGTCAGCCCCTGGTGTTGATCACCTGCTCGGCGATATCGGCGAGTTTGGTATTGCTGTCCTGGGACAGCTTGCGCAGCAGGGCGAATGCCTGCACGTCGTCGACCTTGAAGCGTTCCATGATGATCCCTTTGGCCTGCCCGATGCGGTCGCGGCTGGCCACCGCCGATTCGAGCTCCTCGCTCTGACGGCTTGCCAAAATCGCCGCGGCGGCATGCGCGGCCAGCACTAGGCCGGTGGTCTCGGCGCGGGCCGTCCAGACGTTGGGGTGAAAGCTGAAGAGGTTCAATGCTCCGGCCGTGCGGTTGGCTGTGTAGAGCTTGAAGGACAGGCCGCTGCGCACGCCGTACTCGAGGGCCGCCGGTGAGTACTTGGGCCAGCGCGGCTCGTCGCGGAAGTCGTCGGTGCGCACCACGATGTCATCCAGCGCTGCCTGCATGCAGGGACCCTCACCGAAGGTGACCTGCAGTTCGTCGAGTTTGTTGGGCAGGTCGCTGGTGGTCGCCAGTGACTCGTACGTGGAGTCTTTGCCGATCAGCAGGATTCCCGCGGTGTCGGCCTCCGGGATCAACTCGATCGCCGCGGAGGTGACATCGCGCAGGACATCGTCGACACTCTGCAAGGCGACGGCACGGGCCAGCTCGGCCATCCGCTGCGCCAGGTCGCCACTGGAGTCAAACGTCATCTCGCCACCCTAGAAGGGCGCGCGCTGCCACGTACAGTTTGGTCTGCCAAATGTGCGGGTAACGCGTCCTCAGTGCCGGCGATGACAGGCTGCGTGATCCCGGTACGAGGTGGGCTCAGGTTGGTCGGCAGCCACGTTAAGAAGTCAGCGGGACCAGAGTCTCACCGTCGCGCTGACATCGTTGTCCCTTTGTTATCAGTCCGCGGCCTGATGTCATCGGCCAAAGCCCGGACAGCATTTCGCCAAACTGGCGGCTCGACCATGGTCCAATGACGGCAGGGTTGCCGGACCAACGGTCCGGTCGAGGGGGGAGTCTGCTGTGGGCGACACCGGTGTGGTCGCCTTGTTCGGACGGTGGTGGCGACAACCGGGCCGCTATGACTGGCTCGTCCAGCTGGTACAGGACAGTGGTTATGGACGGCTCGGCCGATTCGGCGTCGGCGCGTCCTGCGTCGCCATCGGGGCGTGGCCGATCCTGATGGCGTTCAGTGCCCAGGGCGTCGTCCCGCCTGTGGCCCGGATCGTGACCTTGTCATGTGGTGTGCTGGCAATTTTGCTCGGCTGGTGGTGGTTTGTCGGGTGGCCCACCTATCGGCAGTCCAGGTTCATCGTCATCGTCCTGAACGCCAGCATCAGTCTCACCTGCGTGCTGTACATCCTCAATGGCAGTCCCGTCACCGGAACCTTGGCATTCGCCCTCACGGCCACCTATGTGGCCGGCTTACACACGCTCCCGCATCTGATGATCGTGTTGGGGCTGGCGACGGTGCCAATCGTCATGAAGATCGTGTCCGAGGCGCTGGCCGGCGATCTCTACGAGGGATTGGCCGATGGTGTGCTGCGACTTGCCACCGTCACGGTGGTGCCGATCACCTTGCGACTGTTGTTGCAGTTGCTCAGCGACGCCGCCGTCGACTCCGATCTCGACCCCCTGACCGGACTGGCGAATCGCCGTGGGCTCGTGCGATCGATCGGCCAGCTGGTGGGGACCGCGGGGAACGGCGAAGGTGTCCAGGTGTCCCTGACGATGCTCGATATCGACAATTTCAAGGCGATCAACGACACCCACGGACATGCCACCGGGGACGGCGTGTTGGTCACGCTGTCGCGATTGATGCGTATGACCTGTCCCGACCACGCGGTGATCGCCCGGGTCGGCGGCGAGGAATTCGCGATCGTCGCGATCGGAGCCATCGACGATGCGGTGGTGATGGCCGAGCGGCTGTGCCGCCAGTTCCATCGGGCTCCTGCTCGCTTCACGGTCAGCATCGGCATTGCCGGCGCCATGCTTGGGCACGCTGCGGCCGTCGACACCATCGCGCTCACCGAACGTCTCCTCGATGCCGCGGACAGGGCAATGTATACCGCCAAGCGCGCAGGCGGCGACCGCGTTCAGGTCGCCGGCGGCTGACCTGCAGGTGAGGATCCGGCGGTGAGCGGGTATCCCTGAGCCGCGGCACCGGGTCGCGTGGTGGGAGGATCGCGATGCTGGCTTGGCTCGACCGTGTCCAACAGCGCAGTCGCGCTGCCGGATTCGCGATCGCAGTGGTCTACAAGTACGTCGACGACCAGGCCAATTACCTGGCCGCGTTGATCACCTACTACACCTTCGTCTCGCTGTTCCCGGTCCTGATGCTGCTCACCACGGCACTCGGGGTTGTCTTGCGCGACCGTCCGCAGTGGCGGGAGCAGATCGTCGATTCGGCCATCAGCCAGTTTCCGCTGTTGGGGGATCAGATGAGCGAGCCGAATGCGCTCAGCGGCGGCACGACGGCCGTCGTCGTCGGGATCATCGGCGCACTCTATGGCGGTCTCGGGGCGGGTACGGCGCTGCAGAACGCCATGGACACCATCTGGGCGGTGCCGCGCTATGTTCGGCCCGACCCGATCAGGGCTCGGCTGCGCAGCCTCATGCTGCTGCTCGTGCTCGGATCGGCACTCATCGCCACCACGGTGCTCACCGCAGTGGGCCGCAGTTGGGCGGACCTCGGTTTCCTTGGGACGAGCGCGGTGGTCATCGCCTCGCTGGCCCTCAACACTGCGGTCTGTGTCATCGCATTCCGTGTCACGACGGTGCGCGAGCTGACGGTGCCCCAGGTGTTGCCGGGTGCGCTGATCGCTGCGTGCCTGTGGCAGATCCTGCAATGGTTCGGTGCCTCGTACGTCACCCATGTTGTCGGTTCGGCCAGCGTCACGAACAGCGTATTTGCCATCGTTCTCGGCTTGCTGGCCTTCCTGTACCTGGTCTCCACGTCGCTGTTGGTCTGTGCCCAGATCAATGCCGTCCGCGTGGACCGTTTGCATCCCCGCGCACTGCTGACCCCGTTCACCGATAATGTCGAGCTGACCGCGGCGGATCGCCGCATGTACTCCGGGCAGGCTGAGGCCCAGCAGGCCAAGGGTTTTCAGCGAGTCGATGTCAGCTTCGACGAGACACCGGTGAGTGACGAGGTTTCTCGGCGCGACGGCGAGGGTATGGCCGGGGCCAGTCAATGAGTGGCCGAGGGTTTTCCGGCCGCGTTTTCTTCAGATGGGAGACATGCTTGTGAGCGTCACCGGTAAGGCGAAGTCTGCCACTCGGTTCGGACTCAAGGTGCAACGCCGGATCGTGATCGCGCAGGCCCTGTGGTGGCCCACGCTCATCCTCGGGGGGATCGTTGCGGGAGTGAGTGTGCTCGCCGCGGCTCGTCGACGTACTGTGCCGCAACCGGTTTCGCCTCCGCAGCCGGTCACGACTGCCTACTGAGCTGCCCGCGCGCGGCGCGGGTGCCCAAGAACAGCACCGCGCCGATGGCCACCAGAATGCCGGCGAACAGCCAGACCTTGGCCGACTGTTGGGTCAGCAACAGCACGCACGACGCCACACCGAGTACCGGGACTATCGTCCACACGCGGAAATGCGGATGCTCGACAACATCGCGACGCAGCACGAGCACGGCGATATTGGTCGAGATGAACACCACCAACAGCAGCAGGACCACCGTCTCGGCCAGTGTCGACAGATCGCCGATCAGGGTCAGCGCCATGGCCACCGCGGTCGTTGACACGATGGCGACCCATGGGGTCCGGCGCCGTGGCAGGACTCTGCCCAAAATTTCGGGGAGCAGGCCGTGCTCGGCCATTCCGAATGCCAGCCGGCTCGCCATGATCATGGTGAGCAGTGCGCCGTTGGCGACGGCGACCAGAGCGATGGCCGAGAAGACCCACGCCGGGATGTTCAGCCCGGAGGCCGAGACGACGTCGAGCAGCGGCCCACTCGATGCTGCCAACTGATCAGTCGGCAGTACCACCGCGCTCGCCAGACCGACCAGGACGTACACCGCGCCCGCGGTGATCAGCGCGGCGAACAACGCCCGGGGATAGATTCTGCTCGGATCGCGGATCTCTTCGACGATATTGGCCGATGTCTCGAATCCGACGAATGAGTAGTAGGCGATGATCGCGCCGCCCAGGATGGCCAACGCCGGGGCCGAGTCTGCAGGGAACTCCACCACGCGATCGACATCGCCCCCGCCGCGACCGATGAGCACGGCACCGGCGATGATCACGATCAGCAGGCCGGTGAGTTCGATGACCGTCATGACCACGTTGCTCTTCATCGACTCGCTGATGCCCCTGGCGTTGAGCGCGGCGACCAAGCCGAGGAAAACCACGGCGGCCGGTATGGCCGGGACGTCGATGAAGGTGCGCAGATAATCGCCGGCAAAGGCCAGCGCCAGACCGGCCGCGCTGGTGACGCCGGCGGCCAGCATGCAGAAGCCCACCAGGAACGAGACCAGTGGCTGTCGGAACGCTCGCTCGGCGAATACGGCGGCGCCGCCGGCCTTGGGGTACTTGGTCACCAGTTCGGCATAGGAACCGGCGGTGAGTAGCGCCAGCAACAGGGCAACCAGCAGTGGCGCCCACAGCGCACCACCGACTTCCTCGGAAAGCACGCCCATCAGCGCATAGATGCCCGCGCCCAGCACATCACCGAGGATGAACAGGAACAGCAGCGGCGCTGTGATCCTGCGTTTGAGCTTCTCGGTGGTGCGCGGCGGGCCGGCCAGTGTTTCCGACGACATTGCTACCTCCACACTCCGTTGACCTGCGGGCTGCGGTGTACCCGGCGGACCGCGGTTTATGCACGCAGTCCGCCTTGCGCATCACGACGATTCGCCGCCGTGCCGTTTGACCGCTGCCGAAACGAGCATCCGATGGCACGTGACACTCGCACGCACACAGAGACAACCGGAGGAAACCCGATGACAGCTCGCGATGCGTCAGGCCAGGCCCGCAGGGGTCTGATCGATTCGGTCAAGGGCAAGGCCAAAGAACTTGCCGGGGCCGTGACCGGCAACGACTCGCTGACCGCAGAAGGACAGCTGGAGCAGGAGCAGGCACGTCAGCGCAAGGAAGCCAATACCGTCGAGACAGTCGCGAACGCCGAGGCCGAGACGGCCAGCCGCCGGGAGCGCGAAGCGCATCGACAGGCCGCTGAGCAACGAGATTCGGTGCGGCACGTCACCGCTGCGGTCGACGAGTCGATCACCGGGCAGCAGGCCGCCCAGACACAGGCGGGCGTCGAGGCGGCCCGTCGGGAAGGTGCACGGCAGCAGGTGCGGGCCGGCCAGGAGGCTCGGTTGGAGATCGGGCGGGCCGAGGCGCAGGAGCGCGTCGATGCGCGGGCCGCTGCCGCTGACGCCGCCGATGCCCTCGCCGCCCACGCCGCGCAGGTCGAGGAGGCCGACCGCCGCGCGGCCGAGGCCGACGAATTGCGTAGCAGGGCAGAGAAGTTGACCGACCGGACCGATAATCGGTGACCCTGACCCGAACAGGAGCTCGTATGAACGTCATGGAAGTCCCCCGCACGATAGCCAGGGCGCAGTATCGCTGGGCGCGAATCCCGTTGCAGCTGTTCGAAGATCGAGTGGTAGCCCGATTTGATGCTGAGGCGCCGGCGCGCCTGTTCTACGAGCGGTCCGTTGGCGTGCTCGACACCCTGATCGGGCACGCGCTGGGCGATCGGAAACTGTCTCACGACGGAGCCGCGCTGGCACAGCGCAGCGCCGCACGCGGCCGCGCCGCCCAGCTCGACGCCGACGCCGATGCCCTGCGGCGACAGGCCGACGAAATGCTGCAGGAGGCGCGCGAGGAGGTCGTGCAGGAACGCGAGGATGCACGCGCGGCCAAACGTGACGCCGTAGCCGAGGCGGTGAGTGATGCCGATCAACGCCGGCGCAACGCCACCGAGACCGCCGAACGCAACGCCGACGCTGCCGCGCGCCGAGCCGCCGATGCGGCTTCTCAGCGGCGGGAGTCGGTACGGCAGGTGCAACGCGGCCAGATCGACCGCATCGACGCGGCCGAGGACGCAGTCACCGCCGACGCATCGGACAAGCGCGCCGCAGCACAGGCCAAGCGCGCAGACGCCGCCGACAAACGCGCCACCGCCGATCGGGTGGAGGACTTGGCCCATGCCGAGAAGCAGGGCCGTCGCAACGCCGCGCGCTGAGCAGTTCAATCGAGCGATTCGCCCCGGTGTTTCTCGACGACATCCGGGGCGACTTCGCGCGTCGCCATGCCCCCGGAACGTCCCTGATCTGTCGGGCCGGGCGGCGGAACCTCACCGTTGTCGGCATTCGCGTCGGTGTCGGACTTGTCGGGTTGAGCGCTCATGGGGCGGGGGATGCCCGCCGAACCGGTCGGCCAATCCGCGGCACGCGCGGTACAGCACAATCGGGTCATGCGGCAGGACACGAAAACCATCGTCATCACAGGGGCCGGCAGCGGCATCGGACGGGCGTGTGCGCGGTCCCTGCTCGGTGCGGGCCACCGGGTCGTCTTGGCAGGTAGACACGCCGACTCGTTGTCCGAGGCGGCGCAGGGCAGCCCGGACGCACTCGTCGTACCCACCGATGTGACCGACTCCGATTCGGTCGATGCGCTGTTCGCCCAGGCCGTCGACCGATTCGGGCGCGTCGATGCGCTCTTCAACAACGCCGGTGTATTCGGGCCGCGCGCGTCGATCACCGATATCGATGACGAGCAATGGCACACCGTCTGGCGCACCAATGTCGACGGTGCGGTGTTCTGCGCACGCGCTGCGGCGCGGACGATGATCGCGCAGTCACCGCGCGGAGGGCGCATCATCAACAATGGTTCGCTCGCGGCGCACCGACCGCGACCAGACAGCCTGGCTTACGCCGTCACCAAGCATGCGATCAGCGGGTTGACGGCATCCATGCTGCTCGATCTCCGGGATGTCGATATCGATGTCACCCAGATCGACATCGGCAATGCCGCCACCGAGATGACCGCCGGATTCGCGGAGGCGTCGATCGATGTCGCTCATGTGGCCGAGATGATCACCCACATCATGGGGCTGCCGGTCGATGTGTCGGTGCCGACCATCACTGTGATGGCCCGTGGGATGAAGTACGTCGGACGGGGTTGAGGTGTCGTCCCGCTATGTCGTCAACTGCTCGATGCTCTTCCCGGAGCTTCCGATGGTGAAACGGCCGCAAGCCGCTCGCGACGCCGGGTTCGGAGCTGTCGAGTTCTGGTGGCCGTTCGAGTCGGCAGTCCCGAGGGACAGGGACGTGCAGGCATTCGTCCGCGCTATCGAGGACGCCGGCGTGCAATTGGCCGCGCTGAACCTCGCCGGTGGGGACATGGCCGCGGGGGAGCGCGGTCTCGCGTCGATTCCGGATCAACGAAATATGTTCCGCGACAACGCCGATATCGCGTTCGACATAGCAGAACAACTGGGCGTCGGCGCGCTGAACACCCTCTACGGGAATCGGATGCCCGATATCAGCGCGGCGGCGCAGGACGAGATTGCGACGGAAAACCTGGCCCATGTTGCGGGACTGGCCGAGCGCATCGGCGCTGTCATCCTGATCGAACCGCTCAGCGGTATCGAGGCGTATCCGTTGCGGACCGCCGCAGACGCGATCGCCGTCATCGACAGGGTGGGGGCGCCTGCCCTGCGCCTACTGGCCGATGTCTATCACCTGAGCGTCAACGGTGACGATATCGTCGCCGACATAGCGGTTTTCGGGGATCGGATCGGTCACGTCCAGATTGCCGACGACCCGGGCCGGGCTGAGCCCGGCACCGGGACGATCGATTTCGATGGTCTTCTCCGGCGACTCTTCGCCCGTGGCTACCGGGGGCATGTCAGTCTCGAGTACCGACCGACCGCCCCCGACCCGTTCGGGTGGTTGCCGAGGAATCGGCGCGGCGGCAGCCCGTGGGATCAGTCGGCGGCGCGGTCGAATTCGTAACGCTGCGCGACAGCGATCAGCTCTTCGCGCACCGTCGAATGGGGCATGGCGTTGATCCGCGCGTAGAGGCGGCGCCGGTTGTTGGCCCGCTTCATATCGGCACGAAACTTCGCGAACGACATTCTTCTCACTCCCTCAAAGTGCCCTGGGTCACAGAGCTTGTATTTCAAATCCGTTGTCACAGCGGGGATCACCCGGTATGAACAACACCTCGATCGTCGGTGTTAATTCTGTGTAAAGCAAGTTTCGACGTGTGAGTTTGGCTACAACGCAAGCGATTACCGCACCGGTCAGACGGTGCTCAGCGTCAGCAGGGTGATTTCACTCGGGGCGAAGATCCGAAACGGCGGACCCCAGTAGCCCGTGCCGCGGCTGGTGTAGAGCTGGGTGCGTTCGCCGTGGCTGCTCAGTCCCTGCACGACGGGCTGCTCGAGTCGCACCAGAAAGTTGAAGGGCCATATCTGGCCGCCATGGGTGTGACCGGATATCTGCAGATCCACCCCGGCGGCCACCGCGTGGCGGATCTGCTTGGGTTGATGTGCCAGCAGCAGGATCGGCGCATCGTCGTCGGCCCCACTCAGCGCCGCGGCGAGATCCTGACCGTGACCGCTCACACCCGAATCAGCGGCGGTCGCGTCGTCGATCCCGGCCACGATCAGCCGGTCGCCGCCGCGCTCCACGGTCACGTGCCGATTGTGCAGGGAGCTCCAGCCGATGGCTTCCATATGATCCAGCCACTCCTGCGCCTCGCTGAAGTATTCGTGATTGCCGGTCACGTACACGCGCGTCGCCGCGGTGATCGCCGCCAGTGGCGCGGCCTGCTCGCGGCGCATCTCGACCGTGCCGTCGGCGATGTCACCGACGTGGCAGACGATGTCCGCATCGAGCTCGTTGACCCTGTCCACCATGGCGGCTGACCAGCGCGCCCGGTTGATGGGGCCGTAGTGGGTGTCGGTGATGATCGCCACCCGCAGCCCGTCGAGGCCACGGCCCAACCGCGGCATCCGGACCGGCACCCGGCGTATCCGCGGGATCCGCATCGCTTCGTAGTGACCCCAGGCCAGCAGCACGGTCGCCACCACCAGGACCGTGGCGGCGATCAGGCGTGACCGCAGCGGGTCCTCGACTCCCAGCCCGATGAGCAGGAGCCGCGCGATGTTGCCGAGAACCGACCAGACGAATACCACCCAGATCACGCCGAGGAGCACGTCGCCGATCGCGGACGGCACGTCGCGATGTTTGCCGTGCCCGGTGAACATCAGCAACGGCAACGCCACCAGTGCGACCGCGAAAACCAGCGTCGCCGTTACCAGGACCGGCACCGGCCAAGCGGGGGCAACCACCAGCGTCCACCAAGGGACACCGAAAAGCAGTCCCAGCACCACCGACACCACCGCAAACCGCCGCCAGTGCCTCGACGCAGGCCGTGGGGGATGGCCGGCTTCCTCGACTACTTCGGCTGGGTTTTCGGTCATGGCACCTCGATCACGCTTTTGGGGGTTGGCAACGACGGTACCTATGGCGGGCGACCAGGCACGTTGCCGAACGAGCTGTCCATGATCAGATAGGGCGCGTAGGCTGGTGTCATCCGGCTTTTTGCTTGGAGGTTAAGAGTCAGCCTTTGAGTCATTGCGCCCTACCAAGTGTTGGTCTGCGAGGCATCATGACTGATCCAGGCTCTATGACCGTCAAAACCACCTGGTTGGAATCGACGGTGATCATGCATTGTGTCGGCGATCTCGACATCACGACCGCCGCAGTGCTCGAACGGAAGATCGACGAGGTCCTCAACCGCGGCCCTGGTGCGATCGTCGTCGACCTGACCGAACTCGACTTTCTGGCTGCTCGCGGCATGAACGTCCTGATCCGCGCCAAGGGCCGGTTGGGTGACCGGGTGAAATTCCTGGTGGTCGCGGACGGCCCC
The DNA here is from genome assembly GCF_036946495.1 of Mycolicibacterium neoaurum. Taxonomy (NCBI): domain Bacteria; kingdom Bacillati; phylum Actinomycetota; class Actinomycetes; order Mycobacteriales; family Mycobacteriaceae; genus Mycobacterium; species Mycolicibacterium neoaurum. Next base: position 3,464,646 of record NZ_JAQIIX010000002.1, read on the forward strand.
AAGACCCGACGGCCCATGACGCTGATCGGTGTCGACAGCCAGGTGCCACTGCACAGCACTCGAGACACTGCTCTCGCTGCGGCCGGTGGACCGGACTCGCTGGCCAGTTCGACTGATCGGCGGCCGCCTCAGCCCGGCAGTGTTTCGCCGCCGATGGGTGCCAGCACTTCACCGCTGTAATAGGACGACATGCGTCCGGCGGCGAAGAACACATACGACGGTGCGATCTCGTCGGGCTCGGCTGCGCGGCCCATGGGTGTCTGTTCACCGAAGGACGCCGTCTTCTCGGCATCCATCGTTGCGGGTATCAGCGGCGTCCACACCGGCCCTGGCGCAACGCAATTCACGCGGATTCCCCGGTCGCTGAGCGCCTGGGACAGTGAATAGGTCAAGGCGATGACTGCGCCCTTGGTCGCCGAATAGTCGATGAGCGTCTTGTTGCCGCGCAGCCCGTTGATCGACCCGGTGTTGATGATCGAGCCGCCCGGCGTCAGATGCGGCAATGCGGCCTTGGTGACATAGAAAAAGCTGTCGATGTTCACCGCGAAGGTGCGGCGCCACTGTTCGTCGGACAGTTCGGTGAGGTCGTCGACCGGCGACTGGTAGGCGGCGTTGTTGACCAGGATGTCCAGGCCTCCTAGCGCCGAGACCGACTCATCCACGATTCGACGGCAGTGCGCCGGGTCGCCCAGATCCCCTGGGAGTGCGACCGCTCGGCGCCCCTGCGCCTCGATCAGCCCAACGGTGTGTGCGGCGTCGGCGTCCTCGTTGAGATAGGAGATCGCGACATCGGCCCCTTCCTTGGCGAACGCCGCCGCGACAGCGCGGCCGATACCCGAATCACCACCGGTGATGAGGGCCCGCTTGCCCGCGAGTAGGTCGCGACCGACATAGTCGGCCATCTCGTCGTGGGGGGCGCGTTCCATCTCGTCAGTGCGGCCGGGGTAGGGGATGACGCCATGTGGTGCTGGGTCGGAGTGGGAGGCCATATCGTCCTTCGCTCGGGGTATGAGCCGACGAGATACCCCGACGTCCTGCCTCGAAACGGTGGACCCATCAGCAATCCGTAAAGATCATCAGGGGTCGCGTCAGCACCGCGTATGAGCCATTTTCGCGGGCGGGCCGGCAGGCGTAGGCATGAGACATGACATCTGCTGTTGACTCCGCGATCGACGACCCGCTCCTACGCCCGGTTTCCCGCAGTGCCGGCCACAGCGTGCCGGCCGCCGCCTTGGGTGATCGCCGGGTGGCGCTGTGGGTTCGTGCGCACGGCATATCGGTGACGGCGTGTGACGATCGAGACCTCGACCTGGTGCGGTTTCACGGGATCCGGCCGCGGCAGGTCATCGTTCGTTGTCCTACGGCGACCGAGACGCTGCGTCGGGCCTGTGAACTCGGTGTCTCGCGTTTCGTGGTTACCACCGGCCCGCAGCTCGCACGGCTCGCGATGTGCGCCGAGCGCACTCACTATGTGTATCTCGATGATGATGCCCCGCTGATGCTCGGGGACCCGAAGGTCAAGGTCATCGGGCTGCACACGCGGGTGGAGGATCAGGACTGGGCTGATGCCGCGCGAAAGCTCGTCGCCCGGTCGGCGGTCCTGCTGGCATGCGGATCGCGGGTCAGGCGGATCATGCTCAGCGGTGGCCCGGCGGAGTTGTGGATGGACGTCAACTCCGGCAGCGCGCGGCAGGTCGTGGCCGGTATCGACGCCGCGATTCGCGCTGAGGCCCGTTTCTGGCAGGTGCCCGTTCCCGCTGTCTCGATGGCAGCGCTGAGCACCTGATCCCTGGCCCCGGACAGAGAAATGGGCCCCGCGACGCTGCGGAGCCCATTCCTCTTTATGGGGCTACTTGCCGTTATGGAGCTACTTGGCGCTCTCGGCGCTCTTCTGTCGAGCTTCGGCGGCGCTTGCGGCCGCGCGTGCGGCGTCGGCCTGCGCTTCCTTCTTGGCGACGTTGCGCTCCGCCTCGGCCTTGTCCTGTTGGGCCCGTCCCTCTTCGCGAAGTCCGTCGTTGCCGGAGACGATCCCGGCGACTTCCTTCACCTTGCCCTTGACGTCTTCGACGACACCACTCACGGCATTCTCGGGTCCACTGTCAGCCATGGCGATTCCTTTCTACGGGGCGATATTCGCGAGGGCGATGTTCGCTGCGGTGTAAATACCCGTCGCTTTTCGGATCATTCCAAATTGTGATGTGCGTCACTTTTCAATGAGATGGCGAGCTCGGCGGCGTTGCGGGTGCGTTCGGCGTTTATGCGGTATTCGCGGTCGCGTTGTCGGGTGCGTTGGCGCCGTGGGATGTCGGGTTCGCGGTCGCTGAGATTGCCGCGCTCACCGATCAGGGTGATGTGCCGCGCTCGCGGGATCTCGACCTCAGATGTGTTGTGCCCGAACAGGACCGGACCGAGCGGCATCGTCGCATATCGGTGCCCGGATGGTGAGGTCCATGTGGTGGTGCCGTCGGGGTGCGCTTTCGGGGTCCAGCCAACTTTCACGGTTTTCAGTAGGTGGTGTTCGCGGCACAGTGGGCGCAGGTTGCCCGGGTGGGTCGCCCCGGCAGGCCAGGGGGTGACATGGTCCAGGTCGCAGCGTTGGGCGGGTTTTCCGCAGCCGGGGAAGCAGCAGGTCATGGCGGTCATGCGGACATAGGCGGCCAGCTTTGCTGAGGGGCGGTAGCGGGGTTCGGAGCCCAGGTCTGTTGCGCTGCTCAGGGGCCGGACTGTCGCGCCGGTGTTGATGAGCTCGGTGAGCAGGTGGGCGGGGATGATGGCCCCGTCGAGGGTGATACCCGCACCCACGCCACGTCGGGTTCTGGCGGCTGGTGCGGCGGGGCGCGGATCGGCGCCACCGCCCTCTTTCGCGGCGGGCTCCTCGGCCGGCGGCGCGGCCACCGGCCGTTCCTCGTCCTTGTCGGTCCTCGGGTCCTGCCCACCGCTGCCATCAGGTCCGGGCCCCGACGCGGGCTCCGCCCCGTGCCCGGTGTCGGGTTGCTGTCCGGTGAGCACGTAGATGGTGACCGCACCCGCCCGGGGATCCTTGCCCGACCCGGTGCAGTCGGGGTTACCGCACAGGCACGTCAAGGTTTCGGCGCCGGTCAGGACGGCGGCCAGGGCGTCGGCGCGGCGTTCGGCCACGGTCCGCGGATCACCCTCACACACACCGTGGGCGAGATCGTTGAGCCGGGCGTCGCTGAGCGCGGCGTCGGTGGTGCGCATCCGTCCCCAGAACGAGACCACTCCGTCGGGGTCGTCACGGTCGCCGAAGTCGATATAGCGGTCTTTGGCCGCGACCTTGGATCGGATGACCGCGATCGGATCGAACTTTTGCACCCAGAAATCGACCGCCCGGATCAGCGCGGTCTCCGATAAAGCCCCGTATTGGTGGGCGGTGCCGGCGATCCCGGCGTCGATCAACGACAGCGCCTCCTCGTCCGTGACGAGTTGGGTGCGCCAGGTGATCGCCGCGATGACTTTCGCCGATACCGACCCTTGCGCGAACACCTCCGCGGTGCGGGGTAGCCGGTCACGCAACGCCATCGCGATGCGCATCTGGGCGCTGGCGGCGCGGGGTCCGAGGGTGCAGGCGGCGCTGATTTCGGCTTTGGCCAGTGCCCATCCGTCGATCAGCTTCAATGCCGACGATTCGTCTTCGTCCGCGCAGTGTCGTGCGGTGACCTCGGCGATCAACGCAAGCCGCCGGGCCGCCGCGGCCGCCTCGGCGCGGGTGGCATCGGTGACCGCGGCGATGAGGTCTTGATCGCTCAGCTCCGACAACCCCGATCGTTCGAACATATGAGCGATTCTACTGACGCCCACCGACAAGGTCGGCCACCGAAACATTGGAACGGCCCCGGGAAACACACCGGGGCCGTTCCGTGGGCCTGGAGCACCCGCTCCGTAAAGATTGTTGCCGCCCCTGTACCCGGGGCATGCGACGATACTAACCTGTTTGTGACACGGATCACACGGCGGGTAGCAATCAGACATCCAATCGTGACCCGACCAATATCGTTCGGTCTGGCGGCAGGTGAAAGTAGCCGGCCGCATCGGCTGTGAGGAAGGATGTGGCGACGAAAAGCCGTTTGCGCCAACCGATCATGTCGTCGCTGTCGCCCGGTACCAGCTCGAGATGTGACAGGAAGTAGGACGCGTTGTCCAGGTCGATACCCCCTTCGGTGACTTCGCTGGGCAACATTCTCAAGGCGGCCGGGACGTCTGGCCGCTCCATATAGCCTGCATACACGGTGACGTGCACGATCCCGTCCTCGCGGTAACCAAGAGCGTCCACCGAGATGCGCTTGTTGTCGGGTAGGCGGGGGACGGGGACGGTCTCGACGGCGACGATCACGGCATGTTCATGCAGGACGTGGTTGTGCTCGACATTGGTGCGCATCGCCAGCGGTGTGGTGTCATCGGACCGGTTCAGGAATACCGCGGTACCGGGCACGCGTACCAGCGGGGGTTGCCGGTCGGCCAATTCGTCGATGAAGGGCCGGAGCGGTCCCTCGATCTCGTGCCTGGCCGCGGTCACCAGGTGACGGCCGCGCTGCCAGGTGGTCATCACGACGAAGGCGCAGATCGCGATGACCAGCGGCAGCCAGGCGCCGTGGACCAGCTTGGTGAGGTTGGCCGCCAAGAACATGACATCCACGAACAACAGTGCGCCGCCGCCCGCCACCAGCGCCCACAGCGGCCACCTCCACTCCTGTCTGGCGTAGTAGAGGAACAACAATGTGGTGATCGTGATCGTCCCGCTGACCGCCATACCGAACGCATAGGCCAGCGCTGCCGAGGAGCGGAAGGCGAACACCAGGGTAAGTACCGACATCATCAGTACCCAGTTGATCCACGGGACGTAGATCTGGCCGATCGCCTTGGCCGACGTGTGAGTGATGCGTAGACGCGGCAGATAACCGAGCTGGACGGCTTGTGAGACCACGGAGAACGCGCCGGTGATCACCGCCTGCGAAGCGATCACGGTGGCCGCCGTGGCCAACAGGACCAGTGGCAGCCGCGCCCACTCTGGGGCAAGCAGGAAGAACGGCGCGCTGTGCACGTTGTCATCTCGCAGCAGCAGTGCACCCTGCCCGACGTAGTTCAGCGTGCAGGCCGGTAGCACCAGTCCCAACCAGCCGATGACGATCGCACGCCGTCCGAAGTGCCCCATGTCGGCGTAGAGCGCCTCGGCGCCGGTGACAGCCAGCACGATCGCGGCAAGCGCAAAGAACGCGATGTGGAAGTGTCCGCCGATGAACGCGATGGCATACGTCGGTGACAGCGCGGCCAGAATCCCTGGGTTTCCGGCGATGCCGACGACGCCGCACGCGCCGATCGCGACGAACCAGACGATCATGACCGGACCGAAGAATCTTCCGACCACCGCCGTGCCTTGGCGTTGCACGCTGAACAGCGCAACGATGATCACCGCGGTGATCGGGACCACCCAATCCTTGAGGCCGGGTTCGACGGTCTTGAGACCCTCCACCGCCGACAGCACCGATATTGCCGGCGTGATCATCGAATCGCCGAAGAACAGTGCGGCCCCGAACAGGCCGAGGAAGCCCAGCGCGATCGCGGTCCGGTGACCGCGCGTACTCGCACCGCGGCGCAGCAGCGTGATCAGCGCCATGATGCCACCCTCACCGTGGTTGTCGGCGCGCATCACCAGGGTCACGTAGGTGAGGGTGACGATCGTCATGACCGACCAGAAGATCAGGGAGACAACGCCATACACGTTGGCCTCGGTCAGTGGTACCGGGTGCGGGTCGGCGGGGTTGAAGACCGTCTGCAACGTGTAGATGGGACTCGTGCCGATATCGCCGAACACCACGCCTAGCGCTCCGATGATGATCGCCAGCCGCAGCGGTGGCGCGGACTGCTGTAACTGTGCGAGTTGGTCTGGCATGCCTACATCATCGGTATCAGCGTGGGGTGAAGCTGCACTTCCTGGGTTTTCATGACGAAGTACACCCGCTGCCCGATCTCCAGATCCAGCTCAGCGGCCGCGGCAGGGGTGATATCGGCGGCCAGGCCCGTGCCGCCATCGGGTTGCTCGACACCGCGAACCCGCACCGTGGACCCGTGGATGTCGAGTTCGGCGATCTGCACCTCGACGATATTGCGCGGGCTTGCGTGCGGGGCACTCACGTGGACCGCGACCGCGGCGGGACGGAACAGTGCGACACCGGCCGACCCGACCTCCAGATCGCCAAGACCGGAGATGGTTTGGCCCCATGCGGTGCGCAGAACGCCAGGTTCGGAAAGAACGCCCGACACCAGATTGACCCCGGCGATGCGCGCGGCGAAGTCACTTCGTGGCGCGCTCAGTACCTTGCGGACATTCCCACTCTCCACCACGCGGCCGCCGTCGATGACGACCACGGTGTCGGCGAGGGCGAGCGCGTCGAGCAGATCGTGGGTGACGATGATCGCCGTGCGGCCACTTTCCCGCAGTACCTCGCGCAGCAGCCGGCGCATGGCGGGCGCTGCGGTGACATCGAGGGCGGCCATCGGTTCGTCGAGCAGCAGCAGCCGCGGTTCGGCGGCCAGCGCCCGGGCGACCGCGATGCGCTGCGCCTGCCCGCCGGACAGCTCCGCCGGCCTGCGTGCTGCCAGCTCCATGGCGTCGACGGCCGTCAACCAGTGCCGAGCCTGCTCTCGGGCGGCTGACCGCGACAATCCCCGGCAGCGCGGGGCGTAAGCAACGTTGGCCTCGGCCGTCATATGCGGAAACAGCATTGCCTGCTGGGACAACATGGCAACACCCCGGCCGTGCGGCGGGATGAACGTTTTGGCCGCAGTGTCGATGAGGACGGTGTCGCCGAGGGTGATGCGGGCTGATTCGGGCTGCAGGAGGCCGGCGATCATCTGCAATAGCGTCGACTTGCCGGCGCCGTTGGGGCCCAACACGGCCAGGACCTCGCCTTCTGCGACTGTGATGTCGACGTCGACATCACGTTGGGGGAACCGAGCCCGCACCGCGAGATCGCTCACAGGCCTCCCGCCAGACGCCTACTGGCCGACGCGATCACGATGGCCGCGGCGGCGACGATGAGCAACAGCGACAATGCCACGGCCGCATCGGGATCCGTTTCGCGTTGCAGATAGATCTCCAACGGCAACGTGCGGGTCACCCCCTGCAATGATCCCGCGAAGGTCAGCGTCGCCCCGAACTCGCCGAGCGAACGCGCGAAGGCCAACACCGCGCCCGATATCAGGCCGGGTAATACCAGCGGCAGAGTCACCGTGCGCAGCACGGTGGTGGGGCGGGCGCCCAGCGTTGCCGCGATGTGTTCATAGCCGCTACCCGCCGAGCGTAGCGCGCCTTCCAGGCTGACGACCAGGAACGGCAGCGAGACAAAGGATTGCGCGAGTACGACCGCGGTGGTGGAGAACGCGATGCGCAGGCCCCACAGTTCGAGGTATTCGCCGAGCAGTCCTTGGCGGCCGAATGTGTAGAGCAGTGCGATACCGCCGACCACCGGAGGAAGTACCAACGGCAGCAATACCAGCGAGCGCAGGATCGCTTGGCCGGGGAAGTGTCCGCGCGCGAGCGCCAGCGCCATCGGTGCCCCGAGCAACACACAGACCAGGGTGCTGGCGCTCGCGGTCTTGAGGCTCAACAGTAGTGCGGCGCGCGATGATTCGGAGGTGATGAGAGGGATGAAGTGCGGCCAGTCAATTCTCGACAGGATCGCGATCAGCGGTGTGATCACGAACAGTGCGCCCGCCGCGGCGGGCAGGTAGATCCAGGCCGGGAGGCCTACCTGGACCAGCCCGCTGGGTCGGCGCGCGACGGTCACGGTGAGGCAAAACCCGCTGCGGTGAGGACGTCCTGTCCGGCCGGGCTCGTCACGAGGTCGACGAAGTCTTGTGCGGCTCGTGAATTGACGGCCTCCTGGAGTACGGCGATGGGATAGGTGTTGACCGCGTCGGTGGACTCGGGGAACGGGACAGCTGTCACATCGTCCGCGGCGCCCGCCGCATCGGTGACGTACACCAGTCCGGCATCGGCCTGCCCGGAGGTGACCTTGCCCAACACATCGGTCACCGCGGATTCCTCACTGACCGGTGCCAGCATGACGCCGGTGGCCTTCTCCACTTTTTCGGTGGCCGCCCCGCACGGGACCTGCGGCGCGCACACCACCACCTGGGTGCCCGACCGCGCCAGATCGGCAAACGTCGCAATTTTCTTGGGATTACCGAATGGCGTGACGATCGTCAAGGTGTTGCTCGCGAAGTTGACCGGCTCTCCGTCGACGACGCCGGCGTCCACTGCTTTGGTCATGTTGGCGGTGTCGGCGGAGGCGAACACGTCGGCGGGCGCGCCCTGGGTGATCTGGGTGACCAGATCGGAGGAGCCTGCGAAATTGAAGGTGACCTTCGTTCCGGGATGGTCCTTTTCGAATCGGGCCCCCAGCTCGGTGAACGTCTTCTTCAACGATGCGGCGGCGAACACCGTGAGCTGTGCATCCGGCTGTGCCGAATCGCTCTGCGACGACGAGCATCCGGCGAGCAGGAGGGCTAGGGCCAACAGTCCCGCTAGTGGTTTCACGATGTTCCTCCTGGAGTTTCCACGATGACGTTGGTGGCCTTGACGACGGCGACGGCAAGCGCACCGGGCTCCAGCCCGAGCTGTTCGGCCGAGGTGGTGCTCATGAGCGAGACGACGGTGAACGGACCGCACTGCATCTCGACTTCGCACATCACGCGGTCGGCCGTGACCTTGGTGACGAGCCCGACGAGGCGATTGCGTGCGGAGCTGCTGGCTCCGGTGGGGTCGGCGGGTGGGGAGGCCTGTTCGCGGACGAACGCGGCCAGGACATCGCCGGCGATGACCTTTCGTCCGGCGTCGTCCTTGTGCGAGGCCAGCGCACCGCTGTCGGTCCACCGGCGGACGGTGTCATCGCTGACCCCGAGCAGCGCGGCGGCGTCCTTGATGCGAATCTCCGGCACCAATGACCCCCTCTATCCGACTATGCGGTTAAGAAAGCATAGATCACCCGCATTTGCGGTTCTCGGTGAGCGCGACGAAGACGAGATCGAGGACCCGTGGTCGACCGGCTTCCTCGGCGGTCCGGCGTGACGCGTTGTTGAGCCCGTGGATGGTGCCGATCAGATGCTCATCGCGGTCGGCGCTGATATCGGCGGCCCACCTTCGCTGGGCGTGGCTCGCGTAATGGTGGCCGGCATGATCGGTGTCCACGACCTCCTCGTGGATCTCGGCGCCAGGAATCCAGTAGATGCGGCCCGGCCGGACGGCGAACGCCCCGACCGCGATATCGGCCACGGTGATCGCGTGCAACTGTCCGGCGGCATGCCAGGCGCGTAAGTCCTCGGTGGCGGCAGCCACCACGCTCTGGGCCAGTACAGGATTGAGCGTTCGGTATCGGGTCTGTACCAGGCCGATGGCGTCCTCGACTCGGTCGAAAGGAACCAGCTGAACCTGCGGGTCCGGCACGCTCAAATCCTTGCACCGTGCGGCGTGAACGGTCTGATCCAGGACGATATCCGGGCCGTCGAGTGTCCCCGGCAGCGTCCGCAAGCGCAGCGCCTTCGGCGCGAACACCGACCACTCGGCGGCCACACACCGTGCCAGGTCGTCGACATCATCGAAGGTGTGCGCGATGATCTCGATGAACGGCTTGTCGATGTTTCGTCCCCGAAATCGGATGCCGCCCAACAAATCTCCGCGCTCGCTGTGGACAACTCGCTGCAGGTAGTCCGACGAGGACACCCCGGGCAGGTCGATGTGGTCGGAGAACGACCGGGCGAAGGCGTCATCGCGAGTGCGGGCCAGTTCCTCGGCCAGCCACGCCGACACATGCTCGCGACCGGACACATCGAACAGGGCGTGCGCCAGGTCGAATTCATGGGCCACTGATGGCCAATCCTCGATCAAGCGCATGCGCGCAATTCAACGCGACAATCCGGCCGAAGCCAATGTCTTTACGGCGAGGCGGGAGCTGTCACCACGTCGACCACCGATTGCGACGCGGTCCGCAGTCCGTTCCAGTCACCGCGCCAGCCCAGCAGGTGCACCGCCAGATCCGCGGTCCGGTTCGGCTGATCGGGCTCGCCCAACCCGTCGGCACGTAGGTTCGGCAGGCTCTCGACCAGTCGGAACACGGTATCGGCATCGGCGCTGACATCCAGGGCGCCGTCGGCCGGCTCGATATCGGCGATCACCCGCGTCGACAGCTCCCGGTAGGCGCGACGCAATTCGGTCCGTTGCCGGTGGAATTCACCGAATTGCGGATCACGCACCTCGGGCAGCAGATAGAGGATGCCCAGGTTCCACGGGCTGTCCCACAGGAGCCGGCAGTCGAGCAGGCTGAGCGCATGCAACAACACCACCGGTGGCTCGGGGCGGTCGCGCAGCTGTTCGGCCGCCCGCAGGGACGACAACACGGTGCCGCTCAACAGTGCCGCCAGGATGTCGTTCTTGGTGCGGAAGTGGTGATACAGCGACGCCTGCCGGATCCCGACGGCCTCGGCGATCTGGCGCGTCGAGGTCGCGGCCACCCCCGAGGTGGTGAACAGTTCGGCGGCCGCGTCCAGCACCTCGTCGCGGGCGGTCTGGCCGGGACGCTTGCGCCCCTCCAATCGGGGGCGGCCGCTTGCGGTGGTGCGCACGTGTCGATCCTGCCAGTCCGACAGGCGCGACACGTGCGCCACCGCCGACGTGTCCCGGCTCAGGACCGGGCCGCCGTCAACACCTCGACCGCGGGTGCCGGCTCGGTCTCCACGTCTTTCTCGACGCGGCCCGGTGTCAGCGCCGCGACAACCACATACGCGATCAACGATGCCGCCCCGGCCAGCAACGTGCTCCACCCGTCGGCAGATGTCGTCACCAGGTCGTTGGGGACGAAGAACAGCGTGTTGTCGACCCCGTAGATCGTCGGGGTGAGCACGAAGAACGTCATCCGCACGCCGATACCGATCACGATCGCCGCCCAGGCCGCCGCGGCGCCGCCGCGGGACCAGTACAGGCCGAGGATGAACGGGACCACCAGGCTCGCCAGCAGGAGGTCGAAGGCCAGCGTCAGCAGGATGCCGGTCTGCGGCACCCGCAGCGCGACGAGGCCCGCCAGTACCGCCATCGGCAGGGTTGCCCAGCGGGTCGCGGTCAGCACCCGCGGCGTCATCGTGACCGCAGCGGCATCGATGCGCAGGATGTTGCGGATCAGCACCGCTGCAGTGGACAGCAGAATCCCGCTGATGGTGGTCAACGTCGCGGCCAACAGGCCCGAGATGACGATGATAGCCAACCAGGCCGGCGCGTAACCGCCCAGCAGTGTGTACAGGATCGGACCATCCGTGGCCGCGTCACCGACGATGCTCACGGCGGCCAACGCCACGAATGACAGGGGGATGCAGAGCATCAGCAGTCCGGCTGCCGCGGCGAAGCATGCCTTCTGCGCACCGCCCGGCGTGCGGGCGGAGAACACACGCTGCATCAGGTCGATGGCCACCAGGTTGCCCAGGCCTAACGCGATGATGGTGGCCCAGTTGATCACTGCACCGGAATCGCTGGAGGTCAGCTGCGCGAGATCGCCGGCACCCATGCCCTCCGGAGCGGTGAAGCCGTGCGTGGTGGCCACCCAGGTCACCAGTGCGGCAACGCCGATGACATTGACGATGACGCAGGCGACGCCGGTGTACACCGAGGCGAACATGCCTCCGCTGATGGTGTACAACAACGCCAGCGGGATGGTGAGAAGAATCGCGTAGGCGTACGAGACGCCAAGGAAGCGCTCCAGCAGGAAGCCGACCGCGACCAGATTTCCGGCCAGCAGGATGATGAAGCTGGCGATGGTGAGAAACGATGACGCGACCTCGGTGCTGCGACCGAATCGGTCACGGAAGTACTCGGGCAGCGTCACCACGTCGGCAGCCCGCATCCGTTTGGCGAAGAACAGACCCATCAGAAGTAGGCAGATGGCCAGCCCGATGGGCAGTGCGGCGCCGGCCCAGAACCCGAAAGTGGCTGACAGATCGGCATTACCGATGGTGGCGTTGGAGTCGACGGGTTGGGCGATGAGCACGGCGGTCACCAGCACCGCTGGCAGGGCCCGACCGGCGACCAGATAGTTCGAACAATCGCCGCGGACACGGCGCGCGGAGATCACACCGCTGACGGTGAGAATGAGCAGGAAGACGGCAACGCCGGCAATGATCATGGCGAACTCCAAGAGGGAGTAGGGGTTTGTGGATCGGCGACGTTGCCGGGACAGCTTCGGGTACGGGTTAGGGGTCAGTGATTGGTGAGTGCCTTGCGGCCGAAGGTCGCCAGCGGTTGGGCGCCGGCGGGTAAGGTCACCTCCCCTCGGGCAAGACGCTCCTGGAGATAGCGGAAGCTCTGGGCGGTCTGCGCGAACAGGTGCTCACCGGCGATCACGGGTGTGCGCGCGGGCTTGCCGTTGTCTGCGAAGGCAGGAAGTGGCGCCACTTCGGTGTCGTCGTCGACATTGACGAACAACGGGAAGGAGTAGCGTTCCTCGGCAACCTTGCGGACTCGGTGGGTCGTTGCGACGAATTCCCCGTTGCTCCAGATCTCCAGTAGATCACCGATGTTGACGACGAACGCGTCCTCGAGCAGCGGCACGTCGATCCACGTCCCGGCGGCGTTGAGAACCTCCAGACCGGGTGCCGTCGGACGGAGCAGCGTGAAGCATTCGTAATCGGTGTGCGCGCCGATGCCCGGTCGGTCGGCCGCAGCCGGGTCGAACGGATAGTGGATCAACCGCAATTGTGACGGCGGGGCGGTGACATACCGGTCGAACCGATCGGCGGGCTCGCCCAGTGCCACCGCGAAGGCACGCAACAACCGGCGCGACAGCGCGAATACCGCGTCGTACCAGGCGGTCACGGCCTCCCGGAATCCCGGCAGCGCCGGCCACTGGTTGGGGCCCAACAACGGGTTACCTGCCAGATAGCGCGGGTCATCGGCGGGTAGATCGAGGGACAGGTCGAAGGCCTCCTTGGCATCGACGGTGCCTGCGGCGAACACTTCCTCACCGGGCGGCACGTATCCCCGATGGTTGCTCGAGCGGCCGATGTGGACCTTGAGCTTCTCCTGTTCGGGCAAGGCGAAGAAGGTCCGGGTGGCGGTGAGCAGATCGTCGAACAGCGCGGGACTTATTCCGTGGCCGACGATCTGGGCGAAGCCCACTCGTCGGGAGGCGTCACCCAGCTCGGCGACCGCCCTGGCATAGCCGGGGTGGTCATCATCGAGCAGGGCGGCGATGTCGAGCACCGGCACCTCGGTGAAATCGGCGGTCATATCGTTCCTCGTGGGTTCAGAGGGGGAGCAGATGATCGGAGCGGTCGAGCGCCATGACGGTCCAGCGCCGCCGGATGGCCGCTCCGGAGGAATCCCGCTCGCCGGTGGTGATTTCGGCGGCACCGAGATCGGGTGCCAGGTTGTCACCGATCCGGAACGGAAGCGTCGAACGGGTGATGTGCCAGCCGGATTCGTCGACGACCCCGAGGGAGACCTCGATGTCCAGGAGTGTCCGGGCCGCATCCGGGTCGGCTGCGGCGACGGCGGCGGACAAAAGGCCGACGGCCGGGTCGGTATCGCGACCGCGAACGAACCCGAACCGGCCTCCGACCCGCAGCAGCATGCCGAGCCGGCCGGACGCGTCGCGCAGCCGCAGTTCGATCCCGTCGGTGGACGGGCCGTCGGCGACCCAGTCCTCGTAGTAGTCGCGGCCGACCCCGGTCTCGACCAAAACCCCATCGGCAAGGTGCAATCGACCTCGATCGGGCAGGTCCTCGGCCGGATGCAGATCGAACTCCCGATGCCAGGTCCACACGCCGTCGTCCTCGGCGAGCCGACCCGCGAACGCGTGTTGACGGCACAGTGTCACCAAGTCGTCTCGGGTGAGGGTGTCCAACGAGGTGCCGGAGATCGACGGCATGTCCGCCGGCGTGCGCAGGTCGATGAACAGTTCGCCGCCCTGTAGCCAGTGCACCTCGGTGGTGGTGTCGATCTCGGTTGCGGGCACGGCGATCGCGGTGCGCCGCCAACAACGGTGCGCCAGATCGGACCGGGTGACCGCTACTCCGGGCTGTATTCGGCGCAGATAGCCGGGCCAATCACCGTGGTGGGTGATGTCGATACCGGATTCCCAGGCGTGCAGGCTGCACCCGAAGCCGACGACCTCGGTACCGTCGGCGAGTTCGACCCGCCCGAGTGACATCGGCGCGGGCAGCGCGTTAAGGAAGTCACCGAGCATGGCGGTGCCGACCGACCACAGCTCACCGGTGATCGTCGTGCCCGAACCGGGCGCGACCCGCACCAGGCCGGGTTTGGGCGGCTCGGTGTCCAGTCGGGCCAACCGGTAATGCGGTGCGGTGCGCGCGGGCCCGATCCAGCGTGCACCGCGGTCGTCGAGCTGCCAGGCCAGCGGCTGGCCGCGCAGATGGGCACCCACCACCAGCAGCGTGGTGGTGGCCAACCCGGCCCGTGCCGGCCAGGGATCGACGGCCGTGGGCGCGTCGGTCAGCAGGCGCGCGATGTCGAGCGCCACCGCGTCCGCGCCCGCGCGTGCGAGGACGCTCACTCCGAATTGAGCTCCTGCGGAATCGGTTCCGGTCGGCACTGCGACGGCGCACAGGTCCATCAGATTGCAGAAGTTGGTGTAGACACCCATCCTCGAGTTGGTCGCCACCGGGTCGGCGGTCACCTCGGCGATCGTCGGATGACCGGTGGTGGTGGGTATCAGCAGGGCATCGCAATCGGTCAGTTCGGCCATTGCGGCGGCGGTCAGCTCGGCCAACCGCACCCTGTCCCGAACCAGAGTGGTGGCCGCCACCGTGCCCGCGGACCCGATGATGCCGGCGACGGTCGGGTCGAGATCGGGGGAGTCGCGGTGGGATTCGACGAACGCCCCGACCGCCTCGTGCCGTTCGGCGACCAGACCGCCGTCATAGAGCAGCCGCGCCGCAGCCAGGAAGGGAGTCAGGTCGATATCGACGAGTTCGACACCGCGCGAGGCAAGCTCGGCACAGCTGGAGCGGAACAACTGCGCCCATTCTGCCGATAATTCGGGCAGCTTGCCGGGTACCGCCACGCGGGGCACCGGCGGTGCCGCCAGCGGTGCGTCCGGTGGGAACGGCCGGGCGCCGCCGGCGATCACTCCCGTGGCGGCATCGGCGGTGTCGAGATCCCTGGCGAACACCGTCACACAGTCGTAGGACCGGCAGGCGGGTACCACACCGTCGGTGGGCACCACGCCCAATGTGGGTTTGATCCCGACGATGCCCTGCAGCGCGGCGGGCACCCGACCAGATCCTGCGGTGTCGGTACCCAGGGCGATGTCCACCAATCCGAGGGCAACGGCCACCGCCGAGCCGGAACTCGAGCCCCCCGAGATGTACTCGGGGCGTCGGGCATCGCGCACCGGACCGTAGGGGCTGCGGGTGCCGACCAGGCCGGTGGCGAACTGGTCGAGATTCGTGGCGCCGATGACGACCGCACCTGCCGCGCGCAATCGGGCGACGGCGATGGCATCGGTGTCCGCCGGCCCGTCGGCGTAGCTCGGGCAGCCCGCCGTCGTCGGGATACCGGTGACGTCGATGTTGTTCTTCACCGCGGCCACCACGCCGGCCAAGGGAAGGTCGGGCCCGGCGGCATCCACGGCACGGGCATCGGCCAACGCATCGTCCAACGGCCGCAGCATGATCCAGATCTCCGGACGTCGCGCCGCGTCGATGGCAGCGTAGGCTGCGCGAACCCGCTCGACCGCGCTCATGCTCCTGCTCCGGTGCCGACGACCACCAGCGGAGTACCGGGATCGACCAGATGTCCCGCGGAGACCAGGATCTGGGTCACCACACCGTCCGACGGTGCGCGCAGCACCGTCTCCATCTTCATCGCCTCCAACGCCAGCAGCGGTTGGCCGCTGACGACCTGCTCGCCGACGGCGACGTCGACCTTCCACACGCTTGAGGAGAACGGTGCATCGATGCGGTGGTCGCCGTCATTGAGGACGATCTCATCGGTGGACACCGGGGCATCGGCGGCGGCCCGCTCGGCGCGGTCGAACTCACCGGCCCGCTCCCATGCGGTGCGTTCCGCGGCGAACGCCGCCGCCTGCCGGGCACGGAATGCGGCGATATCGGCGGCATTGTCGGCCAGGAAGCGATCATGGTCGGCCAGTGAGAAGGTGCCCTCGGTGATGTCGACATCGCCTCGCCCGGCCGCCATGTCGGCGCGCAGCTCCAGCAGTTCCTCCGCCGAGACCGGGTACCAGGAGATCCGGTCGAAGAACCGCAGCAGCCATGGGCTGCCCGCTTCGAACGGCGCGGTGTGCCGGTAGCGGCTCCAGACCTGGGTGGTGCGCCCGACGAACTGGTAGCCGCCCGGGCCCTCCATCCCGTAGATGCACAGATACGCGCCACCGATACCGACGGAGTTCTCCGCGGTCCAGGTGCGGGCCGGGTTGTACTTCGTGGTGACCAACCGGTGCCGCGGATCCAGCGGGGTGGCCACCGGTGCGCCCAGATACACGTCGCCCAGCCCCAGCGTCAGATATTCGGCGGCGAAGACGGTGTCGTAGACATCGGCCTGGCCGTCCAATCCGTTGATACGCCGGATGAATTCGATGTTCGACGGGCACCACGGCGCATCGTCACGCACACCCGAGGTGTACCGTGCGATCGCCTCCCGGGTGGCCGGGTCATCCCAGCTGAGCGGCAACCTGACCCGTCGGCTCGGCACGACCAGTTCCGAGGACGCCGGCAGCTCATCCTCGATCTCGGACAGCAGACCCAAAAGTCGTGATGTAGGAAGCACATCGGGATCGACATGCACCTGCAGCGACCTGATGCCCGGAGTCAGGTCCAGGATGCCGGCACAGCTGCCGTCCAGCCGGGTGTGTAGCGCGTGTACCCGGGCCCGCAGCGCGAGATCCAAGACGATATCGCCGTATTCGACGAGCACGTTGTCATCACCACTGCGCCGATAAGTCACCGCGGGTGCGCCGTCGACACCCGCGCGGCGGGCCAGCACGCCATCATCGCCGTCACCGCGGCGCACGGGCGCGGCCACCCGCCGCGGGCTCAGGTCGGCACGCGAGGGTGCCTCCACCGCGCGGACCGGTACGAACCGGACGGTGTCACCCGGGCGCAGCTGCCCCAGCTTCCAGCGTTGTGCGGAGATCACCGTGACGGGGCAGACGAATCCGCCGAGGCTCGGCCCGTCCGGGCCGAGCAGGATCGGGGTGTCCCCGGTGAAGTCCAGCGCACCTACCGAATACGCGTTGTCGTGGATGTTGGACGGATGTAGACCGGCCTCACCGCCATCGGGGCGGGCCCACTGCGGTTTCGGGCCTTCCAGTCGTACGCCAGTGCGTGCGGAGTTGAAGTGCACCCGGTACGGGGTGTCGAACAGAGTGTCGATGTCGGCGCGGGTGAAGAACTCCGGAGCCCCGTGCGGTCCCTCGGTGACGGCCAACTCCCACTCGCGGGCGAATGTGGGGCGACATTCCGGTGGAACCGGCGCTGCGGTGTCGACCGCAGCGCTGTGCGCGCGCAACACATCACCGGCGTGCAGCTCACGGCCACCGTGGCCGCCGAAACGCCCCAGGGTGAAGGTGGCGGCGCTTCCCAGGTAACTGGGCACGTCCAGCCCGCCGGCCAGCAGCAGATAGGTGCGCAGCCCGAGGGTTTCGGCGGCGCCGATGTCGAGCACGCCGTCGGCGGGGACCGTGATCGGTTCCCACATCGGCACGGGCACGCCGTCGACGGTGACCAGACATTCGGCGCCGGTGACGCACACCGTTGTGGGGTGGCTGAACCGCAGTGCCGGACCGGACGCGGTGCACTCCAGGCCCGCGGCCTGCTCGGGGTTGCCCAGGGCGCGGTTGCCGAGCCGGAAGGACAGGTCGTCCATGGGTCCGCTCGGCGGCACGCCCACCTGCCACAGGCCGAGTCGGCCGGGCACATCCTGCACGGTGGTCAGCAGGCCGGGTCGTTCGACGGTGATGCGCGGCCGCGGGTCGCGCACGTGTGCCAGCGTGGCGGTGTTGTGCCGCGCCGCCCGCACATCCGGGTGGGCGATGGCGGCGCCGAGCATGCCGATGTTGACCTCGATACCGTGCAATACGGTCTCGGACAGCGCCCCGGCGAGCCGGTCGAACGCGGTATCGCGGTCCTCGGCGCCGACGATCATCTTGGCCAGCAGCGGGTCGTAAGAGGCGGTGACCTCGGTGCCGTCGGTGATCCAGCCGTCGACCCGGACGTCATCCGGAAAGCTGACGGCGGTGATGGTGCCGGTGCTGGGCCGGTAGTCGCGGCTCGGGTCCTCGGCGTAGATCCGCGCCTCGACGGCATGACCGGTGACGGCAACGGAACCGGAGGGATGGTCGTCGAACATCGCCGTGTCGCCGGTGGCCAATCGCAGCATCCAGCCGGCCAGGTCGACGCCGGTGACGGTCTCGGTCACCGGATGTTCCACCTGCAGACGGGCATTGACCTCCAGGAACGAGGCCTCCTGCCGGGCGGCGTCGTAGACGAACTCGACAGTGCCCGCCGAGCGGTATCCCACCGAGGCGGCCAGCGCGCGCGAGGTGGCGTGCAACTGTTCGCGTACGGCATCGGGTAGTGCGGGGGCAGGCGCCTCCTCGATGACCTTCTGATGCCTGCGTTGCAACGAACAGTCCCGATCACCCAGAGACAGCACCCGACCGATGCCGTCGCCGAAGATCTGCACCTCGATGTGGCGGGCGTTCTCGACGTAGCGCTCGACGAAGACGCCGGCGGAACCGAAGCTGCGCTCGGCCTGCGCGACCACCCGCTGATAGGCCGTGCGCAGATCGTCGGCATCGCGGCACACCTGCATGCCGATGCCACCTCCACCGCCGGTGGCCTTCAGCATCACCGGATAGCCGATACCGTCGGCTGCGGTCACTGCCTCGTCGAGATCACCGAGCAGGTCCGAACCGGCGAAGATGGGGACTCCGGCCGCGCGGGCGGCCGCCCGCGCGGTGTGTTTGGTGCCGAACTCACGTAACTGCGCGGGGCTGGGTCCGGCGAAGCGGATACCGGCCCGCTCCACGGCGGACGCGAAATCGGCATCCTCGGAGAGGAATCCGTAGCCCGGATGCACGATCGTGGTGCCGGTGGCCGTGGCGGCGTCCAGGATGGCGTCGGTGCGCAGATAGCTCTCGCGCGGTGCGGCCGGTCCGATTCGCACGGCCTGGTCGGCCAGGGTCACATGGGGTGCACCGCGATCGGCGTCGGAGAACACCGCGACGGTGCGCAATCCCAAGGCTTTTGCGGCGGTCAACAGCCGGACCGCGATCTCGCCGCGGTTGGCGATCAGAACGGTGTGATCGGTCATGCTGGCTCTCCATTTCCCGTCCGGTCCGGCGAGGTGACGATCATCCGGACCGGTGTGGGGTCGAATGCGTTGCAGGGGTTGTTGATCTGCGGGCAGTTCGAGACCAGCACCAGGGTGTCGATCTCGGCGCGCAGTGCCACGCGTTTGCCGGGCCCGGACAGTCCGTCGACGATGCCGAGTGCACCGTCGGGGTCCACCGGCACGTTCATGAACCAGTTGATGTTGCTGGACATATCGCGGGCATCGAGACCATGCCGGGATCCTTCGAGCAGGAAGTTGTCCAGGCAACCGTGTTGGGCGCGGGTGTGCTGGCCGTAACGCAGCGTGTTCGACTCCTTGGAGCACGCGCCGCCGAGCGTGTCGTGTACACCGACCTCATCGGCGACGACCGTCATCAGTGCCGCACCGGTGTCGGCGCGTAGCACCGATCCGGTGGTCAGCGTGATGCGGCCCTGGCGCCGAACGGTTTCCGGTGCCGAGTACCGAACCCCGGTATCGGCCGCCGAATACAGCAGGCAGTCGACGGCCTGGTTTCCGGCCAGGTCGACAATGGTCAGGACATCACCGGCGGCGACGATCGCCGACCACGAGGCGCGCGCAGCGACGTGCTCGTCGAGCACGACGGTTCCTGGGATCAGGGCGGGAATCTCGACGGTGGTCACAGCTGTCCCCTTGCGGTGAGGTCGGCGTCGGTGTTGGCGATGGCCTGGATGTGCTCGGGACCCAACGGCCCCAACAGTTCTCCGGTGGCCAGGCGATCCAGATCGGTCGTCGCCGGCCAGGCGTGCACCTGCAATGGAGAGCAGGTGAATTGCGGGCGCGGGTCCAACGGGTGGGCGGTGTTGGCCAGCAGCATGATCGCGTCGACGTGCAGCAGCAGGTCGACCGTGGTGGCGGCGCCGGCTGAGCCGAGCCATCGCAGCGTGCCGTCATTATCGACCCGAACGCCTTGGAAGAAGGACACCGAGGGCGGCAGGTCGCGGCGGTCCAGTCCGTGTTTCAGCGCGGCGAGGGTGAACAGATCGCGTCCGGCGGGGGAGTCGGATTCCGGGGCCGATGCGCCGTATCGCTCCATATTGCCTGCACGGGTTGATGTTCCGGTCAGCGCATCGTGATTCCCGGAGGTGTCACCGACGAGGGTGGCCAAGACACGACCGAAACCGCTGAGCAGCGGATGTCCCGTGCCCAGGTAGGCCTGCCATGGCACCTTCACCGTATCGGCGACGTTGAGCCGCTCGTGCGGTGCATCGGCGCGGTGCAGCAGCAGATGCGCACAGGCGTCGCCGTCGGTATCGGTGAGGCGGATACGGGTGCCGCGGGCCAGCACCGCACTGGTGTATCCGCCGGGGGCAACGGTTTCCGACCAAACCAGCTTGCCGGCGGCGACACCGGCCGGCGCCGTGGGTGAGGCCGATGCCGGGTGGTGGCGCATGAATTCGGCGGTCCTGCCGTGTTGGGCACGCGCATGGGCCCTGGCGCCGGCGGTGGTGGCCGTTTCGGATGTGCTCGACACAGTGGTGCTCACTGATCACTCTCGGGCAGTCGGGAGTCCGTCGTTTCGGACTTTCTGTCAGGTGACAGTTTTCGCGGCGAGCGCGATGTCGTGGTTGCGGCGATGTAACCGATGATTCGGGGACTGTTAACAACGAGTGCCGAATGTTTCTGTCAAGTGACAGGTATTGGATGTCCATACTCGCCCGCGCGCCGATGGGCCTGCGGGCACAATCACCGGCATGGCCGACTTCGACCTGTCCGTCGAGGAACTGCGTCTGGTGGCGTGCTTCGTCGCTGACGCGGCGGAGCCGTTGATCCCGTACTACGAAAGCGCCCACCCCGACGACCGGCGTCCGCGTGCGGCCGTGGCGGCGGCCCGGGCCTTCGTCGCCGGGGATCCACGCGGGCGGCGGCAACGGGCTGCGTCGATGGATGCCCACCGCGCTGCGGCCGAGGCCGGTACCGAATCGGCGCGACTGGCCGCCCAGGCCGCCGGCGATGCGGCCTCCGCGGCATACCTGCACCCCATCGCCGCGTCACACCAGCTCGGCCATATCTTGCGGGCGGACGCCAATGCCGCGCGGATCGCCGAGATCGTCGATGGTCCGTCGGCCGCGGAACGTGTACTCGAGTTGGCTTGCCGTCGCGCCGGACCCGGCCTTGTCGATGTCCTGCGCAGATACCCACCGCCGACGTCCGCGTCCAGTCGGACGGCACAGCTGATATCGGCCCTGGACGGCGCGCTACGCAGCCAGTGAGGCGGCCATGAGCTACCCGGGTGGGAATGTGCCCCGTTGCTACGATTGCCGGCGTGCCAGACGATAACGAATCCGAGGTCAGCGACACCGAAGCCGACGAGACCAAGGTCGGTGAGACCGACAGTCAGACCAACGTCGGCGAGACCGACGGTCAGAAAGCGTCCGGCGAGAAAGCTCCCGACACCGCGGCTTCCGATGACGTCCTGGACGACGACGAGACGAGCTCGACCCGCGGACCCGCGGTCATCGCGGTCAGTGCGATGCTCGTGGCGATCGCGACACTCGGTGCATCGGCCTATATGTGGCGCAATCCGGTCAACAGTGCCCCGGCCCCCGCTGCGGCGCCTGTGGCCGAGACGTTCACCGAAGAGCAGCGCGCGCAGTCACAGGCCCAGGTGTGCGATGCCTTTGCGCTCGTCAGCGTCGGCGTCGCCAACAGCAGCGCAATGCAACAACCCGCGGCCAACCAGGGCAACTTCGGGGCGGCGATAGCCGTCGCGGCGAATGCGCGACTCGCGCTGCTCGGCGGCGGTCAGTTCCTGCTCAACCGGGTCGAGCCCGCCACCCCCGACGAGCTCGCCGAGGCGGCCCGCAACTTCGGCAACACATTGATGGACGTCGGCGCCGCGGCGATCGCGGAGATCCCGACCAACGATCCCGCGCAGCAGCAGCGACTCAAGGATGCCGACGAGCAGAACACCAAGCTCGACCAGATCTGCAATCCACCGACCGAGTCGGCGCCTCCGCCGCCACCCGCACCGGGAGCGCCCGCACTGCCGGGTGCGCCGACCCCCGGCGAGCCAGGGAACTGACGCAATCCGACACGCGCCATTGCTGAGAGCACGCTCAGCCACCGATGCCGACCCGATCCGGTGTCGGTCCACGTCGCAGCGGGTACGGCCACCAGCCCATACTGGCTGAATTGTCGGCGGCGTCAGCGTAGGAACCCGATTTTGGCAAAGGTCATATAGTTTCCGGTCATGGATCGCATCACGATGCGCAGGGCGCACGTCGACACCGTGCCGGACGGCCGTCGGAGCGCGTGGTGAACGTGCTCGCGTCGGCGTTGGCCGAGACCCTGTCCCGCAGCCCGCGGGATCTCGTCCTACTCGCCGACAAGCAATGGTCGCGCCATCCCTGGCAGGAGATTCACGCCAGGGCCGGAAGTGTCGCCGAGCGGTTGCGCGACCAGGACATCCGCCGGGTGGGACTGGTCGGTGCGCCGACCGCGGAACTCGTCTCGACCGTCATCGGTGCCTTCTACGCCGGGGCCGCCGTGTCGATTCTGCCCGGACCGATCCGCGGTGCCGACGCCACCCAATGGGCGCAGGCCACCCAGGATCGATTCCGAAGCATCGACGTGCAATTGGTCGCCAGCCAGGGCACGTATCTGGAGAAGATCCGCACCGCCGGGCAAGGGTTGCCGGTCACCGATCTCACCGACCTCGCACCCGCCGGACGATCGAGCGCCATTGGATGCGCAGAGGTCGACGTGTCCACAGCGATTCTGCAGGGCACCGCGGGGTCGACAGGCACCCCGAAGACGGTGGAGTTGTCGCCGACGGCGGTGCTGGCCAATCTCAGCGGTCTCGGCAAGCGCATCGGTTTGCAGGCCGGCGATGTGGGGTGCTCCTGGCTTCCGCTCTACCACGACATGGGTCTGAGCTTCCTGCTTGCCGGTGCGCTGGCCGGTAACGAGGTGTGGCAGGCACCGACGGCAGCCTTCCAGGCCTCGCCGTTCCGGTGGTTGAACTGGCTGTCGGAGAGTCGGGCTTCGGTGACCGCGGCGCCCAACATGGCCTACGGCATGATCGGCAAGTACTCCCGCCGCGTCGCCGACGTCGACCTGTCCGGGCTGCGGTTCGCCCTCAACGGCGGCGAACCCGTCGACTGTGAGCTCACCGAGCGGTTCGCCGTCGAGATGGCACGCTTCGGCTTCTCCGCAGGAGCCCTCTCACCGTCCTACGGTCTTGCCGAATCTACCTGTGCGGTAACGGTTCCTGTCCCGGGAGAGGGTTTGCGCATCGACGAGACCACCTTCACCACCGAGGAGGGCACCGCCACGCGCAGACACGCCGTGCTCGGCACACCGATCGAGGGCATGGAATTACGGATCGAACCCCGCGAGGGGATGGCCGTGGCGGTCTCCGGCCGACAGGTCGGCGAGGTGATCATCCGGGGAACCTCCATGATGTCCCGTTACCTCGGCGACCTGCCGCGCGTCGGCGACGAATGGTTCCGTACCGGCGATCTGGGTTATCTGGTCGACGGTGGACTGGTGGTGTGCGGCCGGGCCAAGGAGATCATCACCGTGGCCGGGCGCAACATCTTCCCCGCCGAGGTCGAGCGTATCGCCGCACGGGTACCGGGCGTGCGTGAGGGAGCGGTGGTCGCGGTCGGCATCGGCGAAGGTTCGGTGCGTCCCGGACTGGTGGTCACCGCCGAGTTCCGCGGGCCCGACGAGGCGGGCGCTCGAGCCGAACTCATGAGGGAGGTGGCCTCGGGCTGCGGTGTCGTGCCCGCCGAGGTGGTGTTCGTCAAACCGGGGACCTTGCCGCGCACATCATCGGGCAAGTTGCGACGGCTCGAGGTCAAGCGCGGGCTCGAGGTCGCCGCGACCTAACCGCTCATCGAGTTCCACGGGCAGAACGCGATGGTTGCGGTGCCGACCATGAACGTCGCCACGTTCTCGGGAACCTTGTCTGCGTTGATCACCACGTCGACGACGTCGAGTTGGTCGACCCCGCCGTCCATGGTGGCGCACAGTTTGTGGCCGCTGGCCAGCGCGGTGGCCGGGGTGTAGAAGCCGGGGATGATGCCGGCGTTGTGCAGCGCGTTGAGGTATGCGCGCTCGGTGTTCTCGTCCGCCGCGGCCGCGGGTGAGCCGAGCAGCGCGGCCGCCCCTGCCGCCGACACGGCGAGGGCCCCACGGAACAGGCAGCTGCGCATGTCTCGACGGTAGTCACTGATCGTGGCGGGGACCAACGATTATGGCGACGATTCGGACACAATGGTCGGTGATGGCTTCCATTCGACCCACCGCACCCGGTCCATTCGTACGGCTGGCCACCCGCGTGGTGAGTGCGCGACTGCGGCTACCTCCGGCGACGACGGGCTACCGGGTGGACCGCGACGTCGCGGTGACCATGCGTGACGGTGTCGACCTGCTGACCGACGTCTACCTCCCTGGTGTCCCGCACGCTGAACCCACGGGAACGGTGCTGATCCGCACTCCCTATGGCCGAACGAACCTTCCCGCCGCCGTGACCGCCGCGGTCTATGCCGTACGCGGTTATCAGGTGGTGATGCAAAGCGTCCGAGGCACTTTCGGCTCTGGCGGTGACTTCCACCCCGGGCATGCCGAGTCCGAGGATGCCGCCGACACGCTGATCTGGTTACGCGACCAGCCTTGGTTCCGCGGGCGGCTGTTCACCGTCGGGTCCTCCTATCTCGGCTACACCCAGTGGGCCCTGCTGATGGACCCGCCCCCGGAGCTCGACACGTCGGTGATCGGCATGGCCCCGCACGATTTTGCCGAATCGGGCTGGGGCACGGGAGCATTCGCGTTGGCCGATTTCCTCACCTGGAGCTACCAGGTCGCCACCCAGGAAGACGGCGGGACGTTGCGCACCGTCGTCCGGATGGTCACGATGCCGCGCCGGTTGCGTCGACCGCTGCGGATCGTGCCGCTACGCGATGCCGGCGCGAAGATACTCAAGGATCGTGCTCCGTGGCACGAGTCCTGGCTGCGCACTCCGGACGCCACCGATCCGTACTGGCGGCCCGCCCGTCTCGGGAGTGCATTGCAGCGCACCCGGACTCCGGTGCTGTTGGTGACCGGCTGGCAGGATGTCTTCCTCACCCAGACCTTCGAGCAATATCGCCGACTCCGCGACGGTGGCGCCGGGCCGACGCTGATCGTCGGTCCGTGGACCCACGGTGACGGTGGTGGGGATGTTTTACGAGAGTCGTTGAGCTGGTTGGCCGGTGAGCGATTCGACGGTGTCCGGGTCTTCGTCACCGGAGACGGCTGGCGGGATCTGTCATCGTGGCCACCTCCGGCCGATGCGCAGCGGTGGTACCTGAGCCCGCGTGCCGCGCTGACACCGCAACCGGTGGACGGTCCGCCCGCCCGGTTCGTCTACGACCCGGCGGATCCGACACCGACGATCGGGGGCCGGTTGTTGTTCGCGCCCCGGGGTTATCGCGAGGATTCTGCGCTGGCCGCCCGCAATGACGTCATCACCTTCACCGGACCCGTGCTCGACCGGCCGGTGGAGGTGATCGGCACCCCGACTGTCGAGTTGGCGCACCGAACCGACACCGGCTGGTGCGATATCGCGGTGCGGATCAGCGAGGTCGGCGCCGACGGTCGTTCCCGAAATGTCAGTGACGGTTACGCCACCCGGACACCCGCCGACACCGGGGTGCTCAGGCTGGATCTCGATCCTGTCGCACACCGCTTCGCGGCGGGGTCACGGATCCGGGTGTCCATTGCCGGCGGTTCGTATCCGCGGTTCGCCCGCAACCCGGGCACCGGTGAGTCGGTGTGGACCGCATCGCGATTGGTGCCCACCACCCACGAGATCGGCACGCGGTCCCGGTTGAGCCTGCCCGTCATGAACGGATGACCCGTCAACGGATCTTGAGCACCACCTTGCCGACGGCGGTCCGGTTCTCCAGCGAGGCGATCGCCGCGCCGGCCTGCTCGAAGGGGAACACCACGGGTGCGGGAGCACTGATCGCTCCGGAGGCCAACAGCGGTGCCAATTCGGTCCACTGCTCGGCCAGATAGCCCGGATGGGTTGCGGCCCAGGCGCCCCAGCCGACCCCGATGGCGTCGACGTTGTTGAGCAGCAACCGGTTCACCCGAACGGTGGGAATCTCACCGCCGGTGAAACCGACGACGAGCAGTCGACCGGCCGGGGCCAGGGACCGCAACGAGTCGGTGAACCGGTCCCCACCGACGGGGTCGAGCACGATATCGACCCCGCGGCCGCCGGTGAGTTCTTTGACCGCGTCCTTGAAACCGTCGACCGGCACCACATCGGTCGCCCCGGCGGCACGGGCGGTATCGGCTTTGGCCTCGGTGCTGACCACCGCGATGGTGCGGGCGGCGCCGAACGCGGGCGCCAGTCGCAGTGCCGAGGTGCCGATGCCGCCGGCCGCACCGTGCACCTGCACCGTCTCACCCTCGGCGAGCCTGCCCCTGGTGCGCAGGGCGCAATGCACCGTCAGATCGTTGAACAGGATCCCGGCTCCGGCCTCGAAGCTCACATTGTCCGGCAGTGCGAACACCCGGTCCGGCGGCAACGTCACCACCTCGGCCATGCCGCCGGTCAGCATGCATAGGCCCGCCACCCGGTCCCCGGCGGTGAACCCGGACCCTTGCGCGGCGCTGCGCACCACACCGGCGACCTCGGCGCCCGGGATGTAGGGAAGCTCCGCCTTGTGCTGGTAGAGCCCGCGGGTCTGCAGTGCGTCGGGAAACGCCACCCCCGCGGCGTGCACGTCGATCACCACACCGTCGGACTCCGGTTCGGCGATCTCCACCAGTTCGGCTGCCTCGGGCCCGTCCAGTCGGGGTATCTGTATAGCGCGCATGACTGACCATTTAACATGCGTCAAGTGATCAAGGCACGTGCCGCGGTGCTTCTGGAACCGGGCCAGGAACCGCAGCTCACCGATATCGAACTACGTGATCCGGTCGGCGACGAGGTGCTGGTGCGCATCGATGCCGTCGGCATCTGCCACACCGATATCACCATGGCGTCCTGGTGCAGCAAGACACCGATGGTATTCGGCCACGAGGGTGCGGGCACCGTGCTCGCCGTCGGTCCGCACGCCACGCCGCGCCCCGGCGAGCAGGTGGTGCTGACGTTCGCCAGCTGCGGACAGTGTGGCAACTGTGTGGCCGACCGGCCCGCCTACTGCGATCAGTCCACCAACCTCAACATGCGCGGGAGCCGTCGAGACGAGACGAGCCCGCTGCGGTTGAACGGCGCACCCATCACCGCGGGCTTCTTCGGTCAGTCCAGCTTCGCGTCCCACGCGATCGCAGGCAGTCGCAATGCCGTGGCGCTGCCCGCAGGCTTGGACCCGGCCCTGGCCGCCCCGCTGGGCTGCAGTGTGCAGACCGGTGTCGGTGCGGTGGTGAACGTCATCGGACCCGTGCCCAGCGTGGCGGTGTTCGGGGCGGGCGCGGTCGGGCTGTCGGCGGTCATGGGCGCACGTATTGCCGGCGCCGAGACCATCATCGCCGTGGACCCGGTGCCAGAGCGGCGGGCGCTGGCCGCCGAACTGGGCGCCACCGCGACCATCGATCCGACGTCCACCGATGCCGCGGCCGAGATCATCCGGATGACCGGGGGAGTCGCCGGTGCGGTCGACACCACGGCCCGCCCGGAGGTGATCAACGCGGCGGTCGGTGTGCTCGCCTCGCGTGGCACCCTGGCCCTTGTCGGTCTCGGCGCGCCGACGGCGGAGCTGCCGGTGACGCTGATCATGGGCAAGGGGCTGACGGTGCGCGGAGTGGTCGAAGGTGACAGCGACCCGCAGATGTTCATCCCGCAGCTCGCCCGCTGGTATCACGAGGGCCTGCTGCCGCTGGACCTGCTGGTGAGTACTTTCGCGTTCGACGATTTCGCGTCCGCTTGGTCGGCGGCCGAGTCCGCGACCGTCATCAAACCGGTGCTGGTCACGTAACGCCGGTACGTATCGAGACAGGGGCTACGCTCCCGTCTCAGGCAATGATGCCGAGGATTGGAGCCACCGTGACGCTACCCACCCTTCCCGAGGGACGCCCCCTGACGGTGCGCTCGGCCGACGGAACCCGCCTGCACGCCCAGGTGTTCGGCCCCGATGACGGCTACCCGATCGTGCTGGCGCACGGAATCACCTGTGCCATCGAGGTATGGGCCCATCAGATAGCCGACCTGGCCGGTGATTACCGTGTCATCGCCTACGACCACCGCGGGCACGGTCGCAGCGAGATCCCGCGCCGGCGCAGCGGCTACAGCCTGAACCACCTGGCTGCCGATCTGGACTCGGTGCTCGATGCCGCGCTCGCGCCGGGCGAGCGCGCCGTCATCGCCGGGCACTCGATGGGTGGCATCGCGATCACCTCGTGGTCGCAACGCTATCCGCGCCGCGTTGCCCAGTGCGCCGACGCCGTGGCCCTGATCAACACCAGCACCGGCGATCTGCTGCGCGATGTCCAGCTGGCCAGGGTGCCTGCCGCGCTGGCCGCCACCCGCGTGCGTACCGCGGGCTCCCTGCTGAAGACCTTCGGCGCCACACCCGTACCCAAACTCGCCGACCGGGCCAACAAGCGTTTCGTCGGCTACCTGGCCGTCGGTGCCACCGCCGAGCCGGAGGTGGGCGAGCTGGTGTACCGGCTGTTCGCCACCACTCCACCCGCCGGGCGTGGCGGCTGGGCCAGAGTTCTGGTCGATGGTCTTGGCGCACAACATATCTCGTTGTCGAACCTGTCCGTGCCGACCCTTGTCATCGGGAGCACGCAGGACCGGTTGCTGCCCATCAACGCCTCGCGTCACATCGCCGACAACGCACCCCGGCTCGCCGAGTTCGTCGAGCTGCCCGGCGGACATTGCGCCATCCTGGAATGCCCGGCTGAGGTGAACCGGCGGTTGCGCTCACTCACCGAAAACGTCGGCAGGCAACGCATCAGCTCGTGAGATAGGTGGCGGCCTCGGCGGCGGCACGCCGGCCCGACCGGACCGCGCCGTCGAGAAAACCCGTCCATTGGTCGGCGGTTTCGGTTCCCGCCCAGAAGATCCCGCCCACCGGTGTGCGCAGATGCGCGCCGTGCGCGGTCCAGGATCCCGGTGGCACGGCCGCAGTCGGACCGCCCGGTGCGAACGGTTCGGCACTCCAACAGTGGTCGAGATAGTCGATGGGTCGGGCGGCCTTGTCACCGAACAACGTCACGAAGCACCGCAGTGCCTGCTCGCGGCGTGCAGCGGGCGGGAGTGAGTCGAAGGTGCGTGCGGACGCAAAGCCCAACAGCACGCCCGGTCCCTGATCGCCCGGGCTGACATCGAAGGTGATGAACACCGGTCCGTCGTCGGACAGTGACTCTCCCGAGCAGCCGTCGGCGCGCCAGAACGGGGTGTCGTAGGCCGCGTATGCCTTGCTGAGATTGCCCTGCGGCCAATTCGGGATGAGCTCGGCATGCCCGGTGGGCAGGGCCGGCTCGAAGTCGATCGCACCGCGATGGGCCGGCGGAATCGCGATGATCACCGTCCTGGCCGAGTGCGTACCGCGCCCGGATTCGACGACGTATCCGTCCTCTGTGCGTAAAACCCGCTGTACCGGTGCCGATGTCAGGACCCGTTCGCCCAAATCTGCGGCCATCCGTGCGGCGATCGGCTGGGTTCCCGCCGGGAAGTGGTCCTGCTGTGCGCCACCCTTGACGTCGAGCATCCGGGCCAGCCCGCCGGCGGCCTTGATATAGCGCACGGCGTGCAGCATGGACACCTCGTCGGGCTCACAGCCCCAGGTGACGCGGGACATGATGGCCATCAGGTTGCGCGTCGACGCACCTGCGTGCACGGCGCGCAGCCAACTCTCCAGGCTCTTCTGGTCCAGACGCGCCGCGGCCGGCGCAGACCAGGTGTCGGTGACCGGGATGAGCCGGGACAGCCGGTCGAAGCGCCATTGGATCCGGGAGACGTCGAGAAGCTCGATCAGCGACAGCTTGGGGATGGTGCTGCGGTAGGACCGCACCTTGCCGTGCCAGTGGATCAGGTTCTTGCCGCGGCTGTATGTCGGCACGGTCGCACAGCCCAGTTCGGCTGCCAGTTCGCGCACGGCGTCCTGGGTAGGGCCGACGAAGGTTGCGCCCAGGTCGACCGGCACGCCGGCCACGGTCGCGGTGTAGGAACGTCCGCCCACCCGGTCGCGACCCTCAAGCACAAGTACATCGTGGCCGAGTCCGGTCAGCTCGCGCGCTGCTGACAGACCAGCAAACCCTGCCCCCACCACGATCACATCGGTCACGGCACCCAGTGTGCCGTCTCGGCGCGCCGAGGTGGGCGTTGCCTGCATTTTCGCTTCGAAATCGCATTAGGGTGACGGCCTGTGAAGGTGATGACTGCACTGCATGGATTGTCCGGAGCTGCCGAGCGGGCCCGCGAGTTGCGCGATGCCGGGGCCAGCGGTGTGTTCACCTTCGAGGGGCCGCACGATGTGTTCGCTCCGCTGACCTTGGCGTCGACGGTCGGCGGGCTGGACCTGATGACCAATGTGGCAATCGCCTTTCCGCGCAATCCGATTCACCTTGCCCACCAGGCCGTCGATCACCAGATCTTGACCGAGGGACGGTTCACCCTCGGGCTTGGCACCCAGATCCGCACCCAGATCGAGAAGCGATTCGGTGCGGACTTCGACCGGCCGGTGGAACGGATGGTCGAACTCGTCGGCGCGCTACGTGCGATCTTCGCGACCTGGCAGACCGGTGAGCGGCTGGATTTCCGAGGCGAGTTTTACCGGCACACGCTGATGACGCCGACCTTCACCCCGCGGGACAACCCCTACGGACCGCCGCCGATCTATGTCGGTGCGCTCGGGCCACGTTTGACCAAGGCCACCGCGCAGCATGCAGACGGGTTGCTGGTGATGCCCTTCGGTAACAAGAAGTTTCTGCACGAGGTGACGATGGCGGCGGTCGACAAGGGCCTGGCCGCCGCCGGCCGGACCCGCGCCGACCTGGCGGTGGTACCCGAGATCATCGTCTCGGTGGCCTCCGATGCCAACGACGATCACCGGGCGACCCGTCAGTTGTTGGCGTTCTACGGATCGACGCCGGCCTACCGGCCGGTGCTGGACATCCACGGTTGGGGAGATCTGCAACCCGAGCTCAATGCACTGTCCAAACAGGGCAAATGGGCGGAGATGGGATCGCTGATCGATGACGAGGTGCTGCACACCATCGCGGCGTGCGGTACTCCGACCGAGATCGCCGACCATGTCCGGGACCGGGTGGCGGGCATCTCCGACCGGATCTGCATCTACCAGCCGGGCCCCATCGAGACCGACTCGTTGGCTCAGATCGTTGACGCGTTGCACACCTGAGGTCCTATGGTGGTTGGTACGGGAGAGGACCATGAGGAGGTTGTCCGATGGCCGAGCGTGCCGAGGCTGATGAAGCCGAGTTCAGCGATGTCCTGATCATCGGGGCGGGCATCTCCGGGATCAACGCTGCCTACCGCATCCGTGAGCGCAACCCGAACCTGACGTTCACGATCCTGGAGCGGCGCGAACGCATCGGCGGTACCTGGGACCTGTTCCGCTACCCCGGGATTCGTTCCGATAGCGATATCTTCACGCTGAGCTTCCCGTACGAGCCGTGGACCGGTCGCGATCATGTTGCCGAGGGCGCCGACATCCGCGACTACCTGGTCGCCACGGCCCGGAAGTTCGGCATCGACCAGCACGTCCGGTTCGGCACGCAGGTGTCCTCGGCCGACTGGGATTCCTCGACCGATACCTGGACGGTGCATGCCGAAAGCGAGGGGGGCGCGACAACGTATCGATGCCGGTTCCTGTTCTTCGGCACCGGCTACTACAACTACGACGAGCCATACACCCCGGAGTTCCCGGGTATCGAGAACTTCGGGGGCACGGTGGTGCATCCGCAGTTCTGGCCGGAGGATCTCGACTACACCGGTAAGCGCATCGTCGTGATCGGCAGCGGTGCCACCGCCATCAGCCTGGTGCCTGCGCTGTCGGCCACGGCGGGTCATGTCACGATGTTGCAGCGTTCGCCGACGTACATGATGTCCATGCCCGCGGTGCCCAAACCGACCGAGGCGGTCCGCAGGATGCTGCCGCGCAAGATCGCCCACCAGGTGGTCCGATTCCGCAACGCGTGGATGCACTACTTCATCTACGTGTTCTTCCGCAGCATGCCGAAGTTGGGACGCAAGCTGATCCGGCGAACCACCATCAGTGCGCTGCCGAGCGGCTATCCCGTCGATGTGCATTTCAAGCCGCGCTATAACCCGTGGGATCAGCGGATGTGCCTGGTGCGCGACGGTGACCTTTTCGAAGATATCAGCGCGGGAAGGGCCGATGTGGTGACCGACCACATCGACCATATCGATGCCGACGGGATCGTGCTGAAGTCCGGTGACCGCATCGACGCCGACATCATCGTCACCGCCACCGGGTTGCAGCTCCTGGCACTTGGTGGGATCCAGATCAGCATCGACGGTGCCACGATCGATCCGACCGACCGGTTCGTCTACAAGGAGTATCTGCTCGAGGACGTCCCGAACATGGCGTGGTGTATCGGCTACACCAACGCCTCGTGGACGTTGCGGGCCGATATGACCGCACGCGCGGTGGCCAGGCTGCTCGCCTATATGGAGGAGAAGGGCTACACCCATGCCTACCCGCACCTGGGTTCGGTGGCCATGCCCGAGAAGCCGACGTTCGATCTGGCCGCCGGTTACGTGACCCGCGCACTGCACGCGTTGCCCAAATCGGGCACCCGCCGGCCGTGGAAGGTGCGGCACAACTACGCCCTGGACACCTTCGAGCACCGGTTCGACCGGATTGAGGAGTCGATGACGTTCGGTCGGGTGCAATCGGGTTCGCGTCCCGCGCCCGCTGACGCTCCCGCCGAAGTGAGTGCCTGAATCACGGGGTCCGAATCGTCAGGCCGGTGGCCAGCAGCTGGGTGGCCGACAGTCCGAACGTGGACTTGAAGCGGTCGGATAGATGTGACGAGCTGGCGAAACCGGCCTCGACGGCAGCGGTGGTGAGGTTGGCCCCGGCCGACAATTCCGCGCCCGCGCGCATCAGCCGGCACCACATCCGATACCGGCGCAGGCTGGTGCCGATATCGGCGGAGAACAGATGCAGGAAGCGGGATTCGGAGAGGCCGGCCTCGGCGGCGAGCTCCGAGGCCCGTGCCGCATGCACGGGGTCATCGCGGATCTGTTTGGCGGCCAACTCCATCCGCGGGTCCACCGTGCGCAATTCCCGGGGTGCGGCGATATCGAGCCAACGCCCGGCCTCCCGGTCGTCGTGCGGTGGGGAAAGTAGAAGCTGTTCTGAGCGGTGCCCTATGCCGATGCCGTGGGTGATGTCACGGAACTGGTTGCGGCAGGCCGTGCTCCGTTGTGCGGCCGGATCCAGATAGCAGGACACCAGCGGTCCGGTCATCGTCAGATGGTGGGTCAATCGGGGCGGGATGAGCGCGCTGCGTGTGGTGACCCGATACCCGCCGATATCGACGGTCAGCGGCGCATCCACGCCCACGGCCAGACACCACACCGACCCTGAATGCGGATCGAGGCCCAGCGCCGGACCGGAGTACAGCGCCTGTCCCGGCCAGATCCAGACGGCGGGATAGCAGGTTTGTGGAAGCTCGGTCCCCTCACGCGTTGACATGCTGGACTCCTCACCGCATCGATCAGGAGGTTACCGTGGCAGCAGCCGTCATCGTGTCCGTCGGGGTGTTCTTTACCGGAATGGGGCTGTACGCGCTGGCCGCCCCCGCGGCATTGTTGCGCCCCTTCGGTTTTGCCGTAGCCTCGGACACCCAGCGCGCCGAGGTGCGCGCCGTGTATGGCGGGTTCGGTCTCGCGATCGCCGGCGTGCTCGGCTACGCGCTCTTCGCCCCCGATGCCGTCCGCACGGGCATACTGCTGACGGTGGGGGTGGCGCTGGCCGGAATGGCGGCGGGCCGCATCATCTCGGCAGCGGTGGGTGACCGGACGGCCTTCTACCCCAACTGGTTCTACTGCCTGGTCGAAGGGGCCGCTGCCGCGGTGTTGTTCTGGTTTGCCTGACGCACGCCCCTGGATCTACGGGGCGACAGTGAGCCAGTCGGCGAATCCGGACGGGTCGTGGCGGCCCAACGCGCCGTGCTCGAACAGGCCCCAGCCCTCGCTGGTCGTTGCGCCTTCGCTGCACACCGCCCGCCCGACGTGGTCGATGACGCCGAAGCCGGATCGACCGATGATCGCGGGATCGGTCATATCGTAGGTGCGGCGCTCGGTGAAGTTCTCGCCCTTCCACACACCGTGGATCCAGTCCGGATCACCGCCGTACCCACCGCCGACGTGAATGGGCACCGGCAGTTTGGATTCCACGTCGAAACGTAACTGCGCGCCGGTGGCCGTCGTGGTGGTGATGGTGGCCCCGGTGGGGATGCGCGTGCCGGAACGGTAGTGGATCGTGACCTGTGGCCAGCCGAGCTGCTCGACGCGGCCGTCCTTGAACACCCTGGTGCAATCGTTGAGGGAGCGGAAACCGTCGGGCGCCTCCTGGATGATCATGACGATGGAGAATTCGTCGAAGGCCATCGGTACATAGAGCCACCACATGCCCTCGAACGGCGGGTCGGCGGGCCGACCCGCGGGTTCGGCCTCACCGATCGGACGGATGCCCCAGGATCGGTCGCGGGAGCCGATCCAGCTGGCGGGATCGACCGTGATGCGCTCGCCGTCGATATCGAGATGACCACTCCACGAACCCAATTGGGCAAAGCGTTGGGCATTCAAGGTCACTCGATTGCCCTGGCGCATCAGGTGCGGTTGTTCTTGCACCACGTCACACAGGCCGTTCCAGGTGAGATCGACGGCGATTCCTTCAGTTTCGTCCATGGTGATCCGCAACTGCTGCAACGGTTCGGCGACGTCGACCCGGTAGGAGTTGACATGCTGGTGTAGCCGATCCTGGTCGATGGCATCGGACAGGTGCACCGCGGTCTGGGTGTCGCCGCGGCGGATCAGGACGAAGGCGTCCTTGACGCCGAGGTTCGGGTAGTAGCCGATACCGGAGATGAGGAAGATGT
Organism: Mycolicibacterium neoaurum; assembly: GCF_036946495.1. Classification (NCBI taxonomy): domain Bacteria; kingdom Bacillati; phylum Actinomycetota; class Actinomycetes; order Mycobacteriales; family Mycobacteriaceae; genus Mycobacterium; species Mycolicibacterium neoaurum. The sequence goes on from NZ_JAQIIX010000002.1 coordinate 3,500,080, forward strand.
CCCCGGTCCGGTCGTGTGCGTTGAAGTAGGACCGATCGTAGAAATTGCGGTCCGATGATCCCGGCCATGCGATCGGTTGCGGTACCTGGTGAATCGGGAACTCATCCATCGGTCCGAGCATCAGTTCTCCTCAAGCAGTCGTCGTAGCAGGGAAGCGTGGTAGAACGTCGACTCCACGTCGTCCGGGGCGTCCATCTCGCCGAAATGCACGCGGCGCGCAGTGGTACGCATGAACACGCAGCACCAGATCACCCCGGAGTAGATGTAGAACCAGCGCAGATCGCCGAGTGTCACACCGGTCAGCTTTTCGTAGGTTGCGCGCACATCGTCCTGGCGCAGGACATCCGGTAAGCCGGGAAGACCGGCAAGTCCGGCGAGTTCCTGAAAGACCATGTGCGCGAAGATGAGCCACGCGACATCGAGTTCGCGCGGGCCGACGGTCGCCATCTCCCAGTCGAGCACGGCGACCGGCCGGAAGTCTTCGTACAGCACATTGCCGACCCGCGAATCGCCCCACACGAGTACCGGTGTGCCGGATGCGGTATCGGTCGGGAAGTTCTCGTCGAGCCAGATCAGCGCCTGCTCGACAAGGGGGGACCGGCCGATATCGGCGACGGCGAACTCGTACCATTGCCTGAGCCAGCCGAAATGGCGACGCAGTGGTGATTCGGCCGGAGGGTCGGCTTCGGAGAGGAAGGAGAAGCGCTGTGCGGCATCCGGTATCGCGTGCAGTTTCGCCAGTACCTCGACCGTGGCGTCCTGTAGCTCGCGGCGGCGCGCCTGCGGCGCGTCGGCGAACCAGTTGCCCCCGAAGGTGTAGGGCATGACATCGGGCGGGACTTCGCCGGGCACGCGGTCCATCAGGAAGAACGGGGTGCCCAGCACCTCGCCGCCGTTGTCGATCCACCGCACCGTGGGCACGGGGACATCGGTGAGTTCGCCGACGAGCCGCATGAGGTCGAACTGATGGTCCAGTCGGTACGAGGAGAAGACGGGCACATCGGCCGCGGTGGGGGCCACGCGGGCCACCAGGGGATGCTCATCCTCGCCCCAGCGCGCCGTGAGCAGAATGGTCTCCGACGACATCCCGTTGGCGTCGACACCGCTTTCGAGGACGATCTGCGGTGCCGGACGCTCGGGTACCTGGGTTGCCAGCCAGTGCGACAGGACATCGGGCAGCGTGCTGGTATCGCGGGTGGAGCGCTGCAGACGGCTGACGTCCTCGACAGCCGGGTCATTGGCCACGATGCTTCCTTCCGATCCGAATTACGATACGCTGGGTAGCGTTATGAAATCAGACTTGCCATCGGTTGACAAGGGTGCCGGGCGGCCGCGTGACCCGCGGATCGATGCCGCCATCCTGTCGGCGACAGTGGACCTGCTCGTCGAGATTGGCTATGCCAACCTGACGATGGCGGCGGTCGCGGAGCGCGCGGGAACCACCAAGACGGCCTTGTACCGGCGGTGGTCGAGCAAGGCCGAATTGGTGCACGAGGCGGCGTTCCCGACGGCGCCCACCGCCCTGAACATGCCCGAGGGTGATATCGCCTCCGATGTGCGAGCGATGATCGCGGCGGCAGGCGCGGTGTTCACCAGTCCGGTGGTGCGGGCGGCACTACCCGGACTCATCGCGGACATGGCCGCCGATCCCGACCTCAACGACCGGGTGATGAGTCGGTTCACGGGACTGTTCGAGGTGGTCCGGTTGCGTCTGGTGCACGCGGTAGAACGCGGCGAGGTGCTCGAAAGCGTCGATCCGCAGCGGCTCATCGAATTGATCGGCGGTGCCACGCTATTGCGCATGCTGCTGACCCCGGGCCAGGAGCTCGACGATCACTGGGTGCAGCAGACCACGGCCATCGTGGTCAACGGCATCGTCCTGTGATCCGAGACCGATCGCCCCGACCGACCCCGATGTGCGACACCCCCGGCCGGCGCCATGCGTATGGTCGAGACGTAAAGGCTGTTTCGCCTCATCTGTCGAAAGGTGTGCCTCGTCGTGTCCGTGTTGTCGACCCCCTTGATCGCCGACACCCTGGCCCGGTTGTTCTCCCGGTTGGTGAATCCGAGCCCCAAGCAGGCAGTGCGCTTTGCCGATATCCCGGCCCGGGTCAGTACGGTCAGCATCCCGACCCGCCACGGCGAGACGGAGGCCGATGTCTACCGTCCCGACGGTGAACCCGACGGCGTGTACGTCAACATCCACGGCGGCGGTTTCGTCGTGGGACACCGCGAGCAGGACGATCCGTGGTGTCGGTTCCTGGCCGCCCGCGCCAACGTCGTCGTCGTCAACACCGACTACCTGCTGGCCCCCGACCATCGCTTCCCGATCGCCGTCGAGCAGCTCTACGACGTCGTCACCTGGGCCGGTGCCGCCGAACGGGACTGGCCGGGAGAGCGATTGTGTGTGGGTGGACAAAGCGCAGGGGGCAACCTGTCCGCTTCTGTAGCCCGGCTGAGTCTCATCCACGGCGGTCCCTCGATCGCCCTGCAGGTGCTGCATTACGCACCGCTGGACCTGGTGACCGCGACCGGACACAAGAGATCTCCCCGCGGTGCGCAGGCGATCATGAAACCGTGGATGGGTGAGATCTTCGACACCGCCTACATTCCCGACCGGCACCGCCGCCGCGACCCGCTGGCCTCACCGGCGTGGGGTGACAACGCCGACGAGATCGCCGGCATTGCACCGGCACTGGTCATCGCATGCGAGTACGACCGATTGCGTGACGAAGCCGCGGAGTACGCCAAGAGTCTCGACGCGGTGGCGGCGCTGGTCGACTATGTGGAGGTGCCCGATGTCGACCATGGATACAACATCATGAGCGACGCCGTCGACGTCACCCGCGGCATGTACGAGTTGATGGCCGGGCGGGTGCGCGACGCGGTGGGTTAGCGCACGAACTGTTGCGCGTCGTTCGCCAGGTCCAGCAGCGGCTGGGGGAGCGCGCCGAGGGCAAAAGTGGCCGCGGCGGTCACCGTCACCGCACCCATGGTGAAGACGCTCGGTGCCATCACCTCGGGCGCATCCGCGGGCGGATCGGTGAAGAACATCAGCACGATCACCCGTACATAGAAATAGGCGGCCACCGCGCTGGCGATCACGCCTACGACCACCAACGCGCCTGCCCCGCCCTGGGCCGCGGCCTTGAACACCGCGAACTTGCTGACGAACCCACTTGTCAGCGGGATACCGGCGAAGGCCAACAGGAACAGCGAGAACACCACGCCCACCACCGGATACCGCCGACCCAACCCGGCCCATTGCGCCAGTGAGGTCTCCTCCTCACCGTCGGCTCGGCGCACCAACCCGGCCAACGCGAACGCACCCAGGGTGCTGAAACCGTAGGCAAACAAATAGAACAGCGTTGCCGACACCCCGGCATCGTCGAGCGCGATGACGCCGGTCAGGATGAACCCGGTGTGGGCCACCGCGGAATAGGCCAACATCCGCTTGACATCGCTCTGACCGACCGCGGTGAGCGTGCCGACGACCATGGTGACGATGGCGATGATCCACATCATCGGTCGCCAGTCGGCCGCCAAACCCGGCAGCGCAACGTAGAAGATACGCAACATCGCACCGAACGCCGCGATCTTCGTCGCCGCCGCCATGAACGCCGTCACCGGCGTCGGTGCGCCCTGATACACGTCGGGGATCCACGAATGAAACGGAACCGCACCTACCTTGAACAGGATGCCGACCGTCAGCAATCCGGCACCCGCCAGGACCAGCGCAGGCCCGCCCGCGCGTTGCGGACCGTCACCGGCGATGGCGGCGGCGATATCGCCCAGCCGGAAGCCGCCGGCATAGCCGTACAGCAGCGCGATCCCGAAGAGAAAGAAGGCCGAGGCGAACGCGCCGAGCAGGAAGTACTTGAGTGCCGCCTCCTGTGACACCAGCCGCCGTCGTCGAGCCAGGCCGCACATCAGGTACAGCGGCAGCGATAGCACCTCGAGGGCAACGAACATCGTCAACAGGTCGTCGGCGGCGCCGAAGATCATCATGCCCGCCAATGCCAGCATCATCAGCGGGAAGATCTCGGTCTGCGCCACAACGGCTTTGGCGGCGATCTTCTCGGCCACACTTCCCGGTATCGCGGCGGCTTGCGGGGTGAAGCCGTCCAGTCCGCCACCTGCAGAGGCGGGGATGCGACGCTCGGCGGCCAGCAGTACCCCGAGGATGCCGATCAACAGCAACAATCCCTGCAAGAACAGGGCAGGCCGATCGACGGCCAGCGAGCCGACCGCGGCACTGTTGCCCGGGGAGGATCCCAGCCCCGCCGCCACCGACACCACCGCGACCAGCGCGGCGATCTGACCGCCCAGCGCCAGTAAGAGTTGGGTGCCGTAGCGCCGGCGGCGGGGGACGAACGCCTCCACCAGGATACCGGCCACCGCGACGCCGAGAACGATGAGAAGCGGTGCCAGCTGCCCGTATTCGATATGCGGCGCCTCGACGTTCATCGGCCGTTTCCTTCCGCGGTGGCGGGTGTCGGATCCTGCACGTCGATCGTGGTGAGCGTGTGGGTGACGGCGGGATCGATGACATCGAGCGCAGGTTTGGGGTAGATACCCAGCACGAGCAGCAGGGCGATCAGCGGTGCCACCACGATGAGCTCGCGGGGGACCAGGTCACGCACCGATTCGTTGCCGCGAGCCACCGGTCCGGTCATCATCCGCTGGTAGGTCCACAGGATGTAGATCGCGGACAGTACCAGCGCGAGCGCGGCGATGATCGCCAGCACCGGGAACCGGCCGAATGTGCCGATCAGCACCAGGAACTCACTGATGAACGGTCCGAGCCCCGGTAGTGAAAGGGTGGCCAGGCCCGCGACCAGGAATGTGCCGGCCAGCACCGGGGCCACCTTCTGTATCCCGCCGTAATGCGCGATGAACCGGGAACCTCTGCGCGACACCAGGAACCCGGCGATCAGGAACAGGGCGGCGGTGGAGATGCCGTGGTTGACCATGTACAGCGTCGACCCCGCCTGGCCCTGGCTGGTCAGTACGAAGATGCCGAGGATGATGAAACCGAAGTGCGATATCGAGGTGTAGGCGATCAGTCGCATCATATCGGTCTGGCCGATTGCGACGACGGCACCGTAGATGATGCCGATGACGGCCAGCGTGATGATCACCGGTTGAAACGTCTTCGTGGCATCGGGGAACAACTGCAGGCAGTAGCGCAGCATGCCGAAGGTGCCGACCTTGTCGACGACGGCCATCATCAGCACCGCGGTCGCCGGGGTGGATTCGACGGCGGCATCGGGCAACCAGCGGTGGAACGGCCACAGCGGTGCCTTCACGGCGAACGCGAACATGAAGCCGAGGAACAGCGCGTTGAGCACAGCGGGATCGACGGCGAGCTGACCGCTCTGCACGGCCGCCACGATCGCCCGGAAATCGAAGGTGCCACCGAGCTCGTCGAGGGTGACGACGTAGAGCCCGATCACCGCGGCCAGCATGATGAGACCGCCGAAAAGGTTGTACAACAGGAACTTCACGGCCGCGGCACCGCGATGTGCCCCACCGAACCCGCCGATCAGGAAGTACATCGGGATCAGCATGGCCTCGAAGAACACGTAGAACAGCAGCACGTCCAGCGCCACCAGCGAGATCAACACCATGCCCTCGACGGCGAGTGTCAGCGCGAGATAGGACTGGGTGGACCGGGCGCGATCGGCATGACCGTCGTTCCAGCCCGCCACGATCAGCAGCGGTACCAGCACCGCCGTGAGCACCACCAGGGCCAACGCGATACCGTCCAGGCCCAGGATGTAGCCCGTGCCGAAGCTCGGGATCCAGGGGTGGTCCTCGACGAACTGGAACTGTGGTCCGGCCGGGTCGAAACTCACGGCCAGGAGCGCCGCGACGGCCAGGACGGCCAGCGACACCGCGAGCGCGGCCCACCGCGCAAACACCTTGGAGGGCAGCAGGATCACGATCGCAGCGCCGACCAGGGGCACCGCCCACAGTGCGGTCAGCCAGCCGACCCCGTTCACCAGATCCTCACCATCAGTATCGCCCCGATCACCAGCACCGTGCCGGCCAGCATGGACAGTCCATACGACCGGGCGAACCCGGTCTGCCATCTCCGCAATCGTTGCGAGGCGTCGCCGATGACGGCGGCCAACCCGCGGGTTGCTCCCTCGACGACACCCTCGTCGATCTCGACCAGACCCGCGGTGACGCGCTGCCCGGGTCGCATCAAGAGCCGTTCGTTGAAGGCGTCGCCATAGAGATCGTTGCGGGCGGCGACGGTCACGGCCGAACCGGCCGGCGCGATCTCGGGAACGGGCCGGGTGGCGTACATGCGGTAGGCGAGCCCGATGCCGACCGCCACCACCGCCAGGATGATGGCCGTCATCGCCCACACCGGCATGATGTGGTGCACCTCGTGCACCCCGACCACGGGTTCCAGCCAGTGCTCCAGCCCACCGCCGACGGCCAGCACCGCACCGGCGCCGACAGATCCGAGGGCCAGGATCACCATGGGCGCGGTCATGACCGCCGGCGACTCGTGCGGGTGGGTGGTGTGCTCATCCCAGCGCCGCTCGCCGAAGAACGTCATCAACATCACCCGGGTCATGTAGAAGGCGGTGATCCCGGCGCCCAGCAGGGCGGCGCCGCCGAGCAGGATGCCTTTGACTCCGCCTGCCCCGAAGGCGGATTCGATGATGGCGTCCTTGGAGAAGAACCCGGCGAACGGGGGCACACCGATGATCGCCAGATAGCCGAGGCCGAAGGTGACGAAGGTGATCGGCATGACCGTGCGGAGCCCGCCGAACCGGCGCATATCGGTCTCGTCGTTCATCCCGTGCATCACCGACCCGGCGCCGAGGAACAACCCGGCCTTGAAGAAGCCGTGCGTGATCAGGTGCATGATCGCCACGGCGTACCCGGCCGGGCCGAGACCGGCCGCCAGCACCATGTAACCGATCTGGCTCATCGTCGAGGCGGCCAGTGCCTTCTTGATATCGTCCTTGGCGCAACCGATCGCCGCGCCGAACAGCAGCGTGACCGCGCCGACGATGGTGACCGCGACCTGTGCGCCGGGCGCGAGGTCGAACACCGGCCCCGACCGTACGATCAGGTACACCCCGGCGGTGACCATGGTGGCGGCATGGATGAGCGCCGATACCGGCGTGGGCCCCTCCATCGCATCACCGAGCCAGGACTGCAGTGGCACCTGGGCAGATTTGCCGCACGCCGCGAGCAACAACAACAACCCGATGGCGGTCAGTGTGCTCTCGGGGAGCCGGGCGGCCGCATCGAACACCCCTGCGTAGGAGACGGTTCCGGTCGAGGAGAACATCACCATCAGCGCGATGGCCAGACCGATATCGCCGACCCGGTTGACCACGAACGCCTTCTTCGCCGCCGTCGCGGCACTCGGCTTGTGTGACCAGAAGCCGATCAACAGGTAAGAGGCCAGCCCGACGCCCTCCCAGCCCATGTAGAGCCCCAGGAAGTTGTCGGCGAGCACCAGCAGCAGCATCGCCGCCAGGAACAGGTTGAGGTAGGCAAAGAAACGTCGGCGACCGGCATCCGCCCGCATATAGCCCACCGAATACAGGTGGATCAACGAACCGACCCCGGTGATCAACAGCACGAAGCAGATGGAGAGCGCGTCGACCTGCAACCCGAAATCCACCCGCAACTGTCCGACCGGCACCCAGGTGAACAGCGTCTGTGTCACGGTGCGGTCCTCGGCGGCCCGCCCGAGCAGGTCGACGAACAGCAATACGCCAAGGACGAAAGACCCAAGGGCGGTGGCGCATCCGAGTAGGTGACCCCACCGATCGGTCCTGCGGCCGCCGAGCAGCAGCACCGCCGACCCCGCCAACGGCAGTCCGATCAGCAACCAGCCCAGGGTGCCCATATCAGTTCTTCAGCAGACTGGCCGCGTCCACCGAGGCGGACTGCCGGGCCCGGAAGATGGCCATGATGATCGCCAGGCCTACGACCACCTCGCAGGCGGCGACCACCATCACGAAGAAGGCGACGACCTGACCGTCGAGGTTGCCGTGCATCCTGGCGAAGGTGACGAAGGCCAGATTCGCCGCATTCAGCATCAGCTCGACACACATGAACATCACGATGGCGTTGCGGCGCAGCAGGACTCCGGCGGCCCCGATGGTGAAGATCAGGGCCGACAGGTACAGGTAGTTCGCCGGGTTCATGATTCGCGCTCCCGCGATCCGCTGTTTCGCGGGATGAGGACCGAACTGACCGAGCTTGGTGCGGCGCTGCCGTCGGGCAGGCGCGCGGGCATGTCGACGGCGTTGTGCCGGGCGTAGACCCCGGGATTGGGTCGCGGTGTCGGATGCCCGCCGGGTGCGAATCGCTCGGTGGCCAGCTCGCGTTGCGTCTTGCGCCGGTCGAAGCGTTCCCGGTGGGCCAGTAGCATCGCGCCGACGGCAGCGGTGATGAGCAGCGCGCTGGTCAGCTCGAAGGCCCAGACGTAGCGGGTGAAGATCAGCACCGCCAGCCCCTCGACATTGCCTGTGCTGTTCGCCTGCGCGAGTCCGGTGAAGCCGCCCACGGTCCCATCGGCGACAGCGCTACCGATGCTACCGACCAACAGGACGCCGAAGCCAAGCCCGGCGACAATGGCTGCAACCCGCTGTCCGCGAAGGGTTTCCACCAGCGACTCCGAGGAGTCGACCCCGATGAGCATCAGCACGAACAGGAACAGCATCATCACCGCGCCGGTGTAGACGACGATCTGCACGACACCGAGGAAGACCGCGTCCTGGGCGATGTAGAGCACCGCGAGGTTGATCATGGTGACGGCGAGGAACAACGCCGAATACACCGCCTTCGGCGCGGCCACCACGCCGATCGCCGCTATCAGCGCCAGGGCGCCGAGAACCCAGAACACGACTGCTTCACCGGTCGAGGTCACCGTCATCGGGTGGTCTCCGATTGGCGTGCGAGTCCGTCGGAGTGGATGTTGCCGCGGTAGTAGTCCTCATCGGTGCTGCCCTCGGCCATGGCGTGTGGCGGCGCGGTCATGTCCTTGGTCAGCGGCGCCAGCAGTTTGTCCTTGCCGTAGATCAGGTCGGCCCGATTGTCATCGGCCATCTCGTAATCGTTGGTCATGGTCAACGCCCGGGTGGGGCAGGCCTCGATGCACAACCCGCAACCGATGCACCGCAGATAGTTGATCTGATAGACACGTCCGTATCGCTCACCGGGGGAGAAGCGTTCCTCGGCGGTGTTGTCGGCCCCCTCGACAAAGATGGCGTCGGCGGGACATGCCCAGGCGCACAGTTCGCAGCCGATGCACTTCTCCAAGCCGTCGGCGTATCGGTTCAGCTGATGCCGGCCGTGATAACGCGGCGCGACCGGCCCGGGTTTCTCCGGGTACTGCTCGGTGATCGGTTTGTGCAGCATCGCCTTGAACGTGACGCCGAACCCGGCAAGTGCGTCACCGACCTTGGACATCGGAGTACTCCTTCGGTTGCGTGCGCGGCGGACTCGGGATCGGAGGAATCGGGAAGGAACGCACCGCTTCGGGATCGGTGGGTAGCGTGAAGTGGGGGATGGCGCGCCTGCGCACCGCGCGCCGGATCATCACCACGACGGCCAGTACGGCGATCGCCGCACCGCTGACCGCCGCCGTCGTCCAGGACGGGGCGCCCTGGTTGCGCAAGGTCTTGGTGACCGAGACCACCACGATCCAGGCCAACGACAGCGGTATGAGTACCTTCCACCCCAGCGTCATGAACTGGTCGTAGCGCATCCGGGGCAGAGTGGCCCGCAGCCACATGAACAGGAACAGGAAGCCCCACACCTTCGCGACGAACCACAGCAACGGCCACCAGCCGGTGTTGGCACCGTCGATCAGGCTGAACGGCAGCGGCGCTTGCCAGCCGCCGAGGAACATCGTGGCCGCCAGTGCCGACACCGTCGTCATGTTGACGTACTCGGCCAGCATGAACATGGCGAACTTCAGCGAGGAGTACTCGGTGTGGAAGCCGCCGACCAGTTCCCCCTCGGCCTCGGGCAGGTCGAACGGGGCCCGGTTGGTCTCACCGACCATTGAGGTCACATAGATCAGGAACGACGGCAACAGCAATACGACGAACCAGGTGCTGTGCTGGGCGGCAACGATTCCCGACGTGGACATCGTGCCGGCGTAGAGGAACACCGCGACGAAGGACAGCGCCATGGCGATCTCGTAGGACACCACCTGGGCGCTGGAGCGCAGCCCGCCCAGCAGCGGGTAGGTCGATCCCGAAGCCCAGCCCGCCAGCACGATCCCGTAGACACCGATCGAGGTGACGGCCAGCACGTAGAGCACCGCCACCGGCAGATCGGTCAGCTGTAAAGCGGTGGTGTGCCCGAATACCGACACCTCACCGCCCATCGGGATGACGGCGAAGGCCATGATCGCCGGGATCACCGAGATGACCGGCGCCATCAGATAGATCGGCTTGTCCACCCCGGCCGGGATCAGTCCCTCCTTGAGGGCCAGCTTGATACCGTCGGCCAGGCTCTGTAGCAGCCCGAACGGACCGACTCGGTTGGGACCGAATCGCATTTGCATGCGACCCAGTACCTTTCGTTCGACCAGGATGGCCACCAGCACGGTGAGCAGCAGGAAAACGAAGATCGCGAGGCATTTCGCGAGCATCAGCCACCACGGGTCGTGGCCGAAGGAGTCCAGTGTCGGATAGGTCATACGGCCTCGATCCCGACGATCGTGCCCAGTGGCGCTTCGAGGGTGCGGTAGACCGCCGCGCCCGCCGTGTTCAGCGGCACCCACACCACCCGATCGGGCATCTCGGTGATCGCGACCGGCAGGTCCACGGTGCCCCGATCGGTGGAGATTCGCACCGGTTGCCCATCGGCGCAGCCGATCTCGGCGGCGGTGGCTGCCGACAGCCGGGCCACGGCCGGTCGGGCCGTCCCGGCCAGATGAGGTTCACCGACCTGCAGCCGGCCGCCGTCGAGCAGCATCCGCCAGCCGGTCAGTACCGCTTGACCGGGACCCGGCTGGAGCGCATGCGGCTGGGTGACCTGTGGCGCGGGCGGCCGCGGTCCGGTCCACGTACCCAATCGGTCGATATCGGCGCGGACGGTCGCGGTGTCGGCCAGACCCAGGTCGACGCCGACCTCATCGGCCAGTGCCGCCAGCACGCGCATGTCCGCGGTGGCCGATGGCGGTAACGCGGCCTCGAACGGTCGCTGCCTGCCCTCCCAGTTGACGAAGGTGCCCGATTTCTCGGCGACCGGCGCGACGGGGAAGACCACATCGGCGCGGTCGGTGACGGGGGAGTGCCGCAGCTCGAGGCTGACGACGAACGGGGCGGCGTCGATCGCGGCGGCCGCCGCCTGCGGATCGGGCAGATCGTCGATGTCGACACCGCCGATCAGCAGGGCCTGCAAGGCTCCCGAGGCGGCGGCGGCCAGGATGGCGTCGGTGTCGCGGCCCACGCCGGCGGGCAGGTTCTCGACATTCCAGGCGGCGGCCACCTCGGCGCGGGCCCGGTCATCGGTGACGGGCCGCCCACCGGGCAGCAGGTTCGGTGCCGCGCCGACCTCCAGTGCGCCACGATCCCCGGCGCGCCGCGGGATCCACGCGATCCGCGAACCGGTCGCCTCGGCCAGCGTGCACAGCGCCGAACAGGCTCCCGGCGAGGTCGCCAGCCGCTCACCGGCGAGGATGAGGGTGCCCGCCGGCAGGTCGTCGTGCATACCCGCCAGCGCGGCGGCCTCGGTTCCCGGTGCTGCCATGGCGAGAGTGCCGCCCATCTTGGCGAGCCCGCGGGTGGCGAACGGTGCAATCGCGGTCACCGGCAGTCCCCGCTTGCGGAATGCCTTGCGCAGCCGAAGGAAGACGATCGGTGACTCTTCTTCCGGTTCGAACCCGACCAGCAGCACCGCCGGCGCCGACTCGATATCGGCGTAGCCGACCGCCTGCGTCCGGCCGGCGACGGCTTGGGCCAGGAAATCGGCCTCCTCACTCGAATGCTGTCGGATTCGGAAGTCGATATCGTTGGTGCTCAGCATGATCCGGGCGAACTTGGCGTAGGCCCAGGCGTCCTCCATGGTGGACCGGCCGCCGACCAGCACCCCGGCGTTGCCGGCAGCGGCGGTGAGGCCGCGCACCGCCACGGCGATCGCCTCCGACCAGGACGCCGGGCGTTGACTGCCGTCGGGATCACGCAGCAGCGGGGTGTTGATCCGATCACCCTGGGTGGCGTAGGTGAAGGCCCAACGTCCTTTGTCGCAGTTCCACTCCTCGTTGACCTCGGGATCGTCACCGGCCAACCGGCGCAGCACCTTTCCGCGGCGATGATCGGTGCGCTGCGCACAACCCGAGGCGCAGTGTTCACAGACACTGGCTGAGGACACCAGGTCGAACGGCCGGGCGCGGAAGCGGTACGCGGTCCCGGTGAGGGCACCGACCGGGCAGATCTGCACGGTGTTGCCGGAGAAGTACGAGTCGAAGGCATCACCCTCGGCGATGCCGACCTGTTGCAGTGCACCGCGTTCCAACAACTCGATGAACGGGTCACCGGCGATCTGGTCGGAGAACCGGGTGCACCGCGCGCAGAGCACACAACGCTCGCGGTCCAGCAGCACCTGTGCCGAGAGGTTGATGGGTTTCGGATAGGTACGTTTGACATCGGTGAAACGGGAGTCCGCGCGGCCGTGTGCCATCGCCTGGTTCTGCAGCGGGCACTCTCCACCCTTGTCGCATACCGGGCAGTCCAGCGGGTGGTTGATCAGCAGCAGTTCCATCACGCCGTGCTGCGCCTTGTCGGCGATCTCCGAGGTCAGCTGGGTGCGGACCACCATGTCCGGGGCGACGGTGGCGGTGCACGACGCCAACGGTTTGCGCTGCCCCTCGACCTCCACGAGGCATTGCCGGCACGCCCCGACCGGGTCCAGCAACGGGTGGTCACAGAACCGGGGAATCTGGATGCCCATCAATTCGGCTGCCCGGATGAGCAAGGTGCCCTTCGGCACGCTGATCTGGTGGCCGTCGATGGTCAGCGACACCATCTCCACGGCGGTGGTGTCGTTGGCAGGTCCGGCGAGCGTCATGCCCGTGCCCCCTCTTTCTCGGCGAGCAGGCTGATGTACCCCCAAAAGTGGCCATGGCCGGGGGTACACGCGTCTGCTCGCGGGGTCATGGTCACCGGCCCGCCTCCGCGGTGGCGAACACCGTCGACGCGTGCGGGTCGAACGGGCAGCCCGACCCCAGATGAGCCAGGTACTCGTCGCGGAAGAACTTGATCGAGGAGATGATCGGGCTCGCGGCACCGTCACCGAGTGCGCAGAACGACTTGCCGAGAATGGCATCGGAGATGTCGAGCAGCGTGTCGACATCGGCGGCCGTGGCGCGACCGGTCTCCAGCCGTTCGTAGATCTGGGTCAGCCAGTACGTGCCCTCCCGACACGGTGTGCACTTGCCGCAGGACTCGTGGGCGTAGAACTGCGTCCACCGCCGGACCGCGCGCACCACACAGGTGGTCTCGTCGAAGATCTGCAACGCCTTGGTGCCCAGCATCGACCCGACCCCGGCTACCCCCTCGTAATCCAATGGCACGTCCAGGTGTTCGGCGGTCAACAGCGGGGTCGACGACCCGCCGGGGGTCCAGAATTTCAGGTCGTGGCCGGCCCGCACCCCGCCCGCATACTCGAGCAGTTCGCGCAGCGTGATACCCAGCGGCGCCTCGTACTGACCCGGTTGCGTGACGTGTCCGGACAACGAGTACAGCGTAAAACCCGGGGACTTGTCCGAACCCATCGAACGGAACCAGTCGACCCCGCCCGCGACGACGGCGGGCACGCTGGCGATCGACTCGACATTGTTGACGACCGTCGGGCAGGCATACAGACCCGCGACGGCGGGGAACGGCGGCCGCAACCGGGGCTGGCCGCGCCGGCCCTCCAGTGAGTCCAGCAGGGCGGTCTCCTCACCGCAGATGTAGGCACCCGCCCCGGCGTGCACCACCAGGTCCAGCCCTGCTCCCAGGTAACCGGCGTCGTAGGCCTCGGCGACAGCACCCTGCAACCGGCGCAGCACCGGCACCACCTCACCGCGCAGATAGATGAACGCATGTTCGGCGCGGATGGCGTGTGCGGCGATGATCGCGCCCTCGACCAGTGCATGCGGGTTGGCCATCAGCAGCGGGATGTCCTTGCACGTACCGGGTTCGGACTCATCGGCGTTGATCACCAGATACTTGGGCTTGGGGTCGTCCTGGTTGATGAACGACCATTTCTTTCCGGTGGGGAAACCGGCGCCACCTCGACCGCGTAATCCGGCCTCTTTGACCAGGGCGATGAGCGCGTCGGGATCCATCGAAAGGGCCCTGCGCATGGCCTCGTAACCGCCGCGGCGCTGGTAGCCGGCCAGCGTCCAGGAGTCGGCGTCATCCCAGCGCGCGCTGAGTACCGGAGCCAGCGTCACCGACGGTCCCCGTTCCTCGGCGGCACGTCTTCCGACGGTGCCGGGGCGGGCTGATCGCGCGCCGATTCCTCGGTGAGGCGTTCATCGTCCGGCTTCTCCACCCGGGCCGGAGTGCCGGACTCGGGTGCGGTGATACCGCGTTCGCGCGCGACGCGCAGACCCGCCAGCGTTGCCTGTCCCGGGGCACCGTCGTTGGCGCCGGGACGCTCGTCGGGAAATCCGGCGAGGATGCGGGCGGTGTCGGTGAACGCGCACAGCGGCGCGCCGCGACTGGGTGTCACCTGGTCGCCGGACCGCAGGGCATCGACGAGATCGCGTGCCGTGGAGGGTGTTTGGTTGTCGAAGAACTCCCAGTTCACCATGATGACCGGTGCGAAATCACATGCCGCGTTGCACTCGATGTGTTCCAGGGTGATGGACCCGTCCGCGGTGCTCTGCCCGGCGTGGACACCGAGGTGATCCTGCAGGACCTCCAGGATCGCGTCACCGCCCATGACCGCGCACAGCGTGTTCGTGCACACCCCGACCAGATACTTTCCGGTAGGAGTGCGCCGGTACATCGAATAGAACGTGGCCACCGCGGTCACCTCGGCCGGGGTCAGCGCGAGTTGCCGGGCGCAGAAGCCGATGCCGGCGGGGGTGAGGTAACCATCCTGCGACTGCACGAGGTGCAGTAGGGGCAGCAGCGCCGACCGGGCCACCGGGTACCGCGCGATGATCTGGGCGGCATCGGCGGCCAGTCGGGCCGTCACCTCCTCGGAATACGATTGGGGCCCAGCGCTGATCGGGGGTCCGGCCTCGTCGGGTCGCTGACCGAGCATGAGATCGATTGCTGTCACCTGAGGATCACCTGTCCACGCCTCCCATCACCGGGTCGATCGAGGCCACCGCCGATATCGCGTCGGCGACCATGCCGCCCTCGCACATCGCCGCCACGGCCTGCAGATTGGTGAACGACGGATCGCGGTAGTGCACCCGGTAGGGCCGGGTTCCGCCATCGCTGACCATGTGCACACCCAGCTCACCGCGCGGTGACTCGACCGCGACGTACACCTGCCCGGGCGGCACCCGGATGCCCTCGGTCACCAGCTTGAAATGGTGGATCAGCGCCTCCATGGAGGAGCCCATGATCTTGGCGATGTGCTCTGGTGAGTTGCCGAGGCCGTCCGGGCCGAGCTCCAGGTCGGCGGGCCAGGCGAGCTTCTTGTCGGTGAGCATCACCGGCCCGGGCCGCAGCCGGGATACGCACTGCTCGACGATGCGCAGCGACTGTTTCATCTCGTCGACCCGGATCAGATAGCGGCCGTAGGCATCGCAACCGTCATCGGTGCAGACGTCGAAATCGTAGGTCTCGTACCCGCAGTAGGGCTGGGCGCGGCGCAGATCGTGCGGCAACCCGGTGGAGCGCAGCACCGGGCCGGTGATGCCGAGGGCCATGCAGCCGGTCAGGTCCAGGTAGCCGATGCCCTTACTGCGGGCCTTCCAGATGTAGTTCTCGCGCAGCATCTTCTCCAGGTCACGTAGCTGCTCGGGGAGCACCTCCAGCAGGCGGCGTAGCTGCGGCATGGCCTCATCGGGCAGGTCGGCGGCCAATCCGCCGGGCCGGATGTAGGCGTGGTTCATCCGCAGCCCGGTGATGGTCTCGAACAGCGACAGGATCTCCTCGCGCCCGCGGAAACCGAAGAACATGGCCGACATCGCGCCCAGTTCCATGCCACCGGTGGCCAGTGCGACGAGATGGCTGGAGATCCGGTTCAGTTCCATGAGCATCACCCGGATGATGCTGGCGCGTTCGGGGATATCGTCGGTGACGCCGAGGAGCTTCTCCACTCCCAGGCAATAGGCCGTCTCGTTGAAGAACGGCGACAGATAGTCCATCCGGGTCACGAAGGTGACACCCTGTGTCCAGGTGCGGTATTCGAGGTTCTTCTCGATCCCGGTGTGCAGATACCCGATACCGCAGCGGGCCTCGGTGATGGTCTCGCCCTCGATCTCCAGGATCAGCCGCAGCACCCCGTGCGTCGACGGGTGTTGTGGGCCCATGTTGACCACGATGCGCTCGCCGGCGTGCTCACGCGCCGCGGCCACGACCGCATCCCAGTCCTGGCCGCCGACCATCACCACGGGCGGGTCTGTCTCTATCGTCATCAGTTGTAGGACCTCCGCTGGTCGGGCGGCGGTATCTGGGCTCCGTGGTATTCGACGGGGATGCCGCCCAACGGATAGTCCTTGCGCTGCGGGTGCCCCACCCAATCGTCGGGCATCTCGATGCGGGTCAGCGCTGGGTGCCCGTCGAAGATGATGCCGAAGAAGTCGTAGGTCTCGCGTTCATGCCAGTCGGTCGTCGGATAGACCGAAAACAGCGACGGCACATGAGGATCGGCGTCGGGTGCGGTGACCTCCAGCCGGATCCTGCGGTTGTGGGTGATCGACATCAGCGGATAGACGGCGTGCAGTTCGCGGTCCTGCTCGTCGGGAAAGTGCACCCCCGACACCCCGAGACAGAGTTCGAATCGCAGGGCAGCATCGTCACGGAGGATCTGGGCGACGGTCAGCAGGTGCGCGCGGCGCACGTCGATGGTGAGCTCATTGCGGAACACCACGACGCGTTCGACGGCATCGGTGAACCTGTCGCGGCCCAGTATCGCGATCAGGGTGTCGACCACCTCGTCGAAGTAGCCACCGTAGGGGCGCGGGGAACTGCCCGGCAGCGCGACCTCGCGGACCAGCCGACCGTAACCGGAGGTGTCTCCGGTGCCGCTGACACCGAACATGCCCCGGCGGGTGCCGATCACCTCCCGGTCATGCTCGGTCATGCGATTCCCTCGCAGGCTCGGGTCTCGCATGTCATCTGTCTGTTCGCTCCGCAAGCGTCGCTCATCGCAGCAGCCCGGTCAGTTCGATGGTTGTCGGCGATGCCAGCGCGGCCTGCTCGGCGGCGGCCACGGCCTCGGCGCGATTCACCCCGAGCGGCATCTCGGCGATCTTGGCGTGCAATTTCAGGATCGCGTTGAGCAGCATCTCCGGCCGGGGCGGACACCCGGGCAGATAGATGTCCACCGGCACCACGTGATCGACCCCTTGGACGACCGCGTAATTGTTGAACATCCCGCCCGAGGACGCGCAGACCCCCATCGCCAGAACCCATTTGGGTTCGGCCATCTGGTCGTACACCTGACGAAGAACCGGGGCCATCTTCTGACTGACCCGGCCGGCGACGATCATCAGGTCTGCCTGCCGCGGGGTCGCCGAGAACCGCTCCATGCCGAACCGGGCGATGTCGAAGCGCGGACCTGCAGTCGCCATCATCTCGATGGCACAGCACGCCAGGCCGAAGGTCGCCGGCCACAGCGAGCCCTTGCGGACATATCCGGCCACCTTCTCCACGGTGGACAGCAGGATGCCGCCCGGTAGCTGTTCTTCTAATCCCATGACAGACCACCTCGCCGCCAGACATAGGCGTAGGCCACGAAGACCGTGAGCATGAACAACAGCATCTCGACGACTGCGAACAGGCCCAACGAGTCGAAAGACACCGCCCAGGGGTACAGGAACACGATCTCGATATCGAAGATGATGAACAGCATGGCCGTCAGGTAGTACTTGATCGGGAACCGCTGTCCCGTTGCGATCTTGGCGTCCGCGGCCGGCAGCAGCGGTTCGATTCCGCACTCGTAGGCCTCGAGCTTGGCCCGGTTGTAGCGGCGTGGGCCGATCAACGTGGCGATACCCACCGAGACGATGGCGAATACCGCCGCGATCGTCCCGAGCACCAGAATCGGTGTGTAGACGTTCATGCCTGTGCCGCTCTCTCGGGGAAGTGTCGATGTGAGCTAGAACACAGCTTAGACACGTCAACGGTCGAGGCGCCGCATTTCCGATAGGATTTCGGTCAGCAGCTTCGGCCGCCCGTCCTCACCGGTGAGGATGGTGAACAAGCAACGGCCGCAGCCTATTTCGTCATGGATTACGATGCTGACCGCAGCAGGTCGGCAGCCGCCTCGCCGAGCCTGATCGGATCGATCGGATGGGTCACCGCCGCCTCGGCGCGTGACCAGGACGCCAGCCAGGCATCATCGCGCCGCCCGGTCAGCACGAGAATCGGCGGGCATGCCTCGATCTCGTCCTTCAGCTGCTTGGCAAGCCCCATCCCGCCGGTCGGTGTCGCCTCGCCGTCGAGAATCAGCAGGTGCAGACCTCCCTCGGCAACCCGGGAGAGCACCGTCGGGGCGGTCGCCACCTCCAGATAGCTCAGCTCGGGCAGGTCGGGGTGGATTCGCCGGCCCAGCGCAGTGCGCACCTGATCTCTGGTCCGGTTGTTGGAGCTGTACACCAGAATCCGCAGCTGGGCATCGGGGTCGGCCACAACGCCGATGCTACGGCTGCCGGACGAACACCGCGGCCGCTTCGACGCCTACCGCATCCCCCATCATGCCCAGCAGATTGCCGTCCACCCCCAGATTGCGCCGGTTGAGTGTCGCTGTCGTGCTCAGCTGTACCGCACCGCCACCGAGATTGCGGACGTGGACCGGCAGGTCGAGTTCGGATTCGTGACCCTTGACCGTCAGGCGCACGTGCAGCGTGACCCAGGATGGCGAGGTGACCTCGCCGGACTCAGCCACGATCTCCACGGTGGGGAAGGTCTCGACATCGAAGAAATCGGCCGACCGCAGATGGGCGTCGCGGCGCTTGATGCCGGTGCGCACCGACGCCGCATCGATGCGCAGCGTGCCGGTGAGCTTGTCACCGTCGACCTGCGCGTCGCCGTCCATGGCGTCGAATTCGCTCTTGACGTGGACAAATCCCCAGAAGGTGGGGCTGTGCGTGGTGATGGTGGTGCGTTCGGCATCCAACCGCCAACGACCAGCCCAGTCCTGCAGGTCCATCTGTGCTCCCTCAGTTGCCCAGCAACGGCGCCATCTCTGCGGGGTCGAAGTACTCGTCGATCCGGGTGATCAGCCCGTCGGTACCCACCTCGATAACGATGCATACCCGTAAATGGATCGAAGCGCCATCGCTGGAGTCGGCGTGCAGGATGTGCTGCTGGACGAAACCGCCATCGAAGAACCGGCGATCGAGGATCTCGTACCGTCGGGTGGCCGTCGCTCGCAGGAACCAGCGGATGACTTTCAGGGCACGCGCCCGATCGTTGTCGGCGGTATCGCCGGTGTGCCACACCAGGACGTCATCGGCCCACAACGCCTCGATATCAGGGTAGTCACCGCGTTCGATCGCGGCGAACAGACGGTCCGCTACGGCTGCGCTCATCTTTGTTGACCTCAACTGTTTTTCAGGTTGGACACTGGCGGTGTGACAGCGATTCGGAATTCGACGGCTCTGAACGCATCGCGATGTCATTCGGTGTCGTCATTCGGCGTCGTAGCCCGGATGGGCCACGGCCACCCGCCGCGCCACCACGGCGTGCAGCACGGGCAGCACTTCGGCGTCGCGACCATCGAGATCCCCGCTCCGGATGGCTGCCGCCAGGCTCGCCTCGTCGGCGAAACCCAGCAGATCCGGAGCGGGCTCGGTATCGAGCAACTCCCGTTCGACGGTGCGCAGGACATTGGCCGCCACCCGAGCGTGGAAGTTGACCGCACCCGCGTCGGCGAGTCCACTGTCCGGCCCCGTCGCCGCGCGTACCTCGCCCTCCAGGAACTCCGCGACCGCGGCGACGAGCTCGGCGGCGGTCGGCCGGTAGTGCAGATCGGTCATGCTGCCTCCAAGAGGGTGAGCAGGTCGTACTCGGTTTCGCACACCCGGCGTCCGATCGCCGCGAGCTCGACCGATCGGGTCTGCCCCGACCGGTGTCGCTCGAACTGATAGCGGCAGATGACCCCCCAGCGCAGCGTGGCGGCGACCAGCCACCAGCGCAGCGCGGCCCTGTCGACCGCCGCACCGCCGGCCGCTTCATAGGCGGTGACGAAATCCTCGATGCCGCCGAGCCCGCCGGCGGCGAGTTCGCGCGGGGCGCCGAAGCGCCAGGCCCGGATGCAGAACCAGGCGAGATCGTCCAGTGCCTCACCGATGTGGGTGAGCTCCCAGTCCAGCACCGCGGCCAGTCGGCCGTCGTCGACGATCAGGTTGCCCATCCGGAAATCCCCGTGCACCAGCACCGGGGGTGTGCGGACGGGACGGTTCCGCTCCAGCCACCGGAAGGCGTACTCGAATACCGCAGTGGTGTCGCCCATTTCGTCGAGCTGGGCCCGCCATTGTTCGAGTGGGTCGGTGATAGGCAGACCAATTCCGGCCGGGTCTGCTCGGTGGATGGCGGCAAGTGCCTGCGCGCACTGGTCCAACAATCGCGCACGAGCCTGCGTGTCCAGTGTGCGAGCGATCCTGCGCACGATCGTCTCGCCGCCGATGAAATCGCAGATCAGATAGGGAGTTCCCAGAGCCGCACCGGCGTTGTCGGCGGCGAGGACCGCTGGGACGGGCGCGCCGGCTTCCGCGGCGCGCCGCAGGGCGGCCGCTTCCAGTTCCATGCCGGCGTGCACATCGTCGGGCGGGCCGGTGCGCAGGATGAGGGCTCGGTCATCGGCGTGGAATGCCCAGGTTGCCCGGCTCGCGCCGCCGGTGAGCACCCGCAGGTCGGTGATGCGGTCGGAGCCGAGCACCGTGGCCAGTCGCTCGGCCAGTGACTGGTCGGGCTGCGCGGTCACTTGCGGCCGAACTTCAGCATGCGCTGGGCGACTCGGCGGATCTGGATCTCCTCGGCCCCCTCGGTGATCCGGTAGCGGCGGTGGTGGCGATAGATGTGTTCGAACGGTTCGTGGCGGCTGTATCCGATGCCGCCGTGGATCTGCATGGCGCGATCGGCTGCCTCGCACACCAGGCGGTTGGCGCGGTAGTTGGCCATCGACACCTTGTCGGAGACCTCCATGTGGTGGTCGCGATCCAGGTGCCATGCGGCGTAGTACACCAGCAGGCGCACCATCTGGGCCTCGGTCTGCAGCTCGGCCAGCGGCCACTGCACGGCTTGATTCACCGACAGCGGCTTGCCGAACACGACGCGTTCGCCGGCGTAGGTGGCGGCGCGATCGATACAGTATTGAGCCGCCCCGAGGCTGCTGGCTGCTTGCCGAATCCTGTTCTCGTGCAGGAAGGTCTGACCGACCTCCAGGCCGTGGTCGACCTCGCCGAGCACCGCATCGGACGGCACCCGGACGTCGTCGAGCTCGACCTCGCCGTGGTCACTGGGCATGTTGAACGTCCACCAGTAGTACGGCACGCTGAAACCCGGGGTGTCGGTCGGGACGAGGAACGCGGTGATACCCACCGCCGACCCCGATTCGCCGGACGTGCGGGCGAAGATCAGATCGTGGGTCGCCCGGTGCACGCCGGTGTTCCACCGCTTGGCGCCGTTGATCACCCAGTCGTCCCCGTCTCGGACGGCGGTGGTCTCCAGCCAGGTCGCGTCGCTGCCGTGGTCGGGTTCGGTCAACCCGAAGGCCATCGAGCGGGTGCCGGTCAGCAGCGCTTCGATCCATTCGGCCTTCTGCGCCGCGGTGCCGAACCGACTCATCATAATGACCTGTGGGAAGTTGCCGACGATCGAGGACTCGTCCTGCAGGTCGTTGTGCAGGCCCAGTCCCTTGTGCGCCAAGTGTTCTCGGATGACGGCCATGTCCAGGTTGGAGCCGCCACGCCCACCGAACTCCTCGGGCAGCCCGTAGCGCAGCCAGCCCGCGGCATCGGCGCGCCGGCGCATCTCATCGAGCAGATCTTCCCACTCACGGCGAGGGACCCCACCGTTGTCGAGATCGGTGCGGGCGAACTCACGCCGACGGTCGAAATACTGCATGTTCTCGCGTTCCAGCGGCTTGATCTCGGCCTCGATGAAGGCGTCCATCTCCTGGAGCAGAGTGGGAAGATGTTCCGGTAGCGCGAAATCCACGTTGATCTCTCTCGATTCAGTTGCCGTACAGGGTTTTCTTCCAGATGGTCGACAGGGTGGTGATGGCGTCATCATCGCTGATCTGCAGCGCAGTGCCGGGGTTTCCCACCACGACCACGGTGAAATTCTCGAACAGCAGCGCGATCGCCGCCGCGATGTGTTCGGGCTCCAGGTCTTGGGCGTAGCCCTGCTCACGGGCGCGGCGCACCGATTCGGCCACCAGATCCATCCCGAAGCGTCGGAACTCGTACTGCACCTTGGCGAATCGGGGTTGGGTGGCCGCGAGCTGGGCGACGGCGATCATGATGCCGATATTGCGTTTGAACAGGTTCCAGTATCCGGTGACCACGGTGTGGAAATAGTCGGTGTCGGCGGGCGAATCCGGCAGCGGGACCTTGGTTCCGGACGGTTCGACGATATCGTGCAGGAAGGACTGGGCCAGTGAGGCGAGCAGATCCTCCTTGTCGTCGAAGTAGCGGTAGAACACCGCAGCGGACTTTCCTGCGGCGGAAGTGATATCGGCCAGTGTGGTGCCGTGGAAACCGCGCTCGGCGAACAGCTTCCGTGCGGCCAGCTCGATGGCCTCTCGGGTCTGGCGGCCCTTGGCGGTCAGGGCGGACGATGGGTCCGATGCGGCGGACGGGTGCGCCATCTCAGCCCACGATTCGATCACCGGCGCGCAGCAGCGCACTGGGCAGCTCGTGGCCGACGGCCCGCTGGGCAATCCGTGCCGCGGCGATGGCGCTGTCGAGGTCGACATCGGTGCTGACACCGCTGTCGCGCAG
Organism: Mycolicibacterium neoaurum; assembly: GCF_036946495.1. Taxonomy (NCBI): domain Bacteria; kingdom Bacillati; phylum Actinomycetota; class Actinomycetes; order Mycobacteriales; family Mycobacteriaceae; genus Mycobacterium; species Mycolicibacterium neoaurum. The sequence continues at coordinate 3,523,199 of NZ_JAQIIX010000002.1, forward strand.
CAGATAGACCAGGTCCTCGGTGGCGATGTTTCCGCTGGCGCCCGGTGCGAACGGGCAGCCGCCGAGTCCGCCGACCGACGCGTCGAGACGGGTGATGCCGGCCTGCACGGCGGCGAATGCGCTGGCAAGTCCCGCCCCGCGGGTGTTGTGGAAATGTGCGCCCAGCGGCAGGTCGTCGACGATCGGGCGGATGGCCTCGACCAGGGCGCTCACCCGCACCGGGGTGGTGGTACCGATGGTGTCGGCAATGGCGATGCGGTCCACCCCGAGTTCGACGGCGGCCGAGGCGATGTCGAGAACCCGGCGCTGATCCGTCGGCCCGTCGAACGGGCAGTCCCAGGCCGTCGCGATGATGACTTCGACACGTGCCCCGCTGTCGTGGGCGATCCGGGTGACATCGGCGATGGCCGTGGTCGCCTCCGCGGTATCGCGTCCCACATTGGCCCGGCTGTGCGCATCCGATGCCGAGACCACGTACTCGATGGAGTCCAGTCCGGCCGCGATGGCGCGCTTGGCCCCGTTCGGGCTGGCCACCAGCGCCGAGAACTCGACGTCGTGAGATGCCCTGTACCGGTGCAACTCCTGGGCCAGTTCGGCCGCATCCGCAAGTGCGGGCACCTTCGATGGTGAGACGAAGGCGGTCGCCTCCACTTCCCGAACTCCGGTGGCGACGATAGCCTCCAGCAACTCGACCTTGGCCGACAACGAGATCGGCGCCTCGATCTGCAGGCCGTCGCGCAGGCAGACCTCGCGGATGTCGACCTTGGCGGGCAGATTCATCGTCACAGCACCCCCTCGGTGCGTAGTGCCTCGAGCTCCTCGGCGCTGAGTCCCAGCAGTCCGGTGTAGATCTCGTCATTGTGTTGACCTGGACGTGACGACCCGGCATTGCGAATCGAACCCGGCGACTCCGAGAGGACCGGCACGATGCCCGGACCCTTGACGAAGCGTCCGATCCGTTCGTCCCAGTGATCGGCGATCATGCCGCGGGACCGCAGTTGTGGATCCTCGACCACCTCGGCGACGGTGTTGATCGGCCCGCTGATGACCCCGGCCTCCGACAGGGTGCTGATGATGTCGTCGGGCTGGCGAAGCGCAGCCCAGGCGCCGATGATGGCATCGAGCTCGTCCTGATTGCGCCCGCGTGCGACGTGGTCGACGAATCGTTCATCGGTGGCCAGCTCAGGTTGACCCATCGCCGCGCACAACCGGCGGAAGACGGTGTCCTGGTTGGCGGCGATGACCACCCAGCTGCCGTTGGCGCTCTGGTAAATATTCGACGGCGCAATACCTTCCAGCCGGGTGCCCGACGGGCCGCGCACGACGCCGCCCACGTCATAGTCGGGGATGGTGGATTCCTGCACGGCCAGGCAGCTCTCGGTCAGCGCGGTGTCGACGATCTGGCCCTCACCGGTGATCGTGCGTCGATAGAGCGCGGCCAGGGCACCCTGGGCGGCGAACATGCCCGCCAGACTGTCGCCGAGGGACAGCGCCAGCCGCGGTGGTGGTCCCCCCGGGAAACCATTCATATGGCGCAGGCCGCTGGCCGCCTCGGCCACTGAGGCGTAGCCGGCCTTGCCGGCATCCGGTCCGGTCTGGCCGTAGCCGGAGACCCGTACCAGGATGATGCCCTTGTTGCGATCCTTGAGCACCTCGTAGCCGAGGTCCCATTTCTCCAGGGTGCCGGGGCGGAAGTTCTCCACGATCACATCGGTACGGTCGACGAGCTCGAGGAAGAGTTCCCGGCCGCGGCCCGTGCGCAGGTCGAGGGTGACGGCCTTCTTGTTGCGGGCGTGCACCGTCCAAAAGAAGTGGTGTCCTTCGAGCTCGGCCTGTCCCCAGGTGCGCAACGGGTCCGGGGTGGTCGGCAACTCGATCTTGATGACCTCGGCGCCCATATCACCGAGCAGTCGGGCGGCGAACGGCCCCGAGATCAGGGTCCCGAGTTCGAGCACCCTGATGCCGTCCAGCGGTCCGGTGACCATCAGATCGACAGCCCGTGCCGGTGTAGCCAATCGGTGCAGATGCCCACCGCCTCGCGCAACGTTGCGCGCTGATCGGGGCCGGAGTAGTAGTGGTTGGCGCCGTGGATCTCGTGCATCTCCTTGTCGGGGTGCCCGATCGCCTCGAACAGCCTTCTGGTGTGGCTGGGCGTGCAGGCATCGTCGGCCAGGTTGCCGATCACCAATGTCGGCACCGCGATATCGGGGCCGGCCTTGACCGCGTCGCCGTTGGCGTCGTCATAACTCCACTGTGACAGCCAGCTGCGCAGCGTGCAGAACCGGGCCAGTCCCACCGGGCTCATGTTCACCACCTGAGGATCGCCCAGATAGCACTGTCCCGGGGCGCGTTCGTTGGGATCCACCGTGGGGTCCAGCCAGCGCGGGTCGGCCATGGTGCCGTGTACGACGAAGGCGTACTCGTCATCGGGGCGGCCGGCGGCCTTCAATTCCGCGAGTTTCTCTTTGACCCACTTCGTGATCCGCCGGTTCCTGGCGATCTGCGCCGCGTGGTAGCGGTCCAGGAACTCCCTCGTATAGGGCGGTTGGTTCGGGTTGTCGGGGTTGTAGAGGTCCAGCTCGGGATCTCGTCGGGTGGGGTCGTTCTCGTCGAGGATGGAGGCGTCCATCCATTCGGTCATGGTGCCGTGCCTACTGATGTGCGCGGCCAGCAGCATGATGGCGTCGGCGGGAATGAGACCGAGCTTGGTGAGGTCCGGTCCGTCACCGGACGGGCTCGAGGTGACGGTCGGGTGCTGCGCCTGCTGTTGGTAGAACACCGACAGCGAACCGCCGCCACTCCACCCGGCCAGCACGACCTTGTCGTAGCCCAGGCGGTTCTTGGCATCCTTGATGCACTCGCCGAGATCTTCGACGACCTTTTCCATGAGCAATGCCGAGTCGGTGCCGCGGAAGCGGCTATTGCAGTAGATGACATGATGGCCCGCGCGGGCCAGCGCATTGATCATCGGCAGATAGGCGCCGCCACCGATCGGGTGCATGAAAACCAGCACCGTATCGGACGGCTTGTCCTTCGGCTTGAGCAGATAGCTCTCCAGGACCACGAGTTCGGCGACGCCGCCGTAGACATCGCGGACACCGGAATTGTTCTGGTAGGCAACCAGATACGGGATGCGGTCGTACTCGCGCTTCGCGGGCGCCTCGGTGGTCGTCATCAGTGCTCTTTCTTCTTCGCGCAAGCGCTCATCAGTGCTGTTGCTTCTTCGCGCAGCCGCTCATCAGTTCTGTTGCTTCTTCGCGCAGGCGCTCATCAGTGCTGCCCCAGGTCGTTGGCGAGGATTTCCGCCGACGGGGTGAGCCGCCGCCGGGTGTCGATGGCGATCACCGACCAGTCCACCCGGTCGTAGTCGTCGAACTTGCGGCGCGCCCGCTCGCGCGCCTGCTCCGGTGCTCCGTGGTGAACCCCCTGCGGCGCATGCGAAACCAGCCCGGGTGGCATCGGGATGCCGTAGAGCGAACCGGAGTGGAAGAACGCGATCTCGTCGTAGTCGACGTTGCGGTGATACCACGGAGTGCGTTCGGTGCCGGGGACGCTTTCGGCGGGCTTGGGCAGGAAGTTCATCACATACACCCCGGTTGCCTGCATGAACAGATGCACCGTCGGAGGCAGATGCACACTCTCGGACGTGATGACGGTGTAGTCCTCGATGTTGAACGTGAACGGGAAGTTGTCCCCGCGCCACCCCTCCACGTCAAGCGGATTGTGTTGATAGAACAACGAAGTGAAGCCCACCCCCTGGACGGGCGAGTGGATGAGTCGCACCTCGTATTCGTCCCGGCCGTCATCGTCGATGGGGGAGGGCTCGGGAATGGTCACCTGCGCGGGATCGAACGGGAAGTGCCTGCCCAGTGACCCGGCCGGCGGTACCCGGAAGTCGTCGGTGGCCTGGATCATCAGCCAGGTGGATTCCTCGCTGGGGACCTGGCGGAAGGTGCATGCCTTGGGGATGTAGACCCAGTCGCCCTCGCGGTAGCGCAGCGGGCCGAACTCGGTCTCCAGTAGTCCGGCGCCCTTGTGCACGAACAGCAGCAGATCGCCATCGACGTAGCGCACGAAGAACGGCATCGGTTCGGTGCGCCTGCTCAGCAGCACCTGGCAGTCGGCATTGCTGAACATCAGCAGCGGAGCGCCATGTGCATCGGTGGCATCGCTGGGCTTGAGCTCCGAGGACAACACATCGGTGGGGCGCAGCGGCCCCACGGTGCGGTAGGCGGTCGGGTCGTGGCGCCGGTACATGTTCGCGGTGCGGCCGACAAAGCCGCCGCGGCCGAGTTCATCGTCTTTGAGACCGTCCAGATCGGCGTGCACACGCTTGGGCGTCTTGCCTTTGCGAAGGTGGACAAAGGATTCCATGGTGCTCCTCGGATATCGGTCCGCAAAACTGAAAGTGACATTACTTTTTGTTTCGGCCCGACGCAAGGGTCTGTCGGAGGCGAATTCGCCGGCGGCCAGGAGTTCCGCCTTTGCCTAACGGATGCAGGCGTATGGCTAGCGGCGGTGTGCGCGCCTGCGTCGGTATCGCCACACCTTGTACGTGATGAAAGCGCTCACGCCCACGAGGACCATGACGGGCCCACCCGGAGTGGTCGCGCCATCCTCGCCGGCTGGAGTGGCCGGTGCACGCGGCTTCGGCGGTTCCTGCGGGTCGGCGAGCGCGATGGCTTCGCCCGCAGCTGTCTCGTCGCTCATGTCGCTATCTCATATCGGTGCCGTCGATCGGCGTCGCGTCGTCGTCCGCCAAGTGTCGGAGGGTCGCGGCAATGCTACGTGCCGAGGGTGAGAGGTTCAGATTTGCGACGATCGATACTGGTCAGTGGTGGTGTCCGGCGGGACGGTGGTCGCCGAGTCCCGACGATTCGGACAACGCCGACGATGCCTCGGACCGTCGCGAAGTCGCCGCCCCTGCCCGGCGGGCCAATTCGATTGCCTCGGCGCGCATCTGTGCCCGCTCATCGGGTGTCCAGCGGGTGGTGGGCTCGATCACGAGTGTCTGAACCCGGTAGCCGAGCATGCCGAAGACATACTCGAGATACGGTCGCTGGAAATCGTTCAGCTCGGGATGTCGGCCGTCATAGGCGCTGCTACGGGTCAGGATGAGCTGCACCGGCTTCCCGTCGCCGAGGGTGCCGACATGGCGCCCTTCGGCGTCGATCTCGTCGAGCACCTGCTGCCAGATGTCCTGCTGTCGCGCGGTGACGCTTTCGCCGAACAGGGGAGCGAACTTGGCCACCGCCGCGTCATGGCCGAATCTCAGCAGATCGTCATTCCACACCGAGAAGCGTTGGTAACGAGTGCCTTCCAGGAATGCTTCGGCAAGCTGAGAGGACAGTGCATCATCGCCCTTCGGGCTGCCCTCGATCCAGAGGGTATCCATGCCGGACACCACCGCTCCCTAGATCATCGAGGTGCGGGGGATCTTCATACCGAGGCTCAGGGCCCCGGCCAGCTCCCGCGCGGTGTCGTAATCGAAGACGACGTGGCCGGACAGCACGTCCACATCGCGCTTGAAGCGCTGCATGGGGCTGGACAGGAAATGGATGCTCGCGCCGCCTGCGCCCATCAGATCGGCGATGACGGCCTTGGACTCCGCAACGATGTGCGCCGCGGCCAACCGTGCCTGGGCGCGCACCGACTTGTCGACGCTGTCACCCGCCGCCACGATCGTCTCGATCTCGCCGACGGTGTCGGCGAGCAGTCCGTGCAGGGCGCGCAGACGCACCTGTGCGCCCGCCAGTCGGGCCTGCGCGATCGGTTTGTCCTTCTGCATGACGCCCTCATAGGCCAGCACGCGTTCGGCCAGGCGCTCGGAGTAGGCCTCGGTCACGCGTTCGGCGCTGCCGAGGGCAGGCATGGCCGACAGCAGAGCCAAGGCAGGCACCATCGGCCAGCGATAGGTAGCGCTGGCGTGCAGTCCCGCGCCGGGGGCGGTGCCGGCATAGATGTCGGTGACCCGCACCAGTCGGTGCTCGGGCACGAACACATCGGTGATCACGGCATCGTTGGAGCCCGTCGCCCGCATGCCGTCGGTGTGCCAGACGTCCTCGACGGTCATATCGCCGGACGGAAGCAACGCCAGCGCGGGGAACAGGCCGTCATCCGGCCCGCACAGCGCGCACACGATGATCCAATTGGCGTGCATCACGCCGGTGGCCCAGGACCAACGTCCGGTCAGCCGGATGCCGCCGTCGACGGGAACGCCCCGGCCGGTCGGCGCGAGCGGGGCCGGGGCCAGGAACGGGCGGTCGGCGAACGCCTCCTGCTGGGCCTGCTCGCCGAACAGCGCGAGCATCCAGTTGTGCAGGGTCAGGAAGCCGATGGTCCACGCGCTGGAGGTACACCCGTGGGCCATCCGGCGCACCGGATCGAGCAGGGCGGGGAACGGCGCCTGCCGACCGCCATAGGTCGCCGGGACCAGCAAATCGGTGAACCCCGTCGCGGTCAGGTCGGCCACCGTGGCATCGGGCAGCCGGCGCAGGGTCTCGGCTTCTTCTGCGCGATCGGCCAAGGCCGCCACGAACTCGTCGGTGATCACGCCACGTGCCTCGATCGTCGTCATGCCCGAAACGTACCATACCTTTTAGTACGGACTTGATCAGTGGGCCACCATCAGATCGAGGAAACGCTCGCTTTGTTCGGACAATCGGCTGTCGGGAGCGTGCCCCAACAGGTGCAGGAAGCCGATACCGGCTGCGAAGGTGGCGTTGGCACGCAAATCCGCATCCTCGGCGTCGAACCCCAGGTCCTCGAATGCCCTGCGCACCGCGGCCAGGATGCGTCGGTCGGCGGCACGCACGCTGTCGGCGACGGCCTCGTCGGTGCGGGCCCACTCGCGCATGGCCCGCTCCAGCGTCCAGTGCCGCGGGCTGACCATGGACGCCATCATCTGGACCAGCCGGTCCCGCGCAGGCAGCTCGTCGACGGCCTCGATCCGGCTCCGATCGTCATCCCGCAGATCGCCCCACGACTCGATGAGCGCGGCCCGGTAGCCCGCCATGTCGTGGAAGTGCCAATAGAAGCTGCCCTTGGTCACGCCGAGGCGCCGACACAGCGCATCGATTTTAAGAGATTTGAGACCGTCCTCAGCGAGGATCGTGTAGCCGGCCTGGAGCCAGTCATCCGTGGTCAGGCGGTTGCCGGACGGCTTCGGAGCGGTCGTCATGACCGGCAGCCTACGGCGGCGCGCCGAACACCTGACTTTCTGTACGTGCTGGCTGCATGTTTTACTGCAACTCGCGACAACTGAATTCTCGGTCCGCTCCGCAATCCAATCGGAGTCAATGCGAGCGGACACGGATACCGCAGTGCAAGGGAGCACTGCGGTATCTCTGGGTGTTGGGCACACAGCACCGAGGGTCGGGCGGGACCGTGAACAATTAGAGTTGGGAAGAAATACATGCAGAACGTTGTTGGCCGGTGGATGCGCCGGATCGGGGCCGCAGCCGCGGCCGCGCTGGTCGTGCCTGGCGCGATCGCTGTAGCGGGTGAGACGGCCACCGCCGGTGCCTTCTCCCGCCCCGGACTGCCGGTCGAGTACCTGATGGTGCCGTCGGCCGGAATGGGCCGCGACATCAAGATCCAGTTCCAGAGCGGTGGCGAGAATGCTCCTGCGGTGTACCTGCTGGACGGCCTGCGTGCGCAGGAGGACTTCAGCGGCTGGGACATCAACACCCAGGCCTTCGAATGGTTCCTGGACTCCGGCCTGTCGGTCATCATGCCCGTCGGCGGCCAGTCCAGCTTCTACGCCGACTGGTACGCGCCGGCCCGTAACAAGGGTCCGACCGTCACCTATAAGTGGGAGACCTTCCTGACCCAGGAACTCCCGGCCTACCTGCAGGCCAATAAGGCCGTCAAGCCCACGGGCAGCGCCGCGATCGGTCTGTCGATGGCCGGCTCGGCCGCGCTGAACCTGGCGACCTGGCACCCCCAGCAGTTCATCTACGCCGGTTCGATGTCGGGCTTCCTGAACCCCTCCGAGGGCTGGTGGCCGTTCCTGATCAACATCGCGATGGGTGACGCCGGTGGCTTCAAGGCCGACGACATGTGGGGCAAGACCCAGGATCCCAACAGCGGTTGGAAGCGCAACGACCCGATGGTCAACATCCCGACCCTGGTGGCCAACAACACCCGCCTCTGGGTCTACTGCGGCAACGGCAAGCCCAACGAGCTCGGTGGCGGCGACCTGCCTGCAACCTTCCTCGAGGATCTGACCATCCGTACCAACATCACCTTCCGCGACAACTACCTGGCCGCGGGCGGTTCCAACGGTGTGTTCAACTTCCCGGACAACGGCACCCACAACTGGGCGTACTGGGGCCGGGAGCTGCAGGCCATGAAGCCCGATCTGCAGCGCGTGCTCGGCGCCGCCTGATCTAGGTACTGAGAAGCGAAAATCCCCCCGAGGCCGCATGGCCTCGGGGGGATTTTCTTTTCCCCCCAGGGGGTTCCCCCCGGTACCCCCGGTCTATGTCCCTTGCGGGACGAGTTGAGTGCGGCGCGGGTCGCGATTCCCCTCAGATCGCGACCCGCGCCGAGTTTGGTTGGCGCGTACGACTCGGCGCACGAACGCCGGCCGCATGAGTTGGGTGGGTGAATCCAGCAGTCCGGTCACCTTGATCAGGTCCACGGCGACGTGCGGGTCGGTTTCGGCGGCTGCCGTAACCGCGGCCAGGCAGGGCTGCGCCACCCGCACCCAGAGCCGGCGGTGCCCTTCAACCTCCGGCAGCGCGAGGTCCGAACCGACCGCGATACGCCACGCGCTCCGCAGCCGCGGGGTGCACGCGCGGAAGAACCGTCGGCCCAGATCGGCGTCGCCATAGCGCAGGCAATCCCGAAGGATGGTCGCCTCGATGGCCGACAAGGTCAGCCCCTGGCCATACACCGGGTTGACACTGCAGATCGCGTCGCCGATCACCAGCAGGCCCCGCGGGAGGCGCTTGAGCTTGTCGTAGCGACGCCATCGGTTCGACGGCACCCGGAAATGCGCGGTTTCGCCGACAGGTGTCGCGGCGCGCACCGCGGCCAGAATTCGATCGGGTATCAGACCGTCACCGACGGCGAGCATCTCCGGGCGATTCGCCGGCGGTGGGTGGCCCGCCATCGAGCCGACCGTGAGCGTCCAGAGGTTCTTCTCATGGCCGACCAGTGACCACATCGATGATCGTTCGGGTTCCGGCAGATACGCCACCAGCTGCTCGGGCAGGGTGCCTTCGGGCATCTGCAGGCGCTGGCTGGCGTAGGCCAGTTTGACGACGACGTAGTCCTCGGGCGGCCGGCTGTAGCCCATTCGCTCGAGTAGCAGGGGCGTGCGCGACGCCCGGCCGGTGGCATCGACCACGAGATCGGCGTCCAACACCGACGTCATCCCTCCGTGCGCCACCTCGACACCGGTTATGCCGGACCCATCGGCGGTGCCGGCCAGTCCGACGGCAAGGCGATCGTCGAGGATCGTCACATTTCCCATGGCCTGGACGCGCCGGCGGATGGTGCGCTCGACCAACCCGGAACTGGGGAAGTGCATCGTCGCCGCATCGGGCCGGTGGACATCGCGGTCTCGAGCCAGCCGGTGCCCACCGACATGGATGTGTAACCGGGTGAGCGTGTCACCGCGCAACGCGGGGACGCCCTCGGCGGCGAGATCATCCTCGAAGCCCGGAAACAGCTGGGCAAGGAGCACGGTGGCAGCGGGTGGAAGCACCCGCCCGTAGCGATAGTGCGATACCCCGCGGCGGGCGTCCGGGTTATCGGTCAGGTCATCGCGTTCGACGATGGTGACGCTGCGGTAGTGGTCGGCGAGGACCCGTGCGGCGAGCAGGCCGGCGATGCTCCCTCCCAGCACCACCGCCCGCTCGCCCACGATCGCCATACTCGAAGTCTGCGGGACCCGGAGGCCGCCACTTAGAGTAGTGCGCTACTCATATTTGCCCGACGGACTACTTCAATTCGGCGGACGACAACCCGAGCAACCGGCGGGCCACCACCAGTTGCTGGATCTGCTGGGTTCCCTCGAAGATGTCGAGGATCTTCGAGTCGCGAGCCCACTTCTCCAGCAGCGACTGTTCGGAGTAACCGACCGTGCCGGCCATCTCGACAGCCTTCAAGGTGATATCGCTGCCGACCCGGGCGGCCTTGGCCTTGCCCATGGAGGCCTCTTTCGAGTTCGGGATCTTGTTGTCGGCCTGCCATGCCGACCGCACGGTCAGCAGGTAGCCGGACTCCCACTCGGCCTCCATACGCAGGAACTCGGCGGCCGGGGCGCTTTGGGCGTGTGCGGGCTTGTCGTAGGAGATCTCGATGCCCGCCTCGGTGAGGATGACCCGCAGCTCCTCCAGCGCGGCGCGCGCCACACCGACAGCCATCGCCGCCACGATCGGCCGGGTGTTGTCGAAGGTCTCCATGACCCCGCCGAAACCCTTGTCCACCTTGACTTCCGGATCGCCCAGCAGGTTCTCCTTGGGGATCCGGGCATTCTCGAAGCGGATCGCCGCGGTGTCGGAGGCCTTGATGCCGAGCTTGTGCTCCAGCCGTTCGACGGTGACGCCGGGATGTTCGCGGGGAACGATGAACGACTTGATCGCGGCGCGGCCCAGTGACTTGTCGACCGTTGCCCACACCACGATGTGGCTGGCCCTCGATCCGGCCGTGACGTAGATCTTCTCGCCGTTGATCACATACTCGTCACCGTCGAGCACCGCGGTGGTCGTCACCGCCGCCGAGTCGGATCCGAAGCCCGGTTCGGTGATCGCCATCGCCGCCCACACCTTGCCGAGCCGCTCGAGCTGCTCCTTGGTCGCCACACTGGAGATCGCGGCATTGCCCAGTCCCTGATAGGGGATCGACAGCAGCAGTGCGACGTCGCCCCAAGAGACCTCGAGTGCGTTCACCAACGCGGACATGTTGGCGCCGTTGATATTCGACTTGCCGTCGACATCACCACCACCGACACCGTCCGCGCCGGCAAAGGAGATGGTCTTGGCCGCCGAGATGCCCTCGAACAAGGTGGCCAGTGTGTCGAGCTCCACCGGGTAGGCGTGCTCGGCGAGGTCGTACTTGCGGGAGATGGGACGCAGCATCTCGGCCGCACCCTGATGACCCTTTTCGATGACTGCCCGCAGTTTGCGCGGCATTTCCAGATTGATTGCCATGACAAGACCTTTCTAGAGAAACCGGCTACTACAGGACGACGACACCCTCGGCGACGCCGAGTGCCCGCAAATCGCGGTACCAGCGTTCGACCGGGTGTTCCTTGGTGTAACCGTGGCCACCGAGCAGCTGCACGCCATCCAGGCCGATCTGCATGCCCTTGTCGGTGGCAATCCTCTTGGCCAGGGCCGCTTCTCGAGCAAAGGTCAGCCCCTGCTCGGCCCGTGCGGCACCGCGCCAGGTGATCAGGCGCAGACCGTCGAGCTCGATGGCGATGTTGGCGGTCATGAACGCCACGGCCTGCCGGTGGGCGATCGGCTCGCCGAACGCTTCGCGCTCCTTGATGTAGGGGATGACGTAGTCGAGCACCGCGTGCGAGGTGCCGACGGCCAGTGCGGCCCAACCCAATCGCGAGTATGCGATCGCTTCCGAGTAGTCCTGGTCGGAGGCGCCGTCCTCGCCGAGGCGGTTGTGCAGCGGAACGGCGACGTCGTCGAGCGCGACACGGCCCAGGGCCGCGGCCCGGACACCCATGGACGGGTCGGCCTCCACGGTGAGCCCCTCGCTGGAGGACTCGACGATGAACAGTGCGGGCTTACCGTTCAGCGCCGCCGCGATGATGAACAGCTCGGCATCGGCAGCGGCGGGAACCAGCGACTTCACCCCGGACAGCCGGTAGCCGCCAGGTGTACGCACCGCGGTGGTCTTCAGTGCCGTCGGATCGAAGAGGGCGTGTGGTTCGGCGATCGCCAGGCACGCCTGAGGCACCTTCTCGCCGGCGAACTCGGGAAGATAGGTCGCCTGTTGATCGGCGCTTCCCCAGTGGGTGAGGGCGGATGCGACACCGGCGGGAGCCAGGATGGGCAGGGCCAGTCCCATGTCCCCGTAGGCCAGGGCCTCGGCGACCAGCGCCGCGGTGACGGTGCTGCGGTGTTCTGCGATTCCGTCGAAGCTCTCCGGGATGCTCAACGACGTCACACCGATCTCGGCCGCCTTGGCGATCAGATCGGGGGGATAGTTGGCTGCGGCATCGGCATCGTGGGCGGCCGGGCGCAGGATCTCCTCGGCGAATTCGGCCACCGTCTCGACGATCATCTTCTGGTCGTCATCGGGGGTCAGGTCGAAGTAATCCGACTCCTTGGGCGCCAACCGGGTGGGGGAGCCGCCGATGTTCTGGATGCGCTTGAACTGACGGGCTCCGGCACCGGCTGCCGAGAACGCCGTCTTCACGCCGTAGCGCAGACCCTTGTTGAGCGGATCGCGCAGGCCGTAGCGGTCCAGGAACTCCTGGCCGACCAGCGGGGTGAGCAGTGCGATCCCGATATCGGTCGCGGTGCGCTTGTGCTTCTGGAGTCCGACGGCGCTTTCCGGGCCGGTGCGCTTGGGACGGGATTCGAGATTTGTCATCACAGCCTCACGTGGTTGGGGCAACGTGTGTCGGACGCTATCTTACTCCAGAGTAAGATAGCGCGTGGCTGTTATGAACGTCACACGGAAAGGTGGGCGCGCACCGCCTCGTGCAGGTGACCGTTGGTGGCCAGGGCGCTGCCGCCGTGCGGTCCCGGCTCACCGTCCAGGCTGCTGAACGTGCCGCCGGCCTCGCGGATCAGGATGTCCAGCGGGGCGATGTCCCAGACCTTGACCTCTGGTTCACAGGCGATATCGACCGCGCCCTCGGCGACCAGGCAGTAGGACCAGAAATCGCCATAGGCCCGCACCCGCCAGACTTCATCGGTCAGTGCGACGAACCGCTCCCGACGGTCGTCCCAACCTGTCGTCAGATCCGAGTAGGACAGGCTTGCCGCGGACAGCTCGTTGACACCGGACACCTGGATGCGTCGCTGTCTGCCGGCGAACGAGGTGTGTGCGCCCAGACCGTCTGCGGCCCACCATCGCCTGCCCAGCGCCGGCGCACTGATGACACCGACGACCGGCATGCCGTCGGAGATCAGGGCGATCAAGGTGCACCACACCGGCACGCCCCTGACGAAGTTCTTGGTCCCGTCGATGGGGTCCAGAACCCACACCCGCCCCGTGGAAACCGGTGCGCCGCCGAACTCTTCACCGAAGATGCCATCGTGGGGCCGGGCCTCGGTCAGAATGGCGCGCAGCGTCTCCTCGGCGCCCTTGTCGGCATCGGTGACCGGGGTCAGATCCGGTTTCGTCTCGATCGCGAGATCCAGGGCGCCGAATCGGTCCATGGTCAGGGCGTCGGCCTGATCGGCGAGTTGGAGGGCGAGGGCGAGATCATCGGCGACGTCGGTCATGCCCGCATGCCTACCATGGTGGCGTGGTCGAATTCGCGATGATCCTGCTGTTGATCGGTGCCCTGGTCCTGATAGCGGGCCCGTGGATCCGCAAGCGTGCCGCCGCCGGTGGTGGCGGGGGCGCATTCGGCGGGGGACGTGCCGCGAACATGGCGCCCGGCACGCTGCTGGTCACCGGTGTCAGCCCGCGCCCCGATGAGGTCGGCGAGCAGTTCGTCACCATCAGCGGGGTGATCAACGGGCCCACGGTGAACGAACATGTGGTCTACCAGCGGATGGTCGTCGACGTCGATCAGTGGCCGACCATCGGCCAGCTCATCGATGTCGTCTACTCGCCGAAGAACCCGGACAAGTGGGGTTTCGCACCGATGGACGCGCCGCCGCCGCAGTACCCACCGCCACCGCCGCCGAACCAGCCGCCGCCACCCCCGAACTCCCATTGAGAGTGCCCATGTCCCAACAGCTTCCGCAGGGTCTGCTCGACCTGCTGGGTAAACCGAGTCCCTGCTTCGTGGCCACGCTGATGCCCGACGGCGCGCCGCAGTTGACCGAGACGTGGGTGCACACCGACGGTGAGCACATCGTCCTCAACATCGTCGGCGGCTCGCAGAAGGACCGTAACCTCGCCCGCGATCCGCGGATCGCCATCAACGTCGCCGACCCGGACGACGTCCGGCGCTTCTACGCCATCAGAGGTCGCGTCACGACCACGACGGCCGAGGGCGGACACGAGAGCATCCACGAGATTTCGCAGAAGTACCTCGGCATGCCCTACCCCTACTTCAGCGGAAATCCCGACGAGACGCGGCTCATCCTCACCATCGCCGCCGAGAAGATCACCCCGCCGCCGGGGGAGTGAATGGCGGCTCGGCGGCCGAGCCCCGACAGTCCGATAAAACGCCTTGGGCGAGATTGGCTTCAGGGTTGTCGTCACGGCCCAGTCGAGGGCTGAGCGCAACCATCAGCAGAGTCTCGTCCGAGGCGTTTCACCCGGTACCCCTCGGGTGCCCAGGCAGCAACGGACACCGCGCGCGTCAGCCGTGCGCGATGCCCAGCAACTTCTCGACATTGGCCACCTTGACCCGCGGCCGGTGCTGCGCCTCGCCTATGGCGCGCTCGTGGGCGTCGATGCGCTCCCAGTGCGCATCGGTGACCAGTCGGGGCTGGCGCGAAAGCAGCCAGTCGTGCAACTCCTGGGCGTGCCCTTCATCGAACCGCGGCTCTTTGAGGTCGGCCAGCAGCGTCTCGACGGTATCGGCGGAATCCTTCTTGTTCGAGCCGATCACCCCGGACGGTCCGCGCTTGATCCAGCCGACCACATACTCGCACTCGCGGCCTTCGATGCGGCCGTTCTCGTGCGGGATGGTCCCGGAACGTTCGTCGAACGGCAGCCCGTCGACGGCGACACCGCGGTAGCCGACGGCGCGCACCACCAGCTGCACCGGCAGCTCCTCGCGCTCGCCGGTGTCCTTGGCCACGACGCGGCCGCCCTCGTCGACCAGTTCGTTGCGGCCCAGCACGATCGACTCCACCTTGTCGGTGCCGCGGATCTCCACCGGTGAGGTCGCGAAGCGGAACACCACCCGCCGCTGCGCCCCTTCGGGCTGGAGTTCTGCGTACTCGCGCAGCACCTTGATATTGGTGCGCACGGTCTTGTCGGCGGCGGCGAGATCCTCGTCGGTGATGCCGTCGAAATCGGCGCGTTCGACGACGACGTCCACCTCGGCCATCTGCTCCATGTGCCCGAGCTCGCGCAGTTCCATGGTGGTGAACGGCGCCTGCAGCGGTCCGCGGCGGCCCACCACGATCACCTCCTGCACGGCCCTGGTTCCCAGCTGGTCCAGCGCGTGGTCGGCGATATCGGTCTGGGCCAGGATCTGTGGCTCGCTGATCAGGATCCTGGCCACGTCCAGTGCCACGTTGCCGTTGCCGATGACCACCGCGCGCTCGACGTCGAGGTCGGGCGCGGTCTCCTCGAAATGCGGGTGCCCGTTGTACCACCCGACGAAATCGACCGCGGACACGCTGCCGGGCAAGTCCTCACCGGGGATACCGAGCACCCGGTCGGACTGGGCGCCGATGGCGTAGATCACCGCGTCATATCTTTCGGCCAGCTCGGCGGCATGAACGTGCTCGCCGACGCCGATATTGCCGAAGAAGCGGAACCGCGGATCCTCCGCGGTCTTGGCGAACTGCGCGCTGATCGACTTGATCTTCGGGTGATCCGGCGCGACACCGGAGCGAACCAGCCCCCACGGGGTCGGCAGCATCTCGATCATGTCGACACGGAAGTCGCGGTCGTCCTGACCGGCTTTCAACAGCGATGCAGCGGCAAAGAACCCGGACGGTCCAGAGCCGACGATCGCCACGTGGTACGGGCGCATGCATGGCCTTTTCGTGAGGCTGACCGGCCTCGCGCAAGGGGCTGTCGCGTCGATGCCGGAGGGGGTTTGCGCCACCGAGCCTAGCCGCGCGACACCGATCGAGGGCCGAGTCGGGAGAAGCCGCCCGGTAACCTCAACAATCGTGGATCCAGACCGTCTTGCCGATATCGCCGCCCTCGACACCACGTTGACGACCGTGGAGCGGGTGCTCGATGTCGAGGGTCTGCGCGCCCGCATCGCCACACTCGAAGCAGAGGCCGCCGACCCCACCCTATGGAACGACCAGTCCCACGCACAGAAAGTGACCAGCGAGCTGTCGCACGCGCAGAACGAACTGCGCCGCGTCGAGGAGCTGCGTCAACGTGTCGAGGACCTGCCGGTGCTCTACGAACTGGCCTCGGACGAAGCCGGAGCGGAGGGTGACGAAGCCAAGGCCGAGGCGGACGCGGAGCTGGCCAAGCTGCGCGAGGACATCGAAGCCATGGAGGTCCGGACGCTGCTGTCCGGCGAGTACGACGAGCGCGAGGCGCTGGTCAACATCCGCTCCGGCGCCGGTGGCGTCGACGCCGCCGACTGGGCGGAAATGCTGATGCGGATGTACATCCGGTGGGCCGAGGCGCACAAGTACCCGGTCGAGGTGTTCGACACGTCCTACGCCGAGGAGGCCGGGATCAAGAGCGCCACCTTCGCGGTGCACGCCCCGTATGCCTACGGCACGCTGTCGGTCGAGCAGGGCACCCACCGGCTGGTGCGCATCAGCCCATTCGACAACCAGGGCCGCAGGCAGACTTCCTTCGCCGAGGTCGAGGTGCTGCCGGTCACCGAGACCACCGACCACATCGAGATCCCCGAGGGCGATATCCGCGTCGATGTGTACCGCTCCAGTGGCCCCGGCGGGCAGTCGGTCAACACCACCGACTCGGCGGTCCGGCTGACCCACATCCCGACCGGCATCGTCGTCACCTGTCAGAATGAGAAGTCCCAGCTGCAGAACAAGGTGTCGGCCATGCGCGTGTTGCAGGCCAAGCTGCTGGAACGCAAGCGTCAGGAAGAGCGCGCCGAGATGGACGCACTCAAGAGTGACAGCGGCAGCTCCTGGGGTAACCAGATGCGGTCCTATGTTCTGCACCCCTACCAAATGGTGAAAGACCTCCGCACCGAATACGAGGTCGGGAGTCCGGCCGCGGTGCTCGACGGCGATATCGACGGTTTCCTGGAAGCCGGTATCCGATGGCGCAATAGGAAAGATGACGACGACTAACGGCACGGTTCTCGCACTGTCAGTGGCCGACCGCTGGCATGACTTCTGGCGCGGCGAGATCGGCGAGTGGATCATCACCCGCGGTCTACGCATCGTCATGTTAGTGATCGCCGCCATCCTGATCGCGCGGTTCGTCAACTGGGCGGCACAGCGCATCACCCGCCGGATCGACGCCGACTTCCGGGAGAGCGATGCGCTGGTGCGCACCGAGACGGCCAAGCACCGGCAGGCGGTCGCTTCGGTCATCTCCTGGGTGACCATCGCGCTGATCTGTGTGGTGGTGCTGCTGCAGATCACCGACATCCTGGCCATCCCGGTCGGATCCTTGGTGGCCCCCGCTGCGGTGCTCGGTGCGGCGCTCGGTTTCGGGGCGCAGCGCATCGTGCAGGACCTGCTGTCGGGTTTCTTCATCATCACCGAGAAGCAGTACGGGTTCGGTGACCTGGTGACGCTGACGTTGGGCGCCTCCAACGACGCCACCGGCACCGTGGAGGATGTCACCCTGCGGGTGACCAAGCTGCGCACCAGCGATGGTGAGGTGTTCACCATCCCCAACGGTCAGATCATGAAATCGCTCAACCTTTCCAAGGACTGGGCGCGCGCCGTAGTGGACATTCCGGTGCCGACCACCGCCGACCTCAACTCGGTCAACGAGTTGCTGCACGCGGTCTGCGAGAACGCCATGAAAGACCCGCACATGAGCGAGTTGTTACTGGACCGGCCGCAGCTGATGGGTGTGGAAAGCCTGGAGTTGGACACCGTGAACCTGCGGATGGTGGCGCGCACCCTGCCCGGTAAGCAGTTCGAGGTGGGCAGGCAGTTGCGCTTGCTGGTCATCGCGGCGTTGGCTCGCGCGGGGATCGTGTCCAAGCCCGAGTCCACCCCGCTGGCCGCGAACTCGGAGGTCCGCAGTCAGTGAAACTGGTAACCCGGTCCACCGGCGACGACAACAAGCGCTGGCCGAACTACATGTTCGGCGGGCGGATGCGCACCTCGACGGTGGGATTGATCGTCGCGTTCTTCTTCACCGCATGGCTCTACGAGACCTATCAGCCGCCGCCGGAGCCGCCCCCGATCACCCAGACCGTGCCGCCGGGGTTCGTTCCCGACCCGGAGTACACCTGGGTGCCACGTACGCAGGTCTACGAACAGCCGCGGACGACCTACCCGACCACCACGACGCCGACGACTACCGAGTCGCCGGAGCCCACGACCACCACGACGTCACCCACGGCGACGACGTCGGGCACCCCTGGACCCGATGATCCGGCCACCTCGAGCGGTGAGCCGACCCCCGAGGAGCGACCGACCACGACGGTGATCGATCCGGACGGTCCGGGTGGCCTGTTGCCGCCGATCACGTTGCCGGTGCTGCCCGGTCCGGCACCCGCGCCCGCGGCGACACCGCCACCGCCCGCACCCAGCGCGAACTGACACACGTCGAGATCCCGCTACACTGGCGTGCCGTGATGATCACCCTCGACAAAGTGAGCAAGCAGTACAAATCCTCTGCCCGCCCGGCGCTGGATGACGTCTCGCTCAAGATCGACAAGGGTGAGTTCGTCTTCCTGATCGGGCCGTCCGGCTCGGGCAAGTCGACGTTCATGCGCCTGTTGCTTGGCGCCGAGCACCCGACCAAAGGCGATATCCGGGTTTCCAAGTTCCACGTCAACAAGCTCGCCGACCGGCACATCCCGCAGCTGCGACAGGTGATCGGTTGCGTCTTCCAGGACTTCCGGCTGCTGCAGCAGAAGACGGTCTTCGAGAACGTGGCCTTCGCGCTGGAGGTGATCGGCAAGCGCGGTGACGTGATCAACCGGGTGGTACCCGACGTGCTGGAGATGGTCGGCCTGTCCGGTAAGGCCGCTCGGCTGCCGCACGAACTCTCCGGCGGCGAACAGCAGCGCGTCGCGATCGCCAGGGCGTTTGTCAACCGACCCCTGCTGCTGATCGCCGACGAGCCGACCGGCAACCTGGACCCGGAAACCAGCAAGGACATCATGGATCTGCTTGAGCGGATCAATCGCACCGGCACCACCGTTCTGATGGCCACGCACGATCACCACATCGTGGACTCGATGCGTCAGCGCGTCATCGAACTGGAACTGGGCCGGCTCATCCGCGACGAACAGCGCGGTGTCTACGGAATGGATCGCTAGTGCGCTTCGGCTTTTTGGTCAACGAGGTCTGGACCGGACTTCGCCGCAACGTCACCATGACGGTGGCCATGATCCTCACCACGGCCATTTCCATCGGCCTGTTCGGTGGGGGTCTACTTGTGATGCGTGTCGCCGACCAGTCTCGTGACATCTACCTGGACCGCGTCGAGAGCCAGGTCTTCCTCACCAACGACGTCTCGGCCAACGACCCGACGTGTGACCAGGATCCGTGCAAGGCGCTGCGGGCCCAGATCGACGCCCGCGACGACGTCCGCTCGGTGCGCTACCTGAACCAGGCCGACGCCTATGAGGACGCGATCAAGAAGATCCCGGCGTTCAAGGATGTGGCCAGCAAGGATGCGTTCCCGGCCTCGTTCATCGTGAAGCTGGAAAACCCGGAACAGCACCTCGATTTCGACACCGCGATGCAAGGTCAGCCCGGTGTACTCAACGTGCTGAACCAGAAGGATCTGATCGACCGGCTGTTCGCGCTGCTCGACGGCATGTCCAGCGCGGCTTTCGCGGTGGCGCTGGTGCAGGCGATCGGTGCGATCCTGTTGATCGCCAACATGGTTCAGGTCGCGGCGTACACCCGCCGCACCGAGATCGGCATCATGCGCCTGGTCGGTGCGACCCGCTGGTACACCCAGCTGCCGTTCCTCGTGGAGGCGATGCTGGCCGCGTTCATCGGTGTGGTGCTGGCACTGCTCGGCCTGCTGACGGTGCGGTCGCTGTTCCTGGAGAAGGCGCTGTCGCAGTTCACCCAGGCTAATTTGATTGCGCCGCTGGACTTCGCCGACATACTTTATATCTCGCCGATCCTGCTGTTCGTGGGTGTGGCGATGGCCGGGCTCACTGCGTACGTGACGCTGCGCCTCTACGTACGAAGATAGAAGATGGCTACCAAGAGCAAGAAACCGGACAAAGCCGAGAAGGCGAACAACTTCGTCATTGCGACCAATCGCAAGGCCCGGCATAACTATTCGATCCTGGAGACTTTCGAGGCCGGCGTCGTGCTGGTCGGCACCGAGGTCAAGAGCCTGCGCGAGGGCCAGGCCTCCCTGGTCGATGCGTTCGCCACCGTCGACGATGGTGAGATCTGGTTGCGCAACCTGCACATCGCCGAGTATCACCACGGCAGTTGGACCAACCACGCACCGCGGCGCAACCGCAAGCTGCTGCTGCACCGCCGTCAGATCGACACGCTGGTCGGCAAGATCCGCGACGGGAACCTGACCCTGGTTCCTTTGTCGCTGTATTTCGTCGACGGCAAGGTGAAGGTCGAACTGGCACTGGCCCGCGGTAAAGAGGCGCGCGACAAGCGCCAGGACCTGGCAAAGCGCGATGCCCAGCGTGAGGTGGTCCGCGAGCTCGGTCGCCGTGCCAAGGGAATGCGCTGACGCCCACCCCCATTTGAGGCGCGGTGTTCTCGGCGTGGCCGTATTTACCCGGTTCGCGGGCAATACAGGGATATAGTTCGCCCACGCGTTAAGACGCACGGGAGGACGGGTGACGGTGCGACGCTCGCGTCTGTGTGCCCTCGTCCTTGGTGGCGTCGTCATCCTCGCGGCCCTCAATGCCTGCGCGCCGTTCGGTGCCGCGGTTGCCGATCGGATCGAGTTGATCCTGCAGGTGAGTGTCGGTGTCGGTGCCATGATCGTCGGAATCGTCACGGCGGCCCGGGAACGCGGTCTCGAACGCTGGTGGCGGGTGTCGTTCGTCTGCGCACTGTTCACCTGGGTGCTCGGCCAGACGCTGTGGCAGGTGCACGTCGCCGACTGGGCGCCGATGCTGGCCCGCGCGATCTACCTGGCGTTACCCGTGCTGGTCTTCACCTCGGTGATCCTGCTGGCGCGATCCAGCGGCGGTATTCGGGCGCCTGCGGCCAGCCCGCTGCGGCAATCGCTGGTCACCAACGTGCTCGACGGGGTGATCGCAGCGGTCGCCTTCCTCATCCTGGCAGCGATGAGCGACCTGGGCACCCGATTCGAGGCCGCCAGCCCGGCCATGCGGGTGCTCGACGTCGTGTTCATCGGTGCCGAGATCGGCGTCATCGGCGTCATCGTCCTGATCGCGATGATCTACGACGCGGACCGGCCGAACCGGACCAACTACATGCTTCTGGCCGGCGGACTGTTGCTGATGGGCGTGTCCAACCGCATGCTTGCCTATGTGCGGTCGGTGGATCGCGTCGACGCCGAACTCTGGGTCGGCATCGGACTGATCATCGGCCCGGTGCTCACGGCGTTCGCATTCCTGCCGACCACCCCGGCGCGCGATGTCGACGTGTTGCGCCGCCAGGACTGGCCGCATCTGCTGCTGCCCTATATGGGCTTTCTGGGTGTGGCGGTGCTGTTCGCCTACCACCTCTACATCGATCGTGAGGTGTCCGCGCTCGCGGCGTTGCTGACCATCGTCATGGTCGTGCTGGTGGCCAGCCGCCAGGTGGTCGCGACGCGCGCCGAGCGTTCACTGACCCAGTGGCTGTTCTGGGCGCAGCGCGGGCTGGCCCACCAGGTGCACCACGATCCGCTCACCGGCCTGCCGAACCGGACCCTGTTCGCCAAGCGTCTCGACGAGGCGATGGCTCGCGGCAAATTCGTGTTGATCTTCCTCGACCTCGACGATTTCAAGGAGGTCAACGACCGATTCGGCCACGCCGCCGGCGACGAGTTGCTGCGCGCGGTGGGGGAGCGGCTGTCGCGCGGGATCGGCGACCGCGACACCCTGGCCAGGGTGGGCGGCGACGAGTTCGCGGTGCTCATCGTGAGCAATGGTGATGCCGACGACCAGTTGGAAGGTGCCGCCGACCGGCTGCGCCTCGCCCTGCGCGACCCCTTCCCGGTGCACGGATCCTCGGTGCGGGTGAGGGCCAGCATGGGACTGGTGCGCCCCGATACCGAGGGCCTGTCCCAGACCTCGGACAGCCTGCTGCGCCAGGCCGATGTCGCCATGTATGCCGGCAAAAGAATGGGCAAGAACACCGCCGTGGTCTACAACCCGCTCGCCGGGGCGGTGGTCGACTTCCCGACGATGCTGCGTGAAGCGCTCGGTGCGCCTCCGCGGGGTTTCCGGTTGGTCTACCAGCCGGTGGTGGCCCTACCCGGCGGGGAGCTGGTGGCCGTGGAGGCGCTGGCCCGCTGGACGGCGGGCAATGGTGTCGAGATCTCGCCGGAGACATTCGTCGCCGACGCCGAGGCGGCGGGCATGGGTGCCGAACTCGATGCGTTGGTGCTCGACATGGCCTGCGGTGAGGCGCGCGCGGCCGGGATCGACCTGGACATCCACGTCAACATCGGTGGCGCCCGGCTGGGCACGCCCGGCTTCGACCAGGTGGTCCGCGAGGTGCTGCAGCGCCACGAGATCCCGCGCGGCCGGTTGATCCTGGAGATCACCGAGACCGAACCGATCGTCGACCTGGACAAGGCCGCGACGCAGATCACCCGGTTCGGGGAGTTCGGCGTGAAGGTAGCCCTCGACGATTTCGGGTCGGGCTTCAACTCGCTGCTCTACCTGCACTGCCTGCCGGTGGACATCGTGAAGTTGGATCGGACATTGGCCTCGGACATGGACGCCGGGCGTGACCTGACGTTGTACCGCTCGGTGATCAACCTGTGTGGCGAGCTCGGCTTCGAGGTGATCGCCGAGGGTATCGAGACCGACGAACAGGCCGATATGGTCTGCCGCGCCGGCGGACGGTTCGGCCAGGGATACCTGTTCGGGCGTCCGATGCCGATGACCGAACTGGCCGAGATGCAGCGCCATGCCGTGCGGACTATTTAATGGCTGGCCTCGGTTGTAATAGCCGTTAGTATGGAAAGTCCTGCCGAACCTCGGCGGGGGTGCGAGGGGCTGAACGGTTTCGACTTCGCGCATCGAATCAAGGGAAGCGTGCCGGTGCAGGCAAGAGACCACCGTAAGCGTCGTTGCAACCAATTAAGCGCCGATTCCAATCAGCGCGACTACGCCCTCGCTGCCTAAGCGACGGTGTGTCTGTCAGACCGGGAGCGCCCTCGGCCCGGACCCTGGCATCAGCTAGAGGGACCCACCCACGGGTTCGGTCGCGGGACCCGTGGGGACATCAAACAGCGACTGGGATCGTCATCTCGGCTTGTTCGCGTGACCGGGAGATCCGAGTAGAGACATAGCGAACTGCGCACGGAGAAGTCTTGAGGGAATGCCGTAGGACCCGGGTTCAATTCCCGGCAGCTCCACAAGAAAGGCCCGGACCGCGAGGTCCGGGCCTTTTTCGTGCTCGCCGGACGTCCAATCTGAAGAAGATGCCGACAAATCACGCCGTGGCCGCGATCTAGTTCAGATTCGCGCAACGGCGTCGGCGTTTTCGGCGCAGGCGGTTTGGCAGGCGCCATAAGCGCAGTGCGCGGTTCGATGACGCACAGTTTGCCAGGGCGTGGGCCTCCACAATTAGGATCGGCGGCATGGGGCGAGGGGACAGTTGATGGTCGGCGACAGCGCGCAGTCCGAGGGGCAGGTCGGTTCGGGTATCGAGCCGC
Source organism: Mycolicibacterium neoaurum (assembly GCF_036946495.1). Taxonomy (NCBI): domain Bacteria; kingdom Bacillati; phylum Actinomycetota; class Actinomycetes; order Mycobacteriales; family Mycobacteriaceae; genus Mycobacterium; species Mycolicibacterium neoaurum. The sequence continues at coordinate 3,546,944 of NZ_JAQIIX010000002.1, forward strand.
CGGTCGAACCGCGCATCCGCCGGGCCCTCGGCCTGCTGGAACGGTTCGCGCCGGCGATCGGCGCCAAGTGGGCCACCGAGCTGTGGTGCACCCCGCCGCAGGTCGACGCCAGTCTGCGGATGCCGCCCGGGGTGCCGCCCAGTGAGCCGATCGAGGCTTTCTGGGACGGGCACCGCATCGCGGGTGAGGCCTGGGGCGAGGGGCCCGCGGTGTACCTGGTGCACGGCTGGGGCGGTTGCCGCGCCCACCTCGGCGTCTTCGTCAAGCCCTTGGTCAATGCCGGACACCGCGTCATCGCCTTCGACCTGCCCGCGCACAACGACTCCGAGACCGGTTCGCTGGCCGAAGGGCGCACACACCTGGTGGAGTGCACCGAGGCCTTCCGCGCCGTCGTCCGCACACACGGGCCCGCCCGCGCGGTGATCGCGCACTCGTTGGGCGCCAAGGCCGCCGCGTTGGCGTTGGCCCGCGGCACCGAGATCGAGCGCATGGTGTTCCTGGCGCCGATGGGTGACTTCGGTTTCTATCTGGACCTGTTCGCCGAGCGACACGGATTCGGGCCGCGCATCCGAGACGGATTGCATCGCCGCCTGAGCAAGCGCATCGAGATGCCGTTGTTTGACACCGATCTCGGGGTCATCGGGTCGAACCTGAAGGCCCCGACACCGCTGCTGGTCATCCACGACCCCGACGACCCGGATGCGCCGTATCACTACAGCAAGGCGCTCATCGACGACTGGCCCGACTCGGAACTGGTCACCACACGCGGTCTCGGCCGGCTGGCGCACTACCGGATTCTGCGGCACCGCGCGGCGATCAATGCCGGCGTCGACTTCATCGGCGCTGCGCAGCAATCAGCGGTCTGACCGGACGGCGCCCGAAGACCAGGCGCATCAGCCGACGCCGCACCGGAGCGCCCACCACCGAGCCGCAGAGGAAGCCGACCGCGAACACCCGGCGGGTGCGCGTCCGGCTCCGCCTGCCGACGGCGTACCCGCCCGCCGCGGCCGCGACGGCGACCACCACGACCAGCGCCAGTGTCCACACCCGCCCAGTGCAACAGCGGCAGGCGCCGCGGGGCAATGCTTGTGATCAAACCGAGCCCTGCTCGCGTCGCGCCTTGGCACGCCGTTTGCCCTCGTGCATGGCGGCGACCCGGGCCACCGGGATGGTGTGGCCGTGGGCGATCAGGTCGTCCGGCAGTCGCTGCGGCGCAGGCATCTCGGCCGCCCAGGGATCGCCGTCGCCGAGGCGTTCGAGTGCGGTGTGCACGGTGAAATCCGACGGGTGCACCTCGGCCAGCTCCGACCAGGCCACCGGAAACGACACCGGGGTGCCCGGTCGCAACCGCGGGCTGTAAGCCGCGGCCACCGTCGCCCCACCCGATCGGGTGGCGTCGACGAACACCTTGCCCGCCCGGTCCTCGACGATGAAAGCCGTTGTGGCGATGGACGGATCGAGTGCCTCGGCACGCGCCGCCAACGCGCGCGTCGCGGCGGCAACATCGTCTCCGGCTGCGTCCTCGGTGAGCGGCACGAAGATGTGCACTCCGCGCGACCCGCTGGTTTTCACGGCGCCGGCCAGGCCCGTGTCGGCGAGCGCCTGACGAACCAGCAACGCCACTGCCACCACCGCGGCGAAGTCCGCACCGTCGGGTGGGTCGAGGTCCAGGATCAAATGAGTAGGGCGGTAGATATCGGCGGCCAACCCCAGCGCGGGGTGGTACTCGATCGCGCGCTGGTTGGCCAGCCACAGCAGGGTGCGCCGGTCGTCGCAGAGCGCGTAGTGGATCTCGCGGTGGGACGCCGCTGCCCACACCGGCACCGTCTTCACCCAGTCCGGTGTGTATTTGGGGACGTTCTTCTGCATGAACGGTGCCCGGCCGCGCAACGCCCGCAGCACCGTCAGCGGCCGACCCGTCAACACCGGCAGAATCCGGTCGGCGACCGCGTCCAGGTAGTCCACCAGATCGCGTTTGGTGGCTGCGGCGTCCGGCCCGAGCGGCTGATCCAGATTGGTCAGCTCGACGCCGGCACGCTTCTCGTCCGCGGTCATCACTCCACTCCACCACAGGATCGGGCCGGGGCTCGCGCTCTCGAATGCAGCTGTGAGTTTGCTGTCAGTTTGGTCCACGAGTTGTCATGGTTAAACGGGCTACGTAAGTTACGCGCAGTAGCGATTCTGTAACAGTGACGGGGCCATCGGATGAATGCCAGCAATGGCCAGCGATCGAGAATTGCCCAGCTGATCCGCACGCTCGCCGTGCCGATCGTGCTGGCCTGGCTCGCGATCGTGGTCGCCACCAATGTGCTGGTCCCGTCCCTGGAAGAGGTCGGCGAGGCCAACACCGTCGGCCTGAGCGCCCAGGACGCGCCGTCGATGATCGCGATGAAGCGCATCGGCGCCAACTTCAAGGAGTTCGACTCCGATTCCAACGCCATGGTGGTGCTGGAGGGCGACGAGCCCCTCGGTGATGAGGCGCATCGCTACTACGACGGACTGATCGACAGGTTCGAATCCGACCCGGCCCATATCCAGCATGTGGCTGACTTCTGGGGTGACACCCTCACCGCTGCGGGTGCGCAGAGCGCCGACGGCAAGTCCGCCTACGTCCAGCTCTATCTGCACGGCAACCAGGGCCAGACGCTGGCCAACGAATCGGTGGCCGCCGTCCGCAATATCGTCGCGCAGAACCCGCCGCCGCCCGGCCTGCACGTGTTCGTCACCGGTGGCGCACCGCTGATCTCGGATCAGCACCATGCCGGGGACAAGAGCATCTTCCTGGTCACCATGATCACCCTCGGGGTCATCCTGGCGATGCTGCTGATCGTGTACCGATCCATCGGCACCACCATCCTGATCCTGCTGATGGTGTTCGTCGAACTCGGCGCCGCGCGAGGCATCGTCGCTTTCCTGGCCAACGCCGGGTTCATCGGGCTGTCGACCTTCGCGGTGAACCTGCTGACGCTGATGGTCATCGCCGCGGGCACCGACTACGCGATCTTCGCCGTCGGGCGCTACCAGGAGGCTCGCGGCGCAGGCGGGGACCAAGAATCGGCCTACTACAGCATGTTCGGCGGGACCGCGCATGTGGTGCTGGGCTCCGGGCTGACCATCGCCGGGGCCATGTTGTGCCTGTCGTTCACCCGGTTGCCCTACTTCCAGACCATGGGTGTGCCCTGTGCGATCGGCACCCTGGTCGCGGTGTTCGCCGCGTTGACGCTGGGACCCGCGGTCATCGCGATCGGCAGCCGGTTCGGGCGTTTCGAGCCCAAACGGGCCATCCGGTCGCGGGGCTGGCGACGCATCGGGGTGACGGTGGTGCGCTGGCCAGGACCGGTGTTGGCGGCCACGCTGGCGTTGGCGCTGATCGGCCTGGTCACCCTGCCCGGCTACAAGACCAATTACGATGCCCGCCGTTACCTGCCCACCGATCTGAAGGCCAACGTCGGATATGCCGCCGCCGAGCGGCATTTCGGCGCCGCCCGGATGAACCCCGAACTGCTGATGGTGGAAAGCGACCGGGACCTGCGCAACCCGGCGGACTTCCTGGTCATCAACAAGATCGCCAAGTCGATCCTGGCCGTGCCCGGCGTCGCGCGTGTACAGACCATCACTCGGCCCAACGGGAAACCGATCGAGCACACCACGATTCCGTTCATGCTTAGCCAGCAGGGCGCCACCCAGACCATGAACGAGAAGTACCGCGAGGACCAGTTCGCGGACATGTTGCGCCAGGCCGATGATATGCAGACCAATATCGAGACGATGGAGCAGATGGCGGCCGTCACCCAACAGATGGCCGATGTCACCCACTCGATGGTCGAGAAGACCGAGAACCTGACCGCCGATACGGCCGATCTGCGCGACTACATCGCCAATTTCGACGATTTCATGCGTCCGCTGCGCAATTACTTCTACTGGGAGCCGCACTGTTACGACATCCCGGCCTGTTATGCGCTGCGCTCGGTGTTCGACACGCTCGACGGAATCGACGTGCTGACAACCGATATCGAGACCGTGCTCCCGGACCTCCAGCATCTGGACACCCTGATGCCGCAGTTGGCCGAGATCATGCCGCAGAACATCGAGGTACTGAAGAGCACCCGGGAGTCGATGCTGCTGATGTATCAGACCCAGAAGGGCATGCAGGACCAGGGTTCGGCCATGCAGGAGAACTCGAGCGCCATGGGGGAGGCGTTCGACGATGCCCGCAACGACGACACGTTCTACCTGCCACCGGAGGCCTTCGACAACGAGGACTTCAAGCGCGGGATGGACAACTTCATCTCACCGGACGGAAAGTCGGTGCGGTTCATCATCAGTCACGACGGTGACCCGGCCACCCCGGAGGGCATCGCCCACGTCGACCCGATCAAACAAGCGGCGCGGGAGGCCATCAAGGGCACGCCATTGGAGGGATCGAAGGTTTTTCTTGCCGGGACCGCGGCCACCTACAAGGACATGCACGACGGTGCGCAGTGGGATCTGGTGATCGCCGGAATCGCGGCCTCTGCAATGATTTTCGTGATCATGCTGCTGATCACCCGCAGCCTGGTGGCGGCGGCCGTCATCGTCGGCACGGTGCTGTTGTCCCTCGGGGCATCCTTCGGCATGTCGGTGCTGCTGTGGCAGCACGTGCTCGGGCTCGAACTGCACTGGATGGTGCTGCCGATGTCGGTGATCCTGCTGCTGGCCGTCGGCTCGGATTACAACCTGCTGTTGGTGAGCCGGTTCAAGGAGGAACTGCACGGCGGGCTGAAGACCGGCATCATCCGCGCGATGGCGGGCACCGGTTCGGTGGTCACCTCGGCGGGGCTGGTGTTCGCTTTCACCATGGCCTCGTTCGCGTTCAGCGACCTGACGGTGATGGCCCAGGTCGGTACGACGATCGCGCTGGGGCTGTTGTTCGACACCCTGGTGGTGCGCTCGTTCATGACGCCCGCGGTGGCCGCGCTGCTGGGCCGGTGGTTCTGGTGGCCCAAGATCATCCGGTCGGAGGCCTCCCGGCGCCGGCTTGCCGACAGCGGCATCAGCGTCTGACGATTCCCGCTCCGTGGCGCGGAGCCCGTAGGCTACCTCGGTGAACGCGATCGACCCCGACAAGCTGGCCACCTGCCTGCAGGTGCTCGCCGACGTCGAGGGATTACCCCCTGAGCACCCCGATGCCGTGGCCGTGCGCCGCGCCACCGCCGGGATCTTCAAATCGGTGCGCAAGGCCCGCCGGGCTGCCAAGCGCGATGAGGTGGCCGCCGCCGACCGCGCCGTCATCGCCGCCACGGCCACCGGCGCGCCCGGGCGCATCGACGACGAGACCGCCGGCCTGCCGCTGGTCTCCGCGACCGTCGGCGCCTCGGCGGGCACCCTGCTGCGCAGCCGGGCCTGTTATGTCTGCAAGAAGCACCACACCGTCGTCGACGCCTTCTACCACCAGCTCTGTCCCGAGTGTGCGGCGTTCAACCACGCCAAGCGCGATGCCCGCACCGACCTGTCCGGGCGGCGGGCGCTGCTCACCGGTGGGCGCGCCAAGATCGGCATGTACATCGCGCTGCGGTTGCTCCGCGACGGGGCGCACACCACCATCACGACCCGTTTTCCCAACGATGCGGTGCGCCGTTTCGCGGCGATGGAGGACAGCGCGGACTGGCTGCACCGGCTGCGGGTCATCGGTATCGACCTGCGTGACCCGGCTCAGGTCGTCGCGCTGGCCGATACCGTCGCCGCTGCCGGGCCGCTGGACATCCTGATCAACAATGCCGCCCAGACCGTGCGCCGCTCGCCGGGCTCGTACTCGGCGCTGGTCGAGGCCGAGCGCACCCCGCCGCCGGAGCTGGTTTCGAAGGTGGTCGATGTCATCTCCTTCGACCGGGTCAGCGACGCGCACCCGGCCGCGCTGACCGGCAGCCTCGGTGAGCACCAGACCCCGCATGCACTCACCCAGCTGGCGCTGGCCGCCCGCAGCGCCTCCCCGGAGCGAATCGCCGCGGGCACCGCCATCGACGCCGGCGGGTTGCTGCCGGATACCGCGTCGGTGAACAGCTGGACCCAGCATGTCGACGAGATCGACGCGATGGAACTGCTCGAGGTGCAGCTGTGCAACCAGACCGCACCGTTCATCCTGGTCAGCCGGTTGCGTCCGGCGATGGCGGCGGCCGCGGCGCGGCGCAAGTACGTCGTCAACGTCTCGGCGATGGAAGGTCAGTTCGGCCGCAAGTACAAGGGGCCGGGCCACCCGCACACCAATATGGCCAAGGCTGCGCTGAACATGCTCACCCGCACCAGCGCCGCCGAGATGCTGGAGACCGACGGCATCCTGATGACCGCGGTCGACACCGGCTGGATCACCGACGAGCGACCGCACCCGACCAAGCTCCGGCTGGCCGAGGAGGGCTTCCACGCCCCGCTCGACCTGGTCGACGGTGCCGCCCGGGTGTATGACCCGATCGTGCGGGGCGAGGCCGGTGAGGACCTCTACGGTTGTTTCCTCAAGGATTACGCCAAGGCCGACTGGTAACTCAGATCTGCAGCTTCCCGCCGTGCACCGCCAGTTCGGCGCCGGTCATATAACTGCTCTGCTGCGAGGCCAAAAACAGTACGGCCGAAGCGATTTCGTCGACGTGGCCGAGGCGGTGCAGCACCACGCCGGCGGCCAGACCGTCCAACAGCGCCTTCTCCTGCTCGGCGTCGGCGGCTAATCCGGTCAGCCCGGGGGTCTCGATGGGGCCTGGGACGATGGTGTTGACCCGGATGTTGCGGTCGGCCAGTTCGGCGGCCCAGGTGCGTCCCAGTGAGCGGATGGCCGCCTTGGACGCCGCGTAGAGGCCGAAGCTGGGGGTTGCTTCGGTGGCGGCCGTCGATCCGGTCAGGATGACCGATGCGCCGTCGTTGAGCAGAGGCAGCATCTTTTGGACGGTGAACACCGTGCCGGCGACGTTGCGATCGAAGTTGTCGCGGTAGTGCTGTTCGGTCACCTCGGCCAGCGTCGCGAAGTCACCACCACCGGCGTTGGCGTAGAGCACGTCCAGCCCATGGCCGGCCGCGGTGATGGCATCGGCGAGAACGTCGAGGTCGGCGATGTTGCTGATATCGCCCTGCACCGCGTGGGCGCGTGGGCCGATGGCGGCGACGGCCTCGTCGAGACGGGTGCGGTCGCGTCCGGTGATGAACACTTCGGCGCCCTCGGCGGCGAATCGCTTGGCGCCGGCCAGGCCGATGCCGGAGGTGCCGCCGGTCACCAGGGCTGTCTTGCCGTCGAGCTGTCCCATGATCGTTCCTTTCGTCGAAGTGCTACGACGACTGGAACGTTAAGTGATGTATCACCTATTCCGCGGGTGGTCCTGTCAACACCGTCCACAGGTCGGTGATGCGCTCGTCGGCGATCAGGGCGACGTCGAATCCGGTCATCACGGCGACATCGTCCTCATCGCGGCGCACCTCCCAGGCCAGGAAGCCGAAGCCGCGGGTCTGTCGGACCGGACCGGCCGCGGCGAAGTGCATACCGGCCAGACCCGCTTGCAATTGGGCCGCTTTGTCATTCAGGGCATCGTGGCCGGTGACCACACCCTCGTCATCGGTCCAGCGGACTTCGTCGGCGTAGGTGGCGGCGATGGCGTCGGTGCGCGCCTGTGGGTCACGCTGGTTGAAGACGGCGAGCAGGTTCGCCTGCATCAGGTCGCTGACGGTATCGCTCATCGGGGCCTCCTCATTGGGTGATCAATCACCATCTTATTGCGGTGATGGGGGCAGCGAGCTGTTCAGATTGAGATTGACGTGGATATGTTCCAAAGCGGTGGTGAACGGCGCCAGCAGGGGAGCGGGCAGCGCATCGAAGAACAATTGGCGCACCAGGTCGACATGCGCGGGTGCGGCCGCCTCGATGGCCGCGCGGCCTTGGGCGGTCAGCACCACGTTCGTGGTGCGGGCATCTTCGGCGCCGGTTTCGCGGCGGGTCAATCCGCGTTGCTCCATCCGCCGCAACTGATGAGACACCCGGCTGCGCTCCCAGCCGATATGGGCGGCCAGATCGCCCACCCGCATGCCGTCCTCGGCGCCGCTGAGAGCCACCAGCACGTGGTAGTCCGACAGCGACAGCCCGGAGTCGGCCTGCAGCTGCCGGTTCATCTCGTAGTCCATCCGCAGCTGGACGCGCATGAAGGCGACCCAGGCGCGCTGCTGTTCCGGGGTCAGCCATGCCGGACGGCCGTTTCGTGAGGTGTCCCGCTTCGTCGCCACGCCGCAGAGTATGCCGCCCCAGGTCACGGCTCGGGAGTATCCGGTACGCGCAGCGTTTGCTCGCTGATGTTTCAGTTACAAGATCAACGGGCAGCATGGTGTGATGCCTGAAATCCGCGCCAACCTGAGCGCGGCCGATGCGTTTGCCCCGGATGAGATCGCGTTGCGTCCGCGAAATGTCCAGTTCGATTGGTCGACGCCTCCGCTGCACTGGATACCCGGCGATCCGTACGCCTCGCACTCGGCCACCGCCCTCAACCTGCTGTTGCCGGTCGCCGAGCGCTGGTTCAGCAAACTGTTGGCCGATGCGCTGGAGTATGTCCGCGATGATCACCTGCGTGAGGAGATCATCGGCTTCATTGGGCAGGAGGCCGTGCACGCCAAGACCCACGACGAGGTGCTCGTCGAATATCTGCGCCGGCACGGGATCGATCCCGAACCATTCCTGGTCCAGCTGGAGTGGGTGGTCTCGCAGTACGACCAGCGGTTGGCGCGCGCCAGTGCGGCCGATCGGCGCAAGGCGATCGCCTCGGGCACGCACGCCCTGAGCGCGGCCGAACACTTCACCGGTGTGCTCGGGTCGTGGGCGCTGAACAACAACTGGGATGAGCTCGATGTCGATCCGATCCTGTCGGATCTCTACCGCTGGCACGGTGCCGAAGAGGTCGAGCACCGCCATGTGTCCTACAACGTGGCCAAGTACTTCGGTATGGACTACATCGCCCAGGCCGCGGCCGGACTGATGGTCAGTGCGGCGCTGCCGATCGTATTGTTGCGCGGTCTGAAGTTCATCGTCCGTGCCGACCCGTCGCTGCCGAATCTCGGCTATGCACGCATCATCTGGAAGCTGCGTAAGTCGGCGAAGTCCGGGGCCGTCCCCGGTCTCGGTTTCTGGGTCCGTTCGGGTTTGACCTTGCTCAAGCGCGAATACAACCCGGCCGATGAGGGCAGCACGGCGCAAGCCGTGGCGTATCTGGCCAGTTCCCCGGCAGCGCGCGCCTTTTCATGAGTCGAGTGTCGCGGTTGCTGCGACCGTACAGCGGTGAGCCGCCGCCCGGGTTGTATCGATCGACCTCGGACTGGCTGATCCGCATCGCCGGTGCAGCGGTACCGCACTTCCTCTCGGTGGTCATGCGGCTGACCGCCGATGAGGATCTGCCCGAGCTGCCCGCGGCGGTGAACCGCCGGACCATGCGGGTGCTCGCGCGCGATATCGTCGCCCGCGACCCCGAGGTGGTGGCGTTGACGTTGGCTGCCGCCGACGGTGAGCCGTTGCGGGGGTGGCATGCCGGCGCGCATATCGACGTGTACCTGCCGTCGGGACGGACGAGGCAATACTCGCTGTGCGGCGACCCTGACAAGGTGGACGAATACCGGATCGCGGTGCGGCACAACGCCGACGGTCTCGGAGGATCGGTCGAGATACATCAGCTGGCGGTGGGGCAGGAGCTCGAGGTCAGCGTACCGCGCAACGCCTTCCTGATGCCGCTGCCCGGCTCCGGATCGCGTGCCGCGCGACTGCGCTTCATTGCCGGCGGCATCGGCATCACCCCGATCCTGCCGATGGTCCGGTTGGCCGAGCAGCAGGGGGTGCCGTGGACGCTGCGCTACACCGGGCGGTCGCTGGACAGTCTGCCGTTCCTCGATGAGCTGGCAGCCTTCGGCGACAAGGTGACCGTGCGCACCGATGATGCCGGATTGCCCACCGCAGCTGATCTTCTCGACGGCGTGGACGGGTCCACCGCCGTCTACGCCTGCGGGCCGCCTCCGATGATGGAGATGGTCGGGCTCGCGTTGCCGATCGGCACCGAACTGCATGTCGAACGATTCTCCCCGCTACCTGTGGTGGACGGGGCGCCCTTCGAGCTGGCGCTGTGCAGCGGCGAAATCGTTGCGGTGCCGGCGAACCAGAGCACGCTGGCGGCGCTGCGGCAGAGCCGGCCGGATGTCAGTTACTCGTGCCAGCAAGGTTTCTGCGGGACCTGTGTGCAGCGGGTGACGTCCGGCGAGGTGGAGCACCGCGACGTTGTTCTCACCGACGCTCAGCGGGCGGCCGGCGATATGCTGGTCTGTGTGTCGCGGGCACGGTTTCCTGGCGAGCGGCTGACGCTGGACCTGTAGTTACGGCGTCAGTTCCGTGCCCGCGGTCAGCAGCACCAGCAGGAGATCGCGGGCGTCAGCGTTATCCGGCTCGTCGAAGAGCCGATCGCAGGCCTTCTGCACCATTCGCTGCCAATTGTCATGGGCCACAACGCGGTGATGGTCGACGATACCGAGAGTCGTGCGAAGCTGATCGAACGCCTCCGCATTGTGCGGATCGCGGTACAGGAGATCGCATATCGACTGGATCTGCTCCCGCAGAGCGGAATTCATGTCCAACTCTGGATTAGATTTGCCGAGACGCGCCCGGCGCGAGCAATTGCCTGCTGATGAACCATGTCTTCGGATACGTCCGAATCGCCCCCGCGATGAACCATATGTGCATATTGCAGTACCCCACGCTGATATTGCAAGGCTGGACACTTGTATGGTTTAGCCGCATTGCTGTATTGTCAGCCGGTGGCAGGCACCGTCTTCCTTCGTCCGTCCGCCCCGGTCGAGCCATCCACCCGGGAGCGCATCATTGGTGCTGCCGTGAAATCCTTTGCCCAGCATGGTGTTTCGCATACACCGCTTCGGACTGTCGCCGATTCGGCGGGTGTGAGCGTCGGGCTGGTCCAGCACTATTTCGGCAACAAGGCGGGCTTGATCTCGGCGGTGGACGAACATGTCCTGCGGATTTTCGGTGAGGTTCTCGAGGCCGATCCGCTGCCAGAGCCGCCCGGTGAGCAATCCGAGGCGCTGCGCGGACGGTTTGCGGAGCTTTTTCACAAGTATCCCGACGTCACCGACTACGTCGCGCACGCGCTGAGCCAGGGCGACGAGATCGGCAATGTCATCTTCGACGGGCTGCTGCAGATCAGCATTGCGCAGGGTGAGGGATTCTCCGCCCAGGGTCTCGTCCGGCCCGACCTCGACTCCATCTGGGGTGCCATCAACCCGCTGATCCTGCGGGTCGGCGCCATGATCCTGCGCAACCACATCGAGCGGCACATCCCGGCACCGTTCTATACGCCCGAGCAGCTGCTGCGCTGGGACACCGCGGTCGCCTCGCTGATTCGCCGGGGACAGTTCATTCCGGGCGCGTCGGACTAGATGCGGCCGGGCCGGTCAGCGTTCGAGGGGTACGCACGGGCCGGCATTCGGCGCGATCCGCGGAGCACTCGGGGGATGTGCTTCGCGGATCGTGGTCGGGGGTGATGCACCGCCGTAATTCTCTCGGTAGGCCTGTGCCGGGTGGATTCGGCGTTCCGACGTTCTATACACGCGCTATGTGGAACTGGCGTCGGTGCAGCTCGCACAGTGTCGCATAATGAATGACGGCGACAAATGAGTTGAGGGGGCTCGATGTTTGTTGATCCGCAAGTTTTGCGTGCCTTTGCCGCGCAGGTTGACGGCGTAGCCACGACCATCACAGAAGCGGCAGTTGGCAAGGCGATGACGGCGGCCGCCGACGGGTTGCCGGGGTCGACAACCCAATGGGCGGCAAGGGGTGTCGGGGAACATTTCAGCCAGCTCGCGGACACGCTAGCTCAGAACGTGACCAAGATGGGTACGGCCGTGCGAGGCGCCGGTGATACCTACGAAGTGGCCGACGACGTCTTGGCGGGTACCTTCGACGGGTTGTTCTGACTGTGCTGCCATCGCGAACAACACTGCGCGGATGGAACCCTGATTCTCTGGCGACGACCGCATCAATGATCCGCGCAAAAGCACAAGCCGTCGCAGCGGCAGTAACAGGCATCGATGCAGAATGCGGCCGCATGCCGGCCACAAAAGATTGGTCCGGGCGGTCCCACGACGCAGCGAAGGCGATGTTCGCACGTGCTGAACGGGACGCCAACAGAATCTCGGGGTATGCCGCCGACGTGGCTGCGGCGTTGAGCAGCGGAGCTGAGTCGCTTGGTGCATCACGGCGGACTTTGTTGGACAAAGCCGATGAGATTGATGCCGGACCACTGAACGTCACCGATCAATGGGTCGTTCTGGTCGACGCGGCTTACATGTCCGCCGAACAGCTCGCCAAGCTTCAGGCGTTGGCGCTAGATGAGCAGTCAAGGGTTAACGCGTTGCTGACAGCTGTAGGCGATGCAGATGACAGGACCGCCGACGCAGTCGTCGCTGCGGGTGCCCAATTCGGATTCAGTGAGTCGCGACCTCCCGCCGATCTCGGTCGGCTCATGCTGCCCACTGCTCAGAGACCAGCTGACGAGGTCCCTGACCCCCGCAACCCGATGGGCATGATCACGCAGGAGGCAATCCGGGCGGCTGATGAGCAACAAAACGTGAGAGCGGTCGTCGAATCGGTCAACAAGCATGGTGAGGAGGTGACTACGGTAATCAAGCAGGATGGCAGTAAAGCCGTCACCACGCGCAAGGACCCGCACGAATGGCCGAGTAAGTACAACTTCATCGAGCTTGAAGAGTTCGACAAGAACGGTGACTTTGTCGCGCGTACTAGTTCTTGGCACGATCTGTCCAGTGACTGTGACTACACGTCGATAACCTATGCGGGCGGAGCAAATTGGACCATGTCCATGGATCCGACCGGTCATCGCACAGCTGGATTTACAACTGCAGATGGCCGGCATAACGCCGTGCCGGTGGATTTGATTGACAAGCTCTCGATGACGACCGGCGGAGCCATGTCCGGCCTCGAAAAGCACATTGCTCGCGGTGGTTCCCTGCCCATGCTCACGACCGAGTCGATCGAGAATATGGGAAAGACGATGAAGTTCGGCGGCCCCGCGTTGAGTGCTGCTACCACTGTTTTCGACATGGCGATGGCCGACTCTGATAAGGACAGGTGCGTGGCGCTGGTGGCGGGCGCGGTGGGCGGTGGTGGGGGATGGGGCGGAGCGGAAGTCGGTGCAGCGTTGGGCGCGGTCACAGGACCCGGGGCATTCATTGCGGTACCGTCCCTTGCCTTTGTGTTCGGCGTGGGTGGCGCGTTTGGCGGAGCGGAATTGGGAAAGGTAATCGGGGAGGTCGTGTGTCCGTATTGAACCTTCCGGAACCGGCTAATTGGGCTGAGGCCGGCAAGATGAAAATGTGGGTGAAGATCTTCAGCGCCGCCGTACTTTTGTACCTATTCCTTCGTGCTGTGTTGGCTGCCACACGCGGAAACTATCTGACGTCAGTCTTGATAACTGGATTCGCCGCACTTCCAATTCTGACGATCGCAGCGCTGTTTCTGGTCCGCAAGGGCCGCGTGACAGTTTCCACCAGGAGCGACGTGACCGGTTTTACCGTGCTTGCCGACAAAAGGTTTGCGGCGTTACTGATTACAGGACTCGCGGTCCTCGCGCCGTCAGCCGCAGCCTTGGCTTTCCTGATCCCCAGAGGCGCAATTGACATCCCTATGTCGAGAGGGATGCAGGTTTTCTCGCCTGTGGTGTTGATGGCAGGTGCGATGTTTGCTGTTGGGGGTTTGGTGGCCATAGCGCGACGCGGCGGGCTGGGTTACCTCAAGTTCACGCCGGCGATGATCGAGTATGCCGACGCTGTCAAAATACGACGCTACGAGTGGGACGACATCGTTGACATCAAAGACCACGCAGACGCGAAAAACGGTGCATCGGCGGGAAGGTCGGTCGTGTTGTGCTTGCGCGATGGCAGCGAGCAAGTGATCGGCGGTCTGAACGTTTACGTGCCGACTGGGGTGGCGCTCTATTGGTTGTTTCGTCACTATTGGAAGCATCCCGATGATCGACTCGAACTCGTTGACGCTCGTTCGGCCGAGCGTCTCCGGAATGGATGCTTTGCATTGGACTGAGTTCCATAGCTCGCGTCGACGCGTGTCTTCTAGGGCCACCACGAGCGCTAGGACGAGCCGGCGGTCGGGGCAGTCGAGATCGGCCCGCTGCAGTTCGCCCGTGGTGACACGGAGAACCTCTTCAGCTGATCTTCCGCAGGTCAGGGGCAAAGTTTGCTGAGGTGGCGGATGTCGATTACCTCCCGTTCAGGCTGACGCCCTAAACTGCCGTCTGACCCTGACAAGTGGCCCGGTATGTGCCGCTCACGCCGCACTCACCCGAGGACACCTTCCATGGCGATCGCCGACGTGCCTGCCTACCTGCATCTGACAAGTGCGGATGTCGAGGAGATCGCCTTCGAACTCGACGTCATCCGCCGCGATATCGAGGACTCGCTCGGGGCCAAAGACGCCGCCTACATCCGGCGCGTGATCCACTTCCAACGGGCACTCGATGTCGCCGCGCGGCTGGTGATCGCCTGTAGCAAGTCCAAGACCGGCTGGGTGCTCGGTACGGGCGCGTTGGCGTATGCGAAGTCCATCGAGAACATGGAGCTCGGCCACAACATCTCCCATGGCCAGTGGGACTGGATGAACGACCCCGAGATCCACTCCAACACCTGGGAGTGGGACATGGTCGGGGCGTCGGCGCAGTGGCGGTATTCGCACAACTACCGGCACCACGTGTACAGCAATGTGCTAGGCATGGACGAGGACATCGGCTACCGGCTGCTGCGGGTGACCGAGGATCAGCCGTGGCGGTTGTGGTACTTGGCGACGCCGGTGCGAAACTTTGTGCTGGCGGCCATGTTCGAGTGGGGCATCGCTCTGCACGGCCTGCATTCGGAGAAACTGCGCGACGACCCCGCGGTGATGGCGGGGGAGAGGCGCAAGTTCTTCGGCAAGGTCGCCCGGCAGTTGGGCAAGGACTACGTGTTCGTGCCGGCACTGAGCGGGCGGCGGTGGCGTCGGACGTTCGCGGCCAACTTCACCGCGAACACCATCCGTAACCTGTGGGTCTACGTCAACATCATCTGCGGGCATATCCCTGATGGCGCCGAGACATTCGATCCCGCCGTGGTCAAGGACGAAACCCAGGGCGAGTGGTACCTGCGGCAGCTACTCGGGACCGCGAACTTCAAAGCCGGTCGCGTGCTGGCGATCTCGGGCGGGCATCTGTGTTATCAGATCGAGCATCACCTGTTCCCTGATCTGCCGAGTGTCCGGCTGCCTGAGGTGAGTGAGCGGGTGCGGCTGCTGTGTGAGAAGTACGACCTGCCGTACAACTCGGCGTCGTTGCCGCGGCAGCTGTTCCGGACGCAGCGGATCATTCACGGGTTGGCGGTGCCGGACTGGGTGATGCGGCTGGGGCGGCGTCGCGCGTGACCGGCGCGGAAGCGAGTAGGTCGCTGGCCGCCTGGTAGCGAGAAACGAGCAACAGCGCGGTCGGCGCTACGAATCGTCAGTGCACTACGACCGTTACGATCACCTGTATCGGCCGGCCAATCGAGCGTCAGCCCGGTGCGCGAAAGTAGGCGGCGACCCGGGAATTGTGAACCGCAGCTTGCCTCTGGCAGCGTTGCAGGGTGCGTACGAGTTCGCTCCATAGGCGCACCACTTCGGGAGGGGTTCGGTATAGGTCGCCCGCATGTATACGGATCTATACGAACAAGCCGGCAAGAAATGTCGACTTGATTCGACCATGCCACCCAAGTGCTACTGCGGTAGCTGGCGGTAGCTACCGTCGTCTGAAGGCGTTGTAGTTATCCGCAGCCCCGGCCCCGGCGGACCGTTTTGTGGCGCCGGTCTGTCGGGGCGCGGGAGTAGCTTCCGCCGCATGAACGAAGGACGGAAACGGCGACAGGCCAAGCAGGCCCGCCGGAACGCGCGGCGGCGGGCTGTGCACCCGATAACGGAACCGAACGAGATCAACCGTGTGCGGAACTCATCGAATGCTACGCATCCGCGAACATGCTGCTCGTTGTGGGCAACTTGATCGAAGTGCTTCTACCACCAGAGTTTTCGTACCTGGCGATCCTCAGTAAAGAGCGCTTCGATCCGGTGCAACTTATCGACGGGTCCGCCGTGGCGCGGCCACCGGACTACACCGCAGTGGTCGCGTTGCTCGGCGAGATGGCGGTCGGGGACGAGCACTTCCAGCAATGGTGCCGCGACGAGGTCGCGGCGTGTACCGATGCGGTGCCGCGCTGGATCACCGATCTGCCGGAGCTGACGGTCGGTCGAGCGATCCGGTTGATCGATGCGTTCGGGGATCTTGATGAGGTCCTCTTCGAGGTGCGGTTGGCCGACGGTCGTGCGATCACCTGCGGGGTGCTGATCGATCATCTGGAGTACTCGACGGTCAAGGACGTCGCGATCTGGGACAAGCCGCTGAATGCGGTGCTTGTCCCACTGGAGTCCTGGGAATGGGTGAGCCACCCGATGGGTATGACGACGGCCGATGCGCGTGCCTGGATCGAGCAGGCGTTCGGCAAATGCATCGCCCGCCCGGTCAGGGGAAGGCGTCCGAGGTTCTCGGCCGTGGTCAAGTGGCTGGCTGCTCGACTACCCGAAGGCGGGCGGCAATACCAGGGCGGTGACGCCGATCAGAGCGCGGCGGACGTGGTTGAGGCGTTCTTTGCTTCTCTGGAAGGCCGGCGCTTCGGCTTTGACGAATTTGGTGAGGTGCTGGAGGGACTGATCAGCATGCGTAGCGGGGACCCGCAGCACTAGAGCGCGTTCCGGGTCATCTACGCAATAGGGGACCTGCCGAACGGCAGAAACGAACCAGTGGAGACGGTGCTTCGCCTGCCCGCCCTGCTGCGCGCCTTTGTCCCTTTTGCCCACGGACGCAGCGGCATTGGCGTGGAGCTGACAGCCCAGACGTTGGCGATGATCGACGAGGTGCAGAAGGGCCTCGAGGAACGGATTCGCGCCGGGTTGCAGGCGTATTGGGATGCGGCGGGGGATATGCAGGAGGAGTAGTCGAGGGAGTTTTCAGGCTGTCGGGCAGCGGCCTTCGTATCGGGTGCGTCGAGCATTGCGACGGTTCGAAGCCTGGCTGTTGTTTCACCGCAGCTGGGTGTAACGCCAACACGGTCGAGAAGTCGGCGTCGGCGCCGGTGTCGGCCGACGCGCGGACCTGCCTGCCTCGCTCACCCGCAGCGGTAAATTCCTCGTCTTCGAGGCTGTAGCCGAAGAACTTGAGATCTATTGTCGGCATGAGCTTTTCGACAACAGAGAGGACGGATCGCAATGGCCGGATTCCGGGCGCGCATAGTCGCCGGTGGTCAGCACAATGCTCCCGGGCCGGTGGGGTCTGCTGCACGGTCAGGTGACAGTTTTGACCTGCCCTACCTGTTGGGTTCCATTCGTGGTGGCTGACCGACGGCAGTGGGGGTGTCGTTGGTGAAGGATAGTTCGTACTCGATTTGAGTGCGGTATCCGAGCGAGGAATGCCGCCGCTGGCGGTTGTGGAAGGTCTCAAGGTAGTCAAGAGTCGCGTTGGTCAGCTCGACGCGAGTTTTCCACGTCTGGCGGTCGAGTAGTTCGATCTGCAATCGATGACCAGGAGCTTTCCATCATGGCGTTATCCAGTGCGTCGCCGACGGTCTTGGACGACGGGAACAGTCCGGCAGAGCGGATCTTCTCGCCGAAAAGCCAGGAGGTGAACTGGGTTCCGTGGTCGGCGTGAACGATTCCGCCGTCTGCCGGCCGGCGGATACGGATGGCCGTATACAACGCGTTGACCACCAACGTGGCATCGGCCTTCGAGTCCACCGACCAGTCCACGATCCGGCGACTGAACGCATCGAGCACTGCGCAGAGTACAGCCATCCTTCACGAGCACAATACTGCGTGATGTCATTGATTCACAGTACATTTGGTGACAGTCGATGAACTTCTCGATTGACCAGATCATCGGCAGTGACGACCCCACGTAGCCGTTTCATTCGTACTGGCCCGGGTAGGAGGTAGGTGCCGGCCAGTCTCATCAGGACCGACACGGTGCGCGGGCACACTTACTATGCCGAGGGTCAGTTCGGCATGGACACGGCGATAGCTGTAGGTGCTCCGGGCGGCGACGTGGATCTCGCGGATCAGTCCGGTCAGCCATTGGCGGCGCAACTGGGTGGCTATGGTCGGTTTTCGTTTGTGCTTGTAGTAGTTCTGGCGTGCGATGCCAAGCGTTTTGCAGCAGCGATCTACAGGTGCTCCAGTATCGATGAGTCGGTCGATCACCGGGTAGATCCTTTTGGGCGGGCTTGTCCTCCCCGAGGAACGTGGCGGCCTGGCGCACGATGGTCAGCTCGGTTTCCAGCTCCCGGATTCGTCGCCGCGCCGAGCGGAACTCTGTTGATTCGCTCGTCGGGGCACCCTCACGCATCCTGCGGTCGATGACGTGCTGTTGGATCCATTTCGAGAGCGTGACCGGAATCATGCCGAGGTCGTCAGCGGTTTTGTTTCTGCGGCTTGCCGGCGCGCACGAGCGCGATCGCGCGGGCACGGAACTGGGCCGGATAGGGGCGGGGCATGGTGGTCAGCCTTTCGTACAGGCCGTCACTTAGTCACCCAATCTGGAACCCGAACGGTAGGGCAGTCCAAACTGTCCCCTGATCGTGCAGCAGCCCTGATGGCCATAGTCGCTTGTCCAGTGCGCACCTCTCCTTCGCGATCGACGCGTGCACGGCTCGTTGCGCTCTTATTTGAGGTCCGAGAGCCTGCAGTAGCGGGCACACGTGCAACGCCCTGTTATGGTAGAGCCTGTATTTGGCGGATGGCACGAGCCAAAGAGCCGCTCGTCGCTGCAGCCTCGTCCACGTTCCACTTTTCTGCAGCGAATTCGTTGATTCGCTTCACATAGAGCGGGCCAGTCTCTCCAGAGGGCCGCACCATATCCGCCCGAATGACGCGCGAACGAGAACTTGAACACAGACGTAGGACCTCTTGCTTGGCATGCGCCACAGTTTCCGGGTTGATTGGAATTCTTGACACTCTGACCCCAAAATAATCTGCAAAAGCTGCGCGATCCGCCAAAAGCCACGCCTCGGTCATTGAATGGGCGATACGTAGGGCAAACCTGGGGCTCCATGCTTTAATGTCTGCGCTGAGGACTTCTCGAAGCTCAATCGGGCATTTTCCGTCCGAATCTCGAAAGACAACCCAGTTTGACCGACGGGCAGCCTGGTTGTAATTAGAGATCCTCGGATCGAGCCGAGTTTTTCCGCCTGTGACAACAACTTTGTCAACTGTCCTGCCTGCTGAACGCACTACGGCTTTTGCCGCTTCCCGATCTGATTCACCTTCCACCACGACATTGATCACTTGCGCTTGCCTCTGCCCACCGCGATCAAACCGGAAAGGTCCTGTGGTGAAACCAGGCTGTCCACAATTTGGGACTTTGGCAGATCGGCTTCAAGCTCGTCAGCCACCTGGTCAATCTGCGAAAGCAAAGTTGCAGTCGTCCCGTCACTCGTTACCTGAAGGACGAGCACTTCGCTCGGTGCAACCCCCTCGTCGTCAAGCAGCTCAGGTGCGTGTGTGGACAGCAATACTTGCATCTCGCGGTCTCGCTGCGCCGTCGAAAATACGGTTGGCAGCATTCTGACGAGGGCGGCGTTGAGTGATAGTTCTGGTTCTTCTAGAAGCAGTACCCCTCCGTTAGCTGGAGCGCTCACTAGCGTCCATAGCAACCCAATGAGTCGAAGAGTCCCATCAGAAAAATCGGCCTCGCTCTGGCGTGCGGGTGTAGCCCGCCAGTTGCGGTAGCCGGCGACGAGATGCGGCTGGCCTGCCGGGTCCACTTCCAACTTCAGAGTCTCAAACTCCGGCACCGCTGATCGCAGTGCATTCTGCATTCTTTTAAGCCAAGCATCACGATTTCGCGGCGTAGCGGAGTTTATCTGCGCGATGAAATTTGCGCCGAAAGGATCATCCGCCGCGCCACTGATCCGGCCGGGTTCCCGGATTAGTTGTGGAACGAGGTGGAAGTACCTCACCTTCGTGAAGTACTCAGCGAGTGCTCGAAATTTTTGGTTCGCTGAGATCTGTTCTAGGTGCGTTTGTGTAAGCCGTTCTGAATCGGACCTGTCATCCTTGTCTGGACGGCTAATTAACTTTTTTCCATTCTTTTCCACAATTTCGACATCAACGATTGGTCGATTGAGTCCGCCGGATTCTCCTCTAATAGACAGGTAGTAGCGCCAGGTGTCGACCTCATCCTTGAGCTCTAATTCAATAATTAGTCGTCCGCTCTGATGATTTCTTGCGAAGAGGCTTCGTACCTTCGAAAGTCCGCCGCGTTTGATAAACGCGGCAGCAAGCCCTCCACCTGGCGAAGCAACGTCACCTAAGAACCTGAAGAGATCGAGTATGTTCGACTTTCCAGATGCGTTCGGGCCGACGATGAATAGGCGATCATCGATTGGAAAGTCGAGCGTCTTGAAGTTTCTCCAGTTGCTTGCTTTCACGTGTGTGATCTGCATGAAGACTCCTCGATATTGCGACTTTGGTAAACAATCAAATCGGAACGATGTAGATTCTTCGAACGTCATCTCAGCGTGCGCAGAGTCAGCCTGATGCCGGATTGGACCGGGCCGGGCCTGACACACGCACTAGCTGTAGGTTCGAACACTGCATGGAAGGCATTCTACGGCTACTTGGTAGCCGTCGCGCATTGCCAAAACTGCGACTCGTCTATTATCGACGTCGCACCGAAGAGCACACAACCGAAGAGCACACAAGAGATCATTCTGGGTACTAATTGGGCGATCCTCGACCGCGATGATGACATCGCCGGACGCAAGGGGGCAGCCGCATTGGAAGGTTGGGCGTCGATCACTAATGCGTGCCCGCCGTCCACCCGCGCATCTAAACCGTCGCCAGTTCGGCGGAGTCGACTCGGCGAGCTCGGCCCGGATCCGGTAGATCGTCGCAGCGTAACCTGGCTAGCAGCTGGGGTCCATCGGCTTCAGGGATCCACTGCTTCTACCCCGACTGCCAGTCCTGCGCCAGGACTGGAGCGACTCGATAGTGTCTCACCCACCCGGGGACAATGACCATATGCAGCAAACAATCACACCGTCTGCACGTATTCGAACCCGCCGACTAGAAGGACGGAATCATCACGAACCTGGAGGTCCGGTCGCAGTAGCGGCCGTGGCGCTACGCGTTTCGGCGCCGTGCCGGCCCGGAGACTGAGCGCCCCTCGTGCCCGGCGCCGGTCCGACAACCGTGCTGACGGTACTGGCGTACCTCGATCAAGAAGACGGTTCCGGCCGGGTCGCGCTCGATCTGGCGGTGCACCGATGATGAGGTCGAGCAAATGATCTTGGCTCTGAACGAGACGCCGGTGCACGGCCGCCGACCTCACCGGTGAGGCCATCCGGTGAGGTAGATCTGGTCGTGGCAGCTGTGGCAATTGCCTCGGAAAACTCACCAGGCTGCGTGCCTGAGCCACTGTCGAAACCCGAACCGGTTCTCGATGCGGTACGACGCGCAGGACTGGCCTGCCGTCCCCTGCCGGCGCTGCGCCGGCCGGATGCGGTCCGGCGGTCACATGAGCTTCGTGACGTACCAGTTCGCACAGCACCGTGACTGCCCGGAAAGTAGTGGGCAGCGCACGCACACGATCGGCGACGGCATGCGCTTGAACCCGGACGACTGAGGTCCCTGGAAGTGCATGGGGGCTGCTGCCCGACAGGCGATACCTGGCAGTGCGTTCACTGTGACATAAATGGTCGTAACTGCGAACCACCGGGCGGCCCTCGCCGACGTACATGCCCATGTCGGCGAACGGGCACCCGCGCAGCGCCCTTCGCCCCGTCCACCACGCCGAGCCACCACACCTTCACTTAGGTAACCTCATGATCACAGAACCAGATCAGGGGGATAACGACGTGAGCCTCGTACTGGGTCTTTCGGTCACCTCGAAAGACGTCCACGGCGAGCTGGTCGACGGCGTCACCGGCCAAGGCCAACACCTGGACCGCCGCGTCCTCGACGTCGACGAGATCGAGGACTACCTGGCCGAACTGCCCGCCGACGCCGACCTGCACGCCGTCGGCCTCACCTGGTCACACGACGCCGAGGACGAGGCCGTCAAAGTCCGCGAGGCGCTCGACACCTACAGCGGGGGAGCGCCGATCGTCCCGGTCCGCGACGTCGACGCCGCGCAGGCGCTGGCCCGTGGGATCGCCGACCTCACCGGGCACGATTTCCTGGTCGTCTGCGTCGTCGAACCCGACAGCTCCGTCGTCGCCACCGTCGACGGATTCGACATGCACGTCGAAAGCGTCGACCACGCCGATGCCGCCACCCTCACCGACCGCGTCCTCGCGGTGGTGCGCGCCGCCAAGCCCAGCCCAGAAGCCGTCTACGTGCTGGGCTCCGCCGACACCGACGACCTGGTCGCCGCCCTGCGCGCGGACGCCGACCGCCCCGTCATCACCGCCACCGAGGCCGACTTCGCCCTGACCCGCGGCGCAGCGCTGGCCTCCGCACACATCGCCGCCATCCCCGACGAACCCGAACAGGCACCGCGCAACATCACCGTCGCCGCGCTCACCGCCACCCTGATCGCCGCGATCATCGTGTTCGTCGTCTCCGTATCCCTCACCCTCGCTTGGCCTTCCACATCGGACCCTGCCCCGGAACCCGATCCGACACCGCAGTCGGCCCAGAGCGTGGCACCCTTCGCGCCGCCGAAGGCGCCCAGGCCGCTGGAGCGCGCGAAACTGCTCAACGTGCCGCCGCCCGTCCAAGCGCCACCGCCGCCGCCTGCGCCCGCCCCGGTCCCGGCGCCCCGGATCCGGGACAACCCGGTGCTCGACCGCGTCCCGTTCATCGACCGCATCCGCTAGCGCGGACGCCTCCGCGCCCATGCCGCTACGTTGTAACGCGTGAGTGCCACGCCCACCGACCTGACCGGGACCGAACGCGCCGTGCTGCTCGTCCTGATGGCGCAGGCGCGCCCGGTGCCCAACGCCGACCTGCTGGCCTACGGCCCCAAGCTGGACAAACGCAGCCGGGACAAGCTGAACGAGCTGGGCCTCATCGAATCCGAGCGCAGCGACGGCCGCTACGTCCACGAGCTCACCGACCGCGGCTGGCGGCTCTGCCGCGACATCATCACCGCTGGCGCGCCACCGCGCTCCACCGGCCCCGCCAAGACCCTCTACACCGTGCTGGCCGGACTCGACCGCTACCTGGACGCCGCCGACCTGAGCCTGGCCGAGCTGTTCTGGCCCAAGCAAGCGCCGAGCGCCGCCGACCGGATCACGCAGGCCTACACCGAGCTGGCCGACAGAACCGGCGCCTGGGTCGGCTTGAGAACCCTGCGCCAACAACTCTCCGACGTCGCCGACCTGGACGACACCCTGAGCGAGCTGTACCGCACCGGCGCCATCAGCCTGATCCCCGAAGAAAACCAGAAGGTCCTCACCGACGAGGACCGTGCCGCCGCCATCACCATCGGCGGACAGGCCAAACACCTGATCGCGATTGAGGTTTGATGCAGGACGCACACCGCGAAGCACTCGCCGCACTTCGGCTCACCTGGGCGCCCACCAGCGATGACCTGTGGCGCCCGCAGGCCCCCACCCACGTCAGCGGACTCAACGAACGCGCCGTCGACGATGTCATGGAGGCCTTCGCCGACGCGCAGCGCGATCCCGAATCCGCGCCGCTCGGGGTCACCATCCGCGGCCAGGCCGGCTCCGGCAAAACCCACCTGCTCGGTCAGATCCGCGAACGCGTCCAGGCCGGTGGCGGCTACTTCTTCGTCGTCGAACTGCTCGACGCCGCCAGCTTCTGGGAATCGGTGCGCGCCGGGGTGCTGGAAAGTTTCGGTCGCCGGGGCGCTAATCGCGAGACCCAGCTCAAAGACCTGCTGTGGGAACTGTCCTCCATCGCGCACGTCTCGCGTGCCGACCGGCGCGCCATCATCGGTGACGAGGACCTGGACCGCGAAACCCTGGACGCCTTCGTCAACGATCTGGCCAAGGCCCGCCGCGACGTCCGCGACTGCCACCAGACCCTGCGCGCGCTGGTTCTGTTGTCCGCCAACGATCTTGTCGCCCGCGATATCGGCGACTCCTACCTGCAGGGCAGCGACGAGGTCGGCTCCGACGACCGCTTGCACTGGCGGCTGCGCGGCACCGCGCCCTCGGCCCAGCACTGCGTGCGCGATATCGCCCGGTTGACCGCCCTGGCCGGACCGTCGGTGCTGGCGCTGGACCAGATCGACACCCTGCTCGCGCAGTCCTCCACGCGCACCGACGAGGCCAGGGGAGCGGGCGACGGTGTGCTGGAACAGGTTGCGCACGGCCTGATGTCGGTGCGCCAGACCATGCGGCGCACCGTGCCCGTGGTGGCCTGCCTGCCCTCGGCATGGGAGAGCATCCGCGATCGCGCCACCGCCAGCGTGTCCGACCGGTTCCGCGTCACCGCACCGTTGTCGCCGCTGCCGAGCGCCGATATCGGCCGCGCCATCCTGGAACGCCGCTTCGAGGCCGCCTACCTGACCGTCGGCTTCACCCCGCCCTACCCGAGCTGGCCCATCAAACCCTCGGCCTTCGACGACGCCGCCGGCTACACCCCGCGCCAGCTGCTGATCCGCGCCGACGCGCACGTGCGGGACTGCCTGCGCCGCAAGGAAGTCATCGAGCTGGCCCACCTGTCCGACGAGCTGGACCCAGAAGAGCAGCCCGACAACGACACTGCCGACACCTCACCCATCGACCGGCTGTTCGCCCAATACCGGTCCCGGGCCGTCCCGGCTGCCGCACTCGACGCCGACGGGGAGGACACCGCCGTCCCCGCGCTGCTCGGTGCGGCGCTGACCGCATGGATCGTCGAGCACGGCGACGACCAATCCTATGTCTGTGACCCGCCGCCCGGCTCGCACGTCGTGCTGCACGCCCGACTGCGCCAGACCCTGGACGCCGCCACCGATGACGAACGGCACTGGGCCTTCCGCGCAATCGGCGCCACCAACGCCGTCGCCGCCCAGAACCGGATCAAGAAGACGCTCAGCGCAACGGGTTTGAACGCCCACACCGACCGGCGCAACCTGTTCTTCCTGCGCAACATGCCGTGGCCGTCCGGGCCGAAGACCGAGGCTCTGATCAAGGACTTCGAAAAGCAGGGTGGCCGCACCCTGGCCCTGTCCGATGACGATATCCGCACCATGACCGCGCTGCGTGACCTCATCGATGATGATGTGGCCGGCCTGACCACCTGGCTGCGCGCCCGCCGTCCCGCGCACGGCATCACCGTGCTGCGCGAGGCGCTCGGTTTTGACGGTGACGACTCCGCCATCGTCATCGACGAACCGGCCCAGACCGTCGATGACGGGCCGGAATTCGTTGCCGCCGAGTCGAAGATGCCGCTGGGCATCGACGTGCGCACCGACTCCACCGTGGCGATCGACCTGGCCGCACTGCGCAAACACGTCGCCATCTTCGCCGGCTCGGGATCGGGTAAGACCGTGCTGATCCGGCGCCTCGTCGAAGAGGCCGCGCTGCGCGGGATCTCCTCGATCGTGTTGGACCCCAACAACGATCTGTCGCGCCTGGGCACCGCGTGGCCGCAGACACCGAGCGGCTGGCAGCGTGCCGACGACCCCCGCGCCACGGATTACCTGGACCACACCGAGGTCGTCATCTGGACCCCGCGCCGCAGCAGCGGCCGCCCGCTGGCCTTCCAGCCGCTACCCGATTTCGCCAGCGTGGTCGACGACCACGACGAATTCACCGAGGCCGTCGAATCCGCCGTCGCCGCGTTGGAACCGCGCGCCCAGATCAGCGGACAGACCGCCAAGGCCGCCCGCTCGCGCGCCGTGCTGCGAGAAGCGTTGCAGCACTATGGCCGTCAACCCGACCCGACGTTGCTCGGGTTCATCGGCATGCTGGCCGACCTGCCCGAGGATGTCAGCGAGCTCGCCGACGCGCCCAAGATGGCCGCCGAGATGGCGCAGAATTTGCGTGCCGCCACCGTCAACGACCCGCTGTTCGGCGGCGCCGGGACGGCGTTGGACCCGGGAGAGCTGCTGACCCCCGCCGCGGGCAAACGCGCGCGGGTCTCGGTGATCAGCATGATCGGCCTGCCCAGCGACGAACAGCGCCAGAGCTTCGTCAGCCAACTGCAGATGGCGCTGTTCGCGTGGATCAAACGCCACCCGGCCGCCGACAGGCCGCTCAGTGGCCTGCTGGTGATGGACGAGGCGCAGACCCTGGCGCCGGCTCGCGGGCTGACCGCCAGCACCCGCAGCACCCTGGCGCTGGCGTCACAGGCGCGCAAGTACGGCCTCGGGCTGATCTTCGCCACCCAGGCGCCCAAGGGCCTGCACAACCACATCCCCGGCAATGCGGCGACCCAGTTCTACGGCCTGCTCAACTCCCCGGTGCAGATCGCCACCGCCGAGGAGATGGCCCGCGCCAAGGGCGGACTGATCAGCGATATCAGCCGACTGCGGGCGGGCAACTTCTACGTCGCCACCGAGGGCAAGTCCTTCCACCGCGTCACCGCGCCCTGGTGCCTGTCCTACCACCCGGCCAGCCCGCCATCGGCCGACGAGGTGCTGGCCCTGTCACAGGCATCGTCACGGGCATAGTGGTCCCATGCCGACCATTACCGCCGTGCACGGAGACATCACCCAGCAGAGCGTGGACGCCATCGTCAACGCCGCCAACAACGCCATGCGCGGCGGCGGAGGAGTCGACGGTGCCATCCACCGCGCCGGCGGCCCCGAGGTGCTGCAGGACTGCATCCGTCGTTTTCCGGACGGTTTGGCCACCGGTGACGCCGGGTGGACCACCGCGGGTCGATTGCCGGCGCGCTGGGTGATCCACACCGTCGGACCCAATCACAGCGCAGGTCAGCGCGACCGTTCACTCCTGGTGTCCTGCTATGCACGCTGCCTGCAGGTCGCCGACGAACTCGACGCCCGCACAATCGCTTTCCCGCTGATCAGCGCCGGAGTCTACGGCTGGCCCAAGGGGGATGCCATCAAGGCCGCCATCGAGACCATCACCTCGACCGAGACGAATATCACCGAAGCGCGCATCATCGCGTTTGACGAGCGGACATTCGACGCCGTGACCGCAGAACTTGATTGACCCCCAGCCCCTCTGGGTACGGTCGAAACCATGGATGTGGTCAACCTTGCCTTCGAATGGACGGATACCAACAAGCACTGGCTGATCGAAGTTCCCATCCGCGTCGTGGTGTACATGCTGGTCGCGTTGATCGCGCGTTTCGTGCTGCATCGCATGATCGACCGCGCCACCACCGGCCGCAATCCCAAGATCATCGACGATGCCGAACCCAAGCGGGCCGGTCGGCTGCGGAATCTGCGCGAGCGCGGCAACGCGGCCAGCGCCGCCAAGGCTGCCGCCCGCCGTCAGCAGCGCGCCCAGACCATCGGTTCGGTGCTGAAGTCGACGGTGTCGATCGTGCTGCTCGTCTGGGTGGTGCTCAGCGTGCTGAACGTCTTCGGGGTCAACATCGCACCGTTCATCGCCTCGGCCGGTGTGGTCGGACTGGCCATCGGCTTCGGCGCGCAGAACCTGGTCCGCGACTTCGTCACCGGCGTCTTCATGCTCCTCGAAGACCAGTACGGCGTCGGGGACACCGTGGACCTGGGTGAGGCCAGCGGTGAGGTCGAAAGCGTGGGCCTGCGCATCACCACCGTCCGCGATATCGACGGCACCCTCTGGTACGTGCGCAATGGCGAGATCGCCCGGGTGGGGAACATGAGTCAGGATTACGCCGTCGCACGCATCGAGGTGCCGGTGGCGCTGAACGCCGACCTGCAACACGCCGAACGGGTGGCCCTCGATGCCGCCCGCGAGGCCGTCAAGGACGACGTCATCGCGGCCAAGGTGCTCGGCGAGCCGGAAATGCTGGGCGTGCAGACGATGTCATCGGATCAGGTGACCCTGCGGCTCACCATCAAGACGAAGCCCAACGCGCAGTGGTCGGTTCAGCGTCGGCTGCGCCGCGAGATCTTGCGCGCCTACGACGAGAACGGTATCGACCTGCCCTACCCGCAACTGCGCACGCCGGTGTCGGTCAACGGCGAGGCCGAATAGTCAAGCGCACCACGCGCGGAGCATATCGGCAATGCGATCCAAGTCCGGCTCCGCGCCTGTCGCGACCTGAACGACGAAGTCGAAACGATCGTCCTCCGGCGCATGCACCCATCGCTCGTTGAGCGCCAGGAACGTCCGGCATGCGGTCCACGCCAGCCGCTTGTTGCCGTCGACCAGTGCGTGATTGCGCGCGATCGAGTGCATCAGCGCCGCGGCCTTGACGAAGAGATCGGGGTAGGCATCCTCGCCGAACACGGTCGCGCGGGGCCGGGACAGGGCGGATTCGAGCAGTCCATGGTCACGGATGACCACGTCTTTGTCGATGGCTCGGCGCGCGATCTCGATGAGGTCCTCGAGGTCCAGGTACTCGGTCACGCGTCTTTGAGTCGTTCGAGAACTCCGGCTTCCTCGACGAGCACCCGATTCAGGACCGAGTCGACCTTCGACTTGTGCGCGTGCCGTGCGATGTATTCGTCGATGGCCGCCAACGCGACGGCCTGCATCGATCGCCCCTCGGCGGCGGCCTGCCGACGCAGCGCCTCGGTTTGCTCCTCGCTGGTACGAAGTGTCATGCCCATGTCCGCATGATACCGAAGTGATACCGCCTATGACGTGCGGATTCACCCGTCGGCAGCGGCCACCAGCGAGCGCAGCGTGATCGTCGGGTTGTCCCGCAAGAAGCCCTCCAGCCGCCACGGTGTGGAGAACAGGACCAGCATGACGCCGTCGGACCGGGTCAGCACCTCGGCCGAGACCTGCTTGTTCATGAACTCCGCGTCCTCGGGATCCACGATGCGTGCCACCTGGTAGGGCAGCGACTCCAAGGTGATGGCGGCGCCGATCTCGGTTTCCATGCGGTGCGCGGCCACCTCGAACTGCATGGGGCCGACGGCGGCGAACACCGGCGCCTGCTCACCGCGCTTGTCCGAGCGCAGGACCTGCACCACACCCTCTTGATCGAGCTGCTCGATACCCTTGCGGAACTGCTTGTGCTTGCTGGGATCCTTGCCGCGCACCACCGAGAAGTACTCGGGGGAGAAGCTCGGGATCGGCGGGAACGTCACCGGCAGATCGCGATACAGCGTGTCACCCGGCCGGAGTGCGGCCGCGTTGGCCAGCCCGATCACATCGCCGGGCCAGGCATCGTCCAACGTGGAACGTTCCCGGCCGAACACCGACTGCGCGTACTTGGTGACGAACGGTTTGCCGGTACCGGCGTGGGTCAGCACATCACCGCGCTCGAAGGTGCCCGAGCACACCCGGGCGTAGGCGATCCGGTCGCGGTGGGAGGAGTCCATTCCGGCCTGCACCTTGAACACGAACGCGCTGAACGGCGCGTCCACCGGGCGCGGGTTCCCCTCGACGTCGACGATCGGGCCCGGCGGGGGCGCAAGGTCGACCAGCACGTCGAGCAGCTGGTTGACCCCGAAGTTCAGCGCCGCCGAGGTGAACAGCACCGGGGAGGACTCGCCGGACAGGAACGTGTCACGGTCATAATCCGAGCCGTCCATCGACAGCAGCTCGGATTCCTCGACCGCCGTGTCCCAGTCACCCTCGGCCGCGGCGTACGCCTGGTCGGCCGGGATGTGTTCCTCCGGGGCGGCGGTCGCGCCGCCGGCGGTGCGGGTGAAGCGGATGTAATGGCCCTTGCGGCGGTCCATCACGCCCTTGAAGTCGCCGGCAATGCCGACCGGCCAGGTCAGCGGGGTGGTGCGCAACCCGATGCGTTCGTGGATCTCGTCCATCAGCTCCAGCGCGTGCCGGCCCGGGCGGTCCCACTTGTTGATCACGGTGATGATCGGGATACCGCGGTGCTTACACACCTGGAACAACTTCAGGGTCTGCGGCTCAAGGCCTTTGGCGGCATCGATCAGCATGACCGCGGCATCGACGGCGGTGAGCACCCGGTAGGTGTCCTCGGAGAAATCGGCGTGCCCGGGGGTGTCGAGCAGGTTGATGACGCAGTCGCGGTAGGGGAACTGCAGTGCGGTCGAGGTGATCGAGATGCCGCGGGCCTTCTCCATCTCCATCCAGTCCGAGACGGTGGACTTGCGACCGGCCTTGCCGTGGATGGCGCCGGCCTCGTTGATCACCCTGGCGTGCAGGGCGAGCGCCTCGGTCAGCGTCGACTTACCGGCGTCGGGGTGGCTGATCACCGCGAAGGTGCGCCGACGGGCGGCCTCCTGGCTGATCCGGGCGGCGGATTTGGTGTCGGCGGTGGTCACGGCGTTCTCGGTCATCTCGGGATCGATGATATTTGCCCAGGTCGGTAAACCGATAATCGTAGGCCTGCGCCTTGCGTGTTCCTCTCGGCCGCCGACGTCCTCGACCTATTGCGGCGCTGTGAATTAGATCAAGATCGCCCCGCTGGCTCGCCACCTTTGTCACCATGACCCGGTGAAGAAAAGGGTCGCGGCGGTCGTCGCGGGGGTGCTGGTGGTCCTGCTGGTCGCGGTGGTCGCGGCCACGCCGTGGGCCTACAAGAACTACGTCCAGGGCCCGCCCGAGCCGGAGTTGGCATTCGCCGCCGGGGCTCAGCCGGGTGCCGGCGCGTTAGACGGCACCTGGACCGTGCAGCCCGGATCTCAGGTCGGTTACCGGGTGCAGCAGCAATTGCTCTGGGAGACAGTCGATGTCAGCGGACGCAGTGACACGGTCACCGGCACCGTCCAGATCGAGGACTCCCACGTGCGGTCGTTGAGGTTCACCGTCGACGTGGCAGGCCTGGAAACGGGAAGCCCCGGTCGCGATGAGAAGTTCCGCAGCGCGGACGCGCTGGAGACCGACACGTTCCCCACCGCCGAGCTGGTCGGCAACGTCCCGACCGACGTGTCCGCGATACCGGCCGACGGCAGCTCGGCCCGAGTGGAGGTTCCGGTTCAGCTGACCATTAAGGGGGTCACCCGCCCGGAGACCGCGCAGGTCGATGTGCGGCGCAACGGCGACCGGGTAGAGGCGGTGGGCACGGTCCCGGTGCGGCTGCCCGACTTCAACGTCACACCGCCGAAACCGTTCGCCTCGTTACTCGAGGTGCAATCGACGGCCGTCATCGAGTTCCTGGTGTACCTGGCCAAGGCGTAGCTGTACTGAAAACGTGGGTCAGCCGAACAGCCGCGTCCACCAGCGTTTCGACTCCTGCGTGCCGCGCCGCCGGACATAGGGCCACGGATTGTTGCGTTCGGGCACCGCTTCGGCGCGCACCTGCTTGAGCCGGGTGCGCAGTGCCGCGCGCACCCCGTCGAGCGACGGGTCGTCCCAGCGATTGACGGCCTCACCCGGATCTCCGGTCAGGTCGTAGAGCTCCCACTGATCGTCGAGGACATCGCTGCGATAGCGCTGCGCTCCTCGACCGGTGTAGGCGAGCTGGCGCACACCGGGCTCGGTCCAGGTTCCCGGGTCGTCGAATGTTCGCACCAGCTTCCACAACCGGCCGTCGACCCGGGCCACCAGCCCCTCGAAGTTGCCTGCCACGTCGACGGGCACCCGGATGCGCAGCGGTGCAGGCGGATTGACATCGCGACCCAACTGGCGGGCCAGGCCTGAGGCGCCCGAATCGCCTTCGAGCACATTGTCGCGGGTCAGCAGGTACACCGCCCGGTCCTCGTCGGCGGGCGCCCCGTCGACCACCGGCATCAGATCCCGGCCGGGCAGCGGATGTACCTCGCTGAAGGTGCGGGCGAGCTCGGCGGCCACCGACGCGACGTCCACCCCGGCGGCACCGAGCAGAGTCGGCACCAAATCCACATGTGAGGTGGGCACCGCCACGGTGCGCGCCGCGGTGGCACCGGCACCGGTGCGGGCTATCACGAACGGGACCCGGGTCGCCTCGTCGTAGAGGTTGAACCATTTCTGGTGCAATCCGCCGTGCGCGCCCAACAGCTCGCCATGATCGGAGGTGCGCACCAGGACTGCCTCGGCCGAGCCCTCGGTGACGGCTCGGCGAACCCGGTCCAGCGGACCGTCCACCTCGGCGTGCAGCCGGTAGTACAGGTCGCGGTACTGCTGGGCCTTGGTGCGGTAGGTGCGCCGCACGGCACGCGAGGGTCCGTACCCGGAGAAGTAGGCATCGCGGAACGCGGCCTGGGCGGCGGGTTTGGCCGACAGGTCCTCCGACGCGGTGGGGGCCGCCGGTACGTGCGGCGGGTCCGCCTGCGATGCCGCCAGCGGGTTGCGCCGTGACCAGGCCGGGAACAACACGATGTCATGCGGATTGACGAAGCTGGCCACCAACAGGAAGGGCGTCAACGCCGCGGGATCACCGGCCCGCCGACGCGCGTAGCGATCTTCGAGCCACGCCACGATCCGGTCGGCGACCAGCGGGTCGCGCCGAAAACCGCTGTTGGCCATGGCCGCTCCGTGCGGTTCGGGACCCACCCAGCCCGAGAAGCCGTACGGGTCCAATGGGTCGGCGTCCAGGTAGGCCCGCACGGCGGCCTCGTCGATGGCGCCATCGTCATCGTTGGTCGCCAGGATCCTGCCCGTGGCCGGGTCGGTCAGATCGACATGGGAGATATGCCATTTGCCGTCGTAGTGGGTGTCATAGCCGGCCGCCCGGAACCAGTTGCCCAGGGTCGGGACCTCGCCGCGACGCAGCCAGCGCAACCGCGAGTCGTCGTAGCGCTTGCCTAGCCCGTCGGTCTGGGTGACACCGTGCAGGTCGGGGTAGTGCCCGGTGAACAGCGTCGGACGGCTGGGCACGCACGCCAGCGAACCGGTGTAGTGCCTGGTGAAGCTGACACCGTTCTCGTCGAACCAGCGCCGACCGGGCAGCACCCGCCGTCGCCAGTCCAGGACATCGGCCGCCTCGTACGGCGGGATCGCGCGTTCCTCGTCGGTCATCAGGATGACGATGTCGGGCCGGTTCATGACGTCATCCAACACCCCAATTCTTGGGATCGGTAGCGAAAACGCATCGATGTACTTGTGCCATGACGACGCCGGACGAGGCGGCGCCCCACGAAAGGAAGAACCGATGAACGTGATCCCCGCCCAGCTCCATGAGCTCACCAAGCGGGTCGAGCGCACCCCCGCGCTGGCCATCGCCATCTTCGCGGGTCTGAGCGTGCTGTGGTCGGTGTACCGGTTGCTGTGGCTGGTGTACGCCGGGTTCGCGCTGTCCAGCTTCGGGCTGTCGCCGATCTCGCTGATCATCTCGGCCGTGGTGTGGATCGCGGTGGGTGTGGCCACGGCGCTGGTCGCCTTCGCCTTCTGGACCAGGTACACCACCGCGGAGCAGAACCCGGCCGAGTAGGCCGTCGACCGACGCCGACGGGGAACCCAGGTTTCCCGCCGGCGGTGTATTGGCAGAGAGTCCTGGCAGAATCGTCAGATGCCGCCAGGACAGCTGCCGCCCGACCAGCCGCGCGACCCGGCGACGCGGCGTATCCCCAGGCCGGCGCGCCCGGGGGACCCGCACAGCCCCACTCAGCGCATCCCCAGGCCGGAGCCGCCCACGCAACGGATACCGCGACCCGAGCCGCCCACGCAGCAGCACCGGATAGCCGAACCCGCGACACGCAAGATCCCGGTCCCGCCACCGCCGCCGATCCCGCCACCACCCATCCAGAAGCTGCCGCCCGGACCACAGACGCCCGAACCGAAGCCCGCCCGCAACCGTCAGACCATCGTGCTGACCGCGGTCATCGTGATCGCCGCCCTGGTGGCCGTCCTGGCCGGCGCCGAACTCTTCGCCAGGTACCGCGCGGGCACCGTGCTGTCCAGCATCACCGACTGCCTGGTCGAGGACACCGCCGACGTCTCCTACTCGGTGACACCGCCCTTCCTATGGCAGTACCTGACCGATCACTACACCGACATCTCGGTGGTCACCACCGGTGACCGCGTCCAGGCCGCCAAGGGCATGACCGCCGACGTGACGCTCAGCGATATCGAGCTTGCGGATTCGACCAACTCCAAGGGCACCATCGGCAAGGTGACTGCCCACCTCTCCTGGACAGCCGAGGGCATCAAGCAGACGGTCGCCGAGAGCCTGCCGGTCGTCGGCAATCTGGTGACGGCGGTGCGGACCGACGCGAACGCGGGCACCCTGATCATGGAGGCCGCCGGGGGAACCACGATCACCGCCAAACCCGAAGTGCGCGACGGTAATCTGGAACTCACCGTGCAGGATGTCGCCGGAGCGTTCGACAAGGCCACGGTGCAGACCGCGCTGAGCGAGCTGACCACCAAGCTCAACGAGAACTACCCGCTGGGTATCAAGGCCGATTCGGTGAAGGTCACCAAGACCGGTGTCGACGGCACCTTCTCCAGTACCGATGCGACCATCCCGTCGGGCGAAAGCGACGCCTGCTTCGCCGACCTCTGACCTCAGCGCCGCACCGGCAGGTGCCTTCTCCTGGCCCGCATCGCCCGGCGGACCCGGGAGCTCACCGAGGTGAGGTTCTCGCCGGGCGCGATCGTCAGGTGGATCCAGCCCAGGCTCTGCAGGAAATCGGACCTGTCGCGGGGGTCGGCTCGTTCGCAGTCGATGCCGATCCGCAGTGTGCGCCATCCCATGCCGAGCACGGCCTCGTCGAAACCATCGGTGACGTGAATTCTGCTGTGCGGCGGCCGAAGCCCCGCATCGGAGAGCATCAGCCGGACCCGTGTCTCTTCCGGTGTCAGGGCGCCGGGATCGATCTCGGCGGCGGTCAGTAGGGCGGTTCTAATACCGCGAGCGCCTCGGTAGCGGTCCGCCAACTGCGCGATGTCCTCCCGGGTGGTGCCGGATGCCGCGCAGAACCGATCCAAAAGCGTGACCGCGGCATCCCGGGGATGGTGGCGTGCCACATCCAGCGCGGTACGCGCCGGCGTGGTGTGCGGGAGTCCGTTCCACATCCCGATCTCGTCGATCGCGATCCGGTCATTGTGGATGATCAGCCCGTCGGGGTGTTCGGTACGCCGGGCGATGAGTTCGATGGGGTCGGTCGTGACCTCCCATGGCGTGCTGTACATGACCGCGGCCGTGCGGCCCGCAAGGATTCCGGTTCGGCCGCTCCACAACCAGGCCGCGCGTGCGCGGACCTCCAGCGTCAGCTGAGTGCCCTTGGCGACATAGATGTTCGGCAGGATTGCGGTATATCGGGCCCGCAGGACACCACGCGTCATCATCCCACCGGCGAGCGCCTCGCTGCCCACGAACGGTTCCATGACGGGATGGTGCGCGCCGCCACCGACAAACCCGCGCTCGTGCACCTCCACGCTGTGGATAACCACGGTCCGGAGGGGATCGTCTGAAACTGCTCGGGCGAGATCTGCCTGAGGGTTGCGGTTGTGCCGTCACCACTCCGTACTCACGACCCTCACGCCGATCTCGTCCAAGCGTTGTGACGCATACCTGCCCCAGTCACCAGCAGTGAACACTTTTTCAAATCTGCCTGGTCC
Organism: Mycolicibacterium neoaurum; assembly: GCF_036946495.1. Lineage (NCBI taxonomy): Bacteria > Bacillati > Actinomycetota > Actinomycetes > Mycobacteriales > Mycobacteriaceae > Mycobacterium > Mycolicibacterium neoaurum. Next base: position 3,582,506 of record NZ_JAQIIX010000002.1, read on the forward strand.
GCGCGGCCGGCGGTGCTACACACGATGCGGGGAACCGAAGGAGTGAGCTGTGTTCGATCTGTTGATCACCGGCGGAACAGTTGTCGACGGCACCGGTGCGGACCGATTCACCGCCGACGTGGCAGTCAAGGATGGACGCATCGTCGAGGTGCGTCGCCGTGGCCCAGGCGACCCGCCACTTGCCGCCGAAACGGCCGAAACCATCGAGGCCACCGGCAAGATCGTCGCGCCCGGCTTCGTCGACATCCACACCCACTACGACGGACAGGTCAGCTGGGACGATGTGCTCGAACCGTCGAGCAGCCACGGTGTGACGACCGTCGTCGCGGGCAACTGCGGGGTGGGTTTCGCTCCGGTGCGGCCCGGTCAGGAACAGTGGCTCATCGAACTCATGGAGGGTGTCGAGGATATTCCCGGCACCGCGCTCACCGAGGGCATCACCTGGGGCTGGGAGAGCTACGCGGAGTATCTCGATGTCATCGGACGACGCGAGCTCGCCGTGGACATGGGTAGCCAGATCGCGCACGGGACGGTGCGGGCCTATGCGATGGGTGAACGCGGCGCCCGTAACGAACCGGCGACACCCGAGGACATCGCGGCGATGAGCAGCATCGTCCGAGAGGCCATCGAGGCCGGGGCGCTGGGGTTTTCGTCATCGCGGACGCTGGCACACCGGGCCATGGACGGCGAACCGGTGCCGGGAACCTTCGCCGCCGAGGACGAACTGTTCGCCCTGGGCCGGGCCATCGCGGCCGGCGGCGGCGCGGTCTTCGAATTGGCGCCGCAGGGTGCCGCCGGTGAGGACATCGTCGCCCCGCGCAGGGAGCTGGAATGGATGCGCAGGCTGGGCGAGGAGATCGACTGTGCGCTGAGCTTCGCGCTCATCCAGGTCGACGCCGACCCACAGCTGTGGCGCGAGCAGCTCGACCTGTCTGCCGCCGCGCATCAGGCGGGCAGCCGGTTGTATCCCCAGGTCGCGGCCCGACCGTTCGGCATGCTACTGGGCTTTCCCGGTCACCATGCCTTCACCCATCGCCCCACCTACCGCGCGTTGAAGGCATCGTGCGGCCGCGAGGAGTTGGCGGCCCGGCTGGCCGAACCGGCTGTGCGACAAGCCATTCTGTCCGAAGAGGATCTGCCGATCGATCCGAACGTGCTGTTCGACGGGATGTTCGCCCTCGCCCAGTACTCCGGTGACCGGTTGTATTCGCTGGGCGAACCGCCCGACTACGAGCCCACCCGCGACAAGACGGTGGCCGCCATCGCCGCCGACCGCGGCCAGGATGTGCTGGCCGCCATGTACGACCTGATGCTGGAGGCCGATGCGTCGAACATGCTGATGCTGCCGATGTTCAACTACTCCGACGGCAATCACGACGCCATCCGGGAGATGATGACCCATCCCGCCGGGGTGCTGGGGCTCTCCGACGGTGGCGCCCACTGCAGCATGATCTGCGATGCGTCCTATCCGACCTTCCTGCTGACGCACTGGGCGCGCGATCGACACCGCGGCGAGAAGCTGCCGCTGGAGTACGTTGTTCGCAAACAGTCCCATGACACCGCGCAGCTGTTCGGGCTCACCGACCGCGGCGTGATCCAGACCGGAAAGAAGGCCGATATCAACGTGATCGACCTCGACGCACTGACGCTGCACGCACCGCGGATGGCCTTTGACCTGCCCGCCGGCGGGCACCGGCTGGTCCAGGGCGCGTCGGGCTATACCGCGACGATCGTCAACGGTGTGATCACCCGGCGCGACGGGGTGGACACCGGCAAGCGCCCCGGCCGGCTGCTGCGCGGGACCCGCTGATGCGCACACCCCTGATCGCCGCCGCGCTGGCCTTCGCGACGGTCGTCCCGGCCGCCGGTGCCGATGTGCTGAGCCCGCTGCTACCGCTGGTCGATGCCGCCGCGCAGCGGCTGCAGACCGCCGACCCCGTCGCTGCGTCCAAATACCTCACCGGCGGTGCGATCTCGGACCCACCGCGTGAACAGCAGGTCCTCGACGGTGTCGCTGCCGCCGCGCAGCAGCAGGGGACCGATCCCGGCTATGTGCGCGAGGTCTTCCGCGACCAGATCGACGCCTCGGTCTCGTTGCAGCACAGCCTGTTCGCGTACTGGAAGATCGACCCGGCCGCCGCGCCCGTCACCGCCCCCGACCTCGCGGACACCCGCGCGAAGATCGACACGCTGAACCAGACCATGGTCGCCGAGATCGGGCACCGATGGCAGGAACTGCACGATCCGTCGTGTCCGGCGGAACTGGCGGCTGCAGTCGATGAGGCCGCACGCAACCGCGGGCTGGACCCGGTGTTCCGGCGCGCGCTGGAGTACGCGACGCACGACTACTGCCGCTGATGTTCAGCGGGCGCTGTTGATGTCGTTCTTCAGCGCCTCGGCCTCGGTGCCGAACACGGCCTGCACGTTGTTACCGACCTCGATGACGCCGGCCGCGCCGAGACTCTTCAACCGGGCCTGATCAACCTTCGACGGATCGGCGACCTCCATCCGCAGGCGGGTGATGCAGGCGTCGACGTTGACCAGGTTGTCCCGGCCGCCGAATGCGGCGATCACCTGCTCGGCGCGCGATGCCTCAGTACCGGGATCGGAACCTGCTGCGACCGCGGTGGCGGACCCGGTGCCGGCACCGACATTGGCGGCCTCCTCGGCCACGAACTCCTCCTCGGGCTCGCGACCCGGTGTGCGCAGATTCCACCGGGTGATGGCGAAGCGGAACAACAGGTAGTACACGACGAAGAACACCAGGCCCATGCCCACCAGCAGCGGAATGTTCTTGGCCGCCGGGGCTCCGCCGTAGAGCAGGAGATCGATCAGGCCCGCGGAGAACGAGAAGCCCAGATGGATGTCCAGGGCATAGGCGATCGCCAGCGACAGACCGGTCAGTACCGCGTGGATGACGTACAGCGGGAACGCGACGAACATGAACGCGAACTCCAGCGGTTCGGTGACGCCGGTGAGAAACGCCGTCAGCGCCGCCGCGGACAGGATGCCGACGGCGACCTTGCGCTGCTTCTTGTCGGCGACGTGGATCATCGCCAGCGCCGCGGCTGGCAGACCGAACATCAGGATCGGGTAGAAGCCCGCCGTCAGGTGCCCGCCGGTGGGATCACCCGCGGCGAAGCGGGTGAGCTCACCGGTGACGACCCCGTTGGGGGTGTCGTAATCGCCGTAGAGGAACCAGATGTAGGAGTTCGGGATGTGGTGCAAACCCACCGGGATGAGCATCCGGTTGGCGAACCCGTAGACGAATGCACCGATGGCGCCGGATCCGCCGATGAACTGCCCCAGACTGGTCAACCCGCTGTCGAAAAGCGGATAGAAGTAACTCATCGCGAACGCCACGAAGAGGCTGGCCAGTGACACCACGATCGGAACGAACCGGCGGCCGCCGAAGAAGCCGAGATACGAGGGCAATTCGATGGTGTGGTACTTGTCGAACAGCCAGGCGGTCAGCAGGCCGATGACGATGCCGCCGAAGACGCTGTAATTGATCTGCGCCTGTTCACCGGCCTTGTCGAGCACACCGGCGAGGACGAACGGCGACATGGTCTCGAAGACCTTGTCCATCACCAGATAGCCGACCACGGCTGCCAACGCGGTCGACCCGTCGGCTTTTCTGGCGAAACCGATCGCGACACCGACAGCGAACAACAACGCCAGGTTGTCGAACAGCGCGCCGCCGGCCGCGCTCATGGCCTGGAAGAACGGCCCGACCACCGGCGCCTCGATGCGGCCCAGCAGATCCGGCTGGCCCAGCCGCAACAGGATGCCCGCCGCGGGGAGCACCGCGATCGGCAGCATCAGGCTCTTGCCGAGCCGCTGAAGTTGTGCGAACCCCGGGATGCGGGGACTGTGCTGTGGTTTGGTCGACCCACCCATTCGCGGCAGCTTAGCCCCAAAGGGCGCAACCCAAGACCGTGTTCGGCAACGCCCGCGGTGCGCCGCTCGTAGTGTTGCAGCCATGACGACAAACGTGCTGGCGCCGGTGGCGGGACGCGCCGTCGCCCTCGCCGATGTACCCGATCCGGTGTTCTCCCAAGGCATGGTCGGTGTCGGCGCCGCGATCGACCCGCCGCACGAGATCGTCGACGCCGTCGCGCCGGTGTCCGGCAAGCTGCTCAAGCTCATGCCGCACGCCTTCATCGTGCTGACGCCGGACAACGTGGGCGTGCTGGTACATCTTGGCCTGGACACCGTGGCGCTCAAGGGTGAGGGTTTCACCACGGTGCTGCAGGAGGGTGTTCAGGTCACCGCAGGCGAGGTCGTCATCACCTACGACATCCCGTCGGTGGTGGACAAGGGGCTCAACCCGATCGTGCCCGTGGTGATCATGGACGAGCGCGAACCCGGCAATATCGCGGTGACCCCGCCGCTGGGGGCCCACCTGACCGCCGGTGCTGGACTCTTCGTGGCGAACAGCTGATGGAGGTCGTCATCCTGCCCGACGCCGCCGCGATCGGCAGCGTCGCCGCGGACGCCATCGGTGCGCTGCTGGATCGCACACCCGATGCCGTGTTCGGGTTGGCCACCGGGTCCTCGCCGCTGTCCATCTATGACGAACTGGCCACCCGCCATGCCGCGGGCGGGCTGTCGTTCCAGCAGGTCCGCGGGTTCACCCTCGATGAATACGTCGGTCTACCCGCCGACCACCCCGAGCGCTACCGCAATGTCATCGACACCGTTTTCGTCGACCGGGTGGACTTCGCCGATGGTGCCGTGCAGGGGCCCGACGGCCTAGCCGAGGACATCCCGGCGGCCTGCGCGGCGTACGAGGCGGCCATCGCCGCCGCAGGGGGAGTGGACCTGCAGATCCTCGGGATCGGCACCGACGGGCACATCGGGTTCAACGAACCCGGCTCCTCACTGGCCTCGCGCACCCGGATCAAGACGCTGACCGAACAGACCCGCCGCGACAACGCCCGCTTCTTCGGCGACGATATCGACGCCGTGCCCACCCACTGCCTGACCCAGGGGCTGGGCACCATCCTCGAGGCCCGGCACATCGTGCTGGTGGCCATCGGGCGCAGCAAGGCCGAGGCCGTGCACCACCTGGTGGAGGGGGCGGTCAGCGCGATGTGGCCGGCCACCGTCCTGCAGCACCATCCGCACGTGACGGTGCTGCTCGACGATGGCGCAGCCCGCCGTCTGCAGCTCGCCGAGTACTACCGCGAGACCTATCGATCCAAGCCCGACTGGCAGGGCATCTGAGTGCTGCTGGTCGCCGATACCCTGCTGACGGGTGCGCAACTGCTGCGCCCGGGGTGGATCGACATCGCCGGGGAGACGGTGCGTGCCACGGGATCCGGTGCTCCGCCCGGCCCGCCCGACCGAGTGTTGGGTGCGGTCACCGTGGTGCCGGGATTCGTCGACACCCACGTCCATGGCGGGGCCGGCGCCAACTTCACCGCAGGCAGTACCGAGCAGACGGCCGCGGCGGTCGATCTGCACCGCAGGCACGGCAGCACCAGGATCGTCGCCTCGCTGGTCACCGCGGCACCCGATGAGCTGCTGCGCCAGGTCGGCGCGCTGGCCGGCGATGTGCGGGCCGGGTTGCTCGACGGTATCCACCTGGAAGGTCCGTGGCTTTCCGAGTTGCGTTGTGGTGCACACGAACCCGCTTTGATGCGTGATCCGGACCGCGACGAGGTGGCCCGCGTGCTCGACGCAGGCGCGGGCTGTATCCGGATGGTGACGCTGGCCCCGGAACGCCACGGAGCGCTCGCCGCGGTCGCTCAACTCCGGTCGGCGGGCGTCGTGGTCGCCGTGGGTCACACCGAGGCGACCTACGCGCAGACCCGCGCGGCCATCGACGCCGGCGCACGAGTCGGCACCCATCTGTTCAACGCGATGCGGCCCATCGACCGCCGGGAACCCGGCCCGATCATCGCGCTGCTGGAGGATGACCGGGTCACCGTCGAGGTCATCACCGACGGGGTGCACGTCGACCCGGCGATCTACCGGCACATCACGCGAAGCGCTGGGCCGCAACGGGTATCGCTGATCACCGATGCGATGGCCGCCACCGGGATGGCCGACGGCTGGTACGAGCTGGGTCCGCTGGGGGTGCAGGTGCGCGACGGGGTTGCCCGGGTCGCAGGCACCGAGACGATCGCCGGCAGCACGGCGACGATGGACCGGGTGTTCCGGTTCGCGGTGGCCCACAGCGGGTTGGCCCGCGATGCGGCGTTGTGCGCGGCGGTGGCCCAGGCCTCGGTGAATCCGGCCCGCGCACTTGGTCTGCCCGACGCGCGGCTGGTGGCCGGAGCGGCGGCGGATCTGGTGGTGCTCGACGCTGACCTCGCGGTGACCGGGGTGCTGCGCCGCGGTGGCTGGGTGCTCGACCCGGCGGGTGGGGATGCATGATGGGGGCATGCCCGAACACCCCGAATTGAATGTGCTGGGCGGCCCGCTGGAACCATGCGGCAGCGATCCGGTGACCGGTTTTTACCGCGACGGCTGTTGTTCCAGCGGTCCGGAGGACGCGGGAATGCACACCATTTGCGCCGTGGTGACCGCCGAATTCCTGGAACACCAGCGGTCCATCGGCAATGACCTGAGCACACCCATGCCGCAGTATCGCTTTCCCGGTCTGGTGCCCGGAGATCGCTGGTGCGTCACGGCGGTCAACTGGTTGCGCGCCTACCAGGACGGATTCGCCGCACCGGTGGTGATGGCGTGCACCCATGAGCGCACGCTGAGCATCGTGCCGATCGAGGTGCTCGCCGAGCATGCCGTCGATGTGCCGGACGATGCCAGCGATCTCTAGGTGAGGTAGCGGTCCCGCCAGCGTTCGAACCGGTTGCGCGGACGCTGGGCCTCCGACAGCACGGTGCTCATCGGCGTCGCGGTGTCCTTGGCGGCGCGCGAACGTTCCGGCTCGGGTACGTCCTCCCACCAGATCGGCTGCAGCAGTGCGGAAGTGATGGGAATGGCCTTGTCCACCCGCTTGTGCCCCCACCCGCAGGCCCGGTCGATCGAGGCCGTCGACGGCGCCAGGTTCAGCGGCGACAGGGTCGGGGCGAACCGGACGATGTGATCGGAGTACGGCAGGTTGCGCACCATCTGCAGCTGGATCGCCTGCGCGATCGGCGCGAGCCACAGGTGCCGCGGATCCCATTGCGGATGGAAACTGTCGAAGGCGAGATAACAGGCATTGCGGGTGCCGAGCCGACCGTCGCGGATGCGTTTCCATGCCAACTCCACCGGCACATTGCTTGCGGTGCCACCGTCGACGATCGCGCCGACGTCATGGGCGGCCAACATCTCGTCGAGGATCGGCACCATCGCCGGATCCCGCGTTTCATGGTGCAGCACACCGGGGATGGCCGAGGAGAACGATGCGGCATCGACGACGTTGAGTTCGCGGGTCAGCGCGTCACCGCCCACCACGATCGCCTTGACCACTCGGGAGTCGATGAACGCGGCCGCCTGCCACATCCGGGCCGCCACCTCCGGGCCCATGCCGATGGGCAGGAACGGCAGTGTGCGCATCCGCAATACCGCGAGCTCTTGATGGCGGAACTTGGCGGGCAGCGCCGCGAACGGCTGCCTGCGCACCCCGGCCACCACCGCCTCGTAGGGGATGCCCAGATCGGACATCCGCATCTGCTCGCCGTCCTCGCGGGTGAACAACCCGTGCGCGAACTCGTCGAAACGCAGGGCGAACATGCCGGTGAGGCCGTGCCGCCTGCGCAGTTCCTCGGAGCCGAGGATGGCGCGGTAGGACACCGTTTTGGCCCAGGCCACGTACTCGTCGATCGGCACGGGTAGCGACCTGGCCATCACCGCACCGATGATCGACCCGATCGACGAACCGATCATGTAATCGGGGACCTGACCGGCCTCCAGTAGCCGCCGCATCCCGCCGATGTAGACGAAACCCGCGCCGCCACCGCCGCCGAGGACCGTCACCAACTTCTTGTGCCCGATCTCGGCGTCGAGTTCGCGTTGGGAGAACCGGGCGCCGTGGCGTTCGGTGAGCCCGCTGCGCTGCTCGTCCTGGTCATCGGACAGGGCGTCGAGAATGTGGCGGGCATCGGTCAGCGCGCGGGTGGCGTCTCGGTCCTCGCGCAGTGGACCGTGCAGGGTGTTGGCCACCCTGGCGCGCCAGTTCGCCAGCTCGGCGGCCACCGAGACATCCCCGCGCCCCCGGGTGCCGCCCGGGCCCGCCGCGCCGGGCTCGAAATCGGACAATTTCGCGAAGTTCAGCAGGTAGCGCAACCGGCGCAGCTGCTCATCGCTCAGGATCCCGGGGGTGGCCAGGTGCAGCCGCACCAGCCGGTTCTCCATCTTCTGCAACACCAGCGCCGGGTCATCGGTGGGCAGATCGGCGTCCTGGGCCTCGACGTTCTCCAGTTCCTCGGCCGAGTCGGCGATGGCCTCAGCGACGGGAGCCGGTTCCGGGCCACGCCGGTCGAGGAACGGTATCTGCACCACGTGACTCTAGGCCGAACCGTCGCGTGAACCGACGTAGGCGAGCAGGGCCGCGTCGCGATCCTCCCACCTGCGCAGCTCTTCGACGTGGTCACGGATCACATCCCTACCATCCCAGGTCGTCGCCAAGCCATGTAGCCGACCCCGGATCGGCGCTGTTGGGTAGGCTCGTGCGTCAAATGATCGAGACTGACGAGCCGCTGCCGATTCTGCCGCGCGAGCTGACCGACATCCCCGAGGACGTCCGCCTGGTCGGACCTCCGCTGACGCCCACCGTCGCACCGCCTTACGGCGTGCGTCTTGTCGATCCCGACGCCGACGCCGAGTTGATCTCGCGGTGGATGAACCTGCCGCATCTGGCCGAGGCCTGGGAATACGCCTGGCCACCGGAGCGCTGGCGGGGCTACCTCAAGGCCCAGCTGGCCGGCACATTCTCCCGTCCGTTTCTGGCCAGCCGCAAGGGTGAGGACATCGGCTACGTCGAGATATACCGGGCGGCAAAGGATTCCATCGCCACCCGGTACGCGGCCGACCCCCACGACCTCGGGGTGCACGCAGCGATCGCCGACACCCGACTGGTCAACCGCGGTATCGCGCCGTTGATCCTGCCCAAGCTGATGGCCGATATCTTCGCTCAGGAACCGCAGTGCCGACGGGTGATGTTCGACCCCGACCATCGCAATACCGGAGCCCGTCGACTGGTCGAGTACGTGGGCAGCACGTTCCTCGGTGAACACCAGATGTCGAACCGCAAGATGGCCCTGTACGTGTTCCCCCGCACGCTGGCAGATATCCCGGAACTGCGCTGACCGCTGTGCTTTTCGGTCAGCCGGCCGAGGCGTTCATCATCTCGGTGTAGCCGTCGTGATCCGGTTTCATCGCGGCGGCCACCAGTTCCCAGAGCACCTCGTCGGTTCCGCCGCCGACACGAGCCAGCTTCATATCGCGCCACCACCGACCCAGCGGTGTCTCGTCGACCAGGTATCCGGTGCCGCCGAAGATGTGCATGCATTCGGAGACCACCTCTTCGCCGAGGCGGGCCGCGCACACCTTCATCGCGGCCGCGGTGCGCAGGTCCAGCTTGCCGCCGGCGGCGATACCGTTCAACGCGTGCCGCAGCATGTCGACCCGGGCCTGCAGGTCGGCCACCCGCATCCGCAGTGCCTGATGCTCGTAGAGGGTGTGCCCGAACTGACGACGACTCATCATGCGCGCCAGCGTGATTCCCAGCAGGCGTTGGCAACTGCCGGCGATCTGCCCGGCCACCGACATGCGTTCATGCGCCAGACCCCAGGAGATGGCGGCCAGTCCGGTGCCCGCGCGGGCGATCAGCGCATCGGCGGGCACCCAGGTGTCGATGTGCACCGCGGCGGTGTCCAGCGGCCCGGCGCCGACTTTCTTGTACGGCCGCTGGACCTGGACTCCCGGATCGCGTAGCGGGACCGCGATCACCACGACATTGCCGTGCCTGCTGTCGGGATCGTTGTCGACATTGCGCGCCACCGTCATGACGTAATCGGCGATGGGGGACAGCGAGACGAACTTCTTGATACCGGTCACCTGGAAGCCATCTCCCACAGATCGCACGGTCGTGCCGACGATCTGCAGGTCCGAGCCGCCCGATTCCTCGGAGGCGCCGACGCACAGCACCACCTCACCGCGGATGGCCCGTTCGCAGATCGACTTCAGGTGCGGAGTGCGGCCGAATCGCCGCAGCAGTGCGATGGCCGAATCGTGCAGGCTGACCCCGACCGCGATGCCGGCGGACCCCAGCTTGCCGAGCTGCAATGCCAGCGCGATCACCTTGGCCACGTCGGGCTGCTGGTCGGTTCCCCACTTGGCCTCGAAAACACCTTCGTGGCCCAGATATTCGATGAGCTCCCTGGGAAAGGTGTCGGTGCGCTCGGCCTCGGCGGTCCAGTGTCGGACCCGATCGTCGAACACCCTGTCCAGCAGGCTTTCGAACTCGGCCAGCGTCGTGGCCGCCGGTGAATCGTCGACCATGGTCATTGTCCGGCACCTTCCAGATTGCGTTTGACCTCCAGCCGCCGCAACTTGCCCGAGGATGTTCGCGGCAGCGATCCCGGCGCCAGGAAGACGATATCGGCGGGCACGACCCCACATTCGGAGGCGATGAGTGACACCATGGCGGTGCGGGCCGCCGGTTCGTCGGCACCCTTGAACTCCGCGGCGATCACCAGACCCGACCTGGTGGCCGGGCCGTCGGTACCGACGGCGACCACCGCACCGGCCCGCACACCGTCCACTCGCGCGGCGACGTTCTCGATCTCGGTCGGGAAGATGTTGCGTCCGGCGACGGTGATGATCTCCTTGGCGCGTCCGCAGACCACCAGACCGTCATCGAGCAGGTAGCCGATATCACCGGTCGGGAACCAGCTTCGATTGTCCACCGGCGATTCGCCGAGGTAGCCGCGCATCATCGAGGTACCGCGGATCTGCACCTCGCCGACCTCACGGTCGGCGACACCGCCCGAATACTGATCGCCGGCCACGATCCTGATCTCCATGCCCGGGATGGCGGGCCCCAGCACGGCGTGGGTGCGCCGGTATCCGCCGTCGTCGGTGACGACCTGGATCTCGTCGACCCGTAACCCCTGCCCGGGGGCCGGAACGGCCACCGCGCAATTGGATTCGGCCAGACCGTAGGACGGGGCCAGCACACCGGGCGCGAGCCCGAACCGGGACATCTCCTCGGCGAAACGCCGGCTGCCGTCACAGTCGACGGCCTCCCCGCCGTTGAGCGCGAATCGCAACGCCGAGAAATCCGCGTCGCTGACCAGACCGGAGTACTTGCCGATGATGTTGTAGGCCATGTTCGGTGCGGCCGTCAGGGTGGCTCGGGACTCGGTGATCCACTTCAGCCAGCCGAAGGGTTGGGCGGAGAACGCCGTGGTGGGCGCCTGCCACAGCTCGGCGCCGGCCAGCGCCGTGGCCAGTACGAAGGACAGCCCCATATCGTGATAGAGCGGCAACCAGGAATGGCCGCAGTCGGTTTCGGTGACCTCGACCCTGGTGACCAGTGCCTGCAGGTTCGCCAGCACCGCGGCGGGGGACAGTGCCGCGGTCCGCGGTGTGCCGGTCGATCCGGCGGTGCCCTGCAACACCGCGATATCGGCGTCGCCGACGGCGCCGTGATGGGTGTATGAGCGTTGCGTGTGCGCGACGGCACCGACATCGTGCACGGTGATGTGGCTGTCGGCAGCACTGAGCTCGCGCAGCGGTGCACCGTGGCTGAAGACCGTCCGCACGCCGATCCCGGCGAATCGGTCCAAAGTGGCCCGCGCCCAACGTTTCGGGTCAGCTCCGCGCACCGGACCGGGCAGGATCGACACCGCGGCACCGGCCAGGAATGCCCCCGGGATAGCCGAGATGAACTCGACGGTGGGATCGCCGACCAGGCCGACGGCGGGTGCCTCGTCGGCACAGATGCGGGCGGCGACGTTCTCGGCGCGCGCGTGGATCTCACCCCACGGGTGGCGGTTCCAGGTTCCGGTGGCGGTGTCCAGCACGGCAAGCGCACGGTCGGTCGATGCCATCGACTCGCATAGCGCCTGCGCCAGGACCGACGGCGCAGCGCTCACGGGTTGGCCTGCGCCGAAGGGATTTTCGCCAGGACGACCTTCTCCAGGTCACCGAGGGTCTCACAGTTGAGCAGGTCCTCTTCGTCGAGTGCCGCGCCGAGGCGATCCTCGATCGCGACCATGCCGACCGCGAACGCCACCGAGTCCATGCCCACGTCGTCGACCAGTCGGGAGTCCCGGCTCAGCCGGCTGACGTCGATGTTGAGGTCCTCCCGCAGGATTGCCAGGAGCTGGGGATCCACTGCGTCGGACTGTGAGATTTCCATGACGGGCGACCCTACACCTGAGATTTTACTCAGGGTAGGCTTACCTGATGTGCTGTCTGTCGCGGAGGTGTGCTGGTCGCGATCTCTTCACAGCGCCGCCACGGCCATTCCCGCCGCTGCGGCGGCGACGGTGATCACCAGCGTGCCGATGGCGTTGACGGCACCTGCCCGGTATTTGCGGCGCTGCATGAGGCGGATCGTCTCGACGCTGGCGGTGCTGAAGGTGGTGTAGCCGCCGCAGAATCCCACCCCGACGATCAGCTGCAGTTCCCGGGGAACCCCGTGGAACAGCACAAGGCCGACGATGAATCCGAGCAAGAGCGATCCCGTGACATTGATGAGCACGGTGGCCCAGGGGAATTCTGTGCTCCGCCGCTGCCGGACTGCCCCGTCGACGACAAACCGCGATACCGCCCCGAGGCTGCCCGCGCATGCCACCCAGAACACCATCATCGGTCCGCCTCCTCGCCACGGCGGGGTATTCGAGTGCCTACCGCGATCCCGATCACCGTCGCCAGCCCGCCGACGAGCACCGTGCCCACCGCATAGGACCCGGCCGCCCACCACTCACTGCGACGCAGCAGCTCATCGGTGTCCACGGCCAGGGTGCTGTACGTGGTGAACGAGCCCAGCACGCCGGTGCCCACGCCCAGGCGCAGTCGCTGACGCCAACCGGTGTCGGGCCCCAGTCGGCTGAGACCTTCCAGCAACACACCCAGCAGGAACGCCCCCATCACATTGATGGCGAATGTCGTGACCGGCCATTGACCTGCAACCTGGGGAAACGCCACCTCGAGGCCGTAGCGTGCCGGGGCGCCCAGCAAGCCGCCCAGTGCCACCGCGGCGATCGCCGACGGCCGCACGTGCAAGGGGCTCGGGGCGGGCTCGACGGCATCGGGGTCGACCGATGAAGCGGTAATCGGATCGTGGTGATCGGCCATGGGCATGCTCCTTCCTGGTGGAAAGGAGCCATCAGCCTCCATGCGAGGCGGTTCAGACACCTGTCACCGGGCGCCTCGGCGGAGATCCATCGCCGCGGTCGAGGGTATCGGAGTCATCTCCGGACTGCGAGTGGCAATGTGCGGCGGCCGGTTTTCGTCGCACGGTGAACACCATTGACAAAGTATGTGGCGTGATCGCCCGACCGATAAGGTCGGCACACCATGACAGCGCAGGTTCCTTTCCCGGTGCGGGTCAGCGTCATGGGGCCGTTGCGGGCATGGGTCGATGGAACGCCGGCGGATCTGGGCGGCCCGAAACAACGGTCGGTACTGCTGCGGCTGGTGTTGGCCTACGGCGAGGTGGTCTCGGTCGACCGGCTGATCGAGGATCTCTGGGCGGGAGAGCCACCGCCGAAGGCCTTGGCCGCGTTGCAGGCCTATATCTCGCACCTGCGCCGGGTGCTCGAACCCGGCCGGGAACGCCGGGCGCCGGCGCAGGTGATCGTCAGTGCCGCGCCCGGCTACTGCCTGCGGTTGCCCGACGGCGCCGTCGATGTCTGGGCGCTGGAGGCGGGTTTCGCGGCCGCCGAACGATCGCCCGCGCCGCCCGAGGAGCAGGCCGAGCGTCTACAGGATCTGGTGCTGGCCTGGACCGGCGATCCCTATGCCGAGGTGTGTGATGCTCTGTGGGCCGCGCCCGAGGTCGCCCGCCTGGCCGAGGTGCGGTTGGCGATGCTCGAGGCGCACGCCGCCGCCCAAGCGGCACTGGACAATCACGCCGCCGTGGTGCGCGCGCTCGAACCCGTCGTGCGCGAGCATCCGGCCCGGGAGGCGGCGGCCTGCCTGCTGGCCTCGGCGCACTATCGCAGTGGTCGTCAGGTGGCCGCCCTGGATGTCTTGCGCCGCACGACCGGCTACCTCGTCGACGAACTGGGCCTGGAACCGGCCCGGGCGGTGCGGGACCTGGAACGCGACATTCTGCGTCAGGCTGTCCATCTCGACCCGATCGAGCTGGAACCGGTCGCGGTGGCACCCCAGCATGAGGTTCGGACCAGCACTGCGCTGCGCGGTCGCACCGTGGAGCTGGCCGAGCTCGCCGGCGCCGCGACCGCCGCGGCGGAAGGTCTGAAGGTGGTGTGGATCGGCGGGGAGGCCGGGGCGGGCAAGACGACGTTGGTCGATGCGGCGGCCAACCGGCTTCGCGAGTCCGGCTGGGTGGTGGCTGCCGGGCGCAGCCCCGAGGTCGACGGTGCCCCGCCGGGCTGGGCGTGGACCGAGGTGCTGCGGACTTTCGCGGCGTCGTTGACCACCGAGCAGGCCGACGCGCTGGCGCCGCTGCTGCACACCGGTGGGCCGGTCGAGATCGGCGCGTTCTGGACCGCGCACGCGCTGGCCGATGTGCTGGAGCAGGCGGCCGCACGGGCGCCGCTGTTGGTGGTGCTCGACGACCTGCACCGCACCGACGGTCTGACCCTGGAGCTGTTGCGGCTGACTGCCGACCGGCTGGCCACCCACCCGGTGCTGGTCGTCGGCACCTATCGACCATCCGAAGCCGGTGCCGAACTCGGCCAGGCCAGGGCAGCCCTTGCCAACCACACGGCGGCCCACCTGCTGCTCGACGGTCTCGACGATGCGGCGCTGATGCAGCTGGCGACCGACTGCGGTCTGGTGGCGGTGACGCCTGAGACGCTGCGACTGGTGCGCGAGCGCACCGGTGGTAACCCACTGTTCGCGCGGGAGCTCGTCCGGTTGATGGTCGCCGAGGGTGTCGATGCCGCGCACGGGGCAGTGCCGGCCGGCGTCGGTGATGTGGTGCGCCGCAGGCTGACCCGGTTGCCACCACAGACCGCCACCGCGTTGCGTCAGGCCGCGGTGCTGGGGCGCGAGGTCGATATCACCCTGCTCGGCGAACTTGCTCGCAGCGATGACGATGCGCTGCTCGACGCGCTGGAGCCCGCCGTCCTGGCCGGTCTGGTGGAAGAATCGGCGCCGGACCGGATCCGGTTTGCGCACAATCTTATTCGCGACACCCTGTACGACGATATGTCGGTGCTGCGGCGGTCCCGGTTGCACGCCGCGGCGCTGCAGATGTTGCGCGGGCGCAGAGCAGATGCCGCGTCACTGGCATATCATGCCGTCGCCGCGGCTACCGCCGAAACAGCCATGGAGGCAGCGGATTTCGCGATGGGCGCGGCGGCCGAGGCAGATGCCGTCGGGGCCCCGGCCGAGGCCGCCAGGCGATGGCGCAGCGCGGTGCAGATGTTCGAACTCGCCGGTGCCGACCAGGCGACCGCGATAGCGGCGCGCTGCGGGCTGATCGCCGCACTCGCCCAGGCCGGCGATGCGCTCGGTTCCCGCGAGGAACTGCACCGCACCATGGCGGACCTCGGTCATGATGACGGGATGGCCGTGCGGGCGCTGACCGCGTCGACCAGTCCGCTGGTCTGGCGGGTGCGGGTCGGGGACCAGCTCGACCCCGTCATCGTCGACCCGCTGCGCCGGGTGCTCGAACGCGAGCGGCTCACTCCGATTCGAATCCGCTTGCTGCTGACCCTGTTCACCGAACTCGAGGGTGTCGAGCACGACGCCGCGCTGGCCGCCAGCACCGAGGCGCTGGAGCTGGTGCGCGGGCTCGATGACCGGTGGCTGCTGCTGGCGGTGCTCAACGTCCGGGCGTTCGCCTGCCTGGGACCCGATCTCGCTGATGAGCGGGAAAGCGTTCTCGCCGAGATGCTTTCGGTGGCCGAGGAGCTCGACGCCGTGGACTACCAGGCGGTCGCGCACTGGTTCGCCTTCCTGGACGCCTCCGGGCGATCGGATCTGGCGCGCGCCGCCGCACACGTCGACCAGGCCGTCGCGCGGGCGGGAACCGGACAGCTCGGCTTCCTGCTCGGCGTCCTCGACGCCTTCGGCGCCCAGTTGGCGGTGCTGGCCGGGCACACCGACGAGGGAGAGCGCGGTTATGTCGCGGTCTCGGCGAAACTGGCCGAGTACGGCGTCGCCAATGGGGCCCATATCGGGATCGTCGGGCGCGTCAGCGCGAACCTGGTCCGCGGCAGCCTCGCGCCGATGGCCGACGAACTGGTGGCGGTGCATCGCCACGTGTCCAGGATGATCGCCGACGGCGCCGTGATCGCCCTGCACCAGGCGGGCCGACCGGAGGAGGCAGCCCAGATCTGGACCGAGCGGATACCCAACGAGCGCTCGTTCTATTTCGTGGCGATGGCGACGCTGCGCGCGCACGCCGCGGTCGCAGTCGGTGACCTCGATGTCGCGGTGCGCACCGCCGAGGAGCTGCGGCCCTACTCGGGCCGGTTCGCCGGGCTGGACAACGGCACGCTGCTGACCGGCCCGGTCGACGATGCGCTGGCCGTCGTCGCCGAGGCCACCGGTGACCACCAGCGCGCAGCGGACCACCGGCGGGCCGCTGCCGAACTGATCGATCGACTCCGCGCGGCGGCCCAGGCCCTGCTCGACTGAGGCCCAGCCCCCCGCCGAGAGTGACGTATTGGCACCGAATTGCCTGAGCGGAGCTGCCATTGCGTCACTCTCGGCATCGGCTCAGCCGAAGACGGTGCGCTCGAAGCGGTTATGCCGCCAGGTCAAGAAACGCAGCAACAGCATCAGCGGGGCGGGCAGCTCCGCGGCGATGGTGGCGCGTTCGGCATCGGTGGCGACCGCCAACACCCGCGGCCCCTCGAAGGACAACCGGCCGGTCTTGCGGGCCGCGGTCTCCACGGCCTGCCAATCCGCCACCGAGACATGCCTGCGGATCACCGGGAACAGCTCGCGCTCCTCATCGGCGATATGGGCGTGCAGCAACCGGTGCAGATCGGCCAGCCCGGCGGCCAACGGCCGGGCCAGCTCGGCGTCCCCGGAACGGGCGAACGCCGTTGCGGCCGCGCGCAGCCGATCCAGCCGAGGATCGAGGGTGGCGTGATCATCGGTGAGCTCGGTCAGGTCGACCAGACCGGCCGCCGAGGATTCGATGATCGGCCACAGCACATCGTCTTCCATGGTGTGGTGGTGATGGATCGACTCGCACATCAACGCGATGTAGCGGGTGATGGCACGGGCCCGGGTGGCGCTGTACGGGGTCCGGCGCTGGGCGATGGCGGTGGTCAGCTCGGCGAGCCGACCGATATCTGTGACCATGGCGCGGTGGGCGAGCAGGATGCCGCTGAGGTCGGGCTCGACGGTGCTGAGTTGGGCTTTTTGTTCGGAGCTGTTCATGGTGATCACCTTGTCGGTGTCCACTTGCGGAGAACTTGTGGCGGGCTTGCGAGGACGGCGAGACACACGCCCCGCGGGTAGGCAAGGATGGACCCATGGTGGCCAATCCGCGAGCCGGGCAGCCGGCACAGCCAGAAGATCTCGTCGACCTGCCGCATCTGGTCACCGCGTATTACACCGTGGCACCCGATCCCGATGATGTCGCCCAACAGGTGGTGTTCGGCACCTCTGGGCACCGCGGTTCGGCACTCGACGGGGCGTTCAACGAACCGCACATCCTGGCGACCACGCAGGCCATCGTCGAGTACCGCGCCGCGCAGGGCACCACCGGGCCACTGTTCATCGGCCGCGACACCCATGCACTCAGCGAGCCGGCCTGGGTATCGGCACTGGAGGTGCTGGCCGGCAACGAGGTGGTCGCCATGATCGACGCCGCCGATCGCTACACCCCGACCCCGGCGGTCAGCCACGCCATCCTGACGTTCAACCGCGGCAGAGATGCCGATCTGGCCGACGGGATCGTCGTCACGCCGTCGCACAACCCGCCCCGCGACGGCGGTTTCAAGTACAACCCGCCCAGCGGCGGGCCCGCCGACAGCGATGCCACCTCGGTGATCGCCAAGCGCGCCAACGAGATCCTGCGCGGCGGTCTCAAGGATGTGCGGCGTGTCCCGCTGGCGCGCGCCTTGCAGACCGCGCAGCGGCACGACTACCTGAACGCCTACGTCGCGGATCTGCCCAATGTGGTGAACCTGCACGCGATCCGCGCCGAGGGTGTGCGCATCGGGGCCGATCCGCTGGGCGGGGCCAGCGTCGACTATTGGGCGGCGATCGCCGAGACCCACCGGCTGGACCTGACGGTGGTCAACCCGTTGGTCGACGCGACGTGGCGGTTCATGACGCTGGACACCGACGGCAAGATCCGGATGGACTGCAGTTCACCGAACGCCATGGCCTCGCTAATCGCCAACCGGGACAGCTATCAGATCGCCACCGGTAACGACGCCGACTCCGACCGGCACGGCATAGTCACCCCCGACGGTGGTCTGCTCAACCCGAACCACTACCTGGCCGTGGCCATCGACTACCTCTACACCCACCGGACCGGTTGGTCTCCGGACACTGCCGTCGGCAAGACCGCGGTGAGTAGTTCGATCATCGACCGGGTGGTCGGCGGGCTGGGCCGCATCCTGGTCGAGGTGCCGGTCGGATTCAAATGGTTCGTCGACGGATTGGTCACCGGCACAATCGGTTTCGGCGGTGAGGAGAGCGCCGGTGCATCCTTCCTGCGCACCGACGGGACGACGTGGACCACCGACAAGGACGGCATCATCCTGGCGCTGCTGGCATCGGAGATCCTGGCGGTCACCGGGTCGACACCGTCGCAGCGCTACGCCGAACTCGCCGAGCGTTACGGTGCGCCGACCTACGCCCGCATCGACGCCCCCGCCGACCGGGAGCAGAAGGCGCGGCTGGCCAAGCTGTCGGCCGATCAGGTCACCGCGACCGAACTCGCCGGCGAGCCCATCACCGCCAAACTCACCGCGGCGCCGGGCAACGGGGCGGCCCTCGGCGGGTTGAAGGTGACCACCGAGAACGCGTGGTTCGCCGCGCGGCCGTCGGGCACCGAGGACGTCTACAAGATCTACGCCGAGTCGTTCAAAGGCCCCGAGCACCTGGCGGAGGTGCAGGAGGCCGCCAAGTCGGTGGTCAATACAGTCATCGGGTGAGCTCTCGAACGGAGCACGACTGTCAGACCGGACCCAAGCCGCGGCTTCCGCGCGAGGTCTGGGTACTGGCCGCCGCGAACTTCGTGGTCGCCCTCGGCTACGGGGTGGTCGCCCCGGTTCTGCCGCAGTACGCCCGGCACTTCGGTGTCAGCATCGCCGCGGCCACCTTCGTCATCACCGCGTTCGCGATCATGCGGTTGGCCGGCGCGCCGCCCGCGGGATTCCTGGTGCAGCGGCTGGGGGAGCGACGCGTCTACATCGGCGGGTTGATCATCGTCGCGCTGTCCACCGGCGCCTGCGCGCTGGCCGACACCTACTGGCAGTTGCTGCTGTTCCGGTCCCTCGGCGGGGTCGGCTCGGCGATGTTCACGGTGTCCTCGCTGGGGCTGATGATCAGGATCTCGCCCCCCGACGCCCGCGGACGGGTATCCGGGCTCTTCTCATCGGGGTTCATGATCGGGTCGGTCGGCGGCCCGATCCTCGGTGCGCTGACCGCCGGCCTGGGGCTATCGGCGCCGTTCCTGATCTACGGTGCCGCACTGCTGGTGGCCGCGGCGGTCGTGTTCGTCAGCCTGCGTAACTCGGCGGTGATCGCCTCCTCCGATGGCGACGACGACCCGCCGGTGCCGTTTCGCACGGTGTTCGCCCACCGGGCCTACAAGGCGGCGCTGCTGTCCAATTTCGCGACCGGTTGGGCCTCCTTCGGGCTGCGGGTGGCCCTGGTCCCGCTGTTCGTCGTGGAGGTGTTGGGCGGCAGCCCGGGAGTGGCCGGGCTGGCGCTCACCGCGTTCGCGGTGGGCAACATCTCCGTCGTCATCCCCAGCGGGTATCTCTCGGACCGGCTGGGGCGGCGCACGCTGCTGATCGTCGGGCTGACCCTGGCGGCGTTGTCCACCGGGGCGGTCGGGTTCACCACCTCGCTGCCGGTGTTCCTGGTGGCCGCCTATATCGCGGGTGCGGCAACGGGCATCTTCGTCTCGCCGCAGCAGGCGGCCGTCGCCGATGTGGTGGGCAGCCGGGCGCGGGGCGGGACCGCGGTGGCGACGTTCCAGATGATGGCCGATGTCGGGTCGATCGGCGGCTCGCTGCTGGTCGGGTTGATCGCCCAGTACCTGTCGTTTTCGTGGGCTTTCGTCATCAGCGGGGTGATCATGCTGCTGGCCGCGCTGGCCTGGGTTTTCGCTCCCGAGACCCACCGGCGGCCGCCCGCCGGGCACACCCCGGCCCGTCCTTTGGGCCCGGAGGCCGGCGGAGAGGTGCCCTGACCAGCCGTTTTGAACCTCTGCGGGGCTGTGGTGTACGTTTCTACAGCACAACAAACGGGGCTATGGCGCAGTTGGTAGCGCACCACACTGGCAGTGTGGGGGTCAGGGGTTCGAATCCCCTTAGCTCCACGTTCGAGAAGGTCCCAGGCATCGCGCCTGGGGCCTTTTCTCATAAGACGCCGAGTGTGAATCCTTTGCGGCGAACGGGGCCGATCACCGACGACGATTCACATTCGACGTCCGAGCCTCAGCCCGCCGGATCCCAACCGTGCATCGCCTCGTGCATCTGTTCCTCGTTGAGCGGTTCCACGCCGAGGGGTTTGATATCGGGCCGGTTGCGCATGCCCTCCAGCAGTAGGGCGACATAGCGCCGCCACAGATCGGGCTCGACATCGCCCGCCCACTCGCTCACGGTGCCGGCGAGCAGCCCGATGATCGGCGTGTCGGGGTGCTGGATATCGGGTCGCAGGTAGCCGTCGCGGCGGGCGCGTTCCACGAGCTGGTAGACCCGCGGCACCAGTTCCTCGCGTGCGCAATCGACGCGGTCACCGCCGTAGGCCCGGCTGTAGATCATCTGCCGCAGGCCGCGGTCGGTGGCCGCGAGCTCACACTGCCGCTCGACGAACCAGACGAACCCCTCCCACGAATTCTCGTATCGCAGCGCCTTTTCGGCCAATTCGACGACCTCGGCGATACCGTCCTCGAAGATCGCCTCGACGAGTTCCTCTTTGGTCGCGAAGCGGCGGTACACCGTCCCGACACCGACGCCGGCGTGGTGGGCGACATCGTTGAGGGTGGCCTCCATGCCCTTGATCGCGAACAGCTCGCGCGCGGCCGTCAGCACACGCTGCCTGTTGCGCTCGGCGTCCTTGCGCAGGCCGCGGCATGGTTTGTCAATCACGTGGCCCACTTTAGTGATGAGGCTTACCGTTGGCTAGAAACGGATTGACTCTATCCGCTTTAGAAGCTTAGATTCTCTCAGGATCGCTCGCCGCCCATCGTTGCGCGGTGCCACCCGATGGAAAGGCTTGTATCAGTCGTGGGGATTTCAGGATCGGTGAACGCGTTGCGCAGCAGCGGTTCCGGCACGCCTCGAGTCGGCCGGTGAACGTCGTCAAGCGGGTCTGGCTGCCCGTCCTGATCGTCGGCGCGATCGTCATCGGTGGTCTGACCGTCTCGCAACTGCGCTCGGTGTTCGGTTCTGACGGCGCCATCGTCACCCCGATCGACGCCGATACCGCCGAGAACTTCAACCCGAAGGTCGTGAAATACGAGATCTTCGGCACCGGTTCCTACGCCAAGATCAACTACGCCGATCTGGACGGGAAGCCCCAGCGCACAGGCGAAGTCAGCCTGCCATGGACCCTGACCCTGGAAACGACGCTGCCCTCGGTGATGCCCAACATCATGGCCCAGGGCGACGGTTCCTCCATCAGCTGCCGCGTCACCGTCGACGACGAGGTCAAAGACGAAAGGACGGCTGAAGGTATGAACGCCGCCACCTACTGCCTGGTGAAGGCCGCATGAGCACCGCCCTGGACGATGCACCGACCGGCCCCATCCCGCCGACCCGCCATGCCGCCGCCAGCCGGCCGAAGTTGCCGCGCTTCATCCGCGCCTTCGCCGTGCCGATCGTGCTCATCTGGATCGCCATCGTCGCGATCCTGAACACCGTCGTCCCGCAGCTCGAAGAGGTCGGCAAGCTCCGCGCGGTCTCGATGAGCCCGAACGACGCGCCCGCGCTGATCGCCACCAAGCATGTTGGCGAGAAGTTCCAGGAGTACGACACCTCCAGCTCGGTGATGATCGTGCTCGAAGGCGACCAGCCCCTCGGCGCCGATGCACACGCCTTCTACGACGAAATCGTCCGAAAGCTCAACGCCGACACCAAACACGTCCAGCACGTGCAGGACTTCTGGGGTGACAGCCTGACCGCGGCCGGTGCGCAGAGCATCGACGGCAAGGCCGCCTACGTGCAGGTCTACATCGCCGGTGACCAGGGCGAGGCGCTGGCCAACGAGTCGGTGCAGACGGTGCGTGACCTCGTCGACAGCACCGAGGCGCCACCCGGTGTAGCCGCCTATGTCACCGGTCCCGCCGCGCTGACCACCGATCAGAACATCGTCGGTGACGCCAGCATGAAAACCATCGAGAGCGTGACGATCGGCATCATCATCGTGATGCTGTTGATCATCTACCGGTCGGTCGTCACGACGGTGGTGATCATGTCGATGGTGTTCGTCGGCTTGCTGTCCGCGCGCGGAATCGTCTCATTCCTCGGCTTTTACGAGGTGTTCGGCCTGACGACGTTCGCCACCAGCATGGTGGTGACATTGGCCATCGCCGCGGCCACCGACTACGCGATCTTCCTGATCGGTCGATATCAGGAGGCGCGCCGGTCGGGACTGGACCGTGAAGACGCCTACTACGACATGTTCCACGGCACGGCGCATGTCGTGCTGGCCTCGGGTATGACGATCGCCGGCGCCACCTTGTGCCTGCACTTCACCCGGCTGCCCTACTTCCAGAGCATGGGCTTCCCGCTGGCCGTCGGTATGACGATCGTGGTGGCCGCCGCGCTGACGATGGGGCCCGCGCTGATCTCGATCGTGACGCGGTTCGGCAAGGTGCTGGAGCCCAAGGGCACTGCGCGGGCCCGGGGTTGGCGCAAGCTCGGCACCGCCACGGTGCGCTGGCCCGGCGCGATCCTGGTCGGTGCGATGGTGCTGTGCCTGATCGGTCTGCTGACCCTGCCCGGCTACCACACCACCTACAACGACCGGATCTATCTGCCCGACACCGTGCCCGCCAACGTCGGCTACGCCGCCGCGGACCGGCACTTCTCGGACGCCAAGATGAACCCCGATCTGGTGATGGTGGAGGCCGACCACGATCTGCGTAACCCGGCGGACTTTCTGGTGATCGACAAGATCGCCAAGGCGTTGATCAAGGTGCACGGTATCGCCTCGGTCACCACCATCACCCGGCCCGACGGCAAGCCGATCAAGCATTCGACGCTGGCCTACACCGTGTCCCAGAGCGGCAACGGCCAGCTCATGAACAACGACTTCCAGCAGACGGTGCTGGACAATACGTTGCAGCAGGCCAACGACCTGCAGGTGAGCATCGACTCGATGGAAACCATGTACAGCGTCACGCTGCAACTCGCCGAGGTGACCCGGCGGATGGCGGACAAGATGTCCGACACCTCGGACAATCTCAACGAGGTGCGTGATCACCTGGCGGACTTCGACGATCAGTTCCGGCCGCTGCGCAACTACTTCTACTGGGAACCGCACTGCTTCAACATCCCGCTGTGCTGGTCGATGCGGTCGGTGTTCGACAGCCTGGACGGCATCAGCACCATGAGTGACGATTTCACCGAAATCGTCCCCGATCTGCAGGAGATGGCTCGGCTCACGCCACAGATGGCTGCGGTACTGCCGGCACAGATCCAGACGCTGAAGAACCAGAAGCAGATCATGCTGAACCAGTACCAGGCGCAGCGCATGCAGCAGGACCAGAACATGGCCAACCTGGAGGACAACACCGCGATGGGGGAGGCCTTCGACGCCGCCCGCAACGATGACACGTTCTACCTGCCGCCCGAGGCCTTCCAGACCGCGGACTTCCAGCGCGGTATGAAGCTGATGATGTCCCCGGACGGAAAGGCCGTGCGCTTCACGGTCTTCCATCAGGGTGATCCGCTCACCGAGGACGGAACCGAGCGCATCGACCCGATGCGGGTCGCCGTCGCCGATGCCATCAAGGGCACCCCGCTGGAGGGATCGACGATCTATGTCGGCGGCAGTGCCGCGATGTACAAGGACATGCAGCAGGGTGCCGACTACGACCTGCTGATCGCAGCGGTGGCCTCGCTGATCCTGATCTTCCTGATCATGGTGATCCTGACCCGAGCCGTCGCGGCGGCCGCGGTCATCGTGGGCACCGTCGTGCTCAGTCTCGGTTCGGCGTTCGGCCTCTCGGTTCTGGTGTGGCAACACATCGTCGGTATCCCGTTGGGCTGGATGGTGCTACCGATGTCGGTGATCGTGCTGCTGGCCGTCGGTGCGGACTACAACCTGCTGTTGGTCTCGCGCATGAAGGAAGAGGTGCACGCCGGTATCCACACCGGGATCATCCGATCCATGGCCGGGACGGGCTCGGTGGTCACCGCGGCGGGCTTCGTGTTCGCCTTCACCATGATCGGCATGCTGGTGTCCGACATGATCGTGATCGGCCAGGTAGGCAGCACGATCGGGTTGGGCCTGCTCTTCGACACCCTGATCGTGCGGTCGTTGATGACACCGTCGATCGCTGCGCTGATGGGTCGGTGGTTCTGGTGGCCGCTGCAGGTGCGGCCACGCCCGAAGCCGCAGCCGTGGCCGAAACCGTTGCAGCGCAGTCCGGAAGAGGTGCTCTCATGAGACGATTCGTGATCGCGGCGGCCGCAGCGCTGACGATGGTGTTGCCGATCGGCACCGCCACCGCGGTCGCCGACCGCGACACCGACTTCGCCAACGAACTGCACGGGTTCGGGATCTACGGTCAGCGGGACTTCAACGCCTGGATGGCCAAGATCACCTGTAAGCGACTCGACACCGGAGTCGACGCCACCGCAGCGGATTCCGCGCACTTCCTGGCGCAGAACCTGGCGCGGACGAACAGCACCGCACAGGTGTATCAATTCCTGGGAACCGCGCTGCGGATGTACTGCCCGGTGCACCTGGACAAGTTGACCGCGAATCAGGAGCAGTCATGAACGCACACACCCACAGCCGGCCCGTCCGCTCCACTTTCATGGTGGCCGTCGCCGCGTTGTCTGCCGCGCTGCTCGGCTCGCCGTCGGCCCAGGCCGACGCCACCGACGAGTACCCGATTCCGAGCAAGCAGATCGAAACCCAGTGCGATGCAGAGCAATATCTGGCCGCGGCGCGGGATACCAGCCCGATCTACTTCGAGCGGTACATGCTCGACAAGAGCAACCGACCGCTCGATGTGCAGCAGATGGCCGTCGACCGCATCCACTGGTTCTACTCACTGGACGCCGCGGGCCGCCGCCAGTACTCCGAGGACACCGCCACCAACATCTACTACGAGCAGGTGGCCACCCGCTGGGGTAACTGGGCCAAGGTGTTCTTCAACAACAAGGGCGTGGTGGCCAAGGCCACCGCGGTCTGCATGAACTACCCGCGCGGTGACATGTCCGTGTGGGCCTGGCCCGTCGCCCGCTGACCCGAACGGTTTCGGCGCGCTCGCGCTCGCACAGCGATCGTCAGCGCGCCGAAGTCACTGGGTAGGGGAGTGTGCGAGCCCGCGGAAGTAGGCCACGCACATATCGGCGGCGATCCCGGCCAACTCGGCGGGCGCCAACACCGGGTTGCGCAGCCAGTCCTCGATGAGTTGGTTGACCCCGCCCACGATGAACAGTGCCCCGCGCCGTAACTCGGTCGGTCCGGGTACCTCACCGTCGAGCACGTCGGGCGCACGCCGGGTCACCTCATCGGTGATGAGATCCAGGATCTTGCCGCGGTGTTCGGTGAGACCGGGCACGGTGCTGACGTCGCCCGTGGAGATCCGGTGCACATGTGGGTCGGCGGCGATGATCTCCAGGAACGCCGTGAGCGCCGAGCGCAGTTTGTCGGCCAGCGTGCCCGGATCGCCCACGCCCGCACTGATCATCGCGGCCAACAGCTGATCACGGACGTCATCGGCCACCGCAAAGATCAGCGCCTCGCGATTGTCGAACTGCTCGTAGAAGTATCGAGTGATCAGCCCGGCCTGGGCGCACACCCCGCGAACGGTGACTTCTGCCACACCCGACTCGCCCCAGAGTCGTCGACCCGCGGTGAGCAGACGTTGGCGGCGGTCGGCGCGGCGGTCGGCTGCGCTGATCCCGCCATAATCCCGCTCCACCTTCGCGCGGTTCATTGACAGCACCCTACCCGCGTCCTAAATTCGGACGACGCATGTAATCCAAAGTGGGCCGGAGGGGAACAAGATGAGCGTGCCGACGCGTCACCCGCAACGTCCGGGTCCGGTGCCCGGCGCCATCCGGCTGCTCGCCGGTCTGCTCGGACTGGGCGAACCCGACCACGACCAGTGGCGCAGGCTCGGTGAGCGGCTGACCATCGGTGACGAGGCCGCCGACCGGCTGGTGGAGTGGATGCTGCAGGCGGGCATGGCGCAGGCGCGACCGCTGTTCGAGCGCGCGGCGGCCGAGGGAATCGCCGAGGTCGCGGACGCGCCGGCGCCCCTGCGCGAGTTCTTCGAGCTCGTCGAGGCGGTGCCCGATTGGGTCGACTGGGATCTGATCCGGCGCGGTGAACGGGCGATGCGCCGCAGCGGTGCCGACGGGATGTACATCGCGCGTGACGTCTCGCTGCTCGGCGGATACCAGTTCTCCGGGTTCAACAAGACCCTGGTGCGCACCGGTGCACTGGAGAAGGGGTCGAACAAGCGATTCGCCGAGACGATGCAGTGGGCGATGGACGTCATCTCCGAGAACGGTATGGATCCCGGCGGTGTCGGCTACCGATCGACCCTGCGCGTTCGGCTGATCCATGCGATGGTGCGACGCCACGTGGCGGCACTGCCGGACTGGCGCGGCGCGGACTGGGGTCTGCCGATCAATCAGACCGATATGGCGGCCACGTTGGTCGGCGCCCTGATCGCGCCCTCTGCGGGCGGGATCGGTATGGGTCTGCTGCTCTCACCGGCGGACTATGCCGGAATCGCGCACCTGACCCGCTATGTCGGTTGGCTCATCGGGGTCGAAGACGAGTGGCTACCGCGCGATTACCGCGACGGCATCCGGGTGTTGTTCCACACGTTGACGGCGCTGGCCCAGCCCGACGAGTCCACTCAGGCCCTGGCCGTGCCGATGGCCCAGGATCCGATGGGGTGGCACTTCGAGAATCTCATCGGCATCCGCCGCAGGCTGGCCCGCGCGCAGCATCTGTCGGTGACGAGCGCCTTCCTCGGGCCGCGGGCGATGCGTGCGCTGGGGCTGCCGCGCTATGTGCTGCCCTGGTACCCGGCGTTGCGTCTCCCGGTCAATGTGCTGCGCAGTCTGCGGGTGCTGGCGCAACCCCAACTCGCCGACGCAGACGCCGCGCGGGGTGATCGAGAGCAGAAGGCACTGCTCCGCACGATGATCGGTGGCGCCAAGGCCCGGATCGGTGAATCCGCTGCGCACGTGGTGCAGGTCGCCTGAAGTCGGGCGTTACTGACGCGCGCGAATATTTCTCTGCCGCTGCGGCCCCCCGGGTGGTACCTACGGGTACCGGTTGCGGGGCGGTGATGCGGCTGCCGGCAACATGGGTGGGATGTAGCGTTGTGACCGATATAAGGGTAGGTTAACCTACGCTTGAACGCAGATCCGTAGGTCTGCGGGGAGTCGAACTCAATAAGTGATGGAGGGACTTGTGTTCCGAACCATGTTGGGGGGCAAGGTGCATCGCGCCACTGTCACCCAAGCTGACCTGCACTACGTCGGTTCGATCACCATCGATCAGGATCTCATGCGCGCGGCCGATATCCTCGACGGCGAACAGGTCGATGTCGTCGATATCACCAACGGAGCGCGCCTGACCACCTATGCAATCACCGGTGCGGCAGGGTCTGGCGTGATCGGAATCAACGGTGCTGCAGCGCATCTGGTGCACCCGGGTGATCTGGTGATCATCCTCACATACCGAACCGTCGAGGAAAGCAAGCTCGGCGAACACATTCCGCGGATCGTCCATGTCGACGGTGACAACCGCATCGTCGCACTGGGTGCCGATCCGTCGGAGCCGGTGCCAGGGGCCGTCGACCAGCTCACGGGAGCCTGATGTCCGGCACCGCCGTGAACGGTAACCGCGACAGCGGTGGCCGGCGGGTCCTCGATGTCGTCGGCGTGGGCTTCGGTCCATCCAACCTCGGCCTGGCCATCGCGATCGAGGAGTTCAACGAGCGACGGTCGGCGGCCGGGCGGATCACCGCCGAATTCGTCGAAGCGAAGCCGCGATTCGGTTGGCACACGGGAATGCTCATCCCGGGCACGACCATGCAGATCTCTTTCCTCAAGGATCTCGCCAGTCAGCGAAACGTTCAGAGCCGGTATACGTTCCTGAGCTACGTGACCGATCGCGGACGTCTCAACGACTTCATCAACCACCAGACCTTCTTCCCGACGCGCCTGGAGTTCCACGATTACCTGGAATGGGCCGCCGAGCGGGTGGCGGCGACGGTGCATTACGGCACCAGGGCCGTCGCTGTACGCGATGAAGGGCACTGTCTGGCAATCGATGTCGAAGACGTGGAGACGTCGCGGCGAGAGACCCTGTTGGCCAGAACGGTCGTGTTGGCGGGTGGCCTCAAGCCGCAACTGCCACGCGGTGTCACCCAAACTGCGCGCCAGTTCCACAACAACGACCTGCTCACCAGGATCAAGGACGTCCCGTCGACCACTCACCGTCGATTCATCGTGGTGGGTGCGGGCCAGAGCGCCGCGGAAGTCACCGATTACCTGCACTCCACGTATCCTGACGCGGAGGTGCACGGAGTCTTCGCGAAGTACGGATACAGTCCTGCCGATGACAGTCCCTACGCCAACCGGATCTTCGATCCCGCCGCCGTCGACGACTTCTATTCAGCGGAAACATCTGTGCGCCAACGCCTCATCGACTACCACCGGTCGACCAACTACTCCTGCGTGGATCTTCCGCTGATCGAGGACCTGTACACCAAGGAGTATGCCGAGCGCGTCGCCGGTCGGCGACGACTGTTCTTCCGCGGCGCGTCGGAGGTGCGACAGACCGTCGAAAGCGACACCGGTGTGCAGGTGACGATCGAGCATCTGCCGACCCGCTCGGTTGATGTGTTGGACTGCGACGCCGTGGTCTACGCAACCGGTTTCATCCCGATGCCGCTCCCCGACATGCTCGGTGAGCTCTATGACCTAGGACGATTCGGTCCGGATCGACCCGAGCTGACCCGCGATTACCGACTCGTGGTCAGCAGGCAGATCTCCGGGGCCATCTATCTGCAAGGCGGTACCGAACATACGCACGGGCTCAGCTCATCGCTGCTGTCCAACATCGCGGTACGCAGCGGTGAGATCGTGGACTCCGTCGCCCAGCAGGTGGGATTGGCCGAGCGGACCCCCGAACTGGCGGTCGGCCACTGAGCTTGCCCAGCGCCGTGATATGGGTTGCGTTGGCGCTGTGTGTCCTTGCTAGTGTCAGGCTGTTCGACCGGGCACGCGGCAGGCGCTCCGGAAACCATGCCACCGCCGAGGAGTTTCATTGTCGGGCAATCCGTTGGGCGACCTGAGCTCCGGTGACACCGCCGAAGGCGGTGCCGGACGGACCCGGACCGGGGCCGCCATCCTGCGGCGCACCATCACCCGTAATGCGCGACTGCTGACCACCGGGTCATTTCTGATCTGTGGCCACCAGCTTTGCGAGGCAATGGTTCCGGTTCTCATCGGCGTACTCGTCGACCGGGCCGTCAAACCCGGCGATGCCACCCAGCTGCTTATCTGGATCGGCGTGCTCGCGGCCCTTTTCGCCGCACTGACCTCGTGTTACCGCTTCGGTGCGCGGCACCTGATGCGCGCGATCGCCACCGAGGGGCACCGGCTGCGCATCGACCTGGCAGCCAGGATTCTGGATCCGCGCCGTCTACGGACCTCGCAGCGCTCCGGTGAACTCTTGTCGATCGCCAGTACCGACGCCGACAACGTCTCGTACCTGCTGGACTACATCCCGCGCATCGCCGGTGCGGTGACCGCGATCGTGGTGTGCGCCACGATGCTGCTGACCATCGACGTGCCGCTCGGTCTCGCGGTGTTGATCGGTACGCCGGTGATCCTGTTCGCCTTGCACTTCGGCGGACCGGTGATCACCCGCCGGGTCGCCGAACAGCAGGAGACCGCCGGTGAGGCCACCGCGATGTCGGCCGATCTGGTTGCCGGACTGCGGCCGTTGCGCGGTATAGGCGCCGAGCGGGCCGCTGCCGCGCGCTACCGGATCGTCAGCCGGGATGCCTTGAGTGCCGGCATCAGAGCCGCGCGCGCCCAGGGCGTGTATCTCGGTTTCTCCAGCGTGCTGAGC
Organism: Mycolicibacterium neoaurum; assembly: GCF_036946495.1. Taxonomy (NCBI): domain Bacteria; kingdom Bacillati; phylum Actinomycetota; class Actinomycetes; order Mycobacteriales; family Mycobacteriaceae; genus Mycobacterium; species Mycolicibacterium neoaurum. Next base: position 3,613,097 of record NZ_JAQIIX010000002.1, read on the forward strand.
TCATTGCTGGCGGTCGGGGTCGCGGTCCTGGCCGGCTGGCTGGCGCTGCGGGGCGATATCACCGTCGGAGAACTCATCACCGTGATCGGGCTCGCCCAATTCCTGCTCGAGCCGTTCGGCACCATGGCCGAGGCCCCGAGCTGGGTCGCGGAGGCACGCGCCTCGGCCGAACGCGTCGGCTGGATCGAGGACTCCGCGTTCGCCCTGACCCCCGGTGCGGCGGTGCTCGATGGTGCTCCGCCACACGGCATTGCGATCGACCGGGTCGGGTACGGCGGGCTCCGGGATGTGAGCGTGACGGTGACTCCCGGGCAGTTCGTGGGGGTGGTCACGACCAGATCGAGTGACGCCGAGGCTCTGGTCGGCGTGCTGTCCGGCCGTGTTGCCCGGCAGGAGTACACCGGCGAAATCAGGCTGTCCGGTACACCGTTGGAGGATCTCGCCCTCGACGAGGCGCGTCGTGCCCTGCTGGTCGAACCGCATCGTGCCGACCTGTTCACCGGTTCGGTCCGTAGCAACCTCGGCGGTGAGGGTGATCCCGACGCCCTGGCCGAGGCGCTGCATGCGTCGAATGCGGTCGATGTCGTCGATGCCCATCCCGAGGGTCTCGACCACATCGTGACCGAGCGCGGCTCCAGTCTGTCGGGCGGGCAGCGTCAGCGGTTGACACTGGCCCGCGCCCTGTTACGGGCAGCGCCCGTGCTCGTCCTGCACGAACCCACGACGGCGGTCGACGCCGTCACCGAAGCTGCCGTGGCGCAAGGCATCGCGCGGCTGCGCCATGGCGCGCACGCGTCGAACTTCACCACTGTGATCGTCACTTGCAGTCCGGCGCTGTTGGCGGTGTCCGATCGCGTCCTGCTCGTCGACGCGGGCCGGGTGACGCTCGAGGGCACCCATGAGGATCTGATGCGGCATCCGGAGTATCGCGCGGCGGTGCTGCGATGAGCGCGGATATCCTGCCGGTCGCCAGCGGCCGCGAGACGTGGCGGTGGTTGCGCCGCGAACTCCGCGGCCGCCCAGGGGTACTCGTCGGCACGGTGCTGGTCGGCACGCTCGCCGCCGGGGCCGCCATCCTGCCGGTCTACGTGCTCGGTGCGCTCGTCGACCGGATCATCGACGGCTCATCGTCCTCGGTGATCGTGGTCATGGCGGCCGTGCTGATCGCCGCGGCGCTCGTCGGTGGTGCGGCCACCGGTGCATCGAATTATCTGATCGCCCGGCTCGGTTCGGTGATGCTGGCCGATCTGCGCGAGGCGGGTATGGACCGGGCCCTCGCCCTGCCGACGACAACAGTGGAGCGCGTCGGACGAGGAGATCTGCTGTCCCGGGTCAGCACCGATGTGGCGACCATTGCCAAGGGCGTCAACGAGGTCATCCCGACGATGTTCTCGGCGCTGATGCTCACCGCGTTGACCCTGGCCTCGATGCTCGGTGTGGATTGGCGACTGGCCATCGCCGGAGCCTTCTCGATTCCGTTCTACCTGTGGGCATTACGCTGGTATCTGCCGCGGTCGGCACCCCGGTATGCCGAGGAGCGCCGTGTCATCGCCGAGCGGTCGCAGGTGCTGATGGAAAGCATGCTCGGCGCGCCCACCGTGCACGCCTACCACGCGCACACCTCTCACCAGCGCGATATCGAGGAGGCCTCGGCGCGGGTGCGGGACATCTCGATCGGTGTGTTCACCTTCTTCACCCGGTTCGTCGGGCGAGTCAACGGATCCGAATTCATCGGGCTGTCCGTCATTTTGGTGACCGGTTTCTGGTTGGTCGCCGACGGTGCCGTCACCGTCGGTCAGACAACGGCCGCAGCGTTGCTGTTCCATCGGCTCTTCAATCCGATCAGCATGCTGCTGTTCACCGCCGACGAGGCGCAATCCGCGGGAGCCAGCCTGGCCAGGCTGGTCGGTCTGGTGAGCATCCCGCCACCGCCGGTGGCCGACGGTACCGGTGCGAATCCACGCGATACCTCCCTGGAGCTGAACGATCTCGAATTCAGCTATGACGGAGAACATCCCGTCCTGCGTGAAGTAAGCCTCCGGCTGGAGCCCGGGCAACGGGTGGCCCTCGTCGGGTCGACCGGCGCCGGCAAATCGACCGTGGCCGGTATCGCGGCCGGCATACTGCACCCGCAGCGCGGCGGGGTGCGCATCGGCGGGGTGCCGCTGGCAGAGATGACCGCCGAGCAGCGGTGTCGAAGCGTGGCCATCATCAGCCAGGACGTCCACGTGTTCGCCGGTCCGCTCACCGACGATCTGCGGCTCGCCAAACCGGAAGCATCCGACGACGAGATCGCAGCGGCGCTGCACACCGTCGGTGCCGGGGAGTGGGTCGCCTCGCTCACCGATGGTATCCACACCATCGTCGGTGAGGGCGGGCACGAACTCACCGCCGCCCAAGCCCAGCAGGTTGCGCTCGCGCGATTGCTGTTGCTCGATCCGGCCGTGGCGATCCTCGACGAGGCGACCGCGGAGGCGGGCAGCCTCGGCGCACGTGACCTGGAACGGGCCGCGGCAGCCGTCACGGCCGATCGCACCACGCTGGTTGTGGCACACCGGTTGACCCAGGCGGCCACCGCCGACCGCATCGTGGTGATGGCGCACGGCAGCATCACCGAGGAGGGCACGCACGACGAACTCGTGGCGGCGCAGGGCAGTTACGCCCAGTTGTGGCGGGCCTGGACGGCTCACCACACGGCACCCGAGTGAACTTGAGCCGAGCACGCCCGCGATGCCCGGACTGACCGCCGTGCTCGGCGTCCTCGTAGGCTGACGATACGAGGAGGCGCGCCGAGGTGGCGGGCACGTACCGGGAGGATGCGATGCGGATCGATTTCGCGCTGCGCTCGTGCGGTCTGCACGGGCATGCGACATTCGCTCCCGACGAGCCCGAGCTGCGCGACCGGCTGCGGGTCGATACCCCGGTCGGCCAGGCGTGGCGCTGCCTGCGGTGCGAGACGTTCGTGGTGGGTCCACCGCGCGGCCGTGGTCCGGCCGACACCGCGCCCGAGGTTCCGCGCGGCCGGTTGCTGCGCGACCGCACTCTGATGCGGGTACTGGCCGTTGAACGGGTTGTCCGGGCGCTGATCGTCCTGCTGGGTGCGGTCGCGGTGTTCAAGCTGCGCGGTGCGCGAGCTGAGTACCAGCAGAAGTTCGAGGCCGAGTTGCCGTTGATCAAACCGCTCAGCGATCAGATCGGTTGGAACATCGACGACTCGAAGATCGTGCAGCACATCGGGGAAGCCTTCACGCTCTCGGAGACCACCCTGCTGTGGGTCGGCATCGGCCTGATCGGTTACGCCCTCATCGAATTGATCGAGGCCGTCGGCCTGTGGTCGATGAAACGGTGGGGTGAGTATTTCGCCGTCATCGCCACCAGTGCCTTCCTGCCGTTGGAGATCTACGAGTTGACCGAGAAGGTCACCGCACTGCGGGTGCTTGCGGTGCTGATCAACATCGTGGCGGTGGTGTGGTTGTTGTGGAGCAAACGGCTTTTCGGACTCAACGGTGGCGGCGCGGCCTACCTCGCCGAGCACCACACCGAGAGCCTGCTCAGCGTCGAGCGCGCCGGACTGAATCACCGCTGATCACAGAGCGTCCCGGGCCTGGTGGCGCACGACCTCCTTGGCCACCTTGCCATTACTGGTCAGCGGCAAGCTGTCGACGAAGAGCACATGCCTCGGACGTTTGAATGCAGCGAGCCGGGCCCGCACATGGGTGATCAGTTCCGCGGCGCTCACCGGTGTCGCTGCCACGACGACGGCGCAGATCGCCTCGCCCCAGTAGGGATCCGGCACGCCGACGACCGCCGCCTGAGCGACGCTCGGATGCAGTGACAGCACGTCCTCGACCTCGCGGGAAGAGACGTTCTCACCGCCGGTGATGATGACGTCCTTGAGCCGATCGGTGACCACCAGCCTGCCGTGCTCGTCGACGTTGCCGATATCGCCGGTGTGCAACCAGCCGTCGACGGTCACCGGGCGGTCCGGCCAGTACCGTGCGGCGACCTGTGCTCCACGGACGAGGATCTCACCGTTCGCGGCGATCCGTATCTCGACTTCGGCGTGTGGTCTGCCGGCGCTGCGCAGGATTGTCGGGTCGGCGCTGCGGTGGTCGTCCGGGCCCAGAAACGTGACGTTGCCGCCGGTTTCGGTCATACCGTAACCCTGGTGGAAGCCCACTCCCAGCGTGTCGACGGCGCGACGCAACAGGTCGGCCGGAATGGCCGCCGAGCCGTAGCCAATATCGCGCAATGTCGGCAGGGTCTGGCCGGTGTCTTCCAGGTAGGCCAGCAGGCTGTGCAACATGGTCGGCGCCAACGAACATGATGTGACGCCGTGCGCGTGCACCGTCGCAACGAATGTGTCCGGCCGAAAAGACGGTACCGGCAGGACCGTCGAGGCCCGCGAATGGTGGACCAACATGTTGTAACCGGCGATATGACACATCGGGAACGGCAGTAGGTAGACCCCGCCGGACTGCACCGCCCGGCCCGCCACCGTGCCGCGCACCGCCGTGGTGATCGATCGGTGAGTATGGAGCACGCCCTTGGGGGTACCGGTTGAACCGCTGGTGAACAGCAGCCAGGCCGGATCGTCGGGGGAGGGGGTGTCCCGTGGATCATCGGCGGGAAAGCGTTGCCAGTCAGCGTCATCGAAGGCGACCGCGGGGTGGGGGAGCGCATCGAGGTAGCGGCGGTCGCCGAGCACGAGGGTCGGCTCGGCCGCGTCGAGCGCGGTGAGCTGCTCTGCGGCGCTGAGACGTTGGTTGACCAATGTGAGGATGCGGCCGCTGCGCGGGACGGCATAGTAGAGCCGGGCATAGTCGGGACCGTTGTCGGCGATCACGGCGACACGCTCTCCGGGTGCGCTGTGCTCCGCCACCCAGGCTGCGAGCCGACGGATCTGAGAGTCGAACTGCGCGAAGCTGATCGACTCAGCGTCGGTACCGATGACAGCGGCGCGGTCGGGGGCCACCGCTGCTGCCGTCGACACCAGGTCGTGGATCAGATCGATGCTCATCGACGGTGACGTTACGCGGTGCTCAGGCGAGATCGGGCAAGACCAGTTCGAGCATGGTGTCCAGCCGGTCGGCCATCTCGCGATAACTCAGCACGCCGGCGCGAACCTGCAGCAGCGCACCCCAGAACAGCGTCTCCACGGTGTCGAGCACCTCCGGCCAGGCCCCGACGCCGAGCGCGGCCGCAGTCCGACGATGCACCTCGGCGGCCACCCTTTCGCGTACCCCGGCGACCGAATCATCGTTCTCACTCAGCAGTGCTCTGGCACACGCCGCGGCGAGCAGGGGCTCGTCGGCGACCACCAGTGTGATTGCGCGCAGTTGCTCGCCGACTCGGGCGCGCATCGGTGCTGTCGGGTCGATGACCAGTGGCAGATCATGCAACCGGGTCAGATACAGCTCGGCGAAGACGGTGTCGACGGTCGGGAAATGGGCCGAGACGGTGGCCGGTGTGATCCGTGCCCGCACCGCAAGCTCAGCGAGGGACAGTTCGGCACGGGCGTCCAGGATCGCCGTCGCGGCGCCGAAGACTTGACGGTGGGTGCGCTTACGCCGGGACGCTCGGCCCCACATATAGGCGACATCAGGCGCCGCTGCGCTGGACATGTGTCCAAGATAGGGCGGTGTTCGATCTATGGCAATACGAGGTCTTGACGAGCAATTATTCGAGCTGGCGGCCAACGGTGAACACTATGCGGTGCAGCGTGACGGGCCTCATTGGACAAGTGTCCAGCTATGCTCGGCGAGATATCCTCGCGGTCGAGGCCACGTGGGAGGGCAGCCTTCGTGGCCGTCCGAGTGCGTACCGGTAGATCGTCACCCCGGGCATCATGATCGGCCAGAGGCCGCCGAACACAATGCTCAGCACGACCAGCGCCAGGTTGACGCGGTGCCCGCTGCGCCGGATGACGCGCCAGAACCAGGCGCCACTTGCCAGGCCCACCACCAGGTAGGCAGCAACAGTGAGCGCCGAGGTCTGCATAACAAGATCAGCGTACCTATCGTCGATCGACGATGGCAGCAAAGATCTGCCAGGGACGTTTCAGGGACGCGTGAGCTCGGCGTATCGCATGGTGTGGAAGTCGGTCGTGCCGAATTCGTACTGCATGGCGGTCAACCGCTTGAAGTAATGGCCGATCGCCAACTCCTCGGTCATCCCCATGCCGCCGTGCAGTTGGACCGCGTTCTGGCCGACGAACCGCGCCGCCCGGCCGACGGTCGCCTTCGCTGCCGACACCGCCCTCGACCTCGTGGCGGGATCGGCGTCGAGGTTGAGGACGGCGAGGTATACCGCGGCCACCGATTGCTCCACTTCCATGTGCATGTCCACCATGCGGTGCTGCAGCACCTGGAAGCTGCCGATCGGCATGCCGAACTGATGGCGTTGCTTGCAGTACTCGACGGTGTCGGCCAACACCTTCCGCATGCAGCCCACAGTCTCCGCGGCCACCGCCGCTGCACCCTCGTCCCGCGCCCGTGCCAGCGAGTCCCAGGCCTGACCGTCGGTGCCGAGCAGGACCGCCGGGACACCGGCAAGCTCGACATCGGCGGCCCGATGGTCGTCGATCGTGCGATATCCGTGCATGGTCAGGCCCGCAGGCGGGTTGCTCAGATCGACGAGGAACAGCGACAGCCCGGTCGATGTGGTGGCCGTCACCAGTAGATGAGTGGCCAGGGGTGCGTTGGGCACCGCGATCTTGGCTCCGTCGAGTACCCAGCCCGCGCCGTCGGCGACGGCGGTGGTCGAGGCGTCCTGCCAGCGATCGCCGGATGACGCTTCGGCGGCGGCCAGCGAGACGATGGCTTCGCCGCCGGCGATCCGCTCCAGTAGTGCATCTGCGATATCGCCGCCGGCCCGCTGCAGCAGACCGCCGGCGACCACCACCGTGTCGACGTAGGGTTCGATGACCAGTGCCCGGCCCAGCTCTTCGGCGATCACCATCACCTCGACCGGTCCGCCTCCGATGCCACCGACCCGCTCCGGCAACGCCGCACCGAGAATGCCGAGTTCGTCGGCGAAGGCCCGCCAGATCGCCGGCTGCCAGCCCGGGCCGAGTTTGGCTGCCGCACGGCTGGATTCGAGACCGTACCGGGATGACAGGAACCTGGTGAGCCCGTCGCGCAGCAGGTCCTGTTCATGGTTGAGGGTGAAGTCCATTTAGAGTCCCAACTCTGCTTTGGCGAGGATGTTGCGCTGAATCTCGTTGCTGCCGGCGTAGATCGAGCCTGCCCGGTCGTTGAAGTAGCGCAGCGGGGCGACGGCCTGCCAGGGCTCACCGGAGACATAGCCGTCGGCCGGAGGCTCGAAATCGGCGATCGGCCCGCCGGGGCACGTCGCGTGCGGCTGGTAGGCGCGTCCGCGCGGCCCGGCCGCTTCCAACGCGAGTTCGGTCAGCGTCTGACTCAGTTCGGTGGAGATCACCTTCAGCATCGAGGAGGCCGCACCGGGATTCCCGCCGCCGGCAAGTGCCGCCAGGACGCGATACTCGAGGATTTCCAGGACCTCGGTACGGATGCGTGCGTCGGCGAGTTTCCTGGCAAAGGCGGGGTCGTCGATGAGGGCACCGCCGTCGGGGCCCGGCTGCGTCGCCGCGACTCGTGCCACGTCCTCGGCCATGACCTGCAGCGCCGGCGCGGTGGCGCCGCCGCCGCGCTCGAATTCGAGGAGGTATTTGGCCACCGTCCAACCCTCGTCGATGTTGCCGAGGATGTTGGCCTTCGGGATACGCACCGCGTCGAAGAAAACCTGACTTTGTACTTCTTCGCCGGAGGTCATGACCAGCGGGCGTACCTCGATACCCGGGGTGGTCATGTCGACGAGGACGAAGGTGATGCCGTGCTGCTTCTTCCCGGTGCGAGAGGTCCGCACCAATGCGAACATCCAATTGGCCTCGGTGGCGTGGGTGGTCCATATCTTGCTGCCGGTGCAGACCAGGTGATCGCCATCGTCGATTGCCGCCATGCTCAGTGACGCCAGATCGGACCCTGACTCGGGCTCGGAGTAGCCCTGACAGAAGAAAACCTCGGCCGTGAGGATGCGCGGTAGGAAGTACTCTTTCTGTTCGGGTGTGCCGAATTTCACGATCGCGTGGGCGACCATCCGGATGCCCATGGGCGACAGCGACGGCGCTCCGGCGAGCTGGGATTCACGGCTGAATATGTAGTGCTGGGTCAGGCTCCAGTCGCATCCGCCGTACTCCACCGGCCACGCCGGCGCAGCCCAGCCGCGTTCATGCAGGATGGCCTGCCACGCCAGGCTGGCCTCGTGATCGCTGTACACGCTGGTCATCAATCGGCCGGCTCGCGAAATCTCCGGCGTCAGCTTCTCCGCCATGAATCGGCGGACCTCTTCGCGGAACGCGTTGTCCGCCTCTGACCAGCTCAGGTCCATGACTCTCCTTGCCTCCGGCTATCTAACCTAGCTATATAACTAGCAGTTCGACATGGTGTTGGGAAACCCCGGCAGTGGTGGTTCTGCGGCGACGGCGACATAGGGTGGCTCGTGCGCATGATCTGTCTGCAGCCCCCGACGGCGACGGAGACGACCGGCCGGCGGCGGTTCCGACCTGCTGAACGCTACCGTCATCACATTGCCGTGATCCGTACTGGCAACTTCCCCCGAACCACCGGGCGGAACGCGGCACATCCGTGTTCGGGTCGCAGATCGGCACGAAGTCGCCTGAAAATTATGGTCGGAGCGCTGTGACGGGCGGCGAGGCGAACCGCAGGGGTGTCGAAGACCATGACGAGTTCAGCTATGGCAATGGCGATAGCTACGAATGGGATGACGAGGCCGACGTCGTTGCTGTCGGTGCCGGACCGGCCGGTCTGGCATGCGCCATTGCCGCTGCTTCGGCCGACCTCGATGTCGTGGTGGCTCGATCCGCACCGACGGTTCAGGAGGACCACGGCGGCGTCCGTGGATGGCTGCCGCGGCTGGACGACCCCGCGACCGACGCGTACTTCGACGCGCTGAGCGCTGAGCTACCGACCGCTGAGGAACCGGATTTGGCGAGGACCGCGGTCCATCTCGCAGAGCGCCCTGATGCCACGCGCCGTCGCGCGATCGACACGTTCGTGGGGTCTCGGCTCTGGGATTGGGCGGCAACCTGTCTGGGTTCGCCCTTCGGTGTCCTGTTCACCAGGGTGTCCTACTGGCCGACCAGATCGATGCGCGACGCCGACGGGACGGCCATCGATGTCGCCGTACTGGGCGAGGTGGTTACGCCGGGACAGACCCTCGGAGACTGGCTCGACGCGGCTGCCGCCGACCAGGGGATCGAGGTCTCCGAACACAGCACATTGCAGCGCCTCGTGTTCGGTGAGGATGGCTGGGTCGACGGTGTGGTTCTCGATACCCCGGCGGGGGCCTGGGCAGTGCGGGCCCGTGTCGGCGTGGCGATCACGGGCACGCAGACCGTGCCGCTGGCGCAGCACCTCGATGCCGGTGATCGCATCGGCCTTGTCGGCCGGCGAGCGGGCCGGTTCGGCAGGCTGGAGGTATTACGCGAGATCGAGCCACCCTCCGTGCCGTGAGGGGGTGCCGGCCGTCAGGGACGGAGTCCCGGAGTGAAATCCACCGGTACGTGCCCTCGGCGCAACAGCGCCTCCATCTCCTCACCGGGGATGGGGCGGGAGAGCAGAAAGCCTTGGGCGCGGTGGCAACCATGGCGTAAGAGCGTCACGGCGGCGGCCTCGGTTTCCACCCCCTCGGCGACCAGCTGCAACCCGAACGCCTCGGCAAGCGCGACGATTGCGCGCACGATGGCCAGATCACCTGGGCTGGATCCCAGGTCACGAACGAAGCTCTTGTCGATCTTCAGTGCCTCGACCGGAAGAGATTTGAGCAGCGACAGCACGCTGTACCCGGTGCCGAAGTCATCGATGGCGACCTGCACCCCCACCTGGTGGAGACCGGCCAGGGTGATTCGCGTCGTGTCGATGTCCTGGACCACGACGCTCTCGGTGATCTCCAGGCAGACCGATCCGGGGTCGATGTCGTACTCGTCGAGGATTGCCGCTACCGATTCGACGAAACCGTCGGCCACCAGTTGCACCGGTGACACGTTGACCCGCAGGACGATATCGTGTCCGACGCCGGAAGCCTGCCAGCGGGCGAACTCCGCGCAGGCGGTGCGCATGACCCAACGACCCAGTTCACCCGCCAGGTTGATGGACTCGGCAACCCCGATGAACGCATCGGGTGACAGCAGGCCACGCGTGGGGTGCTGCCATCGGACCAGCGCCTCGGTAGCGAGCACTTTGCCGGTGCGCATGTCGATCTCGGGCAGGAAGCGCAGGAACAGTGCGCCCGTCTCGATCACGTTCTGCAGGTGCAACTCGATGTCGTTGCGGAACTCACTCTCGGAGGCGATCACGTCCGAGTACACCGTCACCTCGTTGCCACCGGTCTTCTTCGCGGTCAGCATGGCCTGATCCGCGCGGCGCATCAGGTCAGATGTCGAATCGCGACCCGGAACACCGACGGCGACACCGATACTCACCGACCGGGTCACCATTTCGCCGTCGACAGGCACCCGCTGGGAGAGCGCGTCCTGAACCTGGTGGGCCAGGGCCTCGGCCTTGTCGATGGTGGTGGGGGAGTCGGGCACGACCACGAACTCGTCACCGCCCAGGCGGGCGATGATGCCGATACCGACGGACTCGGCGAGACGGCCGGCGATCACGCGGATGAAGGAATCGCCCGCGGTATGGCCGAGGTAGTCGTTGATGGCCTTGAGTCGGTCGATGTCGACGTAGAGGGCTGCGACGGGCCCAGACTCACCCTCGGCGAGCCGAGAGTCCAGATGGGCCACCAGCGCACGACGGTTGTGCAGTCCGGTGAGATCGTCGTGCTCGGCCAGGAACCGTAGCCGATCTTCGGCCTCCACGCGCGCCTGGACATGGGCGAACAGGGTAGCGATCGCCACCAGGGCGTTGAGTTCTTCCGCACTCCACTCCCGGACCCCGACCTTGACGAACCCAAGCACTCCGGTCGTCACGTCACCGGACAACAGGGGCACACAGGCCATCGACGTGGTCGGGATCTGCCGTCCCGCCTCAATGGTGTGCTGATAGTCGTCGGTCGACTCGGGCCGGAACACCATCGGTTCCTTGAGGTGCTCGGCCATCGCGAACACCGGGTCCGCGTCGGCGAAGTAGATCAGTTCGAGTGGATCGGGCCCGAGATCGGCCGGACGCGGCGGCCAGTCGGCGATCAATCGCGTCGCATGGATCGCATGATCGTTGTGGCGCAAAAAGCTGAAATCGACATTGAAGTAGGTCACCAGTTCGGCGAGTACCTGCTGGCTCACGCTCGCCGCGGTCGCGGCGTTGACGGCGCTGAGTCGCGTCGCGGCCGCCGTAACGACCAGTTCGAGGCTGCGGGGCACCTAGACCTCTCGATGTGGTGTCGCGGGGTGCGACGTTGTGTGGAGCAGTGGGCTCCGGCGACTCCGCAGGGACGGGCGCGGTGCACTGGTGATCTTCATGACCAATGCCTGCGCCTCATCCGGCGACGTTCCGGTGAGCCTGCGGAGAGTGTATTGCAGGTTCCCGAGTTGTTCGGGATATGCCGGTGCCAACTGTGCCAATTCGTGATCGGTGTGGGCGTAGAGGAAAGCGGGCGATACCGGCTGCGTGGCCAAACCCGCTGTCTGGGCGGTGATCCACACCGCCTCGACCGCCGCTCCAGCCCGCGCGTAGTCGGCCAGTTCCTGGCCGTCCGTGGTGATCACGGCCACGGCCGACGCCCCGCCCACCCGGTCACGTGTATTGTTGCCCAGCGCCGAACCCGCGTCCCAGCGGGCCAATTCGTCCATCACGTCCGATCGGCGCAAGACGTCGAGGACGGCCAGATCCGATGGTGCCAACTCCAGCGTGCGCACGTCGATGCCGTACTCGGGCGCCGGATCTCCTGGTGACCAGATCTCGGCAAACATCTCCGAGTGGAGCTGATTGGTCAGATAGCGAATACGGTCGGCGGCGGCGAGAACCTCGGCGCATTGCCTGATTTCGTCCCGGTCGGTGATCAACCGCAGCCGACCGCCGTGGGCGAGCGCCGCGGCATGCAGCGCCTCCCGCAGATCGGCGCTGAAGGTGACCAGTTCCCCGAGGTGCCGGTTGGTGTTTCGTTCGAGCATCGGCCCATACATCTCGGCCAGTACCGGATCGGCGCTTCCCCCGAGTTCGACCGAAATCTGCAGCGGTGTGTGGTCACCCTTTCCGGTATGTAGTCGCGTTCCATGCCCGTGTGCTGCCGCGGCGATTCGGGCGTTCAGCGCTGCCGCGCCGAGCGCGACTGCGCTACCTCGGAATTCGACGTCCATCTGGCTGGTACGCCGCGGGTCTATGTGAAGATCGAGGCTGTGCTCGCCGATCTCGATCGACCACGGCTGGGAGTTGCCGCCCGACGGTGCCCGATGCGCGGCGTAGGCCATGGCGTCGAGTACCGATTCGAATTCTTGTCTTTCGTCCTCGATTTCGACCGGGTCGTCGGCGGGCGCCGACGGCGTGCGGAGCGGATCGTCCACGTTGTCGAGTGCGGCGGCGACGTCCAACCGTGTCCGACCTGATCCCAACGGCTCACCGAGCCCGATCCGGCGCACGGATTCGGCGATGAGACCGGCGCCCAGTACCACCTCGCCTGCCAATTGTGGCCAGGTCGACAATGTTTCGCCGACCTCACACAAGGACGCTGCCATGCGCGGGGACAGCGACGTGGCATCCAGCAGTCCGAGCACGTAGGGCACTTTGTCGGTGCTGCTCAGTCCGGCCAGATCGGTGGTGCTCACCGCGCCCAACATCCCGTGCAGGATCGGGCGATCGGGTTCGAGGTCGAAACGCTCGACATCGACCAGCCCGCGGTCACTGGTGGTCATCAACACCGGGAGCCGCCTGTGTCTGGCCGCTTCGCGTACCAGCGCCTTGGTGTCCAGCGAGTCGCATTCTTCGACCACGATGTCCAGTCCGTCGAGGAAGGCATCGACGGTGCCTGCGGTGACGGCGTCGGGGTATACCTGCACGCGCACATAAGGATCCAGCTCTGCGATGCGGCGAGCCGCGATGATCGCCTTGTTGACACCTTCGTCGAAGACGGTGGCGGGCACCCGATTGAGGTTCGCCGCCTCGAGTTCATCGAAGTCCGCGAGGTGCAGCTCACCGCAGATCCCCTGTGCGGCCAGGGTATGGGCGATCACATGCCCGACGCTCAGGCCGATCACGCCGATGTGCAGCTCGGCAAGTTCGCGCTGTTCGGAGTCGGTGATCAGGTTTCGGTTGCGGTCCAGGCGCAATCGCCGGTATGCACGCGGGCCCAACATGCCCACCACCGACCGTCGCCACGGGTAGTAGACCCACCGATGTGGCTCGGCCAGCAGATCGGCGTCGACCGCCGGTATCAGGGAGGCCAGCGCGCTGCGCTGCCTGCCGATATTGTCCACGAACTCGACATCGGGCCGAGCGCGCAACTCCCATAACAGCTTTGCGTCCTCGGGGTGGTCTTCGGCGAGAACGATGGCGGCGTGCGTGTCGGTCACAGGCCGGTCAACATCGCCGGGACAGCCTCGGTGCTCTCGAGCATCGGGGCGAGCGCACGCGCCTCCGCGCGGATTGCCAGGATTTGGTCGGGGTCGGCGGTGCGGGTGAACTCCGCGTAGTCCCACCACATCATCTTCGTCTCATATCTCTCGTCGGGGTACGGCGTGGCCGGGATGCGGGTGGCGACGACGCCGCCCGAGGATTCCCAGCGCGCCAGGACATGCGCCGCTGCGGTCGCCATGGCGAACTTAGCGCCCAATACCAGCGTGGCGTGCAGTGGCATGCGTGCGAGTGCCGGGGTGAGCAAGCGACCGCGATCGCGGTCGCCCCGGCGATCGTCGGCCGTCCACGCGGTCTTGATCTCGACCACACCGAACGGGATGCGGTCGGCGATCATCTTGCGCACCCTCGGCAGGGCGTTCTGGCCTGCCCATTCCACGATGGCGTGCGATTCATCGGCGTGGCGGTACGGGCCCTGGGCACGCACACCGCCGATCACTCTGCCCGCGTCATCGATCGCGGTGAGGAACAGCGAGGTGGTCGCGGGATCGGCCACCGCACTGGGTTCGATCGCCTGTTCGACGCCGTGTTTGCGATAACTGCGCAGCGCGCCGTCGAGAAAGTCGTCCCAGAGTTCGGGCTCGGCCGCTGGCGTCGCGAGCACGAGGGTGCACTCGGTATCGCGATCCCACCACTGAACCGACGCATTGTCCGGGAGTGCGCTAATGCTGGCTTCGGCGATTGACACGCTCATAAACTTGACCCACCGATCGGTACAGGGAGATTGCCACGCGGGCGTATGGTCCCTGGATAATTTCAAATAGTCGGGTTAAGTATCGCTATATCCTGCGGAAATGCCAGATCTAAATAAGTGTCATGGACTGACATAAGTTGCCAGAATCGCCATTCACGGATCGCAGCAATTCACCGGCGGATATTTGAAATGGGCCTGACTCTGGCAAAATTATCGCGAGCGTCAGTTGCGGCAAATTTCATCATCCCCTTGCCGAGTTTTCTACGACTCGGGTGAAAGTTGGGGCGTTACCTCAATTCGCTGCACTTGCACGTGAACGTCGTGTGTCGCGGAGTCGACCCGGTGTCGCTACGGCGCGACCGGGAGGCTATGCATGACACGGCAACCGTTTCGAGTGGAGGAGCGCGCATGAAGGTTTTCGAGAGTCTGGATGAGCTGGTGGGTGCGGCGGGCACCGAGCTCGGTCCCACCGACTGGCTGGAGATCGACCAGTCCCGCGTAGACCAATTTGCCGAGGCCACCGAGGACCGGCAGTGGATCCATGTCGAGCCCGAGCGGGCGGCGAGCGGGCCCTTCGGTGGCACCATCGCGCACGGGCTGCTGACGCTGTCGCTGCTGCCCTACTTCTCGCGTCACCTGTACGGCGTCAAGGGCATTTCGCTGGCCGTGAACTACGGCTACAACAAGGTCCGGTTCATCACTCCGGTCAAGGTCGGCGCGCGCATCCGGGCCCGCGCGGTCATCACCGACGTGGCCCAGCTGGCGGGCGCCGCCCAGTCCACGGTCACGATCACCGTGGAGATCGAAGGGTCCGAGAAGCCGGCCGCCGTGGCCGAATCCATCATCCGCTACATCGCCTAGCGGGTATCAGCTCGTCATCTGGCGTTGGGCATTCTTGACCAGCCCACCGCCGATGATGAGCCGCTGGATCTCGCTGGTGCCCTCGTAGAGGCGCAGCAACCGAACATCCCGATAGATGCGCTCCACGGGAACCTCGCGCATGTAGCCGCTACCGCCGTGGATCTGGACGGCGAGATCGGCAACCTTACCGACCATCTCGGTGCAGAACAGCTTGGCCGACGATGGTGCGATTCGGCGGTCCTCGCCGGTGACCCAGAGGCGAGCGGCCTCGCGGACCATCGCCCGCCCGGCCATCACTCCGGTCTGTTGGTCGGCGAGCATCGCCTGCACCAGTTGAAAGCTGCCGATCGGCGTACCGCCCTGGGTGGCGGTCGCGGCGTAGGAGACAGATTCGTCGAGCGCGCGCTGTGCGCTGCCGACCGCCAGTGCGGCGATGTGTACCCGCCCGCGTGCCAGCGAGGCCATCGCCGCCCGGTATCCGATGTCTTCGCTACCGCCGATCAGGCTGTCACTGCCGACGCGCACCTCGTCGAAGTTCACATCGGAGGTCCAGGCGCCCTCCTGGCCCATCTTGGCGTCCTTGGCGCCGACAGTGACGCCGGCCGTGTCCGCAGGCACCAGGAATACCGCGATGCCGGGGCCGTCATCGTCGGCGGGTCGGGTGCGGGCGAACACGATGAACAGATCGGCATCCGGTGCATTGGTGATGTACTGCTTCTGGCCGCTGATCACCCATTGGTCACCATCGCGAACGGCCTTGGTGCGCAATCCCGCCGGGTTCGACCCGGCGCCGGGCTCGGTGAGCGCGAAGGAGGCGACCACCGCGCCCGATGCGATGCCCTCCAACCAGCGGGTCTTTTGTTCGTCGGTGCCGAAGCCGACCAGGACCTGACCGGCGATGCCATTGTTGGTGCCGAACATCGACCGCAACGCCAGGCTGGTGTAGCCGAACTCGAATGCCAGCTCGACGTCCTGGACCAGGTTCAGTCCCAACCCGCCCCACTCCTGCGGAATCGCATATCCGAACAGGCCCATGTTCTTGGCTTGTTCCCGCAGATCGTCGGGCACCCGGTCGGCGGACATGATCTCAAGCTCCCGAGGGACCACCTGGGTGCGGATGAATTGCTTGGTGGCGGCGAGGATATCGGCGAAGTCGGCGTCCGAGACGGTCTCTGGTGACGGTGATGCGGTGACGCTCTCGGCCATCGAGGGCCCTCCTGTACGTCCGGATGTGGTTTGATCCCACAAATATCATATTTTATGTTTTTCACGGCTCGCGCCTGAGGAGGTTGGCTTCATGGCTTTGTTGGACGGTCGGACAGCGGTGGTCACCGGTGGTGCCCAGGGGATCGGATTCGCCATCGCCGAGCGGTTCGTATCCGAGGGTGCGCGCGTCGTGCTCGGCGACCTGAATCCAGAGGCCACCGAGGCTGCGGTGCAACGTCTCGGTGGTGCCTCGGTGGCCAAGGCCGTCCGATGTGATGTCACCGATGCCGGGGAGGTCGGCGCACTCGTCGATGCGGCCGTCGAGACTTTCGGCAGCCTCGATGTCATGGTCAACAACGCCGGTATCACCCGAGATGCCACGATGCGCAAGATGACCGAGGAGCAGTTCGATCAGGTCATCTCGGTACATCTGAAGGGCTCGTGGAACGGCACCCGGCTGGCCGCGAACATCATGCGTGAGGCGAAAAGCGGTGCGATCGTCAATATCTCGTCGATCTCGGGCAAGGTCGGGTTGGTGGGTCAGACCAACTACTCGGCGGCAAAAGCCGGGATCGTCGGTTTGACCAAGGCGGCCGCCAAGGAAGTCGCCCATCTCGGTGTCCGCGTCAACGCCATCCAGCCCGGACTGATCCGATCGGCGATGACCGAGGCCATGCCGCAGCGTATCTGGGATCAGAAGCTTGCCGAGATCCCGATGGGCCGCGCCGCCGAACCCAGTGAGGTCGCATCCGTGGCACTGTTCCTGGCATCGGATCTGTCGTCCTATATGACGGGCACGGTGCTGGAAGTGACCGGCGGGCGGCACATCTAGTGCGCGATACCGTCATCTGCGAACCGGTGCGTACCCCGATCGGGCGCTACGGCGGAATGTTCGCAGCACTGTCAGCGGTGGATCTCGGTGTCGCCGCACTACAGGGCCTGCTGGAACGCACAGCGCTGAGTCCCGACGCCGTCGACGATGTGGTGTTGGGGCATTGCTACCCGTCCAGCGAGGCGCCCGCGATAGGTCGCGTGGTGGCCCTCGATGCCGGCCTGCCCACCACGGTGCCGGGTATGCAGGTCGATCGGCGTTGTGGGTCGGGCTTACAGGCCGTCATCCAGGCGGCACTGCAAGTCGGCAGTGGCGGAAGCGATCTGGTGATCGCCGGCGGTGTCGAGTCGATGAGCAACGTCGCCTTCTACTCCACCGATATGCGCTGGGGCGGGTCGCGGGGCGGTATCACCGTGCACGACGGACTGGCCCGCGGGCGGACCACCGCAGGCGGCAAGTTCCATCCCGTGCCCGGCGGCATGCTCGAGACAGCCGAGAACCTGCGCCGCCGATACGGTATCTCGCGGACCGAGCAGGACGAACTCGCGGTCCGCTCGCACGAGAAGGCGGTCGCCGCGCAGCGCAGCGGGGTGTTGGCCGACGAGATCATCCCGGTGTCGGTTGCCGATCGGTCCGGTGCGAAGGTCATCTCCGTCGATGAGCATCCGCGTGCCGACACCTCGCTGGAGAAGCTGAGCACGCTACGCCCCGTGCTCGGCAAGAACGACCCGGATGCCACTGTGACTGCAGGCAATTCCAGCGGACAGAACGACGCCGCGTCCATGTGCATCGTCACCACAGGCGAACGTGCCGCCGAACTCGGACTCAGACCTCTTGTGCGATTGGTGTCCTGGGCGGTCGCAGGTGTCGGGCCGGACATCATGGGCATCGGTCCGGTGCCGGCCACCGCCCGCGCCCTCGACAACGCGGGCCTGTCGCTGGCGGACATGGACCTGATCGAACTCAACGAGGCTTTCGCCGCGCAGGCGCTGGCCTGTACCCGGGAGTGGAAATTCGGCGAAATCGACTTCGAGCGCACCAATGTGCGTGGATCCGGGATTTCGCTGGGGCATCCGGTGGGCGCGACCGGCGGTCGGATGCTGGGCACGCTGGCCCGCGAACTCGACTTACGAGACGCACGCTACGGGCTGGAGACCATGTGTATCGGGGGCGGTCAGGGCTTGGCCGCGGTATTCGAACGGACCGTCCGATGACCAGTGCGATGCGAAGCGAGATGGCCCATGACTAAGCTCGCGCAGACCGCCGGACTCACCGATGTCCAGGCCGAGATCATCGCTACCGTGCGGCAATTCGTGGACCGAGAGATCATCCCGAACGCGCAGGAACTCGAGCATGCGGACACCTATCCACAACACATCGTCGACCAGATGCGGGAAATGGGCCTGTTCGGCCTGATGATCCCCGAGGAGCACGGCGGGCTGGGCGAGTCGCTGCTGACCTACGCGCTCTGCGTCGAAGAACTGGCCCGCGGCTGGATGAGTGTGTCCGGTGTCATCAATACGCACTTCATCGTCGCCTACATGATCCGCCAGCACGGTACCGATGCCCAGAAGCAGCGGTATCTGCCCCGGATGGCGACGGGGGAGATCCGCGGGGCGTTCTCGATGTCCGAGCCCGAGCTGGGTTCGGATGTGGCCGCCATCCGCACCAGGGGTGTGCGCGATGGTGACGACTACCTGATCACCGGGCAGAAGATGTGGCTGACCAATGGGGGCAGCTCGACGCTGGTGGCCGCATTGGTCAAAACCGATGAGGGAGCGGAGAAGCCGCACCGCAACCTGACGGCTTTCCTGATAGAGAAGCCGGCCGGTTTCGGGGAGGTGGTTCCCGGACTGACCATCCCCGGCAAGATCGACAAGCTCGGCTACAAGGGAATCGACACCACCGAGCTGATCTTCGACGGCTATCGGGCATCGGCCGGTGATGTGCTGGGTGCGGCACCGGGCCGGGGTTTCGTCCAGATGATGGACGGTATCGAGGTCGGCCGGGTCAACGTGTCGGCGCGCGCCTGTGGTGTCGGGATCCGCGCCTTCGAACTGGCGATACGCTATGCCCAGCAGCGGGAGACGTTCGGTACGCCGATTGCCGGGCACCAGGCCATCGCCTTCCAGCTCGCCGAGATGGCGACCAAGGTCGAGGCGGCGCACTTGATGATGGTCAATGCTGCCCGACTCAAGGATTCGGGAGAGCGAAACGATGTGGCCGCCGGGATGGCCAAGTATCTGGCCAGCGAGTTCTGTGCCGAGGTGACCCAGCAGAGCTTCCGGATCCACGGGGGCTACGGCTACTCCAAGGAGTACGAGATCGAACGGCTGATGCGCGACGCTCCGTTCCTGCTGATCGGCGAGGGCACCAGCGAGATCCAGAAGACCATCATCAGCAAGAATCTGCTCGATGAGTATCGGCTCTGATCCACCCGGGCGAGCGCAGCGACGGGAAGAAGCATCCGGGCGAGCGCAGCGACGGGAAGAAGCATCCGGGCGAGCGCAGCGACGGGAGGAGGTGGGGTTCGTCGCCCGGCCGCAGCTTTCCGATGAGGTTGCGCGGGTGGTGCGGCGACGGATCTTCGACGGCACCTACCCCGCCGGTGAATACCTGCGTCTGGAGCAGCTGGCCGTCGACCTCGGCATCAGCGTCACTCCGGTGCGGGAAGCGCTGCTGAACCTGCGCGCCGAGGGACTGCTGGTACAGCACCCGCGACGAGGGTTCATGGTGGTGGAGTTCACCGCCCGCGATCTCGCCGATGTCACAGACGTGCAGGCCTACGTCGGGGGTGAGTTGGCGGCGCGGGCGGCCGAAAGTATCAGCGCCGAACAACTTTCGGAACTGAAGGCCATTCAGGATGACCTGGAGCGTGCTTACCGGGACGCCGACCCGGACCGCGCCGTGCGCCTCAACCATGAGTATCACCGCCTGATCAACGTTGCCGCCGACTCGCCGAAGCTGACCCAGTTCATGTCCGGGATCACCCGTTATCAGCCCGAATCGGTGTTCCCGACCCTGGAGGGCTGGCCGGCCCAGTCGATCAGGGACCACCGCAGGCTGATCGACGCGCTGGAGCGTCGTGACTCGGATGCTGCCCGGCGGGCGATCGTGGAGCACATCACCGCGGGTGTGGCTCCCTTGACAGAGCACCTGATCGCGCGCGGCGTCATCGCCAAGGAGACCGAAGACGGCTGAGGCCGCCATTTCTGCCGGAGGTGGGTGATCTTTCGCGTTGTCAGCGGACCGATCACCGGGGTGTGCAATGGTGCTTACCAACAAGGAGGTTGGGAGTGACGTTGGTTGTGACATTGGTTGTGACGTCGGGTATGAACCTGTATGACTGAGCCATTGGACGAACTCGGCTATTACCTGCTGGCCGGCGCCGGCGGCGAAGGTCCCGCCACGTTGGTGGACGAGGCCCGACGCGGTGAGGAACTGGGGTTCGGTACCGGCTTCATCTCCGAGCGCTGGAACGTCAAGGAAGCGTCGTCACTGACCGGCGCGGCGCTGGCGGTGACGAACCGCATGCAGATCGCCACCGCGGCGACCAATCACAACACCAGGCATCCGTTGATCACCGGATCGTGGGCCACCACCATGCACCGATTGTCCGGGGGCCGGTTCACCTTGGGCCTCGGCAGGGGAATCGCCGCGTTGTACGGCGCTTTCGGGGTGCCCGCGGTGACCACCGCGCAGATGGAAGACTTCGCCAGGGTGATGCGCCGACTCTGGCAGGGCGAGCTGATCTTCGACCATGACGGGCCGATCGGACGATATCCGCTGCTGTTCCTCGATTCCGATTTCCGCGAGGACATCAGGCTGGCCATCGTCGCCTTCGGGCCGCAAACCCTCGCGCTGGGCGGGCGCGCCTTCGACGATGTCATCCTGCACACATACTTCACGCCGCAGACGCTGCAGCGGGCGGTCAAGACGGTCAAGGATGCCGCCGAGCAGGCCGGCCGAGACCCCGCGAGCGTGCGGGTGTGGTCCTGTTTCGCGACGGTCGGCGATCACCTGCCCGAAGAGCTGCGGTTGAAGAAGACCGTCGCCCGATTGGCCACCTATCTACAGGGGTACGGAGACCTGTTGGTCAGCACCAATGGCTGGGATCCCGCTGTGCTGCAACGCTTTCGCGAGGATACCGTGGTGCAGTCCATCGGGGGCGGTATCGATCACAAGGCGACGGCCGAGCAGATCGAACACATCGCCACCATGATCCCGGACGAATGGCTGGAGCCCTCGGCGACCGGTACGGCGCAACAGTGCGTCGACCGGGTGCGCAAGGAGTTCGACTACGGTGCCGACGCGGTGATCATGCATGGCGCGACACCCGATGAGCTCGCCCCGATCGTGCGGGCCTACCGATCGGCCGCCTCGTGATGTGAGGAGTCGCAACCGGATTCAGTGCGGTTGCGACTCCTCACATCACAGGATTCAGCAGCACCGCGACTGCGGATTGGACTCGGTCACAGCGTGCCGCATCCGCCAGTACTCCCGCTCGGTCGGCACCGGCGCACCGGGGTGTCGGCGCGCGAGGTGCTCGAGGTAGCGACGGTAGTGGTTATCGCCCATCAATGAGGACCAGTACCAACTGATCTGGCGTGCGACGGCCCGAGCGCGTCCCATTCTTTCTGCACCTCCTTCTCGGCATCGGTGGCGAACAGTCCCGACGGGGCAAAGATACGCGAGGGCACCGGCTCATCTTCGGTGAGCGGACGACCTGTGCCTCGAATCGCCCTGAGCGCCATGATGACACCGGCGGCGACCACGATGAGCACCAGGACCGCGAACACGATCGACAACGTGCCCTGGATGAACGTGTTGCGGATGACGGCATCGATCTGACCGGCGTCCTTCGCGGCACCGAACGCCGTCTTGCCTGCGTCCTTGGCGTCGCGGTACTGGAAGTGCTGTGTCCAGTAGCCGACCTTCGGATCACCGGAGAAGATCTTCTGCCAGGACGCCGTCATGGTCACCACCAGATCCCAGGCCAGCGGAATGCCTGGTATCCATGCCCATTTCAACAGTCCGCGCTTGATGATCACCACGGTGACGACGGTCAGCGCGATGGCCGCCAACAACTGGTTGGCGATGCCGAACAGCGGGAAGAGCGTGTTGATGCCGCCGAGTGGGTCGGTGACGCCCATCAGCAGGATGCTGCCCCACGCGAGCACGACGACGACGCTGCAGATCCAGGCGCCCACCCGCCAACTCGGGTTCTGCAGCTTCTTGAGCGGCCCACCGAGGTTGCCGAGCGCATCCGACAGCATGAAGCGGGCAACCCGGGTGCCGGCGTCGACCGTCGTCAGGATGAACAACGCCTCGAACATGATCGCGAAGTGATACCAGAACGCCTTCAGACCCGCGCCGCCGAAGACCTGATGCAGTACCTCGGACATGCCGAAGGCCAGGGTGGGGGCGCCGCCGGTGCGGGACACGATCGACTCCTCGCCGACGCTCTGGGCGGCGGCGGTGATCTCATCGGCGGTGATATCGGCCCCGGACAAGCCGAGTCCGTTGACGTAGTCGGCCGCGGTCTGGGCGGTGGTGCCGGTGGCAGCGGTCGGTGCGTTCATCACGAAGTACAGATGCTGGTTGAGGATTGCGGCGGTGATCAGCGCCATGATCGCGACGAACGACTCGGTGAGCATGCCGCCGTAGCCGATCAGGCGCATCTGGCTTTCCTTCTCCAGCAGCTTCGGCGTGGTACCCGAGGAGATCAGCGCGTGGAAGCCCGACAGTGCGCCACAGGCGATCGTGATGAACAGGAACGGGAAAAGGGAACCGGCGAACACGGGTCCGGTACCGCTGGTGGCGAACGACGAGATCGCCGGTGCCTCCATGATCGGCCGGGCCACCAGGATGCCCACCGCGAGCAGAGCGATGGTGCCGACCTTCATGAACGTCGACAGGTAATCGCGCGGCGCCAGCAGCAACCACACCGGGAGGATGGAGGCGGCCAGGCCATAGATGATGATGCACCACGACAACGTCACCTTCGACAGCGTGAACCAGTCGGTGCCCCATTGGGTTTCGGCCACCCAGCCGCCGGATACGACGGCCAACAGCAGCAGCGCCACACCGATCAGCGATACCTCCGACACCCGGCCGGGCCGCAGGAAGCGCAGGTACAGGCCCATGAAGATCGCGATGGGGATGGTCATCGCAATGGAGAACACGCCCCACGGGCTCTCGGCGAGCGCGTTCACCACGACCAGCGCCAGCACCGCCAGCAGGATCACCATGATGACCAGCACGCCGACGATCGCCGCCGCGCCGCCCACCACGCCGAGTTCGTCCTTGGCCATCTGTCCCAGCGACCGGCCTCGTCTGCGTACCGAGATCGACAGCACCAGGTAGTCCTGCACACAACCGGCGACCAACGCACCGATGATGATCCAGATGGTGCCGGGCAGGTAACCCATCTGCATGGCCAGGACCGGACCGACGAGGGGGCCTGCCCCGGCGATGGCGGCGAAGTGGTGCCCGAACAGCACCCGCCGGTCGGTGGGCATGTAATCGGTGCCGTTCTCGAAGACCTCGGCCGGCGTGGCGTGATCATCGCGTGGTTTGACGATCTTCATCTCGATCAACCGGGCGTAGAACCGGAATCCGATGACGTAGGTGCAGATTGCCGCGATGACGAACCACACCGCGTTGATGGTCTCGCCGCGGAAGAATGCGATGATCGCCCACGCGACGGCGCCCAGGACCGCCACCACGGCGAAGACGATGCGGTGCTTGGCGGTGATCGGTGACCGGTCGATGATCGCCACCGGCGGCAGATCCTTGTCGGTTCGGACGTAGGTGATGTCGCCGCGGGTGTCCTCGGTCAGATCGGGGGCAGTCGGTGATCCCATGGGGTCGATCCTTGCACCGCGTCGAGACGACGTTGGGACTTTGCCTCAACCGCCGCGTTCGAACAGCTCACGCACGGTTTCCACCGTGTCGGCCTGTGCGGCGGGCTTGTCGTCCCGATAGCGCACGACGCGAGCGAAACGCAAGGCCATCCCCGCCGGATAGCGCGATGACGCCTGCACACCGTCGATGGCGATCTCGACGACCTGCTCGGGCCGCACCCGCACCGTGCCGCCGGCTGAGCCGGCAATCGGGGCACCGCCGCCGGTACCGTCGATCGCCAGCTCGGTGAAGCGTCTCGTCTGCCACGCCAGCATCTCGTCGGTCATGCCCTTGAACGTCTTGCCCAGCATCACGAATTCGCCGGTGCCGGGGTCCCGGGCACCCAGATGAATGTTGGACAGCATGCCGGTGCGCCGCCCGGACCCCCATTCGACCGCCAGCACCACCAGATCGAGGGTGTGCACCGGTTTGACCTTCAACCAGCCCGCGCCGCGGCGGCCCGCCTCATACGGTGCGAGCGGCGCCTTGGCCATCACACCCTCGTGGCCGGCGGCCAGCGTCGCCTCCAGGAACTCGCGCGCGGCGTCCGGGTCCGCGGTGACCAGCCGCTGCACCCGTTGTGTCGCCGGGACCACCTCGTCCAGCACGGCCATCCGGTCGGTCAGCGGCAGGTCCAGCAGGTCGACACCATCGCGGTGCAGCAGATCGAAGAAGAACACCGACAGCGGCTCCGCGCGCCCAGCGGCCGAGCGGCTCCCGAAGCGCGATGCGGTCACCTGGAAGCGGTGCGGACGCCCGTCGGGCCGGAGCGCGATCGCCTCGGCGTCGGCGATCAGGTCGGTGACCGGCAGGGCCAACACGGCGTCGACAACCTCGGGCAACCGCGCGGTGACGTCGTCGAGCGTCCGGGTGTAGATCGCGACGCGGTCCCCGGTGCGGTGGATCTGCACCCGCGCGCCGTCCAGCTTCGTTTCGAAGGCGGCCTCGCCGCCCAATTTGTCCAGGGCTTCGGCGACGCCGGTCGCGGTCTGGGCCAACATGGGAGAGACCGGACGTCCGACGCGCAGGGTGAACCGGCCGATATCGCCGTCGACGATCGCCGACACCGCGACCTCGGAGAGATCCCCGGCCAGCATCGCGGCCCGCCGGACCGCGGCGGCCGGCAGGGCGGCGGCCTTGGCGACCGCGTCGGCCATCACCCCGGCAAGTGCGCCCTGGCGCAGTTCGCCGGACAGCAGACGCCGTAGGAAGCGCTGTTCGGCCTCGGTGGCGGCGGCGAACAGGTCCAGCACTCGCCGGGATCGTCGATTCTTGGAACCCTTGCCCGCGACCTCCTTGATCTCGGTCAGCATGGCGTGCACCGTGGCGACGGTCAGCGTGGCGTCGGCGGCCGGTGGAGGGAGATCGCGCAGCCCGGCCCAGCCGACGCCGATCTGGCGCTGGGGCAGTTCGCCGGACAACCACGCCACCACGACCCCGATCTCGTCCCGATCCGCCAGGCCCAGTACCTTCGCAACCCGCTCGACCTTTGCCAGCCGTGACGATGTCGCACCGATATCGGCCGACGCGGCGACGATCTCTGCCAGCTGCACGGCTCCAGGTTGCCATCCGGCACCGACATGTCACCGAGAAGCGCGCTCCGAAGGCCCAACCGGTGACATGTCCGAACGGGTGACATAAGGCCCTGGCGTGTGGTGATGCCCTGGCGTGACAATGATCGGGCAGCCGGGCGGCTGCCCACGAGGAGGTGGCCACGATGTCGCAGAGCAAGGCACACGCGCAGCAACTCGACGTTCTCAACCGCAGGCAATGCCTGGACCGCCTACAACAGGTCCGCGTCGGTCGGTTGGTGTTCACCGAAGACGAGCTTCCGGCGATCCAGCCTGTCAACTTCCGCCTGTGGCAGGAGGATGTCGTCATCCGCGTTGCCGGTGGCGCGAAGCTGGCGGCCGCTGCCACCCACCAGATGGTGGCGTTCGAGGCCGATGAGCTGGATCCCGATCTGCGCAGTGGGTGGAGCGTCACCGTGGTCGGCACCGCGGAGCCGATCACCGCGATCGACGATCTCGTCGACGTCGCAGGCACGTTCGTCGAACCGTGGGTGCAGGGTCGGCGCGATCATTTCATCCGGATCAGGACCGAGCGGATCACCGGCAGGCAGATCCTCGACGACACCGGTCCGCACTACCGGCCATGATGGGGTCATGTCCGTGGTGAAGGTGTTCCTGGTCGATGACCATGAGGTCGTCCGGCGTGGGCTGATCGACCTGCTCGGCTCCGATCCCGACCTGGAGGTCGTGGGGGAGGCGGGCACGGCAGCCGAGGCGCTGGCGCGGATCCCCGCCGCACGGCCCGAGGTCGCCGTGCTCGATGTGCGACTCCCCGATGGCAATGGCATCGAGCTGTGCCGGGATCTGCTCTCCGAGCTTCCCGATCTGCGTTGTCTGATGCTCACCTCGTTCACATCCGACGAGGCGATGCTCGACGCCATCCTGGCCGGCGCGAGCGGATATGTCGTCAAGGACATCAAGGGTTTGGAATTGGCCAACGCCATCAAGGAGGTGGGAGCGGGTCGCTCGTTGCTCGACAATCGGGCAGCCGCGGCACTGATGGCGAATCTGCGCGGTGCCGCCGAGCGTGATGACCCGCTGACCGGGCTGACCGAGCAGGAGCGCACCCTGCTGCACCTGCTGTCCGAGGGGCTGACGAACCGTCAGATCGCGGCCAGGATGTTCCTCGCCGAGAAGACGGTGAAGAACTACGTATCCAGGCTGCTTGCCAAGCTCGGCATGGAACGCCGCACGCAGGCAGCTGTTTTCGCATCGAAGTTGGAATGGCCAGAGAACAGGCCCGGTGGTTCAGGACTGCCAATCGACGACCGCTGAGATCGGCATCCGCGGGGTGGCGGGCAGTGGGTCGGCATTGACCGGTGCCCAGCCGATGCGCAACAACATCTGCGGATGGCCATGGTCGCCGAAGACGTCGTCGCGGACCGCCCGTCTGGTGGCGTCGATCTCGAGTGGTTCGGTCACCGGGCAGCTGGCCAGCCCGAGCGTTGTCGCGGTCAACAGGACCAGGCTGGTGGCCTCCCCGGCCCGCAATCGCGACATCGGGTTGTCCGCCTTGGTGCCCAGTGCCAGGACCGCGGCGCCGTCATCGACGGACCCGGTCTCGGACTGCGCGAGCATCGGTCCGGCGAACACCCGTCCGGGAAGTGTCGCGCGGCGATCCGAGCGTGGGGTGTTGCGGGCGGGCACGCCCGCAAGTGACGCGTAACGCCCACTCCAGGTGGACAATTCGGCAAGGTACGCGTGATCGGTGGCGTGTTGCCGGACGGCGCGTGCGACGATTTCCTGCAGTTCGGGCAGGCGCTGCACCTGGCGCAGCATCACCCCCGCCCGCGCCGCTCTGGCGCCCATCACGGCGATATCGGCGTCCGGCACTGTCCACGGGCTGAACATGCGGCGATCGGTGCGCCGGCACGGGATGGCGGCGGCCAGTGGCACATCCGATCCGGCCGCGGGGCCGGGGCGCATCTGCACGGTCGCCAGCAGATCGGGCCGATCGGGGTCGGGAAAGCGGTGTACCTCGGCCCGCCAGCCCAGCGAGGCCAGCCCGACGATCGCATGGTGCAGCGCGGCTCCGCAGCTGAGCAACAGATCGCGGGAGTCCGGATCAGTATGGGGCAGAGCACGATCGGCATCGGCGAACAGCGTCAACCGATCCGGTCGGACCTGCCAGTGCCACGGCTGCGAATTGTGGATCGACGGAGCCCTCGTTGCCAGGGACAGCGCCGTCTCGATGGTTCGGCGGTCCGGAGTGTTCGGGTCCATGCACCGAGTCTGCGCGCGTGACATCGTCGGCAGTAGTGCCGAAAGTCCCCACCGACCGGGTCGTCAGGTCACCGCGAATTCGACGCTGGGCCAACCGGTCGCGCCGTCGGGTACGACGCCGGCGATGTCCTCGGTCTGTACCGCCCCGGTGTTGTCGGTGGCGCGCACGGTGATGCGGTGCAGACCAGTCTTTTCGGCCTGCCAGTCGAAGCTCCACAATCGCCAGGTGTCATTCGAGTACGCCGCGCCCAGGGTTGCCTGTTGCCACGGCCCGTCGTCGATCCGGACCTCGACGGCGCGCACACCGCGGTGCTGGGCCCATGCCACGCCGCCGAAGCGGACCGGTCCCGGCGCGACATCCTGGCCGATGCGGGGAACGTCGATCCGCGACTGCGTCTTGATCGGACCGCGCTCGGACCATCCCAGCGGTGTCCAATAGCCCTGCGCCCGATCGAATCTGGTCAGCTCGAGATCGACGACCCACTTGGTGGCCGAGACGTACCCGTACAGCCCGGGGACGACGAGGCGAGCCGGGTAACCGTGTTCGATGGGCAGCGGTTGTCCGTTCATCGTGATCGCCAGCAGGGAATCGCGATCATCGGTCATCGCCTCGGTGGGAGTGCCCGCGGTGAAACCGTCGCTTGAGGTCGACAGCACCATATCGGCATCGGAATGCACCCCCGCCGCGGCCAGCAGGTCACGCACCCGGTAACCGGTCCAGACCGCATTACCGATCAGGTCACCGCCCACCGGGTTCGACACGCAGGCCAGGGTGACGACCTTTTCGACGAGCTCGAACTTCTCCAGGTCGGCGAAGGTGTAGGTCACCTCCCGGTCGACCATGCCGTGGATGCGCAGTGCCCAGGCGTCGCGGTTGAGCTGGGGGACCGCCAGCGCGGTGTCGATCCGGTAGAACTCGTCGTTGTCGGTGACGAATGTGGTGATGTCGACGCCTGCCGGCTGCACCTCCGGGGGGATGGGCGGCGCAGGTTGGGCCACCGGCGGTGGTGTGTAGGCCTGTCGGTCGCCGGCGGCGGAGTGCACCCGCCGAGCCCACGCCGATCCGACGGCACTGCCCAGCACGCCGAGGCCCAGTAGCCCGAGCGCGGCCAGCGAGAGCCGGCGGCCGGGGTCGGCGGCGGCCGATTCGTGTGCCGACCCGTCCCGCAGTCGGCCGGAGGTCAGAAACCGCAGGGCGATGATGCCGGCGAGCCCGCCGACCACCGTCGGCGCGATGTCCAGCGGTCGGGCGCCGGCCCGCGACAGGATGGCGACACAGCCGGCAACCGTGGCCGCGGCGAACATGATGCTGCCGATCGGTATCCGTCGGCGCTCCAGCACACCGGCCAGTGCGGCCAATACGGCGATCGCCACGAGCACCGCGACCGTCAGGAACAGCTTGTCGGCGGTTCCGAAGGTCTGGATCGCCCATTCCTTCACCGGGCCCGGGGTCCGGTCGATGATCGTCGATCCCACCGCCGAGCGAGGATCGGCGGACGATCCGAGCGGCACTGCGACGAGGGCGCTGACGCCCAGGGTCACCGCGGCCGCGGCGACACCACACAGGACACGCGTTCCGACTGGGATGGATGCCACCAGACCACGCTAGCCGAGCCGGCGTACCACGAGCTTCCGGCGTGTGTACGCGACAGGTCCGGATTTCACCGGTAGGTGTCGTACCCCAGCTTGATCGCCAATGCGATACCGGCGACCGCGATGCCCAGCCGCAGTGGGGTCGCCGGTGCCCGCCGCACCACCACGGGTCCCAGCCGCGCGCCGATCAGGCAGCCGACGCCCATGGCGCCGACGGCGGGCCAGTATACCGGTGCGAAGATCACGAAGCCCACGGCGGCAACGGCATTGGCGACCCCCAGCACGACATTTTTGATGGCGTTGGCCTCGGCCAGGCTCTCGGCACCGGTCCGCAGGAACAGGGCCAGCAGTAGCACCCCCGCCGCGGCGCCGAAGAACCCGCCGTAGATGCAGATCAAGGCGACGGCCACCGCCTGGGCGGCGCTGCGCGCGCGGGTCGGTTCGGTCACCGGTCCGTTGCCCCGCGGAAGTGCGATCGCGACCGAGGCGACCATCAGCAGCACCGGGACCGCGTTCTCGAAACCTTCTGCGGGTATCGAGAGCAGCAGCCAGGCACCGGCGGCACCGCCGAGCACAGCCATCGGCATGAGCCGCAGCAGCCGGCCGCGCTGCCCGGCGAGTTCGGGTAACGAGCCCGCCACCGAACCGATCCCGTTGAAGACCAGGCTGACGGTGTTGGTGACATTGGCCGAGACCGGCGGCAGGCCGATAAGCAGCAGGGCGGGATAGGTCGACAGCGACGCCAGCCCGGCGATACTGCCGATGAGCCCGCCGCCGATACCGGCGACGAACAGCAGCACCATCTCCCACCACGTCACCCGGCCATCGTCGACCAGAGTGGACGTGTTGCCCAAACCGGGTTGCGCCCACCAGGTCGACGGGTCTAACCTCGCTGTCGTGCATCGCATTCTCGTAGTAGCCAGTACCCGCAGCGGGGTCTGATCCAGACCGACCCCCCGCTGTGGGTCGGACGCTACTACCCGTCGGTCGCTCCCTAACGAGTGCGAAGGCCGACACACATGAACTCCACCACCCTGATCGCAAGCCCCCGCTTCGCCGATTTTTTCGACGCCCCGTTGCCGCGCGGATTGCGCGACCTGGCCGCCGAGATGAGCTGGGACGACGTGGCGGAGACCTTCGGCTCCAGTGCGGGACCGGTGCGGTTGTTGGCCTGGGACCGGGCCGACCGGGCATACGGCAGGCACACCCACACCTACACGGCCACCATCGCCATCGGAGATCGCATCACCGCGTGCACCGCCACGGCCGCGGGACCGCTCGGTGCGTTGACCGCGATGCTGCACGACTGTGGCGTCAGGATCGAGATGCTGAACTTTCACCAGATGCGGGCCGGGGGGCAGACCGCCACCTTCATCCGCAGCACGGCGGGAGTGGATGCGCAGTGGGCGATCGCCTGGTCGGAATGTCCCCACCAGTCCGCGCTGCGCGCCGTGATCGCGTCGGCGAACCGGCTGGCCGCCTGACGCGAACGGCCACTTGTCGCACGCGAAAAGTTTTGCGGCGTGCGACAAGTGGCCGTTGGGACGACTACTCGGTCAGAGTGGACGCAGGATGACCGGCATACCGTCCATCGGCACGGGCATGCCCGCATAGTCCAGCTTGGACTTGTAGCCCTGGTAGGGCGGCTCGAGGCGGTACTTGCGCAGCAGTCGATGCATGACGGTCTTGATCTCCAGCTGGCCGAAGACCATGCCGATGCACTTGTGCGCGCCGCCGCCGAACGGGGCGAACGCGTAACGGTGCCGCTTGTGCTCGTTGCGAGGTTCGGCGAACCGGCTCGGGTCGAATTTCTCCGGGTCGGTCCACAGTTCGGGCAGGTGATGGTTGATCGACGGCCAGGTCACGATGCTCGTGCCTGCCGGGATGAAATGCCCGAGCAGATCGGTGTCGCGCACCGTGGAGCGCACATTGAACGGCAGCGGGGTCACCAGCCGCAGTGACTCGTTGATCACCAGGTCATAGGTCTCCAGCTTGTCCAGCGCCTCGATATCCAGCGGACCGTCGCCGATTCGTTCCGACTCCTCGCGGCAACGTTCCTGCCACTCGGGGTTGGCGGCCAGGTAGTAAGCCATCGTCGTCAGCGTCGATGTCGAGGTGTCGTGAGCTGCCATCATCAGGAAGATCATGTGATTGACGATGTCCTGGTCGCTGAACGTGTTGCCGTCTTCGTCGGCGGTGTGGCACAGCACGGTCAGCATGTCGGTGCCCTGCGAGTCGCGCTTCTCCTTGACCCGGGCCTCGAAGTAGTCGTCGAGCACCTTGCGGGCCTGCAGTCCGCGCCACCACTTGAACGGCGGCACACCGGTGCGGATGATGGCTCCGCCCGCACGCGTGGTCATGGTGAAGGCGTCGTTGACCTTGGTGACCAGTTCCTTGTCCGAGCCCGGCTCGTGACCCATGAACACCACCGAGGCGATGTCGAGCGTCAGCTCCTTGACCGCGGGATAGAACAGGAAGCGCGGGTCGTTCTCGACCCAGTCGTTGGCGATTACGGCCGAGGCGACCTTGTCGATGTGCTCGACGTAACCGGTCAGCCGGGACCGGGTGAAGGCCTCCTGCATGATGCGGCGGTGGAACATGTGCTCCTCGAAATCGAGCATCATGAGCCCGCGGTTGAAGAACGGGCCGATGACCGGATCCCAGCCCTTCTGCGAGAAGTCCTTGTTGCGGTTGGAGAACACCGCCTGGGTCGCGTCCGGGCCCAGTGCCGCGACGCTGGAGAGCGCGGGGGAGTAGGCGTAGTGCACCGGCCCGTACTTCTTGTACACCTCAAGCAGGTATTCCGGACCGGAGCGGAACGTCTCGATCATGTGGCCGAGGATCGGCACGCCCGAGTCGCCGAGCACCGGCTTGAGTCCGCTACCGGGAGGCGGCTCGGCCAGCACGAACTGCTTGAAATCGTGATTGCGCAGCCGGTGCTCGACCGCGCCGAGGCCGGGCATGTTGTTCAGCGTCGGGGTGAACCGGCGCTTGGCCTGGTCCAGCAGATATGCCGGCGTGCTGATGGTTGTCGCCATGGACGGAACTCCTTCGTGCGGACAGACCTGTGGTCGACGTCACTTCGTCGACCATCTTCATGTTCGACTTGACGGCTGTCAAGTTTGTGTCCGGCGCGGTCGCCAGTCGGCCTGGCTGGTCCGCCACCGCCCTTTCGCGTGGCGGATAGCGCGCCGCAGGTGGGGGAAGTGTGCCAAGCTTGACAGATGTCAAGTTTTGTTCTGGCGTTGCGCGGTGCAAAGGTTTAAGGCCATGAGCGCCACCCCCGAAGCGCAAACCGAGACCCGGCGCAGCCGCGGAGACCGCCAGCGCGACGCGATCGTCGCCGCGGTGCGCGAGTTACTGGGTGTCAAACCCTTCGCCGATCTGTCGGTGAGCATGATCAGCGAACGCGCGGGAGTGGCGCGATCGGGCTTCTATTTCTACTTCGACTCGAAATACGACGTGCTGGCGCTGATCGTCCGGGAGGCGCTTGCCGAGTTGGACGTGCTGACCCACAACTTCGCCCCGCGTGATCCGGGCGAGTCGCCGGCTGCGTTCGCCAAGCGGATGGTCGGCAGTGCCGCGGCCGTGTTCGCGACCAATGATCCGATCATGGCGGCCTGCACCGCGGCCCAAACCACGGACAAACAGATCGCCGCCATCATGAACGACTTCGAGGACATGGTGATCGACAAGATCGTGGGTGTCGTCGAGGACGAGGTCCGCAAGGGCACCCGGCCGATCTCCGACGACATCCCCGCATTGGTCCGGATGCTCACCGCCACCACCGCGATGACGCTGTCCAACGACGCTGCCTTCGTCGGTCGCGGCACCGATCCCGCCCGGGCGGTCGACGTACTGGAACGTCTCTGGCTCAACGCGCTATGGGGAACCGCGGCGTCCTGGGACGAGTGACCCACCCGCCCTGGGTAGTGTCAGGCAGATGGGTCAACCAGAGGGTTTTGCCGGAAAACGGGTTCTGTTGACCGGCGCGGCCAGCGGTATCGGCCGCGCGACCGCGCTCAAACTCGCCGAACTCGGTGCCGAGCTGTACCTGACCGACCGCGACGCCGATGGACTGGCCAACGTCGTCGCCGACGCCGAGGCGCTCGGCGCCACCGTGGCGTCCCATCGGGCACTGGACGTGTCCGACTTCGAGGCCGTCAGCGCCTTCGCCGACGACGTGCATGCCGCCCATGGTGCGCTCGACATCGTCATGAACATCGCGGGCATCTCCGCCTGGGGCACGGTGTCGACACTGACCCATCAGCACTGGAAGTCGATGATCGACGTGAACCTGATGGGCCCGATCCACGTGATCGAAACCTTCGTGCCGCCGATGGTCGCCGCGGGCAGGGGTGGTCATCTGGTGAACGTCTCCTCGGCAGCGGGCATCGTCGCTTTGCCCTGGCATGCCGCCTACAGCGCCAGCAAGTACGGTCTGCGCGGGCTGTCCGAGGTGTTGCGCTTCGACCTGGCCCGGCACCGCATCGGGGTATCGGTCGTCGTGCCCGGCGCGGTGAAGACCGGGCTGGTCCAGACTGTGCAGATCGCCGGGGTCGATCGCGAAGACCCGCGGGTGGACAAGTGGGTCGACCGATTCGCCGGGCATGCCGTGTCCCCTGAACATGCGGCCGACAAGATCCTGGCCGGGGTGCAGCGCAACCGGTTCCTGATCTACACCTCCGCCGATATCCGCGCCCTATACGCCTTCAAGCGAGCGGCGTGGTGGCCTTACAGCGTCGCGATGCGACAGGTCAACATTCTGTTCACCCGCGCGCTGCGGCCCAAACCGCGCACCTGACGGTTTCTGCCGTTGGAAATATCACACCCTTGGGAACGGCGCTACCAGCGGTTTTAGGTTAGGCTAAGTCATTTGCGCGCGCCGGAGCCTGCGGTAATCGAAGGCCTCGTGCGGGACGGCTCAACGTCGAGAGGCCCACGCGGTGCGCAGGGTCGTTTGCGTCGCCAGAGGAGATCGCCGGTTGTCGGGACTTTTTGATCCGAATCAGGAAAAGAGCAGTTGTGGCGTCGGATTCTTGACGCGCAAGGATGGCCGACAAACCCACGAGGTCATCCAGAAGCTGCACGAGGCGCTGTGCGCGGTCCCGCACCGCGGCGGTATGTCCTCCGAGGGTGTCGGCGACGGCGCGGGGGTCAATCTGGATCTCTCGCTGCGGTTCTTCCGTGAGGTCACCGGCCGGCCGGACCTGGAGCTCGGCCAGTTCGGGGTCGGAAACTTCTTCCTGCCCAACGACACGGCTTTCCACGGGGAGGCCGAAGCGGTGATCGAGCGCACGCTGCGCGACCACGGATTTGACATCATCGCCAAACGTGATGTGCCGGTGGACAACACCGCAATCCGCCCGGCGGCGGTCGGCTATCAGCTGCCCATCCGGCAGTGGGTGTTCACCGCCGAGACGAGTGCGCGATTCGACCGCAGAATCCACGACGCCCTGATGGACATCGAGGCCGTCGCCTACACCGAACCCGCATTGCTGGGTCTGTACCCGCTCTCGATCAGTGCCCGCACCCAGGTGCTCAAGGGCCGCCTGAACTCCAATGAGGTGGTTCCGTACTTCAGCGACCTGTCGGACCCGCGGATGGAAGTGCACTCGATGTTCTTCCACACCCGTTTCTCCACCAACACTGTCCCCAATGCGACCATGGCCCAACCGTTCCGGTTGATGGCACACAACGGCGAGCTCAACACCGACAAGAAGAACCGGTTGTCCGACAACGCCGTCGCACGGGCCCGCAACCGCGCGATCGTACGACCGGTCGGGCAGTCCGACAGCTGTCGGTTGGATCAGACGTTGCAGAACAGGGTCCTCGAAGACGACCTGGACCTGATCACCGCGGTGGTCGCCATGATGCCGCCTGCCTGGGAGAACGACGAGACGCTGTCCCCGCAGGTGCGGGCGATGCTGGAATTCTTCAGCCTCTACGAAGAGAAGAACGACGGGCCGGCGGCGCTGATCTTCGGTGACGGCACCTATATCGGGGCGCGCCTGGACCGGCTGGGGTTGCGCCCGTTGCGATCGGTGGAGACCGCCGAGTACCTCGGCGTCATGTCCGAGGCGGGTCAGGTGTACTTCCCGCCCGAGGAAGTGATCAAGCGTGGGCGCATCGAGGCCGGCGGCATGCTGTACTACGACCACCGTGAACGCCGGTCGTTCGGTACCGTCGAAGCGCTGGAAAAGCTTGCCCAACAGCATGATTACCAGAGCATGCTCGACGAGGCGCGGGTGAATCTGGCCGATCTGCCCACAGTGGCCCCGGAAGGCCAACTCTCCCCGGCCCGGTACAACGGCGATCTGTCCAGGCATCAGCGCTACGTGGCGTACTCGTTGAATCAGGAGAGTTTCAAATTCCTGATGGATCCGATGCTGGCCACCGGCCAGGAGAAGATCTCGGCAATGGGCTACGGCGCTGCCATCAACGCGCTGTCCAATCACGAGGGTGGCATCGCGCGGTACTTCACCCAGCGGTTCGCCCAGGTGACCAACCCGCCGCTGGACAGCATCCGCGAAGCCGACGGCATGACGTTGCGGGTGGCGCTCGGGGCCAAGCCGAACAGCGGCGGGAAACCCGCGCCGCAGATCGTGGTGCCGACGCCGATCCTGACGCACCTGGAGATGCTCAAGATCCGGGATCAGAAGCACACACCCGTCGAGCGGTTCGGCATGTTCTACCGGATCGACCTCGATGATTCGGAAGCCAACGCCCGGGCGCTGGTCCGTGGCATCGACAAGCTGTGCGATGAGGTCGAGGAGTTCGCGAGGGAGACCGGCGGTATCGCCGTCATCTCGGATCGCCATGTCGAAAGCGGTATGGCCGCAATCCCGTTGATCATCGCGGTGTCGGCGATCAACCAGCGGCTCATCGAAGAGGGTATGCGGCTGCGGGTGTCGGTGATCGCCGAGAGCGGGCAGATCTGCTCATCGCATCACGTGGCCACCGCGCTGGGCTTCGGTGCCTCCGCGGTGTATCCGCTCGGCGTCCAGATGCGCGCCGAGGAGAAGTTCGGGCCCGACGAGACGCACGTGGCCGCGGCGTTCAAACGCTTCGCCAAGGCGGCCGAGAAGTCGCTGATGAAGACGATGGGCCGAGTCGGCCTCTGTACCGCCGAAAGCTATATCGGCGGTGAGTTCTTCGAGCCCAGTTACCTGGATACCGGCGAGCCCGTGCTGCGCAAGTACTTCCCCAATGTGGTGTCCCCGGTGGGCGGTGTCGGGTTCAGCACGCTGGCCGAGACGTCGGCCGAATGGCATGCCCGCGCGCTGGCGGTCAACGGGGAGAAGGACGTCCCACTGCTCGGCTTGTTCAAGGAGCGTGCCGAGGGGGCGGGGCATTCCTATGGGACGACCGCGGTGCGTGGTTTCGTGGACATGACCGAGGAGGAGATCTCCTTCGGCGACGACGCCCGTCCCGAGAACCCCGATATGGCCGATCCGCTGTACCTGCGCCGACTGCCACTGCACCAGCTCGAGGGTGCCTTCGGTCTGGACGACGAGGCATACCACAACAACAGCTTCGAGGAGATGTCGCCGCGGGCGATCAACAACTTCGACATCACGCCGGGCTACCGCAACTTCGTGATGGCGATGAACACCGAGCGGGCCCGGCGCCCCGCGGCGCTGCGCGACGTGCTGGCCTTCCCGGCCGACGTCAACTTCCTGCACACCGCCGACGAATTCCGCTCCGAGATGGGACAATTCGCCCTGTGGGGTAACAACGGTTACCTGGTGCGCGGGCTGGCAATCTCGCAGACCGGCGATGAGTTCACGCTCAGGCTGGCCCATTCGGCGGGTCGGCTCACCGAGTTGGCGCAATCGCTGCGACAGCGGTTCGGTGCGCAGATCGTCGACTACGACATCGTCGGTGACCGGTTGTGGCTACGGGCATCCGGCGATGCGCTGCACTACCTGTCCCTGGTGCGTACGGCACCGGACTCGATCCCGCTGTCCTCGGTGCAGCCCGCCGACGAGATCGCGGCCACGCTGGCCTCCGGTGCGATGAGCCACGGTGCGCTGGTGGCCGCCGCGCACGAGGCGGTCGCGCACGGCACCAACATGGTCGGTGGCCTGTCCAACTGTGGTGAAGGTGGTGAGCACATCACCCGCTATGGCACCATTCGCGGCTCGCGGATCAAGCAGTTCGCCTCCGGCCGGTTCGGGGTGTGGGCCGGTTATCTCGCCGACCCGATGCTGCGCGAGTTGGAGATCAAGATCGGCCAGGGGGCCAAACCCGGTGAGGGTGGCCAGCTGCCCGCCCCGAAGGTGACCGTCCAGATCGCCGCGGCCCGCGGCGGAACCCCGGGGGTCGAGCTGGTGTCCCCGCCGCCCCACCACGACACGTACTCCATCGAGGATCTCGCGCAGTTGATCCACGATTGCAAGGCCGCGCGCGTCCGGGTGATCGTGAAGCTGGTCAGCTCCGAGGGAATCGGGATCATCGCCGCCGGCGTCGCCAAGGCCGGTGCCGACGTCATCAACGTCGCGGGCAACACCGGTGGTACCGGTGCAGCGGCCGTCACCAGCCTGAAATACGCCGGGCGTTCCGCCGAGATCGGCGTCGCCGAAGTGCATCAAGCGCTGGTGGCCAACGGTATCCGGCAGAAGGTCGTGTTGCGTGCGTCCGGTGCTCACCAGACCGCCAGCGACGTGGTCAAATCGGCACTGCTGGGTGCCGACAGCTATGAGTTCGGCACCACCGCCCTGATGATGCTCAAGTGTGTGATGGCCAAGAACTGCAATATCAAGTGCCCGGCCGGCCTGACCACCAATTCCGAAGCGTTCGAAGGTGATCCACGCGCGCTGGCGCAGTATCTGCTCAACATCTCCCACGAGGTACGCGAGATCCTGGCCATGCTCGGTCT
This sequence comes from Mycolicibacterium neoaurum, assembly GCF_036946495.1. Taxonomy (NCBI): domain Bacteria; kingdom Bacillati; phylum Actinomycetota; class Actinomycetes; order Mycobacteriales; family Mycobacteriaceae; genus Mycobacterium; species Mycolicibacterium neoaurum. Next base: position 3,651,480 of record NZ_JAQIIX010000002.1, read on the forward strand.
GCAGTCGCTGCGCCACGCGCGGGGGCGAAGCGACCTGCTGCACCTGTTGGACCACCCCTCCAGCATCGGCAGGCTGGATCTGCGGGCCATGCTCTCGGTCGCCGAGGGGTTCGTGCCCGACGATCCGATCTACATGGAGAAGGACTACGCCGTCGACGATGCGTTCCTGGCTCAACTCGACCTCGACGGTGTGGCGATGGCGCCGGTGACGTTGACCAACGGCAACAAGAGCGTGGGTGGGCAACTCGCCATCGACATCGAGCGGATGCTGAATCACCCGGGACCAGCCGGCCCGACGACCGGGCGGGCGGTGGCGGTCGACGCACGCGGGCGCCGGTTCCTCACCCCCGACAGCGTGCTGATCACCACCGACGGTTCGGCCGGTCAGAGTTACGGCGCCTTCTGCAATGACGGTATGACGATGTCGCACACCGGAACCTGCAACGACGGGGTCGGCAAGAGCCAGTGCGGTGGCACGATCATCGTCCATTCTCCCGGAGGGGGATCGCAGCTGCCGGGCGGCAACGTGTTGATCGGTAACTTCGCACTGTTCGGCGCCTCCGGTGGACGGCTGTTCGTCGCCGGTGAGGCCGGTGACCGGTTCGCCGTCCGTAACTCCGGCGCCACTGCTGTGGTGGAGGGTGTCGGCGAGTTCCTCTGCGAGTACATGACCAACGGTGCGGTGTTCAACATCGGGGGCTTCGGCAAGGGCGTTGCCAACGGCATGAGCGGCGGCTTCCTCTACCAATACGATCCGAGCGGTGCGCTGGCGGCCAAGGTGAGTGCCGACTCGGTCCTGATCGCGCCGCTGACCGAGGCGCCGTTCCACGAGATCGCCGCGAAGACGATGCTGCAGTGGCATGTCGAGGCGACCGGATCGTCGAAGGCCGCTGCGTTGCTTGCCGATTGGGACCGCACCCGGGAACACGTGCGGTATGCGATGCCGAGGGCGTTGCTGCAGTACCAAGATGCCGACGCGATACTCGCGGCCAAGACCCGCAAGGAACTGCTCGACGAGCTGGCATCGGCACTCGCCGGTCACCAGGTCGCCAAGTTCAAACGGTCCTATCGGGACGGTGACATGGTCCTCGGCGGAGCGGTGCCCGGCTACGGGGACACCGACACCGAAGAGATGTATGCGCTGTTGAACACCTACACCGTGCTCAATCTCGCGCAGCAACTGGCGTTGACCCGGTTGCCAGGGGTGACCGACGTTGCCCATCCCGCGGTCGGCAGTGCCGTCCGCAACCTGGTGCTGACCGAGGACTTCTTCCTGATCCAGAAACTGCAGCGGTACGCCCGCGAGGCCATCGACGGATTCAGCGATGAGGACCTGGCGGTGCTCATCGCCAACAAACGGATCACCGACTACAAGGATGCGTTGTCGCAGCGCAACGTGCTGTCGATGGACAGCCTGGGCACCTACGGCTGGATCCTGTTCCAGAGCGCCAAGAACGTCGAGCGCATCGGCCGGCTGCCCTCCTTCGAGGAACTGTTTGCCGCCCAATCGATTCCGGACGTCGTGGCCTCATTGACCTCTTTGGAGAGCGCTTCGTGAAGATTGCCTACATTCCCCAGGACGCCCCGTTCAACGAGGACCAGCGGGCCTGGCTTTCGGGATTCCTGGCGGGTCTGCATTCGCGGTTGGCCATGAACATGGTCCCACCGCCGGCGGCGGTGGCCGATGCGCCTGCCGCCCGCCCCGCGCTGCGGATCCTCTACGGGACGCAGACCGGTAACGCCGAGGGCGTGGCCAATGATGCTGCCGCCGCGGCCAAGTTGCAGGGTTTCGACGTCAAGGTCAGCGGTCTCGACGAGATCGAACTCGACGAGTTCGCCGGGTGCAAGTACGTATTGATCGTCACGTCGACCTACGGCGAGGGCGAGATGCCCGACAACGCCGAGCTCTTCTGGGAGGCGCTGTCGGCCACGACCGCCCCCCGCCTGGAGGGTGTGTCCTACGGCGTACTCGCCCTCGGTGACACCAGCTATGACGAGTTCTGCCAGGCGGGCAAGCTGTTCGACATCCGACTGGAACAGCTCGGCGCCACCCGCGTGGTCACCCGCACCGATTGCGATGTCGAGTACGAGGCGCCTGCCGCCGAATGGATCCAGGGGGCACTCACCGCGCTGGTGCCGACGTCCGGAGCCAGCGGAACGCCGAGCACCCCGCCGCCGAGCGCGGTGGCCCGATCGGGATGGACGCGCAAGAACCCGTTCGTGGCCGATATCGCGGTCAACCGGCTGCTGTCCGGGCCGGGGTCGGACAAGGAGATTCGGCATATCGAATTCGCGCTTGCCGACAGCGGAATCGAGTACGAGGCCGGTGACGCGTTGGCGGTGATTCCGGAGAACGATCCGGCCCTGGTGGAGGCCATCGCCGACCACTTCCGGGTGTCTCCGGACACGCTGGTCGACGACCGCCCGCTCGGTGAACTGCTCGGTCACCGCTACGAGATCAGCGCACCGTCGAAGGATCTGCTCGGTGAGGTCGAGAAGCGGGCCGACAATGAGGAGCTGTCCCATGTGCTGCGCGGTGGGGTCAAGGAGACGCTGGAGCGCTGGCTGTACGGCAAGGACATCTTGGACGTACTGCGAATCGCCGGAGACGACCTGAGCCTGGAGGAGTTCATCGGGTTACTCAAACCCCTTACTCACCGGGCCTATTCGATATCGTCGAGCGCGCTGGCGCATCCAGACCGGATCCATCTGACCGTCGCCGCGGTGCGCTACCAGGGCAACGGCCGCGAACGTGGCGGCGTGTGCTCGACATTCCTGGCCGACCGGGCCGGCACGGCGAAAATCTTCCTGCAGCCCAACAAGTCGTTCCGAGTGCCGGGCGAGGGTGATGCGCCGATGATCATGGTCGGACCCGGCACCGGGGTCGCCCCGTTCCGGGCCTTCCTACAGGAACGCGAACACAGCGGCGCCAGCGGCCGAAACTGGCTGTTCTTCGGCGATCAGCACCGCGCCCACGATTTCGCCTACCAGACCGAACTGCTCGGTTGGCAGTCCAGCGGCCTGCTGACCCGCCTGGATCTCGCGTTCTCGCGCGATCAATCGGAGAAGGTCTACGTGCAGAACCGGATGGTCGAGCACGGCGCCGACGTGTACGCCTGGCTCGAAGAGGGCGGCCACTTCTATGTCTGCGGTGACGCGACCAGGATGGCCAAGGATGTCGACAAGGCGCTGCACGAGATCGTCGCCACCCACGGTGGGATGACCGCCGATGCCGCCACCGATTACGTGAATTCGCTCAAGCGCGAGAAGCGCTACGTCCGCGACGTGTACTGACCCCGACGCGTCCCGCCGGCCGGCGACAGCTCAGGGCGGGGACAGCTCGCCGCCGGGCGGCGGCGCGAAATCGGTAACGGTCTGCGTTTCGGTCCGTGTTTCGGTGACCGTGCTCGGCGGGACCGTCGTCGTGGTGGTGGTCGTGCTCGGCGTGGTCGTGGTGGTCGTCGTAGTGGTCGTCGTTGTCGTGGTGGTCGTCGGACCGGTCGTCGAGGTGGTGCTGGCCGTCGTGGGCGGCACCGTCTCGGTGATCGTGCCGGGCGCGACCGGAGCGCCGGCCGTGGTCGTGGTGGTGCTGGTGGTGGTCGCCGGGCCGGAATCGGAGTCGTCGGAGGACACGGCACTGAAGATGCCGTACCCGGCCAGCGCCAGGACCGCCGCGGTGACCGCGCCGAGGCCGACAAGGGCGGCCGGCTTCTGGTACCAGGGCTGTGCCGGTTCGGCTGCGGCGTACGGATCGGCCAGCTCGCTGTAGTCGGCGTACAGGGTGGGGTCGTCGTGCGGGTACTCGTTCGGGTCGCCCGGGCGCTCGTTCATGAGTGTCGATGGTAGGTGGTCGATGATGGATGGTGATGCCGATGTCCGGTCAGCGCTTGCCCCAGTCCCATGCCGGAGCGGTCAGCATGGTCTGGCCTTCGATGAGGGTTTCACCCCATTCCTTGACCAGTTCCACGGTCCGTGCGCCGTCCGCACCGAGCCGGTCACGCAGGACGGTCGAATGCGTGACGACGATGACCTGGGTGGCTGCGGCGGCATCACCGATCATGCCGACCAGAGCGGGGATCAGATCCGGGTGCAGGGACGTTTCGGGCTCGTTGAGCACCATCAGCGACGGTGGTCGGGGGCTGAGCAGCGCGGCGGCCCACAGCAGGAAACGCAACGTGCCGTCGGAGAGCTCCGCGGCCCGAAGAGGGCGCAGCATTCCGCGCTGATGCAGCTGTAATTCGAACAGTCCGTCGTTGGCGATCACCGACACGCTTGCGCTGTCGAACGCATCGGCTATGGCGCCCTGCAGTTTTCCGTCGCCGAGCTCGATGATGGTCTGCAGCGCAGCGGCCAGGTCGGCACCGTCGTCGGCGAGGACCGGGGTCCGGGTGCCCACCCTGGGCCGGCGGGCCGGCGCACCGGCGTCGGAGCGGAAGCCGTCGTAGAAACGCCAGTCGCGCAGGCGGTTGCGGACGGCGTTGATTTCGGGGAGTGCTCCCGCGTACTCGGCGAGGACGCTGCGGTAGAGCGGCAACGCGCGGGACAGATCGGTGAATCCCCGCCCGGTCTCGTCGGCGACATCGGCGTGGGGTCCGTTGCGGCGCAGCAGCATCGAGGACGGCCGCAGGCGTGGTCCGGCAAAGATGGTCTCGCGTTTGATCTCCGGATCGCGGCCGAACAGCGAGGCCGGCCCGGCGTGCTGGGGCATTCCGAGATCGACCAGATAGCCGAATTCGTCTGAGGCGAAGCCGAGTTCCAGCGATACCGGACGGGTGCGCACGGTGCCCTGGGTGGTTCCGGTCCGGCGAGCGCCGGAGGTCTGTTCGGGTCCGGCCCACAGAGCCGATTGCAGACCTCCCTCGCGGGCCAGCGAGGCGATGACCTCCCCGCGGCCGCAATCCGCGAGCAACATCAGCGCTCGGTACAGCGATGATTTACCGGTGCCGTTGGCGCCGGTGATCACGGTCAACTGTGCCAGCGGCAACAGGACTTCGCGCAGTGATCGGTAGCCGCGTACGGCGATCGTGTTCAGCATGGCATCTCCAGTTCCAAGCGGACACCGAGCAAGCGAACGGGACGGTCCAGATCGAAATCGTCGAGCAACGCCAATGCCACGCGCTGGATCTCCACAGGATCGTTGCCGGGTGCGGCCAGCTTGCGGATCTTGGTGCGGGTGAAGAAGGTGGCCGTGCGCACGGTGACGGCCACTCGGGTGACGGTGCGGCCGTCGGCGCTGACCTCCGTCAGCGTCCTGGAAGCCAGATCGACGACGGCCGATTCCATATCGGCCCGATCGGCCAGGTCATGCGCGAAGGTGACCACATGGCTACGTGAGCGTGGCACCCAGTCCTGTGCGCTGACCTCGGTGTCGCCGCCGCCCTTGGCCAGCAGCAGCAGTTGCAGGCCGGTGCTGGGCCCGAAGGCCGTGGTGAGGGTTGTGGCGTCGGTGGCGGCCAGATCTGCGACGGTCGATATCCCCATGCCGGCGAGCTTTCTGGCGGTCTTGGGTCCGACGCCCCACAGTGCGTCGACTGGTCGGTCGCCCATCTGTGCCATCCAGTTCGCCGCGGTGAGTGCGTACACACCATCGGGTTTGGCGAAACCGGTGGCGACCTTGGCCCGCTGTTTGTTGTCGCTGATCCCCACCGAACACCGCAGCCTGGTCTCGGCGGCGACGATGGTCCTGATGCGTTCTGCGAGCTCGAACGGATCGGCTACATCGGCACCGAGGTAGGCCTCGTCCCAACCCCAGACCTCCAGCGGATGGCCGAGATCGCGAAGCAGACCCATCACCTGCTCGGAGGCGGCGTCGTAGGCCGGCGGATCCGACGGCAGAAATACCGCCTCGGGACATTTACGGGCCGCCGCACGCAAGGGCATACCGGCGTGTACGCCGAACTCGCGCGCCTCGTAGGACGCGCAGGTCACCACTTTTCGGGGCTCGTGCGGGTCACCGCTTCCACCGACGATCACCGGCGTGCCGACGAGTTCGGGACGGCGACGCAGTTCCACCGAGGCCAGGAACTGGTCGAGGTCTATATGAAGGATCCAGGTGCTCACGTGCCACAGAGTTTGCGAGCGACGTCGTCCCAGCCGGCGACGAGTTCCTCGAGTGTCCTACCGCGGTCTGTCATCTCGTGGGCGACTCGGTCGGCGTCGAGCAGCGCAAGCAGTGCATCGGTCTGGGCGTCGAGATCGCCTGTCGTACCTGCGGATTCGAGCAGCATCCGGATATGGCGGCGGTGCAGGGTTGCCGGCGAGTTGTAACGGGTATGGGGATCGCGTGCGGCTTCGGAAAGCAATGCCCGGTGGGTGCGGACGAAGTGCAATCGGCTGTGCCCGTAGGCCTGCAGTCGTTCCAGTGGCGGGGCGCCGGGTCCCAGTGGGGGAGGGCCGAACATGAACGCCTGCTGCTCGGCGGTCTCGTCCTCGTCGAGCAGCACGATCATCAGGCCGGACCTGCTGCCGAACCGCCGGAACAGGGTGCCTTTGCCGACCCCCGCAGCCGCGGCGACATCGTCCATCGAGACGGCGTCGGCTCCGCGTTCGGCGATGAGTCGGCGCGCGGCATCCAGGAGCAGGGCGCGGTTACGCGCCGCGTCGCCGCGCTCGACCGGCGCGGCGGACGAGAGCGGCAACACGCTGAGAGATTCGGGTGCGCCCACACCTGCACTTTAACTCAGCCGGAATTATTCGGACTGCGGTCCGGTTATCCTGTGCAAGGATCACCCGACGACGGAAGGAACCTCGAACATGACCAACGTGCTGGTACTCATCGGAAGCCTGCGGAAGGCATCGATCAATCGGCAGCTCGCCGAACTGGCCGTGGAATCCGCGCCCGACGGCGTGGCACTGCAGGTCTTCGACCGGCTCGGCGAACTGCCGTTCTACAACGAGGACATCGACAACGACGATGTGGTCGAGCCGGTGCGGGCGCTTCGCGAGGCCGCCGGTGCCGCCGATGCCGCGCTGGTGGTCACCCCGGAGTACAACGGGTCGATCCCGGGTGTGCTCAAGAACGCCATCGACTGGTTGTCGCGTCCCTATGGCAACGGCGCCCTGCAGGGCAAGCCGTTCGCCGTGATCGGCACCGCACTCGGTCAGTACGGCGGCGTCTGGGCGCACGACGAGACCCGGAAGTCGTTAGCCATCGCCGGGCCGCGTGCGGTGGAGGACCTCAAGTTGTCGATCCCGTTGGCAACCCTCGACGACAAGCATCCGCGCGAGCATGCCGAGGTCGCCGGTCAGGTGCGCGAGGTGGTTGGCAAACTGGTCGCCGAGGTCGGCTGAACCGATTTGACAAGAACCGCCCGGGAGCGTTGCTCCCGGGCGGTTCTGTCGTTCCGGCGACCGTGCGGCAGGGGCATGGTTGTCGGACCCCGTCGATAGAGTGCGACACGGCCCCTGATGTGATCTGCGACACGCCGGTCGAAGACACGCCATGGGGCTTACGACCTGGGAATTTCACGAATGTTGTTCAGAACATCTTGTATCTCTTCGGTTTGTCGGACACTAGGTGTAGTGTCTGACGGACCGCGAGGCCCCAAAGCCACAGGGGCCCGGCGGAGCGAGACCCACCCGGTACCGGCCACGCCGGACACCACGGATCCAGCTCCGGGGAGACCGGAATTTCCGGGCCCTCCGGACCGCTGAATCGAAGTGAATTGCATAGCCAGAGCAGTTGCCCGTCCCAGTCATGCACGAGCGTAGGAGCCGCTAGATGAACGTCACCGTGTACACCAAGCCCGCTTGCGTGCAGTGCAATGCCACCTACAAGGCGTTGGACAAGGCGGGCGTGGAGTATGACGTCGTCGACATCACCCTCGACAACGAGGCCCGTGACTATGTGATGGCGCTGGGCTACCTACAGGCTCCCGTGGTCGTCGCGGGCAACGAGCACTGGTCCGGATTCCGTCCCGACCGCATCAAGGCCCTGGCCGGAGCGTCCGCCGTCACCGCCTAGACCACCCAACCGACCGAGAGGAGTGCAGACGTGAGCAACCTCGTCTACTTCTCCAGCGTCTCGGAGAACACGCATCGGTTCGTGCAGAAGCTCGAAATGCCTGCCATCCGGATTCCACTCAAGGAACGGATCCAGGTCGACGAGCCCTATGTACTCGTCCTGCCCACTTACGGTGGCGGACATGCCAACGGCCCGGATCCTGACCGCGGGGGTTATGTCCCCAAACAGGTGATCGCCTTCCTGAACAATGAACACAACCGGTCGTTGATCCGCGGTGTCATCGCCGCGGGCAACACCAACTTCGGTGCCGAATTCGGCTACGCGGGGGTCGTCGTGTCTCGTAAGTGCGGCGTTCCATTTCTCTACCGTTTCGAACTCATGGGAACGACGGACGACGTCTTTGCCGTCCGCGCAGGATTACAAGACTTCTGGAAGGACCAGACGTGCCACCAACCGTCACAGCTGCAGAACCTGTAACCACCGGCGCTCACGCGCTCCCGGGGGAGACGGACTACCACGCGCTCAACGCGATGCTGAATCTGTACGACGCCGACGGCAAGATTCAGTTCGACAAGGATGTTCAGGCCGCGCGGGAGTACTTCCTGCAGCATGTCAACCAGAACACCGTGTTCTTCCACAGCCAGGACGAGAAGCTCGATTACCTGATCGAGAAGGAGTACTACGAGCGCGAGGTGCTCGACCAGTACAGCCGCAACTTCGTCAAGAGCCTGCTGGATCGGGCATATGCCAAGAAGTTCCGGTTCCCGACCTTCCTGGGCGCGTTCAAGTACTACACCTCGTACACACTGAAGACCTTCGACGGTAAGCGTTACCTGGAGCGCTTCGAGGACCGCGTGGTGATGGTGGCGCTGACGCTGGCCGCAGGTGACACCACGTTGGCCGAGAAACTCGTCGACGAGATCATCGACGGCCGGTTCCAGCCGGCAACCCCCACTTTCCTCAACTCGGGCAAGAAGCAGCGCGGCGAACCGGTGTCCTGCTTCCTGCTCCGCATCGAGGACAACATGGAGTCCATCGGGCGCTCCATCAATTCCGCGCTGCAGCTGTCCAAGCGCGGTGGCGGTGTTGCATTGCTGCTGAGCAACATTCGCGAGCACGGCGCACCGATCAAGAACATCGAGAACCAGTCCTCGGGAGTCATCCCGATCATGAAGCTTTTGGAGGACTCGTTCTCCTACGCCAATCAGCTCGGCGCGCGGCAGGGTGCCGGCGCGGTGTACCTGCATGCGCACCATCCGGACATCTACCGGTTCCTCGACACCAAGCGCGAGAACGCCGACGAGAAGATCCGGATCAAGACGCTTTCGCTGGGCGTGGTGATCCCGGACATCACTTTCGAGCTGGCGAAGAAGAACGAGGACATGTACCTCTTCTCGCCGTACGACGTCGAGAAGGTGTACGGCGTTGCCTTCGCCGATATCTCGGTGACCGAGAAGTACTACGAGATGGTCGACGACGCGCGGATCCGCAAGACCAAGATCAAGGCACGCGAGTTCTTCCAGACGCTGGCCGAGCTGCAGTTCGAGTCGGGCTACCCGTACATCATGTACGAGGACACCGTCAATCGTGCCAATCCGGTGGAAGGCAAGATCACCCACTCCAACCTGTGCTCGGAGATCCTGCAGGTTTCGACGCCGTCGCTGTTCAACGAGGACCTTTCCTATGCCAAGGTGGGTAAGGACATCTCGTGCAATCTCGGTTCGCTCAACATCGCCAAGGCGATGGATTCGCCGGATTTCGCCCAGACCATCGAGGTGTCCATCCGGGCGCTGACCGCGGTGAGCGACCAGACCCACATCTGGTCGGTGCCCTCGATCGAGCAGGGTAACAACGAGTCCCATGCCATCGGTCTCGGTCAGATGAACCTGCACGGGTACCTGGCGCGCGAGCGGATCATGTACGGCTCGGAAGAGGGCGTGGACTTCACGAACATCTACTTCTACACGGTGCTCTACCACGCGCTTCGTGCGTCGAATCGGCTTGCGATCGAACGTGGTCGGGCCTTCGGTGGATTCGAGAAGTCCAAGTACAAGTCGGGGGAGTTCTTCGACAAGTACACCGATCAGGTCTGGGAGCCCGCCACCGAGAAGGTGCGTACGCTCTTCGCCGATGCCGGTATCCGTATCCCGAACCAGGATGACTGGAAGCGGTTGAAGGAGTCGGTGCAGACCCACGGCATCTACAACCAGAACCTGCAGGCGGTCCCGCCGACGGGTTCGATCAGCTACATCAACCATTCGACATCGTCGATCCACCCGGTCGCGTCGAAGATCGAGATCCGCAAGGAAGGCAAGATCGGTCGCGTCTACTACCCGGCGCCGTACCTGACCAATGACAACCTGGAGTACTACCAGGATGCCTATGAGATCGGGTACGAGAAGATCATCGATACCTACGCGGCGGCGACGCAGCATGTGGATCAAGGGCTTTCGCTGACGCTGTTCTTCAAGGACACCGCGACCACCCGCGATGTCAACAAGGCGCAGATCTACGCTTGGCGCAAGGGGATCAAGACGCTGTACTACATCCGGCTCCGCCAGATGGCGCTCGAAGGCACCGAGGTGGAGGGCTGCGTGTCCTGCATGCTGTGAGTTGAGTCGACTGAACGGCGGGTCGGGGGAGATATCCCCCGACCCGCCTTTCGTTTTCGGGCAGCTCGCTCCGGTGCACGAAAAATTGCCGACATCGGCGGTCTGTTGTGGCGGTTAGGCTGACACCACGTGCGGCGCTACATCAGCTGCGCCGGTGAGGGGGACACCGTGACTACCGAGTTGGTGATGGTGCTGGCAGATGAATCCGATCCCGGACGTGCGATCGGCCTCGTCATCGGCCGGCTACTGATCCTGGGCTTGATCATCTGGGGAATCGTGCATCTGATCCGCAAGCGACGCCGGCGCGGACAGCTCGCTCGATCCCCGCAACCGTACCGGGATGGGAACGCATGGCGTTATCCCCAGCAGGGCCAGCAGCCCAAGCCGTACTGGGACGGAACGGCCTGGCGGTACCCGCAGCACCAATATCCGCCGCAGCCCGGTCCGCAATACCCGCCGGCCCAGCCGCCGTACCCGCCGGCCCAGCCGCCGTATCCGCCGGCAGGCCCGGGATCGTCGCACTAGATAGCTCCTGAACCGGTCTCACCACAGGTCAGAGCGGTCAATTCTGTCCGCTAAGTTAAACGATTGACAGGTCAGTCAACTATATGTCAGGCTGATCTCGTAGGCGGCGTCGACGGTCGAAGGCCGTATGCGCCGGGGGTTGGGGTTCGTGTCAGGGGGACGCGATGGTCGAGATGTCTGCCGACCGGTCATTGCGGTGGCGGCCGTGCTGCGGTGTGACCGCATGATGATCGTGGGCGCAGTTGTGCTGTGTGCCTGCGTTGTCGTTGTGGTCGGCACCTTGGGGGGTGTGGCACGGCTGCCGCGGACTCGGCAATACGTGCTTTCCGGAGACTGCACGTGCCGTGAACAACACCCTGAGCGATGCCTCAACCGGCACGCGCTCTGAGTCATTCGACAACGGCGGCGAGACGATCCCGCGTGCACCCCGGGGATCCCCGTCGGCGACTTGTTTGTTCACCTTGCCTGGAGAGGACCGCCACGTGCTTTCAGTGACACCCACACGATGCGACAACATCTGTACCGCAATAGTTGTCGGTGAATCATGGTAGCCCCGAGAAAGAGCGGTGGTGGCGTGCCGTGTCCGGTGTTTTCGCTGGCAGCGCGGCGGGCCACCGTTCCGGCCGACGAGCCGACCGAGGAGCGGTGCATCGCCTCGGTTGCGCGGCTGGACACCTTTCACTGGTCCGCGTCGTGCACCTGCGGATGGAACGAACGGCCGGTGATGTTGCGTGCGACGGCTGTCGTCCAGGCGTTGGAGCACTGCACGCGCGGGAAGTGCCTACCCGCGCAGCCCCTCCTGGTGCCGCGGCCCGTGGTGTGCTCGGTTGTCCCGCTACCTCTTTCACCCGCCAGCGATGTCAACGTGATCGAACGTCGCCGCAGGCAGAAGTCCTGGTCAATCGTCAAGGGAACGGGGATCTGGTGAGTGCTCGAAATGGGACCGTCATTCGTTCGTCGAGATGGAAGAGCCGGACACCGGAGGATTCTGCCGACGTCCACGACGACTTCGCCGAGCGATTGAACCGCCTGTTCGAGGTGGTGCACCCACCGTGGCGGGGACCGTACACCAGCCGAGAGATGTTGCAGGAGCTGTCGTTACGCGGCCATGTTCTCTCGGCGCCCTACCTGTCCCAGCTTCGGCTGGGCCGTCGGACCAAGCCGTCGCGGGCGACCATCAATGTCATCGCGCAGTTCTTCGGCGTACGTGCCGATTACTTTCTGGTGCGCGGTGGCGGGTATCAGCGCCGGGTGGACGAGGATCTCTACTGGCTCGGCGTGGCACGCGATCCCCTCGTGCGCCACATCGTGTCCGGGCTACTCGACCTGCCTGCGGAGTCTCGTGACGCGCTGCTTGCCCAAGTCGAGGCCTGCTCGGTGATCGTACCCGGCGAGGGCGCCGCCGACCGGGCTGAAGCGGGGTAGCCGACCGGCCGCAGTATCCGCGGTCGTCCTCGATCGAAGTGTCCGAGCGTGTACTCTTTGCCGGTGCGTCGGTCAAGCGGTTCCGTGGGAGAAGGACGGCGCGTTCGTGGCCGCCCCCCGAATCCGCAGCTGCAGGAGCAACGACGCAACGCCATCATCGAGTCCGCCTACGCCGTGCTGACCGACAAGGGCTACGAGCGCACATTGATGTCCGACGTGGCGCGCCATGCACACGTATCGAATGGGACGTTGTATCGGTACTTCGAGAGCAAGCGTGAACTCGTCGATCGCATCTTCGACTATGCGGTGACCAAGGCGCTCAAGGCGCTGAACGTCGACTCCGTTGTCGACGAAATCGCGGCGACAGACCGGAATCCGTTGGAGTTGATCACCGCGTTCGGCACCCGGTTGTTCGCGCTGGTGGACGAAGACCCGGCAATCATTCGGGTGTTGACGGTGGAAAGCAGTGCTATCGACGCTGAACTACGTTGGCGGGTAATTGGTTTGCTCGGCATGATGGATGCGGGCATTGCTCAGATGTTCGAGCGCTTCGTGCCGGAAGGCAACGTGGACCGTGATGTGTGGAAGCTGCTGGGTCGCACCATAGTGGGAATGGCGGGCCCCGGATTGGCGATGTCGCTGGCGGGTGACGGCACTGCCAGAAAGCGCGCGGAGTTCCTGTCGATGATGAGATCGATTGCTGCGGAAGGACTCTTGAGCCGCGACAATGAGGGTGCAGAGGAGCCTGACGGTGCCTGAACGCGCGCGCCAGCTCTATGCAGCTGCAGTGGCGCTGTTTCTCGAGCGCGGCTATCGCGACGTCGACGTCGACGATATCGTCGCCGAGTGCGGCGTGAGCCGCGGAACGTTCTACGGCTCCTTTCGGAACAAGCGTGATCTCCTGGACCAGATAATGGTTCGTTCCCTGGACGATGTTGCGCTGGCCGTGTTCGCAGACAGGGATTGGTCAACGGTGCCTGATCGGGACACCTTCGTCGCCGAGTTCCATGCGCTGGTGCGACGGGCGTTGCAACATATTGCCGACCACGCTGAACTCCTGTCCTTCGTCATTCTGGCTGCGCCGGGAGTCGACGCCGATGCCCTGGCGCTGATGATCGGCCACTACCGGGATATCAGTGCGCAGATGACCGTCATTCTCAGCTTGGCGGCGGCACGTGGATGGCTCCGATCAGACGTCCCGATCGATGTGGCGTGGGCGGGTCAGCTCGTCGTGTCGACTCTGGCCCAAGCGGCGACGCCGGCGCTGTTGGGTTCTGGCGAGCCGTTTGATGTCGACGAGATCACCACCTTCGTCGCGAACTATCTGCTGGGCGGACTCCCCGCAGTCTTGCCTGCGGGCTAAGACTCGCCTCGACGCGCCGCGGCCTCGTACTCCGCTATCGCCCGGCCCATCTCGGTAGCCGGCGGATGGCCGAATGCCCACTCTGAGGCGATCTCGTGCCAGTTGTTGGCCGACTGGAGCGTTCCCAGCAGCGCGCAGACACTCATTTCGGTCCGCCGGGCGAACGCGTGCGGCCCGAGCATCCGTTGGGAGAAGATGCCGTCCCGGAAATCCGATCGCGGCAGCATCGCCTGCGATAGGGCCTTGTATGCCACCTTCTCGGTGATCTGTGCTACGCCGGGCAACAGGTACCAGCCGGCCACCGCACGCATGTAATCCATCGTCATCTCGGGCGGCATCGCCTCGGCATCGGCGAGGAATCCCGCCCGCCGCGTCAGCTCGTGCACGGTGGCGGCGTCACCCTTCATCGCGGCGGCCAGGATCGAGCGCTGGCAGTCCAGATCACCGGGGGACATGCGCACGTAGAGGCCGAAGTCGAGAAATGCCAGGCGACCATCCTCGAGGACCATGATGTTGCCCGGATGCGGATCGGCGCAGAACCGGCCGGTGGTGTAGATGTTGCCGGCATAGAAGCGATAGATCGCCTCGCCGAGACGATCACGATCGGCTTGGTCGGTCGGTGAGAACATGTGCAGCGCCTGTCCTTCGACATATTCGGTCACCAGAATCCGAGCCGAACACAGCTCGTCGATCGGCTCCGGTATGGCGAAGACCGGGTGATCACGGTTGGCCTCGTAGACCGAGCGATGATTGTCCAACTCCAACCGGTAATCGAGCTCGGCCTCGATCTGTTGGCGTACCTCCTCCATCACTTCGTCGAGTCCGGGTACCGGGTAGAACGGTCTGCGCAACCGGACAAGCATCGCCATGTTCTTCAGATCGGCCCGCACCGCGTCCCGCGCGAAGGGGTACTGAATCTTGATCGCCACGGCGCGTCCGTCGCTGAGGGTGCCTCGGTAGACCTGTCCGAGCGATGCGGTGGCCACCGGTGTGTCGTCGATGTGTGCGAGCAACCGCCGGCCGGACGGGGTGATCTCCTTGTCGATGAGCTTGAACATGGTGGCATTGGGAACCGGAGGTGCGGCGTTGAACAGCGGTTCCAGGCGACGGCTGAATTCGGCGCGCGAATCCTGGGAGCTGAGTCCGAAGTTGAGTACCGAGATGATCTGGCCCAGCTTCATCGCGGCCCCGCGCATACTGCCCAGGGTCTCCACCAGGTCGTCGGCAAGGCGCAGCATCTGCTCGTCGCGAGCGCGAGCCTGCTCCTCCTCGGACTGAAAGGGTCGACGCGCGGCATCGACCGCATGGCGGGCCGCCTGTCGGGCGGCGACCTTGCCCAGCTGTGTTGTTCGGCTCACCCGGGACGCGCTCTTGGGGGACGTCTTCACTCGGGAACCCCCTGCTGTCGACAAATCTCAGTTAACGAGTTCGCGGACCAGGATCGGATGCACAGAATGTTGCTGAAACCGCCGGCCATTGCGTTTTCGGGACTGAACGTCTCGGTTCGTCGGCGCTCCACATGCGCAACAACCACCATCTGCGAGAATCCCCCCAACGATGCACTTTTGCCACAAAGCCCTGGTGCCGTGCGTTCTCCGTGTGGTCGGCAACCATTGGCGCAATGCTACCCGCACTTGATCAGTGCGCCCGCAGGCTTTTGCGCCTCGCGCCGGGTGGTGCGCTGCCAATAGCCTCGTGGGGCAGCGGCGACTGCCGCCACGTATCGGCGGGGAGTGATCGGTGGGTGTGGAGGACGACGGGGCGGTGGCGCAGGGTGAGTGGGAACCCTGGACGCCTTCCGAGGTGACCGGGCGGCTCGCATCCGTCGACGCGCCATGGGGCGTGGCGGCAGGCTGGGCGCTGGACCTCTTCCTCGGTGAGGTCACGCGCACGCACGAAGACCTTGAGATCGCCGTCCCGGCAGCACGGTTCGACGAGATCGCAGTGGCCCTGCCCGAATATCAGTGGAAGGTGGTCGGAGACGGGCGGATCTGGCCATACCCCCGACATCTGGACCGGCACTTCCAGACGTGGCTGTGGGACCCGGAGCGAGACTGCTTCCGGCTCGACGTCTTTCGCGAACCGCATACCGATGGTCGATGGGTGTGCCGACGTGATCCGAGCATCACCCTCGACTACGCGGAGCTGCTTCTGCGGACCCCCCAAGGGGTGCCCTATCTCATCCCCGAGGTGGTGCTGCTGTTCAAGGCCAAGCACCGACGCGACAAGGACGAAGGTGACTTCGCGCGCGTGCTTCCGGAATTGAGTTCGTCGAGGCGAGACCGGTTGCGCGGGTGGCTGACTCGCGTACATCCCGGACACACCTGGATCGATGCGCTCTGAAAGTCGCCACATGCGCGATTGGTACGTTGGGGGCAGAGTCGTCGACAGAAAGGGTGCGCGCAACGTGGCGGGCAAGGTGTGGAAGGACCTACATCCGGCGGGCAAGGCGCTGATCGTGGTCTTGGCGGTGGTCGATGCGGGGCTGCGTGCCCTGGCGCTGCGGGACCTCTCTGGCCGCGACGCTCAACAGGTGAACGGCCCACGCTGGCTGTGGCGCACCGCGCTCGGTGTGGTGTCATCCTCAGGTCTTCTGCCGGTCGCGTACTTCGTGAAGGGCCGCAAGCCGGCGGTCGTCACACCGATCAGGTAGGCCGTCGGCCCGTCAGCGACCGGCGGCGCGCTGCGCCTTGATGCGACGCTCCTCGGTCAACACATTCTGGAAACTCTCACGCTCGGCGACCAACCAGTCCGGCTTGTCTTCCAGCAGTGCGTTGATCTGCTCGGTGGTCAACGCTTCGGTGACACCGCCGCGGGCCAACCCCGCAATGGACACACCCAGCTTGGCGGCCACCAAGTTTTTCGGGTGCGGCCCGTTCTTGCGAAGATCCTTCAGCCACTGTGGCGGGTCCTCTTGCAGAGCGGCGAGCTCGGCGCGGGTGATGGAGTTCTCGCGGAACTCCGCCGGGGTGGCGGGCAGATACACGTCCAGCTTCTTGGCCGCGGTGGCCGACTTCATGGACTGCGTATTCTGCCTACTCATGAAACCAGCGTATCGGTAGCCTGACCAGGTGACCCAGCCAAGCCTTGCCGTCGGGTACATCCCCGGTGCGACTCCGGCGAGATGGGCACGCGTTTGGGCCGAGCGCCACCCCGATATCGAATTGCGACTGAGCGCGGTGGAGGCGGCCGGCGCTGCCGACGCCGTGCGAACGGGCGCCGTCGACGTCGCCATATTGCGGCCGGACGCCGATTCCAGCGGGCTGGCCGTCATACCGCTCTACGCCGAGACCACGGTGGTGGTGGTACCTGCGGATCATCTGTTGACAGCCCTCGACGAGGTATCTGCAGCTGACCTCGCCGACGAACCCGTCGTCATACCCTTCGACGATGTCGTCGGCTGGTCGGCCGGTACCGCAGTGCAGCATCGGCCGGACACAACCAGGGACGCAACAGAACTCGTCGCCGCTGGTATGGCGTTGTTGATCGTCCCGCAATCACTGGCGCGGCTGCACCACCGCAAGGATCTCAGCTACCGACCGATATCGGACGCGCCCACCTGCCCCGTGGCGCTCGCTTTTCCCGATGGTGAACAGACCCCGCTGGTCGAGGAATTCATCGGCATCGTGCGTGGTCGCAAATCGAGCTCATCGAGGGGTCGCGTCGAACCGGCACCCAAGCGCACCGCGCGCGAGAAGACGCTGGCAAAACAAGCTGCGCGCGCCGCGGCAGGCAAGACCGCGCGTAAACCGGTCAAGCGGGGTCGCCGGTGAGTGCCGAACCGCTGGGCGCGGGTCAGGCCGAGTAGTAGTCGTTGCCTCGGGAGAACTCGACGAAGACACAGTCGTGCTCTCCGACGGTCCACGCGTCGTGGCCGGGCGGCAACAGCATCACATCGCCGGCGGCGAAGATTTCCTCCGTGCCGTCGGTCATGCGGACAGCGAGCTTGCCGGCCAGCACCAGGGCGACGTGCGGTAGTTCGCACAACTCGGTGCCCGCATAATCCTTGAGGTCGTTTGACCAACGCGCCCCTCGCGCGAAGGTCACTTCGGTGACCGAGACGCCGTCCAGCTCGGCGGTGCGCTTGGAGATCAAACCGTGAACGTCGCTCGGGATGTCGGCAAGTCGCGCCTTCTGCATCGCCGGGTTGGCAGCCACCATTGCATATCTCCATTCACCGAGGAAACGGTCGTGAGACCACCGTTTTTACCGCGCCGACGAGTGTACGTGGCGACACTGTCGTGACAGCTGCCCGGCACACCTCGTGACCCTGGGCCAAGGAGCAACTCAAATCGTCAGCGTGCCATCGTCATTGATGGTCCAGTCCGGGTTGAGAGCGACCTCCCAGACGTGGCCGTCCAGATCGGCGAAGTAGCCGGAGTAACCGCCCCAGAAGACCTTTTCGGCGGGCTTGAGGATGGTGCCGCCGGCAGCGGCGGCCTGCTCCAGCACGGCATCGACGTCGGCCTCGGATCGCTGATTGATGGCGATGGTGATGCCGGAGAACCGGCCGTCGACCTGATGCCGAGCGTCCGCGGCCAGCTCCGCGCGCCCGAACAGCGCCAGTGCAATGCCGGGGAGCTGGTAGAAGACCACCCCGCCAGGAGTGGCGGCGGGCTTCCAACCAAGCCCCTGCTCGTAGAACCCGCGGGCCCTTTCCAGATCGTCTACGCCGAGGGTGATCAGGCTGATGCGCTGTTCCATATGCCGAAGGCTACGCACGCGCACCGACACATCCGGTGTCACCGCTCGTCCGGTCGGCCCGGGGCGTAGGTGCCGACAGACCACTGGCGCCCCTCGTGGTCGAGGAGCTCGGTCCTAAAGTTGCCCCAGTCCGTCATCTCCGGCGCGATCAACACGGTCGTTCCCGCTCGCACTGCGTGCGCGTGCGCGGCGTCCACCGCGGCGGCATCATCGACCACCAGGTAGAGCCCGCTTCCGACACAGTCGCCCTTCGGCCGGGGCACGTCGTAGCCGCGGTCATCGTGCTGCAGGCACACCACCGCAGCACCGCGCCGCATCTCGACGTGGAAGAGCTGTCGGCCGTCACCGAAACTACGCACCACGGCGAACCCGAGAACATCGGATATCCACCGCTGCGCCGACTCGAGGTCGCGGTAACAAAGGAACGCGGTCAGCTGCGCGGAGTCCATTGCCCCGGTCTACCCGAGGCCACCGACATCTACTTGATGGAGTGCTGCGGACCCTGTGCCTTCTTGTACAGCGCCTTGAGCATCCGATCCCGGAACGCGGCATTGTCGATGAGCTTGATACCGGCATCGGCAAGCTTCGGGTAGCCGATCAGCTTGTGCATGTACCGGCCCCGGCGATACTCCTTACCCCACGCCGCCTCCATGCGCTGGGCGTAATTGGTGAAATCGTCGGGTCCGCCGTTGGTCAGCGCAGCGACCGCGCATTCGCCGGCGGCCAATCCCGATTCCAGGGCCTTGGAGATACCCGCACCCGAGGCCGGTTTGCCTGCGCCGAGCGAGTCGCCGGTGAACAGCACGCCCGGACGCCACGGCGGCCAGGCGGTGAAACCCATCGGCAGGCGCCAGGCCCGCACGCTCTTGTTCTTCTTGAGCTCTTCGATGGGCGGCGCTTCCCACTCCGCGGGCAGGCTACGCAGGAACTCGCCGAGGAACTGGGTGGCATTGATGGCCTGCCAGTTCTTGTAGCTGTTCACATAGCCCAGGCCGATGTTGAAGACGTTGTTGCCCATCGGGAACACCCATCCGTACCCGGGCAGCTGGTCGCCCTGGAACAACAGCTTCAGATAGATGTCGAGGCTGTCGTTGTCGGGCCGGTTCAGGTGCATCTCGGACCGGATCGCGATGGCGGAGTAACCGTTGTAATCCGAGTCGATCTTCAGCGCACGCTTGATGGGGGAGTAGGCGCCGTCGGCGGCGATCACGGCATCGCCGAGCACCTTCTCCCCACTTTTGAGCACGACGCCGACGACCCGGCCACTGGCGTCGATCTCGGGTCCGGCAACCTCGGCGCCCTGGCGGATCTCGGCACCGGCGGACTCGGCGTGCTTGAGCAGCACCGTGTCCAGGTGCTCGCGAGCCACGGTGTGGCCGTGGTCGGGCATCCCCGGACGGCGCGGGAAGGACAATTCCCAGGCGCTCGGGCTGTAGACCGTGACCTTGTTGACCCTGTGATAGGTCGCGACCTCGTCGGCCAGGCCCATCTTCTGCAGGTAGCTCACGGCGCGGGCGGTCAGCCCGTCACCGCAGGGTTTCGACCGCGGGAACTCTGCCTTGTCCAGCACCACCACGCGGGCGCCGGTCTGTGCGGCCTGCCACGCAGCGGCTGAGCCAGAAGGGCCGCCACCTGCGATCACTACGTCATATCGGGCTGTCATTCGCTCGTCTCGGTGAGTGTGGGCATGACATGGCGATGCTACTCGTATGCTTCGCCGACTGTCGCGCGAGCAAAGTTCCGGGCGGAATGGTCGGCGGCGCGAAGCGGGGCTGTCCGAGCAGGTCAGCGGACCCTCCCGGTACAGTAGTCGGGTGCGCAGACCATCCATTCCGCTCACCGGGCAGCCCGGGGTGAAGGTTGACGCGCGCAGCGAGCGATGGCGTGAGCACCGCAAGAAGGTCCGCGCGGAGATCGTCGAGGCGGCGTTCCGTGCCATCGATCGGCTCGGACCCAACGTCAGCGTGCGGGAGATCGCCGAAGAGGCGGGGACCGCGAAGCCGAAGATTTACCGGCACTTCACCGACAAGTCCGACATGTTCGCCCAGATCGGCGAGCGGATGCGGGACATGTTGTATGCGGCCGTCATCCCGTCGATCAACATCGAATCCGACTCGGCGCGCCAGGTGATCGGTCGCGCCGTCGAACACTATGTCGAGCTGGTCGACCAGCACCCCAATGTGGTGCGGTTCCTACTGCAGGGGCGGTTCGCCGACCAATCGGCGGCCGCCATGTCCACCGTCAACCGCGGGCGGGACATCACGCTGGCCATCGCCGAGATGGTCAGCGGTGAACTCAAGGATATGAACCTCAAGCCCGAGGTGTTCGAACTGGCGGCGTTCGCGCTCTTCGGCACCGCCGCCTCGGCCACCGACTGGTGGCTCGGGGGCAGCGAAGACAACGCCCGTCGGATGCCCGCCGAGGATTTCGTGGCGCACATGACGACGATCATGATGGGTGCGGTCAACGGGACTGCCGAGCTGATGGGCGTCGAGATCGACCCTGACCAGCCGATCCACGATGCGGTTCGGCGCCAGGACGGCGCCGAACCCGCGGCCGGCTGAGTCCGATCAACGACACGCCAGAACACAAGTTCTGGTGTTGGCGCGCGTTGTCGGCCCCCAGTTGTAGTGTCGTGGCAGCACTCACCACGTAGCGAATTGGGGTCCAAGGTGTCCGATGGAATCAAGCTGATCGACCGTGTCTCGGCCATCAACTGGAACCGCCTGCAAGACGACAAGGACGCCGAGGTCTGGGAGCGACTCACCGGCAATTTCTGGCTTCCCGAGAAGGTGCCGGTGTCCAACGACATCCCGTCCTGGGGCACGCTCAACGACCACGAGAAGCAGCTCACCATGCGGGTCTTCACCGGATTGACCCTGCTGGACACCATCCAGGGCACCGTCGGCGCGGTCAGCCTGATTCCCGATGCGCTCACCCCGCACGAAGAGGCGGTCTACACCAATATCGCGTTCATGGAGTCGGTGCACGCCAAGAGCTACAGCAACATCTTCTCCACGCTGTGCTCGACGGCCGAGATCGACGAGGCCTTCCGCTGGTCGGAGGAGAATCCGAACCTGCAGCGCAAGGCGCAGATCGTGATGGATTTCTACAAGGGTGACGACCCGCTCAAGCGCAAGGTCGCCTCCACTCTGCTGGAGAGCTTCCTGTTCTACTCCGGCTTCTACCTGCCGATGTACTGGTCCAGCCGGGCCAAGCTGACCAACACCGCCGACATGATCCGGCTGATCATCCGCGACGAGGCCGTGCACGGCTACTACATCGGCTACAAGTACCAGAAGGGTCTTGCCGCCGAGACCGAGACGCGTAAGCAGGAACTCAAGGATTACACCTACGAGTTGCTCTTCGAGCTCTACGACAACGAGACCGAGTACACCCAGGATCTCTACGACGGGGTCGGGCTCACCGAGGACGTCAAGAAGTTCTTGCGCTACAACGCCAACAAGGCCTTGATGAACCTGGGTTACGAGGCGCTGTTCCCCAAGGACGAGACCGATGTCAACCCGGCCATCCTGTCGGCTCTGAGCCCCAATGCCGACGAGAACCACGACTTCTTCTCGGGCTCGGGGTCGAGCTACGTGATCGGCAAGGCCGTGGTCACCGAGGACGAGGACTGGGACTTCTAAAGGCACTGTTCACAGCAATATTTGAGTGGAGGGCGGATCGGAAACGGTCCGCCCTCTTGCTTGTCTTGGTGCCGGTGTACAGAGCATCTGCCCACATTCTGCCCACATTTAATTACGCTGGTGGGCATGGCAGTCGTGGCGGCTTACGAGACCAAGCAGGGCAAGCGGTACCGGGTGGGCTACCGCCCCCAGTTCGCCGAGTAGGCGGACTCTCGGAGCGCAGCGGCGACTTTCTGATGCAATCTGATGAGCGCCGACAGCCGACGACTCTGAGGTTCTGAAAACAGTCGGAGTCTGCCGTTAGTATCCGGCAATGCCACTGACGATCGGCGACACCTTCGCCGGATACCGCCTACTGCGGCAACTGGGGTCGGGTGGGATGGGTGAGGTCTATCTGGTTCAGCACCCGAGGCTTCCGCGCCAGGAGGCGCTGAAAGTCCTGCGCCCGGAGTTTTCTCAGGATGAGTCTTTCCGTGAGCGGTTCATCCGTGAGGCAGACCTAGCGTCGGGGTTACGGCATCCTCATATCGTCGGCATCCACGACCGGGGAGAGCACGATGGCCAGCTGTGGATTGCGATGGACTATATCGAGGGCACTGACCTCAGTCGCTTCCTGGAGCAGCGTTACCCGCAGGGCATGCCCGTTGGTTATGTCCTACCGATCGTCACCGCCGTGGCCAACGCCCTGGACTACGCCCATAAGAAGGGCTTGCTGCACCGCGACGTTAAGCCTGCGAACATCATCGTTGCCGACCTCGATACCGACGACCCCAAGATCTTTCTTGCCGACTTCGGGATCGCTCGACCTCTAAACGACACCAGCAACATCACTACGACGAACATGACGGTCGGCACTGTCGCTTACGCTGCGCCCGAACAGCTCATGGGCGAACCGATGAGCGGTAGGGCTGACCAATACGCGCTCGCCGCGACGACCTTTCACCTGCTGACTGGGTCACAGCTCTTCCCAGACTCCAACCCAGCCGTCGTCATTAGTCGGCACCTCACCACGACACCACCTTTGCTCGGTGGTGAACGCCCCGACCTCGCCGTGCTCGACATGCCGCTCCGACGAGCACTCGAGAAGAACCCCGAAGGGCGTCACGCCACATGCGCAGCGTTCGCACAGGCTGTTAACGGCGCGAGTGCATCCGCAGCATCGCAGCAGGCGACCGCGCTGGCACCAGTTAACGTTCGCCCGCCTGTCGTGTCGGGTGCTCCTGGAACCCG
The DNA here is from genome assembly GCF_036946495.1 of Mycolicibacterium neoaurum. Lineage (NCBI taxonomy): Bacteria > Bacillati > Actinomycetota > Actinomycetes > Mycobacteriales > Mycobacteriaceae > Mycobacterium > Mycolicibacterium neoaurum. The sequence continues at coordinate 3,674,949 of NZ_JAQIIX010000002.1, forward strand.
TAAAGCGCCACCCATGACGAAGACGCTTTCGCCGCCAACCGCGCCTCTCCCACCAGCCCAACCGCAGGATGTAGGAGTACGCCGGATATGGCCGGTTGTTGTGGGCCTTATGGTTGCAGCAGCCCTCGTTGGCGGTGTAATTGTCGCCGCCTTGGTCGCGCGTCCGTGGGAGCGAAGCGGCCCGGCGACCGCCACCCCGACTGTCAGCAGCGCGACAGCTGGAACGTCGTCGACATCACCGAGTTCGACGGCGAGTGCTCCTAGCAGAACCGCCACTGCGGCACCTACGTCTGCCGCTTGGTCGTACGCAGGATTGTCTTGCCCCTACGTTCCGGCGCTGACGCTACAAACAGTTCAATCTTTGGTTGTCATTTGCGACGAGGGCGCTGGCATCTATACCTATAAGGGTCTACGCCTGAAGGACAATGCCCGCATTGATCTGCCTGGAGTGGTGGCCACTCCAACAGGGTTCTCGGTAACCAACAATGGCACCCGATACGACATCAGCAGAAATGGGCTGGTGATCTACACCGGCGGCGACGTTTATTCAGAACCAGCGATCTCATCGGGACCGTGAGGCCGCCGGTCCGTTTCTTGAGAGACTAGGCCGGATGCGGCCACTTTCACCGCGTCGGAGCGGGTCCGGGTCGTTGGGATTGATCAGCGTAAGAAGACACCCCGTGTTCTGGCCGGTGCGGGCGTGGATGAAGAAGAACCGTCCCGACGAGTACGCGGAGAGCCAACGCAAAAAGTAAGCGTTTGTGTGTCTTCTCACGTGGGCATTCTCACGAAGTTCACGGGTTTCGTTGAGGTCCCTCATCGGTTCGCAGCGGAATGTGGACGGTGACGGTCGGACACCGGCGCAAGGAGAACATCATGGCTGCGTCCAGCATCAGCGATAGCAACGTCGTCGAGCTTTCCCCCCGGCGCGCCCAGCGCAACCTGCGGGCATTGCGCGAAGCGCAACGTCGTCACCCGTCCTACCTGGGACAAGTGGCCCGGGAGCGGACCGCGATGCCGCCCTGTCGGGTATTGCAGTTCAGCCGTTGACCGGTGCGGGGACCACTGCGGTGACGGTGGTGCCGACGCCGCGTGGGCTGTCGATGTCCAGCTGACCCGACAGCGCCTCCACCCGGTCGCGCAATCCACCGAGCCCCGAGCCGGCACCCGCGACAGCGCCCCCGACGCCGTCGTCGCTGACCGACAGCGTCAACATTCCCTCGGCCGCGGCAACGCGAACCGTGACGACCTCCGCCTCGGCGTACTTGGCGGCATTGGTCAGTGCCTCGGCGACGACGTAGTACGCCGCGACCTCCACCGATTCCGGAAGCCGGGCATCGACGTCGATATCCAGCTCGACGGGAACGGTGCAGCGGCGCGCCAGTGCCCGCAGTGCAGGACGCAACCCGCCGCGCGAAAGAACCGCCGGATGCATACCACGAGAAAGCTCTTGCAGATCGGTGTGTAGTTCGGCGAGCCCACCGACGACCCGTGCCAGCTCGTCGCGTAGTGATGCGTCCGTGGTCGTCGCCTCGAGGGCGCGCAGTTCCAGACTCAACGACACAATCCGCTGTTGGGCGCCGTCGTGCAGGTCGCGTTCGAAACCGCGCCGGGCCTCGTCGGCGGCCGCGACCAAGCGAGCCCGGGATGCCGTCAATGCGGTGCGCGTCTCGGTATTGGCGATCGCGGTGGACACCAGGTCGGCGAAATCTCCGAGATGGTCCTCGCAACTGCGCGAGATCGATGCGGGCTGCCGAGCTCCGACCAGCAGCGCGCCGCGCACCGCGCCCGCGACCATCAGCGGCGCACCGGCGCCGCACCGGACCCCCAGTTCGTGCAAGCGCGCGGCGATGGGGCCGGCGGCACCCGCGTAATCGTCGATACGCGTCGGCGTTCCCGTGGCGAAGATCTGCCCGCTCATGTTGTCACCGGATAACGAAAACTCCTCACCCACGCCGAATCCCGGTACCTCGGGGAGATCGTGTGCGGCCACGACCAGGCAGCTGCGATCCGGCCGGAAACGCACCAGGGTGACATGATCGACGGCCAGACTGTGCGCAAGCTCGCGCACCGCGACCTGATAGATCTCGGACAGGTCGGCCGTTCGGGCCACGAGGGTTGCCAGCCGGCGCAACGCCGCCTGTTGCCCGGCGAGACGCAGGGCTTCCTTTCGGCGCTGTTCGGCCTCGGCCGCCCGCAGCCGCGCCTGTCCCACCAGCACGTTGGTCAGCAGCGCCAACGTCAGGAACACCGCCAACGCCGGAGCGAGCGAATCGCGTCCCTCCAGATGCAGGTATGCGTACACCGCCGCGCTGGCCAGTGATGTCGCGATGGCCAGCGGGAAATCCCAGCCGGCCGAGACCACGAGCACCCCCAGCAACAACAATGCTCCGAAGGCGTTCTCCGGAGCAACGATCCGAAGCGCCGCGACCAGGCCGACCTCGGCCGCCAGGAATCCCAGCCCCACGAGGATGCCGACCCACAACGGTCGGGCGGTCGGCCGCACGACTTGCGCCAACGCCCGGCTCGAGAGGGTTCGCCAGTTCACGCCGATGATCGTAGGAGTTCGCAGCCGCACTGGTGGTGGCGGAACCAGAAGTTTCCCGTTAACGGTAATGCCGGCGCGCCGTGGGCCTGCCACCCTGGAGTCATGGATGCCGCACGCTGTTTGATCGTCGACGATAGTGCCGCATTCTGTGCTGCCGCGCGCAGCATGTTGGAACGTGGGGGTTTCGAGGTCGTGGGTACCGCCGGCTGCGCGGACGAGGCAGTGCGTCTGACCGCTCAGTTGCGTCCCGATATCGCACTGGTGGATGTCGATCTGGGCACCGACAGTGGTTTCGACGTGGCCAGGCAACTCGACGGGGTAGCGGTGATCCTCACCTCGACCCACGACGAGCAGGATTTCGCCGACCTGATCGTGGCCAGTCCCGCCCTTGGGTTTCTGCCCAAGCTGACCCTTTCACCGGATCGGATCCGCGAACTGATCGATCGTTAACGCGATTCCAGGAACATGATCACGGCCCGCACGCGGCGATGATCGTCACCGGTTTCGGGTAGATCCAGTTTGGTGAGGATGCTGCGCACGTGCTTTTCGACGGTTCCCTCGGTGACCCACAACCGGCGGCCGATGCCGGCGTTGGACAACCCCTCGGCCATCAGCGTCAACACCTCGCGCTCGCGGGCACTCAGCGCGGCAAGCGGATCATCGCGCCGTCGTGCCGACACCAGTTCGGCGACCAGCGCCGGGTCGACGACGGATGCGCCGTTCGCTATGCGGCGCACCGTGTCCACGAAATCGGACACGTCGGTCACCCGGCTTTTCAGCAGATACCCGATGCTGCGACCACCGGCCAGGAGCTCCATGGCATGGTCGACGTCGACATGAGCCGACAGCACCAGGATCGCGGTATCCGGTGAGCGTTCCCGGATGGTGCGGGCCGCGTCCAAGCCTTCGGCATCATGGTTGGGCGGCATCCGGATGTCCACCAGTACGAGATGCGGTTGTTCCTTCTCGACCAGCGTCAACAACTCGGTGGCATCCCCAGCCTGGCCGGCGACCTCGAAACCCTCGCGTTGCAGCAGGCTGGCGAGCCCCTCCCGCAGTAGTACATCGTCGTCGGCGATGACTACTCGCAATGTGCTCATGCCGTCCCTTCTGCCTGGCCCGTTCGGCGCGGCGATATTGTCGCACTCGATGGCTCCCCGCACCGGCCGGACGACCGAACATGGGGGCTAACCGGTACTTCCGTGTCGGGAAATCCGTTGCCGCCAATGCAGGTCAACTTCGTCGACCGGGTGGCCGACGAGGAGCATGCTGACGTTCATGACCACCGCATCGCGTCCCGAAACCCACCGCATCTCGCTGCTCGACAGTGATGACGTCGAACGCAGTGAGCTCGGATCGATCCACCGCGTGACCGCCGACAGCTTTCCGATTCTGAAGAATCTCTCCATCAAGCGGCTCGTGCTCAACCCGGGTGTCATGCGCACGCCGCACTGGCATGCCAACGCCAACGAACTGACCTACTGTGTCGCCGGTACCGCGCTGGTGTCCGTGCTGGACAACGGCAGCCGATTCGCCAGCTTCGTCGTGACGGCCGGACAGATGTTCCACATCGATTCCGGCGCACTGCATCACATCGAGAACATCGGCGCCGAGCCGTGCGAATTCATCATCGCCTTCCGCAACGAGCGGCCGGAGGACTTCGGATTCGGGGCCACCATGGGTGCCTTCACTGACGCGGTGCTGGGCAACACCTACGATCTGCCGGCAGCGGATATGGCCAAGATCCACCGTGACACCCGGGACCGCACCCTGGCCGCGGTGGTGGGCGAGCCCAATGTCCCGCCGAGTACCTATTTCAAAGATCCGCACCGTTTCGACATCGAGGCCCAGCCGCCAGGGCTCACCTACGCCTACGGCAATGCCCGCTTTGCCAGGGACCAGTTCTGGCCTGCGCTGAAGGACATGTCGATGTATTCGCTTCGGGTCGGCGAGGATGGCATGCGTGAGCCGCACTGGCATCCCGTGACCGCCGAGATGGGATACGTCCAGAGTGGTGAGGCCCGGATGACGGTGATGAATCCCGATGGGACACTGGACACCTGGAACCTCACGGCCGGTGACGTCTACTTCATTCCGCGCGCATACCCACATCACATCGAGAACATCGGTGTCGACGAGTGGCACTTCCTGATCTTCTTCGATCAGCCGTTCCCCGCCGATATCGGGTACAAGGCCTCGGTGAGCGCGTACTCCCGATCCGTGCTGGCCGCCGCGTTCGACACCCACATCGACGATCTGCCGGACTTTCCCCGCACCACCGCCGACCCGCTGATCGTGCCGCGCAGCAATCCCCTGGACAGGTGACCGCGCAGATCGGTCGTCCCATCGACAGGGTCGAGGGGCGCGAAAAGGTCACCGGGACTGCGCGTTACACCGCCGATCACCAGATCCTCGGTCTGGTCCATGCCGTGCTGGTGCAATCGGACGTGGCGCACGCGACGGTGACGGCCGAGTCCGTGGCGGCCGCCGCGGCGCGTGCCGCCGCGGCACCCGGCGTGTTGCACGTCCTAACACCGTTGAACTGTCCGCCGCTGCACGTGTTACCAGAGGACCTCACCTGGGACCTCCCGCTGGAGCGGCGTCCGCCCTTGTCGGATCTGACCGTTCAACATGTCGGTCAGCACCTGGCGGTGGTGGTGGCCGAGACCTTGCAGGACGCCGTTGCGGCCGCGGCACTGATGGATTTCACCTACATCGAAGCCCCTGCCCAGCTCAACGCCGCGACAGTGATTGCGCAACCGGTGCCTCCCGACGAGAAGGACGGCCAGATCCGGCACGGCACATATCGTCCCGACCACTTCGTCAAACTCGATGAGGAGAAGTTGCAGGAACACCGAGGGCCGGTCGCGGAACCCTCCGGCGTCCGGGTGGCGGGCAGGTTCACCACCCCGGTCAACACCCACTATCCGATAGAGCTCGCCGCCACCATCGCGTCGTGGGACGGCGAGGACCTCACGGTGCACGACGCCACCCGCTGGATCACCGGTGAACGGCGGGTGCTGGCGGCCTACCTGGGCATCGACGAGGAACGGGTCCGCATCCTTTCGCCGTTGGTGGGCGGAGCGTTCGGTTCCAAGAGCTTTCTGTGGATGCACGTCGTGTTGTGCGCCGTCGCCGCCAAGGAGGTGAGCCGCCCGGTGAAGCTGGTTCTGACCCGCGGCCAGATGTTCACCTCCACCGGTCATCGCCCGCGCACCGAGCAGCGATTGACGCTGGTGGCCAGTGACGACGGCACCCTGCTGAGCACCGAACAACATACGGTCACCGAAACCTCCACGGTGGCCCATTTTTGTGAGCCGGTCGGTCTGTCGGCGCGTTTCCTCTACCATTCGCCACGCATGGCGGTATCGCACACCGTGGCCAGGATCAACGCCCCGACACCGTGTTTCATGCGTGGACCGGGCGAGGCACCCGGCCTGTTCGCGCTCGAAGTCGGCATGGACGAACTGGCGGACTCGCTCGGTGTCGACCCGGTGGCGTTGCGCATGGCCAACGATCCGGATACCGACCAGCCGACCGGGCGCCCGTGGTCGGGCAAGCATCTCCGCGATTGCTATCGACTGGGTGCCGAGCGTTTCGGCTGGGCGCAACGGTCACCCATCCCGAGGGCAATGCAGCGCAACGGTGTCCAGGTCGGTTGGGGGATGGCCACGGCAAGCTATCCGGGACGACGGATGCCCGCCGGCTGCCGCGTCACCACCACGGCCGATGGTCACGTCCGGTTTGCCTCAGCCACCCACGAGATCGGTACCGGAGTGCGCACGGTGATGACGCAGATCGCTGCCGATGCGACCGGGCTCCCACTGGACGCGGTGAGCTTCGACTCCGGGGATTCGGCTTTTGCCGATGCCCCCTACAGCGGTGCGTCCCAGACGACCGCCACCGTCGGTTCCGCGGTCGACCTTGCCGGGCGACAGTGGCGCCGACGACTCGGCCGTCCGGTCACATCCGCATCGGAGTTGTGCGCTGTTCTCGCGGCCACCCCGGGGCTGGTCGACCGACTGAACTTCACGGTCGCCAGCGAGGGGCCGGCCGGCACAGGCCCGCTGTCGCAGTCGTTCGGCGCCCATTTCTGCGAAGTCGAGGTCGACGAGGAGATCGGGCGAGCCAGCGTCACAAGGTGGACCGCGGTGATGGACTGTGGGCGGGTGCTCAATCCGAAGTTGGCCACCAATCAGGTGATGGGCGGCATCATCTTCGGGCTGGGTATGGCACTGCTGGAACAGGTGCCCTTCGACGAGAACTCGGGCGTTCCGCTCGGTGAGTACTACGTGCCCACCCATGCCGACATCCCCGATTTCGACATCGCCTTCGTCGACACCCCGGACTACGGCCTCGATCCGGTCGGGGTCCGTGGGATCGGTGAGATCGGGACCTGCGGGGTACCCGCCGCGATCGCCAACGCGATCCATCACGCCACCGGTAAACGGATACACGACCTGCCGATCACGGTGGAGTCGCTGCTGGAGGGACAGCCATGACCGAGCTCGAGCTGACGATCAACGCGACGCCGCGACAGCTAGATGTCGATGTCCGCACCACCCTGTTGGATCTGCTGCGGGAAGAATTGGGCCTGACCGGCACCAAGAAGGGGTGCGACCACGGGCTGTGCGGTGCCTGCACGGTGACCGTCGACGGTGAGCGGGTGCTGGGCTGCCTGACTCTGGCGGTCTCCATCAGCGGCTCAACCGTCGAGACCATCGAATCAGGTGATGAATTGGATTGTGTGCAGCGGGCTTTCGTCGCACATGACGGCTTCCAATGCGGTTACTGCACACCGGGTCAGATCATCTCGGCGCGTGCACTGCTGCGTGAGCATGCGCGCGGGGATCTGTCCGCGGCCAGCTTCGTCGGCGCACGATGCAACCTCACCCAAGGGCCGAAAGAACTGTCCGACGACGAGATCCGGGAACGCATGGCGGGCAACATCTGTCGCTGTGGTGCCTACGCCAACATTCTCGCCGCCATCAAGGAGGTCGCCCGGTGAGGACCTTCGACTTCGCCCACGCGCAGACCGTCGACGACGCGGTGCGCCGTGGTGCCGACGGTGGCCGCTACTACGCCGGTGGCACCAACCTGCTCGACCTGATGAAACTCGGTGTGGAGGCGCCGCCGGTGCTGGTCGACATCGGCCGGCTGGATCTGCGTTCGATCACCACCACGGCGGACGGCGGTGTCCTGATCGGTGCCGGGGCGACCAATAGTGCCGTTGCCAACCACCGGCACATCCGGCGTGAGTACCCGATGCTCGCGCAGGCCATCCTCTCCGGCGCCACGACCCAGATCCGCAATATGGCCACCGTCGGCGGCAATCTGATGCAGCGCACCCGCTGTCCGTATTTCATGGACACGTCGTCCACCCAGTGCAACAAGCGAATTGTCGGCAGCGGATGTGCGGCCCGTACGGGCTTCAATCGTGAGCATGCACTCTTCGGTGCCAGTGCAGCGTGTGTGGCTGTGCACCCCTCCGATATGGCGGTCGCGCTCGCGGCACTCGATGCGCACGTGCACGTGCAGGGTGCGGCCGGCCGGCGGACGATCGCGATCGCCGACTTCTTCGTGCTGCCCGGCGATCACCCTGAACGCGACAACGTGGTGGGCGAAGGTGAACTGATCACCGGTGTCGAGCTTCCGCCGTCACCGTACGCCCGGCACAGTTGGTACCTGAAGGTGCGCGACCGGCACAGCTATGCGTTCGCCCTGGTGTCGGTGGCCGCCGGAGTGCAGCTCGTCGACGGGAAGATCACCTCGGCCGCCGTGGCGCTCGGTGGGGTGGCCGCCACTCCTTGGCGGGTGGCAGCCGCGGAACGGCAGTTGATCGGCGTACTGCCCTCGGATACCGCGTTCGGCGCGGCGGCCGATGCGCTGGTTGTCGGTGCTGAGCCGCTGGCGCAGAACGGATTAAAGATCAGACTTGTCCGTAACAGTGTGGTGCGGGCGTTGCGGCGGGCCGTCGATACACTCGATCGATGAGTGTCTCATCGTTGATGGCGTCGGTGCTGAACTGGTTGCGTGCCGGTTATCCCGATGGCGTTCCCGGCCCCGACCGGGTGCCGTTGCTCGCGCTGTTGCGTAGCACGCCGCTGACCGATGAGGAGATCAAAGAGGTGGTGTTCAACATCGCCGAGGCTGCCGCCCCCGCCGACAACGACGATCCGATCACCCGCGAGGAGATCGAGATGTTCATCGCCGAAAAGACCCACCACGACCCCGGGCCCGAGAATGTCGCGCGGGTGGCGGCGCGACTGGCAGCGGCGGGCTGGCCACTGGCGGATTTCAGCCAGAGTCCTTCCGCGTAGTGGCGCAGCACAGCCGCAGACATCTGTGAGATTGTGCTTGCGCGCCTTCGATTTCCGGCGTAATGTCGAACACAAGTTCGACGCGAAGGTGCTCCCGCTTTTTCGGTGAGCCCGTCTCGGCGGTCATGAGCCGTCGGGAAGGTTCGACGACCCCTGACGAGGGTTGGCCTGAACCGTATAGCCCTATGGGCGTGTTTTGGCAACACTTTGAAAGGGTGGGTCCAGGGGTAGACGCCATCCATTCCAGTTTTCCCGCAGGCGCTGGTGCATGATCTCGCGCGCTTCACCGCCGGAAGAGGATGCATGCCCGGTCCAGTTTTCGTTGATGGGTGCCAGGTATGTCGTGACCGATCTGTCGTCTCCAGCGTGAGCAGTGCTGCGCTGCACCTTGACAACTGAACAGTGAGCCGGCTCCTCACGCGTTACGGGTGGGGTTGCCACGGTAGTTCGTTGGCCGCTACGCGCTGCCGCTCCTCGCTCTGCTCGTCGGCCCAGAAGTCATCGAACTTCTTGCCGGGGTGGACATTCGGGACACGATCGAGAAGGTTGCTCAGCCACGCGGGTGGCCGTGTGGGTTTCCATTGCGGCAGTGCGGAACTCAACTGTGCCATCGTCTTCAGGACGACGAACACCCCGAAGAAGGCGTCGGGTGCATCGCTGATGGCGATGGCCAGAAATCCGATCAACAGCGTCATGTGCACGACCATGACGCGACCGAGGACTTGACTGCCGATCTGCTCAAGCTGTCGGAACGGCCAGGCGCGCAGCTGGGTCAGATCCACCAGGAAGTCCACTGTCATGAAGGCGAACACCGACAGGCAGCCGAGGCCGACGCTGCGCCAATCGACCTGAACGAGGTGGCCGACACCGTTGTGGTTGAGCAACAGCAGCACCGCACCCAGGAAGACGCCGTGCACCGCGGAGAAGCTCAGGCTGATGACCGCGAAGCTCGACATGTAGGTCGACAACGGCTTGGCGCTGCGCCGCCGCCCGTTGACCGTGTAGCGATAACGTCCATCCTCGTGGCCGGGTGCGTTGTAGTCGAAGTGCCCGCGCTTGGGTGACCAGCGCTGGTGCAGTGCGATCCGGGCCAGGATGAAGAGCGCGGCGGCCACCGTCTCGAACCAGTACACCGCCAACGTGGTCGCACCGGACCAGTTCTGGGTGAACCACCCGAACACGGGCACTGCGATCACCCCCAGCATGGAGACCAGGTGTACGACGCGGATCACGTCGCAAATCGTCGCACGCAGGCAACCCAAAAGTGCGATTAGGCGGAACTGACGATCGATGCGACGGGGGAGCCGTCGACCGCGGGCGAACAGTTTCGGAGAAGTGTCTACACATGCGTCAAAAAGCGCTAGCTTGACGGTTGTCAAACCGGTCGTCCTTGGAGGCAGCGTGTCGCATATTTCGGCGTGGATGGGTGCTGGTGTGGTCGCAGCGGGGGTTTCCGCCGCGATGATCGCCGGAGCCGACGTGGCCAGCGCGGACACCGGCGCCGACTCCTCGTCAGACTCATCGACGAGCTCTTCCGATGGCGACCGGACACGTGCAGATAGTTCGCACGATGCGCCTGCACCTGCGTCCGAGAAGGCATCGGATAGTGACACGGACGCCAACGACGACACCGACGACACCGACGACGGTGCCGGGCTCGACGATGTCTTCAGCAACGACGTGGACGCCGACGATGAGCTCGATGACGGTGTCGAGTTGGGCAGCGGTGACGAACAGGGCGAAGACGAGGTATCCGCCGGTGTCGGCGGCGGCGCGCGCACCGAAGACGACGTACTCGTCGAGGACATGAAGAGTGTGCTCGAGACGTCGGGATCGGAGAGCGAGGTCGTCGAGCCGATCGTCGAGAACCTGGCAACTTCCGAGATCGGGGAGGACGCCTCCGCGGCCAACGAGGGTTCCGGCACCGAAGAGTCGGCCGCGGTCGAGTCCGCCGCCGTGACACCACATGGCGATGACACCAACGTCGCAACCCACGTGTGGACCCCGAACGTGGCGCCCGCCGCAGCATCGCCGGCGGCGGCCATCACCTCCGCGACGGTGAGTTCGGCAGTGGCGGCGCCGCAGCGGTCGCTGCTGGACATCATCGCGTCGTTCGTCTTCGACTTCGTCGGAGTGGCAGTGACATTCATCGCCGGACCGCCGGTCGTCCCGCGCGGCAGTACTGTGACGGTGCGGACATCGACCTTGGCGATCGACGGCCAGCACACGGTGCCCGCCCATTGGTATTACCCCGCGGGCGACGAGCCGCCGCAGCGGATCATCTACCTGCAGCACGGCTTTCTCGGTGTCGGAGCGATGTACAGCTACACGGCGGCGAACCTTGCCGAAAGCACCAACAGCATCGTCGTGGTGCCGACGCTGACCTCGAATCGCAACGTCGAGGACGGATTCTGGCTGGGCAGCGACGAGGCGCTGCGGGCCACGGCTGCACTGCTTCTCGGTGACCGGGAAGCCTTGACCGCCAGTGCAATTGCCGCCGGCTTCGCCGAGCGATACGGGGCCGAGGCCACTCTGCCGGACCGGTTCGCGTTGGTCGGGCATTCGCTGGGCGGCAATCTGGTGGCGGGTGCCGCGGGTTACTACGCCGACGCCATCACCGCAGGCGGGGAAACCAGCCACCTGGCCGGGGTGATCCTGCTCGACGCGGCACCGCAGGGCAGTGTGCTTTCCGATGCGCTGGTCAAACTGGACGGGGTCGGCAGCTACGTTCCCGTCATGGAACTCGGGGCCCCCAAGGAGCCTCGCCGGGTGGATGAGGCCCTCAACCAGCATCGGCCGGGGACCTTCAACGGCATCGTGCTGGAGAACGGCAAGCACCTGGACTCCATGGACGGCGGCTCCTGGCTCATCCAGTTCATCTCGCACCTCTACCAGGGCTTCCCGACGGCGCAGAACCAGGCGGCGGCGCAGGTGATCATCGACGGCTGGGCGAAGGACATCCTCGACGGCCGGATCGATCCGCTCACCGGCCGGTGCGCCGGTGCGGAGTGCGCCGGCATCTATGGCGACCCGGGCCAGGTGCTGGAGCTGCCGACCCCGGCCGGGCCCACACGTGGGTCGGTGATCGGCTCAGCCGTGCCCGTGCGGTCGGCCGAGTTCGAGCCGATGCCCGTGACGGCGACCGTGGCGGCGCGTGGGCCGGCAGCCCGAAATCTGATGTTGAGCATGTGATCTCGATCAGCCGGACCACATCGGAAACAGCAAGCACCCCGCCGACGTCGACATCGGCGGGGTGGCTCGGCGGAAGCACTAGATCGTGGCGGTGTCGATCACGAACCGGTACCGCACATCGCTGGAGATCACGCGGTCCCACGCCTCGTTGATGTAGGAGGCCTCGATGACCTCGATCTCCGGGGTGACGCCGTGCTCGGCGCAGAAATCGAGCATCTCCTGGGTCTCCGGGATACCGCCGATCATCGATCCGGAGATGCTGCGACGGCCACCGGCCAGCGGAAAGAACGGCACCTCGAGCGGATGCTCGGGCGCACCCAGCTCGACCAGGGTGCCATCGATCTTGAGCAGAGCCAGGTACTGACCGAGGTCGAGGTTGGCCGACACGGTATTGAGGATCAGGTCGAACTTGCCGGCCAGCTTGCTGAACGTGTCGGGGTCACTGGTGGCGTAGTACTCGTCGGCACCGAGTCGCAGGCCGTCTTCCATCTTCTTGAGCGACTGGCTGAGAACGGTCACCTTGGCGCCCATGGCGTGGGCCAGCTTGACGCCCATGTGGCCGAGGCCGCCGAGGCCGATGATGGCGACATTCTTGCCGGGGCCGGCGTTCCAGTGCTTGAGCGGGGAGAACAGCGTGATGCCCGCGCACAACAGGGGAGCGGCCTTGTCCAGCGGGATGCTGTCCGGGATGCGCAGGACGAACTTCTCGTCAACGACGATCGCCTGGCTGTAACCGCCCTGGGTGATGGTGCCGTCCCGGTCGGTGGCGCCGTAGGTGCCGATCATGCCGGTGCCGAGGCAGTACTGCTCCAGGCCCGCCGCACAGTTCTCGCAGTTCTGGCAGGAGTTCACCATGCAGCCGACGCCGACGTGGTCGCCGACCTTGTACTTGGTGACCTCCGAGCCGACCTCGGTGACCACTCCGGCGATCTCGTGACCGACGACGAGCGGGTAGCTGGGGGTGCCCCACTCGGCCTTGGCGGTGTGGATGTCGCTGTGACAGATGCCGGCGAACTTGATGTCGAACGCCACATCGTGCGGGCCGACGTCACGGCGCTCGATGGTGGTCTTGGTCAGCGGATCTGTCGCGGAGGTGGCGGCGTAGGCGGAAACAGTTGTGGTCATCGATTCATCCTCTTCACATGCGTCTTTTCATATGGTCACGTGCGAATTCGTGCATCTTCACCCGACAGTAGTGAACTCAGCACAAGCGGGCACCGAGAAGTGCCCTCGCAGGGTGACAACGACCCGGGTGCCTGGTCTAGTCCCGCCGGCAGCTGTGAATTCGGTCAAAGAATCCGGTCAAAGACCGGGCGCCCGGAATCCCGCGTTGAAACTGACCCGGTCATACCGGGCGACCCCGGCCAGGGTGTAGGGGTCGGCGGCGGCGATGGCGTCGGCCTCCTCGGCTGACATGTCCGCGGCGACCAGCACGGCGCCGTCCTGCGATTCCAGCCTGCCGGCCAGCAGGATCCGGCCGCCCTCGACCTCACCCCGCAACCACTCCAGGTGTGCCGGACGGCTTTGATCGATGACGTCGAGGGGTTGCAGATAGGCGATGTTGAGGACATGGAACACGTCGCAAAGACTAGTTGATGGGCGCGTTGAGCCAGCGTAGGTCGTCGATGATGCCGCGTGCGGCGACGACACCCTGCCCGGTCTGCCACACCTCGTTGTTGACCGCGAACACCCGGTCGTCTCGATTGGCCGACAACTTCCGCCAGGCCGCGCTGTCGAGAACCCGCGGCGCATGATCCTTGGCCGCCGGCGAGTCGAAGGACAGGTAGACGATATCGCCGTCCGCCGCCGACAGATCGGTGTCGTCGGAGAGATCGCTGATGTCGATCTCGATATAGGGGCGGTCGGTGAAGCGTTGTGCGGCAGGGCGATCCACACCGACCTCGGCCAACACCGACGCCGGGAAGTTGGCGGTGCCGTAGACACGGACGGTGTTCTCGGTGAACTGCACGATCGAGGCCTGGAAATGGGTGGCGTCGTTGCCTCGGCCCGCCTCCTCGGCCATGCGTCGGAAGTCGCCGAGGATCGCATCGGCCGCCCCGGAACGACCGGATGCCGCGGCAACAGTCCGCAGGGTCGCCTGCCAGTCCTGGGCGGGGCCGGTGAACACCGTCGGCGCGATCGCGCTGAGTGCGCCGAAACCCTCCAGGCCGTGGCCGGCCGAGGCGAGGATCAGATCGGGATTCGCGCCGCGCGCTGCCTGGATGTCGGCGATGGGCGGTGCATTGTGCAGAACGGTGCCCAGATAGGAGGGCTGGGGCACCGCGGTGCCGACCACGCGACCCTGCAGTCCGAGCGCGCACAAGGCGTCGAGCTGACCGGGAGCGAGGGCGACGAGTCGTTGTGGGTCCCCGCGCACCTCGGTGACCGCCGGTACGCCGGGGGCCGTGGCGTCCTGTGGCGCAGCGTTGCGCACCGGACGGACCGCCTCGACGGCACCGGGTCCGGTGGCGGCCGGCTCGGCAGCGCACGATTCGTCCGGTTTGCGCTGGTTACCGAGCACGCCGGCACTGGCGATCCGGGTGGTGCTCGTGATGGGGGCGTCTGGGCCGGGGGTGCGGGTTGCGTCGCCGCCTCCGCAGCCGGTCAGCAGGACCAATGTGGCGGCGGCACCCGCGGCGATCAGGCCTGTGCGCGCAGAGGGGAACAGCACGCCGCCGACGGTATCAATGTCGGCGACCGGCCCGGCGCGACCCGCGCTGCGAGGGCCTCGACAAGCGAATACGACACTTTGTAGGACACCCATGTCGCAGCCGACCGGGATGGGGATAAGATCACGGACATAACAGTGCCGGGATCTGACCCGTCGACTTTTTTGGAGGATCTGTTGGTAGCCGAAGCGCCCCCAATCGGAGAACTCGAGGCACGGCGTCCGTTCCCGGAGCGCATGGGGCCCAAGGGCAACCTGATCTACAAGCTGATCACGACGACCGATCACAAGCTGATCGGGATGATGTACTGCGTCGTCTGCTTCATGTTCTTCTTCGTCGGCGGCCTGATGGCGCTGCTGATGCGCACCGAACTCGCCATGCCGGGACTGCAGTTCCTGTCCAATGAGCAGTTCAACCAGCTGTTCACCATGCACGGCACGGTGATGCTGCTGTTCTACGCCACCCCGATCGTGTTCGGCTTCGCCAACCTGGTGCTGCCGCTGCAGATCGGCGCCCCCGACGTCGCCTTCCCGCGACTGAACGCCTTCTCGTTCTGGCTGTTCCTGTTCGGTGCGCTGATCGCCATGGGTGGTTTCATCACCCCCGGCGGTGCCGCCGACTTCGGCTGGACCGCGTACTCCCCGCTGACCGATGCCATCCATTCCCCGGGTGCCGGTGGCGACCTGTGGATCATGGGCCTGGCCGTCGGTGGTCTCGGCACCATCCTCGGTGGCGTCAACATGATCACCACCGTGGTCTGCATGCGCGCCCCCGGTATGACCATGTTCCGGATGCCGATCTTCACCTGGAACATCCTGGTGACCTCGATCCTGGTGCTGCTCGCCTTCCCGCTGCTGACCGCGGCGCTGTTCGGCCTCGCCGCCGATCGTCACCTCGGCGCGCACATCTACGACCCGGCCAACGGCGGTGTGCTGTTGTGGCAGCACCTGTTCTGGTTCTTCGGCCACCCCGAGGTGTACATCATCGCGCTGCCGTTCTTCGGCATCGTCTCGGAGATCTTCCCGGTGTTCAGCCGCAAGCCGATCTTCGGTTACACCACCCTGATCTACGCGACGCTGGGTATCGCGGCGCTGTCGGTCGCGGTGTGGGCGCACCACATGTACGCCACCGGCGCGGTGCTGCTCCCGTTTTTCTCCTTCATGACGTTCCTGATCGCCGTGCCGACGGGTATCAAGTTCTTCAACTGGATCGGCACCATGTGGAAGGGGCAGCTGACCTTCGAGACGCCGATGCTGTTCTCGGTGGGCTTCCTGATCACCTTCCTGCTCGGTGGTCTGTCCGGTGTGCTGCTGGCCAGCCCGCCGCTGGACTTCCACGTGACAGATTCCTACTTCGTCATCGCGCACTTCCACTACGTGCTCTTCGGCACCATCGTGTTCGCCACCTACGCGGGCATCTACTTCTGGTTCCCGAAGATGACGGGCCGCCTGCTCGACGAGCGACTCGGCAAGCTGCATTTCTGGCTGACCTTCATCGGCTTCCACCTGACCTTCCTGGTGCAGCACTGGGTCGGTGACGAGGGCATGCCGCGTCGCTACGCGGACTACCTGCCCAGCGACGGCTTCACGACGCTGAACGTCATCTCCACCATCGGTGCCTTCGTGCTCGGCATCTCGACGCTGCCGTTCGTCTGGAACGTCTTCAAGAGCTGGCGCTACGGTGAGCCCGTCGTGGTCGACGACCCGTGGGGTTACGGAAACTCGCTGGAGTGGGCCACCTCGTGCCCGCCGCCGCGGCACAACTTCACCGAGCTGCCGCGTATCCGGTCGGAGCGTCCCGCGTTCGAGCTGCACTACCCGCACATGGTCGAGCGGATGCGCGCCGAGGCGCACATCGGCCGGGCACACGGACCCGACGACGGCGATGTCACCCGGATCGACGACGTAGAAGTTCGCAGCTGACCCGATAGCCGACCCGCGGCATCTCAACGGAGGTAACTGTGCCGACGGCCTCGCAGTCAGTCGATGCTGCGCGCGGACGTTCCTCGCTGCTGATCACCGTCACCGGTGTCGATCAGCCGGGCGTGACGTCAGCATTGTTCGAGGTGCTCTCGCGGCACCGCGTCGAGTTGCTGAACGTCGAGCAGGTCGTGATTCGCAACCGGCTCACGCTGGGTGTCCTGGTGTCGGTGGACACCCCGGTCGCCGACGAGGCCCGGTTCGCCGACGAGATCCGCGCCGCGATCCACGGCGTGGGTCTCGATGTCACCATCGAGCGCAGTGACGACAAGCCGGTGATGGTGGAACCCTCCACCCACACCATCGTGGTGCTCGGGCGGCCGATCACCGCGGAGGCGTTCGGCGTGGTGGCACGCGAGGTTGCCGACCTCGGGGTCAACATCGATTTCATCCGCGGCGTATCGGACTACCCGGTGACCGGCCTGGAACTGCGTGTCTCGGTACCGCCGGGTGCGGTGTACGCCGAACTGCAGAGCGCGATGGCGCGCACCGCGGTCGACCTCGGTGTGGACATCGCGCTGGAGGACTACAGCCTGTCCCGGCGCACCAAGCGCCTCATCGTCTTCGACGTCGACTCGACCCTGATCCAGGGTGAGGTCATCGAGATGCTGGCCTCGCACGCCGGTGCGGAGGCCGCGGTCGCCGAGGTGACCGAGGCGGCCATGCGCGGGGAGCTCGATTTTGCCGAATCGCTGCACAAACGGGTGGCGACGCTGGCCGGATTGCCGGCCGAGGTGCTCGATGATGTCGCCGAACAGATCGAGCTGACCCCCGGCGCGCGGACCACCATCCGCACCCTGCGCAGGCTCGGGTATCACTGCGGCATCGTCTCCGGTGGTTTCCGCCAGGTCATCGACCCGCTGGCGCACGAGCTCAAACTCGACTTCGTGGCGGCCAACGAACTCGAGATCGTCGACGGCAAGCTCACCGGCCGCGTCGTCGGCACCGTGATCGATCGGCCAGGCAAGGCCAAGGCGCTGCGGGACTTCGCCGAACAGGCCGGCGTGCCGATGGCACAGACGGTGGCCGTCGGCGACGGCGCCAATGACATCGACATGCTGTCGGCGGCAGGCCTCGGGGTGGCGTTCAACGCCAAACCCGCACTGCGCGAGGTCGCCGATGCCTCGCTGAGTCACCCCTACCTGGACACGGTGTTGTTCCTGCTGGGGGTAACCCGCGGTGAGATCGAGGCCGCCGATGCCGTCGACGGGACGGTCCGGCGCGTGGACATTCCGAGCTAGGTCAGACGACCACCGCGTGGGTTTCCGGGGTCACGGAGACGCCGGTGATAGAACGCCAGGCCCGGGCCATCAGGTCGACGGCCGCCTCCAACTGTGTTTCGGGTAGCGCGTAGGGCACCCTGATGAAGCGCTCCAGGGTGCCGTCCACCCCGAAGCGCGGGCCCGCGGGCAGATCGAGACCGAGCCGGGACGCCGAGGCCGAGAGCGCGGTGCTCATCGGCGATGGCAGCTGCACCCACAGCGACATTCCGCCGCGGCCCGGGCCGGGCCGCCAGTCGGGAAGCTCGCGCGCCAACAGGTCTATCAAGAATTGCCTTCTCGTGGCGAGTATTTCGCGCCGTTCCGGCAGTATCTGGTCGCGGACCCGAAGCAGTCGCGCCGCCGCCAACTGCTCGAGGATGGGGGTGCCCAGGTCCACTGCCGCACGAGTGGCCGCGATGGTGGCCAAGGTGGCCGGTTCGGCGCGGATCCAGCCCACCCGCAGCCCGCCCCAGAATGATTTCGACATCGAGCCGATGGTGAGAAGCAATTCGCGGCGCTGGGTCATTGCTGCGGCCAGGGGCGCGGGCGGTTCCTCATCGAGCCACATGTCCATGATCGACTCGTCGACGATGGTGCGGGTGCGTGTCTCGGAAATGATGTGGCCCAGCCGTTTTCGTTCATCCTCCGACATCGTGAAACCGGTCGGATTGTGGCTGTCGGGGACGAAATAGGCCAGCACCGGGGCCAACTGGCGGATCGCGGCATGCACGGCGTCCAGTTCCCAGCCGCTGTCGTTGAGCGCGACCGGTACCGCGCGTGATCCGGCGGCCGCGATGGCCGCGAGTGCGCCATGATAGGTCGGCTGTTCGACGAGCACCCGGTCGCCGGGCTGGGCGAACGCCGCCAGGATCAGGCCGATGGCATGTTGGGCACCGGTGGTGATCATGATCTGTGTCGGATCGGTGGGAAGGCCACGGGCGGAGTAGCTTTCGGCCACCGCTTCACGCAGCGCGCACACTCCGGACAATTCGTGACCGACCTCGGCCAGGTAGGGGGTGATATCACGGGCGGCTTCGGAAAATGCCTCTCGCACCGCCGCGCTGGGCGCCGACAGTGCCGCGGCGGCCAGGCTCACCGTCGGTGTGCTCGGGTCGGTGGGGAGCGCGGGACGCGGCGGCAGGGCGGCGGTGCTGCGCGCGCCGCGCCGCGCGTGCAGATAACCGTCCTCGCGGAGCGCGGCGAAGGCGGCGGTGACCGTGGTGCGCGAGACGCGGAGTGCGTCGGCGAGGGCACGTTCGCTCGGTAAGCGGGAACCAACGGGGAGGCGGCCGTCGACGATGAGCAACCGGACCGCATCGGCAAGGCCCAGATATGCGGCACCTGTCGAACTGGATGTGCGCCAGTTGCCGAGTTCGCGCGCCAGAAGGTCCACATCGAGAACTCTGGACCCCATATCGATGGACATAAGAGCCAGTATTCGCCAACTGGCTATTGATCGGCAAGCCATTGCCGCCAGAAGATCGATCCATGAAAGAGAACTGGATGGTTCGGATGGCGGGGAAGTACCGACGCTCAGGCGTCCGCACTCCGCGCAGGTTCGGCGACGTCGACAACGCGGATGCCCGCCGGATGCGCACTGAACTCGACGCGATCCGCGCACGATTCCCCGACCACGCATGACCACGCGCCTCGCGCTGCTGTTGACGGGCCTGGCCGGTTACGGGTTGTCGATGGCCCTGATGGTGCAGGCCGGACTGGGCCTGGACCCGTGGGACGTCTTCCATCAGGGCCTCAGTAGGCACACCGGGTTGACCATCGGAACGATAACGGCCCTCGTCGGGATCATCGTGCTGCTGGCCTGGATCCCGTTGCGCAACCGCCCGGGCATCGGCACCGTCGCCAACGTGATCGTGATCGCGGTGACCGTCGATATCGGTATCGCGCTGCTGCCCGCGCCGACCGATCTTCGGGTGCGGGTCGCCATGATGCTCGCGGCGGTGGTGCTCAACGCCGTGAGCACGGTGCTCTATATCGGTGCCGGACTCGGACCCGGACCGCGCGATGGGCTGATGACCGGCTTGGTGGCGCGCACCGGACGGTCGGTGCGGTTGGTCCGCACGGCTATCGAGGTGACGGTATTGACCCTTGGCTTCCTACTCGGCGGCACGGTCGGTGTCGGTACGGTGATCTACGCCTTAGGTATCGGCCCGCTGGTCCAGCTGATGCTGAGATTCATGCCCAGGCGACTGCTGTTCCATGACTTCGGCGCGCCCGCCGGCGGTCAAGGGCGGTCCCGTGCCGTCGCGGACCCCGACACTACGATGAGCGGGTGCCAGCAGACGAGCCCATCGCAGCCGATGTCCCCGCCGAAGACCTGCTGATCGAATTCGCCAAGGTCACCCTGCGGCGCGGCGGTAAGACCCTTGTCGGGCCCGTCGACTGGGCTGTCGAACTGGACGAGCGCTGGGTCGTGATCGGGCCCAACGGGGCGGGGAAGACCTCACTGCTGCGCATCGCCGCGGCCATCGACCATCCCTCCTCGGGGGTGGCGTACGTGCTCGGTGAGCGGCTCGGGCGCACCGACATGGGGGAGCTGCGGTCCCGGGTGGGGTTGAGCAGTTCTGCTCTGAGCCAACGGATTCCCGATGACGAGATCGTGCGAGACCTGGTGGTATCGGCCGGCTACGCGGTGCTGGGGCGCTGGCGTGAAAAGTACGACGACGTGGACTACGAACAGGCCGTCGACATGTTGGAGAGCCTGGGGGCCGAGCATCTGGCCGAGCGCACCTACGGCACCCTGAGCGAGGGGGAGCGTAAACGGGTACTGATCGCCCGCTCGCTGATGACCGACCCGGAATTGCTGTTGCTCGACGAGCCTGCCGCAGGTCTGGACCTCGGTGGCCGTGAGGAACTGGTGGCCCGGCTGGCCGATCTGGCCGCCGACCCCGATGCTCCTGCCATCGTCCTGGTGACCCACCATGTGGAGGAGATCCCGCCAGGGTTCTCGCATTGCCTGTTGCTCTCGGAGGGCAGCGTGGTGGGGTCCGGTCTGCTGGCTGATGTGCTGACATCGGAGAATCTGTCCGCGGCGTTCGGACAGTCCATCACCCTGGACTACATCGACGGCCGGTACTTCGCGCGGCGTACACGTAGCCGCGCCGCACACAGGAGGCGCGCCACATGAGCGAAGCTCGCGAGCGAATCATCGGCATCGAATGCGCCGACCGAGCCTGCGAGGCCGGCGCATGAGTGAAGATCCGCTGGTTCCCCGGCCCGCCTCGACGGTGATGCTGCTGCGCGATCAGGGCACGGCCGAATCGCTGGAGGTCTTCCTGATGCGCAGGCATTCGGCGATGGACTTCGTGGCTGGGGTGATGGTGTTCCCCGGCGGGGGCGTCGACGAACGCGATCGGGGGACAGGTATCGCCTGGTACGGCCCGGAACCGTCCTGGTGGGCCGAGCGGATGAACGTCGACGTCGACCTGGCCGAGGCGCTGGTCTGCGCGGCGGCGCGCGAGACGTTCGAGGAGTCCGGGGTGCTGTTCGCCGGAGCCGCCGACGATTCCGACGTGCTCGTCGACGACGCGTCGGTCTACCGCGAGCAGCGGGCGGCATTGGCCGACAACTCCCTGTCCTTCGCCGACTTCCTCCGTGCCGAGAAGCTGGTGCTGCGGGCCGATCTGCTGCGGCCGTGGGCCAACTGGGTGACCCCGGTCGAGGAGCGGACCCGACGGTATGACACCTACTTCTTCGTAGGTGCCCTGCCGCACGGGCAGCGCGCGGACGGCGAGAACACCGAGAGCGACCGCGCATTCTGGTCCACCCCGCAGGCCGCGCTCGACGAGTTCGCCGAGGGCCACTCGTTCCTGCTGCCACCGACCTGGTCGCAGCTCGATTCGCTCAACGGGCGCACGGTCGCCGACGTGCTGGCCACCGAACGCGAAATCGTTGCGATGATGCCGAGCCTGTCCGCGGACCGAGGCACCGGCGACTGGGATATCGAATTCTTCGACGCGGCCCGCTACAACGAGGCGCGCAACCGGCGCTCCCCGCAGGGCTACAACAACCCGCCGAGCCCATGACCGAATTCGTCACCTCAGCAGTGCACGACGGCGTCGGCACCCTGGTGATGTCGCGGCCGCCCACCAACGCGCTGACCCGCCAGATGTACCGAGAGCTCGCCGACGTAGCCGGTGAGCTCGGACGCCATCCGCAGGTGCGTGCGGTGATCCTCTTCGGCGGTCACGAGGTGTTCAGCGCCGGTGACGACATCCCCGAGCTGAGGCGTCTGACCGCTACCGATGCGCGCAGCGTGACGACGGCATGCCGAACGGCCTTGGACGCGGTGGCCGCCATCCCACAGCCGACGGTGGCCGCGGTGACCGGTTACGCGCTGGGATCAGGGTTGTCGCTGGCGTTGGCCGCGGACTGGCGGGTGGCCGGTGACAACGTCAAGGTCGGCGCCACCGAGGTGCTCGCCGGGCTGCTTCCCGCCGCGGGGACCGATCGGCTGGTCGCGGCGATCGGCTCGGCGCGGACCAAAGACCTGGTGTTCAGCGGCCGGTTCGTAGGTGCCGAGGAGAGCCTGTCGCTCGGGCTGGTCGATGAGCTGGTGGCTCCCGACGGTGTCTACGATGCCGCGCTGAGCTGGGCGCGCCGCCACCTGGAGACCCCGGCACATGTGCTGGCCTGCGCCAAGGCGATGATCGATGGCGCTGGTGAGGGCGTCGAGCGCTACGTCGAGGTCTTCGGGGCGAGCACCGGCAGTTAGGCTGCCCATATGACGAGCACGGACCACACTCCCGATGTCGCCGCCGGGGCGGCTCCGGAGCCCAACCCGCACGCCACCGCCGAGCAGGTCGAGGCCGCCCTCAAGGACACCAAGCTGGCCCAGATCCTCTATCACGACTGGGAGGCCGAGACCTACGACGACAAGTGGTCGATCTCCTATGACCAGCGCTGCATCGACTATGCGCGCGGTCGCTTCGACGCCATCGTGCCCGAGCACGTTCAGCAGCAACTGCCCTACGACCGGGCCCTGGAACTGGGCTGCGGCACCGGATTCTTCCTGCTCAACCTCATCCAGGCCGGGGTGGCACGCCGTGGCTCGGTGACCGATCTGTCCCCGGGCATGGTCAAGGTCGCCACCCGCAACGGACAGGGTCTCGGCCTGGACATCGACGGTCGCGTCGCCGATGCCGAGGGCATCCCGTACGAGGACAACACCTTCGATCTGGTGGTAGGGCACGCCGTGCTGCACCACATCCCGGATGTGGAGAAGTCGCTGCGCGAGGTGGTCCGCATCCTCAAGCCCGGCGGGCGGTTCGTCTTCGCCGGTGAGCCGACCAGCGCGGGCAATGTCTACGCACGCAACCTCTCGACGCTGACCTGGCATCTGTCGACCAACATCACCAAACTGCCCGGGTTGGAGAACTGGCGTCGCCCGCAGGAGGAACTGGACGAGTCCTCCCGCGCCGCCGCACTCGAGGCGGTCGTGGATCTGCACACCTTCGATCCCGAGGATCTGGAGCGGATGGCCACCAATGCCGGTGCCGTCGAGGTGGCCACCGCCAGCGAGGAGTTCACCGCGGCGATGCTCGGCTGGCCGATCCGGACCTTCGAGGCGTCGGTGCCGCCGGGGCGACTGGGTTGGGGATGGGCGAAGTTCGCCTTCAACAGCTGGACGACGCTGAGCTGGGTGGACGCCAACGTCTGGCGCAAGGTCGTGCCCAAGGGCTGGTTCTACAACGTGATGGTCACGGGCACCAAGCCGTTGTGATGTGGCGGTAGTTTTCTCGCTCGATGATGTCGCCTACCTCGGTGGCGACGACGGACGTCGAGCACTGGCCCAGATCGCCGGGTTGTCGCTGAGCGATGCCGACCGGGTGGCCGATATCGGTGTGGTGCGTGGGCGTTTCGGTGACCGTACGGCGGTGCTGGTGGAGACCACCCTGCTTCGGCGGCGGGCACAGACCAAGTTCGCCGACGCGTCGTCATGGTTGTTCACCGATGACGCCATGCAGCAGGCGACCGCCGAGCCGGTGGCGCTGCACCGTGCCCAACGGCTGGCCGGCATGCGCGTCCACGATGTGACGTGCTCGGTGGGTGCCGAACTGGCCGCGCTCATACCGAGTGCCGAATCGGTCCTCGGCAGCGATCTGGATCGGGTGCGGCTTGCCATGGCGCACAGCAACGTTCCCGATGCGGCGTTGGTGCTCGCCGATGCGCTCGTCCCGGTGAGTCGCGATACCGTGGTCCTCGCCGATCCCGGCAGGCGTGCCGGCGGGCGCCGGCGGTTCGATCCACGGTCCTATCTACCGCCGTTGGACGAATTGCTGGAGGTCTACCGCGACCGGCACATCGTCGTGAAATGCGCCCCGGGAATCGATTTCGGCCAGCTCGATGAACTGGGGTTCTCCGGCGAGATCGCGGTGACGTCATGGGCAGGCAGCGTGCGCGAGGCGTGCCTGTGGTCGGCCGGTCTGACCGCTTCCGGGGTGCACCGGCGGGCGGTCGTGCTGGACAGGGCCGAGGAGCTGACCGATGCCGATCCCGATGACTGCACCGTCGCACCGGTCGGTAGGTGGATCATCGACCCTGACGGGGCGGTCGTGCGCGCCGGTCTGGTGCGCCAGTACGCCACCCGACACGGCCTGTGGCAATTGGATCCCGATATCGCCTATCTGTCCGGGGATGCGCTGCCCGAAGGCGTCCGCGGATTCGAGGTGCTCGCGGAGATCGGATTCGACGAGAAGCGGTTGCGCCGCGAACTGGTGGCCAGGGACTGCGGTGCGGTGGAGATCCTGGTCCGCGGCCTCGATGTCGACCCTGACGTCCTGCGTCGGCGGCTGAAGTTGCGGGGCACGTCTGCGCTGTCGGTGGTGCTCACCCGCATCGGTGCCGGGGCCGCCAGTCGCGCGGTGGCATTCATTTGTCGTCCGTCGCGATAGTGCCACAGGTAATCTTGGTACCAGCGGCGCCTGTGCCGCTCCAGTTCCCCGGAGGATCTCCCAGATGCGTGTACCCCCGCTGGCCGTCACCGTGCTGGCAGCAACCACCACGGCCCTGCTGGGCATCGCGGGTGCACCGGTCGCCGCAGCCGCGCCGCCGGGATGCAGCGATGTCGACGGCGTGCTCGGTCCCGACAATGTGTGCACCATCGCCCAGACCGACCCGGCCTACACGCTGAACATCAAGTTCCCGGCGAATTTTCCCGATCCCAAGCCGGTGATCGAGTACGTCAAGCAGACCCGCGATGGATTCCTCAACGTCGCGAAGTCCCCGGATTTCCGCGGGATGCCCTACGAATTGGACACCACCACCGTCCAGTACAGTTCTGCGGTCCCGCCGCGGGGGACCCAGTCGGTGGTGTTCACCACCTACCAGAATGTCGGTGGCGCCCACCCGCAGACGTTCTACAAATCGTTCAGCTGGGATCAGGCATACCGCAAGCCGATCACCTTCGAGAAGCTGTTCCGCGAGGGTGTCGACCCGCTGCCGGTGATCTTCCCGGTGGTGCAGGCCGATTTGGCCCGGCAGTCGGGCATCCCCGATCCGGTGTTGCCGGATGCGGGTCTGGACCCGGCCAACTATCAGAACTTCGCCATCACCGACGATGCGGTGATCTTCTTCTTCAGCCAGGGTGAATTGCTGCCCGAATCGGCGGGCGCCGTTCAGGTTTCGGTGCCGCGCGCAACGGTGGCCCCACTACTGGCCTGAATGTCCGGGCTAGGCCGGTGCGAAGCTGTAGACCTGACCTGCGCTGGTGGTGACGACGACTCGGCGGTCATGGCCCACCGAGATCCCCAGCGGCGCACCGTCGGCCTCCGGTAACGGGTACTGGTTGAGGGTGCGGCCGTCGGCGGTATCGAACACCAGCAGCGCCTGACCGGTGTCACCGTCGCGGATCACCGCGTAGCCGGTGCCGCCGCCGCTTTGCGTGGACGTCGTCAACGGTTCGACATCATCACGGCTCCAGGCGATCTCACCGCCGTCGGTGACGGAGACCAGACGCGAACCCGGTCCGCCGCCGGCGATGATGTGTCCATCCGGGGTCACCGACGGTGGAGTCCGCGGGGTGGAGTCCAGTGCCGCCGACCACTTCGCGCTGCCGTCGGCGGTGTCGATAGCCCACAGTCGGTTGTCGCGGCCGGTGACATAGGCGACGGTGCCGTCCGCCGAGAGCACCGGGCTGGCGATCGGTCCGCCGCCGACGGCGGTGCTGGTCCAGGCCGGGGTCACCATCGCGGTGGCCTCGGGGCGATACTTCAACCCGGTGAGGACCGGCGCCGGGGCGCCGGGTTGCCAGAGTCCGGCGACCAGCATTCCGGTGTCGGCGCTGAATGCCGGCGCCGCAGGCACGGGGCAACCACTGCGCTCGGTGACGCAGTCGTCGAGTCCGCGTTGCGAATCGGTCGGATCGACGCCGGCAACCAGATCAAGCGGTGTGCCGATGACGGTTCCGCGATGTGCGTCGAACACCAGCACCTGGCCCAGATGGGTGAACACCAGTAGGTGTCCTGGATCGAGCAGGCGCGGGGTCATCGGCATGCCGATCACCGGCTGCCGCCAGCGGATCCACTGCGTGGGCGGGAACGACATGATCGCGCCCGGTTGGCCGATGTAGAGGTTGTCGAAGCCGTCGAACAGCGGGCTGGACAAGCCGCCGCCCTGCCACAGTCTGGTGCACCACCGTTGCCGACCGTTGTTGTCGTTCTCCCACACCATGAGCGAGCAGCCGTCGGCGGTCTGGCCGTTCACCGCCAGGTAGGCACCTGAACCCAGCGCGGCCTGTGCGCCCAACGCACCCTTGACCGAGCGTTGCCAATCCAGGCTCAGTTGCCGGGCGCCGTCGACAGGGTTGTAGCTGCTGTTGGCCCCGTCGGCGTACTGCGCGGACCATCCGGTCGCGGGGTGGGCTTCGACCCAGGAATCGGTGTTCGCGCACGCCGAAGCCAGCAGTGTGGTCATCGACAGGACGGCAGCAAGCCGGCGCGCAGATTTTCGGAGTGCAGGCATCGAGTCCCGAGACTAGCCCGTGACGGTCTCGCGTAGGCTGACCGGCCATGACGACGATGTGGGGCGCGCCGTTGCACAAGAGGTGGCGAGGTTCGCGGCTGAGCGATCCGCGTCAGGCTCGGTTCCTGACCCGCGATTCGCTGCGCTGGGTGCTGGCCAACAAGGCCTACACGCCGTGGTACCTGGTGCGGTACTGGCGTCTGCTCAAGTTCAAGCTGCGCAACCCTCACATCATCACCCGGGGCATGGTGTTCCTCGGCAAGGGTGTGGAGATCGAGGCCACGCCGGAGCTGTCCACCATGGAGATCGGCCGCTGGGTTCACATCGGCGACAAGAACACCATCCGCTGCCACGAGGGTTCACTGCGCATCGGTGACAAGGTGGTCCTGGGCCGTGACAACGTCATCAACACCTACCTGGACATCGAACTGGGTGATTCCGTGCTGATGGCCGACTGGTGTTATGTCTGCGATTTCGACCACAAGATGGACAGTCTGGAGCTTCCGATCAAGGACCAGGGCATCATCAAGAGCCCGGTGCGGATCGGACCGGACACCTGGGTTGCCGCCAAGGTCAGTGTGTTGCGCGGGACGTCGGTGGGCCGCGGTTGCGTGCTCGGTGCGCATGCGGTGGTCAAGGGGGAGATCCCGGACTACTCGATCGCTGTCGGGTCGCCGGCCAAGGTGGTCAAGAATCGCAAGGTCGCCTGGGACGCATCGGCCGCCCAGCGTGCCGAGCTGGCCGCCAATCTGGCCGATATCGAGCGCAAGAAGGCCGCGCGCTAGTCCCCTCGGGGAGCCTGCGTGTCTGTTGCGAGACACGCGGTCGGGCCGGCCGAGTCCACGCATGCTCGTGCCTTCGATCGGATCAGTCGAAGGTGTGTTCCAGCAGCCGCTGCCACGCCGTGCGGGTCACCTCGGCATCGTCGGCAGCGTCGTCGCCGTAGAAGAACGCGTTGAGGCTCACCATCGCCTTCCCGCCCGGTGTGGACATGTCGAACAGCACGAGGCCGGGTAGCGGCTCGGCCAGACGCACCAGCACCTGGCGGTGCTGATCGTCCTGCTGGACCCGTTCCACCTGCCCGTTGATGTTGTCACTGGTGGCGCCGACCGTGCGCAGATCGCCCACGTCGACACCGTGCAGGTGCATGACCTCGGTGAACCGTTTCCAGGTCTCGTACGGCGAGTCCGGTGATGCCGCAGAGAGTCGATAGGTCACCGCGCGACGGCCGCCGAAATGCCGCAGATAGCTGCGCAGCACCGCGAAATGCCCGGCCCAGCCCGCTTCGAAGCCCTCGAGCTCGGTGTCCCAGTCGGGACGATCGGTCACCACGGAGTGCACCATCGCGATATCGCAGCGTCCATCGAGTCGGTCGGTCACGGTGATGTGGGTGGTCAGCGGCGGGGCGTCATCGCGTCCGGTCCAATCTCGTTCGATATAGCCGAAGCGGCGCGGCGGATTCCATTCGGTGACCTCACCGACCGAATCACCGGCGGGCCCGAAGTCGAATCGGATTGTCCCACCGATCTTTTCCTCGATCTCGCAGCGGGTGAACCAGGCCGAGTTGCCCGCGCCGGTGGCCAGTGCATGCCACACCTGTTCGGAGCCGGCATCGACGGTCAGCCACAGCTCGATCCAGCGCTTCTCGTCGTCGTGGTGCTCCGGCATCTCACCAGCCTACGACCGGAAACAGGACTTGGCGCCGGTTGATTTACTCCGGGGACCGAGGTGTTCGCTTGCGCGGATCAACCGTAGTCGGGCAGTGGACGCTCGACGATCAGCCGGCGCGGCTGCGGCTGGCGTTCGCCACGTTTGGCGGACAGATACACCTGCGCGGTGTGGTCGGCGACGTTCGGCCAGGAGAAGTCGCCGAGTCGGTCCCTGGCCGCCAATGCGCGCTGCTGTGCGGCGGTGGGATCGTCGAGCACCCGGCGCACCGCATCCGCGAGTGCGGGGACATCGCGCGGCGGGCAGGACACCCCGGTGACACCGTCGATGACGGCCTCGCCGAGCCCGCCGATGTTCGAGGTCACCAGGGGTGTACCGGTGGCAGCGGCCTCCAGGGCGACGATGCCGAACGGCTCGTAATGCGATGGCAGCACGGCGACATCGGCCCTGTGCAGCAACCGGACCAAGCCCTCGTGGTCGACGCGTCCGATGAACTTGGTCGCCTTGAGCACCTTGTGTTTGCGGGCTTGGGCGGTCAGGAAATCCAGCTGAGTGCCGTCACCGGCGATGGTCAGCGTGGTGCCCGGGTGCGTTCGGCGGATGCGCGGCAGGGCCGCGATGGCGTCATGCACACCCTTCTCGTATTCCAGCCGGCCGAAGAACAGCAACTCGGGTGCGCCGTCGTGCGGGCGACGGGTGGCGAAAGGCCAACCGTCGGTATCGATCCCGTTGGGGATGACCGTCGTCTCGGCCAGGCCCGGCCCGAAAAGTTCGGTGATCTCCTCGCGCATGGACGCCGAACAGGTGATCAGCGAATCGGATTCGTGCACGAGCCACGATTCCAGTGCGTGCACCTGTCGGCTGACCGCACCGGATACCCAACCGGAATGCCTGCCGGCCTCGGTGGCATGGATGGTGGAAACCAAAGGCACGTCGAAGAATTCGGCCAGTGCGATCGCCGGATGTGCGACCAGCCAGTCGTGGGCATGTACCAGATCTGGCTGCCAGTCCCGCAGGATCAGGCCGGACCGCACCATGGAATGTCCCATGGCCAGCGTCCACGCCATCATGTCGGTGCCGAAGGCGAATTCGTGCGGATCCTGGGCGGCGGCGATGACGCGCACACCTTCGGACATCTCGTCGGTCGACGGGTGGGTGCTCGGGTCGGTACCGGTAGGCCGGCGCGACAGCACCACGACCTCGTGGCCGGCGTCGACGAGTTCGGTGGCCAGGTGATGCACATGCCTGCCGAGCCCACCGATGATCACCGGCGGGTACTCCCAGGAGACCATCAAGATCTTCATCGGTGAATACCTCTGACGATGTGCGAGGGCGGGACGCGGCGTGTCGGGCAGCAGACACTCACACTCGCCGGGAATGTGGCGGTCATTGTGGCAGCCTCCGGGCGTCCAGCGCTCCGAACAGGCCGTCGGCGCGGTTCCAGTCCTCGGCCAGCCGCTGGGCCTGGGAGCGGCGCCCGGAGGCCAGGGCGGTGCTGATCTCGCGGGTGGCGTGTGCGTGCAGGTGTGCGCGATAGCGGGCGTACTCGGCGGCCGAGTCCTTGCTGACCATGAAGGGCCAGTCACTGGAGACCGTGAGCAGCGTTTCGCGCAGGATCTGGTCGGCGACCGTATCGCGTCCGCCCGCATCGGGGTGCATCATCGCCTTGTCGACCGCGGCCAGAGCGGTGTCGACGACCTCGGTGTTGAGCTGGACCAGATCGGTGACCTTGGGACCGTTCCACACCTGCCAGTCCTTGCCGGAACCCCATGAGCTGGGCGGCAATTCGACCGGGCCGCCGACGAACCCGTCGGCGATGGCATCGGTGAGGGTGCCGACGCGGATGCCCGCGGCCGGCAGTGCTCGCAGCAACCGCTCCAGCCATTGTGGGCCCTCATACCACCAATGCCCGAACAGTTCCGTGTCGAACGCGGCCACCACGTGGGCAGGGCGTCCGATGCGGTCGGACTCGTCGATCAGCCTGCGCCGCACCACCTCGACGAAATCGGCGACGTGCACGTCGATGGCGCGGTCGGCGCGCTCGGGGTCATACGGCGCCTTGGCCTCCGATGCCACGTTGCGCCCGGTGACCCGGGCCGGCTTGAGGCCGGTGAGGTGGTCATAGGTGTGGAAGTCGCGGTAGGCGGCGTGGCCGGGATAACCGGATTTGGGCGACCAGACCCGATAACTGACCTGGAGGTCGCGTCCGAATGCCACCACGTCGCTGTCGCCGACGGTGCGGCCCAGTGCGGTGTCGCCGTGCAGTGAGGGTCCGTCGACCATGAAATGACTGACACCGGCTGCCGCATAACCGCTTTCCATGCCCGGCGCGTAGGCGCACTCGGGAGCCCAGATGCCTGCCGGGGTGTGCCCGATGCGATGCCGGGCATCGGCCAGACCTTCGCGCAGAGCGAACTCGCGCAGCCGCGGGTTGAGCAACGGCTGGAACGGGTGGGCCAGCGGACCGCCGAGCAGTTCGATGGTGCCGGCCTCGACGAGCGGGCGCAGCTGCGGGCTACCGCCGTGACGCCACAGCGTGCTGAAGTCGTCCATCGCCGCGGTGGCGGTGTCGTATTCACGGATCCCGAACTGCCGCATGGCTTCCGGCGATGCGTAGCCGGTGTCGGGGCCGCTGGTGACCGTTGTCGCCTCCTGGGCGCGCAACTGCCAGTTGGCCAGCCAATGGTGCATGCCCGTCAGGCAGTACGGATCGTCGAGTTGGGCGGTGACCACCGGTGTCATGCCGAGGGAGAGCAGGTGGCCGCGGCCCTCGTCGGCCAGGGTGCGCAGGACCCGGAACAGCGGCAGATAGCACGCCGCCCAGGACTGATAGAGCCACTCTTCGCCCACCGGCCAGCGGCCGTGATGGGCCAGCCACGGCAGGTGTGTGTGCAGCACCAGCGTGAACATCCCCGGCGTGGGGCGGTGCTCAGTCACCGCGCACCGCGATCGCCACCAGGTCCAGGCTGTCGTCGATGGCACGGTTGTCGCGGCCGTCTTCGACCAGATCGAAGTGCTCGGTACGCACCGCGGCGACATCGGCGAGCAGGTCCGCAGGCCACGGGGCATCGGCCACCGCGCGCGCGATCTGCGCCTCGATGATGGAACCGCCGTGGCGTGCGTCGAGCTCGGCCAGCCCGGGACCGTGAAAAACGCCGTACATGCCTTCGATCTCGAAGCCGCCATCGACGAGGAGTTCGGTGAGTTCGGCGGCGTTGAGCTCACGGGTGTGGAACGGGTTCAGCGGGGTGTCGCGGCCGGGGGAGAAGGTGATCCGGTTCGGCGTCGACATCAGCAACAGCCCACCGGGTCGCAGCACGCGCGCGCATTCGGCGACGAACTGCCCCTGGTCCCAGAGATGCTCGATGACCTGGAAGTTGACCACCACGTCCACCGACCCGTCCGCCAGCGGAAGCTCGGCGAGATTGCCGAGGGTCATCTGGACCCGCGGATACTTGGCCCGGATGTGGGCGACGGCCTGTTCGTCGTAGTCGACGCCCACCACGGAGCGGGCCACCTGCGCGATCAGGTCGGCCCCGTACCCCTCGCCAGGGCCTGCCTCCAGCACGTCACGGCCGGCGCAGCGATCGGCAAGACGCTGGTAGACGACCTCGTGGCGGCGGAACCAGTAGTTCTCCTCGGCCAGGCCCGGAATGGTCCGTTCACCGGTCAGGGGCAGACAAGGGTCGACGTCGGTGCCCGCCTTGGCGGGACCACCGGAGTTCTCGACCGAACCGAATGTGCTCATTGGAAGGCAGGCTAACCCGTGACGGCCGGTTCGCGAACGGATGCCCGACCGACCGTGCGGTCGGTAGATGGCGATTGACCAGTTATGGTGTCCGTACGTGCCGCTCAAGTTACCGGCGAGTAACCTGGAGGCCGTTGCGTGAAACGTGATATTGCCAGGCCGGCAGACGGCCTCATCGAGGAGGACGAACCACACTCATGACGAACATCGTGGTCCTGATCAAGCAGGTCCCTGATACCTGGTCGGAACGCAAGCTCTCCGACGGTGACTACACGCTCGATCGCGAGGCGGCCGACGCCGTGCTCGACGAGATCAACGAGCGCGCCGTCGAAGAAGCGCTGCTCATCAAGGAACGTGAAGGTGGCGACAGCACGGTCACCGTGCTGACCGCAGGCCCCGAGCGTGCCACCGAGGCCATCCGCAAGGCACTGTCCATGGGCGCCGACAAGGCCGTCCACCTCAAGGACGACGGTCTGCACGGCTCCGACCTCATCCAGACGGGTTGGGCACTGGCCCGCGCGCTGGGCACCATCGAAGGCACCGAACTGGTGATCGCCGGTAACGAGGCCACCGACGGCGTCGGCGGCGCGGTTCCGGCCGTCATCGCCGAGTACCTCGGCCTGCCGCAGCTCACCCACGTGCGCAAGCTCAACGTCGAGGGCGGCAAGGTCACCGCCGAGCGCGAGACCGACGACGGCGTCTTCGGCCTGGAGGCCACACTGCCCGCCGTGGTGAGCGTCAACGAGAAGATCAACGAGCCGCGCTTCCCGTCCTTCAAGGGCATCATGGCCGCCAAGAAGAAGGAAGTCACCGTCCTGACCTTGGCCGAGATCGGTGTCGAGGCCGACGAGGTGGGCGTTGCCAATGCAGGCACCAAGGTGCTCTCGTCGACCCCCAAGCCCCCGAAGACCGCCGGCGAGAAGATCACCGACGAGGGCGAAGGCGGCACCAAGGTCGCCGAGTACCTGGTCGCCCAGAAGTTGATCTAGTAGCTGACCCCTCAGACACACACTCAAAGGACAGATTCATGGCTGAAGTACTCGTGCTCGTCGAGCACGCCGAAGGTGCACTGAAGAAGGTCAGCACCGAACTCATCACCGCCGCCCGCGTGCTGGGTGAGCCGTCCGCCGTCGTGGTGGGCGCCCCCGGCACCGCTGCCGGCCTCACCGACGGCCTCAAGGCCGCCGGTGCGGCCAAGATCTACGTCGCCGAGTCGGCCGATGTGGACAACTTCCTGGTCACCCCGAAGGTCGACGTGCTTGCGGCGCTCGCCGAGTCGGCATCGCCTGCCGGTGTGGTCATCGCCGCCAGCGCCGAGGGCAAAGAGGTCGCCGGCCGGTTGGCCGCACGCCTGGGCTCCGGCCTGCTGGTCGACGTCGTCGGTCTGAAGGACGGTGGCATCGGGGTCTACAGCATCTTCGGTGGCGCGTTCACCGTCGAGGCGCAGGCCACCGGCGAACTGCCCGTCATCACCGTTCGTCCGGGTGCCGTGGACGCCGAACCGGCCGATGGTGCCGGTGAGGTCGTCGAGGTCGAGGTCCCGGCCCAGGCCGAGAATGCGACGAAGATCACTTCGCGTGAGCCGGTCGTCGCCGGTGACCGCCCCGAGCTCACCGAGGCCAGCGTCGTGGTCGCCGGTGGTCGCGGTGTCGGCAGCGAGGAGAACTTCAAGGTCGTCGAAGAGCTGGCCGATTCGCTCGGCGGCGCCGTCGGTGCCTCGCGTGCCGCGGTGGACTCCGGCTACTACGCCGGTCAGTTCCAGGTCGGCCAGACCGGTAAGACCGTGTCGCCGCAGCTGTACATCGCCCTGGGCATCTCCGGTGCGATCCAGCACCGCGCCGGCATGCAGACGTCCAAGACGATCATCGCGGTCAACAAGGACGAAGAGGCGCCGATCTTCGAGATCGCCGATCTCGGCATCGTGGGCGACCTGTTCAAGGTCACCCCGCAGCTGACCGAGGCGGTCAAGGCCCGCAAGGGTTAGTTTCCCGCCGAACAGACGTAAATCCCCCCATTTCCACCTGGAAATGGGGGGATTTGCGTCTGCTCACGGTGTTCATTTTTCGTGCACGGACACGTCACGCTGCCGATGCCACCCGGAGACCCGGAGGCGCGAGCGTGCTGTACATGAGCGACGCTTGCGGAGCGAATCAACAGGTGACATGCGGGACCCGAGCCTGCGAGGGAATCGCATGAGCACCGCATCAGTACTCATACCCGCCGACGACACCGCGCACGCGACCTCGGGGACTCCGGCGCCGCGCTACACCCTGCTGCTGTCCACCGAGCCCGAGCACATCGAGGCGGCCCAGCGGCTGCGTCACGAGGTGTTCACCTCCGAGCCCGGCTTCGCGTTGACCGCGAGCCCCGACGGCCTGGACGCCGACCGCTTCGACCAGTACTGCGATCACCTGCTGGTCCGTGAGGACGGGTCCGGCGAGTTGGTCGGCTGCTACCGGATGCTGCCGCCACCGGGTGCTATCGCCGCTGGAAGTCTCTACACCGCAACCGAATTCGACGTCCGGTTGCTGGACACCCTGCGACCGTCGCTGGTCGAGATGGGCCGCGCCGTGGTGCGCGAAGACCACCGCAACGGCGGCGTGGTGCTGCTTATGTGGGCGGGCATCCTGGCCTACCTTGACCGCTGCGGTTACGACTACGTCACCGGCTGCGTGTCGGTGCCGACGCATCCTGCCGGGGAGACCCCCGGCAGTGGTCTGCGCGGGGTACGCGATTTCGTGTTGCGCCGCCACGGCGCGCCCACCGAGTACACGCTGCGCCCCTACCGCCCGGTGGTCATCGACGGTCGCGGCCTCGACGACATCGAGCCACCGGCCAGGGTCAGCGTGCCGGCCCTGATGCGCGGATATCTGCGCCTCGGCGCCCAGGTGTGCGGTGAGCCGGCCCACGATCCCGATTTCGGTGTCGGCGACTTCCCGGCGCTGCTGGACAAGCGGCGTGCCGACGTCCGCTACCTGAGGCGCCTGCGCTCGGTGTCGCAGGCCACCGAGGGGGAGGCACGGTCGTGACCGTCACCGGACATGCATGGTTGCCCAAGGCGACCTGCGATGAGGGCTGCATGCACGCCGGCGCCGCCGCGCCGGGCTCGCGACCGGCCGTGTGGACCCGCACCACGTTGCGGGTGACCGGTGCGGTGCTGTTGTTCCTCGCCGTGCCACTGCTGGCCATGCCGCTGCCCGGCCGCTCACACCTGCAACGCGCCTACTGCCGGCTGATGCTGCGCTGCGTCGGCGTCCGGATCACCGTGTCGGGCGGCCCGATCCGCAACCTGCGCGGTGTCCTGGTGGTCAGCGGGCACGTGTCCTGGCTGGACGTCTTCAGCATCGGTGCGGTCTTGCCGGGATCGTTCGTCGCCCGCGCCGACCTGATCGACTGGCCGGCGCTGGGCGTCGTCGCCAGGATCATGAAGGTGATCCCGATCGAGCGGGAAAACCTGCGCAGGCTGCCCGCGGTCGTCGGTGCGGTCGCGGCCCGGTTGCGCGGCGGGCATACCGTGGTCGCCTTCCCCGAGGGCACCACCTGGTGTGGCCTCGGCTACGGTCCGTTCCGGCCGGCGATGTTCCAGGCCGCGGTCGACGCGGGCCGCCCCGTGCAACCGCTGCGGCTGACATACCACCACCGCGACGGCACCCCGTCGACGGTGCCCGCCTATATCGGCGAGGACACCCTGCTTGCTTCCATCCGCCGCCTGGTCACCGCCCGGCGCACGGTCGTGCACGTGCAGGTGCAGTCCTTGGAGCTGCCTGGTGACGATCGCCGGGATCTGGCTGCCCGTTGCGAGGCCGCGGTGCGCGGACCCGGTGCGGTGGGGGTCCACCGACGCGCCGCCCATATCGGTGCCGCGGCCGGTGAGGTATTGGTGGCCTGACCGCGCTGGATCGGGTCAGCGCCCGTGGCGGCTATCCTGGACGGGCCATGAGCGCCGCTTACCTGGATCACGCCGCCACCACCCCGATGCACCCCGCTGCCATCGAGGCGATGACGTCGGTGCTGACCACGGTGGGCAATGCCTCCTCGCTGCACACCTCCGGGCGGGCCGCTCGGCGCCGAATGGAGGAGGCCCGCGAGACGCTGGCGCAGCTGCTGGGCGCGCGCCCGTCGGAAGTGATCTTCACCGCAGGCGGCACCGAATCGGACAATCTGGCCATCAAGGGCATCTTCTGGGCTCGCCGCGACGCCGACCCGCGCCGCCGCCGCATCGTCACGGCGCAGGTGGAGCACCACGCCGTGCTCGACGCCGTCGAGTGGCTCGTCGAGCACGAGGGTGCCGACGTCACCTGGTTGCCGGTGGACGCCGAGGGGGCGGTGTCGGCCGAGGATCTGCGCACGGTGCTGGCCGCACACGATGATGTGGCGCTGGTGTCGTTGATGTGGGCCAACAACGAGGTGGGCACGATCTCGCCGATCGCCGACCTGGCCGCTGTCGCCGCCGAGTTCGACGTGCCCATCCACAGCGATGCCATCCAGGCGGTGGGGCACATCCCCGTTGACTTCGCCGCCAGTGGTCTGTCGGCGATGAGCCTGGCCGCCCACAAGTTCGGCGGCCCGGCCGGTGTCGGCGCCCTGTTGCT
Organism: Mycolicibacterium neoaurum; assembly: GCF_036946495.1. Classification (NCBI taxonomy): domain Bacteria; kingdom Bacillati; phylum Actinomycetota; class Actinomycetes; order Mycobacteriales; family Mycobacteriaceae; genus Mycobacterium; species Mycolicibacterium neoaurum. The sequence continues at coordinate 3,711,906 of NZ_JAQIIX010000002.1, forward strand.
GCGACGCGACACCGCCTGCGTACCCGTGTTGCACGGTGGTGGCCAGGAACGCGATGTCCGCTCCGGGACACCGGATGTCGCCGGTGCGGTCGGTATGGCCGCAGCCGCGAAGGCGGCTGTGGACGAGTTGGCCGATAACAGCACGCGCGTCGCGGCGTTGCGCGACCGGTTGATCGCCGGTGTCCAAGCCGGCATCGAGGATGTCGACGTCAACGGTGCCGATGGTGATCGGCGGTTACCGGGCAACGCGCACTTCACCTTTCGCGGCTGCGAGGGCGACGCGCTGCTGATGCTGCTGGACGCCAAGGGTGTCGAGTGCTCGACCGGCTCGGCATGTACCGCCGGGGTCGCCCAGCCCTCCCACGTGTTGATCGCAATGGGTGCCGATCCGGCGGCCGCACGCGGATCACTGCGACTGTCGCTGGGGCACACCAGCACCGAAGCCGATGTCGACGCCGCCCTCGCCGTGCTGCCCGCGGCGGTGCAGCGCGCCAGGGAGGCCGCGTTGGCCAGTGCGGGGACCCGCGCATGAGGGTATTGGTCGCAATGAGCGGCGGGGTGGACTCCTCGGTGGCTGCCGCGCGCATGGTCGACGCGGGACATGATGTGGTCGGAGTGCACCTGGCATTGTCGTCCGCGCCAGGAACCCTGCGCACCGGGTCGCGCGGATGCTGCTCCAAGGAGGATGCCGGCGATGCCCGGCGTGTCGCCGATATTCTCGAAATCCCATTCTATGTATGGGATTTCGCGGATCGCTTCAAGGAGGAGGTGATCGACGATTTTGTCGACGCCTACGCTCGCGGCGAGACGCCCAACCCGTGTGTGAAATGCAATGAGACGATCAAGTTCTCCGCGCTGTCCGCACGGGCGCTGGCTCTCGGCTTCGACGCGGTGGCCACCGGCCACTACGCCCGGCTGTCCGACGGACGGTTACGACGCGCGGTCGACGTCGACAAGGATCAGTCCTACGTGCTGGCGGTGCTGACCGCAGAACAGTTGCGCACCGCCGTCTTTCCGATCGGTGACACCCCCAAGTCGGAGATCCGTGCCGAGGCGGCCCGCCGTGGGCTCGCCGTCGCCGAGAAACCGGACAGCCACGACATCTGCTTCATCCCCTCCGGTGACACCCGCGCCTTCCTGGGTGCCAAGATCGGCATCCGCCCTGGCGCGGTGATCGACGCCGGGGGGACCGTGCTGGCCGAACACGACGGTGTGCACGGCTTCACCATCGGTCAGCGCAAGGGTCTGGGCATCGCCGGACCCGGTCCTGACGGTCAGCCGCGTTACGTCACGGGTATCGATGCCGCCACCGGCACGGTGCGCGTCGGCCCCGCCGAAGATCTCGACGTCCGCGAACTCGTCGGCGACAAACCGGTGTTCACCGCAGGCGTCGCGCCCGAGGGACCGGTCGAGGGTGTGGTCCAGGTGCGCGCCCACGGCGGACTCGCCGAGGCCGTCGTCGACGTCGCGGACGGCAGGCTGGTGGCAGATCTGCGCGAACCGCTGCGCGGGGTGGCACCGGGCCAGACGATGGTGCTCTATCGGCCAGACCCCGACGGTGACGAGGTCATCGCCAGCGCGACCGTCGCGCGCGCGTGAGCGCTTTTGCCGCCGCCACCGGGATCGGCTCCTGGCCGGGCGTCTCGGCGCATCAAGCCGCCGAGATCGTCGTCGGCGAACTGCACTCACTGGCACATCTGGTGGAACTCCCGGCCCGCGGTGTCGGCGCCGACATGATCGGTCGTACCGGCGCGCTGCTCGTCGACATCGGTATCGACACTGCGCCGCGGGCCTACCGCATCGCCGGTGGCCGCAGCGCCGTCCTGCGACGTGCGGTCAGCCTGCTCAACGAGGACCTCGACGCCCTCGAAGAGGCGTGGGAGAAGGCCGGACTGCGTGGGCAGGGCCGCACCGTCAAGGTGCAGGCCGCGGGGCCCATCACGCTGGCGGCCGAACTCGAGCTACCCAACGGCCATCGCGCCATCACCGACGCCGGAGCGCTGCGCGATCTGGCGGGATCGTTGTCCGAGGGCCTGGCTGCGCACCGCGCCGAGCTCGCCCGGCGACTGGATGCCGAGGTCGTCGTCCAGCTCGACGAACCATCCCTGCCCGCCGCGCTGGCGGGCCGGTTGACCGGAGTGACCAGCCTGTCGCCGGTGCACCCGGTCGACGAACAACTGGCCGCGGCCCTGCTCGACGCGGTGATCGGTGCCGTCGGGGGACCGGTCGCCCTGCACAGCTGCGCCGCTGACCTGCCGTGGATGTTGTTGCAGCGCAGCGCATTGGCCGCGATCGCGGTTGACGCCTCGAAGTTGCGGGCGGCCGATCTGGACGGCGTGGGGGAGTTCATCGAGTCGGGCCGCACCGTGCTGCTCGGTGTGATCCCGGGTACGGCCCCGGCGCAGCGGTGGGTACCCGAACACGCCGCCGCGGCGGCCGCGGCGGTGACCGACCGGCTCGGATTCGCCCGCACGATCCTGCGGGACCGCGTCGGCATCACCCCCGCGTGCGGCCTGGCCGGCGCCACCGAGACCTGGTCGCGCGCCGCCCTTTCGCTGGCGCAGAAGGCCGTCGACGGACTGGCGGCCGATCCCGAAGCGATCTGACCGTCAGCTGCCGCGTAGGTCCTTGCGCAGGATCTTCCCGGATGCCGATTTCGGGATGGCGTCGATGAAGGCGACCTGCCGCACCTTCTTGTACGCCGCAACCTGACCCGCGACATAGTCCATCACGGCCTCGGCGGTGAGATCGGCATCGGGCTGGCGTACCACGAACGCCTTGGGCACTTCCTCACCGGACTCCGTGTCGACGACACCGATGACCGCCGCGTCCGCGATCGAAGGATGTCCGAGCAGAACGGCCTCCAGCTCGGCAGGGGGAACCTGGTAGCCCTTGTATTTGATCAGCTCCTTGAGCCGATCGACGATGAACACGCAGCCGGTCGGGTCGACCCGGGCCAGATCGCCGGTGTGCAGGTAACCGTCGGCGTCGATGGTCTGCCGGGTGGCCTCCTCGTTGTTCAGGTAGCCGGCCATCACATTCGGCCCCTTGAACCACAGTTCACCGGTCTCGGACAAGCCCGACTCCGGAAGCCCGATCTCGTCGCCGGTTTCCGGGTCGATGAGCTTGCTCGACGAGTTGGGTACGGTCCACCCACACGAACTCATCGGTGCGCTCGTGCCGAGCGCCTCCTTACCGCCGTCGAATGGGGTCAGGTGACTCACCGGGCTGAGCTCGCTCATGCCGTAGCCCTGCACCAGCGGGGTGCCCAGCCGGGCGGTGACGGCCTTGCCCAGTTCCTCGTCCAGCGGTGCGGCCCCGGACATGATGCCGTGCAGCGAGGACAGGTCGTACTCGTCGACCAGCGGGTGCTTGGCCAAGGCCACCGCGACCGGCGGGGCGATGAAGGCGTGTGTGCACTTCTGCTCGGCGATGTTGGACAGGAACTCCGTCAGATCGAAGCTGGGCATGATGACCAGTTGCGCCCGTGCGTGCAGGGCGGCGTTGAGCAGCACCGTCATGCCGTAGATGTGGAAGAACGGCAGGACCGCCAGCACCCGATCGCCGGCGGTCATCTTCTGTAGTGGGCGGATCTGGGCGACATTGGCCACCAGGTTGCGATGGGTCAGCATCACGCCCTTGGGATTTCCGGTAGTACCCGAGCTGTAGGGGAGCACCGCCAGATGGGTGGCCGGATCGAACTCGACCGCGGGTGCGGCGTGGCCGGCGCCGAGTAGGTCCGCGGCATTGGGATGCCCGTCGGCATCGGCGCCTGGGCCGTCGAGCACGACGACCGCCGACGGGTCGAGGCCAGCACCCTGGGCGCCCTGTACCGCCTGCGGCTTGAGCGCCGAGATCGTCACCAGCAGTGCGGCTTTGGAGTCCTTGAGCTGTTTGGTGATGTCATTGGCGGTGAACAGCGCATTGATGGTGGTCGCGGTGGCGCCCGACCGGAGGATGCCGTGGAAGGCGACGGCGAAGGCCGCGCTGTTGGGGGCGAGCAGGCCGACGACGTCACCTGGCCCGAGGCCGCGGTGGGCAAGTGCACCGGCGAAGGCGTCGATGCGCCCGATCATCTCGCGGTAGGTGGTCGGGGTGTTCGATTTGGTGTCCAACAACGCGACCTCGTCGAGAACCGCCGGATCGATATCGGCGAAGAGGTAGTCGTAGACGCTTGACGTGGGAATCTGCACCTGGGGGAAGGGGCTGTCGATAGTCATGGTGTCGCCTATCTCATCATGACTCGCCCGCTCATGTGGGCGGCTCGCGCGGATGGTCATCAATCCACGCGATACCGGCGGTACCGCATAACGTACAGTGTCGTGATGCCCGTCGTCACAGACACCCCGCCCGCTCTTCCCGGCGTCGAACACCGCTTTGTCGACCTCGGCTCGGGCGTGACGATCCATGTCGCCGATGCCGGTCCCGCCGACGGCCGGCCGGTCATGTTCATCCACGGATTTCCGCAGAACTGGTGGGAATGGCGCGAAATGATCGCTCCGCTGGCGGCTGACGGCTATCGGGTGCTGTGTCCCGATCTTCGGGGTGCGGGCTGGAGTTCGGCACCGCGGGATCGCTATCTGAAGAACGACATGGCCGATGATCTGGCCGCGGTCTGCGACCGTCTCGGTGTCGGCCCGGTGCATCTCGTCGCCCACGACTGGGGAGGCCCGGTGGCCACCATCTTCATGCTGCGCCACCCGGACAAGGTGGCCGCGTTCATGGGGATGAACACCGCCGTGCCGTGGCTCAAGCACGACCGCGAGGCGATTCTCAACTTCTGGCGCATGTGGTACCAGGTTCCGATGATGCTGCCCGTGATCGGGCCACGGGTCATCGCCGATCGCAAGGCGCGCTATTTCAACCTGCTCGGACCGTGGGTGGGTGGGCAGTTCCAGACACCGCCCGCCGATATCGCCTTCTACGTCGACTGTATGCGGCGCCCCGGTTACGCCGAGGCGGGTTCACGCTGGTACCGCACCTTCCAGCGTCGCGAGGCAATCCGTTGGCTGCGAGGCGAATTCGATCATCACAAGGTGAACGTCCCGGTGCGGTGGCTGCACGGCACCTACGACAAGGTGCTGACACCGGAACTGCTGCGGGTTCTGCCCGAGCACTGTTCGGACTTCGAGCTCGAGCTGGTGCCCGGGGTCGGGCACTGGATCGTCGAGCAGTGTCCCGAACTGGTTCTCGACCGGCTACGGATGTTTCTGAAGACCACCTAGGATCGGGCGGATGAGGTTGTCCGCGCTGGATCTGGCGACGCGGAAGTTCTGGCGCGCGACCGGCCGGGTGGTCGATCTGGAGGGCGCCGAGTCCTGGCTGGCGGCCCCGATGGGCGTCGAGGGCTGGATGTCGGCGGAAGCGACGCGGCGCGGCGGAACTTTCGTCGACGACGACCCCGACGCGGGTTTGCAGCCATCGCTTTCGGTGCTGGCCGGTCCCGGCTTCGATCCCGCCTTGGTACACCCGGTGATCCACGATTTCTACACCCGCACCGCCCGCTGGCGGATGGAGGTGTGGAGCAGTTGGTCTCCGTTGTTCTGGCCGGCCGGCGAAGCGGTGTCACGAGTCTTCGGCAAGCGGGTCCAGCAACTGGCGCTGCCGATGCGCCCACTGGACGTGGCCCATGGGATGGATGGGCGGGTGTCGGTCATCAGCGACGCCGCCGGTGATCAGGCCGCCGCGGCGTGGGTGCGCACCCTGCGCCGCAGCGGTGACACGGTGTTCAGCGGGTGTTATTCGCGCGCAACGCTTCCCGGTGCCCGACGGCCGAGCGTGCATGTCGCCTTCCCGTTGGAGGACGGCAACCTCCAGGTCTTCCTACAGCCGCAGCTTCGGCCGGGTGGCGGCATGCGCCTGGTCTCACCGTCCGGACCGTGGGGCACCGACGGCGCGTACATCCTGGTGCGTGACCGCGGTCGGCATTTCGCCCGCCGCGTGCCGCTGCACGAGACGTTCGATCTCTACCTCGACGAGGAGGCGGTGTTGCGCACCGATCACGTGCTGCGGATCTGGAACATGCCCGCGGTCCGGTTGCACTACAAGCTGGAACGCCACGGGACGTAACCGGTCTGGCCGTTCCAATATCCGTGCTCGGACAGCGGCCGGAACCGGTAGGTGGCGAACTCCCGGTGGAAATCGCGGCGGCGCCGTTCGACCATCGCGTCGGCGTGGCGGCCGGGATGCTCGGTTCCGGCCGGTGCCCGCCCGTGAACCATCTCGGTCATCGACTGCACCGAACGCCAGATGGAGAAGGTCGATATCGACCGCGGCGGACGCATCGCGGCCAGTGCCAGCGTGGCATCGGGATGATCGCGCACCAACCGCTCGACCGGCCGGCCCCACGACAGGAAGCGTGGTAGTTCCGGCAATCGCATGCGCGCCAGCGTGACCGCCACGACAGGCTCGTCGTCGTCCCAGCGGGTGGTCTGCGGGGGCAGATCGGACAGCTCGCTCACCGTCGACCAGCGGCGTAGGAAGGTCATCCGGACATGCCATCCGGTGGCGAACCACCCGCCCTGATGTCCGGACAGAAAGGCGTCGACGGCGGCCTCGTTGTCCCAACGCGCGAACATGGCCATCCGGCGCACCTGCATCCGCTCTGGCGACAAAGCAGGCGCTCCGAGCCGCATCAGCGCCAGGCATTCGGCGTGCCGCAGACCGTCCACCACCGGTGGGCGCCGCAGCAGCGGCATGCTCACGCGCGCGGGCATCTGGGCCAGGTGAAAGGTGAAGATGTCGGTCATCGGGCGTCGAGCTCGCGGATCAGTCTCTTGGCCGCCACCAACCTGAACGACGCATCGACCAGCTCCCGCACCTCATCCCAATCCACCTCTGCCGCCGTCAGATCCAGGCCCAGCCAACCGAACGGGCCCATATATGCGGGGAAGAAGAACCGGGTGTCCTGTTCCAGCGAGCGCCGGTCGGATTCGTCGACCTTGACCAGCAGTGCGTACGGGTAGGCGATCATCGCACCATCGGCTTTGGCGCTGCCGCCGTACATGGCGAACATCTTCGGGGCGCAGAACACGGGTCGGCCCCAGGACACCTTCTCGAACGCCTCAGGGAAAGCGAGAGCCACGGTGCGCAGTTCGGCCAGCCCGAGATCATCGTCGGAGAACATCACCGGATGCGGCACAGGTCATGAGTTTAATCGCTCGCCGCCCCACCTCTGGCGCCCTTTTTGCTGGTGCGCCGGAGGTGTCGGTGCACTGGACTAACCTGACCAGAGTGAGCTCACCGGATGCAGAGGCGCGTGGTCGCTGGCAGGAACTTGCCGAGGAGGTGCGTGGGCACCAGTTCCGGTACTACGTCAAGGACGCCCCGGTCATCTCCGATGCGGATTTCGACGTGCTGCTGCGACAGCTGGAGGCGCTCGAGGAGCAGTACCCCGAACTGCGTACCCCGGATTCGCCGACGCAGTTGGTCGGGGGTGCCGGGTTCGCCACCGATTTCGCCGCCGCCGACCATCTGGAGCGGATGCTCTCGCTGGACAACGCCTTCGACACCGACGAACTGTCGGCGTGGGCCGCGCGGTTGGGTGCCGAGATCGGTACCGAGATCGATTACCTGTGCGAGCTGAAGATTGACGGTGTCGCGTTGGCGCTGGTGTACCGCGACGGTGTGTTGGTGCGCGCCGCCACCCGAGGTGACGGCCGCAGCGGTGAAGATGTCACCCTGAATGCGCGCACCATCGACGATATCCCCGAACGACTCACCGGCACAGATGAATTCCCCGTTCCCGCAGTACTCGAGGTGCGCGGGGAGGTGTTCTTCCGGGTCGCCGACTTCGAGGAACTCAACGCCGGTCTGGTCGCCGAGGGAAAGCCGCCGTTCGCCAATCCGCGCAACAGCGCGGCGGGATCGTTGCGCCAGAAGAATCCAGCGGTGACCGCACGGCGGCGGCTGCGGATGATCTGTCACGGTCTCGGTAAGGCCGAGGGGTTCAGCCCGACCTCGCTGCACGACGCCTACCGGGCGCTGGGCGCCTGGGGGCTGCCGGTGTCCACCCACACCACCCGGGTCCGCGGCATCGCCGCGGTCGCCGAACGCATCGCCTACTGGGGTGAGCACCGCCACGACGTCGAACACGAGATCGACGGCCTGGTGGTCAAGGTCGACGACGTGTCCCTACAGCGTCGTCTCGGTGCCACCTCGCGCGCCCCGCGTTGGGCGATCGCCTACAAGTACCCGCCCGAGGAGGTCACCACCAAACTCCTCGACATCCGGGTCAACGTCGGACGCACCGGTCGGGTCACCCCGTTCGCCTACATGGAGCCCGTGAAGGTCGCCGGGTCCACCGTCGGCCTGGCCACCCTGCACAACGCCTCCGAGGTCAAGCGCAAGGGTGTGCTGATCGGTGACACGGTGGTGATCCGCAAGGCCGGCGATGTCATCCCCGAGGTGCTCGCCCCGGTGGTGGATCTGCGCGACGGCAGCGAACGCGAATTCGTCATGCCGACCCACTGCCCGGAGTGCGGCACGGCGCTGGCGCCTGCCAAGGAGGGCGATGCCGACATCCGTTGCCCGAACACTCGAACCTGCCCGGCCCAGTTGCGTGAGCGCGTCTTCCACGTCGCGGGTCGGGGTGCGTTCGATATCGAGGGCCTCGGCTACGAGGCGGCGAGCGCGCTGCTGCAGGCGGGGGCCATCACCGACGAGGGTGACCTCTTCACGCTGACCGCCGACCAACTGCTGCAGACCGACCTGTTCACCACCAAGGCCGGCGCACTCTCGGCCAACGGCAAGCGGCTTCTGGCCAACCTGGACAAGGCGAAGTCCCAGCCGCTGTGGCGGGTGCTCGTCGCGCTGTCCATCCGCCATGTCGGACCCACCGCGGCCCGCGCACTGGCCGGTGAGTTCGGCAGCCTCGACGCCATCCGGGCGGCCTCGGAGGCGGAACTGGCCGCCGTCGAGGGGGTCGGGCCGACCATCGCGGCCGCCGTCATCGAATGGTTCGATGTCGACTGGCACCGCACCATCGTCGACAAATGGCAGGACGCCGGAGTCCGCATGGTCGACGAGCGTGACGCCGGTATCGAGCGCACGCTGGAGGGATTGTCCATCGTCGTCACCGGCTCACTGACCGGCTTCTCCCGCGACGAGGCCAAGGAGGCGATTCTGGTCCGCGGCGGCAAGGCCGCCGGATCGGTGTCGAAGAAGACCTCCTACGTCGTCGCCGGTGACGCGCCGGGATCCAAGTACGACAAGGCGATTGAGCTGGGTGTGCCGGTCCTCGACGAGGACGGATTCGTCAAACTGCTGACCGACGGGCCGGAACCGACGGACGAGTCCTAGCGATACCCCTGCCGCATGTCCTCGACGATGCGCGGGTTCTCCAACGTCGAGGGCGCCAGCACCTGCAGTGCGTTGTCCGGCGGGAACACCGTCGCCGCGCGCAACACCTCCGGTGTCATGAAGCGCAACGACGGCGCGTCGGCGGGCAGCGCGGGCTCCGGTGCCGATGCGCCGTGACGCGCCAACGCGAAACCCCAGTCGCCGAATGTCGGGACATGCACGTGGTAGGGCGTCACCGCAAAACCCGCCGCACCGAGGGTGGACACCGTCCGCCAGAAGGCGTTCGGCGTCGAGAAGGGGCTGCCCGACTGCACCACCACCAGCGCATCGGGGGCGAGCACCCTGGTGAGCATCGCGTAGAACTCGACCGAATAGAGCCGGCCCAGGACCGGATTGTCGGGATCGGGCAGATCGATGATGACCGAGTCGAAGCCGCCCGCCGGGCGTACGGTGGGTTCGCGTAGCCAGGTCATCGCGTCGTCGATGATGACCCGCACACGCGGATCGTCCAGCGCGCCGCCGTTCGTATCGCGCAGGGGGCCGCGGGCCAGCGCGATGACCGCCGGGTCCAGCTCCACCTGCACGATGGTTTCGATCCGCGGCATCCGCAGCAGTTCGCGAGCGGCAAGGCCGTCGCCGCCGCCGAGGATCAGCACCGAGCCGGCCTCCTCACCGACGGCGGGATACACCAGGCTCTCGGTGTAGCGATACTCGTCGCGGGTCGAGAATTGCAGTCCGCCATCGAGATACAGCCGGGTGTCGGTCCCGCGGCGGGTGACGACGATCTCCTGATATGCCGACTGCTGATAGGCGATGATCGGGTCGGCGTAGAGCCGCTGCCGGGTGGTGGTCTGGATACCGTCTGAGGAGATGATCAGGGCGGTCAAGGTGACCGCTGCGGCGGTCAGCACGGCCAGCGCCGCACCGAGCTGGCGCCGGCCGATGATGCCGCGCAGCAGGAACACCGAGACCACCGCCGCGGCAGCCAGATTGATCATCCCGGTGACTGCGGCGCCACGGATCATCCCGAGGTGCGGTAGCACCAGGAAGGGCCAGGCGAGTCCGCCGATCAGCGCGCCCAGATAATCCGCGGCGTTCAGGTTGGCCAGCACCCGACCGGCGTCGGCGGCGGCCGCGGTTCGGCCGCGCTGCAACAACGTCATCAACAGCGGGACCTCGGCGCCCACCAGGGTGCCGATCAGTGCCGTTCCCAGCACCAGGATCCACAACCCGTCGCCGATGAAGGAGAACGCCACATACATTGCTGCAGAAGATAATCCGCCGATGAGGCCGAGCAGGGTCTCCACCGCGATGAAGGTGATGGCGGCGTGGCCGAGGAACGGTTTGACCGCCAGTGCGCCGGCGCCGAGGGCGGCCACGAATCCCGCCACGATCAGCGAGGTGGCGACGATACCGCCGCCGTGCAGGCTGGTGGACAGCGTCAGCAGGGCCAGCTCGTAGATCAGGCCGCAGGCCGCGCAGGCCGCCACCGCGGCGAGCAACAGGGCGCGCCATCGGGTGCTGGTCATGACAGCGCGGCGGCGTTCACCCCTCCCACCGCGAGCAGGATCACCGCGGTGGCGATGGCACCGGGGTGCAGCTTCTCATCGGTGATCAGGTCGCGGAACCGCCCGGGTACCAGCGCCTCCAACACGAGCAGCGCGGCGGCCTGCAGCACCACGGCGACAAGTCCGTACACGAGCGCGTCGAGCAAGCCCTGTCCCAGCTGGGCCGAACTGCTCATGATCGCAACGGCCGTCACCAGCGACAAGGCCCCGTACATTCCGCACGCGACGGCGACCGCATTGGGGCGGTGGTGGACGAAGATGTGCTCGCGCAGGCTTCCCGGTGTCAACAGGTCGGTCAGCAGGAACCCGGCACCGAACACGATGATGCCGACGACGAAGTACAGCACCGCCGCGACGACGTTCTGTGTCAGCCCGGTCGCGTCGACGGAGCCGAACTCCACGGCAAGGATTGACGGCCCGGCCGTCGAAAGGTCTGACGTGACCATCGGTCCCATGGTTCTCCTACTTCGTTCCGCCGGGTCCGCCGGAGCTACCGCCCGCGCCGCCCGCTGGTGAGCCGGGGGTGAAGCCCGGTCCAAGGAAAATGAATCCGCCGCCGTTGTATCGGGCGTTGGTGTCTTCGACCCGGATGCTGCACGGGTACCGGCCCTCGGGACCGACGGTGACGATATCGTCGGTGTAGCGCAGATACTCGGTGCCGCGATCGGACGCTCGTGCCTCGGGTGCGTGGTAGGCGGCGATATCGTCGGCCACGGACTTGGGTGACCCGCTGCATTCATACCGTCCGTTGCCGCCGTCGGCCGAGTACTGTCGGTAGGTTTCTCGCACGTGGTTGCGAACATCTTTGTTCTGCAACGCGATTCCGCCGATGAGTAACACCACTCCGAGTGTGCCCAGCAGTGCGGACACGCCGAACAGAGTGTTGCGCGTCATGGCCGCCAACGGCTTTCGGTGTGCACGATCATGCCGCCGGCACCGCGTTCTGGGTAGAGATGCCAGGTCTGCCACCGCCACCCGGCGCCGTCGGGCTCGGCACACAGAGCCGTCAGCGCGGCGTCGTCACCGGGGAAACACCCACCCAGCCAACCGGTCTCGAACTCGCAGCGCGAGCGCAGCTCGGCGGCGATGCGTCGGAAGGACTGCTCGTCGTGCCCGACGGTATCCGAACTCATGCGGTAGCCCTTGCGCTCCGTGGCGGCAGGCAGCTGTGTGCTGTCGTCGACATGGTGGCAGGAGACCTGCTCGGAGAACGTTCCGACGGTGACGATATGGGAGGCCCCGAGCACTCCCAGTACCAGATCGGCGCCGGTGGGGTGGGCCAGCGTCGCGCTGGCCAGGACATGCCGCGCCGGCGTATTCAGTGCGAGTCGCAGATTCGCGCCGCTGACATCGGCGGGTGGCACGTGGAGTCGGTGCAACGGCAACGCAGTGCCTACGTTCCGGCCGCGGGGGCCGGGTAGACGGTCAATTCGCCGGCCCGCACCCTGGTGCCATAGGACACTTCCCACGGCATCTCCGGTGCCCACCGCTCATAGCCGAGCTTGGCACCGTCGGGTCCGGTGTAATCGACGTAATCCATGTCCCCGCCGGCGGGTAGGCCGGTGGTGCCCTCGGTGGTGTACGAGGCTCGCCCGTTCTCCTCGACGGTGAACGTCAGGCCGTCGACGGTCACGCTGCTGCCCGGTTCTGCGGGCAGCCCCACCCGCTTGTGCCACCACATCAGTTCCAGTCGGCCCTCGTCCTCTTCGACGCTGAACCACACCGGCGGTTCATCGGCCTTGCCTTCCAAAAGGTGTTCCCACCAGACGAACGGGCCCTCGCGCAGCGTCACCGAACCGCGCACCACATAGTCGGTGCCGCCGTGGCTGATGATGGCACCCGGGCCGAGCTGTCGCGGTCCGAACGTGTCGGTCTGGGAGGCGAAGCGCATCGGATCCTCGCGCGCGGCAGGCTTCTTCGGCGTCTTGGGCCGGCTTCGCGCGACGAGGAAGACGATGACGGCAGCGAGGATGAGGACGATGGCCAGGACGATCAGCAGTTCTCCCACGCAAGACCTTTCATCGGATCACCGGCAGTCGGGACGCAATTCCACCGTAACAGCCAGGTGCACAGCCGACTCTCAGCTTTGTGTCGGCCCGGGTCAGCGCAGGATGGTCGCCACGATGCCGGCCAGATAGCCCAACCGGGCGACCTCCGACGGGCGGAAATCGGGGCCGCCCGCGCGACCCAGGAGCACCGCGGTGTGCGGGTCGCCCAGGGGGGCGGCCGCCAGTGCCATGTCGATATCGCGCCATATCTGCGGCACCCAGTCCGCTGTCGCATCGAGTGCCTCGGCGTGCTGCAGCGGCAGCCAGGGCGCGCTGGCCGCCTGGGTTTCCGGCGCGCCGGAACTTCCGACGACGCGCTGCACACCCTCGCCGGAGCCGTCGGAGCGGACCACGGTGCACCAGCCCACGCGTAGCACCTTGGGGGCCTCGTCGGCGAGAACCTGCAGCTTGTCGTGACGGCTGGTGGCGGCGGCAATGTGGTCGACGAGCTCGAGCTCGCGGTGTGCTTCCAGCAGCCCGGTGTGCGGGCGCACGCTGTCGACGTACACGCCCTTGATGTGTTCGGCGGCAGTGATCAGGGCGTCGGGCATGGCGCCGGGCGGCAGCTCGACGACCAGATCGTCGATCGCGTAACCGGCCCCGCGCTCGACCACGTCGAGGGACAGGATGTCGGCGCCGACCGAACCGAGGGCCACGGCAAGGGACCCGAGGCTGCCCGGTCGGTCCTCCAGCTGGACCCGCAGCAGATAAGACGGCACGGCGAACACCCTGTCACAGGCATCGGGCCGCGGCGATTCGGCCCGAGGGCCACGACTAGGCTTGAGCGCCGTGTCCCAGATTTCCCGAGACGAGGTCGCCCACCTGGCGCGCCTGGCCCGGCTCGCCCTGACCGACGGTGAACTCGACAGTTTCGCCGGCCAACTCGATGCGATCCTGGCCCATGTCGGCCAGATCCAGTCCGTCGACGTCACCGGCGTCCAGGCCACGGACAACCCGCTGACGAGCGTCAATGTGACCCGCCCGGACGCCGTGGTGGCCGGTCTGAGTCAGGACGAGGCGCTGGCTGCGGCGCCGCGTGCCGAGGACGGCCGCTTCGCCGTGCCGCGCATTCTGGGGGAGGCCGAGTAATGGGTGCCGAGCTCATCCGCGAAGACGCCGCCACGCTGGCCGCCAAGATCGCCGCCAAGGAGGTGTCCTCGACCGAGGTCACCCAGGCTCATCTTGACCAGATCGCCGCCACCGACGAGCGATACCACGCGTTCCTGCACGTGGGCGCCGAGCAGGCGCTGGCCGCGGCCGCCGAGGTGGACGCCAAGGTGACCGCCGGCGAGCAACTACCGTCCGCGCTGGCCGGGGTCCCGCTGGCGCTCAAGGACGTGTTCACCACGACCGATATGCCGACCACCTGCGGATCGAAGATCCTGGAGGGGTGGAACTCGCCCTACGACGCGACCGTCACAGCGCGGCTGCGTGCGGCCGGTATCCCGATCCTGGGCAAGACCAACATGGACGAGTTCGCGATGGGCAGCTCGACGGAGAACTCGGCCTTCGGTCCGACCCGCAACCCGTGGGACACCGATCGGGTGCCCGGCGGTTCCGGCGGAGGCAGCGCGGCCGCATTGGCCGCGTTCCAGGCGCCGTTGGCCATCGGGACCGACACCGGCGGCTCGATCCGGCAGCCGGCCGCGCTCACCTCGACAGTGGGCGTGAAGCCCACCTATGGCACGGTGAGCCGCTTCGGTCTGATCGCGTGTGCATCCTCGCTGGATCAGGGCGGGCCGTGTGCGCGCACCGTCCTGGACACCGCGCTGCTGCACCAGGTGATCGCTGGGCACGACCCGCGCGACTCCACCTCGGTCGACGTCCCGGTGCCCGATGTGGTGGCCGCCGCCCGCGCCGGCGCATCCGGTGACCTCAAGGGTGTGCGCGTCGGTGTGGTCAAGCAACTGCGCGGGGATGGCTACCAACCCGGCGTGCTGGAGTCGTTCAATACCGCCGTCGATCAGCTGACCGCGCTGGGCGCCGAAGTGATCGAGGTGGACTGCCCGCACTTCGACCATGCGATGGCCGCCTACTATCTGATCCTGCCTTCGGAGGTGTCCTCCAACCTGGCCCGCTTCGATGCGATGCGCTTCGGCTTGCGGGTCGGCGATGACGGCACCCACAGCGCCGAAGAGGTCATGGCGTTGACCCGGGCCGCCGGATTCGGCCCAGAAGTCAAGCGGCGCATCATGATCGGCACGTACGCGCTGTCGGCGGGATACTACGACGCCTACTACAACCAGGCGCAGAAGGTTCGCACGCTGATCGCCCGTGACCTTGAGCAGGCCTACGAGAAGGTGGATGTGCTGGCCACCCCGACGACACCGTCGACGGCGTTCCGGTTGGGGGAGAAGGTCGACGACCCGCTGGCCATGTACCTGTTCGACCTGTGCACGCTGCCGCTGAATCTGGCCGGGCACTGCGGGATGTCGGTGCCCTCGGGGCTGGCGGCCGAGGACAATCTGCCGGTCGGCCTGCAGATCATGGCTCCTGCGCACGCCGATGATCGGCTCTACCGCGTCGGCGCGGCCTATGAACAGGCGCGGGGCGCGCTGCCCACCGCGCTCTAGAGGGTCAGTCCAGGATCCGGCGCGCCACATTCGTGCTGACGAGATCGAGCAACTCGTCGGACCGGCCGGCCATGATGGTGCGGATCGCGTAGAGCGAGAAGCCCTTGGCCTGTTCGACGGTGATCGCCGGCGGGATGGACAGTTCCTGGCGCGCCGTCACCACATCGACGAGCGCCGGTCCGTCATGGGCGAAGGCATCGGTGAGTGCGCCCTCCAGGTCGCCGGGCTGCTCGACACGGCGACCGAACAATCCGAGCGACCGGGCGACGGCGGCGAAGTCCGGGTTGTGCAGGTCGGTGCCGAAGGTGACGATCCCGGCCGCCTTCATCTCCAACTCCACGAAGTTCAACGACGAGTTGTTGAACACGATCACCTTGACCGGCAGCCGGTTCTGCGACAGCGTGATGAGCTCGCCGAAGAGCATGGTCAGGCCACCGTCACCGGCGAAGGCCACCACCTGCCTGTCACGATCGACGGTCTGGGCGCCGATGGCCAACGGCAGCGCGCACGCCATGGTGCCGTGGTTGAACGAACCCAGCAGCCGGCGGCGGCCGTTCATGGTGAGATAACGCGCCGCCCAGACCACCGGTGAACCCACGTCGACGGTGAACACCGCGTCCTCGGCGGCAAGCCGGTTGGCAAGGGCGGCAAGGTGTTCGGGGCGGATTGGGGTGCGATCACGATCATTGGCCGCCAGCTCGTCGAGCCGGCGCCGGGTCTTGGCGTAATGCCGCAGGGAACGGTCCAGATGGGTCCGGTCGGTCTTCGCCGTCAGCAGCGGCGTCAACGCGGGCAGGGTATCGGCGACGGAACCGACAAGGGGCAGGTCGACGTGCGTGCGCCGACCGATGTTGCGGCCGCGGATGTCCAGCTGGATCACGACGGCGTTCTCGGGATAGAACTGCCGGTAGGGGAAGTCGGTGCCCAGCATCAGCAGGACCTCGGCCTCCTTGATGGCCTTGTAGCCCGAGGCAAAGCCGAGCAGGCCGGTCATCCCGACGTCGTAGGGATTGTCGTACTCGACGAATTCCTTGCCACGCAAGGCGTGCACGACGGGAGCCTGCAGGGTGGCGGCCAATCGGACGAGATCGTCGTGGGCCCCTTCGGCGCCCGCGCCCGCCAGTACCGTGATCTTGTCGGACCCATTGAGAATTGTTGCCGCGCGCTGCAATTCGTCATCGGTCGGACGAGTGATCGAATGGGTCGCCAAGACCGCGGCGACCCGGGCGTCGGTCTTGTGTAGGAACACCTCACCGGGGACCACGATGACGGCGACCCCGTTCTCGGCGATGGCCGCACGCATAGCCATCTCAAGTACCCTGGGCGCCGATTCGGCCGTGGTGACCAGCTCGCAGTACACACTGCACTCGCGGAACAGCTCCTGCGGGTGGGTTTCTTGGAAGTATTCGGAGCCGATCTCGGATTGCGGGATGTGCGCGGCGATGGCGAGCACCGGAACCCTGGAGCGCTGCGCGTCGAACAACCCGTTGATCAGATGCAGGTTCCCCGGACCACAACTGCCTGCGCACACGGCCAGTCGACCCGTCAGCGCCGCGTCGGCGGCCGCGGCGAAACCGGCTGCCTCCTCATGGCGTACGTGTTCCCAGCTGAAACCCTCGGCGCGTCTGATCGCATCGGTGAGCCCGTTGAGGCTGTCTCCGGGAAGACCGTAGATCCGCGAGACACCGCTGGCGTACAGGGTGGAGATGACGTGTTCGGCGACAGTCGTCATGCCATCACCCTAGGACGCGACGCGACGTGCCGCCGCGAAGTCATCAGTTCGATATGTCGATCAGCAGGAAGACCGCGGCCGCGGCGAAGACCGCGATGAAAACGGCCAGCGCGATCATGCTGACCACGGCGGTCGGCGTGAGCTTGTGGCGCGGTCGCGGTTCGGGTTCACCCAGACCGGAGGTCTGCGCCGAGTCCGGCGGCGTGTCACCGGGTAGGACACCGCCGCCTTGCTCGAGGCCGGGCACCCGGCGAGGGTCGGGGTCGGGGGGAACAGCGGTCATGGCTACTTTCGGTCGGTTATGTGGTCGGGCCGGATACCCCGGTGCCGGAATCTCACACGTTGTGCGGTGGCCGCGCCGCGGTGCGACGAAGCTGGCAAGATCATGTGCATGCGGATCGGAGTGCTGACCGGTGGCGGCGACTGTCCAGGCTTGAACGCGGTGATCAGGGCGGTGGTGCGAACCAGCGATGCGCGTTACGGCTCGTCGGTCGTCGGGTTTCTCGACGGCTGGCGGGGGCTGCTGGAGGACCGTCGCATCCAGCTCAAGAACGATGACCGCAACGACCGCCTGCTCGCCAAGGGCGGCACGATGCTCGGTACGGCGCGCACCAATCCGGACACACTGCGTGCCGGCCTGCCCCAGATCAAGCAGACGTTGGAGGACAACGGCATCGATGTGCTGATCCCGATCGGCGGGGAGGGCACCCTCACTGCGGCCAGCTGGCTGTCCGAAGAGGGCGTGCCGGTCGTGGGCGTGCCCAAGACGATCGACAACGATATCGATTGCACCGACGTCACTTTCGGTCACGACACGGCGCTGACCATCGCCACCGAGGCCATCGACCGGCTGCACAGCACCGCGGAGTCACATCAGCGGGTGATGCTGGTGGAGGTGATGGGCCGCCACGCGGGTTGGATCGCACTGAACGCGGGGCTGGCCTCCGGTGCGCACATGACCCTGATCCCCGAGCAGCCCTTCGATGTCGAAGAGGTGTGCCGGCTGGTGAAACAGCGCTTCCAGCGCGGGGATTCGCATTTCATCTGCGTCGTGGCCGAAGGCGCCAAGCCCGCCGAGGGCACGATGCAGTTGCGCAAGGGCGGCATGGACGAATTCGGGCACGAGAAGTTCACCGGGGTGGCTCAGCAGCTCGCCCTGGAGGTGGAGAAGCGCATCAAGAAAGATGTTCGCGTGACGGTCCTCGGCCATGTGCAGCGCGGGGGCACCCCGACCGCTTATGACCGGGTGCTGGCCACGCGCTTCGGGGTCAACGCCGCCGACGCCGCACACGCGGGTGAGTACGGGATGATGGTGTCCCTGCGTGGCCAGGACATCGGTCGGGTCTCGCTGGCCGATGCCACCCGTCAGCTCAAGCTGGTGCCGCAGAGCCGCTACGACGACGCGGCGGAATTCTTCGGTTGAGACCCGGGCCGAGCCTCGCGGCAGGCCGACGCCGGGCTGACACTAAAATCAGCTGTCATGACCACTTCTGTTGCTGAACTCGTCGACTACGACGACGTCATCGCCGAGTTCGACCCCGTGATGGGTATGGAAGTGCACGTCGAGCTGTCGACGGCGACCAAAATGTTCTGCCCCTGCGCCAACAAGTTCGGTGCTGATCCCAACACCCAGGTCTGCCCGGTGTGCCTCGGTCTGCCCGGCGCATTGCCGGTGCTCAACCAGGCCGCCGTCGAGTCGGCCATCCGAATCGGGCTGGCGCTCAACTGTGACATCGCGCCGTGGGGCCGGTTCGCCCGGAAGAACTACTTTTACCCGGACCAGCCCAAGAACTACCAGATCAGCCAGTACGACGAGCCGATCGCCGTCGACGGCTACCTGGACGTCCCGTTGGAGGACGGCAGCACCTGGCGCATCGAGATCGAGCGTGCGCACATGGAAGAGGACACCGGCAAGCTGACCCACCTTGGCAGCGACACCGGCCGCATCGCGGGTGCGACCACCTCGCTGGCCGACTTCAACCGCGCAGGCGTGCCGCTGATCGAGATCGTCACCAGGCCCATCGAGGGCACCGGTGAGCGCGCCCCGGAGATCGCCCGTGCCTACGTCACCGCGCTGCGCGACCTGTTGCGCGGTCTGGACGTCTCCGACGTGCGGATGGACCAGGGTTCGATGCGTTGCGATTCGAATGTGTCGCTGAAACCCAAGGGCAGCAGCGAATTCGGAACGCGTACCGAGACCAAGAACGTCAACTCGCTCAAGAGCGTCGAGGTCGCCGTCCGCTATGAGATGCGCCGCCAGGCCGCGGTGCTGAAATCCGGCGGCACGGTGACCCAGGAGACCCGGCACTTCCACGAGGACGGGTACACCACGGCCGGTCGCAGCAAGGAGACCGCGCAGGATTACCGGTATTTCCCCGAGCCCGATCTGGAGCCGGTGGCTCCGCCTGCCGAACTCGTGGAACGGCTGCGCGGCACCATTCCCGAATTGCCGTGGTTGGCGCGCAAGCGTGTTCAGCAGGAGTGGGGCATCTCCGACGAGGTGATGCGCGACCTGGTGAACAATGGTGCCATCGATCTGGTGGCCGCCACCGTGGCCAAGGGTGCCTCCAGCGAAGCCGCCCGCGCCTGGTGGGGCAACTTCCTGGTGCAGAAGGCCAACGAAAGCGCAGTGTCGGTCTCCGATCTCCCGATCACCCCGGCCCAGGTGGCCGCGGTGGTGAAGCTCGTCGACGACGGCAAGCTCTCCAACAAGCTGGCCCGCCAGGTCGTCGAGGGTGTGCTGGCCGGCGAAGGTGAGCCCGAGCAGGTGATGAACGATCGCGGACTGGTTGTGGTCCGCGACGACTCACTGATCCAGTCCGCCATCGATGAGGCGCTCGCCGCCCAACCCGATATCGCCGAGAAGATCCGCGGCGGAAAGGTGCAGGCCGCCGGCGCCATCGTGGGTGCGGTGATGAAGGCCACGAAGGGTCAGGCCGACGCCGCACGGGTGCGCGAACTGGTGCTGGCCGCCTGCTCCTGAGCGTGATCTCGGTGAGGTCACGTGCGCCTGCCGCACGCAACCTCACCGAAATCGCTACGTCTTGTCCGCGTTCTGGCGGGGGAATCCGCCGCCGGACGGGAACAACGGGAACACGACGTCGTCGAGCTTCTCGGCGTCGCCGGATGTCTTGTTGACCGTGGCGCCCCAGATGTTGCCGTCGGGGGAGACCGCCAGCGCCCAGGCATGACCGTGCTGGTCTTGCCGGACGACCTCAGGTTCGCCGGTGACCGCACCGGTTTCGGGCGCCAGCCGCAGCGCGACGGTCTGCTTGGTGTTCACCAGGTTGACCAGCACCGTGCCATCCAGCGCGGCGCAACCGGCGACACCGGGTCGGTCCGGCCACGTCCAGACCGTCGACACCACCGAGTCCTTGGTGATCTTCTGCATCCGGTCGGCCGACGGGGTGCGGTCGGTGACATAGAGCGCCCCGTCCGACGGGTCGACACACATGCCGCCGCCGGAACCCATGCCCGACAGGGCGGTGGTCGTCGGGGCCTGGTTCACCGTCGTCGGCTGCTCGATGCGCAGGACCTTGCCGGCCAGCGATGCGGGATCCGCCGCCTGGGCGGGATTGCCTGCGTCACCGGTCAGCACCAACAGCGTGGTGGGGCTGGTGAATTTGAGCGCGCCGGCATTACCGACCGCGCCCTTGGGGATGCCCGTCAGGATCGGCTTGGGGATGTCACCGTCGGCGATACGGATCACCCGGTTGTCGGTCGGGGTGCTGACATAGGCGTACATCAGTCGGTCCTGGGCGTAGGTCGGCGACTTGATGATGTCGAGCAGCCCGCCGTCACCGGCCGGGTCGACCGGGATGGTCAGCTTGACCACCGGTTCGGCCTTCGTCGAGACCTCCTTGACCACGCCCGTGGTGCGCTCGGCGACCAGCGCCGATTGACTGTCGCCGCCCATGATCAGGCCGCTGGTGCTCTCCAGGCAGCCCTGCATCACACCGGGCGCGGGGCAGGCCTTGGGGAATGGGGTCCCCGGCAGCGGCGGTGGTGGCTCCGGCTTGGTCTGGGGTGGGGGCGCCATCTGCGGCTCGGTGGTGAACGGCTGGGACTGTGCGTTGTCGAACCGCGCGCATCCTGAACCCACGAGCAGCACCGCGCACAGCACCGCGGCAATCCGCGTCGGTCCGGCCAATGTCATGCTGGCCAGGTTACGGATCGTCGCGCGGTGCGCGCCACGAAGGTCGGTCCAATGCCAGCGTGTCCGCACTCCACCCGGCAGATCCCGCGAACTGGAGTATCACAACTCGGCAACAGTGCAGATAAGGTACGTGGCGGACCGCGCCAATCCGTGGTTCTGCAGCAACTTGCCCCTACGCTTGATTTCGTGACCGCTGAACCGCAGAACATGACCGACTGGCAACGGCCCGCGTCGGCGCAGTTGGTCGACCCCGAAGACGATCTTCCCTCGTCGACCTACGGGGGCGATTTCGAGACCACCGCCATACCGCGATATGACACCGACGGCGGGGCCAAGGCGGACCAGTCCGGCTTTGCGCTGCTCAACGATCCCGAGCCGCTTCCCTATGTGTCGCCGGCCGCCCCCAATCCCTATGCCACCGCCCCGGCGGTCCCGACCGAGATCGGCCCGCACGATGCCGAACACCAGATCCGCATCGCGGGTCGCCGCGGCACCCTCGACCTGGGGCTGCTGGTACTGCGATTGGGCCTCGGCGCGCTGATGATCGTGCACGGCCTGCAGAAGGCGTTCGGCTGGTGGGGCGGTTCGGGCCTCGGCGGCTTCGAGGGATCGCTTTCGGAGCTGGGGTACCAGCACGCCGGGGTGCTCACCTATGTCGGAGCCGGTGCGCAGATCGGTGCCGGCCTGCTGCTGGTGCTGGGACTGTTCACTCCGCTGGCCGCCGCCGCTGCCCTGGCCTACCTCGTCAACGCCCTGCTGGCATCGATCGCCGCGCAGCAGAACATCGGCTTCGCCGACTTCGTGACCGCGACCGGTCTGGAGCATCAGGTGGTGCTGGTGCTCCTCGCGGCCGCACTGACGCTGACCGGCCCGGGCCGCTACGGTTTCGACGCCGGTCGCGGCTGGGCCCGCCGCCCCTTCGTCGGGTCGTTCCTGGCGTTGTTGCTCGGCGTGGGGCTGGGCATCGGCATGTGGGTGCTGCTCAACGGTGCCAACCCGCTGGCCTGATCTTCGCCTCGCGAACAGACGCGTGTACCCCCGAAAGTGGATCTTTTCGGGGGTACACGCGTCTGTTCGCGAGGAGGTCGAGACCTACTGATAGGGGTTGGGCACGCGGCCGTCGCTGGCCGCGGTCAGCAGCGGCAGCGTCGCGAATGTGACGGCGGGCAGGGTGATTTCGCTGCCATCTGTCAGTCGCGCCTTGGCCCAGGACGAGCGCGTGAACCGCAGTCCTTCGATATCGGTCCACGGCACCGTGGTGCTGCCCAGCATGGTCCGGGCGGTCACCTTGTCACGGTCGGCCACGGTGCGGTAGCGCGCGATCACCGCCGAGGCGAGCACCGGAACCGCGATCAGCACCCAGCTCCAGCTGGGCAGGGCGTAGATCAGCGCGAAGATCCCCAGCGTCATGAAACCGACGGCGATATGGGCCATCGGAGAGATACGGATGACGAGCGGGGCGGGCTGATTCACGCCGCATATTCTCGCATCGCCTCCCGTACCGCCCGCGGGGCGCGGGGGCAATTTGACCTTTGAGCAGTGCGGGGACTACCGTCGCAGCTTATGTACAACCCGGACGAGCTCGTAGTAATTGGTTGGCGCGTTGATGCCGCGCTAGCTCTCTGCCGGGCTTAGCCAACAGCATCGACGCGCCAACCCTCGTACAGCGGACTCCGCTGACGGGGGTTTTTTGCTGTCACAGGACAAAACACCTTCCCACCATCAGCCGTATCAACCAGAACCACAGAGGAAAAAGTGAGCGCACCCACCACGCGACCGCCGGAGCAGACGCAGCGCACCAATGGCGTCAAGGCCTCGACCAAGGCGGAGCAGAAGGCCAATGTTGTTGCCCCCGAGCAGATGACCGGTGCGCAGTCGGTCGTGCGGTCGCTCGAGGAGATCGGTGTCGAGGTGATCTTCGGTATCCCCGGTGGTGCGGTGCTCCCGGTCTACGACCCGCTCTATGACTCGGTGAAGCTGCGCCATGTGCTGGTGCGCCACGAACAGGGCGCCGGGCATGCCGCCAGCGGCTACGCGCACGCCACCGGCAAGGTCGGCGTCATGATGGCGACCTCGGGCCCGGGCGCGACCAACCTGGTCACCCCGCTGGCCGACGCGCAGATGGACTCGATCCCGGTGGTGGCCATCACCGGTCAGGTCGGTCGTAGCCTGATCGGCACCGACGCCTTCCAGGAAGCCGATATCACCGGCATGACGATGCCGATCACCAAGCACAACTTCCTGGTGCGCGACGGTGACGAGATCCCGCGTGTCATCGCGGAGGCCTTCCACATCGCGCAGTCCGGCCGTCCCGGCGCGGTGCTCGTCGACGTGCCGAAGGACATCCTGCAGGGTCAGTGCACGTTTGCCTGGCCGCCGGTGATGGATCTTCCCGGTTACAAGCCGAACACCAAGCCGCACAGCCGCCAGGTGCGCGAGGCCGCCAAACTGATCGCCGAGGCGCGCAAGCCGGTGCTCTACGTCGGCGGCGGCGTGATCCGCGGCGAGGCGACCGACGAACTGCTGGAACTGGCCGAGCTGACCGGAATCCCGGTGGTCACCACGCTGATGGCGCGCGGGGCGTTCCCGGACAGCCACCCCCAGCACATGGGCATGCCGGGTATGCACGGGTCGGTGTCCGCGGTGGCGGCGCTGCAGAAGAGCGATCTGCTCATCGCGCTGGGCACCCGTTTCGATGACCGGGTGACCGGCAAGTTGGACTCGTTCGCGCCCGACGCCAAGGTGATCCATGCCGATATCGACCCGGCCGAGATCGGCAAGAACCGGCACGCGGATGTGCCGATCGTCGGCGACGTGCGCCATGTCATCAACGATCTGCTCGACGTGCTGCGCCGCGAGGGCACCAACGCCGCATCGCTCAAGCTGGACAACTGGTGGGAGTACCTGTCGAGCATCAAGGCGACCTACCCGCTGAGCTACGGTCCGCAGAGCGACGGCAGCCTGAGCCCCGAGTACGTCATCGAGAAGCTGGGCCAGCTCGCCGGGCCCGAGGCTGTTTACGTCGCCGGCGTCGGGCAGCACCAGATGTGGGCGGCGCAGTTCGTCAAGTACGAGAACCCGAAGACGTGGCTGAACTCCGGTGGCCTGGGCACCATGGGCTACTCGGTGCCCGCGGCCATGGGCGCCAAGTTCGGTCGTCCCGAGGCCGAGGTCTGGGCGATCGACGGTGACGGCTGCTTCCAGATGACCAACCAGGAGCTGGCGACGTGTGCCATCGAGGGTGCACCCATCAAGGTGGCGTTGATCAACAACGGCAACCTGGGCATGGTGCGGCAGTGGCAGACGCTCTTCTACGAGGAGCGATACAGCCAGACCGATCTGGCCACGCACTCGCGCCG
This sequence comes from Mycolicibacterium neoaurum, assembly GCF_036946495.1. Taxonomy (NCBI): domain Bacteria; kingdom Bacillati; phylum Actinomycetota; class Actinomycetes; order Mycobacteriales; family Mycobacteriaceae; genus Mycobacterium; species Mycolicibacterium neoaurum. Next base: position 3,736,642 of record NZ_JAQIIX010000002.1, read on the forward strand.
CATCCCGGATTTCGTCAAGCTCGCCGAGGCGCTCGGATGCGTCGGATTGCGTTGTGAGCGAGCCGAAGACGTCGAGTCGGTGATCCAGCAGGCTCGTGAGATCAACGACCGCCCGGTGGTCATCGACTTCATCGTCGGAGCCGACGCCCAGGTGTGGCCGATGGTGGCCGCAGGCACCAGCAACGACGAGATCCAGGCCGCACGCGGCATCCGCCCGCTGTTCGATTCCGAAGAGGGACACGCATGACCACCTCCACCCACACCCTGTCGGTGCTCGTCGAGGACAAGCCCGGTGTGCTGGCGCGCGTCGCCTCGCTGTTCTCCCGGCGTGGTTTCAACATCCAGAGCCTGGCCGTCGGCGCGACCGAGCAGAAGCACCTGTCCCGGATGACGATCGTCGTCCAGGTCGAGGACTTCCCGCTCGAGCAGGTCACCAAGCAGCTGAACAAGCTGATCAACGTGATCAAGATCGTCGAGCAGGACGAGGAACAGTCGGTCTCGCGCGAGCTGGCGCTGATCAAGGTGCGCACCGACGCGGCCACCCGCAGCCAGGTTATCGAAGCGGTTAATCTATTCCGGGCCAAAGTGGTGGACGTGTCCACCGAGTCACTGACCATCGAGGCCACCGGTACCCCGGAGAAGCTCGAAGCGTTCCTGCGAGTGCTCGAACCGTACGGGATCCGGGAGATCGTGCAGTCCGGGATCGTGTCGCTGGCGCGTGGGCCGCGCGGCATCGGTACTGCCAAATAGCTTTCATACGAGAAACAAACAGAAGGAAAATCCAACGTGGCAATCGAACTGTTCTACGACGACGACGCGGATCTGTCGATCATCCAGGGCCGCAAGGTCGCGGTGATCGGCTATGGCAGCCAGGGCCATGCCCACTCGCTGTCGCTGCGCGACTCGGGCGTGCAGGTCAAGGTCGGCCTCAAGGAAGGCTCGAAGTCCCGCGCCAAGGTCGAAGAGCAGGGCCTGGAGGTCGACACCCCGGCCGAGGTCGCCAAGTGGGCCGACGTGATCATGGTGCTCGCCCCCGACACCGCGCAGGCCGAGATCTTCAAGAACGACATCGAGCCCAACCTGGAAGACGGCAACGCGCTGTTCTTCGGGCACGGCCTGAACATCCACTTCGGGCTGATCAAGCCTGCGGAGAACATCACCGTCGGCATGGTTGCCCCGAAGGGGCCCGGCCACCTGGTGCGTCGGCAGTTCGTCGACGGCAAGGGTGTGCCGGCGCTGATCGCCATCGCCCAGGATCCCAAGGGTGAGGGTCAGGCGCTGGCGCTGTCGTACGCCGCCGCCATCGGTGGTGCACGTGCCGGCGTCATCAAGACCACGTTCAAGGAAGAGACCGAGACCGACCTGTTCGGTGAGCAGGCCGTGCTGTGCGGCGGCACCGAGGAACTGATCAAGGCCGGTTTCGAGGTCATGGTCGAGGCCGGCTACGCCCCGGAGATGGCCTACTTCGAGGTGCTGCACGAGCTCAAGCTGATCGTCGACCTGATCTACGAAGGCGGCATCGCCCGGATGAACTACTCGGTGTCCGACACCGCCGAGTTCGGTGGCTACATCTCCGGCCCGCGCGTCATCGACGCCGATACCAAGGACCGGATGCGCGCCATCCTCAAGGACATCCAGGACGGTTCCTTCGTCAAGCGCCTGGTGGCCAATGTCGAGAACGGCAACACCGAGCTCGAGGGCCTGCGCAAGGAGAACGCCGAGCATCCCATCGAGGTCACCGGCAAGAAGCTGCGCGATCTGATGAGCTGGGTCGATCGGCCGATCACCGAAACCGCCTAGCCAAACGCCCACTGGCCAGTTATTGCACGCCGAGCACAAAATGGCGTGCAATAACTGGCCTTTCGGCACTCATGGGTGACCTGACTCGCAGGTCGCCGTCCGTCACGTCTTCTTCGGGTCGTGCCCCCAGTTCATCAGCGAGTATCGCCAGGCGCTGTCCTCGATATCACCCTTGGGACGCTGAGCCAGATGGCGGCGGCAGTAGCCGACCACCTTGCGCATGTGCTTGTAGTCGTCGTCGGACAGGTCGGACTTCTTCGATTTCAGTATCGAGACGATGTGGCGTCCGCTCTCGTGCCCGGTCGATTCGCCGCCATCCTTCTTCTGCCCGACATCCTTGGAGTCATCGGATTTCAGCCACTTCTCCAGCTCGGTGGCCGTCATGTTGACGACGTCCTCGAACTCCTTGTAGGTGCTCTCGTTGTCGTCGCTCATGGGGTGGCCTCGTGCCCTTTTCGCCCCTTGGTTCGCCGGTTCTCCTTCATCTCCGCCTCGAACACGTGGCGACGGCCGTCCATCAGCTCGTCCCTGACTCGTTTCTCGTGTTCGCGCAGCAGCGACCAGTAGTCGTCGTCGAATTCCTCCATGATCTGGAATGTCCACCGCCCCTGCAGGACATTCCGCCCGACCATGTCCTCGGCGAGGCGGTCGGCGATGTCGGCGTGTCCAGCATCGCGCAGGGCGTCGGCGGCTTCGCCGAGCAACAGGTCGGCATGGCCCATCAGTTGGTGGAACGAGTAGAGGTGCCCGCGCGCCCGCTCGACGTACTCCAGCGCCTCGGAGACCTTTCCGACGGCCTCGACGGTCTCATCGGAGGCACCCTCGGGGCGGGAGTGCGCGGCGTCGACCGATTTCACGACGACCGCTTCTTCAGCGATTCCGGCTTGTGCACGGCATCCTTACCGGTCTTGTCGCTGCGCACCTTGTACTGCGGTTCGTCCTTGCTGGCACGCACCGTCCGGCCGGCCGTCTCGGTGTCCGAGGTGATCTTCTTCTCCACGGTGCCCGGAACGGTGTTGCCGTGGCTCTGCCAGGACACCTTGTCACCCTTTTTCAACTCTTTGCTCATGCAGGGCGGTGTACCCGGGCGCGTGACGTCTCACTCACGGAGACAGCGGCGGAAGCTCCCGGATCCCGAACTCGCGCTTGAGCACCGTCCGTGCGGCGTAGTACCCGGCCATCCCGTGCACGCCACCACCCGGGGGAGCCGCCGACGAGCACAGGTATGCCTTGGGAATCGGGGTGGACCACGGATTCCAGCGTGGGGTCGGCCCGGCGATCGCGCTGCGCATGTTGTTGCCACCGACTCCGATGTCACCGCCGACCAGGTTCGCGTTGTGGTCGGCCAGCCGAGAAGCCGGCACGCTGCGCACCGCCACGATGATGTCGCGGAACCCCGGTGCGAAGCGCTCGAAGATGTCGGTGACGGCATCGGCCATGTCGACCGAGGACCCGGACGGCACATGCGCATACGCCCACAGGGGCCGGCGTCCCTGTGTATCGATCCGGCCCGGGTCGGCCAGGTGCGGCACGGCGGCCAGCACCATCGGCCATTGCGCATGACGTCCGGCGGCGATCTCCTTCTCGGCCAGTGCCATCTGTGCCCGGCCACCGCCGAGGTGCAGGGTGGGTGCCTTGGCTAATCGCGGATCGCGCCACGGGATCTCGCCGGAGAGGACGAAGTCCACCTTGGCCACACCGGGGCCGTAAGTGTAGTGCCGCAACGCCTTTGCATAACGCGGCGGCATCGCGGTGCCGTAGATCGACAACAAAGCCGTCGGCGCGGTGTCGTAGAGGACCACGCCGCCCGGTGGTGTGGTGACCTTCTCGCCGAGGATCAATTCCCCGCTGTGATCCAGCAGATCGGCGATCAGCGCGTCGGGGATGGCCTGAGATCCACCGACCGGGATCGGCCAGCCCACCGAGTGTCCGAGGGTGGCCAGCATCAGCCCGGCGCCCGCGGCGACCAATGAGGGCATCTGCGAAATCGTGTGCGCCGCAACGCCGGTGAACAATGCCCTGGCGTCTTCGCCCCGCAGGGTGTTCCACAGTGGGCCGCCCTGCAGCAGTAGCCGCGGCGCCACCTGCAGTGCGGCGGGAATCGAGGGCGGAAGGGAACGCTTGTCGCCGAGGATCAGCCCGACGACGTCCTTGCTGTCGGCGGCCAGCGGACCGAGCAGCTTCTTCCACGAGGCACCGTCGGACAGTTCGTCGGCGGTGCGGTCGATGTCGTGGTATCCGATCGCGGCGGGACCGTCCGGGAGTGGATTGGCATACGCGATCTCGGGCACCGCCAACCGGACGCCGCGCGCCGGGAGGTCATAGGCGGCGAAGAACGGTGATGCCAGCGCCAGTGGATGCACTGCCGAACAGATGTCGTGCGTGACGCCGGAGTACTCGGGGTCGGGCAGTGTGCGGGCGCCGCCGCCCGCGGTCGACTGTTCCTCGATGACCCGCACGGACAGGCCCGCGCGGGCCAGGATGACAGCTGCGGTCAGCCCGTTGGGGCCGCTTCCGACGACGGTGACGTCCACGCCACCAGTAGACAACATCGCCCGGTGTGTCTGCTCGTTTCGGTGCCCGCCATTCGGGACTGTGGTAGCGCCGGGCCACCGTGGCGTCCTCGGCGCCGAGGGGACGCACTAGGCTGTAGCGCCGTGAGTCTTCCCGTTGTACTGATCGCCGACAAGCTTGCCGAGTCGACCGTCGCCGCCCTGGGTGACCAGGTCGAGGTTCGATGGGTGGACGGTCCGGACCGGCCGAAGCTGCTGGCCGCCGTCGCCGATGCCGACGCGCTGCTGGTGCGCTCGGCCACCACCGTCGACGCCGAGGTCATGGCTGCCGCGCCCAAGCTCAAGATCGTCGCCCGCGCCGGCGTCGGCCTGGACAATGTCGACGTCGAGGCCGCCACCGCCCGCGGTGTGCTGGTCGTCAACGCCCCGACCTCCAATATCCACAGCGCCGCCGAGCACGCGCTGGCCTTGCTGCTCTCGGCGGCCCGCCAGATCCCGGCCGCCGATGCCACCCTGCGTGAGCACACCTGGAAGCGCTCCTCGTTCTCGGGCACCGAGATCTACGGCAAGACCGTCGGCGTCGTCGGACTCGGCCGCATCGGCCAGCTCGTCGCCGCCAGGCTGGCGGCCTTCGGAACCCATGTCATCGCCTATGACCCGTACGTCTCCACGGCTCGCGCCGCCCAGATCGGCATCGAGCTGGTCGGACTCGACGAGTTGCTGGGCCGCGCCGACTTCATCTCGGTGCACCTTCCCAAGACCAAGGAGACCGCCGGTCTGTTGGGCAAGGAGAACCTGGCCAAGACCAAGCCCGGCGTCATCATCGTCAACGCCGCCCGCGGTGGACTGATCGACGAGCAGGCCCTGGCCGACGCCATCACCAGCGGGCATGTGCGTGCCGCAGGACTGGACGTGTTCGCCACCGAGCCGTGCACCGACAGCCCGCTGTTCGAGCTGCCGCAGGTCGTCGTCACCCCGCACCTGGGTGCCTCCACCGCCGAGGCCCAGGACCGCGCCGGTACCGATGTCGCCGCCAGTGTGAAGTTGGCGCTGGCCGGTGAGTTCGTGCCCGATGCCGTCAACGTCGGCGGGGGAGCCGTCGGCGAGGAGGTCGCGCCCTGGCTGGACCTGGTGCGCAAGTTGGGCCTGTTGGTCGGCTCGCTCTCCGATGCCGCACCGGTATCGCTGTCGGTCCAGGTGCGCGGTGAGCTGGCATCCGAAGATGTTGAGATTCTTCGCCTGTCGGCGCTGCGCGGCCTGTTCTCCGCGGTCGTCGACGAGCAGGTCACCTTCGTCAACGCGCCTGCACTGGCCAAGGATCGCGGCGTCACCGCGGAGATCAGCACCGCCCCAGAAAGCCCCAACCACCGCAGCGTGGTCGATGTGCGCGCGGTGTATGCCGACGGCGCATCGCTGAACGTGGCGGGCACCCTGTCGGGTCCGCAGTTGGTCGAGAAGATCGTCCAGATCAACGGCCGCAACCTCGATCTGCGTGCCGAGGGCTACAACCTGATCGTCAACTACACCGATCAGCCCGGGGCGCTGGGCAAGATCGGCACCCTGCTGGGCGGCGCCGAGGTCAACATCCTGGCTGCGCAGATGAGCCAGGATGCCGGCGGCGACAGCGCCACCGTCATGCTGCGTGTGGACACCGATGTGCCCGAGGATGTGCGCGCCGCGATCGCTTCGGCGGTCGGCGCCACCACACTGGAAGTGGTCGACCTGACATGAGTTCGCTGAAAAATCTTGCGGTCATCGCCGGTGACGGCATCGGTCCCGAGGTCATCGACCAGGCGCTGCGGGTTCTGGACGCGGTGTTGCCAGGGGTACAGCGCACCGAGTACGACCTGGGCGCGCGCCGCTACCACGCGACCGGTGAGCTGCTCACCGAGGAGACCATCGAGGAGTTGCGCGGGTACGACGCGATCCTGCTCGGGGCGATCGGTGATCCGTCGGTGCCCAGCGGTGTCCTGGAGCGCGGTCTGCTGCTCAAATTGCGCTTCGCGCTCGACCATCACGTGAACCTGCGTCCCGGTCGGCTCTATCCCGGTGTGGACAGCCCACTCTCGGGTGTCACCGGTATCGACTTCGTCGTGGTCCGGGAGGGCACGGAGGGGCCCTACACCGGTAACGGTGGTGCGCTGCGCGTCGGTACCCCGCACGAGGTGGCCACCGAGGTCAGCGTCAACACCGCATTCGGCGTGGAGCGGGTGGTGCGCGACGCGTTCGCCCGTGCACAGACCCGTCGCAAGCATCTGACCCTGGTGCACAAGACCAACGTGTTGACCTTCGCGGGCAGCCTGTGGTCGCGGGTGGTCGCCGAGGTGGGCTCTGAGTACCCCGATGTCGAGGTGGCCTATCAGCACATCGACGCCGCAACCATCCATATGGTCACCGATCCCGGCCGCTTCGATGTCATCGTCACCGACAACCTCTTCGGTGACATCATCACCGACCTTTCGGCCGCGGTCTGCGGTGGTATCGGTTTGGCCGCCAGCGGCAACATCGATGCGACGCGCACCAATCCGTCCATGTTCGAGCCGGTGCACGGCAGTGCCCCCGATATCGCCGGGCAGGGCATCGCCGATCCGACGGCCGCGGTGATGAGTGTGGCGCTGCTGCTCGCGCACGTCGGCGAGGACGATGCCGCAACGCGCGTCGACAAGGCCGTCGCCGAGCATCTGGCCACCCGCGGTGCGGCCAGGTTGTCGACCGCCGAGGTCGGCGACCGTATCCTTTCGCTGCTCTAACCGCGCCGAAAGGCAGTCCGGGTGGCCGGTTTCGCGACACTGAGCCGGCAGTGCCGGTTGTTCGCGGTCGGTTCGACGTGCTTCGCCGTCGCCACCGTGCCCGGGTTCTCGACGCTGGCGGGTGCGGGCGCGTCGAATGTGTTGTGTTTCGTCGGATCCTGGTTCTTCACGACGGCGGCCTGGATGCAACTGCGCCTGTCCGACCCCGGGATCGGATGGTGGTCGGCGGCAATCCAGTTCATCGGGACCGTGCTGTTCAACCTAAGCACCGGAGCCGCGGTCGCGGTGCACACCATCCACGCCGAACGACACGATGTCTGGGCTCCGGATGCGGCCGGGTCGGCGGCCTTCCTGATCAGTGGGGTCCTGGCGGTCGTCACGGTCGGGTGGTGGGCCCCGAAATCCCTGGACTGGCAGGTGAGTTGGGTCAACCTGGTCGGCTGCGTCGCGTTCGGGGTTTCGGCGGCGGGGGCATTCGTCACGACGACCGGGGTGACCGCCGATGCCTGGCTTGCCAATCTGGGCACCTTCGTCGGCGCGTTGTGCTTTCTCACCGCGGCGTTGTTGCCGCCAGAAGCCCGGCGAGCAGACAGAAACTCCCCCTTTTCTGGCTGAAAAGAGGGAGTTTCCGTCTGCTCGCGCGCGGAGCGGCTTAAGAGACGCCGGCCAGGATGTCGGCCGTCGAGAGCGCTTGGGCGACGCCGGAGACGATCGAGGCCAACCGGATGGCCTCGAAGATGGCGGTGCGCTCGACGCCTGCGTCGCGCAGCACGGTCTCATGTGCCGACAGGCAGTGGCCACAGCCGTTGATCGCCGATACGGCCAACGACCACAGCTCGAAATCTTCCTTGGCCACACCGGGATTGGCGATGATGTTCATCCGCAGGCCCGCGCGCAGATCATCGTAGCGACCATCGAGCTGGCCCTTCGTGCGGTAGAAGACGTTGTTCATGCCCATCACCGCGGCCGCACCGAGTGCGGCGTTGTAGGCCTCCCCGGAAAGGATGTCGAGCGCGTCTTCGGCGATCTCGCGCAGCAGACGCTCCGATTTGGTTGCCGCCGCGGTGGCCACGAAGGCCCCCCAGAGCTGCTGCTCGGTGAGCTCGGTGGTCCGGGCGATGCTGCCCAGATTGAGCTTGAGATCCTTGGCGTATTCCGGAAGTGCTTCCTTGATGTTGTCCAGACTCATGCTCAGACCGCCTCTGCCAGGAGTTCGCCGGCATCGATCGTCGGGTCACCCTTGCGCCAGTTGCAGGCGCACAGCTCGTCGGACTGCAGGGCGTCGAGTACGCGCAGCACTTCGTCGACGTTGCGCCCCACCGAGCCTGCCGTCACCGACACGAACTGGATCTCGTTGTTGGGATCGACGATGAAGGTGGCCCGGTCGGCCACCCCGTCGGCGTTGAGCACGCCGGTGGCCGTGGACAGTTCACGCTTGAGGTCCGACACCATCGGGAACGGGAGCTTCTTGAGTTCGTCGTGCTGTGCGCGCCACTGGAAGTGCACGAACTCGTTGTCGACCGACACGCCGAGCACCTTGGCCTCGCGGTCCTCGAACTCGTCGTTGAGCTTGCCGAAGGCGGCAATCTCGGTCGGGCAGACGAAAGTGAAGTCCTTGGGCCAGAAGAACACGATTCGCCACTTACCCTCGTGGTCGGAGCTGGTGACCCGGGTGAAGTAGTCGTCGGGCTGCTTGGCATCCACCTTGCTCAGGTCGCCGCCGATGACCGCGGTCAGGTCGTATGCGGGGAATTGGTCGCCGATTGTCAGCAAGGGCATCGAACACTCCTTAATCTGGAATAATTCCAATGTGCACTGACCATTCTGGCCCGTAGCGACGCGGGACGACAAGTCCGCCATGGGTGATGGTCGACACAGCCAACAGGGCCAGGGGAGTGCCCAAACTTCTTTGTAGATGTGCTATTTCGCGAGGCTGGGCTTGTCGTTGGTGGTGGGGACCAACGGAAAGGCGGCCACGGGGAACAGCGCGCAGACAGCGAACGCCACCGGAAAGCCCGCCACCGCGATCAGCGCACCGAACACGGGGGAAGCCAGTGCGGTGGCCAGGTGCTGGCTGGTGTTCTGGGTGCCCAGGGCGCGGCCGCTCCAGAACGGGCCGGCAATCTCGGCGATCGCGGTGAACGCCAATCCGTTATCGGACACCGTCACCAATGAGGCGAACACCATGAGCGCAACGCTCAGCGGCGAACCCAGCGCGTCGGTCAGTGCCAGCAGTGCCATGGTCGCCGACGCCGCGGCGGCGATGTAGCGGATCGGTCGCAGCCGGGACCCGATGACGTCGGACCACCTGCCTGCCGCGATGCGCCCGCCCGCGCCGAGTATCTGGGCGACGGTCACCAGAGCACCCGCGGAGCCGGCCGACCAGTCGCGGTCGGTCATCAGCCAGACGAGCATGAATGTCCACACGAAACCCTGTGGAACGACCAGCAATACCGACACGGCGTGAATCCGCACCAGTACCGAGGACTTACGGTACGGGTTGGCCAGATGCTCCCGGGGCGCCTCCGACCGGGGCGGCCGGGGTGGATCGAGCACGCCGACCGCGCAGATCAGCGCCGACGCGACGCACACCACGGCGGGGAACAACAGTGCCGTCGACACCCCGTGGCTTTCGGCGATGCGCGGAATGACCAGGGCGCCCAGTCCGACCCCCAGTGGCGTCGCGGTCTGCCGGATCCCCATGGCCAATCCGCGCTGCTCCGGCGGAAACCATCCGACCACCACGCGTCCGCTCGCGGAATTGCTGCTCGCGGCGGCCATTCCGCCGAGCAGCAGGAATACCCCCATGGCCCATAGCGAATCTGCCGAGGCCGCACAGAAGGCGAAAATCGCCGTCAGTGCCGACCCGATCGTCAGCACGATTCGCTCGCCCACCCTGTCCACCAGCCAACCCCAGGCGATCAGGGTCAGCACCAGCCCGAAGCTGGGCATCGCGGACAACAGTCCGGCGGAGGCGAGGTCGAGCCCGCGTTGGTCGTGCAGCGTGGGAATCAGGAACGCCACGCCATTGATGAACACATTGGCGAACGTGGTGGCCAATAGTGCGATCACCAGCATCGACCATCGGCGGGCGGTGCTGATCGTCGTGGCCATGGTGATCATGCTGCCACGCCAATCCCATTATGTTGAACTTGTTTCTCATTATTTGAGACATGGGATGTGGGCCGTCCCGACTGGATGGGCATCGGGGCCGCTCATTAGGCTGGACACATGCGTCTAGGTCGAATTGCCAGTCCGGATGGGGTCGCCTTCGTGGTCATCGAAGGTGACTCGACACACAGTGCGGTGTGCAGAGAGGTCGCCGAGCAGTACCTCTCCCGCAATCCGACCTTCACCGGGCGCAGCTGGCCGCTGGCCGACGTCCGTCTGCTGGCGCCGATCCTGGCATCGAAGGTGGTCTGCATGGGCAAGAACTATGCGGCCCACGCCCGCGAGATGGGTGGTGAGGCGCCCGAGGATCCGGTGATCTTCCTCAAGCCCAACACGGCCATCATCGGTCCCAATGTGGCGATCCAGCTGCCCGCTGACGCGCATCCGGTCCACCATGAGGGTGAGCTGGTCATCGTCATCGAGCGGCCGTGCAAGGACGTCCCGGCCGCGAAGGCCGCCGACTACATCCTCGGCTACACCATCGCCAACGATGTGTCCGCGCGCGATCAGCAGAAGAAGGACGGCCAATGGATGCGGGCCAAGGGTCACGACACCTTCTGTCCGGTCGGGCCGTGGATCGAAACCGATGTCGATCCCTCTGGGCTGGACATCCGCACCGAGGTCAACGGCACCGTGCGGCAGGACAGCAACACCGCGCTGCTGCTGCATGATGTCGGCGCCATCGTCGAGTGGGTCTCCGCGGTCATGACGCTGCTGCCCGGTGACCTGATCCTGACCGGAACACCCGAGGGGGTCGGGCCGATCGAAGACGGCGACACCGTCAGCATCACCGTCGAGGGTATCGGCACCCTGACCAATCCCGTTGTCCGGAAAGGAAAGTAGCTGATGAACCAGCCCGTCCGGGTACGTTTCTGTCCGTCGCCGACCGGTACACCGCACGTCGGGTTGGTGCGGACCGCACTGTTCAACTGGGCCTACGCGCGCCACACCGGCGGCACATTCGTCTTCCGCATCGAGGACACCGATGCCGCGCGCGACAGCCAAGAGAGTTACGAGGCCATCCTCGACGCGCTGCGCTGGCTCGGCATGGACTGGGATGAAGGTCCCGAGGTGGGCGGACCGTACGGGCCGTATCGGCAGTCCGGACGGTCAGAGATCTACCGCGAGGTGATCGCCAAACTGCTCGACGCCGGCGAGGTGTACCCGGCCTATTCCACTCCCGAGGAGGTGGAGGCCCGCCATCTGGCCGCCGGTCGTAATCCCAAGCTCGGCTACGACAATCACGATCGCGACCTCACCGATGCCCAGCGAGCCGAGTTCGAGGCGCAGGGGCGTAAGCCGGTGCTGCGCCTGCGGATGCCCGACGCCGACCTGTCCTGGACCGACCTGGTGCGCGGCGAGACGACCTTCGCCGCCGGTGTGGTTCCCGATTTCGCGATCACGCGCGCCAGTGGGGATCCGTTGTACACCTTGGTCAACCCGGTCGACGATGCCCTGATGAAGATCACCCATGTGCTGCGGGGAGAGGATCTGCTGCCGTCAACGCCCCGGCAATTGGCGCTCTATCAGGCGCTGATCCGGGTCGGGGTGACCGACTTCGTACCCGAATTCGCGCATCTGCCAAGCGTTCTGGGTGACGGTAACAAGAAGCTGTCCAAGCGTGATCCGCAGTCCAATCTGTTCCTGCACCGGGATCGCGGATTCATCCCCGAGGGACTGCTGAACTATCTTGCGTTGCTGGGCTGGGGGATCGCCGACGACCGCGATCTGTTCAGCCTCGACGAGATGGTCGCCGCGTTCGACGTGGTGAATGTGAACTCCAACCCGGCCCGCTTCGACCAGAAGAAGGCCGACGCGATCAACGCCGAGCACATCCGGCTGCTGGCGCCGCAGGATTTCACCGCCCGGTTGCGCGCCTACCTCGCCGCCCACGGGCACGACACCGGCCTCACCGAGGCTGCCTTCGCCGAGGCCGCGGCGTTGGTGCAGACCCGCATCGTGGTGCTCGGCGATGCGTGGGAACTGTTGAAGTTCTTCGACGACGCGAGCTATGTCATCGACGAGAAGGCAGCGGCCAAGGAGCTCAAGCCGGAGGCTACCGCCGTGCTGGACGCCGCGGTGGCGGCGCTGGAGCCGTTGTCCGAATGGACCACCGCGGCGATCGAGGAAGCGCTCAAGGCATCGCTGCTGGAGCAACTGGAGCTCAAACCACGTAAGGCCTTCGGTCCGCTGCGGGTGGCGATCACCGGAGCCACCGTCAGCCCGCCGCTGTTCGAGTCCATGGAACTGCTCGGTCGTGAGCGCAGCATGGCTCGGTTGCGGGCCGTCAGGGACCGGGTGTGAAAAGTGGTCCGAAATCTTTGGTAGTCTGCTCGTCGGCCCGATAACCACAACGGAGCGATCCTCACGCGGTGGTCATCGATGCCGAAGATGTCCTGACCTGCAGGGATGGGCATCAAATGGGGTATGGTGTAATTGGCAACACAGCTGATTCTGGTTCAGCCATTCTAGGTTCGAGTCCTGGTACCCCAGCTGTCCGGGCGATTAGGTTGGTACAAGCTCCTGAGCTATGCTGACCGTCCGGAAGATGTTCTAGCCCCCGTCGTCTAGCGGCCTAGGACGCCGCCCTCTCACGGCGGTAGCGTGGGTTCGAATCCCATCGGGGGTACAGATGAAGTCCCAGGAGAAATCCTGGGACTTCTTTTGTTTCTGGCTCGCGTGCCCGGCGGCGATTGCGCACTCAGAGAAAGCCGATGGCCTTGCGGCCGGCCCCGACCGAGGGTTCTGGATCCGCACCGAGTGTCTTGTCGAGCAATTCGTGATACACGTCTCGGAAATCGGTGGTGGTCTTGAGGTCGCCGTCCTGGAGATCGGTCAGACTCGGCGCATCGCCGTAGAAACCGCCGCGCACGGGTTCACCAACGATCAGGACCGGACCCGAGGTGCCATGATCGGTGCCCTGGGTGGCGTTCGCGGCGACGCGCCGGCCGAACTCCGAATAGATCATCGTCACCACCCGACGGCCATAGGCACTGTTACGCATCTGTTTGAGGAACGGCACCAGGGCATCGTTGAGGGCGGCGAGGAGACGCTGCTGGTCGTTTCTCTCGTTGGCGTGGGTGTCGAATCCGCCAAGGGACACCATGTAGACCTTGGTCGGGACACCGGCGCGCACGCACTGGGCGACCAGCTCCAGATCGTCGGCGAGTTGCTTGCCGAGATCGGTGGCGGCCGTGGTGGGCAGCGGGCTGTCGGTGAAGCCGCGGAACGTCTCATCGGTGACCCGATAGGCCTGGTAGTCGGCGCGGACCGCGGCCATGGCCGCGGTGTCCTTGGTATCGGGGGCGCTCATCGCATCGAGGACGCTGGAGATATCGGTCGGCATCTTGGGGATGGTCGGGGAAAGCCCTGCTGCCGTGCGGTTCTGGCCGATCGCCATGGGCGGCAGCACGGTGCCGATATTGACCGCGCGCAGCGGATCATCGCCGGTGGTGTCCAGCCACCGTCCGATCCATCCGGTCGCGGTCGGGTCGTCGGGCGAGGCGGTCTGCCAGATATCCATCGAGCGGAAATGGCTGCGGTCCTGCTTGGGGTATCCGACGCCCCGGACGATCGCGAGATTGTTCGCGTTCCACGACTCGGCGAGTCCGCCGAGCGCGGGGTTGAGCCCGACCACGCCGTCGAGATCGATCGCGGTGCTCGGTGCAAAAGCCAACTCCGGTCTCGCGTCGTAGTACGCACCATCGGTGTAGGGGATGACCGTGTTGAGGCCGTCGTTGCCGCCGTAGAGGGTCAGGATCACCAGGATTCCGGTATCGGCGGGCATCGGCGCAACCTGTGCGCGCTCGAACATCTGCGGCAGGGTGACCGCCGCACCCGCCGCCGCGGCCAGTCCGGCTGCACCGGCACTGGCAAGGAGGAACTTGCGCCTGTTGATATCGCCCACCGTTGATCCTCCGAACTCCACTACACCGTCAGGTATTCGGGTGAGTTGACGGCCGCCACGACCAGTCGTTGCGGGTTACCGACCAGCGGCCGCAGGGCAGCGGCGGTGGTGTCGGACCATGCGCCGATACCGAGCAGATAGCCCACGGCGTCGATGCGATCGCCGGTGGGCGCATCCTGTACGGGGGAGTAGTCGCCCAACGGGACGAAACGGTCGGCCGCCCAGACCCGGGCGGCCGCACTCGTATTGGATAGCCACACCCGGCCCTGCGGCCACCCATCGACATCCGGTGGTGCGAACGGGCGTTGGCCCATCACCTTGAGGACCACATCGCAGGCGGTCAGGGTTTGTGGGCCATCCAGCGGTACCGACAGCGAGCGCAGCATGCCGATCAACCAATCGACCGGGGTCACCACGGCGGTGCCCGCCGCGTCGTAGAACTCGGGGTCGGAGAAGATGGCCTTGGTCAAGGCCTTGAGGTTGCGGCCGGGCCCGTAGGCGGCCACCAGTCGGTCAGATGTCGCGCGGCTGGGGTTGTCGTCGGAGGCCAGCAGCCGCCACAGTTTCGATGTGACGAATCGGGCCGAGGCGGGATGGCGCAGCACGATATCGCAGAACTCGGTGTCTCCGAGCGTCCCGGTGGTCCCCAGGACGGTCTTGGTCCCACTGTCGTGATGTTCGCTGACGAGCACCGTGCCATTGCCCAGGGTGTCGAAGCGACCGGTGAGTGCCCGAGACCCCTCGCGTACATCGCGTTCGGTGTAGCCACTGTCATGGCCGAGGGTGAACAGCTCCATGAATTCGCGGGAGAGGTTCTCGTTCGGCGCCTCTTTGGTGTTTCCCAGTCCGTCCAGCCACCGCAACATCGCCGAATCGGTCAGCATGGCGTAGGCGAGATCGCGGAAGTCGCCGAGCGTATGGGTACGCAACGTCTGGTTCTGGGCGGCCATGAATTCGGCGGCCACCACCTTCTCCGCGGAGGTGGCGAAATGGTTGTGCCAGACGAAGGTCAGCTTCTCGTGCACCGGCTCGCGCACCGCGACCATCCGACGGATCCACCAGCCGGACAGATCCTGCATCTGGGCCAGCATGCTGCTGACAAAGGAGGCGGTGGCTGCTTCGCTGGCCGGTAGCGCCGGGGTCGAGTACGAGCCCATCGGCGTCGCAACCGCCCCCGGGTCGGCAGCCGGATCCAACCCGAGTATCTCGTCGAGATACCGTGCCCGATCCTTGCCGACCACGGCGTCGACCGCCCGCCCGGTGGTGCCGAAACCCGACCGCCGCAACAGTCGCGCGGCAGCCTGCCATTGCAGTGATTGTGAACCCGTGGTCCAGACCTCCCCCGGCGCGGATATGCGCTACTGGGTAAACGATAAACGGACGGTGACGAGTTTGCTAGAGCCGGCGGGTGAGTGCCTCGGACGCGGCCACCAGGTCGGCCGCCCAGCGAGCGCCCGGGCGGCGGCCCATCCGGTCGATAGGGCCCGAGACGGAGATGGCGGCGATGACGGCACCGCGGCCGTCGCGCACCGGGGCCGACACGCTCGCGACACCGCTCTCGCGCTCGGCCGCGCTCTGCGCCCAGCCACGTTTGCGGACCTCGGCCAGGGTTCGCTCACTGAACTTGGCGGCGGGCAGGATCGCCTGTTGCGACGCCGGATCGCTGTAGGCCAGCAGTACTTTGGCGCCGGAGCCGGCCGTCATCGGCAGCCGGGTGCCGACGGGGACCGTGTCGCGTAATCCGACGGGCGGCTCAAGGGATGCCACGCAGACCCGTGAATTGCCTTCCCTGCGATACAACTGCACGCTCTCGCCGGTCAGTTCGCGCAGCCGGGGCAGCACGGCGGCGCCGGCGGCCAGCAAGGGATCGTTGACCTGTCCGGCAAGTTCGGTCAGTGCCGGGCCCAGCCGCCAGCGTCCCTCGTTGTCCCGGGCCAACAACCGGTGCACCTCCAGCCCGGCGGCCAGCCGGTGGGCGGTGGCCCGCGGCAGTCCGGTGCGTTCGCACAGTTCGGCCAGGCCGCAGGGAGACTCGGCCACGGTGTGCAGTACTCCCACCGCTTTGTCGAGCACGCCGATACCGCTATCCTGTCTCACAGGGAGATACTAGCGTTCCGCATCGTGAGATTGCCAGCCCGTCACGGCGGTACGCCCGAGCCGAATAGAGATATCCATGGAGCAGACGCAGTCGAGTTCGCGGCCTCGTACCCTGGCCGAAAAAGTCTGGGAAGACCACATCGTGGTCCACGGTGCCGGTGAGGGTGCGGCCAAGGAGCCGGACCTGATCTACATCGACCTGCACCTCGTGCACGAGGTGACCAGCCCACAGGCGTTCGACGGTCTGCGCCTGGCCGGGCGGCCGGTGCGCAGGCCCGACCTGACCATCGCCACCGAGGATCACAATGTTCCGACGGTCGACATCGACAAGCCGATCGCCGATCCGATCTCGCGCACCCAGGTCGAAACCTTGCGCCGGAACTGTGCGGAGTTCGGAATACGGTTGCACCCGATGGGCGATTCCGAGCAGGGCATCGTGCACATCATCGGCCCGCAGTTGGGCCTCACCCAACCGGGAATGACGATCGTCTGCGGTGACAGTCACACCTCGACCCATGGGGCATTCGGATCGATCGCGATGGGTATCGGCACCTCCGAGGTCGAACACGTCATGGCGACGCAGACATTGGCCCTCAAGCCGTTCAAGACGATGGCCGTCAATGTCGACGGCGAACTGCCCCCGGGTGTCAGCGCAAAGGACATCATCTTGGCGGTGATCGCCAAGATCGGAACCGGGGGCGGTCAGGGGCACGTCATCGAATACCGGGGGAGCGCCATCGAATCGCTGTCCATGGAAGGCCGGATGACGATCTGCAACATGAGTATCGAAGCAGGAGCGCGCGCCGGGATGGTGGCTCCGGACGACACCACATTCGAGTTCCTGAAGGGACGGCCGCACGCCCCGACCGGTGCGGACTGGGATGCCGCGGTGGCCGCCTGGCGGCAGTTGCGCACCGACGACGGAGCCGAGTTCGACACCGAGGTGTACCTGGACGCGAGTTCGTTGAGTCCGTTCGTCACCTGGGGCACCAACCCCGGACAGGGCGTCCCGCTGTCCGCCGACGTCCCGGATCCCGAGATGATGCTCAGCGACGATGAGCGTCAGGCCGCCGAGAAAGCCTTGGCCTATATGGACCTTCGGCCGGGCACACCGATGCGGGATATCCCGGTCGACGCCGTCTTCGTCGGCTCGTGCACCAATGGGCGCATCGAGGACCTGCGCGTGGTTGCCGAGATCCTGGACGGCCGCACGTTGGCCGATGGCGTGCGGATGCTCGTCGTTCCGGGCTCGATGCGCGTGCGGCAGCAGGCCGAATCCGAGGGCCTCGGTGAGATCTTCGTCGCAGCCGGCGCCGAATGGCGACAGGCCGGCTGCTCGATGTGTCTGGGGATGAACCCGGACACGCTCGCCCCGGGCGAGCGGTGTGCATCGACGTCCAACCGCAATTTCGAGGGCAGGCAAGGCAAGGGTGGTCGCACCCATCTGGTCTCACCCGCGGTGGCCGCCGCCACCGCGGTGCGTGGAACCCTGTCGTCGCCGGCCGATCTGGCCCCGATTTCCGCCAAGCGCTAGGAGTACCAGGACATGCAGGCATTCCAGACCCATACCGGCATCGGCGTCCCGTTGCGCCGGTCCAATGTGGACACCGACCAGATCATTCCTGCGGTCTATTTGAAGCGCGTCACCCGAACGGGTTTCGAGGACGGTTTGTTCGCCGCCTGGCGCAATGATCCGTCCTTCATCCTCAATCTCGCCCCATTCGACAAGGGTTCGGTCTTGGTCGCGGGTCCGGATTTCGGTACCGGCTCATCCCGCGAGCACGCCGTCTGGGCGCTGATGGATTACGGCTTCCGGGTCGTCATCTCGCCCCGGTTCGCCGATATCTTCCGGGGCAACTCCGGAAAAGCGGGACTGTTGGCGGCTCAGGTCTCTCAGGATGATGTCGAACTTCTGTGGAAGCTGATCGAGCAGAATCCGGGCCTGGAAATCACTGTGAATCTTCAAGATCGAACCATCACGGCTGGAACGGTCATGGTGCCGTTCACTATTGATGACTACACCGCATGGCGGCTGCTGGAAGGTCTCGACGATATAGGCCTTACGCTGCGGAAACAGGATGAAATCACGGCCTTCGAGCAGCGTCGGCCGAGCTTCAAACCCCGCACTCTGCCGGCCTGAATTCGCGGTTGCCGGGCCCTCAAATATGGCCCGGCAACCGCTTTCTCGAACGCCGGTACCACTACCCAAGTGGGCCAATCGGATTGCCGAATTTCTCTCAGCTACCGCTGAAACTGTGCGTGGCTCTTGGAAATATGCAGCAAATGGGTTTACCGTGTCCTCTAGTCGGTCCAAAGCGGACCACTGGACTTCGGAGGGTTTGCATGAACAAAGCAGAGCTCATCGACGCACTCACAACCAAGTTGGGCACCGATCGTCGACAGGCTACTGCCGCGGTTGAGAACATCGTCGACACCATCGTCCGTGCCGTGCACAAGGGCGAGAGCGTCACCATCACCGGTTTCGGTGTTTTCGAGCAGCGTCGTCGCGCTGCCCGTGTCGCTCGTAACCCGCGCACGGGTGAGACGGTGAAGGTCAAGCCGACGTCGGTTCCGGCCTTCCGTCCCGGAGCGCAGTTCAAGGCGGTTGTTTCTGGCGCGCAGCGTCTCCCGGCCGACGGCCCCGCCGTCAAGCGTGGTGTCGCGGCGGCTCCGGCCAAGCGCGGTGCCGCCAAGAAGGCCGCTCCGGCCAAGCGTGCCGCGGTGAAGAAGGCCGCACCTGCAGCCAAGAAGGCGGCTCCGGCCAAGAAGGCGGCTCCGGCCAAGAAGGCCACCGCGGTCAAGAAGGCGGCTCCGGCCAAGAAGGCCACCGCGGTCAAGAAGGCGGCACCGGCCAAGAAGACCACCGCCGCGAAGAAGGCTGCACCCGCTGCCAAGAAGGCGGCTCCGGCCAAGAAGGCGGCTCCGGCCAAGAAGGCCACCGCCGCCAAGGCTCCGGCCAAGAAGGCTCCGGCCAAGAAGGCTCCCGCGAAGCGCGGCCGCCGCTAAGTCGGAACTCTCGTACTGCAAAAGCGCCCCAAACCACGCGGTTTGGGGTGCTTTTGCCGTGCGCAGCGAATCTCAGTCGGGAATGCCCAGCGGACTCCCCAGATGGTCGGCCGCAATGGGCTTGCCCGCGACCGAGGACAACACCCATGTGCTGCCCTTTCGGTTTCGCGACTTGTCCGGACGCACGTCGCCACGGTCACACCACCAGCTGATGAGATCGGGTATGACCGCTCCCTGCGTGCAGATCACCGGAACACCTCCGGCGCCCGCGATATCGAGCAGTCGGTGCCGAGCCGCCTTGCGATCGTCGGCGTAGGCCTCCTCGGTGAAGGCGGGTTCCGACTCGATCCCGACGCCCAACTCCTGAGCCAGCGGTTCGACCGTCTGGCTGCAGCGCACCCGTGGCGCGGCATGCACCGCGGTGGCCCCGAATGCAAGAAGTTGCGCCACCAGCGATTCCGCCTGCGCGCGGCCGTGCTTGTCCAAGGGGCGCTTGCGGTCATCACCCTTGAACTTCGAGCGCGACCCCGCACGGCCGTGCCGCACGATCAGTACCGTCTCGGTATCGTGCGGCGCTTTGGTGAACCGGCGCAGCACTTTGCGATCGGCGGGGTACTGCAGGTGTTTGAGCGCCTGTTTGGGAGGTAACCAGAGCATCTCGTCGACTTCGTCGGCGGCGCGGAACTCGCCGTCGACGGCTTCGGCCGCCCAGTACACGACCCGCTTGGTGGCATCCCCGATCGGATAGGTGATCACCGACAGCCGCCGTCCTAGCCGTGCGGCGTAACCGGTCTCCTCACCGATCTCGCGCACCGCGGTGACCGGGTGGGTCTCACCGGGGTCGACCTTTCCCTTGGGCAGGGACCAATCGTCGTACCGCGGACGGTGTACCACCGCCACCTCGGTGTGCCCGGCGCGCTCCCGCCACAACACCGCGCCCGCCGCGTGGACTGTCTTCTTTGTGCGGCGGGTCGGGGCGTCCGACACATCAACTCCTATACGTGGTCATCATCGGGGGTTTCCTGTCACGGCGAACGATGTCTGGCCATGAGCTCCACCTGGTGATCCCGCACCGTCTGCCCGGGCAGCGGCAGCGCGATCCAGCGACCGTCGGCTTGGAGCTCCCAGCACCGGGTCGCCGGATCCATGGTGGACTCGAGCATGTCGTCCAACTGTGCGGTCAACCGCGGATCCTTCACCTGTGCCATCACTTCCACGCGACGGTCCAGATTACGATGCATCATGTCGGCACTGCCGATCCAGAACTCGTTGATGGCGCGGAAATGAATAATTCGCGAGTGCTCCAGGAACCGGCCCAGAATGGACCGCACCACGATGTTCTCCGAGAGGCCGGGCTGGCCGGGGCGCAGCGCGCAGATTCCGCGCACCACCACCTCGACCCGGACACCGGCCTGTGAGGCGCGGTACAGGGCATCGATCACCTGCTCGTCGACCAACGCGTTGGCCTTCAGCCGAATTTGGCCCCGGCTGTTCTCCTGATGTGCCGCTGTCTCCTGCTCGATTCGCCGGATGATTCCCTTGCGCACACTGTGCGGTGCCACCAACAGATTGCGATAAGCAACCTTGCGGGAGTAGCCGGTGAGCGAGTTGAACAGATCGGTCAGATCAGCACCGATATCGGGGGAGGCCGTCAGCAGCCCCACATCTTCATACAACCGTGCAGTTTTCGGGTTGTAGTTTCCGGTTCCGATATGGCAGTAGCGACGGATGGTCGAACCCTCTCGGCGCACCACAAGAGCTGTCTTGCAGTGTGTTTTCAGGCCGATCAAGCCATAGACCACGTGGACACCCGCCTGCTCCAAGGCACGGGCCCACTTGATGTTGGCCTGTTCGTCGAAGCGCGCCTTGATCTCCACCAGCGCCACGACCTGCTTGCCTGCCTCGGCCGCATCGATGAGGGCATTGACGATCGGTGAGTCGCCGGACGTCCGGTACAGCGTCTGCTTGATGGCCAGCACGTTCGGATCGGCCGCAGCCTGCTCGATGAATCGTTGCACCGTGGTGGAGAACGAGTCGTAGGGGTGGTGCACCATCACGTCACCGTCGCGCAGCGTCGAGAAGATGCTCTTGGGAGTCTCACGCTCGCCGAATGCCGCAGGCGTGGCAGGGACGAACGGACGGTCCTTCAGGTCGGGGCGGTCGACACCGTAGATCTGCCACAGTGACGAAAGGTCCAGCAGTCCCGGCACCTCGATCACGTCACCGGGATGCACGTCGAGCTCCCGCAGCAACAGCTCGAGCATGTTCTCGGTCATATCGTCGGCGACCTCGAGGCGGACCGGCGAACCGAAGCGCCTGCGCGCCAGCTCACGCTCCAACGCCTGCAACAGGTCTTCGTCCCGATCCTCGGCCACCTCGAAATCGGCGTTGCGGGTGATCCGGAACGCGTGCTGCTCCACGATGTCCAGGCCGGGGAACAGCACCGAGAGAAACGCGCCGATCAATTCCTCGAGAGGTAGGAACCGGATGGGCCCCTGCGCGCCGTCGGCATCGACATGCCGTGGTAATTCGACGAAGCGGTCGACGTTGTCGGGCACCTTGATTCGGGCGAAGTGCTGCGTGCCGTCATCGGGCTGGCGGACGGTGATCGCAAGATTGAGGCTCAGGCCGCTGACGAAGGGAAAGGGATGGGCCGGGTCGACGGCGAGCGGGGTGAGGACCGGGAACACCTGCTCGTGGAAGTACGTGGACAGCGTGGCCCGCTCATCCTCACCAAGGTCCGCCCAGCTGACGATGACTATTCCCTTCTCGGCCAGTGCCGGTCGCACCGCTTCGAGAAAGACCTGGGCGTGCCTGTTGGCGATCTGCTGGGTGCGTTCCCCGATCCGGCGCAACTGTTCGCGCGGGGACAGACCGTCGGCGGAGCGCACCGAGAGGCCCATCTCATCGCGTCGCTTCAACCCCGCGACCCGCACCATGTAGAACTCGTCGAGATTCGACGAGAAGATGGCCAGGAACTTGGCGCGTTCCAGCAGGGGCAGCGAGTTGTCGGCCGCCAGCGCAAGCACCCGAGCGTTGAAGTCCAGCCAGCTCAGCTCGCGATTGAGATAGCGGTCCTCGGGCAGGCTGTCGTCGATCGCTGCGGCCGACGCCGCCGGTGGCGCGTCGGGCGCCGAGTCGGGAGTTTCGGCGATCGTGCGATCGGCTGCTGATGTCTCGACTTCGGTCATTGTTCGATCATCGCCTATCCACATCGCTCATTCCAGTAGTGCGGTCAGCTCTGGCAACCGGTGGGGCACAGCCCGCCGACGACCAGTCTGGTGGCCGGGCCGACCCCGAGCGCCAGCGCCGCCGTCAGGTCGTCCGGGGTGTCGATATCGCACCGCAATCCCGGCCAGTCGCCGCGCAGTTCGTGGGCGCCCGAATCGGCATGGTGGCGCGTGGATTCCGCTCCGAAGCGCGGATCGAGCGGGACACCGAAGGCGAACAGGGCGGCCGTTCCGGTGCCGTGCCGGTCACCGACGAAACTCCGTCGGTGCCGGCGTGCCAGCTCGATCGCCTCGGACAGTTCGGCGGATCGCAGAGCGGGAAGATCGCCCTGAAGGACAACGATATTGGACGCCCCGATGGCCGCCTCAGCCGCGGCGAGCGCGTTGTTCAGCGGATCGGGATGGTCGGCCGGGGTCGGGTCGGCGACCGCGGCGGCACCCAGTTCACGCGCGGCAGCGGCGGCGGCGTGGTCGGGGGTGACGACGGTGACGAGGCTCACCGCGGGTACCGCGGCGGCGGCATGCACGGTGTCGGTCAGCATTGCCAGCACCAACTGTTCGCGAGCGTCGGCAGGCAGCACCGGAGCCAGGCGAGTCTTGGCCGCGGCCAGACGCTTCACCGCGATCACCACGGCGACCTGCGACCCCGCGCCGGCGACATTCATACCGCCATCCTGCCAGCTTCACATCAGCGACTAGGGTTGAGTCGTGGTCGAAGCCGCGGTGATGGGTGCCGGTGCATGGGGAACAGCGCTGGCCAAGGTGCTGGCAGACGCGGGCAACGGGGTTCGGTTGTGGACCAGGCGCCCTGAATTGGCCGCGCACATCAATGCGACGCATCGCAACCCGGACTATCTCGGGGATGTGGCTTTGCCCAGTTCGATCAGGGCCACCGGTGATCCGGCCGAAGCTCTCGACGGGGCGTGCACGGTGTTGCTCGGGGTGCCATCGCAGACATTGCGCACAAATCTCACCGACTGGAGACATCTGATCGGTGACGATGCGACGCTGGTGAGTCTGGCCAAGGGGATCGAGTTGGATTCCCTGATGCGGATGAGCCAGGTGATCATCGCGGTGACCGGCGCGGATCCCTCCCGCGTGGCGGTGGTGACCGGGCCGAACCTGGCCAAGGAGGTCGCCGACGAACAACCGGCCGCGACCGTGGTGGCGTGTGCCGATTCCGGTCGCGCGGTCGCTCTGCAGCGGGCCCTGTCGACGGCGTACTTCCGTCCCTACACCAACTCCGATGTGGTCGGTGCCGAGATCGGCGGCGCCTGCAAGAACGTCATCGCGCTCGCCTGTGGGATGGCTGCCGGTGCCGGGCTCGGCGAGAACACCTCCGCGGCGATCATCACAAGGGGATTGGCCGAGATCATGCGCCTGGGAATCGCGTTGGGCGCCAAAGATGCAACGCTGGCCGGATTGGCCGGCGTCGGCGATCTGGTGGCCACCTGCACCTCGCCGCAGTCCCGGAACCGAAGTTTCGGAGAGCGGTTGGGGCGGGGCGGTTCGACGGAGTCGGCACTGCAGGCAGTGCAAGGTCATGTCGCCGAGGGGGCGACCTCGTGCCAGTCGGTGCTCGCCCTGGCCTCCAGCTATGACGTCGAGATGCCATTGACCGACGCGGTCTACCGGGTGTGTCATCAGGGTCTGTCGGTGGAACAGGCCGTGATGTTGTTGTTGGGCCGCAGCACCAAACCCGAGTAGGACGGCAATGGATTACGGAGACTCCACTCGCAGCATCAAAGCCGTTGGGCACCAAGGGATTCCAGGTTCGCCAGTGGCCCCGGTGCCGGTACCGGCCTCGGCATACCACCTGTCGGTGGACGAGTCGGCACCCCTGGATACCTATGGACGGGCGTCGAATCCGACGTGGCGCGGCCTGGAATCGGGGCTCGCCGTGCTCGAAGGTGCGACCTGGGCGCTGACCTTCGGTTCCGGCATGGGAGCGATCAGCGCCGTCCTGCGGGTGCTCGCCATGCCCCAGACGACCCTGGTGGTACCGGCCGACGGCTACTACCAGGTGCGCCGCTACGCCGCGGAATACCTTGCCCCGCACGGGGTCACGGTCATCGAAGCCACCGCCGCGCAGATGTGCGATGCGGCGGACCGCGCCGATGTCGTGCTGGCCGAAACCCCGGTCAACCCGACGCTCGACGTTGTGGACCTGCATCGACTGGCGGCCATCTGCCGGGCCCGCGGCGCCACGCTGGTCGTCGACAACACCGCCGCCACACCGTTCGGGCTGCAGCCGTTGTCGCTGGGTGCCGACCTCGTCGTCGCCAGCGCCACCAAGGCGCTGTCCGGACACAGCGACCTGCTGGCCGGGTATGTCGCGGGCTGCCATCCCGAGCTGATGGCGAGGATCGAGCGTGACCGGTTGCTCGCCGGCCCGGTGCTCGGGGCCTTCGAGGCATGGTTGGCGTTGCGCAGTTTGGGCAGCGCGGGACTGCGCATCGACCGGCAGTGCCGCAATGCCCAGGCCGTCGCGCTGATGCTGCGCGATCATCCGGCGGTGCGTTCCGTGCGCTATCCGGGCCTGTCCGACGATCCGTCGCACGCCATCGCCGTCGAGCAGATGCGGCGATTCGGGTCTCTGGTGTCGGTGGAGTTGGCTGACGCTGCCGCCGTCCACGGTCTGGTCGACCGCAGCGAGCTTCTGGTGTCCGCGACGAGTTTCGGGGGACTGCACACCTGCGTGGATCGGCGGGCCCGCTGGGGCGATCCGGTCGGTGACGGCTTCGCCCGCATCTCGCTGGGCATCGAGGACACCGACGATATCGTCGCCGACATCGAGCGCGCGCTCACCTGAGACGCCGGGCCGGACCGGGAGCCGGTAGCCTCTGCAGGTTGTGAGTGCCCGTACCCGAGTCGCCGTCGTCTATGGCGGACGCAGCTCCGAGCACGGGATTTCCTGTGTTTCCGCAGGCAGCATCCTGCGTAATCTCGATCCCGAGCGTTTCGAGGTGGTCGCCGTCGGCATCACTCCGGATGGTTCGTGGGTGCTGACCGACGGCAGGCCCGAGACGTTGGCCATCACCGGTGGCCAGTTGCCCGCCGTTGCCGACGGTACTGCGCTCGCGTTGACCGCGGACCCGGTGCGCCGCGGTGAGCTGTTGTCCCTCGGCGAGGGGGCCGGTGCCGTGTTGGCCGCCGTCGACGTCGTCTTTCCGGTACTGCATGGCCCCTACGGCGAGGACGGCACCATCCAGGGCCTGCTCGAACTCGCCGGTGTGCCCTACGTCGGGGCCGGTGTGCTGGCCAGCGCCACCGGGATGGACAAGGAATTCACCAAGAAGCTTCTCGTCGCCGACGGCTTGCCGATCGGCGACCACGTCGTGCTGCGGCCGCATCATCAGACCGTCAGCCTCGATGATCGTGAGCGACTTGGCCTTCCGGTCTTCGTGAAGCCCGCCCGCGGAGGCTCGTCGATCGGGGTGAGCCGGGTGACGGCATGGGATCAATTGCCCGAGGCCATCGCCGAGGCGCGCCGTCACGATCCGAAGGTGATCGTCGAGGCGGCGATCATCGGCCGCGAGGTCGAATGCGGTGTACTCGAATTCCCCGACGGCCGCGTCGAGGCCAGTGAGATCGGTGAGATCCGGGTCGCCGGCGTGCGCGATCGTGAGGACACCTTCTACGACTTCGCCACCAAATATCTGGAGGATGCTGCCGAGCTCGACGTGCCGGCCAAGGTCGACGACGATGTGGCCGAGACCCTGCGCGCGCTGGCCATCAGAGCGTTTCGGGCCATCGACTGTCAGGGGCTGGCGCGAGTGGACTTCTTCCTCACCGAGGACGGTCCGGTGATCAACGAGATCAACACGATGCCGGGCTTCACCACCATCTCGATGTATCCGCGGATGTGGGCGGCCAGCGGGCTGGATTACCCGACACTGCTGGCGACCATGGTCGAGACCGCGGTCGCGCGCGGCACCGGCCTGCGCTGATCAGCGCGCCGGAGCCGGATCCGGCTGCTGGGCGGGCATGGTCCGCGCTATCGCCTTGGAGATGAGCTGGATCGGCGTCGGACCCGAGCCCGACGGCAGGGTCAACGCGACATAGGTGGCGCGATCGACGGCGAACCAGGTGCTGACCCCGTCCTGGCTGACCTCGAACCACTGCACCTCGTCGACCACCTGCACCGGTGTGCCGACCCGGAAGTCGACCGGTCGTTCCAGGCCGCACCGCATGATGACCGGATCCTCCGACGGTTCGGCACGCCATGCCGCCGCGCCTGCAGGCACCGGTTCGACGGCCTCGGCGCGCCGGTAGTCGCCGAGCTGTTCTGGCAACGCCTCCATCAGGGCGGTGCACTCGTCGGACTCGGCCTGCGGTGCCGGCGCCGCGGCGATCGCCACCGGCTTCTCCTCCGGCGCGGCCTGTCTGGTGGCCGCGAAGGTCAGCAGCACGATCACGGCGGCGACGGCGACACCCACGGCGGCGATGATCAGCGAGCGGGGCGGGCCGTCGTGGTCATCGGAGTCACTCACAGCGGTAACTCTATGGCTGTCCACCCGCGGCGATCGGACAGGTCAGCGTCCGGGTGATCCCGGCCACTTGTTGGACCCGGTCGACCACACCGCGCTGCAGCTCGTCGTGGCTGTCGGCGCCGATGCGCGCCACCACGTCATACGGACCGGTGACGTACTCGGCCGAGATCACCCCGCTCAGACCGATCAGCTGCTTGGCGACGACCTCGGCGCGACCCACCTCGGTCTGTATCAGCATGAACGCCTCCACCACGGCCGTGGCCCTCCGTTTCCCTAGACTCAAGCAGGCAACAAACGTACCGCAGGTGACGCCGTGGAACAGGGCGCTGAACTTCAGGCAGGACGGTGAGATGACCGACAACGGGCCGACTCTGGCACAGGTCGGCGAGTTCGGGGTGATCGACCGGCTGGTCGCCGACCGGCGCCAGCCACCCGCGGTCACGCTGGGTCCCGGCGACGATGCCGCTGTCTTACACGGCGCGACCGCGGTGAGCACCGACATGCTGGTGCAGGATCGGCACTTCCGGCTGGACTGGTCGCGGCCACACGACATCGGCCGCAAGGCGATCGCGCAGAACGCCGCCGATATCGAAGCGATGGGTGCAGTACCGACGGCGTTCGTGGTCGCGTTCGCCGCTCCGCCGGAGACGCCGGCCGCTGCCGCACAGGAACTCTCCGACGGCATGTGGGAGGAGGCGCAGCGGTGCGGTGGTGGTATCGCCGGTGGCGACCTGGTCAGCGCGCCGCTCTGGGTGATCTCGGTCACCGCACTGGGCGACCTCGACGGCCGGAAGCCGGTGCGACGAGATACCGCGAACCCGGGACAGGCGGTGGCGGTGATCGGCGATCTCGGCACCTCCGCGGCCGGATATGCGTTGTGGCGCAATGGTATCGATGACCATCGCGAGCTGAGGGGTGCGCATCTCGTGCCGCGGCCACCTTATGGACAGGGACGGGTGGCCGCCGAAGCGGGTGCCACCGCGATGACCGATGTCTCCGACGGGCTGTTGGCGGATCTGGGCCATATCGCCGCAGCATCCGGTGTGGGTATCGCGTTGTCGCGGGAGTTGCTGCGCACCGATCACGACCGGCTTGCGGCCGCGGCGGTGTCGGTCGGCCAGGACGGTTGGGAATGGGTGCTCGGCGGCGGTGAGGAACACGCCCTGGCCGCGATCTTCGACGGACCCGTGCCGGCGGGCTGGCGTGTCATCGGTGAGACGACAGACGGCCCGCCGACGCTGTCGGTCGACGGCCTGCCGTGGCATGCAAGTGCGGGCTGGCAGTCCTACTGAGGAACAGACCCGCTAGTTTTGGGCCTCGTGACACCGCGCCCGCTGACAGATCTGGTCGAACCCGGTTGGGCGCGTGCGCTCGAGCCGGTGGCCCCGAAGGTGACCGAACTCGGAGATTTCCTGCGTGCCGAACTGGCCGCCGGCCATCAGTACCTTCCGCCGGGGGAGAACGTCTTGCGGGCGTTCACCTTTCCGTTCGACGCGGTTCGGGTGCTCATCGTGGGCCAGGACCCGTACCCGACGCCGGGGCACGCCGTGGGCCTGAGTTTCTCGGTGGCACCCGATGTCCGACCGGTCCCGCGCAGCCTGGTGAACATCTTCACCGAGTACGGTGCTGATCTCGGTTATCCGGTACCCGCCACCGGGGATCTGAGCCCGTGGGCCGAACAAGGCGTGATGCTGCTGAACAGGGTGCTGACGGTGCGTCCCGGCGCACCGGCTTCTCATCGCGGGAAGGGCTGGGAGGCGGTCACCGAATGTGCCATCCGGGCGTTGGTGGCGCGGCCGCAGCCGCTGGTGGCGATTCTGTGGGGCCGTGACGCGGGCACGTTGAAGCCACTGCTCGTCGAGGGTGGCTGCGGGGTCATCGAATCGGTGCATCCGTCACCGCTGTCGGCGTCACGCGGGTTCTTCGGCTCGAAACCGTTCAGTCGCACCAACGAGCTGCTGACCCAACTGGGCGCCGATCCGGTGGACTGGCGACTTCCCTAGCGACGGTGTGGTGCAGACACGACATCGTCCCACCGCGTCGAGGACGCGATGGGACGATGGATCGACAGGGGGGGTGCGGAACTAGCCGCGGGTGACCTTGCCGGCCTTCAGGCAGGAGGTGCAGACGTTCACGCGCTGCTTGTTGCCACCCGGACGCGCCACGGCGCGCACCGACTGGATGTTCGGGTTCCACCGACGACTGGTCCGGCGATGGGAGTGTGAAACCGACTTACCGAAGCCGGGGCCCTTTCCGCAGACATCGCACACGGCAGCCATGTGTAGAACTCCTCGTAATCAGTACTTGATGGGTCAACGACCGGGAGGGTGACCCGACAACCTGACCAGGATACCGGCCTCGGGAACGGATCTCCAAAACGCTGTCCACAGCCTGTGCAGATCACCGGTCCTGTCAGCGGCGATGACTATTCTGGCCGGCACGGTTCGGTGGATGTTCGGGAGGTGTACATGGCGGCTGGGCGGGTCGACGCATCGGCGTTGCGGCGGTGGGCCCATACCGCCGTCGCGCACCTGATCACTCATACCGACGAGATCAACCGCCTCAATGTCTTCCCGGTGGCCGACTCCGATACCGGCACCAACATGCTGTTCACGATGCGCGCCGCGGTCGCAGGCATCGAGGGGCGCGAGGACCTGGACCTGGTGGGCCTGGCGGGCCTGCTCGCCGATGGCGCATTGCGGGGCGCTCGCGGGAACTCGGGGGTGATCCTGTCGCAGATCCTGCGTGGTCTGGCCGACGTGACGGCCGAGGGTGGTCTGACCGAGATCGATGGACCCGCCTTCGCGATGGCGCTGCGCCGCGCCGAGGCGCTGGTGGTCGAGTCGATGGGGCAGGCGGTGCCGGGGACCATCGTCTCGGTGCTGTCCGCCGCGGCGGAGGCCGCAGAACAGCGCACAGCGGCGGGCGCCGCCGAGGCACATGCCGCGTCGGAGATCGCCGATGTGGTTGCCGCCGGCGCCGCTGCGGCGAGCGTCGCGTTGGATCGCACCACCGATCAACTCGACGTGCTGGCCGAGGCGGGGGTGGTGGACGCCGGTGGTCGGGGGCTGCTGGTACTGCTGGACGCGATGACCGCCATCCTGTCGGGGACCGCCCCCGCTCGTGACACCTACCGACCCGCCACCATGGCCGAGCCGGCGCACACCGATCCGGCACCGCCACGGTTCGAGGTGATGTATCTGCTGACCGGTTCGACGGCCGAGGCCATCGACACGTTGCGTGCAGCGTTGGACGCGCTGGGGGATTCGGTGGCCATCACCGCCGGGCGCAACGGTGCGCACTCGGTGCATGTGCACACCGATGACGCAGGCGCAGCCGTGGAAGCGGGCCTGGTGGCCGGGATGCCCAGCGGTATCCAGGTGACGTTGCTGACCGGTGCTCGGCCGGTCGCCGCGGGAAGTCAGGACCGTGCGGTGCTCGCCGTCGTCGACGGCGATGGCGCGGCAACGCTGTTCGGCGGCGAGGGCGCCCGGGTGCTGCGGCCCGAGGACGGCCGACCGATCAGTGCCCAGCAATTGCTGCGCGCCCTCGTCGAGGCCGATGCCGCGCAGATCATGTTGTTGCCCAACGGGTTCATCGCCGCCGAAGAATTGGTTGCGGGTTGTACCGCGGCAACGGGGTGGGGGATCGACGTTGTCCCCGTCCCGACCGCGTCCATGGTGCAGGGCCTGGCGGCATTGGCGGTGCACGATATCGGCCGCCACGGCGTCGACGATGCCTACACCATGGCTCGCGCGGCTGCCGGCGCGCGGCACGGGTCGGTGCGGATCGCCACCGAAGACGCGCTGACGTGGGCCGGTTCCTGCAAGACCGGCGACGGCCTGGGCATCACCGGTGACGAGGTGTTGATCGTCGGCCGAGATGTGGTGGCTGCCGCGGCCGGGCTCATCGATCTGTTGTTGGCGTCCGGCGGCGAACTGGTGACCATACTGATCGGCGCCGGTGTCGACGACGGTGTGGGCGACAGGCTGCGGGAACACGTTCGCCGCCAGCACCTGGGCGCGGAATTGGTCAGCTACCGCACCGATCACGACGGTGACGCACTGTTGATCGGGGTGGAGTAACCATGGTCGCGCTGTCGGACCTGTTGTCCCACGTGCTCGGGACCAAGGCCGCCACCTCGCTGGAAGAGGCGTTCGGACTGCGCACCGTCAACGACCTGCTGCGGCATTATCCGCGCAAGTACAGCGACGGTATCAACGTCCGCGAGGAGGGGGAGCAGATCGAGCTCGAGGAGGGCACCCATGTGACCTTCGTCGACACCATCACCAAAACCGATGTGCGGCCGATGAAAGCGCAACACGGTAAGCGGCAGCGCAAGCTGCTGCGCGTCACCCTCGGCGACCGGAATCCGCCGATCACCGCGACGTTCTTCAATGCCGATTATCTGATCAACAGCCTGGTCGAGGGCACCCGGGTGATGCTGTCCGGCGAGATCGGCTACTTCCGCAACACCGTGCAGCTGTCGCATCCGGCGTTCTTGATCATCGATTCGCCCACCGGGCGCACCATCGGCACGCGGTCGTTCGCGAAGATCGCCGAGGCGTCGGGACAGTCCGGCGACGATGTGCTGGCGGCATTCGAGAAGGACTTCTTCCCTATCTACCCGGCCACCAAGAAACTTCAGAGCTGGGATATCTACGCCTGTATCAAACAGGTGCTCGCTGTCCTCGATCCCGTTCCCGAGGTGCTGCCCGAATCGATACTCGACAGGTGGGATCTGATCTCCGAGGACGCCGCGCTGCGAGCGGTGCACCTCGCCGAGAACGCGGCCGAACGTGCCGCCGCCCACGAGCGGCTGACCTATGACGAGGCCGTCGGGCTGCAGTGGGCTCTGGTGTCACGGCGCTACGGCGAACTCGGTGAGACCGGACCGTCGGCCCCGGTCCGCGGTGACGGTCTACTGGCTGCCCTGCACAAGCAGTTGCCCTTCGAACTCACCGGCGGGCAGCGCGAGGTCCTCGGCGTCATCTCCGATGAGTTGGCCGGGACGCGGCCGATGAACCGGATGCTGCAGGGTGAGGTCGGATCGGGTAAGACCATCGTCTCGGTCCTGGCCATGCTGCAGATGGTCGACGCGGGAATGCAGTGCGCATTGCTGGCGCCCACCGAAGTTCTTGCTGCGCAGCATTATCGGTCGATCCGTGATGTTCTCGGACCATTGGCCATGGCCGGTGAACTGGGTGCCGCCGACGACGCGACCGGGGTCGCCCTGCTGACCGGCTCGATGTCCACGCAGCAGAAGCGGCAGGCCCGTGATCAGATCGCGTCAGGAACGGCCGGGATCGTGATCGGCACCCACGCTCTGATCCAGGAGTCGGTCGAGTTCTCCCGGCTCGGCATGGTGGTGGTCGACGAACAACACAGGTTCGGTGTCGAGCAGCGAGATCGATTGCGGGCCAAGGCCACCGGAGGCATCACGCCGCACCTGTTGGTGATGACGGCCACCCCGATCCCGCGCACGATAGCGCTGACCGTATTCGGGGATCTGGAGACCTCCACCCTTCGGGAACTGCCGCGCGGCCGGCAGCCGATCGCCAGCAACGTCATCTTCGCCAGGGACAAACCGGCATGGCTGGACAGGGCATGGGCGCGGATCACCGAGGAGGTCGCGGCCGGCCGGCAGGCGTACGTGGTCGCCTCGCGAATCGACGAGGAGCCCGACAAGAAGAACGCCTATGAGCATGGTCCGCCGCCGATCACGGTGTTGCAGATGCTGGACCGGCTACGCAGTGGTCCGCTGGCCGGTCTGCGGCTGGGCCTCATGCACGGTCGGCTGTCCGGTGAGGAGAAGGACGCGGTGATGTCGGCGTTCCGCGCCGGCGAGATCGATGTACTGGTGTGCACGACGGTGATCGAGGTCGGCGTCGACGTGCCCAACTCCACCATGATGGTGATCATGGACGCCGATCGGTTCGGTATCAGCCAGTTGCATCAGCTGCGCGGTCGTATCGGGCGCGGCAAGCACCCGAGCCTGTGCCTGCTGGTGACCCGGATGCCGGAGAGCTCCAAGGCCGCCGAGCGGTTGCGTGCGGTCGCCGGAACCCTCGACGGTTTCGCGTTGGCCGATCTCGATCTGCAGGAGCGTCAGGAAGGTGACGTGCTGGGCCACAACCAGTCCGGCCGGCTCACCACACTGCGTTTCCTGTCGTTGGCCGAGCATCTCGACATCATCCAGGAGGCACGTAGCTTCTGCGAACAGGCGTATCTGGACAACCCCGACCAGGGTGGCCTGGCGGTGCTGGCGGCCCCGTTCTCCGACACCGATCGCGTTCAGTATCTGGACAAATCGTGAAGCGGGTGGCGTTGCTCGCCGCAGGCGTCGCGCTGACCGTGCTGGTCGCCGTGCAGGTCGGTACCGAACCGGGTGCGGGCTCTTCCCGTTTCGTCGCCGAGGCCGATACGCCGACGCTGGCGCTCGGCGCCGATGTCCTGGCGGGCGTCACCGAGATTCCATCCCGGGTGCGCGGACACGATTACCGCCGCGACGCCTTCGGTGAGTCCTGGGATGACGACAACGACGCACCCGGCGGTCGCAACGGTTGCGATACCCGCAACGACATCCTCGATCGCGATTTGATCGAGAAGTCCTACGTCTCGATCAAGCGTTGTCCGACCGCGGTGGCTACCGGTACGTTGGTCGATCCTTATACCAACGAGACCATCGCGTTCGTGCGTGGCAACCAGATCGGTGCCTCGGTGCAGATCGACCACATCGTGCCGTTGGCGTTGGCCTGGGATCTCGGTGCCAGGAATTGGCCGGATGATCTGCGACTGCGGTTCGCCAATGACCCCGCGAATCTGATCGCCGTCGCCGGTGGCGCCAATCAGGACAAGGGTGACAGTGAGCCGGCGGTGTGGATGCCGCCCAACCGCGCGTTCTGGTGCCAGTACGCGGTGCAGTTCGCCGAGGTTCTGCGTGGTTACCGGTTGCCCGTCGATATGTCCTCGGCGCGGGTGTTGCGCGAGGCGGCGGCGACCTGCCCGATCGGCTAGGACGCGCCGGTTTCGGGTCGCCGAAACACACCGTCAGGCGTCGCGACAAACATTCTCAGGAACCGCGCGTGTCCCGTTCGGCTGACCAAATTCAGTTGCGTGGGCTCCCAAAGTTGTTGTTGTAGAACACCTTTGAAAAGTCCCAGGTTGCACGCCGGGGCGGCCTGGGCTAACCTCGTCTGCAGCGAAGGGGAGTAGCCCCCAATCGGGTGATCGACATACTGGACCGCCGGCAATTGGCCGGACGTCCCGGTCATCTGGACCGACGACAGTCGGTGGACGAGACCTTCGGCCGTATGAAGCCAATTGATGGCTGCCGGCCGGAGTGCACTGCTCTCCACGGCAGCCTGTGATCTGGGAGGTTCGCGTGCTGTCCGCCTTGGTGCTCAGCTTTGCCGTCATCTTCATCGCCGAGCTCGGTGACAAAACCCAACTGGTGGCGATGACATTCGCGTTGCGATACCGGTGGTGGGTCGTGCTGGCCGCGATCACCGCGGCGACGACTGTCGTGCATGTGCTCTCGGTGGCGATCGGGCACTATCTGGGTGCGGCACTCCCCGGGCACCTGCTCGGCCTGATCGCGGGTGTGATGTTCATCTTCTTCGGTGCCTGGACGTTGCGCGGTGACAAGCTCAGCGATGAAGAGGCCAGCGTCGCGCAGCGGGCCACCGCGCCGGCGTTCTTCGTGGTGACGTCCGCCTTCTTCCTTGCCGAGCTCGGTGACAAGACGATGTTGGCGACGGTCACCTTGGCCGCGGACAACAACTGGGCGGGCGTGTGGATCGGGTCGACGCTGGGAATGGTGGTCGCCGATGGCCTGGCGATCATCGTCGGCGCGGTGTTGGGTAAGCACCTGCCGGAGCGGATCATCCAGATCGGAGCCGCAGCCCTGTTCCTGGTGTTCGGTTCCTTCATGGTGTTGGAGAACGCCTTCCCGGCGGCATCGGTGATCGTCGTCGCCGGCGGCACCGCAGCGATCCTGGTGGCCACCGTTCTCGCGCTGCGCGCATTGCCGGAGCGGCTGCGGCCCGCGGTGCTACGTCGTCCGGCCGAACCCGCCCGCGACGAGGACGAGACACCCACCAGCGCGCGCTGACCGCGTGCTGCGGCGCTTCACTCGGTGAGGTTCCGAATGAGTGTCCAATGGTTGCCGTTGTGGTCGCGACGATAGGACAGCTCATCGAGCACGCGGTGGGCGATCGCCAGGCCGCGACCATGTTCGGACATCTCGTCGGGCATCCGCGGCTGGTGCACGTCGATGGGCGCGGGGTGGCCGTCGTCGGTGAAGATCGTGCGTATCGCGCCCGAGGACAGCTCGACGGTCATCCGTAGATGAACCGGGCTGCCATCACCGGAGTGCTCGATGATGTTGGCCCCGATCTCCCCGGCGGCCAGATCCATGTGCAACCGCACCATGTCCGGGATGTCCGGGTGATCCGACCACAGCGCGTCCAGGGTCTGCTGGACGGCGGCCAGGGTGTCGGGCCCGGTGACGGTGTCCAGGACGAACTTCTCAGGTGTGGTCATCGAAGGCACTCTCGGCCTCTGCATGGGCGCGCAGCACGCGATTGAGGTTGGTCAGCTCCAAGACCGAGGTCACCTGCCGGGACGGCGCGGCGATGCGAAGATCGCCACCTGCCTGGCGGGCGACCTTCAGTCCGGATATCAATGCTCCGAGTCCGGAGGAGTCGATGAAATCGACGCCGCTGAGGTCGACGACCACGCGGGTGTGCCCGTCCTCGACCAGCGAGTGAAGCTGTTTGCGCAGACCTGGTGCGGCCACCATGTTGACGCGGCCGGTCGGGAGGCAGCCGGGACCCCAGTCGCGCACATCCGGATAGATTGGACCGAGGTAGCCATCCAGCAGTCGGATTGAGGTGGGCATGCAGCAGCGCGGTCTGGGAGATCTCGAAGCGACGGTCATGGACCGCGTCTGGGCGTCCGCTGACGGAGCCACCGTCCGCGACATCTTCGAACAGCTCGCCGATGCTCGCCAGATTGCCTACACGACAGTGCTGTCCACGATGGACAACCTCTACCGCAAGGGGTGGGTCCGCCGGGACCGCGAGGGTAAGGCATACCGGTACTGGCCGACCATGACGCGCGAGGAGCGTTCGGCGCAGTTGATGCGTGCGGCGTTCGACTCCGGCGGCAATGCCGAGGCGGTGCTGGCCTTCTTCGTCGACCAGATGTCGGCGGAGGAGTCGGCGCAACTAAGGGCCGCGCTACGACATGCGCCGAAGCGGCCGCGATGACGATTGCGGCGTATCTGCTGGCCTATGGCGCGGTACTGATCTGGGCGGCGCCGGCGTTGCTGCACAAGCTGACCGGCGCGGGACTCAATCCTCGACTCGGGGTGGCCGCCTGGCTCACCGCCATCGCGGCGGTGGTGTTGGCCTGGTCGGTCTCGGTGCTGGTGATCGTGAGCGCGGCGGTCAGCGGACTACCCGGCTCGGCGACGATCGTGTTGTGCCTGGAGATGATCGGTGTGCCGGAGCGGTCGCTGACCCCCGGGTCGACGAGTCTGGCTCTACTGATCGTTGCCGGTGCGGTGATCTCGACGATGGTGGGGATCAGGGTGGCTCGCGCGGTGGCAGGCTTTCGGGCGCGCAGCGCCGAACATGCCCGAGCCGCCCGCATCATCGGCACGCCGACCGACCGGCAGGACGTCTTCGTCATCGACGCCGACCGCGCCGCGGCGTACTGCGTCGCCGGCCGTCCGCACGCCATCGTGCTCACCACCGCCGCGGTGCACGCCCTGGATGAGGCTCAGCTGGGTGCCGTGCTCGCCCACGAGCAGGCGCATCTGGCCGGACGCCATCACCACCTGCTGATGGTCTTGCGGGCGCTGTCGCACAGTCTTTCCCGGCTCCCGCTGTTCACCCGTGGTGTCGGCGCGGTTGCCGCGCTGTTGGAGATGTGCGCCGACGACACCGCGGCGCGCAGGCACGGTCGCGGGGTTTTGATCGCCGGGATGGTCAAACTCGCCGGTCCCGCGCCGGTTGGCGGGTTGTCCGTCGGCTCCCACGCCGTCCACGCCAGGGTTGCCCGACTGCGCGAGCCCGCCGGAGCCCTGACTACCGGCTGCCACCAGATCCTCACGGTGGCGGTCATCGCGGCGACCGTGTGCGCGCCGGTGCTGATCAATCTGTTGTGTCAGCACTGATCACAGGTTGGCGTTGCCCGCCTTCCACTGCGGCCACGGAATGTTCCAGTCGCCGAGTCCGTCGGTACCCGACAGGGTCGGCCCGACAGTGTTGACCACCTCGACGATATCGCCGCGTTTGGTGTTGTCGTAGAACCACTTCGCGTTCTCTGTACTGGCGTTGAGGCACCCATGGCTGACGTTGGCGTACCCCTGGCTGCCCACCGACCACGGGGCCGCGTGCACGAAAATCCCGCTGTAGGACATCCGCGTGGCCCAGTTCACCTCCGTGCGATACCCGTCCGGTGAGTTGACCGGGACGCCGTAGGTCGACGAGTCCATCACCATGAACGGCAACCGTTCGGCGACGATGTACACCCCGTTGTCGGTGGGGGTGGCGTTCTTACCCATGGATATCGGGATCGTCTTGGCCACCGCACCGTTGATGCGCACGGTCAGCGACTTGGTGCTGTCGTCGGCGATGGCGATGACCTCATCGCCGATGGTGAACCGGCTACTGACATTGTCCTGCCCGAACAGCCCGTCACCCAGATCCACGCCATAGGTGCGCACCTGAACCTCGACCTCGGTACCGGGCTTCCAGTATTCGGCTGGGCGCCAGCGGACCTCGCGGGAGTTGAGCCAATAGAACGCGCCTTCCACCGGTGGGTTGGTGGTGACGGTGATGGCTTCCTGGGCGGCCAATCGATCCGGGATCGGTTCGTCGAAGCTGACCGCGACCGGCTGTCCCACCCCGACCACCTCACCGTTGCCAGGTATCACATACGGCATGGTGAGGTTCTGCGGGGAATGCGTCTCGAACTTCGCCGTGGTGGCGGTGCGACCGCCGAGGCCGAGCGCCTCGGCGTGCAGTGTGTACTGACGGTTGTAGCCGAGCGGCTCCGCCGAACGCCAGCTGACCCCGTCGGGACTCAGCTCACTCTTCACGACCCGGCCCTGTTCGTTGACCAAGGTCACGTTGTCCAGCACGCCGGCCTCGGCGCGCACCGTCACCGGTGTCTCGACCGGAACACCGATCGCGCCGTCGTTGACCGACATGCGTAGTTCGGGCACCAGCAGATCGCCGTAGGGAGTGCCCTTTTCGGCAATCGTCTCCGGTTGCGCCACCGGTGCCGGCCGGCTGCCGCAGCCGGTCATGCCGATGACCACAGCGCACAGCGTGAGCAGGCAGACAACCGCGCTCATGACGCTGCGCCGCCGCCCGGTGGCCTGGACTCGTCCCATGGCTCTAGTTCCCGTCCGCTCGTCTGGGGTTGCGTTACCATCCTACGGACTTGGTACGTAGATGCAGGTCCGGCGTGTGCGCCGGTGCCGGTGGGGGAGGTGTGGTGCTGAAGACCCCGATAGGCCGGACGCTGTTGACCGCTGCCGTGGTCATCATCGTCGCCGCCAGCGGCATCTCCATGTTGGTGCTGTGCACCGGCGAAGGGCCGGAACGGCTGCCGTCCGCCACCGGTGGTGTGGAGGTGGTCCGCCCCGACAGTCACCGTCTCGACGATCCACCCGACGCCACGGTGACGTTCGTCGAATTCCTGGATTTCGAATGCGAGGGATGCCGGGCCGCGTACCCGATCGTCGAGCGGTTGCGCACTGAGTACGGCGATCGGGTCGAATTCGTGTTGCGGTACTTCCCGCTTCCGGGCCACGTCAACGCCGAACGTGCGGCCCGCGCGGTCGAGGCGGCCGCACGTCAGGGTCGTCTGGAGGCCATGTATCGCATGATGTATGAGACCCAGCCGCAATGGGGCGAACGTCCGACGCCCGCCGATGACGTATTCCGCGGCTTCGCCGAGCAATTGGGCCTGGACATGGCCCGATTCGACAGTGACTATGTCGACCCCGAGACCGCCCGGCGGATCCGTCGGGATGTCGAGGATGGTGTGGCGCTCGGCGTGCACGGCACGCCGACGTTCTTCATCGACGGTCAGCAGATTCCTGTGTACCGGACCGAAGATCTCCGCGAAGCGCTGGAGCGTGCACTTGACTAGGGCGCCGCGCACCGTGTCTGTGTTGCGTCGTGTCGTGATCGTGCTGCTGTCGCTGATGTTGATGGCGTCGACCGAACGGGCGGTGGCGTCGGCGGACTGCCCGGCCGGGGAAGCGCAGTGTGCCCTGCGTGAGCGCCTGGTGGCCGCCGAGAACTATCTGGTCGACCGGCCCGGCACGGTCGGATTCGTGTTGCGAGACAGAGCCACCGGCGCCAAGTACCGCAACGCGAACGCCGCCACACCCATCTGGACGGCATCGACGATCAAGCTGGCGATGGTGGCCGACCTGTTGTCGCGAGAACAATCGGGAACGGTGCGCCTGACGGCCACCGATCGCGAGCAGATGGTCGCAATGCTCCGAAACTCTGACAATGCTGCCGCCGACGCACTGTGGTCGGAGTACGGCGGCGCCGCAAACGTCTTCAACGCCAACTTCCCGCGCTACGGCATGACCGGGGTCCGGCCGCAGCCGGGGTTCGGCGACGTCTACCCGTACTGGGGATTCCAAAAGAGCACGGCCGACGATTTCGACGCCCTGATGAATTACGTCCTCGACAAGCTGAGCCCGGCCAATTCCAGCGCCGTGGTGGCCGAGATGCAGCGTGTGGAGGGCGCTCAGCGGTGGGGTGTGTGGGGCGCCGGTCCGGCGATGGCGCCAGGAGCGAAGAACGGTTGGTCCCAGGAGCAGGGCGGCTGGGTGGTCAACAGTGTCGGCTTCGCCGGGCCACGGCAGCGCTACACACTGTCGATCATGAATGCCCTCGGCGGCGAGGGCGGCTACGACGACGGCGTCGAAACCACCACGAATCTGGCGCGAATTCTGCTGTCTCCGTAGCGCTTACGGCGGGTAGACCTGCTTGATGCTGCCGTCGGGGTTCAGCCTCAAGAAACCGGTGCCCGGCTCGGTCGAATGGATGATCAAGTCCAGGCCGCCGCCTTCGGCGCCTTCGATGATCAGGTAGCTGTCCGAGCCGACCGGCGCACCGGTGTGCTGCGGCGCATTCCCGAGGACATCGGCGACGGCGGCCGTATTGATCTGACCGAGGTCGACCAGGATGTCGAAGGCACTGGTCGACGTCGTCGGGCCCCATTCCTCCCAGCCGTCGCCGCGATAGGTGAAGCTGTCTTTGGCGTTCGCGTTCGTCGGGGTGGGCCTGTCGTACACCGCGTGGCCGGGATAGACCACCAGCGAGAAGCCCATGGTGTCACCGAACTTGCCCCGAATGGTCTGCAGCAGTCCGTCCAGTCCCTTGGCGTCCTGGAGTTTCGGCGTACTCGCCGCCGTCGAGGTTGTCGTGGATGGAAGAGTCGGTGGGACAAGCGTATTCGTCGGTGTGTTGCGCCTATCGGTTGTGGCAGGGGAACTCACCTGCTGGCTCGCGTTCGACGCGCTGTCACCCCGGGTTGCCAGCAGAACTGTCGCGGCGATGACGACGGCGGCGAGCAGCGCGACCGGGACCAGCACGGCCGGTCCGCGCCACCATGGTCGCGCAGCAGCGGCCGGTTGCCACGCCGGTGCGGCCGGCCACGATTGCGGGGGAGCGGGATGCGGTGGTGGCCAGTGGGTCGCCGCGGTAGGTCGGTAGGAGGCGGCCGGTGCGGCGATCGCGGCACGGGCGGCGCCGGCGAGTTCGATCGTGGTCGCGTAGCGATGTTCGGGACTCTTGGCCATCCCGGTCGCGATGACCTGATCCAACAAGGCCGGGACCCCGGGTTGCAGCATCGACGGTCGGGGTGGTGGCAACGTGAGATGACCGGTGATCTGACGTTCGGCGCTGTCACCGGGAAACGGTTGGCGCCCGGTCAGGCATTCATGCAGGACGCAGGTGAGTGCGTAGATGTCGGCACGGGCGTCGGCGCTGTCGGTCGACAGTCGCTCCGGCGCCATGTACGCCAGGGTGCCGATCGTGGAACCGGTGCTGGTCAGCTTCGTGCCATCGGCGGCTCTGGCGATGCCGAAATCGATGAGGTAGGCGAAATCTGCGGGGGTCACCAAAATGTTGGACGGTTTGACGTCGCGATGTACCAGCCCGACGGTGTGGGCGGCATGTAGTGCCGCGGCGATCTGTTCGGTGATGCCGACGGCCCGATGCGGCGGCAGCGGGCCCGCTTCGAGTAGTTCCTGTACCGTCCTGCCCTCGATCAGTCGCATCGTGACATACAGTCGCCCGTCGATCTCGCCGAAGTCGTGGATCGGGACGATGTGTGGTTCGTCCAACCCGGCCGCCACCTGTGCCTCGCGGCGGAACCGCCGTTGGTAGGTGTCGTCATCGGCGAGGTTGGGAGGCAGCACTTTCAGAGCGACCCATCTGTTCATCGCGGTGTCGTAGGCCCGCCACACTTCGCCCATGCCGCCGCGGCCCAGCATGGTCGCCAGGCGATACCGACCGAACGGGGTCCCTTCGTGCACGCGATAACCCTAGAGGACAGCGGCGCGGCTCAGTCCGGGCTCTGCGTCTGTTGAGCGGCGACCGCTCCACCGAGCCAGCGGCGCAGGAAGTTTCGTTGCTCCTGTGGTGTCCTGTCGGTATTCGGTGCGACGAAGAACGACAGCATGGTGCGCAGCGTGAACTCGACGAGTTCACCCAGGCTGGTGTCGTCGTATCCGTGTGCGGACCAGTCGAC
The DNA here is from genome assembly GCF_036946495.1 of Mycolicibacterium neoaurum. NCBI lineage: Bacteria > Bacillati > Actinomycetota > Actinomycetes > Mycobacteriales > Mycobacteriaceae > Mycobacterium > Mycolicibacterium neoaurum. The sequence continues at coordinate 3,778,405 of NZ_JAQIIX010000002.1, forward strand.
ATCGAAGCGGTCGATCATCCGCATACCGATCGCGCGAGCTTCCGCGGAGGTGAGGGCGCCGCTGTGGTCGTGAGGATAGGACTCCGACAGCAGGATGCCCAGATGCGGTGTGCGGGTCACTTCGTCGAGGGTGAACACGGTGCCCTCGGTGATGGCCTCGGCCGGGTCGTGGATGCCCTCGACCGCTGCGGAGAGTCGATCCAGGAAGGCGTCCACCGAGGCCATGGCCACCGCGTGCATGAGCGCGTCGGAGGTGGGGAAGTAGCGGTACACGGTCTGGCGGATGATGCCCAACGAGTTCGCGACGTCGGCGAGGGAGATCGCCGTGCCGGTCGAGCTGACCAGTTCGACGGCGGCGGTGACGATTCGCCGGGTGGCCTCCTCGTCACTGTGCGGGGGATCGCCGCCCCAGCCGCGCCTGCGCGCCATCGGCACCTTCCTCTCGGCATGGCGACGCTAGCACGCCAGAGTCAACATACAGTCAGACGAAAGTGCGTATGATTGTGTGATAGCTTCACGCGGTGACCGATCTCCAGGTGCGCAAGATGCGCTTCGCCTTCGCCGACTACGACGTGCCGTTTCTGTGGAATGAGACCAATCCCGCCTTCTCGGCGATGGCCAACGCCGTCTCCTTCTTGGCCATCGCCTTCGAGAAGATGATCGTCAGCACCATGGCCGAGGCGAAACCGTTGCTCGCCGACTCACCGATCGCCGACGAGGCGGACGCGTTCGTCCGGCAAGAGGGTCAACACTCGATGGCGCACCGTCAGCACGCCCGGGGCCTGATCAAGGCCTACCCGGCGCTCAAGGAAACCCTCGACCAGGTCATCGCCGCCTTCGACGATCTCGTCGCGAACAAGCCGTTGAAGTACCGGTTGGCCTACACCGCCGATCTGGAGGCCACGTTCACCCCGGTGTTCAAGCTGATGCTCGACAACGACGACACCCTGTTCGCTCCCGGCGATGACCGGGTGGCCTCGCTGTTCCTGTGGCATTTCGTCGAGGAGGTCGAGCACCGCAGCTCGGCGCTGATCATCTACAACGATCTGGTCGGCGATCCGTGGTACCGCGCACGGGTGGCGCCGTCGATCTTCAAGCATGTGATGGACGTGGTGCGGATGGCGTGCGACGGTTTCAACCGGCATCTCCCGCTGGAGGTGCGCAAGGTCGATGCGGTGTCGACCTTCGCTCTTGAACGGCGAAAGAATGCTCTGCTCAGGCGCATCGGTCGCCGACCCGACTACGGTCCGCTGCAAGCGCCGTTCCCGCATCTGGGTTTCCGCGAACAGCTGGCTGCCCTGGTGGGTATCGTCCGCAGTCAGATTCCCGGCCACGATCCCACCCATGAGAAGTTGCCGGTGCTGGCCGACGAATGGTTCAGACGCTATGACGAGGGATACGACGTGACGCAGTGGTACACGAGTAAGAAGGCCTCCGCCGATGTCTGATCTGTGTCGACCGACCTTCGAGCAGCTCGCCGAGCGGTTGGGCTTCAGCTGCGCGGAGGCCGGGGGCCTCGCCGAGGTGCGTAACCCGCTGGCACTGGAGAATTGGACGCTGCCGGTACTGGAGCTGACGATCATCATCGGGGCCGTGCTGGCGCTGGCCTATGCGGTGATCCGGCTGCGTCGCCACGGTGATGCGACGAACCTCGTGTTGTGGTTCGGCGCCATCGCCTACCTGCTGATCATCGAACCGCCGCTGTACTTCCCGGCCGCATTCGGCATCGAGGAACACATCGACACGATGTTCGCGCACAACGTCTTCACGGTCGAATTCCTGTGGGGCAGGCTGCCCCTCTACATCGTGGCGATCTATCCGTTGATGGCCACCATCGCCTTCGAGATCGTGCGCAACCTCGGTGTCTTCCGCCGCTACGGAACCCTGGTCGGCGCGATATGCGTCGGCTTCGTCCACCACGCCTTCTACGAGATCTTCGACCACCTGGGACCGCAGCTTCGCTGGTGGGAATGGACACTGGACCATCCGATGAACCAGCCGTTCTTCGCGTCGGTGCCGCTGCCCAGCGTGGTGGTCTTCGCTGCGCTCTGGCCGATGTCGCTGGCCTTCTGTGTCCAGTTCTTCGTCGGCAGGCATGTCGACCGCGGCCGGCGCTTCACCGGCGGCCAGATCGTCTGGCGCACCGTCGTGGTGGGTCTGCTCGCGTCGGTGGGCACGGTATTGCTACCTGCTCCGGCGACGGTCATCGGCTCATTCACGAACGTCACGGTGATGGGTGTCGTGTACGCGTTGGAGTTGTCGGTGATCACCGTTGTCGCGATCCCGGTGCTTTTCAAGCAGTGGCAGCGGCTGCGCAACACCGCCGCCTCCGCCACTGAGGCGCGTTACGTGAATCCGCCGATGATTCGTTACGGCGTGCTGTATTTGGCGGTGATGGCAGTCCTATGGGCTACCGCGCTGCCTGAGTACTTCTCGGCAGTGGATGGCGTCACCACCAATGGTGATCCCACGGGCAGCCTCGTCTACACCATCGTGTGCTTCGTCATCGCCGGCCTCAGTGCCGCTGCCGCACTGACGGTTTCGTCGGTCCAGCCGGCCAGGGATCTGACGACTTCGGCGCGCTGACGATCGCACAGCGATCGTCAGCGCGCCGAAATCAGACGAGACTAGGTCCCGGTGTAAGTGGCCGGGTCCGGGCGGTACCGGGTGCCGTCATCGAGTCCCGTCAACGCCGCGAGATGCTCCTCGGCCAACACGAAGTCCAGTACGTCGAAGTTCTCCGCGATGCGTTCGGGCTTGGCTGAACGCGGGATCACCACGTTGCCCAACTGCAGATTCCACCGGATCAACACCTGCGCCGGGGTCTTGTCGTACTGCGCGGCCACCTCGGTGACGGTCGGGTTGTCCAACAACTTGCCGACACCCAGTGGGCTGTAGGCCTCGGTCACGATGTTGTGTTCGGCATGCGCGGCACGCTGTTCGGTCTGCACCAGTTGGGGGTGCAATTCGATCTGATTCACCGCGGGGGCCACATAGGACAGGTCGATGATGTTGGTCAGGTCCTCGGGTGTGAAGTTGGCGACACCGATGGAGGTGGCCAACTTGTCCTCGCGAACCCGCAGCAGTCCGCCCCAGCTGTCGACATACTTGCCGGTGTCCCCGCCCGGCCAGTGGATCAGATACAGGTCGAGATAATCGACCCCGAGCCGTTCCAGGCTGGCCTTGGCCGCGTCCTGAGACGCCTGGAAGCCCTGATCTTGGGTGGCCAGCTTGGTGGTGAGGAAGATCTCGGCACGCGGGATGCCCGACGCGGCGATGGCACGACCCACGCCGGCCTCGTTCCCGTAGGCAGCGGCGGTATCGATAAGCCGGACACCGATTTCCAGCGCCGCGGATACCGCGCGCTCGGCCTCATCGTCGGTCAGCTCGCCCACCCCGATTCCGAGAACCGGAATCGTGTTCTCGTCGTTCAAGCCGATACTGGGCACAGCTGCTGCCGATGTCATGTCCTACCTATCCCGTGAAGTTGAAGGTGCGTGGGTCGGGACCCAACCGAGTGCCGTCATCGAGAGATCCGATGGACGCAATGTCCTGCTCGGTCAACTCGAAGTCGAACACGTCGAAGTTACTCGCTATCCGATCGGGGTTCACCGACTTCGGGATGACGATATTACCCAGCTGTAGATGCCATCTGATCAGCACCTGGGCTGGTGTTTTGCTGTGTGCCTCGGCAATCGCGGTGACCGCCGGTTCGCTGAGCAGACCGCCCTGGCCCAGTGGGCTCCACGCCTCGGTGGCGATGCCCAACTCGGCGTGCAGGTCGCGCAGCTCCTGCTGCGGAAGCCGGGGGTGCAGTTCGATCTGATTGACCGCGGGCACGATCCCGGTGGCGTCGATAAGTGTGCGCAGATGCTCGGGCTGGAAGTTACTGACGCCGATGGAGCGGACGCGGCCCTCGTCGCGCAGCGTGGACAACGCCTTGAAGCTCTCCACGTAAAGGTTGATCTCGGGCAGCGGCCAGTGGATCAGGTAGAGATCGACATAGTCCACGCCGAGGCGTTGGGCGCTGGCATCGAATGCCCGCAACGCCTTGTCGTAGCCTTGCTCGGAGTTCCACAACTTGGTGACCAGGTAGATGTCCGCACGGGGCACGCCCGAGGACACGAGACCCTCGCCGACCTCGGTTTCGTTCTGATAGGCCGCGGCGGTGTCGATGTGGCGATAGCCAGTCCGCAGCGCACTTTCGACGGCGAGTCTGGTGTCCTCGGGTGGGGTCTGCCAGACTCCCAACCCGACCGCGGGGATGGAATGTCCGTCGTTGAGCAACCGTGTGGGATATGAGGGGGCAGTCATGGAAACGAGTCTGCCAGCGCGGCCGAACCCGAGCCCGCTGCGATTGAAGGCCGCCACCGTGGCGAGCCGGGTGTCGGTGCCGCTTCTAGCGCGCATCCCGGATCCCGTGAAGAGACTGCTGATGGGCCGGCGCAGCGTCGTCATCGACGGCAACACCCTGGACACCAGCCTGCAATTGCTCCTCAACGCGCAGCGCGCTTCGGGTATCGGCGGCCTTGTGGCCTGCGATGATGTGACCGTCGCGCGCACCCAGCTCGACGCCGCGTCGGCCGCCTTCAAGGCCGACATCGTGGTGCCGACCGACGACTTCTCCATCGCCGGACCGGCGGGCCCGATCGCGCTGCGGCACTATCGCGGTGAGGCGGGCGCACCGCTGCTGGTTTTCCTTCACGGTGGCGGCTTTGTCGTCGGAAGCCTGGCCACCCATGACGGGTTCTGCCGTCGCATCTGCCGTGATGCCGGCGTGCACGTGCTCGCCGTCGACTATCGACTGGCGCCCGAACACAAGGCACCCGCCGCGGCCGAGGACTGTTACGCCGCCTACTCGTGGGCACTGGAACATGCCGCGGAGCTCTGCGCGGACCCCGACCGGGTCGCCATCGGCGGCGACAGCGCCGGTGGCAATCTCGCCGCCGTGGTCACTCAAATTGCCCGTGCCGCCGGCACCAGGATGCCTGTGCTGCAACTGCTGATCTATCCGATGGTCGATCCGGTGGGTGAAACGGTCTCGCGCTCGCTGTTCGCCGAGGGCTTCTTCCTGACCAAGGCCGATATCGACTGGTTCGATCACCACTATGTGGCCGGTTCGGGTGTGGCCCACGACGACCCGCGGGTGGCACCGCTGCACGCCGCCGACCTGACCGGACTGTCGCCCGCGCTGGTGGTGACGGCCGGTTTCGACCCGCTGCGGGACGAGGGCAGGGCCTATGCCCGGGCGCTCACCGCCGCGGGGGTGCCGGTGGATCACCGTGAGTACGGCTCGCTGGTGCACGCGTTCATCAATTTCTTCCCCCTGGGCGGGGACAGTGAACTCGCCGTCGTCGACCTCACCTCGGCGCTACGGGCGCATCTGAGCCGGTAGGCTGCATCCCGTGGCGAACAAACCGAAGAAGCAGGCCAGTTACGACTTGAAGGCCGCTGACCGCAAGCGCAACCTTCTCGTCCAGATCGGGCTGACCTCGGTGGTCGTCCTGTTCGCGGTGGCACTGGTGCTGTGGATCGTGCTGAACGGGGAGACCAACCCCGAGGCCGGTGAGGCACGTGCGGTCCGCGTCGAATCCAGCCAGGTGGTCCGCAACGACGACGGTGTCGACCCCAAGGTCGTGCTCTCGGTGTACGAAGATCCGCTCTGCCCGCACTGCGGAGCATTCGAGAAGGCCTTCGGATCGACGATCAACCAGCTCATCGACAAGGGCGTGATCGCCGTCGACTACTACATGGTCGGCATCCTCGACAGCGCCGGGAACCAGAACTACTCCTCTCGTGCCAGCGGTGCGGCCTACTGCGTCGCCGACGAATCCGTCGAGGCGTTCCGCCGCTTCCACGGCGCCCTCTACGCCCAGCAGCCCTCGGAGGTCGGCGGCTCGTACCCGACCAATGCGCAACTGATCGAGACCGCCAGGCAGGCCGGCGCCGCCGGCAAGGTGCCCGAGTGCATCGACAAGGAGCGCTACGTCAAGATGGCCGGCGGCATGGCCGCGGCCACCAAGATCAACGCCACACCCACCGTGCGGATCAACGGTGAGGACTACCAGTACAGCACCCCCGAAGCGCTGGTCGCCAAGATCAAGGAGATCGTCGGCGACGTCCCGGGTCTGGCCGCGGCATCGTGACCGCCACCGCCGATCTCGACACGGCTGAGTCTCCGGTCGAGCCGAGCGGTGTGCGCAGATCCAGCGCCATCGGGGTGCTGATCGCCGGGGTGCTCGGCCTGGCCGCGGCGGGTGCGCTGACGATCGAGAAGATCGAGATCCTCATCGATCCGAGCTACGTCCCGTCGTGCAGCCTGAACCCGGTGCTGTCCTGCGGATCGGTGATGACCACTCCGCAGGCTTCGGCCTTCGGCTTCCCCAACTCGTTGATCGGCATCGTCGCGTTCACCGTCGTCCTGGTCACCGGCGTACTGGCGGTGTCCAGGGTGTCGCTGCCGCGCTGGTACTGGGTCGGTCTCACGGTCGGCAGCGCGCTCGGCGTCGTGTTCGTCCACTGGCTGATCTTCCAGAGCCTGTACCGGATCGGGGCGCTGTGCCCCTACTGCATGGTCGTCTGGGCGGTCACCATCCCGTTGCTGGTGATGGCCTCGTCGATCGCCCTGCGCGCCGAGACCGCCACCGGTGCCGGGCGCATCCTCTACGACTGGCGATGGTCGCTCGTGGCGCTGTGGTTCACCGCCGTCGTGCTGCTGATCCTGGTCCGCTTCTGGAACTACTGGTCGACGCTGCTGTAACCGGCCACTCACAGTCCGGGGATATCCCGCGGTGAGCTAACTGCAGGTCAGTATCCTCATACCTGCGCATCAGCCGGTCTGTGGTGTCGCCAAGCGCGCCGAATCCGGCGCCCTACCGACTCGCGCGGTCCGGGGCCGTCGGGATCCGAAGACGAAGGAGTAAGAGTTCGATGATTTCGAAACTCTTGGTGGCCAACCGCGGCGAGATCGCCATCCGCGCGTTCCGTGCAGCGACCGAGATGAATATCGCCACCGTGGCCGTGTATCCGTTCGAGGATCGCAATTCGTTGCACCGGTTGAAGGCCGACGAGTCGTATCAGATCGGGGATGAAGGCCATCCGGTCCGGGCGTATCTGTCGGTGGACGAGGTCATCCGAGTGGCCAAGCATGCCGGCGCGGATGCGGTGTATCCCGGCTATGGATTCATGTCGGAGAACCCGGAGTTGGCGCGGGCGTGCGTGGAGGCGGGGATCACCTTCGTGGGTCCCTCGGCCGAGGTGCTGGAGCTGACCGGCAACAAGGCGCGGGCGATCGCGGCGGCACGCGAGGCCGGACTTCCGGTGCTGGCGTCCTCGGAGCCCTCGGATTCGGTCGAGGACCTGCTGGCCGCGGCGGAGTCGATGGAGTTCCCGCTGTTCGTCAAGGCGGTCTCCGGTGGTGGCGGTCGCGGGATGCGCCGGGTCGCCGAGGCGTCGGCGCTGCGTGAGGCGGTCGAGGCGGCCTCCCGGGAGGCGGAGTCGGCGTTCGGGGACGGCCGGGTGTATTTGGAACAGGCGGTGATCAACCCGCGTCACATCGAGGTCCAGATCCTGGCCGACGGTGCCGGCAATGTGATTCATCTGTTCGAGCGGGATTGCAGTTTGCAGCGTCGCCATCAGAAGGTCATCGAGTTGGCGCCTGCGCCGAATGTGGATCCGGCGGTGCGGGAGAAGATCTGCGCCGATGCGGTCGCGCTGGCCCGGCATATCGATTATTTCTGTGCCGGCACCATCGAATTCCTGCTCGATGAGCGGGGCCATCATGTGTTCATCGAGTGCAATCCGCGGATCCAGGTCGAGCACACCGTCACCGAGGAGATCACCGATGTGGATTTGGTGTCCTCGCAGTTGCGGATCGCGGCGGGGGAGTCGCTGACCGATCTCGGACTCTCGCAGGACAATCTGGTCATTCGGGGAGCGGCGATGCAGTGCCGCATCACCACCGAGGATCCGGCCAATGGCTTCCGGCCCGACACCGGGCGGATCACCGCCTACCGCTCTCCGGGGGGTGCGGGCATCCGCCTGGACGGTGGTACGCATACCGGTGCGGAGATCAGCGCGCATTTCGACTCGATGTTGGTGAAATTGACTTGTCGCGGCCGGGATTTCACGATGGCCGCTGCGCGTGCGCGTCGTGCGTTGGCGGAGTTCCGGATCCGTGGCGTGACGACCAACATCCCGTTCCTGCTCGCGGTGATCGATGATCCGGATTTCCGGGCGGGTCGGGTGACGACGTCGTTCATCGATGAGCGGCCGCAGTTGTTGACCTCGCACACTCCGGCCGACCGGGGTACCAAGATCTTGAACTATCTGGCCGATGTCACGGTCAACAAGCCCAACGGGGTGCGCCCGTCGACGGTGTATGCCGCCGACAAGTTGCCCGAATGTGACCTGTCGGTGCCCCCGCCGGCGGGGTCCAAGCAGAAGTTGGTCGACCTGGGCCCGGAGGGTTTTGCGAAGTGGCTCAGGGAGTCTGCGGCGTTGGGGGTGACCGATACGACGTTCCGGGATGCGCATCAGTCGTTGTTGGCGACCCGGGTGCGCTCGAATGGGTTGTTGTTGGTGGCGCCGTATGTGGCGCGGTTGACTCCGCAGTTGTTGTCGGTGGAGTGTTGGGGTGGGGCGACTTATGATGTGGCGCTGCGCTTTTTGAAGGAAGATCCGTGGGAGCGGCTGGCGGCGTTGCGCGAGGCGATGCCCAATATCTGTTTGCAGATGCTGCTGCGTGGCCGTAACACGGTGGGCTACACCCCGTATCCGGAGCTGGTCACGAGTGCCTTTGTCGATGAGGCGACCGCCACGGGTGTCGATATTTTCCGGATTTTCGATGCGTTGAACAATGTGGAGTCGATGCGGCCGGCCATCGATGCGGTGCGCGCCACCGGGACTGCGGTGGCCGAGGTCGCGATGTCCTATACCGGGGATCTGAGTGATCCGGCCGAGGATTTGTACACCCTGGATTACTATCTGCGCCTTGCCGAGCAGATCGTGGCGGCCGGTGCGCATGTGTTGGCGATCAAGGACATGGCCGGGTTGTTGCGTCCGCAGGCCGCCTCCTTGCTGGTGGGTGCGTTGGTGGAGCGGTTTGATCTGCCGGTGCATGTGCACACCCATGACACCCCGGGTGGGCAGTTGGCGACCTATTTGGCGGCGTGGACCGCCGGTGCCAGCGCAGTCGATGGGGCGTCGGCGCCGTTGGCGGGCACGACGAGTCAGCCGGCGCTCTCGGCGATCGTGGCCGCGACTGCGCACACCGATCGTGATACCGGTCTGGATCTCAAAGCGGTGTGTGATCTGGAGCCGTACTGGGAGGCGTTGCGCAAGGTGTATGCGCCCTTTGAAGCTGGTCTGCCGGCGCCGACGGGGCGGGTGTACACCCATGAGATCCCGGGTGGGCAGCTTTCCAATCTGCGCACCCAGGCCGTCGCGTTGGGGTTGGGGGATCGGTTCGAGGAGATCGAGAATGCCTATGCCGGGGCGGATCGGGTGTTGGGCCGGTTGGTGAAGGTGACCCCGTCGTCGAAGGTGGTCGGGGATCTGGCGTTGGCGTTGGTGGGTGCCGGGGTGGACGCATCAGAGTTCGCCGCGGACCCGGACCGCTACGACATTCCCGATAGTGTGATCGGCTTCCTGCGGGGTGAGTTGGGCGATCCGGCCGGTGGCTGGCCGGAACCGTTGCGTAGCAAGGCATTGCAGGGCCGCGCCGACGCCAAACCGGAAACCCCGCTCTCGGCCGAGGATGAAGCGGCGCTGAAGGTGGGCGGGCGCACCCGTCAGGAAACGTTGAACCGGTTGCTGTTCCCAGGGCCGACCAAGGAATTTCAGGCCCACCGCGACCAGTACGGTGACACCTCGATGCTCTCGGCGAACCAGTTCTTCTACGGGTTGCGCCAGGGCGAGGAACACCGTGTACAACTCGAACCCGGGGTGGAGTTGCTGATCGGGCTTGAGGCGGTGTCTGAGGCCGACGAACGCGGCATGCGCACCGTGCTGGCGATCCTCAACGGCCAGCTGCGTCCCACGCTGGTCCGCGACCGCAGCATCGCCAGCGAGGTCGCCGCGGCCGAGAAGGCCGACAAGACCAACCCCGACCACATCGCCGCCCCGTTCGCCGGGGTCGTCACTGTCGGCGTGGACACCGGTGACACGGTGCAGGCCGGACAAACCATCGCCACCATCGAGGCCATGAAGATGGAAGCCTCCATCACCGCACCCAAAGCCGGCACCGTCGCGCGCATCGCCGTCACCGGCACCGCCCAAGTCGAAGGCGGCGACCTCCTGGTCGTGGTGGGCTCGACGGGTAAGGGTGACGCGACCGGGGGCTCGCACTGACCCGGATCATCGCCGGAGCCTACGGTGGGCGCCGAATCTCGGTGCCCGCCAGTGGAACTCGGCCGACCACCGACCGGGTGCGCGAGTCGCTGTTCAGCGTGCTCACCGCTCGGCTGGATTTCGACGGTATCGGGGTGCTGGATCTGTACGCCGGTTCCGGAGCCCTGGGCCTGGAGGCGCTGTCCCGCGGTGCGTCCTCGGCGCTGTTCGTGGAGTCGGATCGGCGGGCCGCTGCGGTGATCGAAGCGAACATCGACGCGCTCGGAGCCCGCGGGGCCGCAGTGCGTCGCGCCCCCGTGGACAAGGTCGTGCAATCCAAGGGCCGGCTCATCGATCTGGTGTTCGCCGACCCGCCCTACGAGGTGAGCACCGCCGCCGTGGAGAAGGTGCTGAGTGCTCTGCACGCCAATGGCTGGGTGCGTTCCGGTGCCCTCGCGGTGATCGAACGACCTGCCGGGGCGGCAGCACTGACCTGGCCGAGCGGCTGGGAAGCCGATGACGAGCGTCGCTACGGTGACACCCGGCTGGAGTTCGGGGTCATCGCGTAGCGTCTCGGATCATGAGCGGCGCTGTATGTCCCGGATCCTTCGACCCCGTCACCCTCGGCCATGTCGACATCTTCGAACGGGCGGCCGCCCAGTTCGACGAGGTCGTGGTGGCGGTGCTGGTGAACCCAAACAAGAAGGGCATGTTCACCGCGGCCGAACGCATCGAGCTGATCGAGGCCTCGACGACGCATCTGCCCAACCTGCGGGTCGAGTCCGGGTCCGGACTGGTGGTCGATTTCGTGAAGGAGCGCGGGCTGACGGCCATCGTCAAGGGCCTTCGCTCGAGCACCGACTTCGAATACGAGTTGCAGATGGCGCAGATGAACAAGCACGTGGCAGAAGTCGACACGTTCTTCGTCGCGACCACGCCGGCGTACTCCTTCGTGTCGTCGTCGCTGGCCAAGGAGGTCGCCGCGCTCGGCGGTGACGTCAGTGACCTGTTGCCCGAACCGGTCAATGCGCGGCTGCGGGACAAGCTCAAGAAGTAGCGTTCCGCGACACACCGGCCGACAAAGCCCAGTCACACGAGTAACACCAGGCACACTGGTCACTAACAACGACGCCTGGAGGGTGCTGCCGTGTACCGAGTTTTTGAGGCCCTTGACGAGCTGAGCGCGATCGTCGAAGAAGCGCGTGGTGTGCCGATGACGGCCGGGTGCATGGTGCCGCGCGGCGACGTGCTGGAACTGCTCGACGACATCAAGGATGCGATTCCCGGCGAGCTGGACGACGCCCAGGATGTGCTCGACGCCCGCGACGGCATGCTCAACGAGGCCCGCGAGCACTCCCAGTCGATGGTCGCCACCGCGACGGCCGAGGCCGACTCGCTGGTCAACCATGCCCGCGGTGAAGCCGACCGGCTGCTGGCCGATGCCAAGGCCCAGGCCGACCGAATGGTCGCCGAGGCGCGTGCGCACAGCGAGCGGATGGTCGGTGAGGCTCGCGAGGAGGCCGCGCGCATCGCGGCCACCGCCAAGCGTGAGTACGAGGCCACCACCGGACGCGCCAAGTCCGAGGCCGACCGTCTCATCGAGAACGGCAACCTGTCCTACGAGAAGGCCGTCCAGGAGGGCATCAAGGAGCAGCAACGCTTGGTGTCGCAGACCGAGATCGTGCAGACCGCGACCGCCGAGGCGACCCGGCTGGTCGACACCGCCCACGCCGAGGCCGACCGGCTGCGCGGCGAATGCGATATCTACGTCGACAGCAAGCTTGCCGAGTTCGAGGATTACCTCAACGGCACGCTGCGCTCGGTGAGCCGCGGCCGTCACCAGCTGCGTACCGCGGCCGGCACCCACGACTACGCCACGCGGTAATCATCGGGTGTCAGAGCTGCCCGTGCCGGGGCGGCTTCGTGCCCGACAGCGTGTAGCGGCCGATGTGTTGCACCTTCCAGCGGGTCGCATCGTGCAGGGTGTGGGTGCGCGCATCGCGCCAATAGCGGGACAGGTTGGCCGCACCTGAGGCGCTGCGGGTCCCGCCGAGTTCGAACAGCGTGCTCGACGCGTCGAGCGAGGCGCGGGTCGCTGCCACCTTCGCGACCGCGACGGCAACCGAGGCCGCCGCGGAACTGTCCTCGTCGAGGTCGGCGGCTGCCGCATCAACCGCACGGGCGGCCTCGCCCAGTAGCGCTTGAGCGCCACGCACCGTCACCGTCAACTCTCCGGCGATCTGCACGACCGTCGGATCATCGGTCGCGCTGTCCACGCCGGCCTCGAAATGTGGCCGGGCCTTGACGGATTGCCGAACGCCCTCGGCCAGGGCGGCAGTGGCGATACCGACATCGAGTGCGGCATGCAGCAACTGTGCGCGTGCACCGTAAGTGGTAGGCCGGGAAAAGATCGGGGTGAACGGCACCACCTGTGATGTCGGCACGCGCACCTCATCGAGGGTGACTGTCCCCGATGCGGTGGTGCGTTGGCCCATCCCGTCCCAGTCGTCGACGACCTGCAGGCCCTCGGTATCGGCGGCGATGAACGCCAACGCTTTCGGGGTCGACGAGGTCGGTGTCTCACCGGGACTGTCGGGCAGTGACGCCCGCACGATCACCCAGTCGGCGAACAGCGCGCCGGTCGAGTAGTACTTGCGGCCACGGAGCACATAATCGTCCCCATCGCGGGTCAGGGTGGTCGCGTCCACGTCGATCGGATGTGGACCCCTTTCGGACTGGGCGTTGGCGAAAAGTGCCCCACCGAGCACCTTCTCGTAGAAGAACGCACGCTGGGCATCGCCACCCTGTAAGCGCAGCGCTTCGAGGAAGGTGAAGTGCGAGTGGGGGATCTGGGCCAGTGATGGGTCGCCGTGGGCCAGCAGCCGGAACACCTCGGCGAGCACCGCGGCCGGGGCGGCAATCCCGCCGTACTCGACCGGCACCGACAACGCCAATAGGCCGGAGTCCTTGAGGGCCTGCACCTGAGCGTGCGGCAGCTCCCGCTGAGCGTCCCGGGCCGCGGCCCCTTCGGCGAACGACGCGGACAGTTCGGCGGCCACCGTCAGCGCGTGGTCGGAGCCGGTGATCCGGGTGGCCGGTGCGCCGACAATCGAATGAAGACGTGGAGTCACCTCGGGATCGTGCCCGCCGCCGCGTTCCGATGCACCCGTTCGGCTCAGTCGGATTCTAGCGTTGCAGGAAGCGAGCCAGGCTGTCGTCCAGTTCCTCCCACCAGGTGGTGCTCGGTACCGGTCCCGCGGTGCCGGTGCACGGCGAGACGAACGACTTGTCGCGGTAGCCGGTGATGCTCTCGTCCTTGTCGTGCTCCCAGGTCAGAAAGTGCTCTCGCACCATGTCCAGGTCGAAGGCCGGATAGTCGGTGAGTGCCATCAGATCGCGCACATAGTCGGTCTGGAAGTCGATCTGTCCCGGAATGCTGTCCACCGCTGCGTATGTGGTCAGCCACATGTCGACGTCGGCGGCCATGGCTTCGGCCGAGGGGAGCATCAGTGTGCCCAGCACCACATCGCGCGCGACGAAGGCCTGCGCGTCGAACATGTTGAACGTGTAGTACTGGTCCTGCATGCCCAGGTACAGCAATCGCGGGTTGCCGGTCCAGACGATGCCCTTGTACAGACCGGCGGGATACAGATTGTTGACGGTTTCCAGGCGCAACGTCGGATCGATGAACGGGAAATGGTGCCGATAGCCGGTGCACAGCACGATGGCATCGACGTCTCGACTGGTGCCATCGGCGAAGTGTGCGGTGCGGCCGTCGAGATGGTGCAGTGCCGGCAACTCGGTGATGCCCGCCGGCCAGCCGAATCCCATCGGGGCGTGTCGGTAGGCGATGGTGATCGATGCCGCACCGTATTTCAACGACTGCAGCGCAATGTCCTCCGCGGAGTAGCTGCTGCCCAGGATCAGCATGTCCTTACCGGCGAACTCCACGGCGTCGCGGAAATCGTGGGAGTGCAGGATTCGTCCCGGAAAGGTCTCGAAGCCGGGGTATTCCGGCACGAACGGTGTGGAGAAGTGCCCGGTGGCGACGATGACGTTGTCGAAGATCTCGGTGTGCAATCGGCCGGTGCCGGTGTCCCAGGATTCGACGGTCACGGTGAAGGCATCGTCGACGAAGGAGACGTCGCGGACCGCGGTGTCGAATCGGATGTACTGGCGCACACTGCTCTTCTTCGCACGACCGACGATGTAGTCGTAGAGCACCTCACGCGGTGGAAACGACGGGATGGGTCCACCGAAGTGCTCGTCGAAGCTGTAGTCGGCGAATTCCAGGCATTCTTTGGGCCCGTTCGACCACAGGTAGCGGTACATGCTCCCGTGCACCGGATCGCCGTGGGAATCCAGGCCGGTACGCCAGGTGTAGTTCCACAGGCCGCCCCAATCGCTCTGTTTCTCGAAGCACACCACCTCGCCGACGTCCGTGCCGTTCAGACGAGCCTGTTCGAAGGCGTGCAGCTGGGCAAGGCCGCACGGGCCTGCGCCGATCACGGCGGTTCGGGTCATCGGAATCTCCTCACGAGCGTGGGCGGGTCTTGTCGGGGTCGTAGAACGGCAGGGTCGTGACGGTGGCAGGAATGCGCTTGAGATGGCCGTCGAGCTTGCCGACCTCCACCGCGGCACCGGGACGGGAGTATTGAACGGCGATGCGGCACATCGCGATGCTGGCGGCCAGGACAGGAGACCGGACGGCACTGGTGACCACGCCGACCTCTGCTCGCCCGGCGTAGACGCAGTCGCCGTGGGAGGCCGTCTCGTTGCTGTCGAGGACGAGGCCGACAAGTGCGCGCTGCGGGTGTGCCTTGCGCTCCATCAGTGCATCCCGGCCGATGAAGTCATCGGCCTTGCTCTGCAACGGGACGGTGAATCCGATCCCCGCCTCGTACGGGTCGGTCTGATGGTCGAATTCATGACCGGCGGCCACCAGACCCGCTTCGACCCGCAGCATTTCCAGCGCCTCCAACCCCAGCGGGGCCAACCCGTACGGGCCGCCGGCCCGCCACACCGTGTCCCACAATGGCGCGGCGTTGTCAGGGTGAACCCATAGTTCGTAACCCAACTCGCCGGTGTAGCCGGTGCGCGAGACGACCACCGGCGGTCCGTCGGGCCCGTCGAGCCGACCGATCAGGAAACGGAACCAGCCCAGCTCCGCGAGCGCCGGCTGGGTGGGTGGGGACCAGATCGATGCCGCCAGCACGTCCCGCGCCGCGGGACCCTGCACCGCGATGTTGTGCATCTGGTCGGTGGAGTCCTTGATCCAGACCTTGTCGAGGCCGAGCAGCCGGGCCTGCGTGCGCAACCAGAGCCCGTCGTGCGGATCACCACCGACGAATCGGAAGTTGTTGTCACCCAGCCGGAAGATTGTGCAGTCGTCGACAACTCCACCGGCCTCGTTGCACATTGCCGAGTACACCACCTGGCCGCGGGACAGCTTGCGGATATTGCGGGTCAGCGTCGTCTGCAGCAGGGCTTCGGCGTCAGGACCCAAGACCTCGAACTTGCGCAGCGCCGAGAGATCCATCACCGCGGCACGTTCCCGGCAAGCCCAGTACTCCTGGTGTGGGCCGTGGGCGTCGAAGCTGTTCGGTAGCCAATAGCCCTGGTATTCGGTGAAGTTGGAGGTCAATGCCCTGGTCCGGGTGTCGAAGGCGCTGGGTTGTGTCAGCACCGGTTCGGTGTCCGGGGTCAGCCGGCGACCCACCGCCACAGAGAACCTCCTGGTCGAGTCGTAGATGCGCACGTGGATGTCGGTGGGCGACCAGCCGTTGGCCGGGTCGATATCGTCGGGACATGCCGACGAGGCGCACACCAGGTCGGTGGCGGCCCGTAGCAGCACGTAATCACCGGGCCTGGACCAGGGTTCGTCGGAGGTCAACTGGTGCGCCGCGTCGAAACTGGTGTTGTAGAACAGGTTCAGCGCCGGCCACCCGGTCTTGGGGGCCACCCCGTGATGAGCCAAGGCGTTGTTGAAGTTGTCGGTGCAGTTGACGTGACCCGGGTAACCGGCGTCGGCGTAATATTTGGCCGTGCACGCCAGCGCGAAGGTGTCGTGGCGGCCGACGGTGTCGCGGACGACCTCGACAAGCGGCCGGCCGCGTCCATCGAAGAACTTCCCGAACAGCCCGGGCTGGGGGTAGGCGCCACCACCGATTGTGCGGGTGGTGGTGGCGTCAAGCCCGTATTCTCGCCCCTCGTCGAGGCCGCGGGCGTCGAAGGCCAGGAAATCCGAGCACTGCTTGCCCTGCACATCGATGATCTGAATGAACTGCCCGGCCCGGATCGGGTAGGCCGATGCCGTCGAGGCATCGATGCGCATGTCCCACAACGGCTCTGCCAATGGTGCGGGCGGTTCGTACGCGGTGGTCGGTCTGGGCTGCGCGCGTCGGACTTCCAGCAGCAGCTCGGAAGGTGGGTTGGGGTTGTCGCTGCCCAGATCCATCGGCGACGCGGGGGCCGCCACCAGGACCACGGCGTCGGCGTTGACGGAGAAGGCGTGCCGGGCGCCGGGTGGGGAGGCGGAGTCGAACAACCGGGTGGCACGTGCGTCACGCTGGTCGCCGTCCAGCAGCGTCAGGATGCGACCGGCCGCGTAACCATCCTCGTCGGGGCCGGCGACCAACCGCCGCAGGACGGTGGCCGGTGCGTCCGGCATCGCCCCGGCGACGGCCCGCGGATCGGCGGAGAGCACCGTGAGCTCTGCAGGCTGCCGACCGTGCCGATCGATGATCTCGAACCGGTCGCCGCCGGCCACGGTCAACGCTGTGACCGACCCAGGGCCCACCCGGAAGCGTTCGATCATGCTGTCCGGCAACGTGATCAGGGCGCGAACGACCGGTAG
Organism: Mycolicibacterium neoaurum; assembly: GCF_036946495.1. Lineage (NCBI taxonomy): Bacteria > Bacillati > Actinomycetota > Actinomycetes > Mycobacteriales > Mycobacteriaceae > Mycobacterium > Mycolicibacterium neoaurum. The sequence goes on from NZ_JAQIIX010000002.1 coordinate 3,795,590, forward strand.
CCGACGTAGAAGGCCAGGGCGCGATCCGGCGTGGAGAACAGGATCCGCGAGCCCTTCGGGAAGAAGATGGCGTCCTTGGGACCAGCGATCTGCACCTGCCCGGTATCCGGGTTCTCCAATCGGAACTCGCCCTCCAGGACGACCTTCATCTCGTCGTAGGCGTAGTAATAGTCCAGCGGCGCATCGGTATTGCGTAGTTCGAAGTAGCCCGAGCACATCGGCACGCCATCGGGGTTGGCGTAGACGTCGTCGATGAATCCTTCGGTTCCGGGGTACTGCTCGTCCGGCATCTGCGGCAGTGTCTGCCAGAAACCGGACGTCACCTGGAAGATGGGTGGGGCGGTGCGCGTCACGGGACCTCCATCGTGATCCCTCTCATGAAACTCGGTCTGATGAGAGGAAACCATTGGAGGATTTCGGCGAGATTACGCCGACGTTAGGGCTCCCGAACCACGTCTTTCAGCGTGTGCGGCCGTCTTTCAGCGCGCGCCCACGAACGGGATTGCCACACTCGGCGCCTCGTCGGAGCCGGAATTGAACAACCCGCGACGACGCAGGATCGGCACCACGCCCTCGCCGAACCAGAACAGCTCCTCCAGATGCGGGTAACCGGAGAAGATGAACTCGTCGATACCGATGGCGGCGTACTCGGCGATGCGATCGGCCACCTCGGTGTGACTGCCCACCAGGGCCGTTCCGGCCCCGCCGCGCACCAGGCCCACGCCCGACCAGAGGTTCGGTGCGATCTCCAGACTCCTTGCATCACTCCAGGTTCCGTTGGTCCGATTGCTCTCGTGCAGAGCCAGCATCCGCTTCTGCCCCTCGGACTGGCTCCGGGCCAAACCTGCCTGTGCGTTCGCCACCGTCTCCTCGTCGAGCGCGGCGACCAGTTTGTCGGCCTGCGCCCATGCCTCGGCGGAGGTATCACGCGAGATCGTGTGTAGCCGGATCCCGAAGCGCACCCTCCTGCCCTCCTTCTCGGCCTCCGCGCGAATCCAGGCGATCTTGTCGGCCACCGCGGCCGGCGGTTCACCCCAGGTGAGATACACATCGGCATGACGCGCGGCAACAGGGCCGGCGGCCTTCGAGCTGCCGCCGAAGTACAGCGGCGGGATCGGGTTCGGCGGTAATGCCAGGGCCGCCTCCTCGACATCGATGTAGGAGCCCTTGCGGGTGACGGTCTCACCGGCCCACAACCGGCGCACCACGTCGAGGAACTCGTCGGCGCGGTGATAGCGCGCGTCCTTGTCCAGGTGGTCGCCGAAGGAACGCTGCTCGTGGGCCTCGCCGCCGACGACGACATTGAGCAGAATCCGTCCCGGTGCGTGCCGGGCAAAGGTGGCCGCCATCTGGGCCGACAGGGTTGGGCTGACCAGACCCGGCCGGAACGCGACCAGAAACGCCAGCGAGGTCGTCTCGCGGGCCAGCAGGGCGGCGGTGATGAAGGCGTCCTCGCACCATGCTCCGGTCGGGATCAGCGCTCCGGTGAAGTCGAAGCGTTCCGCTGCCCGCACAATCGAGGCCAGATAGTCGATCGAGGCGTCCCGGTCACCGCTCGCGGCACCGGCCGGGGTGCCGTGACCACCCCCGACGATCAGTCGGCTGTCGCCGTAGGTGGGCAGAAACCAATGCAACTTCACGGTCACAAAATCAGTCCTTACGCAGCCGAGGATCTCGTGCGGTCGAGTATCGGCGCTGTATCGGCGGGCCGCGGACAGTCGCCATAGGGAGCGGGACTGCGCGACCGACCTCACCGGGCACGGCGCGGCAAGAGACATAAAAATCTCGGTGATCCGGGATCGGCCCCCGGTCAGCGGTATGGCGCCCCACGTAGAATCTGGAGTCATGTCCGCCAAGAGTCCGCTCGCGATCGACATCTCGCGCCTGGGTCGTCGTCCGGGCTCGTTGATGGAGCTTCACGAGACGGTGCCCGCACCGTCACGTATCGGTCTTGACCTGATCCGGATCGAGCAGGGTGCCCCGCTGGAGCTCGATCTGCGCATCGAGTCGGTGTCCGAAGGTGCGCTGGTGACCGGAACGGTCTCGGCGCCCACCAACGGTGAATGCGTACGGTGCCTGGAGCCCGTCGAAGGTCATGTCAGCATCGACATCACCGAACTGTTCGCCTACCCGGGCAGCGCGACCGAGGAGACCACCGAGGAAGACGAGGTGGGACACGTCGTCGATGACCGGGTGGACATCGAGCAGACGATCGTCGACGCCGTCGGACTGGTCCTGCCCTTCACCCCGCTGTGCCGCGACGATTGCGCGGGGCTGTGCCCGGACTGCGGCATCGTGCTCGCCACCGCCGAGCCCGGGCATCAGCACGAAAAGATCGACCCGCGCTGGGCCAAACTCGCCGCACTGCGCGACGAGGTCGGAGACAGCAGTGACGGCTGAGCACGAGGCGCTGAGCGAGGCGCTGGGTGTGCAGCTACCGTCCGATCTGCTCACCATCGCGCTCACCCACCGCAGCTACTCCTACGAGAACGGTGGCCTGCCGACCAACGAGCGCCTGGAGTTCCTCGGTGACGCGGTGCTGGGCCTGACCATCACCGAAGAGCTCTACCATCGCCATCCCGATCGCCCCGAGGGTGACCTGGCCAAGCTGCGTGCCAGCATCGTCAACACCCAGGCACTGGCCGACGTGGGGCGCAAGCTCGGGCTGGGCCAACACCTGCTGTTGGGCAAGGGGGAGGAGAGCTCGGGCGGCGCCGACAAATCCAGCATTCTGGCCGACGGTGTCGAATCACTCTTGGGCGCAATCTATCTCGAATTCGGCACTGTCACCGCCCGTGACGTGATCCTGCAACTGTTCAGCGAACTACTCGACACCGCACCGACGCTGGGCGCGGGTCTGGACTGGAAGTCCAGCCTGCAGGAACTCACCGTGGCGCGCGGGCTCGGACCGCCCGCCTACACCGTCACGGCACAGGGCCCGGATCACGACAAGGAATTCACCGCGGTGGTGACACTGGCCGAGCGCGAATACGGCCGGGGTGTGGGCCGAACCAAGAAGGAAGCCGAGCTCAAAGCGGCTGCGGCGGCATGGAGCGCGCTGGACGCCGCCGGAACCGACGAGACCGACGGTGCCGGAACTCCCTGAGGTCGAGGTGGTGCGGCGCGGTCTGGACGCGCACGTGCTCGGCCGCACCATCGCCGATGTCCAGGTGCTGCACCCGCGCGCCGCCCGCCGGCATCTGGCCGGGTCGCTGGATCTGACCGCGCGCCTGCGCGGCACCCAGATCACCGGGACCGGGCGCCGCGGCAAGTACCTCTGGTTGACGGTGAGCAGCGGCGACGCCATCGTCGTGCACCTGGGGATGAGCGGGCAGATGCTCATCGGTGCGGTGCCCAACCCCACCCACCTACGCATCGCGACCACCTTCACCGACGGCACGTCGATGAACTTCGTCGACCAGCGCACCTTCGGTGGTTGGATGCTGGCCGACCTGGTGACCATCGATGGCACCGAGATCCCGGAGCCGGTGGCGCACATCGCCAGGGATCCGCTGGACCCGGCGTTCGACCGCGACGGTGTCGTCACGGTGTTGCGGCGCAAGCATTCCGAGATCAAACGCCAGCTTCTGGATCAGACGGTGGTGTCCGGGATCGGCAACATCTATGCCGACGAAGCGCTGTGGCGGGCGAAGGTCAACGGCGCACGACTGGCCTCGGCGCTGACACGCCGTCAACTCGCCGAGATTCTCGATGCGGCCACCGAGGTGATGACGGGCGCCCTCGGTCAGGGCGGCACATCGTTTGATTCGCTGTATGTCAACGTCAACGGTGAATCCGGATACTTCGACCGGTCGCTGGAGGCCTACGGCCGGGTGGACGAACCGTGCCGGCGTTGCGGTGCGCCGATGCAACGTGACAAGTTCATGAATCGCTCGTCGTTCTATTGCCCGAAATGCCAACCACGGCCACGGGTTCGGCGTACCGCTAGCGCTGGTTGAACTCCACCGCCGCCGACATGCAGACCTTCCACTGACCGTTCTCCTTGCGGAAATAAGCGGTCTCGAACGAGCCACCGGGCTCCACCGTCGCCGAGGCGACGTCACCCTTGACCTCGATGTTGGTTGCTTTCATGTCGGTGGGCGGCGCGGTCTGCGGGAGCTCGATGCCCTCCAAGATCTGACCGAGCTCGCCGAGAGCGCCGAACATGGCCGCCTCGTTGGCGCAGAAGTACTGTCCCAACTCCGAGAACTTCCCCGTGTTGCCTGCCGCGCTGAAATCCTCGACCAGTTGCGTGATCTCGGCTTCGTCGCTGGAGACCAGGATGTCGCCACCGCCGCGCACCAGGAACACCCCACCGATCACCAAGGCGGCAACCACCATGACGCTCAGGACGCCGCCGGCGATCCACCACCCGGTCTTGCTCTGTGCGCGCTGCGGCGGGGGAGGCGGGGGATACGGAGCCGGGTAGCCCTGCGGCGGAAGGCCGTACCCGTAGGGCTGCCCACCGTAGCCCGGATACTCCGGATATTCGAAGGTCGGCGGCTGGGTGTTCGGCGGCCCCGGCGGGCCCCACGGGCCGGGCGGCCCCGGCTGCTGCGGGGGGTATTGCGTCACTGCGATGGCTCCTCAGCTGGTGTCTTTCAACACTAACTCCCGTGGCAACCATGCCGGCGTCCGTACACTCGCCGGCGGACACCAGTCGGATACGAGTAGATCAGGTAGACGATGACCGAATTGTGGGTTGAGCGGACCGGCGTTCGCCGTTACACCGGACGGAGCAGCCGCGGGGCCGAGGTGCTGGTGGGCTCCGAGGACGTCGAGGGTGTGTTCACCCCAGGCGAGCTGCTCAAGATCGCGCTGGCTGCGTGCAGCGGTATGAGCAGCGACCATCCGCTGCGCACCCGCCTCGGTGACGACTACCAGGCCACGATCAAGGTCTCCGGCGCCGCCGACCGTGAGCGCGAGGTCTACCCGCACCTGGAGGAACGCCTCGAGGTCGACCTCTCCAGCTTGACCGAGGACGAACGCGCTCGACTGCTGACGATCGTCCGTCGTTCCATCGACAAGGTGTGCACTGTCGGGAACACCCTGAAAGCGGGTACCGAGGTGACCCTGGCGGTGACCGATGTCGGCCAGTCCTGACGTCCGTCTCAACGCCTGGGTGCACGGTCACGTGCAGGGCGTCGGTTTCCGGTGGTGGACGCGTGCGCGGGCACTCGAACTGGGTCTGACCGGGTACGCGTCCAACCGCCCGGACGGCCGGGTGCACGTGGTCGCCCAGGGGCCCAGGGATGACTGCCAGCGCCTGCTTGACCTGCTGCAGTCCGGCGGCACGCCGGGAACCGTGGACAAGGTGGTGGCCGACTGGGCCGAGGTGGGCGACCCGATCGCGGGCTTCAGCGAACGCTGATCGCCCCGCCGGTAGGGTAACTCGGCATGCATCTCAAGAGTCTGACGTTGAAGGGCTTCAAGTCCTTCGCTGCGTCGACGACTCTGCGCTTCGAACCGGGCATCACCTGCGTGGTCGGCCCCAACGGCTCGGGTAAATCCAATGTCGTCGACGCCCTGACCTGGGTGATGGGCGAGCAGGGAGCCAAAACGCTGCGCGGCGGCAAGATGGAGGACGTCATCTTCGCCGGGACGTCCTCGCGGGCGCCGCTGGGGCGCGCCGAGGTGACGCTGACCATCGACAACTCCGATAACGCGCTGCCCATCGAGTACTCCGAGGTCTCGATCACCCGCCGGATGTTCCGCGACGGCGCCGGGGAGTACGAGATCAACGGCAGTCGCTGCCGGCTCGCCGATGTGCAGGAACTGCTCTCCGACTCCGGTATCGGCCGCGAGATGCACGTGATCGTCGGCCAGGGCAAGCTCTCGGAGATCCTGGAATCGCGGCCGGAGGATCGGCGCGCGTTCATCGAGGAAGCCGCCGGCGTGCTCAAGCATCGCAAGCGCAAAGAGAAGGCGGTCCGCAAGCTCGACTCGATGCAGGCCAACCTGGCCCGGTTGACCGACCTGACCACCGAGCTCCGCCGCCAGCTGAAGCCGTTGGGGCGCCAGGCCGAGATGGCACGCCGCGCCCAGACCATCCAGGCCGATCTGCGTGACGCCCGGCTGCGACTGGCCGCCGATGACCTGTTGCGCCGCCAGACCGAGTTCAACGACACCAACCAGGCCGAGACCACGCTGCGCCGCGAGCACGACGAGGTGACCTCCCGTCTTGAGGTGGCGACCGTCGAATTGGCCGCCCACGAGTCTGCGGTGGCCGAGCTGACCGAGCGGGCCGAAGCCGCCCAGCAGACCTGGTTCCGGTTGTCGGCGCTGGCCGAGCGGGTCAGCGCCACGGTGCGCATCGCCACCGAGCGCACCCAGTTGCTCGACGCCGAGCCTGAGGTCGATTCGGGACGCGATCCCGATGCGCTGGAGGCCGAGGCCGATCGGATCGCCGAGCTGGAGCAGGAGCTGCTGGCCGAGCTGGAGGCCGCCCGGGAGACATTGGAGTACGCCCGAGCCGAACTCGCCGAGCGGGAGAATCTCGCCGCGGAGGCCGAACGTGCGCATCGCGCGGCGGCGCGCGCCGAGGCCGATCGTCGCGAGGGGCTGGCCCGGCTGGCCGGACAGGTAGACACCCTGCGGGCCCGCGTCGAGTCGACCGACGAGACGATCGCCACATTGGTGGCCCGCATCGAGGAAGCCGCCGCGCGGGTGCAGAAGGCGCAGGCCGAGTTCGAGACCGTCCAGGCGCGCGTCGGCGAGCTCGACGAGGGTGAGGTGGGCCTGGACGATCAGCACGATCGGTCGGTTTCCGCGTTGCGGGTCGCCGACGAGCGGGTGGCCGAACTGCAGGCGGCCGAACGCAGTGCCGAGCGTTCCGCGGTGTCGCTGAAGGCCCGCATCGACGCCCTGTCGGTGGGCTTGGAGCGCAAGGACGGCGCGGCCTGGCTGCTCGAAAACCATTCGGATGCAGGGCTTTTCGGGCCGGTCGCGAAATTGCTTCGGGTGCGCGCGGGTTACGAGGTCGCGATCGCCACGGTGCTCGGACCGGCCGCTGACGCGCTGGCGGCCGAGAACGTCGGCACCGCGCGTGCCGCCGTCGCGGCGCTCAAGGAGGCTGACGGCGGGCGTGCGGCAATCCTGTTGGGGGACTGGCCGATACACGGTGGTCGTGATGATGAGCAGCTGCCGGCCGGTGTGCAGTGGGCGGTCGACCTGGTTGAGGCACCCGAACGGCTGCGGGGCGCCACGGCAGCGCTGTTGTCCGGTGTGGCCGTGGTCGACGAGCTTTCCGCGGCACTGGATCTGGTGGCGGCCCGGCCGCACCTTCGGGCGGTCACCCTCGAAGGAGACCTCGTCGGCGCCGGCTGGGTCAGCGGCGGTTCCGATCGCAAGGTGTCGACTCTGGAGATCGCCTCCGAGATCGAAAAGGCTCGCACCGAACTGGAAGCGGCCGAGCGCCAGGCCGGTGAGCTTGCGGCCGCATTGGCGGGCGCCAAGGAAGAACAGGCGGCCCGCCAGGACGCGGCCGAGCAGGCATTGGCCGCGCTCAACGAGTCCGATGCGGCGATCTCGTCGGTCTATGAACAGTTGGGCCGCCTGGGGCAGGAGTCGCGCAACGCCGACGCCGAGTGGCAGCGGCTGCTCAAACAACGCGATGAGTTGGAGACCGGCCGCGCCGCCACCGTCGAGGAGCTCACCGAGCTGGAATCCCGACTGCACAACGCGCAGCAGACGCCGATGTTCGAGGTCGACGACTCCGACGAGCGCCAGGAGTTCACCATGGCGGCCGAGGCCGCCCGCGCAACCGAGGTGGAAGCGCGGTTGGCCGTGCGCACCGCCGAGGAACGTGCCAATGCCGTCCGGGGCCGGGCGGATTCGTTGCGTCGATCCGCTGCGGCCGAGCGCGAGTCCCGGTTGCGTGCGGCGCGGGCCAGGGAGGCGCGCGAGCACGCAGCGACGGTGGCCGCGGCCGTCGCCGATGCCGGTCGTACGGTGGCCGCCCGGCTGGCGTCGGCGGTGGCGCTGGCGTCGCGGACCCGCGATCAGCTTGCTGTCGAACGGAGTGCGCAGGCCGAGGCGCTGAGCCGGGTGCGCACCGAGGTCACCGAACTGGGTGCGCGGCTGACCGCGCTGACCGATTCGCTGCACCGCGACGAGGTCGCCAAAGCCCAAGCGGCCCTACGCATCGAGCAACTCGAACAGCAGGCGTTGGAGCAGTTCGGCTTGGCCGCGGCGGATTTGATCGCCGAGTACGGGCCGGATGTGCCGCTGCCGCCGACCGAGCTGGAGATGGCCGAGTACGAGCAGGCACGCGAGCGCGGTGAACAGGTCACCGCGCCGGCGCCGATGCCGTTCGACCGGCCCACCCAGGAGCGTCGGGCGAAGAAGGCCGAGCGGGAGCTCTCGGAGCTCGGCCGTGTCAATCCGCTGGCGCTGGAGGAGTTCGCGGCGCTGGAGGAGCGCTACAACTTCCTGTCCACACAGTTGGAGGACGTCAAGGCGGCCCGCAAGGATCTGATGGACGTCATCGCCGATGTCGATGAGCGAATCTTGACGGTGTTCGCCGATGCCTATGCCGACGTGGAGCGCGAGTTCACCCAAGTGTTCGCCTCGCTGTTCCCCGGTGGTGAAGGCCGGTTGCTGCTGACCAATCCCGACGATCTGTTGACCACCGGTATCGAGGTGGAGGCGCGTCCGCCGGGCAAGAAGGTCAAGCGGCTGTCGCTGTTGTCCGGTGGTGAGAAATCGCTGACCGCGGTGGCGATGCTGGTCGCGATCTTCCGGGCCAGGCCGTCACCGTTCTACATCATGGACGAGGTCGAGGCCGCCCTCGACGATGTGAACCTGCGGCGGTTGCTCGGCCTGTTCGAGCAACTGCGGGAGAAGTCGCAGCTGATCGTGATCACGCACCAGAAGCCGACCATGGAGATCGCCGACGCGCTCTACGGGGTCACCATGCAGGGCGACGGAATCACGCAGGTGATCTCGCAGCGGATGCGTGGTCAGGACCTGGTGGGGACCGGCTGATTTTGGTGTGCGCCCGGGGTCGGGGGCTCCGGTAGGGTTTTTGGGGTTGGAGGTGGCCCGATGGATCTCAAAGTTGACGCCGAACTGCTGAACGCTGCGGGTGAGCGGTTGCTCGCTGCGGCGCAGAGTTTGCCGGATGCACCCGAGCCGTTCACTGCCTCGTTCGGGTCCGATGCGCTGTCCCAGGCGCTGTCCGCCGATATCCCGAAGGCCGAAGCACCCATCATCGAGGGATTGCCCCCGCTGAAGACGGCGGCGACGGGAACGGCCGAGTCGGTGATCGAGGCGGCCCGCCGGTACGGACAGGGCGATGCCCACCTCAAGAGCAAGATCGAAGAGGCGTTCACGCCGTCTGCCGGTGCGCCGGGTTCCGGTGGTGGGGCCGCAGGTGGGGCCGCGGCTGCCGGAGGGGCGGCTGCCGCTGTGCCGGCTGCGGCCGGTGCCGCGGGAGCCGCTGGTGCGTCTGGCGCCGGCGGGATGGGGCAGATGGGCGGCATGCTCGGAATGCCCATGCAGATGGCCCAGCAGGCCGCCCAGATTCCCCAGCAGGTTGGCGGAATGGCGGCGTCGCTGCCGCAGTCGGCCATGCAGGGTGCCCAGCAAGTGGGGGAGCAGGTTCAGCAGATCGTCGAGCAGTTCTCCGACAAGGATTCTTCGGAGAAGGACGCTGAGTCGAAGCCCGAGGAACGGTCAGAGGCCGGCGAGCGCGGGGAGCGTGCCCCGGTCGACAAGCCGTCGCGTTCCACTGAAAACGACGCGACCATCAATCTCTAGGCGTGCTGTCGGCAGACCTGGTGACAATGCCTCCGCAAACGTAGTACTGCCGGTAGTACTAGGCGTTTCAGCTGACCATTGCCGGTAGGGCGTCGCTGGTGAGCACGCTGATGTGCTGCCAGTAGATCCAGTCGGTGATGGCGGCGCGCTGACCCTCGGGGTCGAGCGCTGTCTGGGCCTTGTGCAGTGCGACGGCTTGCAGGTGGTCGGCGTAGGTGATCATCGCTTTGAGGTGTGCGCCTGCGCGGTCGGGGTTGGCGCTCAGCAGCGGTTTGCACACTTCGAGCAGCAGGCTGATGCGGTTGTCCGGCGGCGGGGTTGCGTCGGCGGACGTGGGCGGCAGCAGTTCGGCCAACCCGGCCGGTCCCACGGTGGCGAGTTTGGTGGCGACAGCTGGAGCGATGACCTCAAGTCGGTTGCGGCCCTGCATCTTTCCGGTGTCGGGCATGTCGTCTGGGGTGAGGATGTCGCGGGCTGCGCCGAGGTCGAAGCCTTTGAGGTTTGCTTCGGTGCCGATGACGGCCTGCAGGGTGAGGTTGTGGTGGCGTGCCCATTCCTGAAGGGCGAGCAGGGGATAGGTGGCCCAGGTGCCTCGGGTGGCGGCGGGGATGGATTCGTCGGCGGAGACCATCTTGACCTGTTGCGGCAACTGGACGTGGTCGGGGATGTAGGCGAGCCCGTAGTTGTTGGCGACCAGGATTTGACCGTCACCGGTGACGCCGGCGATCCAGAACAGGCTGGGGTCGGTGATGTCGACGTTGAGTGCGGCGGCGATGTGGCGGGCCAGTTGGCGTGGGTTGTTTCCTTTGCGGCGCAGTGCTCCTGCGGTCGCCGCGGTGGCGATGGCGTCGCGTTCGCGGCGGGCGGCGGAGATGGGCACGGGGGCGGCTGCTGCGCCTGCGGCGCCTTGGCTGGTCGAGGTCGGTGCGATGGCGGGGCCAGCGGTTCCGCCCGTGGGTGCGACCGGTGCGGCCGGCGCCGGTGTCGATGGGGGTGCCAGTGGCATGGGCGGGGCGCCGGCTGGTGGCGCGGCGGGTGCCGCAGGTGCGGGAGCGCTGGGTGCGACGGGTCCGCTGGTGTGGTTGACCGCGGCGGCCGGCGAGGTTGCACTCGATGTGTCGGGCGGTTGGTAGACCGCGGGTGCCGGGGTTGCGGGTGCCGGGGTCGGCTGTCCCAAGGGTGCTTGGGTCAGCGGAGGCTGCGTTGTGCCGGCGGCCTTGGTGATGTCGTTGAAGCCCTTTTGGAAGTCTTGCTGAGGCGTATTGACTGGCGCGGCACCGGATCCCGCGGCATTGCCAGCCGAAGCTGCGGGGGATTGGGATGTTCCGCCGGAAGCTCCACCACCGCCTGAACTGCTCCCGGTGCCCAAGCCGCCGCCTCCGGAAGATGCGCCGCCACCGAAGCCTGGCGAACTGGCGGAGCTGCCAGGTGTCTTTGAACCCGTGGGCGCAGGCGTTGCTGTTGAGCCGGCGGTCGTAGCTGGCATGGTCGGTGGACTGGTCGGCGCCGGCCCAACTGCGTTTGGAGATGGTGGCGGTGCTGCAGTTGGACCGGTCGGACTATTAGTCGGTGTCGCTGGCGCCGGTGGACTGGTCTGCGCCGGAGGAGCAGATGTTGGAGGTGTGAGTTCCGCCGATATGGGTGACTCGGTGTTTGTAGGCGTCTGGGGTGCCGACGGCGGAGTAGCGCCGGATTCTGTTACTGGGTTGGTTTGGTGGGCCTGCTCAGGGTCAGGAGTCCGTGCTGTTCGGTTATTCCGTACTCCCTGGATGTTTGGAGGTGAGGGGTTGCCGTTTAGGTGAGTTGGAGTTTCAGGGGAGGCAGGAGCCTCTGCGGGAACCTGCTGGCGTGTCAGTGCCTCGGTTGACTTCGATATCTGCTCTGGGGTTGGAGTCCACTTATCAAGAGCGCCCGCCTCGGCCGCCGCCTTAACGTCAGCAACGTTCGACTTGTAGACGGCATCAATAATTTCATTGATTCGCTTGTCGCGAATTTCTGGCTTTAGATCTTGCGATTCTAAGTTTGCTATCTCAGCTTGTTCGGAAACAACTCGTTCGAAGATTGCTACCTTAGTAGCAAGCACAATTCCAAAGACATGATTGATCCAGCCTACAGCCCGGACTATAGCAGTCTGTTGGCTTTCGAGGGATCTTATTGTCGATTCTATTGCTGCAGTGCCAGCGGAGGCACCACTGCCTGACCAATGAACTCCGGAAGCGATGTCCGTGTGCTCGTGCCGCCAAGATTCGAGTTTTAAGGTTAGATGTCTGAGAAGATTGACGAGTTGGGTTGAATGATCCATGAGCAACTGCTCGTCTACGTGCGGCCATCCATCTGAGCCGACCATTCGATCAACATACTTGCCGGTTGGTTTCGCGAACCCCATCAGTCAGCTCTTACTTAACGGCTTCACAAGCGTGGTAGACCATGTAAACCACGTAGGCTGCCGTCGCCGACAGGTAATTGTCAGTTGGGCTGTGTGTAGGCACGGACTTGCTGTAGGCCAGCCAATAGATGGAAGCCAATTCGGCAAAGTCCTGGAAAGCGGGATTGTCGCTTCGTGAGCCGAGCTCGCTTAACAATACAGAGTATCGCTCCATCTTCTCAGCCGCAGTTTGCATGAGATCGCGTTGGTCGGGTGTCCAATTGCTCGCTGGAATATTGCCATCAAACTGCTGCCATTCGGCGATTGACGCATCAAATTTGTCTGACTCAATATTCCAGTCATTGCAGACATCTTCCGGCTCAGCGAGAAATATCTTTGGGGTGCTCACATCCCCTACGGCTGCGGTGCTACTTGGTGTGGGGCCGGGGTCGACGAGAATGGAGCGTGCTTCCGCAGATCCATACTCGATCGATCCGCAAATGGACACTATTGCGCTCGAGGCGTTAGTTCCTGCGACGGCGAAGCTGTTGTCTTCCTCGGTGTATTGAGGAATGCTGTCGGCATAGAGGCGCCAGTAGGCAATTGACTGTTCGTAGAGTTCTCGCATCGCCCTGTGAGGGGTTTTGCTGACCAGCGGTACGGTCTGATCAGCCGCAATCTGCATCGCTTCAGCAATAGACTCGTGCATTGACCGCTGCTCCGGCGTCCAAGCCGTTGCAGGTAGCTTATAATCTCGGTTCTGCCAGCCCTGACTCTCTTGCTTCGACAGGGTGCTTGCGATCGGCCGCCAGGCAGCGCAGGTGGGATCTCCGGTGATGATCGAGATCGGACCCTTGTCGTTTGCGCTGGCGATATCCATAGCGCCCGGCGAACTTGCCGTCGACATGGCTGAGTCCCCGTCATCTTGCGTAAAGAGGAGGGTTGTTCCGACTGATATTGCGATGACTAGGAGGACGGCGACGGCAATTAGCAGCCATTTGAGACTGTTGTGCTTTTTTGGTGTAGGAGGCGGTGTCCAATTGGGCTGCTGAGGCCACCGACCTGAGTCGTAACCGGGCTGTGGCGGTCCCCATCCAGGGGGCGGAGGGTTCGTCACCGGCGCCACCTCTTGGAACCGCGCGCAGTCACTCATCCACCCCAATCGTCGTCGAATATCATGATATCGATGCTAGCTACTGTGGCCTATCGTCAGTTTAAGCGAGGCCCGAGTGTTCCAGACACACTACTTTCACATCACATTCGCGCGGCAGCAACTATTGCGAGGGTGTCGGCTGGAGTGTCAACAGGCACTACGCCCAAGCCGAAACAGAGTCAGATGTCGATGAGCGAGAGGAGTCGTCACTGAGGCGCACTGCCAGCTGCTAACTTAAACTAGCCAAGAGATGCCTGGTCCGGGATATCATCGAGCTCACCCCGCGCTTAAGAGACTCGCGCTCTAGTAGAGCTCGACGCTCATGAACCAAATCAGGCCAACTTGCGACCTGACACGAAGCAGCGCAGCGACGGTTACGCCGGCTGAACGTTGACATCCTCACATCCAGACCTCATGAGAGATGAAGTAGCAAACTCTCTGGATGACCGTCGGGCGATTGCGCTAGCCGGTTTCGTCCGGCCACCCGGGCACGGGTGGGCCTGAGGGTGGCGGTTCGTTTTTGATCCCGCTCATCATGCTTCGTCGAACTTCCGGCGCATCAGGCATCGCCGCTGCGCATCGGTCTTGATACTCGGAGGCAATGTCGACAAACTGATCCCTTGATCCCCAGAAAGAGGTGCTGGATCCGGTCACAGACCAATCGCCAAATACGTCGTCGGTTGGCGCTGGCAGCGGACCTTTTTGCGGGGCCTTTGGAGTCTCAGGCATGGTGGATCCGGCAACGGCCTCGCGCTGTGCCAACTCGACTTGGCGGACTCCGACACCAGGATCGTCGATAGGGACGGTGGCACCGAGCTCCTCGTTGAAGACCACCGAGACAAACTTGCCTGGTTGAGTGCTGCTGGGTACGAAGCGGGAATAGTCCCCGAAGCACAGAATGGCGCGGTATCCGGTCGCGATGGGTGCGAGTTCCAAGACGTGCAGCGGTTGGTATCCGTACTGTGGTTGCGCATCTTTGGCGCTTGACAGGGTGCCCTCACCGAGTGGGCGAACCCGCAGCAGCTGCCATTGGAACTGTTCCGACTTAGTCGATTCATTTTCCGGCGTCGCGCGTTCGAATCCAGGGTAGGTGTTGGCGGCATCAAAGGTGTAGTTAGCGATCGAGTGGGACTCTACGTAAGCCCGAATCACGCTTGCTGGCGGGGACGTGAGATCTATTGTGGGATCCGCACTCCAGTGGAAGCGGAAATTGTCGAGCGTCGCTGGCCAGTTTGGCTCTCCATGATTTGCGGGGCTATCAGAATCGCGGGGCATGGAACCGCAGGCCGTGAGCAGGCAGGCCGCGAAACCTAAAGTCACGACGCGCAATGGCAACGGCGGCATCACTTTTGGGGCTCCGCGTTGGCGATAGCGCCTGTGTACTTCTGCCAGTAGGCCTGGTTTAGCGACTCGGCTGCAGGAATGTCGACGTTTCCCTGCCGGCATCGACGGGATCGATAGTTTGTCACTCTCGCTAACCGCCCTTCGGCCATCCGGGTGCCGGCGGCGAGGTGGGGAAGTCGCTCCGCGGGTGATCGCCCGAAGTGAGGAAAGCGCGTCGTGCCGGATCGTCGGGCGCCTGATCGATGCAAGTATTCTTATCTTGCCGGAAAGTGGGCCACTCGGCGACCGACGAGCCAGGCAGGCCGAAGCCGTTGACAAAGCCGGTGATCTTCCAGTCGCCAAATACATCGTTCGCCGGTGCAGGCTCAGGTCCAGCCTGATCGGGCAGATACTCTGCAGTATCTGAGCGTTTGGCAAGGACGACCAACATGGGATCAATGCCGTCGTCATTACGGAACTGTGACGCCACGCTACGGAACGCGCCGTTGTCTTGTCGGTGTGCAAGTCCATACCGGAAGTTGCATAGCAGCGCTGTGCGGCTTTCTCCTTCGGCCACGATGCGAGAGATGCGAAACCGGTTGTTGCCAAATACAGCTTCTGTGAGCGGACCCCGGTCTTTGTCAGGGATCAGACCCACTGCCAGCGGGGAGGGGTCTGATTGTGAGCTGGGCTTCTGGACTGCGTTCTCGAAGCCAGGGTAGGTGTAGTCGAGGCTCCCCATAGTCTGCGCGTTGACCCGCGATTCGATGTATGCGCGGATTGCGACGGCCGATCCCGAGACGAGGTCAATCTCCGGTGCGGCGGTCCACTGAAAGTTCCGCTCTTTCAACGGTGTTTCCGGGCGGTCGACCCCATATCTAGGGTCCGCTGTCTGGCAGGCTGCGACAGAGAAGGTAAGCACAGAGATGATGGAAACGACGGTTGCTTTCATGAGGTGACCGTCAATTCTGGCTTCCGCGCGCACTCACTGATTCGCCCCTATCATCGCCGGTAGTTACGAGCTGATGCTAAGCAAGTTGAGCCTCAAGCTATTTGATTAGTGGGAAGCTGTTTCCCGGTCGCAAGTATCACAATTAGGCCGTACACCTGAGCGTTTAGTTGTCATGACCCCCTCCAGCCGCGAACTCGTACTGACCAAGAAACGCGTCGTCCACAACGTCGTCGACGTTCGCGGCCTCATCAAGAAACTGCGCCAGAGTGTTCCTGTACTCGGAATACTCGGACTCGGTGAGGTTCTGTTTCGCGTCGGCCGGGGATACGACGCGACCGTCCTGCAGAAATTCTGGGGGGAACGTGGCCGATGGGCTGCGCGCCAGGATCGCGTTGGCCAAAACGTACTCAACGTTCACGACCTCTGTCTCGACATCAGGCGGGGTGATGCCAGCTTGGCGGGACCCTACTGCGAGCAGTCCGAGAAGACGACCCGAGTATGCAAGCATCGATGAGAAAGGATTCGAGGGATCGGTGGGGTCATTGTCTGCATATAGCTTTAGGTAACTGTCTATACGCTCATGGATGGCGTCTGAAAAGTCCCTGTACGCATCCTCGTTCGTGCTGAGTGCTTCGAAAATCGGTCTGGCAGCGATGACTGATTGGTCACAGCCACCAGCGATCAACTCGAAGCCGATGGTTGTCCGGTAGTCGCACACCAATCGTCCCTGGAACGGTGTGAGTGCACGACCGTATGCAGCGACGAGTTCGGGATTAAGCTGACCAACCTTCGTACTATCCAAATTTAAGAATCCGGATGAGATGTCGAGGAGTTGACGCCCGTCCGCGCTGAGAAAACGGGCGATCGCATTGGCAGTTGTTCCGGCGCGCTCGGCAGTCGATCTGTCGGGTGACGTTGCGTCGTTCTCGATCCAAGCGAACAGGTCCGCCGTCGCTTCTCCTTCATCTTTCCACCGATGAGTGCTGATCTCTCTGAGGAAGTCAGCACCGGTGGGTCCAGTAAGAAGGTCATGTATTGCTTGAGGCGACCTATCCGAGGGCAGTGTGGGGGCACTGGACCCGCACCCAATAAATGCAAATGGTGTCATCGCAATGAACAGCGAAGTGATGAGAACGGGCCGGCGAGTGATCACTTCTTGCCTGCGGCGTTCTTGTATTGATCATCGAATTGATCCATCGGCTGGGCCAACCTGTAGTTCTCCGGATTTTCCAGATAGCTGTACAGATTTCGATAGTAGTCGTCGATTTTGTCCGCGCCGCCGACCTCAGCCAGAACTTGCTCGGGTGTTTTCAATCGCTGACCGTCGTCGGTCATCCATTGCGACGGAGGCATCGGTCCGTCCGGCCGCTCTTGAATCAACGCGTCCGCCATGATGTAGCTGTAGGCATTCTTAAAGTCTTGTGACCCCTGCATTTCGATGTTCGGCGGCTGCGCAACGTCGGCCAGAGTTGGTGACTCTCCTAGCATCGTCTTTACGAACGCGTCTTTGCCCATCGCGTCGATCAGACCGCCGGCGAAAGGTACTTTGTCGGTCCCGAGCGTCGTCAAGTATTCCAGCGCGTTCTTCTTGATTTCGTAGGTGCTCGTGGCTGCGGCCAGTGCGTCCTCGCCGCGTGCCTGGGCTTCCATCATCGCGCCACCTTCGACCAAGCCAGCGAGAGTGCCTGCGCGGGCCATTCCTTGACTGGCCTGAGCGTCGACATCTATGTTTGGCCCTTGCGCCGCCACGCCAGCAAACTCTCTCTGGAATTGGGTAATTTGCTCGTAGGCATGGGCATTGAAGTTCCTTGCAGCGGTTTCGTCGGAGTCGATCACCGCAAACAGTTGGCGTGTTAGCGGCAGATCGCTGCCGTTCGGGTTCTCTAGCGCACTGAACCCCGGCATCTTGTCTTCGCCGACCATTTCACCTTGGTATGGGATCAGCGCTTCTGCATAGCTCTGAACCAGCAGATGATTTCGGTTCCCGAGCGATTCTGTCCCGCCACCGAGGCCGGAACTCCCGAGGTCTAGCAGCTTGTTGTCGGGGTTACCGAGGTAGTCCGCGAGTGCCTGTGCGGTCTCTCCGGCCCGCAGTTGCTGGTCGAAGCTTGCGACCTGTGGATCGGCAGCATCATCGATCCAATCGGTCATGGTGCGCGCAGCTTGGCCGTCATCGGCCCAGTTGTGTTCTGAGATCGCTTTGATATTGTCCACCCCGTTCGGGCTGGTGAACAGGTCATGATCGACAACAGTGTCGCGGCCTGCAGATTTCAGAATGTCTTGAGCAATGGCATCAGACTGTTCGTTCGGGCTGCCCCACATGTGATCTTTGGACTGCTGGTCCCCTCCGTGGATTACGTCGATTGCGCGGTCCATCATCGTGCGGTCCAGTTCGGAGCCCTGCTGGAATTTTGCGTCACCAGCGGAGATCAGTTCCGAGACCTTCCGAAGGTCCTCTCCCGACGGGTATTTAGTGACTGGCGTGGTTGAGTCGGGATCTGTAGGAAAGTCACGGGTGACCGGCGCCGCATTTATGGCTTGCTGAACGCTCTCGGGGAGAAGCTCCGCGCTGCCTGAACGGATCTTGGTATCCAGCTCTTCCGGAAGGAACAGCCCGTCGCCCTTTACCGGGAACTGAACATCCGGGTCGCTCATTACCTGCATCGAATCACCAAGTATGTCACCGTGATCGCCCAGATCGTTCTTGAGCTTTGTCATGTCATCGAGTGACATCTTCGACATCTGCCGCTGCATCTGGCTGACAACCTCGGCTTGAGTCGTTGATAGAGGTTGCACTGGCAGTGTGGAATTGGGGTTGTTTGGATCGACGTGCGGTTGCAGTTGCTCGGGGCCGATCGTATCGAGGATGTCATCAACTTTCCCTGCCGCCTGCTGATCACCTGCGAGTGCATCACGCACCAGATCTTCGACCTGTTCAGGGTTTGGCTCGCCGCCTGCGGCATCCTCTGTCAACGGCTCTTCATCACTCACCAGCTGCACTTCGTCGTCCCGCTGCTCGGGCTTGTCCTCCTTGCCCGCACCACCGAACTTCTGATCTTGCAACGCATCCCACTCGGTGCCCAGCTTGGTGATGTCACCGGCTACCCGGTTCAGTTCGGAATTCGATGTGCTGACGATCCCGGACAGCTCGCCGAGGCCTTTTTGCACGATCGGCAGGATCAACTGCTCGCGGTTCTTGCCGGGTGGCACCGATGCGGCGGCGTCGACCACCCACTGGCGCAGATTGTCGAGGTTCTGCCGGCCGGTGGCGACGACGTTGGCCGACTCGTTCACGTGATTGGCCAACCGCTTGTCGAGTACGGCCAGCTCGCCCAACACGCGGGCGTGTTCCTTGTTCACCTCGCCGTAGGCGTTGGCGGCCGTGCCTGACCACGCCGACCCCGGTGCGGCGGTCTGCACCGTGGACTGCAGCTGCTGCAACTGTGCGCTCTGATCGAACTGGTCACCGCTCTGGGGCGCCCCAGCCCCGAACGTCTGGCGAGCCTTGTCCCACGTCGACAAGAAACCCTCGAGCGCACCCACCTGATCTCCGTCCCCCGATCCAGCCCTTTGAGTCTATTTGCCGGACGATGCCAGAAAGTGCACCTCTTTGGGAGACGCTCGCCGAACCAAAAAACGGCAAAAGTGACAAAACGGGGCATGCGCCCTCGGTACCCTGCCGCTGTGGAGCTGACCCTGCAACGCATCGGCGCCTGGTGCGGAACCGTCATGATCTTGCTCTACGGCGCCAGCTTTTCCGGTATCGCCCAACTGTTCCCGCCGCTGTCGCCGGCCGACTCTGCCGACCAGATCGCCGCGTTCTTCGTCGACAACAAGCTCTGGATCCGGTTCGGCGTGTCGGGCGCACTTCTCAGCGCCGTCCTGGCGCTGCCCTTTCTGGCCGCCATCATCCTGCGGATCAGACGCGCAGAGGGCGGCTGGGGAATGCTGTCGATGACCCAGCTGATGGCCGCCACCGTCTTCGTGCCCGCCCTGCTGTTCCCGCAGTTCTTCCTCGGCGTCGCCGCCTTCCGCCCCGAGGAACGATCCGCCGAACTCACCCAGGCCCTCAATGATGTGTTCTGGCTGTGGTTCATCGGCATCGTCGGCACCATCATCATCCAGAACCTCACCCTGGCCGCCGCCGCATTCATCGACAAGGGTGACCCGCCGACCTTTCCGCGTTGGTACGGCTACCTCAATCTCTGGGTCGCCACGCTCTCACTACCCGGTTGCGTCGTGGTCGTCTTCAACGACGGTCCGCTGGCCTGGGACGGCATCTTCGCCTTCTACATTCCCGGCCTGGTCCTGGTGGTGTGGCTGTTCAGCACCACCGCGGTGATGCTGAAGTCGATCAGCGCCGAACACGACGCGCCGGCCAACACATGACCACCACGGTGGCACCCACCCAGGGCAGGCGTATCCCCGGTGAAAGCGGCACCTGGGTCTTCCTGTTCGGCGACATGCTCGTCTTCGGCGCCTTCTTCGTCACGTTCCTGGTCGAGCGCGCCGCGGCGCCGGAGGTGTTCGACACCGCGCGCACCACCCTGCACATCGGGGTCGGCGTCACCAACACCCTTGTGCTACTGACCAGTTCGCTCTGTGTGGTACTGACCATCAACGCGATGCGCGCCGATCAGCGGGCCCTGGCGACGAGGGCTGCAGTCACCGCGATGGTGTTCGGCCTGGCCTTCATCGCGCTCAAGGTCTACGAGTACTTCTCGTTGGGTACGGCGGGACATGGTCCGGGCGCCAACGATTTCTATCTGTACTACTTCATCCTCACCGGACTGCACCTGTTCCACGTATGCCTGGGTCTGGGCGCGCTGTCGTTCGTGCTGAGTCACACCCGCAGACACGATCTGAGCGACACCCGCACCGCGCTGGTCGAAGGGGCCGCCTGCTTCTGGCACCTGGTCGACCTGTTGTGGATATTTCTGTTCGCCCTGCTCTACCTGGTGAGCTGATGACGGCGCTGAAGCTACTCACCAATCGAGCGGGCGCCAGTTGGCTCTTCCTGGTCGCTGCCACTGTGCTGTCCTGGGTAGTCGGTGCCGAGCACGGGACCGGATCAATGGTGGCGGTGCTGGTGCTCGGCATCGCCGCCATCAAGGTGCGCCTGATCGGGCTGGACTTCATGGAGTTGCGCCACGCGCCGATCGCACTGCGAGCGGCATTCGAAACGTACTGCGTGGGGATGTGGGCGCTGTTGTCGGCGCTCTATCTCTGGCTCTAGACCCGGGTGATCCCGCCGGCGCGCAACGCGGCCAGATCGGGGGCGCCGCATCCGTGCAAGCACACGCGCAGTTCGGCGATGAAACGCCCCAGCCAGTCCTCGACCGCCGCGGCGGACTCGATCGCCGGCACCAACAACGGCTGCGCCACGGCGACGACGTCGGCGCCCAGCGCAATCGCCTTGGCCGCATCCATCCCGGTACGAATACCGCCGGAGGCGACCAACGGCATCGACGGCAGCGTCGAGCGGACCTCCACCAGGGCCTGCGCGGTCGGAATGCCCCATTCGGCCACATCCGGATCGCTCACCGAGCCATAGCGCACGAACTGTTCGACGCGCGCCCACGACGTGCCGCCGGCCCCGGCCACGTCGACGGCCGCGACCCCGATATCGGCCAGCCCGCGCGCGGCCACCCCACCGATCCCGTGGCCCACCTCCTTGACCAAGACCGGATAACCGATCGACGCGATCACCTGCTGCAGCCGGGTCAGCGACCCGGCGAAATCGGTGTCACCTTCGTACTGCATCGCCTCTTGGAGCGGATTGGTATGCACCGCGAGCGCATCGGCGCCCACCGATGAGAGCGCGTCGCGTAGCGACGGCACCACGTCAACACCCACCTGCGCCAGCCCGATGTTGCCGACGAGCAGCACGTCGGGGGCGATATCGCGCACATGAAAAGTGGTGACCGACTCGTCGCCGAGCATGATGCGCTGCGAGCCGAGCATCATGCCGACACCGAGTGATTGCGCGGCCGCGGCCAGATGGCGGTTGATGGTGCCCGACAATTCCGAGCCGCCCGTCATGGCGCCGATGAGCACCGGCGCAGTGAGCCGCTTACCGAGGAACTGCGTGCTCAGGTCGATGCGGGCCAGATCGGTCTGGGTGAGCGCGTTGTAGGGCAGCCGGTAGCACTCCAACCCCGTGCGCACCGTCTGGTACTGGACGGCCTCCGATAGGCATACGTCGATATGCCGACGCTTGCGCACCTGCATGCGGTCGTCGAAGCCGGGGCCGATGCTCACCGGATCGACATTGCCACATTAATGCGGGTGTCGCGGAGTGCGCCATGAACCCGGCAGCCGGCCCCTGAGACAATGGCCTTGTGTCTGATGCCTTGTGGATCGCGCTCGCGGTCATAGCCGTACTGGTCGTCGTCGCGCTGGTCGTCGGACTGGTGCGCTACCGGAAGCGTCGGATCAGTCTCTCCGCCCCGGAGACCACCACCGAGATCGACAAGTCCGGCGGTTACAAGGCCTCGACCGGGATCACCTTCAGCTCGTCGACGGCCGCGCCGCCGGCCGAACGGATCGACACCACCGGTCTTCCGGGCGTCGGCGACGACGCGGCGGTGCCGCGGGATGCGCCCAAGCGCACGATTTCTGAGGTCACGCTGCCGGAACCGACCGTCGAGACCCCTGTCGAGCCCCCGGTCGAAGAGCCCGCACCGGTCGTAGAGCCCGAGCCCGAACCGATCGCTGAAACCGAACCGGCCCCGGTCATCGAACCGATCGCACCCAGCGAGGGCCGCCTGGAGCGGTTGCGTGGTCGCCTCGCCAAATCACAGAGCACGCTGGGCCGCGGCATGCTCGGTCTGCTCGGCGGCGGCGACCTCGACGAGGACTCCTGGGAGGAGATCGAGGACACCCTGCTGATCGCCGACCTGGGTCCCGTCGTCACCCAGAATGTCATCACCGCACTGCGCGCGAAGATGGCCAGCTCGTCGGTGCGCACCGAGGCCGATGCCCGCGCCGTCCTCAAGGACGTCCTGGTCGCCGAACTGCGCCCGGACCTCGATCGCTCCATCCGCGCGCTTCCGCACGCCGACAAGCCCTCGGTTCTGCTCGTGGTGGGCGTCAACGGCACCGGCAAGACCACCACGGTCGGCAAGCTGGCCCGTGTCCTCGTCGCCGACGGCCGTCGGGTCGTCCTGGGCGCCGCCGACACCTTCCGCGCCGCCGCTGCCGACCAGCTGCAGAGTTGGGCCGCGCGCGTCGGGGCCGATGTCGTGCGCGGACCCGAGAACGCCGACCCTGCCTCGGTGGCCTTCGACGCCGTCGACAAGGGCATCGCGACCGGCGCCGATGTCGTCGTCGTCGACACCGCCGGCCGCTTGCACACCAAGACCGGTCTGATGGACGAGCTGGGCAAGGTCAAACGCGTGGTGGAGAAGCGTTCCAAGGTCGACGAAGTGCTGCTGGTCCTCGACGCCACGATCGGTCAGAACAGTCTGCCGCAGGCCAAGGTTTTCGCCGAGGTCGTCGACATCACCGGTGTGGTGCTGACCAAGCTGGACGGCACGGCCAAGGGCGGCATTGTCTTCCGCGTGCAGCAGGAACTCGGCGTCCCGGTCAAGCTGGTCGGTCTCGGTGAGGGGCCCGATGATCTGGCCCCCTTCGAGCCTTCGGCATTCGTCGACGCGCTCCTCGGATAGCGCCTGCGCAACCCGGAAACACACGTGTAACAGACAACGGGAATCCGTTCACGCACGCGAAACATCGGTGAACCACCGATGAAACGAGGGCGAAAGAGTCTCTTCGGGAGGCCGATTACAGCGGCGCATTTCCCAAGGAGGTTCATACAAAGTGGTTCCTGGCTTGCACGATGTGGCCCTGGCCATACCCGACGAAAATTTCCTGCCGTTCGGCCCCGGAGGCCTGGACTCCGGCAACACGGCATGGGTGCTCGCATCCGCCGCCCTGGTGCTGTTCATGACCCCGGGCCTGGCGTTCTTCTACGGCGGTCTGTCCCGGCAGAAGTCCGTGCTGAACATGATGATGATGTCTTTCGGTTCGCTCGGCTTGGTCAGCGTCATCTACGTGCTGTGGGGCTACTCGATGTCCTTCGCCTCCGCGCACACCGGCGAGACGCCCGGCCTGTTCTTCGATAACCCGTTCTCGCTCTTCGGGGTCAACCAGTTGACCGAAGTGCGCGAGATCAACGGAGCCGAGTCCTACGTCCTGGGTGGCTTCGGCACCGTTCCGGCCATCGTCTGGGTCGCCTTCCAGCTGACCTTCGCCGTCATCACCGTCGCCCTGATCAGCGGCGCGGTCGCCGAGCGCATGAAGTTCGGCACCTGGCTGGCCTTCGGCGGTCTGTGGGTCACCTTCGTGTATTTCCCGCTGTCGCACATGGTCTGGGGCGGCGGTCTGCTCTCCGGTAGCGATCAGGGCCTAGCGGCCAAGCTGTTCGGTGTCGACGAGGAAGGCGCGGCCAACGTCGCACCGATCGACTTCGCCGGTGGCACCGTGGTGCACATCAACGCCGGTATGGCCGCGCTGGTGCTCGCCATCCTGCTCGGCAAGCGGACCGGCTTCGGCAAGACCGCATTCCGTCCGCACAACATCCCGTTCGTGATGCTCGGCGCGGCCATCCTGTGGTTCGGCTGGTTCGGCTTCAACGTCGGATCCGAGGGTGGCGCCGATATGGTTGCCGGCCTGGTGTGGGTCAACACCACCGCCGCCACCGCGGCCGCGATGCTCGGCTGGTTGCTCGTGGAGCGTCTGCGTGACGGGCACGCCACCAGCGTCGGCGCCGCCTCCGGTGTGGTCGCCGGTCTGGTCGCCATCACCCCGGCCTGCGGCAATCTGACCCCGGTCTGGTCGTTGGTCGTCGGTGCGATCGCCGGCATCCTCTCGGCCTTGGCCATCGGCCTGAAGTACAAGTTCGGCTACGACGATTCGCTCGATGTCGTCGGCGTCCACCTGATCGCCGGCCTCTGGGGCACCGTGTCGTTGGGCTTTTTCGCCACCGAAACCGGGCTGTTCGTCGGCGGTGACTACAAGCAGTTGGTCGTCCAGGTCGTGATCGCAGGCGTGGCACTGCTGTTCACCGCGGTGCTGACGACGATCATCGCCTTCGTGGTCAAGCCACTAGGCTGGCGAGTCAGTCAAGAGGAAGAAGCCACCGGCATCGACGAGACCGAGCACGCAGAAACCGCTTATGAACTCGCGTGATCGCGAACAAATGACTCCAGTCCTGGAAGGATCGACCATATGAAACTGATCACCGCGATCGTCAAGCCATTCACTCTCGAAGACGTCAAGACCGGCCTGGAGCAGACGGGCATCCTCGGTATGACCGTCAGCGAGGTGCAGGGTTACGGCCGCCAGAAGGGCCACACCGAGGTCTACCGCGGCGCCGAGTACTCGGTGGACTTCGTGCCCAAGGTGCGCGTCGAGGTCGTCGTCGACGACTCGGCCGTGGACAAGGTCGTCGATGTCATCGTCCAGGCCGCCCGCACCGGAAAGATCGGTGACGGCAAGGTGTGGGTGAGCCCGGTGGACACCGTCGTGCGGGTACGCACCGGTGAGCGCGGAGTCGACGCCCTCTGATCATGCGGTGATGGAGGTCGTTTCCCGGCCATGTACGCAAGACCGTTTCAACGTAGGGCCGGGGGAGGACCGAAATGACTGATCAGACACCAGGTCCCGCCGCTGGGGCAGCCCGATGGGAAGCCCCGGCGGCGGGATCGCCGCGTCCGGCCACCGATCTGGCCAAGGCCACGGCGCAGCTGCTCAACACCGGCGGTAAGCAGTTGGATTCGGCGGGGCTGCGCGATGCGCTGCTGGACCTACACGAGTTCTGGTTGTCCACCAAGGCAACCGAAATCGGCATTACGGCCACCAGCGGTTTCGCGATCGTCGCCACCGGGGGATTGGGCCGTGGCGAACTATTGCCCTACTCGGACCTCGACCTGACGCTGCTACACGACAACATGCCCGCCGATGTGGTCAGCAAGGTCGCCGAACTGCTGTGGTACCCGTTGTGGGACGCCAACATTCGCATCGACCACAGCGTCCGGACCGTTCCCGAGGCACTCAAGGTCGCCGGCGAGGACATCGCGGTCGGTATGGCGATGCTCGACGCCCGCCACATCGCCGGTGACGCAGAGCTTTCCGCGCTGCTCACCGGCGGCGCGCGCCGCCAGTGGCGGATCGGCATCGCCGGTCGTTTCGAAGAACTCGTCGAACACACCAAGGCGCGGTGGGAACGCAGCGGCGAGATCGCACACCGCGCCGAACCCGACCTGAAGAACGGTCGCGGCGGCATCCGCGACGTCCAGCTGCTCAATGCTCTTGCCATCGCCCAGCTGGCCGACGTATACCCGAGTCGCCTTCTCGCCTCACCCACCGGGACGCTCGGCGGGGCGCACCTTTCGCTGCTCAACGTCCGCACCGAGTTGCATCGCGTGTCCGGGCGCGGACGCGAGCAGGTGTTGGCCCAGTATGCCGACGAGATCGGCGCGGCCCTGCGGATCGGAGACCGATTCGACCTGGCGCGCGCGATCTCCGATGCCGCCCGCACCATCAGCTACTACGTCGACGCCGGCATCCGGACCGCGGGAAACGCCCTGCCGCGCCGCGGTTTCGCCGCACTGCGGCGCCCGACGCGGCGTCCCCTCGACGAGGGGGTCATCGAGTTCGCCGGTGAGGTCATCCTGGCCCGTGACGCCCGGCCCGAGCGCGATCCCGGCCTGATCCTGCGGGTCGCCGCCGCGTCGGCCATCACCGGGCTGCCCATCGCGGCACCCACGCTGAGCCGATTGGCCGGTGCGGCACCCGAATTGCGTACGCCATGGCCGCGGGAGGCACTCAAAGACCTGCTGGTACTGCTCTCGGCGGGCCCGACCGCGGTGTCCACCGTCGAGGCCCTCGACCGCACCGGGCTGTGGGGTCGGCTCTTCCCCGAGTGGGGAGCCGTTCGTGACCTGCCTCCGCGCGATGTCGTGCACATCTGGACCGTCGACCGTCATTTGGTCGAAACTGTCTCCCGCGCAGCGGCATTGACCACCCGTGTGTCGAGGCCGGATCTGTTGGTGCTCGGTGCGCTGGTGCACGATATCGGTAAGGGCCGTGGCGGCGACCACAGCATCATCGGTGCCGAGCTGGCCACCCAGATCGGCACCAGGCTCGGTTTGTGGCCCTCCGACGTCGAGGTGCTCTCGAAGATGGTGCGCTACCACCTGCTACTGCCCGACACCGCGACCCGCCGAGACCTGCAGGACCCCAACACCATCGCCTCGGTGGCCGAGGCGCTCGGCGGTGACTCACAATTACTGGAGCTGCTGCACGCGTTGGCCGAGGCCGATTCGCTGGCGACCGGCCCCGGGGTGTGGGGCGACTGGAAGTCCTCGCTCATCGGCGATCTCGTGCGGCGGTGCCGACTCGTCATGGCAGGCGAACCGCTACCCACCCCCGATCCGGTGGACCCCCGCTATCTGGAGCTGGCAGCCGACGCGAAGGTGCACGTGGAGATGGTCCCCGGCGAAGGACCGCACATCCATAACGTCACGATGATCGCCCCGGACCGGCGGGGTCTGCTGTCCAAGGCCGCCGGTGTGCTGGCGCTCAATGCCCTGCGGGTGCACTCGGCGTCGGTGAACAGCCACGAGGGCGTGGCCATCAACACCTTCGCGGTGTCACCGCATTTCGGTACGCCGCCGGCCGCCGAGCTGCTGCGCCAACAGTTCATCCTCGCACTCGAGGGCGGTCTGGACGTCGCCGATATGCTGGCCCGCCGAGACCTGGAGGCCGCCGCTGGGCCGGCTCGGGTCGGTGAGACTCCGGCCTCGGTGCCGGCCATCAGTGCCACGGCGCCGCCACGCATCCTGTGGTTCACCGGGGACGCTCCCGGTGAGCTGGTGCTCCAGGTACGTGCCGGTGACCGACCCGGCCTGCTGTCACGGCTCACCGCGGTCATCGAGCGCAGGGGTCTGGACATCGCCTGGGCGAAGGTGACGACCTTGGGTTCGGTGGTCATCGACGTGTTCAACATCGTGGTACCTGCGCTCGGCGAGACGAAGCTCGACGAGGTGCGCGCCGAGATGGAACGCGAGCTCTACGCGATGCTGCCCACTCCGCCGCGCAAGGTGTCCGAAGCCAGTTAGCCTGCCGGCGATACGGTCACCCAGGTGTTGTTCACCGCCGCCGTTCCCGTATAGGTGTCCACCCGTGTGGGGTCGTGGAGCTCGTTGACATTGGCCCCCGGCAACGTGTTGGCGTGCTGCCAGCCCGTGTTGCGGTGCCCCCAGCCGTGCGGCACGGCGACGGTGCCCGGCCGCATCTCATCGCTGATATCGACCGGGATCTCGATGCTGCCGACATCGGAGGCGATGCGCACCAGCGCACCCTGAACCAGCCCACGCGCGCCGGCGTCCTCGGGATGCATGAGCACCGTGCACCTGTTGTTCCCGCCGGTCATGGTCGGCGCGTTGTGCAGCCAGGAGTTGTTGCTGCGCAGGTTGCGTCGGCCGATCAGCTGCAACCGGCCCGTGCCGGAATCGTCGGCCGCAGCGGCCAGTCGCGCCGCCGCGTCGGCGATGAACGCCGCCGGGGCCAGCTGGACCAGACCGTCGGCGGTGGCGATGACCTCCCGCAGCCGCGGCTGCAACGGCCCCAGGTCGATACCGCCCGGGCTGTCACGCAACGCGCGCAGGGTGATGCCCTTGCGGCCGCGGCGCAGTCTGCCGTACGGGCCGGTCGCCAGCACCAGGGCCGCGGTGCGCATCGGGTCGATCGCCTTCATCAGCAGGGTGCGCACTGTGCGGGGCATCCGCCGTAGCGGGGCCGGTGCGAGCTCGAGGGCGAGTCGGGTGAGGATCTCCCAATCCTCCAGTGCCCCGGCCGCCGGCTCGAAGGAGCGATGCTGATACCGGACGTTGTTGCGCACGCTGTAGACGGTGGTGAGCAGGTTGACATCCTCGCGCTCCAACGGCGAGACGGGCGGCAGGATGAAATCGGCGTGCCGGCTGGTCTCGGTGACGTACATGTCCACGGCCACATAGAAATCCAGCTGAGCCATCGCCGCGTCGAGGCGTCCCTTCTGCGGGATAGAGGACACCGGGTTACCTGCATAGGTGACCATCGCCCGGATGCGGCCGGGACCGTCGGAGAGCATCTCGTCGGCCATCACGACGGCCGGCAGTTCGGATCGGAACGAACGGTGCCGTCCCGAGCGGTCGGTGTAGGTGCCATGTTTGATCGGAAGACGTTTGGCCAGACCCGGAACGTCGATGATCGGGGTCGCGAACATGGTGCCGCCGGGGCGGTCCAGGTTCCCGGTCACCGTGTTGATCACCATCACCAGCCAACTGACCAACGTGCCGGTTTCCTGGTGACAGATACCGATTCGCGCGTAGATGGCCGCCGATTCGGCCGCGGCGTGATCGCGGGCAAGGGCCCGGATCTGCTCTGCCAGGACACCCGCGCGCGGCGCCATGGCCTCCGGGGTGGCCTCCTGGACCAACGAGGTCAGCTCAGTCCAGCCGGTGGCGATCCGGGCCAGGGCCGCTGTGTCGCAATGGTTTTCGGTGACAAGCACATGCAGCATGCCCAACAGCAGGAAGAGATCGCCACCCGGGCGTACCGACACGTGCTGATCGGCCAGGCGGGCGGTCTCGGTGCGTCGTGGATCGATGACGACCACCGTGCCGCCGCGCTCCCGTATGGCCTTGATGCGTCGTTTGGCCCCGGGCATGATCGACAACGATCCGTTGGACACCGCGGGGTTGGCGCCGATGACGACGAGTCGGTGACAACGGTCGATATCGGTCACCGGCATGAGGAAGTTCGAACCGAAGACCTGCCAGGCGGCGTACTCGTGGGGCATCTGGTCGATCGAGGACGCGGTGAAGAAGTTCGGCGTGCGCAGGGCCATCCGCAGCAATAGTCCGTAGCCGGCGCCGGAGCTGTGCGCGGCCGGATTGCCCAGGTACATGCCCAGCGCGTGGGAGCCATGCCGGTCGCGGACCGCGCGGAGCCGACGGCCGATCTCGCGGAAGGCCTCGTCCCAGCCGACCGGTTCGAACCGGTCGCCGACGCGGCGCATCGGGGTTCCCAACCGGTCGGGATCATCGTGCAGTGCGCCCATCGCGGTCGCCTTCGGGCAGATGTAGCCCTTGGAGAAGACGTCCGCGGGGTTGCCGGCGATGCGGCTGACGCGACCGTCGGTGATGGTGACGTGGATGCCGCAGTGCGCCTCGCACAGGGTGCACTGGCTGATATGGGTGGTGCTGTCCGGCTCGGCCGGCGCGGCGCGCTGGGGGAGGGGGAGGTCAACGGTTGTCATGGGGCCTCCGGCCGTTTCTGTCAGCGGGCGTTGTCAGATTAACGCCCGCTGTCGCCCGAGGCCAGAGTGCGCCGTGAGGTCATCATGGCTGACCGTTAGGCTTACCAGGTGTTTGAATCGCTGTCTGACCGGTTGACCGGTGCTCTCCAGGGGCTGCGCGCCCGCGGCCGGCTCACCGACGCCGACATCGACGCCACCGCGCGCGAGATCCGACTTGCCCTGCTCGAGGCCGACGTCTCGCTGCCTGTGGTGCGCGCCTTCGTCGGCCGCATCAAGGATCGTGCCAAGGGTGCGGAGGTTTCCGCGGCGCTGAACCCGGCCCAGCAGGTCGTCAAGATCGTCAACGAGGAGCTCATCGGCATCCTCGGCGGCGAGACCCGCCAGCTCTCCTTCGCCAAGACCCCGCCGACCGTCATCATGCTTGCCGGCCTGCAGGGTTCCGGTAAGACCACGCTGGCCGGAAAACTCGCCAGATGGCTCAAGGCGCAGGGGCACACACCGCTGCTGGTGGCCTGCGATCTGCAGCGACCCGGTGCCGTGCACCAGCTCCAGATCGTCGGCGAGCGAGCAGGTGTCTCGGTGTTCGCGCCGCACCCCGGGGTGTCGCCTGACGGCGTGACCATCGATCAGATGACCACCGGTGACCCGGTGTCCGTCGCGGCCGCCGGTCTGGCCGAGGCCAAGGCCAAGCACTTCGACGTCGTCATCGTCGACACCGCCGGTCGCCTCGGCATCGACGAGGAGCTGATGGGCCAGGCCGCCGCGATCCGCGATGCGGTCAACCCCGACGAGACGCTGTTCGTCCTCGACGCGATGATCGGCCAGGATGCCGTCACCACCGCCGAGGCCTTCGGTTCGGGCGTCGGGTTCACCGGTGTCGTGCTGACCAAGCTCGACGGTGACGCCCGCGGTGGCGCCGCGCTGTCGGTGCGGGAGATCACCGGTGTGCCGATCCTGTTCGCCTCCAGCGGCGAGAAGCTGGAGGACTTCGACGTCTTCCATCCCGACCGGATGGCCAGCCGCATCCTCGGGATGGGTGACGTGCTCTCCCTGATCGAGCAGGCCGAGCAGGTCTTCGACGCCGAGCAGGCCGAAGCGACTGCCGCCAAGATCGGCTCCGGCGAGCTGACACTGGAGGACTTCCTCGAGCAGATGCTGGCCATCCGCAAGATGGGCCCGATCGGCAACCTGCTGGGCATGCTGCCCGGTGCCGGCCAGATGAAGGACGCCCTGGCCGCCGTCGACGACAGCCAGCTCGATCGCGTGCAGGCCATCATCCGTGGGATGACCCCGGCCGAGCGGGCCGACCCGAAGATCATCAACGCCTCCCGCCGGCTGCGCATCGCCAACGGATCGGGCGTCAGCGTCTCCGAGGTCAACCAGCTCGTCGACCGGTTCTTCGAGGCCCGCAAGATGATGTCGCAGATGGCAGGCCAGATGGGAATGCCGTTCGGGCGCAAGAACGCTCAGCGTAAGGCGGCCAAGGGCAAGAACAAGCAGGCAGGCAAGAAGAAGGGTCGCGGTGCCAAGGGGCCGACCCAGCCGAAGAACCCGTTGGGTGCCGGTATGCCCGGTGGCTTCCCGGACCTGTCCAACATGCCCAAGGGCCTGGACGAGTTGCCGCCGGGGCTGGCCAACTTCGACCTGTCCAAGCTGAAGTTCCCCGGACAGAAGTAGCCCGTGCCGCCGCTGCATATTCGGGGCCGAGGGTTACCCGACGGCGAGCAGGTGCAGTGGTGGGTGCACGACGGCGTGCTGTCTGCCGAGCCGATCGCCAACGCGGACACGGTCTTCGGAGCTGGTGGGGCCGACGGATGGATCATCCCCGGTCTGGTCGACGCGCACTGCCACGTCGGGCTCGGGCCCGGTGGGCCGACGACCGTCGAGGAGGCCGTCGAGCAGGCCGAGACCGAACGCGATGCCGGCGCGCTGTTGCTGCGTGACGCCGGCTCTCCGGTGGACACCCGTAGCTTCGACGATCGCGACGACCTGCCGCGCATCATCCGCGCTGGCAAGCACCTGGCCCGGCCGAAGCGCTATATGCCCGGTCTGCCGATCGATATCGAGGATGAATCACAGCTACCTGCCTACGTCGCCGAGCAGGCCCGCTGGGGTGACGGCTGGGTCAAGCTGGTCGGGGACTGGATAGACCGCGGCGTCGGGGATCTGGCCCCGCTGTGGTCCGACGATGTCCTGGTCGAGGCGATTGCCGCCGCCCACGCCGAGGGTGCCCGGGTCACCGCGCACGTCTTCGGCGAGGAGGCGCTGCCCGGGCTGATCAAGGCGGGCATCGACTGCATCGAGCATGGCACCGGTATCACCGAGGACACCATCGAGCTGATGCTGGAGCATGGCACCGCGCTGGTCCCGACGCTGATCAACATCGAGAACTTCCCTGGCATCGCCGACAAGGCGGCCAAGTACCCGACCTACGAAAAGCACATGCGCTCGCTGTACGCCTCGTGCCACCGACGGGTGGGTGCTGCGCACGAGGCGGGTGTGCCGATCTTCGCCGGTACCGATGCCGGCGGGATGGTTGCCCACGGTCGCATCGGTGACGAGATCGACGCGCTGCGGCGGGTGGGGATGACCGCGACGGAGGCGCTCGGTGCGGCGTGCTGGGATGCGCGGGCCTGGTTGGGCCGCCCCGCGCTGGCCCACGGTGCGTCGGCGGATCTACTGTGTTTCCGCGAGGATCCGCGCGAGGTCGGCGTGACCAACCCCGATCTGGTACTGCTGCGCGGGCGCGTCTGGGGGTAGAGCCCGGCTCCGCCTACGCGGTTTCAGTCAGGTACGGCCCGCGCCGCCCAGACTGCACTCAGGTAGGGATTTCCGCGCTGCGGGCTACCTGGTCTCAGTACACGTCGCGCACGTAGCGGTGACTCTTGATCAGGTCGTTGACGTAGGCGTGCGCACCTGCGGCATCGAGACCGGCGCAGCGGGCGACGATATCGTGCAGTGCCGCGTCGACATCCTTGGCCATCCGGTCGGCGTCACCGCACACGTAGACGTATGCGCCCTCGGTCAACCAGCGGTAGAACTCCTCGGCGTTCTCCTGCATCCGTTGCTGCACATAGACCTTGGTCCCCTGATCGCGCGAGAAGGCCAGGTCCAGCCGGGTCAGGACACCGGCGTCGGCGAACTCCTGCAATTCTTCGCCGTAAAGGAAATCGGTGTCGCGGCGCCGGTCACCGAAGAACAACCACGCCTTCCCGCTCGCCTTGGTCGCACGGCGCTCCTGCAGGAAGGCGCGAAACGGCGCGATGCCGGTGCCCGGACCGATCATGATGATTGGGACATCGCCGGCGGGAAGCCGGAAATGCGTGTTGGGGCGCAGGTGCACCAGGACGTCCTGGCAGCGATCAGCCAGGAATGTCGACGCCACCCCGCCGTGGGTGCGGCCGTCGAGGTCGTAGCGAACGCTGGCGACCGTCAGATGCACCGCGGCGGGATGTTCCAGTGGGCTGGAGGCGATCGAGTAGTCGCGGAACTGCAGGGGGCGCAGAGTGTCGAGCACCTCGTCGACGTTCAGATCGGCCAGCGCGACGATATCGAGCACATCCTTGCCGTACAGCCACGAGTTCTCGGTACCGCCGTGGGTGTCGCCGGACTGCAGGGCCGCGGCCACCTCGGTATCGGTGGTGCGGCCGGCGGCCAGGTTCAGCAGTGCCCGTGACGGCGTACGGATTTCGAAGTGTTCGGTCAACAGCACACCGAGGGGCTGCTCGTGTCCGGTGACGGCGTAGTCGGCGCCGACACCGAACGCGGCCAGCAGCGCCTCGACAAGTGCGGGGTCGTTGGTGGCGTGCACCGCCAGCGAATCACCGGCCTGGTAGGCGATGCCGGTCCCGGCCAAGTCGATCTCGTAGTGGCGGACCTCCTTGTCCGACGCGGTGGAATTGAGCCATCGGTTGACCGAGAGCTGGGCGCGTACCGGTACGTTGCGCTCGCGCGGTTCGCTGCGTTCGGGCGCTGAGACCGCCGGCTGCGGTGCCGTTCCGCCCTGTTGGGCCGTCATCACCTTGATGATGTCGGCGGTCCACGCCTTGGCGGGCTCCTCGTAGAAGCCGTCGACGTCGACGCGGTCGACCATGCGTTGGGCGCCCAGGGCCTCGAGTCGCTCATCGAGCAGCTTGCCCGCGTTGCAGAAGAACTCATAGGAGCTGTCACCGAGCGCCAATACGGAGAAGTGCAGATGCTCGAGCCGGTCGGTGTCGGCGCTGATGGCCTCCCAGAACAGGGTCGCCGAGTCGGGAAACTCGCCCTCGCCGAACGTCGAGACCACCACGACGAAATGGGTGGCGTCCTGCAGTTGGCCGAGTTCGACCTGGTTGAGCTCCACCGCCTCGGTCTCGATGCCGATCTCGGCGACCGATTCGGCGAAGGTCATGGCGGCGTCCTCGGCGTTACCCATATCGGTGCCGAACGCGACGATCAACGAGATATCAGCTTGGCCGGACAACGAGTCCCCTTCGGTCGGGCGCGGGACGGCTGTCCGACGCTCAAATTAGGGTGACCTTACTTGTTTGGCCGTCCGTTGTGCGAGCCACCCCGGTCAGGGTTGGCTGAAACCCCAGTCGAAGAGGCTGATCGCCTGGCCGTACAGATCACCCGAGCCGTACATCTGTACCACCACGAGCCTGCGGCCGCCGCGCTGGGCGGCCCCGACGTAGGTTTTGCGGGCCAGGTTGGTGAAACCGGTCTTGCCGCCCAGATCACCGGGGTAGCGGGTCAGCAGTTCGTTCTGATTGGTCAACGTGCGCCCCGGAAATCCCGCCGATCTCGACCCCATGATCTGGGCGATCAGTGGATAGCGCAGCGCGGCCCGGAAGATGACCGCCAGATCATGCGGTGTGGTGACCGATTCCCAGCCCGGGCCGTCCAGTCCCGAGGGCGAGGACGCTCGGGTGTTGCGCGCACCGACGCCGGCGGCCTTGCGGTTCATCGCAGCGACGGCATTGCGCTGGCCGCCCAGCATATCGGCCAGCATGTTCGCCGAGTCGTTGCCCGACACCATGAGCAGCGCGCTGAGCAACTGGGCAACGGTGTAGGGCTGGCCGGCAGTGAGTCCCACACACGAGCATTCGACCTTGGTGTGCGACGCGTTGGCCCTTGCGAAATTGTCCGGCCGCAGATTGTCGAGCACCGTCATGGCCAGCAACACCTTGATGGTGCTGGCCGGGGCGTAGGAACCGTAGGGGTCGTTGGCGGCCAGGACCCGGCCGGTATCCAGATCGGCAAGCAGGTATGCCTTGGCCGGGCCGTTGGCGAACGTCTGGGCGCCAACGGGTTCCACGGTGGGCGCAGCCTGCGCAGGCGCCGCCATGACCGTGCCGAGGGCGAGCACGGTCGCCGCGAGCAGATGCCGCACCCGCGTGAGCGTACGGTCGGCAGGACTCGAACCGGTCTCCGTCGGGTCTCGACTTACAGTGCGCCGACGCTGACCGCTCGGTCCTGGGCGAACCCCCAGTCCAGCAGGGCCGACGCCTGATCCCAATAGGTCGGACCGCCCTCCCGGACGAGACCGAACATCATCGCCACCACCAGGCGGCGGCCGTCGCGCTGGGCCGCGCCGACGAAGGTCTTTCTCGCCATATCGGTGAACCCGGTCTTGCCGCCCAGCATGCCGGGATAGCGGGTCAAGAGCTCGTTCTGGTTCACCAGGATCCGGTCACCGTTGCGACCGGGAAACACCGCCGTCGGCTGCGCGGTGATCGCCGCGAACGCCGGATTGGCCATCGCCGCCCGGAAGATCACCGCGAGGTCGTGCGGCGAGGACCAGATGTCGATACCGGGCCCGTCCAGGCCCGAGGGGGAGCCCGCGGTGGTGGCCCGCGCACCGATCGCCGCGGCCTTGGCGTTCATTTTCTCCAGTGCCGCGGGCCTGCCGCCGAGCATCGTCGCCAGAGTGTTTGCTGCGTCGTTACCCGAGACCAGCAGCAGCCCCTCCAGAAGCTGGCGCGCCGTATAGGTCACCCCGGGCGCCACACCCGCGCAGTTGCACTCCACCTTGGTGTCGGCCTCATCGGCGACCACCGTCGCCTCCAGTGGCAGTTCGTCGAGTGCGACCAGGGCAAGCAACACCTTGATCGTGCTCGCCGGTGGGTGTCGTGCGTACTCGTCCTTGGCAGCCAACACCGCGCCCGAATCCAGATCCGCGACCACCCATGCCTGTGCAGGTCCGTCGGGTATCGGCAGTGAACCGACGGGTTGGTTCACCCCGATGTCGGCACCTGCGGAACCCGTGCCGATGGTCACCAGAATGAGCGCCGACAGGACGGCGGCGACAAGCCTTCGCATGGCTTGTGACCCTAACTACCTTTCGCACCCGGAGGTTTGGAAGGTGCCCTGACCGGTAACGTAAGACCAGCGCGAACCAGAGTGGCCATCGACCATCGAGGGGGACGAAAACAATGTGCGGCATCGCCGGCGAGGTTGCTCGCGGCCGGTCGGCAGATCTCGGAGCCATTGCCCGAATGGCGGAAACCATGGTGCCGCGGGGCCCCGACAGTGGAGGTTTCTGGTCGCAGGGCGGTATCGCCCTCGGCCATCGCAGGCTGGCGATCATCGACCTGTCCAGCCACGGGCAACAGCCGATGCACGACCCCGAACTCGGCCTGACGGTCGCCTTCAACGGATGCATCTACAACTACCCGCAGCTGCGTCAGGAACTCCTGGGCAAGGGTTACCGCTTCTTTTCCCACAGCGACACCGAGGTCGTGCTCAAGGGTTACCGCGAGTGGGGCGAGAAGGTCGTCGATCATCTGTTCGGCATGTTCGCCTTCGCCGTCACCGAGGTGGACAGCGGTCGGGTGCTGTTGGCCCGCGACCGGCTCGGGATCAAGCCCCTGTACTACACCGAAACCCCCGACGCGTTGCGGTTCGCCTCCTCGCTACCCGCGCTGCTGGCCGCCGGCGGCGTCGACACCTCGATCGATCCCGTTGCGCTACATCACTATTTGAGCTTCCACTCGGTGGTTCCCGCACCACACACCATCGTGGCAGGCGTCAAGAAGCTACCGCCGGGCACCGTCATGCGGATCGAACCCGACGGCAAGCGGACCGAACACACCTACTGGGAGCCCGTATTCGAGCGATCGGCCGAGCGATCGGGATGGTCGGACACCGAATGGGAAGAGGCCATCCTGGCCTCGCTGCGGACCGCTGTCGAGCGCCGATTGGTCGCCGACGTCCCGGTCGGCTGCCTGCTGTCGGGCGGATTGGACTCCAGCCTGATCGTCGGGCTGCTGGCCGAGGCCGGACAGCACGGGCTGGCGACCTTCTCGATCGGTTTCGAGGCCGCCGGCGGCGAAGAGGGCGACGAGTTCAAGTACTCCGACATCATCGCCCGCCACTACGGCACCGACCATCACCAGATCCGTATCGACACCGCCCGCATGCTGCCCGCGCTGTCGGGAACGATCGCGGCGATGAGCGAGCCGATGATGAGCCACGATTGCGTGGCCTTCTACCTGCTCTCCCAAGAGGTCAGCAAGCATGTCAAGGTGGTGCAGTCCGGTCAGGGCGCCGACGAGATCTTCGCCGGTTACCACTGGTATCCACCGATGGCCCATGCCCCCGACGGCGATGTGACGGCTGCCCTGGCCAGCTACCGCCAAGCGTTCTTCGACCGCGACCACAGCGCGTTGAACGCACTGCTGCAACCGAACTGGCGCCTCGACGCCGATATCGCCGGTGACTACGTACGGAGCCATTTCGCCCACCCTGGTGCGGCGACGGCGACCGACCGCGCGCTGCGCCTGGACACCACGGTGATGCTGGTCGACGACCCCGTCAAGCGCGTGGACAACATGACCATGGCGTGGGGGCTGGAGGGGCGCGTGCCCTTCCTCGATCACGAACTGGTCGAACTCGCCGCGACCTGCCCGCCGCATCTCAAGACCGCCTACGAGGGCAAGGGCGTACTGAAAGAGGCGGCCCGCAAGGTGATCCCGCACGAGGTGATCGACCGGCCCAAGGGGTATTTCCCGGTACCGGCCCTCAAGCACCTCTCCGGGCCCTACCTGGACCTGGTTCGCGATGCGCTGCACAGCGACGGCGCCAAGGCCCGTGGGCTGTTCGACAAGAGCGAAGTCGACCGACTGCTGGCCGATCCGAACGGTTACCACACCCCGCTTCGGGGTAACCCGCTGTGGCAGCTCGGGCTGCTGGAACTCTGGCTGGCGCACCACGTGGATGGGGTAACGACGAAATGACCCTGGAGAAGGCGACTCCAGACGGCCATGCCCCGCCTAAAGAGGTCATTCAGGATCTCGGTTGGGGCAGGCTGGTCTTCGGACAGACCTTCGACGATCCGGGTGAGCTCGGTACCGCCCTGCGCGCCGAGGCCAGCGGCCGCAGAGACATCGGCATGTACCTTGAGGCGCCGCACGTGTTCGTGGCCCTGAACCCGCAAGAGTTCTTCATCGACCCGAGCTTCACCTACCGGTTGGACCTCACGACGCCGCTGGCTTACCGCCCGCAGGACCTGCCGGGAGTGACGGTGCGGCCGGTCCAGTCCATGGCCGACTGTGCCGCGATCAACGAGATCTACCTGCAGTGCCGGATGGTGCCCGCCGACGTCGATCTGATGTGGCACAACAGTCAATCCGAAGAGCACATGATCTACCTGGTCGCGGTCGACGACCAGAGCGGATCGGTGGTCGGCACCGTCACCGGCATCGACCACGCCCAGTTGTTCGACGACCCGGAGAACGGCTCGAGCCTGTGGTGCCTGGCCGTCAGCCCGACGTTGTGCCGTCCCGGTGCCGGTG
This sequence comes from Mycolicibacterium neoaurum, assembly GCF_036946495.1. Taxonomy (NCBI): domain Bacteria; kingdom Bacillati; phylum Actinomycetota; class Actinomycetes; order Mycobacteriales; family Mycobacteriaceae; genus Mycobacterium; species Mycolicibacterium neoaurum. The sequence goes on from NZ_JAQIIX010000002.1 coordinate 3,834,221, forward strand.
GGCTGTTGGTGCGCTCGCTGGTCGAGGAGTTCATCGCCCGTGGGCGCGCCCAGATGGACCTTTCGGTACTGCACGACAACGAGGGGGCCATCGCCCTCTACGAGCGGATGGGCTTCCAGCGGGTCCCTGAACTCGGTGTCAAGCGGAAAAACGCGATCAACGAAAAGCTTTTTGCGCCCGCACAACCCGAGGAAGAGCTCGATCAACTCAATCCGTACGCGCGCATCATCGCCGACGAAGCCATCCTGCGCGGTATCGCTGTCCAGGTCCTCGATGCCCAGGGCGGCTACCTGCAGCTCACGCACGGGGGCACCACCGTCACCACGCGGGAGTCGCTGTCGGAACTGACCAACGCGGTGGCGATGAGTCGGTGTGACGACAAGCGCATTGCCCGCAAGGTGGTCGGCGAGGCGGGAATCGTTGTGCCCCAGGGTGTCACGGCCACCTTCGGGGAAGAGGACCATCGCTTCCTCGCCAAGGTGGGCTCGGTGGTGGTCAAACCGGCCCGCGGCGAACAGGGCGCCGGTATCACCGTCGGTGTGACCCGTCACGACGAGCTGGACCGCGCACTGCAGCTGGCAAGCAAGCACTGCCCCGACGTGTTGATCGAGGAACGTTGTGCCGGCGAAGATCTGCGCATCGTGGTGATCAACGGCAAGGTGATCGCCGCGGCGGTGCGCCGCCCACCGGAGATCATCGGCACCGGCAAGCACACCGTGCGCTCGCTCATCGAAGCGCAGAGCCGCCGTCGGGCGGCGGCCACCCAGGGGGAGTCCCGAATACCGCTGGACTCGGTGACCGAGGACACGGTGCGCGAAGCCGGCTGGGAGATGGACGATGTGCTGCCCGCCAACGAACGCCTGGTCGTGCGGCGCACCGCGAACCTGCATACCGGTGGCACGATCCTCGACGTCACCGACGACCTGAACCCGCTGCTGGCCAAGGTGGCGGTCGACGCCGCCGATGCCATCGGTATCCCCGTGACCGGTATCGACCTGATGGTGCCGTCGGTCGACGGCGAGGAATACGTGTTCATCGAGGCCAATGAGCGTCCGGGGTTGGCCAACCACGAACCGCGCCCGACCGCGCAGGCCTTCGTGGATCTACTCTTTCCCCGGACCGCGGCGACACCCTGGGCGTGGCAGCCCGATCCTGTCGACCAGGGTTAGCGGTGTACGGGGACGCCCGGACTGTTCGGGCGTCCCGAATCCGATGCTTGAGAAGGAGGCATGGTGTCCGAACGTGCGGTGATGCCGGAGGAGACCCGGGCGTGGATGATCGACACGCTGTTGGGACTGCTGCAGACGCCCAGTCCGTCGGGTCGCACCGACGCGGTGATGCAGCTCATCGGCGACACACTGAACGAGATCGGCGTGCCGTTCACCCTGACCCGCCGCGGCGCGTTGACCGCGGTGCTGCCCGGTGAATCCGCCACCACCGACCGTGCGGTGGTGGTGCACGCCGACACCATCGGCTGCATGGTGCGCGATCTGAAGGACAACGGCCGCCTGGAGTTGATCCCGGTGGGCACGTTCTCCGCCCGTTTCGCCACCGGCGCCCGGGTGCGGATCTTCACCGACGACGCCGACGAGTTCTTCACCGGAACGGTGATGCCGCTCAAGGCCTCCGGCCATGCGTTCGGCGACGAGATCGATACCCAACCCACCGAATGGGAACACGTCGAGGTCCGCATCGACCGCAAGGTCACCAACCGGGCCGAGCTCGAACGGCTCGGCTTCCGGGTCGGCGACTTCGTCGCCCTGATCGCCGCCCCGGAGCTGACCTCGGATGGCTATATCGTCTCCCGCCATCTGGACGGTAAGGCCGGCGTCGCGGTGGCGCTCGCACTCGCCAAGACCGTCGCCGAGCAGAAGATCGTGCTCCCGCACACGACGACGATCATGGTCACCATCACCGAAGAGGTCGGGCACGGCGCCAGCCACGGTCTGGACCCCGACGTCGCCGAACTGGTGTCGGTCGACAATGCGGTGTGTGCCCCCGGGCAGCATTCGATCGAGGACGGCGTGACCATCCCGATGGCCGATCTGCACGGACCGTTCGACTATCACCTGACCCGCAAGCTGTGCCGGCTGGCCGAGGAACGGCAGATCCCGCACGCGCGCGATGTCTTTCGCTATTACCGCTCCGATGCGGCGGCGGCCATCGAGGCCGGCGCGAACACCCGCGCAGCGCTGGTCGGATTCGGCCTCGATGGCAGCCACGGCTGGGAGCGCACCCACATCGACTCCCTCGAGGGGGTCTACAACCTGCTGTTCGCCTGGTTGCAGACGCCGCTGACGTTCGCGAAATGGGATGCCAAGCCCTCCGGCCAGCTGCGCGATTTTCCGTCATCCAAGCAGCCGGCGCCCACCGAACAGTGGGTACCGCTGTCCCGCGGCGACCACGCCGAGCCGGGCGAATGGTCGGGGGAGCACTGGCCGCCTGCGGAAGGTCCCGCCGGCCAGCAGTGATGGATGGTTCAATCGAGTCGTGCTGAGCATCGAAGAGATCTCCGACCGTCTGGAAATACAGCAACTGCTCATCGCCTACTCCACCGCGATCGACTCGCGCCGGTTCGATGACCTCGATCAGGTCTTCACCGCCGATGCCTATATCGACTACCGGGCCATGGGCGGTGTGGACGGCCGCTACCCAGAGGTCAAGGCCTGGCTGTCGGAGGTGCTCCCCAACTTTCCGGCGTACGCGCACTTGGTGGGTAATTTCGACGTGCGGATCACCGGCGACACCGCGACCTCGCGCACGCTGTGCTTCAACCCGATGGTGTTGGGCGGCGAGGAGGGCCAGGTGCTGTTCTGCGGGCTCTGGTACGACGACGAGTTCGTCCGTACCGCCGAGGGTTGGCGGATGACCAAGCGCGTCGAGGAGAAGTGCTTCGACCGAATTGTCTGAGTCGGCTCGCCGACGTGTGGTCCAGCCGGGATTTGGGCAGGCCCCGGCTGCTCTGGCACAATGGTCCGCTGTCCGTTCGCGACCCGTTAGATGCGCCGCGCGGCGGTCACACACGTAAGGCAAAACCGGATCCCGGCACCCCGCCGGAGATCGCTGAATTGCAGCGTGGCAATGCACAGGAGTGATTCATGGCTGTCAAAATCAAGCTCACCCGTATGGGCAAGATCCGCAACCCCCAGTACCGCATCTCCGTCGCCGACGCGCGCAACCGCCGCGACGGCCGCTCGATCGAGGTCATCGGCCGCTACCACCCGAAGGAAGAGCCGAGCCTGATCGAGATCGATTCCGAGCGTGCGCAGTACTGGCTGGGCGTCGGCGCGCAGCCGACCGAGCCGGTCCTGGCGCTGCTGAAGATCACCGGTGACTGGCAGAAGTTCAAGGGCCTGCCGGGTGCCGAGGGCACCCTGAAGGTCAAGGAGCCCAAGCCCTCCAAGCTCGATCTGTTCAACGCCGCACTGGCCGCCGCGGATGACGCGCCGACCGGTCAGGCCGTGACCCAGAAGAAGAAGAAGGCCCCCAAGGCCGACGACGCTGCTGAGGCTCCCGCCGAAGAGGCCGCGGCCGAAGCGCCCGCCGCCGAATGAGTTCCGTCGTCGTCGACGCCGTAGAGCACCTGGTGCGCGGGATCGTCGACAATCCTGACGATGTCCGGGTGGACATGGTCACCAACCGTCGTGGTCGCACGGTGGAGGTGCATGTGCACCCCGACGACCTGGGCAAGGTCATCGGCCGCGGCGGGCGTACCGCCACCGCGTTGCGGACCCTGGTCGCCGGGATCGGCGGGCGCGGGATCCGTGTCGACGTGGTGGACACCGACCAATAGCGTCATGGAGCTGGTCATCGGGCGGGTCGCCAAGGCACATGGCGTCACCGGCGAGGTCGTCGTGGAGATCCGCACCGACGATCCCGAGCGGCGGTTCGTCCCTGGTGCGCAGTTGCGTGGACGCGCCGCCAGGGGTGGTCCGGAGCGGAGCTTCGTCATAGAGACGGTGCGTGAGCACGCCGGTCGACTGCTGATGCGGTTGACCGGCGTCGCCGACCGCAATGCGGCAGATGCGCTGCGCGGCACCCTGTTCCTCGTCGACACCGAGCAGCTTCCACCCATCGATGATCCCGACGAGTTCTACGATCACCAGCTCGAAGGGCTGGCCGCGCGCACCGTCGACGGCACGGCGATCGGCACCGTTGCCGAGGTGCTGCACACCGCGGCCGGTGAGCTGCTGTCGATCAAGACCCCGGAGGGCCGTGAGGTGCTGGTCCCGTTCGTCAGCGCCATCGTCACCGCCGTGTCGCTGGCCGACGGCACCGTGGATATCGATCCGCCCGACGGCCTGCTCGATATGGACTGATATGCGGCTGGACGTCATCACGATCTTCCCCGCCTATCTCAACCCGCTACACGAAGCCTTGCCTGGCAAGGCAATTCAGGCGGGCATTGTCGAACTCGGCGTGCACGACCTGCGACGCTGGACCCATGATGTGCACCGATCGGTCGACGATTCACCCTACGGCGGTGGTCCCGGCATGGTGATGAAGGCGCCGGTGTGGGGCGCGGCACTGGACGAAATCTGCACCCCCGAGACGCTGTTGGTGGTGCCCACCCCGGCCGGGCGGCCGTTCACGCAGAGCACTGCGCAACGATGGAGCGCCGAGCGGCACCTCGTATTCGCGTGTGGTCGCTACGAGGGCATCGATCAGCGGGTGGCCGATGATGCTGCCCGGCGGATGCGAGTCGAAGAGGTGTCGATCGGCGACTATGTGCTTGCCGGCGGCGAATCGGCGGCATTGGTGATGATCGAGGCCGTGGTTCGGCTCATTCCGGAAGTGCTCGGCAATCCCGAGTCGCACCAACAGGATTCACATTCGGACGGACTGCTCGAGGGGCCCAGCTACACCCGGCCCCCGGTCTGGCGCGAACTGGAAGTTCCGCCGGTCCTGCTGTCGGGCGACCACGCGAAGATCGCGGCCTGGCGCCACGACCAGTCCATGCAACGCACCAGGGAACGTCGACCCGACCTCCTCGACTGAGCCGCTCTGCGCGATGCCCGGCCACCCGGGGGCGCAACGAAACTCCCTTCCCGGGTGGTGTCGTCGTTGCTGACCGATGAGTGGGAAGGGGAATCTGTGAAAGCTGAGAGTTCTCTCAACGTAGGTTAGGCATACCTATTGTTTTCTCCTTCAAGTGCAGCTAACGTTCCGGCGCGTCTAGCTGACACCGCTGTCAAAAAGGAGAATTCGTGCCAATGCCTCTACCTGCCGACTCATCGGAGCGCAGTTTCCGCTCCCCGGACGAGTCGGTAGCGGCTCCTCGTCCTGGCAAACTTCTCGCAGCCGGTGTGGCAATGGCCACCGCCGGTGCCCTCGTTGCCGCTCCGGTGGCGACGGCGCCGACAGCGCTGGCGGCCAGCACCCAGGTCCGTCACCAGGCGGTCGAGCTGGCGGCCTTCGAGAACCCGTTCGTGGTGCTGCAGAACGCATTACAGGTCACCGGCAGCAACCTGAACACCCTCGGCGGCAATATCAACACCCAGTGGACCACCCTCGGTGCGACCCTGGGCACCCCGGCTGTCCAGGCCGAGCTGGCCGACACCATCCGCAACGTCTTCAACCCCGGTCGGACCATCGGCGCGACCATCGCAGCTCCGGGGAAGTACGGCCCGCGCATCCTCGAGGGCGCGAGCGACATCGGCAGTGCGGCCTTCAATGCGCTGGCAGCGCTCGTGGTCAGTCGCCCGTCCTTCGACACGGCGGGCCGGCCGATCCTGGATCCGGAGACCGGTGAGCAGGTCATCCGCCCGGCGGTGCTGCCGCTGGTCGCGGGCCTGCTGGCGCAGGGCAAGGTCGTGGAGGCCTTCGGCGAACTGAATTACTGGTTCCTGGTGGACGGGCTGGTGCACCTGCGTGCCGCCTCGCTGGACCTGCTGCGTATTCCGGGTGACTTCCTCGACGATCTGGGCCTGAGCGCACTCGGTCGAATTCTCGGCACCTCGTGGATGACTACGGTCAGGCCTGATGGCGAGCTCGATGGCCCTGGCCTGTTGTCGCGCGGTGTGATCGGCAACTTCGGCAGGGCAATGCTGGCGCCCGCGGTGACGGCGACGTTCCAGACCGTCGAGATCGTGCAGGCCACGATGTCGGCGGTGCTGAGCGGAAACCTGGTGGATGCTCTCAGTCATCTGGTCAATGCGCCGGTCAAGATCATGAGTGCCTTCGTCAACGGTTACGTGCCGGGCTTCCTCGGTGGTGACGATCCCATCTGGGAGCCGGGCAGCGGCCAGACCTTCCCCGGCCTGCTCTCCCCGCAGGGCACCTTCGACTTCTTCTTCGCGCAGCTGCCGCAGCAGATTGCCCGTGCTCTCAACTTCCCTCGGCCCGAACCGGTGCCCGCGGCAGCAGAGCAGGAGGCCGATCCGGCCGAGGGGCTGGTGCTGCAGGCGGGCCTGCGGTCCGATGATGAGGGCCAGGCGCCCGAATCCGCCGATGATGTGATCGATCCTGTTGCGGGCGAGTCGGTTTCCGAGGAGGCCACCGTCGACGAGGGCACCGACAGCATCGAGGTCGTCGATGAGGTGACCGATGTGACCGACGGTGAAGCCCCCGACCTCACCGATGGCGAGGGCGGTGCGCAGGCCGGCGACCTGACCGACGGCCTGACGGACGACGAGGGGTCCGAGGATTCCAAGGACGACCTGAAGAACGAGTTCAAGGACGACCTGAAGAACGAAAAGGACGCGAACGACGCGAAAGACGCCAAGGAGTCCACGGACGCCAAGGACTCCGGCGAGTCCACGGGTGCCAAGGGCTCCAACGAGTCCACGGGTGCCAAGGACTCCCGCGACTCCGATCGCGGCGACAACAAGCCGAGCGGATCCGGATCCGACAGCGGAGAGTGATCTCGGCGACATGAGATGAGAGGCCTGCCCAGAAGGCCTCGTCCGTGGGGGTGACCGACAGGTCATCCCCACGGCTCGTCTCAACCTAGAGGTGTCCGCCGGGAAAGATCGTGCGGACGGCATCGGTGATGGTCTCGCGCGCCGCGTCGTCGCTGGTGGCCTGCATGGAGCTGATGGCCATCACGAACCGGCGATCGGGGCCGATGACACCGGTGGACAGGTGCATCCAGTCAGCACCCACGCAGCACATCCAGCCCTGCTTGACCGCGACCGGTTCGCCGGGAATCCCCTCCGGGATGCCGAAGCGCTGCGGATAGACCCCACCAGGAACCATCCCGTCGGGCGCGGTCGGGGTGGACTGCGACAGGTTGGCCATGATGATGCTCGCCCGCTCCGGCGGCAGCCCGCCGGTGCCGGCGAGCAGCTTGTCGTAATAGCGGACCAGGTCGGTCACCGTGCTCGTCGTGTTGAACCACCGCCCGTTGCCCGGCGCGCTGGTTGTCGACAGGCCATACCGCGCGACGACGCGATCGATGATGTCGGTGCCCCCGCTGCGATTCCAGAACACCTCGGCGGCACTGTCATCGGAGGATCGCAACATCACGTCGAGCATCACGCGGTCCTCGGGGCTGAGTTCTGCCCGCCCTTCGGATTCCTGCAGCAGCAGATCGTCGGCGATGAACAGTTTCACCACCGAGGCGATCGCCACGGGGTTCGGAGCGCCATTGGTCACCAGCTGGCCGGTATCGCGGTCCAGGATGGCGACCGTCAGGTCGGCGCCGGCCTCGGCGGCATCGGCGCTGGCCTTGTTCACCCGGGCCTGCAGCCCGTCGAAGGTTGCGGTCGGCTGATCGGGTGGAGCCTGGGGGAGCGGTGCCGCCGTTGCTAGTGGGGCCATCACCGTGAGCTGAGGTGCTTGCGGAGATACCGCGGGTGCGCCGTACCCCTTCGCCTCACAACCGGCCACCAGGGCCGTCGTACACGCTGTCGCCAAGACCAGGTGGAAGGCGGTCACCGGCCGCGGCATGGAGTCCTCCAGATGCTTGAAGGGGCGGGGATCGCCGGCCACGATGGCTCGGGCTCGTCGTCTACCCCGGTGACCAGTAGCCTAATCACCGCCTAACACCGCTGCAGCCCGGTCTGGCCGATGTGCGATTTCGCCTGTCGCGTCTCGTCTGGCACAATTGAGCAGTTGCCTGCGCAGGGTCGGTCCCTGCTGCCTGGCACATCCAGTCAGATCCGCCCGAATACGTCGGCTCGGCTGCGCGAACGTTGCGCCGCCCACGAAGAGCCGCCCACAGCAAGGAAGAGTCACCGATGAACACGCTTGACTTCGTCGACCAGGCGTCGCTGCGCGACGATATCCCGGTATTCGGCCCCGGCGACACCGTCAACGTGCACGTCAAGGTCATCGAGGGTTCCAAGGAACGTATCCAGGTCTTCAAGGGTGTCGTGATCCGGCGCCAGGGCGGCGGTTCCCGCGAGACCTTCACCGTGCGCAAGGAAAGCTACGGCGTCGGCGTCGAGCGGACCTTCCCCGTGCACTCGCCCAATATCGACCACATCGATGTCGCCACCCGCGGTGACGTCCGTCGCGCCAAGCTGTACTACCTGCGCGAACTGCGTGGCAAGAAGGCCAAGATCAAGGAAAAGCGCTGACGCTGGCCTGTCAGGTCATGACGACACGCCCGCCGGTCCGGCTGCTTTCAGCCATGCTGGCTACCCTGATGCCGTGACCGACGACGCCGAGGAAACCGCCAATCCGGAATCGGGTACCGATACCGACGGCGACGAGCAGCGCAAGCCGAAGAAGAAGGGCGGCGCCCTGCGTGAAGGCGCCATCCTGGTCACCATCGCGCTTGTCCTCTACTACGTGATGCTGACCTTCGTCGCCCGTCCGTACCTGATCCCCTCGGAGTCGATGCAGCCGACGCTGCACGGTTGTCCCGGCTGCGTCGGTGATCGGATCATGGTGGACAAGCTCACCTTCCGGTTCACCGAGCCCGAGCCCGGCGATGTCGTCGTCTTCAAGGGTCCGCCGAACTGGAACATCGGCTACAAGTCGATCCGCTCGGACAACACCGCGATCCGCTGGGTGCAGAACGCGCTCTCGTTCATCGGCTTCGTCCCGCCCGACGAGAACGATCTGGTGAAGCGTGTGATCGCGGTCGGCGGGCAGACCGTCCAGTGCCGTGCGGCCACCGGTCTCACGGTCGACGGCAAGAAGCTCAACGAGCCCTACCTCGACCCCACCACCATGAATGCCGACCCGGCGGTCTACCCGTGCCTGGGCAACGAGTTCGGGCCGGTGACCGTGCCCGAAGGCAAGCTGTGGGTGATGGGTGACAACCGCACGCACTCGGCGGACTCGCGCTCCCGGTGCGCGAGCCTGCCCCAGGACGCACAGCGTGGGCTGATCTGCACCGGCGACCCGGAGGCCGGTACGGTTCCGGTCGCCAATGTCATCGGCAAGGCGCGGTTCATCGCGTGGCCGCCGGGCCGGTGGGGCGGCGTGGACAGCGTGAACCCGCAGATCGACTAGGAGCCCGTGCTGTGCCGGCGAGTTGGCCGCCTCGACCCGTAATTCGCAGGTCCGGCCTGCGCACCCTGGAATCGGCGCTCTACCGCAACGGGCTGGGCCCGGTGGCCGGTGTCGACGAGGTGGGCCGCGGCGCATGCGCCGGTCCGCTGGTGGTCGCGGCCTGCGTGCTCGGCCCCAACAAGTTCAAAAGCCTTGCCGCCCTTGATGACTCCAAGAAGCTCACCGAAGTCGAACGGGAACGGCTGTTCCCGCTGATCCGGCGGTACGCGCTGGCCTATCACATCGTCTTCATACCGTCGGTCGAGGTCGACAGGCGCGGGGTGCACCACGCGAACATCGAGGGCATGCGGCGTGCGGTGGCGGGGCTGCCGCTGCGCCCGGGCTATGTGCTCTCCGACGGCTTCCGGGTTCCCGGGCTGCCGATGCCCTCGCTGCCGGTGATCGGCGGGGACGCCGCGGCGGCTTGCATCGCGGCGGCTTCGGTGTTGGCCAAGGTCAGCCGGGACCGCTTGATGGTGGCGATGGACCGCCAACACCCTGGCTACGGCTTTGCCGAACACAAGGGTTACAGCACGCCGGTCCACACGGCCGCCCTGGAAACACTCGGGCCGTGCGCCGAACACCGGTACTCGTTTGCGAACGTCCGGCGAGTCGCGGGCCAGGGTGCCATGGTGCGCAGCTTTGATGGTGACGCCGGGTGGGGAATGATGGATGCCAACCTAGACGAAGGACAGCAGAGCAGATGAGTGCCGAGGATCTCGAGAAGTACGAAACCGAGATGGAGCTCTCGCTGTACCGCGAGTACAAGGACATCGTCGGGCAGTTCAGCTATGTGGTGGAGACCGAACGACGGTTCTACCTCGCCAACAGCGTCGAGATGGTGCCACGAAACGCAGACGGTGAGGTCTACTTCGAGCTGCGTCTCGCCGACGCCTGGGTGTGGGACATGTACCGCCCGGCGCGCTTCGTCAAACAGGTGCGGGTCATCACCTTCAAGGACGTCAACATCGAAGAGGTCGAGAAGCCCGAGCTGCGCCTACCCGACTGACCATCGGGAATATGCGCCCGGCCGCTCGGGTATGTACACGGCATGGACAAAGCAGCCATCGACGCGATGAACCAGGCCGTGATCCAGGAGTTCCGCACCACCGGCGGTACGGCGGGCGGCGTTTTCGCCGGTAAGCCGCTGATCTTGTTGCACCATATCGGCGCCAAGTCGGGGACCGAGCGCATCGCGCCGCTGGTACCTCTCATCGACGGCGACAAGGTCTACATCTTCGCCAGCAAGGGTGGCGCGGACACCGACCCCGACTGGTACCGAAACCTGGTTGCGCACCCGCGGGTCACGGTCGAACGCGGAACCGAGACCTACCAGGCGTCGGCCCGGGTTCTCGAAGGCGCCGAGCGGGACGAGGTGTACGCCAAACAGGTTGCGCTGGAACCGCAGTTCGGGGAGTACCAGCGTAAGACCGACCGGGTGATCCCGGTGGTGGAGCTGGTCCGCTCCTGACCGTGTGGGTGCGCGTCGACGAAGGTGAACACCCGGCTGTCGTGTCTGACTCCGTCGGCCTGCCGTTGAGCTGATCCAGGGTTGATAGCTTGACCGGGTGACTGGCGTGGCGCACGCACCTCTGGCCGGGGTGCGCATCATCGAGATATCGAGTTTCGTGGCGGTGCCGCTCGCGGGTATGACGCTCGCACAGCTGGGCGCGGAGGTGATCCGCGTCGATCCCGTCGGAGGTGCCGCCGACTACCGACGCTGGCCCGTAACCGAGGCCGGTGAGAGCATCTACTGGGCCGGACTGAACAAGGGCAAGCAGTCCGTCGCGGTCGACATGCGCTCGGCCGACGGCCGGCAGATCGTCCGCAAGTTGATCGCCGATGCCGGCATCCTCATCACCAACGTCGCTGGGCGGCAATGGCATTCCTACGACGAGCTGGTTTCCCTGCGTCCCGACCTCATCCACGTCGAGATCTCCGGACGCGCCGACGGGGGAACCGGCGTCGACTACACGGTCAATGCCGCGGTCGGTTTCCCGCTGGTCACCGGCCCCGCCGAGTTGAATGCCCCGGTCAACCACGTACTGCCGGCCTGGGACGTGTCCTGTGGGCTCTACACCGCGCTGGCCGTGGTCTCGGCACTGCGCGCACGCGATGCCGGTGCCGGTGGACAACGCATCACGATACCGCTGGAGAACGTTGCGCTCGCCACGGCGGGCAACCTGAGTTTTCTCACCGAGGTCCTGCTCGGGGCAGGCGAACGTCCACGCCTCGGGAACTCCCTGTACGGCCAGTACGGTCAGAACTTCACCAGCAGCGACGGTGCGGTGTTCATGGTGGTCGCCTTGACCGGCAGGCATTTTCGGGATCTCGCCGACGTCACCGGGACCACCGCGGCCGTCGATGCGCTGGCCGTCGCGTTGGGGGCGGATTTCACCGACGAGGGGCAGCGTTATCGACATCGTGACGCCCTGACCGGTTTGTTCACGCTGTGGTTCGCCCAGCACAGCGCCGCGGAGATCACCGACGCCCTGACACCCACTTCGGTGCTCTGGGAGCGTTACCGCAGCTTCTCCGAGATCGCCGCCGATCCGCGCGTCACCGACAACCCGCTGTTCAGCAGCGTGGAACAGCCCCGGATCGGCCGGCATCTGGCACCGGGGCTGCCCATCGCCACCGACGGGAGCTATCCACCGGCGGTACCCGCACCGGCGCTTGGTGACCACACGGCCCAGGTGCTCGCGACATTGGGTCTTTCCGCCACTGAGATCGAGGCACTGATCGCGTCGGGAGTCGTTGCGTGAGCACCGTGCTGGACCTGCTGACCGTGCGGCAGACCGGTGTCGACCGCTGGCGAGGACAAGGCGCGGGCCCGCAGGGAAAGCGATCTTTCGGTGGATTGTTCGCCGCGCAGAGCCTGGCGGCGGCGATCGCCACGGTGCCCGCCGAGAAGCGGGTGACCAATATGCATCTGCAGTTCCTGCGCGGCGGGGAGGCGGGCGACGGCGCGGAGTACCGCGTCGAGCGGGTCTATGACGGCAGGACCGCCGCGGCCCGCCGGGTCGAGTGCCGTCAACACGATCGCCTGCTGAACACGGCGACGGTGTCTTTCTCGGCCGAGATGGTCGGGCCCGAGCATGGCACGCATCCGATGCCCACGCACCCGGATGCGCTGGACCCGGACCGATCGCTGGGCCCGTCGCCGTCGGTGCCATTGCACGAGTTCGACATCCGAGTCGACGATCAGGGCGAGGGAACGGATTTCGTGCGGAGTTTCTGGTGGCGGACGACGGTTCCGTTACCCGCAGATCCGGTATTGCACACACTGGTCGCGGTGTATATCACCGACCTCTACGGCGTCGACCCGATCTTCGCAGTGCACGGGCATTCGATGCGCGATCGCACCTACCGCGGCGGCACGACCGACACGTCGATGTGGTTTCACCGGCCCGTCTTCGCCGATCAGTGGAATCTGCTGGAATCCCGGTCTCCCGCGGCCGCCCAGGGGCGCGGTGTCGTCACCGCATCGCTGGTGCGTGCCGATGGCGCCGTTGCCGCCACCATGGTCCAGGAGGGATTGGCCGCCAACCGCTGACGTAGTCGGCGGATCGCCTGCGCCACCGCGACTCCGACCGCCAACGCGGACAGCACACCCGCCAACCGGTGCTCACCGAACAGCGGGTAGATCTGGAAATGCGTCAGATAGATGTAGAGCGAGGCATCGGCCAACACCGCGAGCACGCCCGCCGCCGGTATCGGGCACCGCAGCGACGGCAGCCAGATCAGTAGCGCCAGACCGCCGAGCACCAATGTCTCCCGGACCGGATCGGCGAAGTAGCCGTACACACCGACGGCGGTCACCGCGGTGACCGCGGCACGTTGCCACACCGTGGTCGCCTTCGAGACCGCCCACCCGACGGCAAAGAACCAGAAGGCCGCCATGCTGAACCACGCGGCCTCCCCGGTCACCAGGTAGCGCACGATCAAACCGGCGACCAGGAAGACCGAAGCAAAGCCGAACGCGTGCCGACGTTCGATCCGGTCGACCACCGGTAGCGCCAGCGCCAGGGTCAGCGCCACCAGGATCCAGACGAGCACTTCGATGAACCACAACCGGCCCGCGGTCATGCTGTCGAAGGGGCCGAGAATCTTGTTGGCCAGCAACAGATTCGTCCAGCCGTAGTCGTCGCTGAACGACATGGTGATCGCGATCCACAGGACGGTCGGCACGGCGATCCAGCCGATCGTGTTGCGGAGCCGACGGATCCGCTCAGCGCGGGGCACTCCGGTCAGGCAGAACCGGCCGAAGTTGTATCCGGCGACACCGAGCAGGATGTGCGCGCCACCCCACATCTCGAAGAGTTCGGCATGTGATCCGACGATGAGCACGATAGCCACGGCGCGCAGCGCCACACTGGTATCCATGGTGGCCGTCCACCGGCGGCGCCGCGGTTGCAGCGCTTCCAGCTCGGCCAGCGGCAGCTGCGCCCACTGCCGGGGCAACCTGCCCAGGGCACGTTCGATGCGCACCGACATGGACACGTAGCTCAGCGAGTTGCCGCCCAGGTCGACGAAACTGGCGCGCGGGTCGATGCCTGCGGGATCGACATGCAGGACGTCGGCGAAGATGGTGCGCAACGGGGTGGGAGCGGCGGTTCGCTCGGTGTGCAGCCCCTGGACCGCCGGATAGTCGGGCTTTCCGGAGGACAGCATGGGCAACTGCTCGACGGCGACGATATCGACCGACCCGGCCGGCAGTCCGGTGATCTCGGCGACCGCAGTGCGCACCGCCGCGGTCGAGGCGGTGGTCGCGACCACCAACATCTCGCCCGCTGCGGCGCACAGCGCCGGTAGTCCACGCTCGCGCAAAGCCATTTCGACCCGTTGCAGGTCGATCCGCAGGCCGAACAGTTTGGCGATGCGATTGGCTCTGCCGACGACCTCGAAGAGACCGTCGGGACCGACACGCGCGAGGTCGCCGGTGCGCAGTTCGGTGATGACGCGCCCGGTGGCCAGGTCGGCATGATCGTGGGCATAACCCATCATCACGTTGGGCCCGGTGTAGACGAGCTCACCGACGCGGCCCTGGTCTGCGTCGGTGCCGTCCCCGGCGATACGCAGCTGCCCACCGGGAATGGCGCGCCCGATCGCCTCGGGACGCTCGACGGCGAACTCGGGTGGCAGATAGGCCATTCGGGCGGTGGCCTCCGTCGCGCCGTACATGACGAACAGCGCCCAGCCCTTTCGGCGGCCGAGTTCGGCGAAGGCGCGCACCCGCGGCGGTGCCATGGCGCCGCCGGCTTGGGTGACGTACCGCAGGTGCGGCAGCTCCATCGCGTCGAATCCGATGCGGTCCAACAGGTCGAAGGTGTAGGGCACTCCGGCGAACGTCGTGGCCCGGTGCGTGCGGAACAAGTCCCAGAACTGGCTGTCGATCACCGAGAGCTCGGTCAGCAGCAGGGCCGCGCCGCGCAGCAGATGGCTGTGCACGACAGACAGTCCATAGCAGTAGGACATCGGTAACGTCGTTGCCGCACAATCGGTATCGCGGATATCGAGATACTCGGCGATGGACTGGGCATTGGCGATCAAGTTCGCAACTGACAATCTGACCAGCTTGGGCGAGCCCGTACTGCCCGAGGTGGACATCAACAGTGCCAGGTCGGGATGCAGCTCACGCGCGGGCGCCCGGCGAGGGTGCGCGCCGAGCTCGTCGATGACGATATTGGGCCCATAGGTGTCCAGCAGATCGGTGTGGTCTGCGCCGGGCGGTACCGGTAACACCACATGTCCGCCTGCGAGTGCACCGAGATACCAGGTCAGCGTGTCGATATCGTTGCGGGTCTCCAGCAGCACCAGCTTTCGGGGGCTGCCGAGTTCGGCGGCCGCGGTCTCGACGAGATCGGCCAGGGTCCGATAACTCAGCGTGGTGTCGGCGGTATGGACTGCCGGTCGCGCACCGTGACGACGCAGATGGGCGATGAGACCTCTCATGGCAGCATCAGTGCGGTACCCATGACGGTGATGCGGACCTTGGTGTCCACCGCCGGCGGGTCGATGCTGTGCTGGCGGACCGTGATCGGGGCGGACTCGCCGATGTCGACGGTGAGCAGCACATCGTGACCGAGGAATTCGGTGGACAGCACCGTGCCGATCCCGGGCGCAGGGTGCGGCCCAGCATCGGCGATCACGGCGGCCACCAGCTGCTCGGGGCGAAGGAGAACGGTGCCCGAACGTGCGGCGGGTGGTTCCGACACCGGTATCCGACCGAGCGCACATTCGGCGGCTCCGTCGCGGACGGTCGCCTGCAGAAAGATGCAGTCGCCGAGGAACTCGGCGGTGAACCGGTCGGCCGGGGCGCGATAAAC
Source organism: Mycolicibacterium neoaurum (assembly GCF_036946495.1). Lineage (NCBI taxonomy): Bacteria > Bacillati > Actinomycetota > Actinomycetes > Mycobacteriales > Mycobacteriaceae > Mycobacterium > Mycolicibacterium neoaurum. The sequence goes on from NZ_JAQIIX010000002.1 coordinate 3,849,994, forward strand.
CCGTTCTGGGGTGCCGACCCCGGTGAACCGGCCGGCCCGCATGACGGCGACCTGATCGGCCACCGACAACGCCTCGCCCTGATCGTGCGTGACCAGCAGGGTGGTGATTCCGGCCTCGGTGAGCACCTTGGTGACCGCACGCCGGGTGGCCGCGCGCAGTCCGGTGTCCAGCGCCGAGAACGGCTCGTCGAGCAGCATCAGGGCAGGCTTGCGTGCCAGGGCGCGCGCCAGCGCGACGCGCTGCTGCTGGCCGCCCGACAGCTCATGGGGCCGACGCTGCGCGAAAGACGGCTCCAGCGAGACGGTTTCCAGTAGTTCGGTAACCCTGGACCGAACCTCGGCGCGGCGGGGCGATCCGTCCAGCCCGTAGGCGATGTTCGCTCCGACGGTCAGGTGCGGAAAGAGCGCCCCGTCCTGCGCGACGTAGCCGACCGAACGGCGATGGGGGGCGATACTGGTCTGCGCCGAGGCAACCCGGCGCCCGGCAATGTCGATGGTGCCGGAGTCGGGTTTCTCGAATCCGGCGACCAGACGCAGCAGGGTGGTCTTACCGCATCCGGAGGCGCCGACAACGGCCGTGATGCTGCCGGTGGGCAGCGTCAGGTTCACGTGGTCGAGAACCGTTGTGCCGGTGAAGGATTTGGAAAGATCCTGCACGGTCAGGGTATCGGTCATGAGTGCGTCACCTCGCGGAAGAGTGCCACCGTCACCGGGATGGAGAGCGCCACCAGGACCAGGGCGTACGGCGCGGCGGCGGCATAGTCGAGCTCGCTGGACAACGACCAGAACCGCATCGCCAGGGTGCGGGTACCGGTGGGAGCGAGCAGCAGGGTCGCGGTCAGCTCGGTGGCCACCGCCACGAAGACCAGGGCCGCTCCCCCACCTGCCGCCGGGGCGATCAGCCGCAATGTCACCCGCAGGAAACTGCGGGTCGGTGACATGCCCAGCGACCGCGAGGCCTCCTCGAGCCCCGGCGGAATCTGGGCCAGCCCCGAGCGCAGGCTGACCAGCGCGCGGGGCAAGAACATCAGAACGTACGCGCCGAGCACGAGGGACACCGTCTGGTACAGCGGGGGCGCGAAGCGGATGGCGACGGTGACCAAAGCGAGCGCCGTGACGATTCCCGGCATGGAGCTGGTGACGAAGTTCGCACCCTCCACCGCCCGGGACAGCGCGCCGCGATAACGCACCGCCAGCCACGCGAACGGGAATGCCGCCAGCGTGGTCAACACCGCGGCCACGGCTGCCAGGACAGCCGTCTGCCCCATGGCCTGGGTCAGGTCGACGGCGTCCCACACCGCGGCCCCGCCGATCCACAACCAACGCAGCAGCGTGTAGACCGGGACACCGAGCGCTAGCACCGCGCAGATCATCAATCCGATCAGTGCGGGAAAGGTCCACGCGCCCAACCGGATCGGAGTCATCATGCGCGGGGCGCCCGAGCCGACCCGCGCGAAACGGGCATGGCCGCGCAGGACCGCCTCGGTGGCCAGCAGCACCAGACACAACACGACCAGCACACCGGCCAGGGTCGCCCCGGCCGCACCGTCGAACGTGGCCTGGAACTGTTCGAAGATGGCCGTGGTGAAGGTCGAGAAACGCAGCATCGCGAAGGCACCGTATTCGGCGAGCAGGTGCACACCGATGAGCAGTCCGCCGCCGAGAATGGCCAGCCGCAGCTGCGGCAGCACCACCCGCAAGAAGACGCCGAGGGAGCCCGACCCGAGCGCCTGTGCGGACTCCTCGATGGCCGGGTCCAGCCGGCGCAGGGTAGCCGCCGCGGGCAGGAATACGAACGGAAAATAGGAGAGCGTCGCGACCAGCACGCCGGCCCCGAAACCGTGCAATGTCGGCCATACGCTCACCCAGGCGTAGCTGTTGATGAAGGCGGGCACCGCCAGCGGCGCGACCAGCAGCGGTCGCCACACCGCGGCGCCGGGCACATCGGTGCGCTCCACCAGCCACGCCGCACCGACACCGAGCACGACGCACAGCGGCACCGTCACCACGACCAGCCCGACGGTGTTGAGCAGCAGCTCGCCGACCCGGGGCCGCACCATCAGTTCGTAGATGCGATCCGGTCCGGTGCTGATGACCGCCCACACCACATAGCCCAGCGGGATGAAGGTGGCGGCCACCAGCACGCCGATGGCGCCGGTGAGGGCCGGGCCGGGCCGGGCCGGGGGCCGCGGTCCGGGAGTCGGGCGGTCGGTGTGCGTGGAAACCACCTAGAGCAGGCCAGCCTTGGTCATCAGGTCGGTCACCTTGGCCGCGTCGAGGGTGGACGGATCCACCGCGGGCGCCTGCAGGGTGTCCAGCGGGGGCAGCGCCGGGTTGGCGGGCACACCGCTGGCGACCGGGTACTCGAACGAGGTGCCCTTTTCCAGCACTTCCTGGCCCGCCTTGGAGGTGATGAACTTCAGGAACTGCTGCGCCTGATCCTTCTTCTTGCTGGATTCGAGCACGCCGCCGCCGGAGATGCTGACGAAGGCGCCCGGATCCTCGTTGCGGAAGTAGTGCAGCGCGGTGTTACCACTGATTTCCTTGGTCTTCGCCTGGTCGCGGAACCAGTAGTAGTGGTAGATGATCCCGCCGTCGATCTCCCCGTCGTTCACCGCGCGCAGTGTCGCGATGTTGTCTTGGAGCAAAGTCGCGTCGGACTTCATCGCCGACAGCCATGCGGACGTGGCCTGCTCGCCGGTGAGCTGCAACATGGCCGCGATGATGGCCTGGAAGTCGGGCTTGGCCGGGGGAGCGCCCCAGCGGCCCTTCCACTCGGGCTTTTCCAGGTCCATGATCGACCGCGGCAGCTGCCCCAGTTGCACCTTGCTCGTGTTGTAGACGAACACCGTCGAGCGGGCGGCGACGCCGGTCCACTTGTTCGTCGAGGGCCGGTACTGGGCCGGCACCTGCTCGACGGTGGCCGGGTCGACGTCGGCGAACAACCCGGCGTCCTCTACGGCGGCCATTGCGGGTGAGTTCTCGGTCAGGAACACGTCGGCCGGGGAGGAGTCGCCCTCGGCGATCAGCTGGTTGCCCAGCTCGGTGTCGCCGCCCTGACGATAGGTGACCTTGATGCCGGTCTCCTTGGTGAAGGCGTCGATCCACTCCTTGGTCAGCGACTCATGCTGAGCGTTGTAGATGAGCAGTTCGTCGCTTTGCTCGCTGGACGAGCATGCGGTCGCCGCCGATACGACTGCGAGGACGGACAGCAGTGCCATGACCCGTCGGAAGTGGATACGCATGAGGCAATCCTTACATCCCTACCTAGGTAAGGTTTGCCTTCCCCCGCTTTTCACAGGCAGCGCAACGGAAAGGCGTCCTGCTCGGCCCGCAACAACGCCTCCGGATCGTCGAACACCGACCGCGGGTCGACCCACTGGATGGACTGGCTGTCGCCCAGCCGGCGAAAGTACAGGCATCGGCCGTGGCCTGCTGTTCGTTCACGGGCCATCCGCGGCGGCAGTGGCAACCGGTAGATATCGCCGCAGATCGGGGCGGCGCCGGCCTGGCGGGCGCTGTCGAAACGCAGGTATCGCAACGCGATGGGACGCTGCTCCCGGGTGCACCGCGAGGAGATCATGCGCACGGTCAACTCACCGGTCAGCACGCACCGGTAGAGAGATTCATCGAATTCGACTCCATGCAGGTGGAATCTCCCGGTGCCGTCGGACCATTCGATCGCCGGGCGGCCGGTATCGCAGTGCACGACATCGGAGGCGGCACTCTCGTAGCGGGTGGTGGGCATCGGCACCAGCAGGATTTCGCCGTGGATCGGCAGGATCCAACCGAGACCGAGTTGCACCGCCCGACCCATGGACTCGCAGTGACGGGCCCATCGACGTGCCGAGACGATGGTGTTCGGCGGTAGCCACTCGGCCTCGGGCATGGTCGCGACGAAGTGGTTGTAGAGAGTGTCGCGCTCGTCACGCAACCGCACGGTGCCCGGGGTGTCCTGGATATCGTGGTTGCCGGACCATCGCTGCATCCGTCGCCAGCGCGGGTCCGGCCCGATGACCGAGGCGATCCGCAGCGCGCGATCCAGGGCCGGAACGATCGTGTAGCCCGTCCGACGGCCGACATCGTGGGTGACACAGAACTGCGAGACCAAGGCGATGGCTGCGTCGTCATCAAACGACCCGGTGGGTGTGCTGATATCGGACCGGAGCACACGGGTGGGGTTGGACATGGGCGTCACGCTAGCGGCGGGGTCCGACATGTCCATTTCGCGACAACCGGGTGCGCGGGGACCCTCCATCGCGCAGGATCGACGCATGAAACAGATAGCCACGCTCGCGCTCGCCGGCCTCGCCGCGTCCATCGTCACCGTCGCGGGCGCTCCCGCAGCGCAGGCCGCCCCGCCGTGCTCGGCGAGCAATCTGGCCACCGTCGCCAGCGGTGTGCTGGCGCAGGCCGGCGGTTATCTGGACACGCATCCGTCGGCCAACGATGTGTTGACCGCGGCGGCCAATCAGCCGACCAATGAGGCCGAGCAGTCCATCCGCGGTTACTTTCTGACCCACCCCGGGGAATTCCTGGACCTGCAGAACATCGCCAGGCCGCTGATCGACCTGCGCCGTTCGTGCGGGGTGGCGGTCTCGCCAGGTCAGCTGGCGGCGCTCATCGACGCGCTGAGCTGACGAGCCCGGTACGGACGGCTCAGAGCCGTCCGTACCGACTGCGGACGAAGCTGTAGGCACCGTAGGCGGCGATGCCCACGGCGGCGATGATGAGCAGGAACTTGCCGAACGGCGCCTGACCCAGCGTCTTGACCGCAGCGTCCAGACCCGACGCCTTCGCCGGGTCGGCCTGCAGGGTGGCGACGATGACGAGGATCCCGGCACCGGCCAGCACGAGCCCCTTGGCGGTGTAACCGGCAATGCCGACCGCGGTGATCCCGGTGCCGCCGGAGACCCGCAGGTCCTTGAAGAACTTCTTCGACACGCCCTTGTACACGTGGTATCCGCCGACACCCAGGACTCCGAGCCCGATCACGATCAGCACGGCCTTACCCCAGCCCGACTGCATGAGCTGTGCCGACATGCCCGAGTTCTGCTGGCCGCTGGATTGGCCACCGCCGGTGGCGAAACGCAACGCGGAGAACGCGATGGCGATGTTCGCGACCGCGAGTCCGACGGACTTGGCGCGCTTCCACGCCGGCGAGTCGTCGTCTCCCGATCGTTCGGTGGGCTTGGAGCCGACCACGGCCTCGGCCAGGTGCCACAGGCCGAGGGCGAACAATCCCAGCGCGGCGATCCACAGCATCACCTGACCACCGGTTTGGCCGGCCAGGGTGGCCAGTGCGCCGGATTGATCGGCATTACCGCCGCTGCCTAGAGCGAGCCGCAGAATGATGTAACCCAACAGCAGATGCAGCACGCCGCTGGCCGCGAAACCGGCGCGAGCGCCGTATTGGAATGCGTCGCTGTCGGTGGCCCGGTCCACCGCTCCGTGGACCGGGCTCGCGCTCGTCTTCATGGTGTGTCTCCCCGATTGCCGACTCGATGGGCCCGGGTTCCCCCTTTTTGACGCGCGCGAAACCGTCAGCCGAAGATGAGGCCGCCGGTCTTGGTGGTGGCGCGTGCGTAGCGGTCTTGGACGTCGGCCCAGTTGACGACGTTCCAGAAGGCCTTGACGTAGTCGGCCTTGACGTTCTTGTACTGCAGGTAGAAGGCGTGCTCCCACATGTCGACCTGCAGCAGCGGGATGATGCCCAGCGGGACGTTGGCCTGCTGGTCGTAGAGCTGGAAGGTCAGCAGGCGCTGTCCGAGGCTGTCGTAGCCCAGGACGGCCCAGCCGGAGCCCTGCAGGCCGTTGGCCGCGGCGGTGAACTGGGCGCGGAACTTGTCGAAGCTGCCGAACTGGTCGTCGATGGCGGCGGCCAGTTCGCCTTCGGGCTTGTCGCCGCCGTTGGGGGAGAGGTTCTTCCACCAGATGCTGTGGTTGACGTGGCCGCCGAGGTGGAAGGCGAGGTTCTTTTCGTTGAGGAAGATCGCGGACTGGTCGTCGCCTGCGCGGGCTTCTTCGAGCTTGGCCACGGCGTCGTTGACACCCTTGACGTAGGTGGCGTGGTGCTTGCTGTGGTGCAGTTCGTTGATCTGGCCGGAGATGTGGGGTTCCAGGGCGCCGTAGTCGTAATCGAGGTCGGGCAGGGTGTATTCAGCCACCGGGTTTCCTTTCGTTGCATGTACCTGCGCCACGCTAGAACCTGAAGCGGCCTTGAGGTCAACCGTCGGCTGCGTCACCATGGATGCCATGGCGAAGTACGACGTCAACCCGGCAGGCGTGCGGTGGGCCACGGAGTTGATCGACAAGCGGCAGTACGTGCTGGACAGCGACTGGGGTGAGGTACAGCCGGGCTCCGATGCGCAGAACTCCTTTCTGAAGAGACACTCGTGGGAGGATTACGCACGCTGGCACCTGGGGTTGACCGACGGTGCCGACGATGAGACCAAGGCGCGATATGCGTTCGGGTACGGCGACTTTCGGCGCGTGCACCGGTCGGGTCTCATCGCGTGTGTGTTCCGGGCGGCGCAGTGGCGGCACAAGGCCGTCGAGTTGGCGGCGCACGATCTGTTGCAGCAGTTGGACAAGGCGGCCGGCATCGGGTGAGCGGCCGAGGGTGGAGCGTCTTCAAGGGCGCGGTGAACCGGGCCACCGCGAGTCGGACCGTCGAGACGATCGCCCGTATCGGATATCCCGTGAGCGGGATACTGCACCTGTTGATCGCCTTTATCATCGCGCGCATCGCTTTCGGGTTCCGGGGAGAAGCCGACCAGACCGGGGCGTTGGCGGTACTTGCCGGACAGCGTGGCGGATCGATGTCGCTGTGGGCGGTGGCATTCGGTCTGTTCGCATTGGCGATGTGGCGATTGGCCGAGGTGGTGCTCGGTCTGCACCCGGGTGAGAGTGCCACTGCGGACAAGCGGGATACGCCGTTGGTCAACCGGCTCAAGGCGCTCGGGCTGGCCGTCGTCTATCTGGCACTGGCCTTCGCGGCCGTGCAGTTCGCGATCGGGGTCGGCAGGCAGGGCAGTGAACGGGCGGCGGGGCTGAGTGCCCGGCTGATGCAGACCGGTGGTGGCAAGGCCGTCCTGGTGGCCGTCGGGTTGGCGATCGCGGGATTCGGCGGCTACTTCATCTACAAGGGCGCCTCCCGGAGGTTCCTTGGCGATCTCACGGTGCGGGGTGGCCCGTTGATGACCGCATTGGGGTTGGTCGGCCATGTCGCGGAAGGTCTCGTGTTGTCAGCGGCCGGCATCTCGGTGATCGCGGCATCGTTCCTGCATGATCCGGCGCGGGCGACCGGGTTGGATGCGGCGGTGCGGGCGCTGGGACAGACGGAATACGGCCAGGTGACCCTGCTGGCCGCGGCGGTCGGTTTTGCGGCCTATGGGCTGTACAGCATTGCGCTGACGCGGTATTCGCGGATGTGAGTGGTGGCCGCGGGTCCGTACCTCGACCCAGGTTCACAGGAACACGCTGAGTAGAACCATTGCGTGCGCAATGGGGTGCCCTCGATAATCACCGCCATGAGCCACGCCGATCCGCACGCGACCGATTCCACCCCGGCACTGTCCGGGCTCGCGCCGCAACTGGAGGAACTGGCCGAGCGCCTGGGCGTCAAGTCGGTTCTGGTGATGCGCTCGGATCCGGACTCGATGGTGGTCGCGGCCACCGCCGGCGAGGCGACCAAGCATTACACCGTGGGTGCGGCGGGCAAGAAGGCCGGCACCGATGACAGCCGGACTCCGCTGTATTGCGAGCGGGTGGTCGACACCGATGAGGCGCTCTTCGTTCAGGATTCGCGAGTCGACGCCACGTTTGCCGGTAACGAAGACGAGACCGAGTTCGGACTGCACAACTATCTGGGTGTCGCCGTACACGATGCCGACGGGCGGGTGGTGGGCACGGTCTGCGTGCTGGACGACACCGCGCGGGAGTACACCGCCGAGGAGCGTGCGGAGCTGGACCGGGTGCGCGCCGAGGTCGAGAAGGTGGTGGCTACCGACAGCGACGCGCTGGGGTGAATCCATCTGTGGATGAATCGGTGATTGTGGATAAGTAGGTTTCATCGGCCGTTGGTGGCGGTGGGTGTCCGTGGCCGGGTGCAGGGTCAGGTCATGGAAACCTGGACCCGCGCCGAGATCGGGGCTTTGGGCGAGCAGATTGCGGCGGATCACCTGAGCTCGCTCGGTTTGACGGTGCTGGAGCGTAATTGGCGGTGCCGGTACGGAGAATTGGATGTGATCGCCTTCGATCCGGTGTCTCGGGTCGTGGTGTTCGTGGAGGTGAAGGCGCGCACCAGTGACCGGTTCGGCGGTGTCGCGTACGCCGTGACCCCGGAGAAGGTGCGCCGGTTGCGTCGGTTGGCCGGGCTGTGGCTGGCGGCGCATCCCGGGCGTTGTGCCGGGCTGCGCCTCGATGTGATCGGGATCCGATTCGGGCGCAGCCGCGAGCCGGAGTTGCGTCATCTCGAGGCGGTCGGCTGATGGCGTTGGGGCGGGCGTTCGCGGTGGCCATCCGCGGGCTGGACGGCATCACGGTGGAGATCGAGGCCGATATCACCCGCGGTCTTCCGGGGGTGTTCCTGGTGGGGTTGCCCGATACCGCATTGCAGGAGGCGCGCAATCGGGTGCGGGCGGCGATCACCAATTGCGATAACAGTTGGCCCGACACCCGGTTGACGTTGGCGCTGTCACCGGCGACGCTGCCCAAGGGCGGCTCGGCCTATGACCTGGCGTTGGCCTCGGCGGTGATGTCGGCGCAGCTCAAGCAGCAGTGGCCGGCGTTGGAGAAGACGGTGCTGCTGGGCGAGTTGGCGCTCGATGGCCGGGTCCGGTCCATCAACGGCGTGTTGCCCGCGGTGTTGGCGGCCAAGCGTGACGGTTGGCCCGCGGTGGTGGTCCCGGTCGGGAATCTGGCCGAGGCCAGCCTGGTCGAGGGTATCGAGGTGTGGGGTGTGCAGAGCCTGCGGCAGTTGCACGCCTGGTTCAAGGGCGCGGGGCGGTTGACCGGACGGATAGCTGATGTGGAGACGCCGGCGGCGCCGCCGTGTCCGGACCTGGCTGATCTGATCGGGCAGACCGAGGCGCGGATGGCCGTCGAGATCGCGGCGGCGGGGGCGCATCATCTGTTGTTCACCGGTCCGCCGGGTATCGGGAAAACGATGCTGGCGCAACGGTTACCGGGTCTGCTGCCGGTGTTGACCGATGAGGAGTCCATCGAGGTCACGGCGATTCACTCGATTGCGGGCACGCTGTCACCGGACACCCCGCTGATCACCAGGGCTCCGTTCATCGCGCCGCACCACTCCTCGACCGTGGCGGCGATGGTCGGCGGCGGCACAGGACTGGCGCGCCCGGGCGCGGTCAGCCGGGCCCATCGCGGAGTGCTCTTCCTCGACGAATGCGCCGAGATTGCCACGAGCGTGTTGGAAGCACTACGAACACCGTTGGAAGACGGCGAGATCCGGCTGGCTCGCCGCGACGGCGTCGCCCGGTACCCGGCCCGATTCCAACTGGTGATGGCGGCCAACCCGTGTCCGTGCGCGCCCACGAATCCGGCTGACTGCCTGTGTAATCCGGGAGCCAAACGACGCTATCTGGGCAAGCTGTCCGGCCCGCTGATGGACCGTGTCGATCTCAAGGTCGAAATGCACGCGATCCGCGCGGGTGCGTTCACCCATGAGGTGGCGGAACCGACCGCGGCGGTTCGTGACCGGGTCGCGGTGGCCCGCGCCACAGCGGCCGAGCGGTGGCAACGGTTGGGTGTGCGGACCAACGCCGAGGTATCCGGAACCGCACTGCGCACCACCTTCCGGCCCGGCAGCGCCACGATGGCGGTGCTGCGGGCCGCCGTGGACCGCGGAAAGCTCAATCTGCGCGGTGCCGATCGCACGCTGCGGATCGCCTGGTCGATCGCCGATCTTGCCGGTGCGCAAACACCGACTCCCGAGCACGTGGCCACCGCGCTGAGCTTCCGCCAAGGGGGTGCGCGATGACCGACGATGTGCGACGCGCCTGGGCGTACCTGTCGCGGGTCGCCGAGCCACCCAACCATGAACTGGCCAAACTGGTTGCCACACATGGTCCCGTCGATGCCGCCGCGATCATCCGGGCCGGGGCGGAACCGGTCGAGTTGCGCAACGCGGTGTCCGCGCGCCGTGATATCGACCGTGCCGCAGCGGATCTGGAGATACTGGATCGACGCGGTGGGCGGTTGATCACCATCGACGATCCGCAATGGCCGCATCTGGCGTTCGGGGTGTTCGGCTCGTCGGTTGTCACCGATCGCGAATCGGGCCGGTCCCCGCTGGTGCTGTGGGCGCTGGGGCCCGCAGCACTCGGTGACGTGGCGGTGCGGTCGGCGGCCATCGTGGGGACCCGGGCGTGCACGTCATACGGTGAACACATGGCGGCCGATCTGGCTGCCGGTCTGGCCGAGCGTGACGTCGCCGTGGTGTCCGGCGGCGCCTACGGCATCGACGGTGCCGCGCACCGTTCGGTGCTGGGGGTCGACGGCGTCACCGTGGCCGTACTGGCCTGCGGCGTCGACGTGTCCTACCCCGCTGGGCATTCTGGACTGTTGCACCGCATCGCGTCGAGCGGTGTGGTGCTCAGCGAGTACGCGCCGGGGGAGCGGCCCACGCGGTACCGGTTCCTGACCCGCAACCGGTTGGTGGCCGCGCTCGGCGGGGCGACGGTGGTGGTCGAGGCGGGGTTGCGCAGCGGTGCGGCGAACACCGCCGCCTGGGCTAAGGCGATGGGCAGGACCGTGTGCGCGGTGCCCGGGCCGGTCACCTCGGCAGCGTCTGCGGGCTGTCATGTATTGATCAGGAACGGGACGGCGGAATTGGTCGGACGGGCCGAGGAGATCGTCGAAATCGTCGGCAGGATAGGCGAACTCGCCGATGAGCCGGAGCATCCGCAGATGCCCCTGGATGGACTGTCCAGAGAGGAGATGCTGGTGTACGAGGCGTTGCCCGCGCGCGGGTTGCGCAGCGTCGAGCAGATCGCCGTGGATGCCGGGATACCGCCTGAGCACGTGCTCGGGCCGTTGGCGCTGCTGGAGATCGCAGGCCGAGTGGAGCGTCGCGATGGGCGGTGGCGGATCACCTCCGGATGACGCGGAGCCCACCACGACCCACGCGTGCCTCGTACAGTGGTGAGCGGATCAGCTGACGATATTGCGAGGTAGTGCCATGGCAGGACGCCCTATTCATACATTCGAAGTGATCAGCAAGTTGCAGCTGACACCGCACATGATTCGCCTGGTTCTCGGTGGTGTCGGGTTCGACACCTTCACACCAGGCGGATTCACCGACTCCTACGTCAAGATCGTCATCGTCCCGGCCGATGTCGACGTCGTGGCACTGCCGCATCCGCTGACCCTCGACAGCTTCGACGAACTGCCCGAGTCCAAGCGCCCGACGGTGCGCACATACACGGTGCGCAGCATCGACGACGCAAAACGCCAGATCGCCATCGACTTCGTCGTCCACGGCGAACTGGGCGTGGCGGGTCCGTGGGCGGCGGCCGCCGAACCGGGACAACAGGTCTATCTGATGGGACCCAGTGGTGCCTACGCACCCGACCCGGCGGCCGACTGGCATCTACTCGCCGGTGACGAATCGGCGATCCCCGCCATCAGCGCGGCGTTGGAAGCACTGCCGCCCAACGCAATCGGCCAGGCCTTCATCGAAGTCAGCGGTCCCGACGACGTGCTGGAACTGATTGGTCCCGAGGGGGTCGACGTGCACTGGATCTTTCGCGGTGGCCGTGCCGACCTGGTCAGCGAAAGTCAGGCGGGCGACCATGCCCCGCTGATCGCCGCGGTGAAAGAGGCGAAGTGGCTGCCCGGACAGGTCCAGGTCTTCGTCCACGGCGAAGCCCAGGCCGTGATGCACAATCTGCGTCCCTACCTGCGCAAGGAACGCGGCGTTGAGGCCAAGTGGGCGTCCATCTCGGGCTACTGGCGCCGCGGCCGCACCGAGGAAACTTTCCGCGAATGGAAGTCGGAGCTAGCCAAAGCCGAGGCGGGCCAGACAGACTGACCCGATGGCATACGGCGACTACCAGCTGGAGATCTACCTACAGGGCTTGGCGGGGGTGCTGCCGTCGTATCCGATCCTGTTCGCCGAACTGGAACAGCGAGCCGAATATGCATTGTCACCGTCGGTATGGTCCTACGTGGCCGGCGGGGCGGGAGACGAGCGCACCCAACGCGTGAATGTCACCGCGTTCGAGCACTGGGGCCTGATTCCGCGGATGGGGGTCGGGGCCACCGAACGACACCTCGAGATCGAGCTGTTCGGGCTGACACTGCCGTCCCCGGTCTTCATGGCGCCCATCGGCGTCACCGGCATCTGCAGCCAGGACGGTCATGGTGACCTCGCCGTCGCCCGGGCCGCCGCACGGACCGGGGTGCCGATGACGGTCTCGACGCTGACCGCCGATCCGCTGGAGGACGTCGCCGCCGAGTTCGGGGACACCCCCGGTTTCTTCCAGCTCTACACCCCCAAGGATCGGGAGCTGGCCGCCAGCCTGGTTTCGCGGGCCGAGAAGGCCGGTTACAAGGCCATCATCGTCACCCTCGACACCTGGGTGCCGGGCTGGCGTCCGCGCGACCTGAGCACCTCCAACTTCCCGCAGCTGCGCGGCAAATGTCTGTCCAATTACATGAGCGACCCGCTGTTCCGGGCCAGCCTGGCCCAGTCGCCCGAAGAGAATCCGCAGGCCGCGATCCTCAAATGGGTCAGCACCTTCGGCCAACCCGTGACCTGGGATGACCTGCGCTGGCTGCGAACCCAGACGACGCTGCCGCTGATCGTCAAGGGCATCCAGCATCCCGACGATGTCCGGCACTCCATCGACGTCGGCATGGACGGCATTTATTGCTCCAACCACGGCGGCAGGCAGGCCAACGGCGGGTTGCCTGCCATCGACTGCCTGCCCGAGGTGATCGAAGCCGCCGACGGAGTGCCGGTGCTCTTCGACTCCGGCATCCGCAGCGGCACCGACATCGTCAAGGCGCTGGCATTGGGTGCCTCCGCCGTCGGCGTCGGACGGCCCTATGTCTACGGGCTGGCCCTCGGTGGCACCGACGGCGTGGTGCACGTGCTGCGGTCGCTGCTGGCCGAAACCGACCTGACGATGGCCATCGACGGCTATCGCAGCCTGGCCGATCTCACCCCGGACACGTTGCGGCGCGTCCACTAGACACCTTCGGTAATTCTGCGACCGTGAAGCCGTGACCGAGCCACCGATCGAGACCCTGCTCGAGGAATTCGACGAGTATCTCGAGCTGAACCGCGGCCGATCGGCACATACCCGCCGGGCCTACCTGTCCGACCTGCGTTCGCTGTTCGAGTTCACCGGCGGCGGACTGAGCAGCCTGACCTTGCCGCGGCTGCGGTCCTGGTTGGCCGCCCAGGCCGGTGCCGGGGCGGCCCGCAGCACCCTGGCCCGCCGCACCTCCGCGGTGAAGACCTTCACCGGCTGGGCACTGCACCGCGGGCTGCTCGGCACCGACCCGGCCGCGCGGCTGCAGACACCGAAATCGCACCGCGTGCTGCCTGCCGTGCTACGCCAGGACCAGGCCCTCGATGCCATGGAAGCGCTCAGCATCGGTGCGCAGCAACATGATCCGCTGGCCCTGCGGGACAGGGTGATCGTCGAGCTGCTGTACGCGACCGGGATCCGGGTCAGCGAGCTGTGCGGGCTGGACGTCGACGATATCGACACTGCGCGCCGGCTGTTGCGGGTCCTGGGCAAGGGCAACAAGGAGCGCACCGTGCCCTACGGCGAACCTGCCGAGGATGCGTTGACGGCGTGGCTGCAGGCCGGTCGACCCGCGCTGGCCACCGCGCATTCTCCTCCGGCGCTGCTGTTGGGCGCCCGCGGTGGCCGGCTCGATCAGCGGCAGGCCCGTACCGTCGTGCACCAGACCATGGCCGCCGTCGACGGCGCGCCCGACCTGGGCCCGCACGGCCTGCGGCACAGCGCGGCCACCCATCTGCTCGAAGGCGGCGCAGACCTTCGGGTGGTGCAGGAATTGCTCGGCCACTCGACGCTGGCCACCACCCAGCTCTATACCCACGTCAGCGTGGCCAGGCTGCGCTCGGTCCACGATCAGGCGCACCCGCGGGCATAGCGAGCGATTTCGGTGCGCTCGCGCTCGGTGAGCGAGCGTCAGCGCGCCGAAATCGGCTTGAGCACGATCGGTGTCCCGGCCAGCAGCCCCAGCGGGTCGACATAGTCTGCCCGCGCGGCCGGACCCCACATCGCGCCCCAGTGCAGGCAGGCGCTCATAGGGCAGCCGGGATGACCGGCGCGCAGGGTGCCCAGCGCGGTCCCTGCCGCGACGCGCTGCCCGGCGCGCACCGCGGCCTCGACCGGTTCATAACTGGTGCGCAATCCGCCGGGATGCTGCACCGATACCAGCGGCCGGCCGGCCAGCACCGCGGCGAACACGACCACACCCTCGCCCGCCGCGTACACGGTCTGCCCGTCGCTCCCACCCAGGTCGATGCCCCGATGACCGGACCGCCAATTCGGCCGTGGGGCGTCGAAACCCCGGGTGACCACGGGGTCGGGTCGCAACGGCCAGGACAACCGCGCCGTTTCGGCCGACACCGGTGCCGCCGCGGCCAGCGCCGTGACGAAGATCGCCACCGCCCATCTCATCTGCCCAGTTCAGCGCGTTATCGTCGGAATCGGAACCGCACCCCGGCAGACTGTGGACGAACGGGCGTTTGTGGAAATTGCGCGTGGTAAAAGCACCGGTTCCCACGGTGTAAACTTCTTCCCGCAGCTCACATCCGTGGGCTGACTTCGCGCGTCTGCACCGCAACCCAGGACAAACAGGTTGCTCAGCATGCCGGGCGGTCCCGACCGGGAAACCGGACGGGTCCGGCAGCAGCAGGCGCCAGGGCCGGGCATCAACCGATGTCGGGCATCAACCGAACACCTAGTGAGGCACAACCATGGCCGTCGTGACCATGAAGCAGCTGCTCGACAGCGGCACCCATTTCGGACACCAGACCCGGCGCTGGAACCCCAAGATGAAGCGGTTCATCTTCACCGACCGCAACGGCATCTACATCATCGATCTGCAGCAGACGCTGACCTACATCGACTCGGCGTATGAGTTCGTCAAGGAAACCGTCGCCCACGGCGGCAGCATCATGTTCGTCGGCACCAAGAAGCAGGCGCAGGAATCGATCGCCGAAGAGGCGACCCGCGTGGGTATGCCCTACGTGAACCAGCGCTGGCTCGGCGGCATGCTCACCAACTTCTCCACCGTGCACAAGCGCCTTCAGCGGATGAAGGAGCTGGAGGCCATGGAGCAGACCGGTGGCTTCGAGGGTCGCACCAAGAAGGAAATCCTCATGCTCACGCGTGAGAAGAACAAGCTGGAGCGCTCGCTCGGCGGTATCCGGGACATGGCCAAGGTTCCCTCGGCCGTCTGGGTCGTCGACACCAACAAGGAGCACCTGGCGGTCGCCGAGGCTCGCAAGCTGAACATCCCGGTCATCGCGATCCTGGATACCAACTGCGATCCCGACGTGGTCGACTACCCGATCCCGGGTAACGATGACGCCATCCGCTCGGCCGCGCTGCTGACCAAGGTGATCGCCTCCGCGGTTGCCGAGGGTCTGCAGGCCCGCTCGGGTGCCGGCAAGGCCGAGGCAGGCCAGGACGCCGCCGCCGAGCCGCTCGCCGAGTGGGAGCAGGAGCTGCTGGCCGGTGCGACCACCGGTGCCGCAGAGGGCGCTCCCGCCGCCGAGACCACCACTGACGCTTCCTAAATCTTTTCAGGAGAAGGCTTTATGGCTAACTACACCGCTGCCGATGTCAAGCGCCTGCGGGAGCTGACCGGCGCCGGAATGATGGACTGCAAGAACGCGCTGGCCGAATCGGACGGCGATTTCGACAAGGCCGTCGAGCTGCTGCGCATCAAGGGCGCCAAGGATGTCGGCAAGCGCGCCGAGCGCGCGACCGCCGAGGGTCTGGTGGCCGCCAAGGACGGCGTGCTGATCGAGCTCAACTCGGAGACCGACTTCGTCGCCAAGAACGCCGAGTTCCAGGGTCTGGCCGACACGATCGTGGCCGCTGCCCTGGAGGCGAAGGCCGGCGATGTCGAGACGCTCAATGCCGCCAAGGTGGGCGACTCGACGGTCGAGCAGGCTGTGGCCGACCTGTCGGCCAAGATCGGCGAGAAGCTGGTCCTGCGCCGCGCCGCGTACTTCGACGGTCAGGTGGAAACCTACCTGCACAAGCGCGCCGCGGATCTGCCGCCGGCCGTGGGTGTGCTGGTCGAATACACCGGTGACGACAAGAGCGCCGCGCACACCGTGGCGCTGCAGATCGCCGCGCTGAAGGCCAAGTACCTCACGCGTGAGGACGTGCCGGAGGACATCGTCGCCAACGAGCGTCGGATCGCCGAGGAGACCGCCAAGGCCGAGGGCAAGCCCGAGCAGGCGCTGCCCAAGATCGTGGAGGGTCGCGTGACCGGCTTCTACAAGGACGTCGTGCTGCTGGATCAGCCGTCGGTGTCCGACAACAAGAAGACCGTCAAGGCGCTGCTCGACGAGGCAGGCGTGACCGTGACCCGGTTCGTCCGCTTCGAGGTCGGCCAGAACTAACACGTTCGGCTTGAGAACCCCGTGTCACCTCGGTGACCCGGGGTTCTCTGCATTGGCGCAGCGTCGTGGTACGGACTGGTACCGTCGGTCGAATGCCCCGCATCCACGCTTTCGGCGATGACGCTCTCGGTGACCACGACGCGGTCGGGCTGGCGGCCGCCCTACGCGCAGGCACGGTATCGCGCGAAGAGGTCATCGAGGCCGCCATCGCCCGCGCGGAGGCGGTAGACCCCGCGCTGAACGGATTGGCTTACCGCGCCTATGACCGTGCCCGTGCAACAGCGGAGCGGGGTGGCTTCTTCGCCGGGGTGCCCACCTTCGTAAAGGACAACGCCGACGTGGCCGGTATGCCGACGATGGACGGTACCGACGCGTGGACGCCACGCCCTGCTCCCGCCGACGGCGACTTCGCGCGCGCCTATCTGGGCACTGGACTGGTCGCACTCGGCAAGACGCAGCTCTCGGAGTTCGGATTCAGCGCCTCGGCAGAGCATCCCCGGCTCGGTGCGGTGCGCAACCCGTGGGACACCGACCACACGGCAGGGGCATCGTCATCGGGATCGGGCGCGTTCGTCGCCGCCGGCGTGGTCCCGATCGCCCACGCCAACGACGGCGGCGGGTCGATCCGAATTCCGGCCGCCTGCAACGGGCTGGTGGGCCTGAAGCCGACGCGGGGCCGCCTGCCGCTGGACAAGCAGATGCGCCAGATGCCGCTGCGCATCGTCGCCAACGGTGTCGTGACGCGGTCCGTCCGCGACACCGCCGCGTTCTACCGGGAGGTGGAGCTGCTTTACCGCAATCCCAAGCTCCCTGCCATCGGTGACGTGACGGGACCGGGAAAGCGTCGCCTGCGTATCGCGGTCACCACCGAATCCATTGCGCGCGAGGCCGGCCCGCAGGTGCGCGAGGCGACCATGAAGACCGCGGCGTTGCTGGAGGGACTCGGTCACCAGGTCACCGAGATCGCCAACCCGATCCCGTCGTCGTTCATCGACGACTTCCTGCACTATTGGTCGCTGCTGGCCTTTGCGCTGGTGCGCGGCGGTAAACGCACGTTCGGACCCAGCTTCGACCCGGAGCAACTGGACAACCTGACGCGCGGGCTGGAGCGGTTGGCCGCCCGCAACCTGCATCGCATGCCGCTGGTCATCGCTCGGCTCTCGCGGATCCGGCGGATCACCGCAAAGCTGGGTCATCGATACGATGTGCTGCTGATGCCGACGCTGGCCGATGTCACGCCTCGGATCGGGCACCTCGACCCCACGGCTGATTACCAGCAGATCATCGACCGGCTGATCGACTGGGTGGCCTTCACGCCGCTGCAGAACGTCACCGGCGACCCCGCGATTTCCTTGCCGCTCAGCACTTCTGACGACGGCTTGCCGCTGGGGGCGATGTTCGCGGCGACCCGGGGCAACGAGCGCGTGCTCTTGGAGCTGGCCTTCGAGTTGGAGCAGGCCAGTCCGTTCGCGCGCATCCAGGATTGACGCTCCGTCCGGCCGGAACCTAGACCTGGTCCGAACCGACCGCGTCCAGGATCCGTTTCAGCGCGCTGCGGTCGGTATCGCTCAACCGGCCGAGCACTCGATGTTCGGCCGCGCGGATACCTTCGTCGGTGCGGGCGAGCAGCGACCGGCCCGCACGGGTCAGTTCGGCCGGTCGGGCCCGCCCGGAGGAGACGCTGGCCGGCCTCGTGACCAGTCCGCGATCCTGCAAGACGCGTAGCACCATGTTCGTCGCCTGCGGCGAGACTGCGAGGTCACGTGCCAGCTCGGCATTGGACCGGCCGGGGGTTTTGGACAGGATGCGCATGCAGATGTATTGCGGGAAGGCGAGATTGAGCGGTTCGAGGACGCTGGAGGTCACGTCTGCGCGTAACCGCATCGCGGCGCGGTGCAGCAGATAACCCAATGGTTGATCCGGCTGCGAAGAGGACATGTCAACAATGTTGACACATATCAACTAGATTGATATACCGGATCCATGACGACGCCCGAGCCGCAAGAAATGTTCGAACAGGCCTACCGGGGTGACGCACCGGCGTTCCGGGGTGTCCGTCCGCCGTGGAGTATCGGCGCGCCGCAACCCGAGATCGCGGCACTCATCGAAGCCGGGAAGGTGCACGGGGACGTCTTGGATGCCGGGTGCGGTGAAGCGGCGACTGCGCTGGAACTTGCGGCCAGGGGTTTCACCACCGTCGGTCTGGATCAATCGCCGACCGCCATCGAACTCGCCCGCGCCGAGGCGGCTCGCCGTGGGCTGACGACCGCCACGTTCGAGGTAGCCGATATCAGCTCGTTCACCGGCTATGACGGCCGCTTCGGCACCATCATCGACTCCACGCTGTTCCACTCGATGCCGGTGGAGCTGCGGGAGGGATACCAACAGTCCATCGTGCGGTCGGCCGCACCGGGGGCGTCCTATCACGTGCTGGTCTTCGATGCGGGGGCGTTGCCCGTCGGTGGACCCGTCAACGCCGTCACCGAGCCCGAACTGCGGGACGTGGTCGGCAGGTACTGGCAGATCGACGAGATCCGCCCCGCCCGCATCCACGCCAACTTCCCCGATGCGGTCTTGGCGGCCGGACCTTTCGCAGGCAACGACATCCGAGAGGAGCCGACCGGCCTGAGATCGGTCGGTGCGTGGCTGCTTTCCGCCCATCTGAGCTGACTGCCCAACCGGTCACACCGTGCCCCCGCGACCCGAGCGTCGCGGGGGCACGTTGATGAGGCAGGATTGTCTGCGAATTGTGTGTCGCGGGACCGAAGGAGTCTGATGGCAGAGCCAGGCAGCGCCAGCCCCGGAGTCATTCGACCCGCCTATACGCGGGTCCTGCTCAAACTCGGTGGGGAGATGTTCGGCGGGGGACAGGTGGGCCTGGACCCCGACGTGGTCGCACTGGTGGCACGTCAGATCGCCGACGTCGTGCGGGCCGGAGCGCAGGTCGCCGTCGTCATCGGTGGTGGCAACTTCTTCCGGGGCGCGCAATTGCAGCAGCGCGGGATGGAGCGCACCCGTAGCGATTACATGGGCATGCTCGGGACCGTGATGAACAGCCTTGCGCTGCAGGACTTCCTGCAGAAGGAAGGCATCGACACGCGGGTGCAGACCGCCATCACCATGGGACAGGTCGCCGAGCCCTACATCCCGCTGCGGGCGCGTAGGCATCTGGAGAAGGGGCGAGTGGTCATCTTCGGTGCGGGTATGGGGTTGCCGTACTTCTCCACCGACACCACCGCCGCACAGCGCGCGCTGGAGATCGGCGCCGAGGTGGTCCTGATGGCCAAGGCCGTCGACGGTGTCTTCACTGCCGACCCCCGCAAGGTGCCCGACGCCGAACTGCTCACCACCATCACCCATCGCGAGGTCATCGACCGTGGCCTGCAGGTGGCCGATTCGACCGCCTTCAGCCTCTGCATGGACAACGGCATGCCGATTCTGGTGTTCAATCTCCTCACCGATGGCAATATCGCGCGAGCGGTTGCAGGTGAGAAGATCGGAACTCTGGTCACCAGCTGAGCGCGCCCTTAAGGAGATAGACACGTGATCGACGAAACCCTCTTCGACGCCGAGGAGAAGATGGAGAAGGCGGTGTCGGTGGCTCGCGACGACCTGTCGTCGATCCGCACCGGCCGCGCCAACCCGGGCATGTTCTCCCGACTGAACATCGACTACTACGGTTCGATGACCCCCATCACCCAGCTCTCCAGCATCAACGTGCCCGAGGCACGGCTGGTCGTGATCAAGCCCTATGAGGCCAACCAGCTCAAGGCCATCGAGGACGCGATCCGCAACTCCGACCTGGGCGTCAACCCCTCCAACGACGGCAGCGTCATCCGGATCTCGATTCCGCAGCTCACCGAGGAACGCCGTCGCGAACTGGTCAAGCAGGCCAAGGGCAAGGGCGAGGATGCCAAGGTGTCGGTGCGCAACATCCGGCGCAAGGCCATGGACGAACTGGCCCGCATCAAGAAGGACGGCGAGGCCGGCGAGGACGAGGTCGGGCGCGCCGAAAAGGATCTGGACAAGACCACCGGGCAGTACGTGGCCCAGATCGACGAACTGGTCAAGCACAAAGAAGGCGAGCTGTTGGAGGTCTGATGACCTCTCAGCAGCGCAGTCCCGTGGTAGACGCCGAAAAACCGAAGAAATCCTCGCGTGCGGGTCGGGACCTGCCCGCGGCCATCGCCGTCGGCGTCGTGCTCGGCGGGCTGGCCATCGGCACGTTGCTGTTCGCCCCGCTGTGGTGGTTGCCGCTGCTGGCGGTGGCCATCGCCATCGCCACCCATGAGGTGATCCGCCGGCTGCGTGAGCACGGCTTCGTCCTGCCGACCGTGGCGTTGCTGATCGGCGGCCAGGCGATGATCTGGCTGACCTGGCCGTTCGGCGCCGCCGGACTGCTGGGCGCCTACGCGGGCACCATCGTGATCTGCATGATCTGGCGGCTCTTGGGCCAGGGACTGAACAAGCAGCCCATCAACTATCTGCGCGATATCGCGGCGTCGGTGCTGCTGGCGACGTGGGTACCGTTGTTCGCGGCATTCACCGCGCTGCTGATCTTCGCCGACGACGGTGGGGAACGGGTGTTCACCGTCATCGCCACCGTCGTGTTCGCCGATATCGGCGGCTACGTCGCCGGCGTCCTGTTCGGCAAGCATCTGATGGCCCCGGCGATCAGCCCCAAGAAATCCTGGGAAGGCCTGGGTGGGTCGATGGTCTTCGGCACCGCCGCCGCGGTCCTGTCAGTGGCGTTCCTGCTGGACCGCCCGGCCTGGATCGGTGTGCCGCTGGGCGTGCTGCTGGTCATCACCGGTGTCCTGGGAGACCTGGTCGAATCGCAGGTCAAACGCGACCTCGGTATCAAGGACATGGGCACACTGCTGCCCGGGCACGGCGGCATCATGGATCGGATCGATGCCATGCTGCCCTCGGCTGTCGTCGGTTGGATCGTGCTGACGCTGCTCGCCTGAGTCCGGCCTGAATTCGTTGCCGGCCGGCCCGCAATGGGATACTGGGACAGATCATGGCCGTTTCCCTTCCGCTGGTTTTCGACGCTCCGCGACGCGCACTGCCGCCGCGGCATCTCGCCGACCTCGACGCCGATGGCCGCATCGCCGCCGTCGCCGAGCTGGGCCTACCGAAATTCCGGGCCAAACAGCTGGCCAACCACTATTACGGCCGGCTGAGCGCCGATCCGCGGGAGATGACCGATCTGCCCGCCGCGGTGCGCGAACAGGTGGCCGAGGCGCTGTTCCCCACGCTGATCCAGCCGGCCAAGCAAATCCAGTGCGATGCCGGCGAGACCCGCAAGACGCTGTGGCGCGCGGTCGATGGCACCACCTTCGAGTCGGTCCTGATGCGCTATCCGCAGCGCAATACCGTGTGCATCTCCTCACAGGCCGGCTGCGGGATGGCGTGCCCGTTCTGTGCGACGGGCCAGGGCGGCCTGCAGCGCAATCTGTCCACCGCCGAGATCCTGGAACAGGTGCGGGCGGCATCGGCGGCCATGCGCAACGAACATGACGGCAGGCTGTCCAACATCGTCTTCATGGGCATGGGGGAGCCGCTGGCCAACTACAACCGCGTCGTCGCCGCCGTGAAGCGGATCATCGCGCCGCCTCCGGAGGGCTTCGGCATCGGCGCCCGGTCGGTGACGGTGTCCACCGTCGGGCTGGCGCCGGCCATTCGCAAGCTGGCCGACGAGAAGCTCGGTGTGACGCTGGCATTGTCTCTGCACACCCCGGACGACGAGCTGCGCGACACCCTGGTGCCGGTGAACAACCGGTGGAAGGTCGACGAGGTCCTCGACGCCGCCCGGTACTACGCCGATGTCACCGGCCGTCGTGTCTCGGTGGAGTACGCGCTGATCCGCGATGTCAACGATCAGCCCTGGCGTGCGGATCTTCTCGGCAAGAAGCTGCACAGCAAGCTCGGCCCGCTCGTCCACGTGAACCTGATTCCGTTGAACCCCACTCCGGGTAGTGAATGGGACGCAAGTCCCAAACCGGTCGAGCGTGAGTTCGTGCGACGGGTGCAGGCCAAGGGGGTTTCCTGCACCGTGCGCGATACCCGTGGCCGCGAAATAGCAGCCGCCTGCGGACAACTGGCCGCCGAGGGCTGACCCGGCTATTTGATGCCGACGGCGTGGCGCAGCTGCGCCAGGAACTGGGCATCGTCATCGCTGCGCACGATGTAGTGCGATATCGCCACCCTGATCACCGTCGCGGCCTTCACTTCGGCATTCGCGCCGCTGAGCAATTTCAGCAGGCGTGCCCGCATGATCGGGATGACGTAGCCCAGCTGCTTGATGACGACCTCGGGTTCGATGTCCACCACTCGCACCCCGGAATACGACTGCTGATACTCGACGATGAAACGCAATGCAGCATCCAGCTTTTCGGTCCCGCGCAAACCCGCGGTCGCCGCGCCCATCCCGGTGTCGAACAGCTCGGACTCATATCTGCCGAAGGCGCGCAGCAGCTCTTCCTTCGACGCGAACCACCGGTACAGAGTGGGTCGGGACACCCCGGCCTGCAATGCAACCTCGGAAAGGCTGAGTTTGGTCTGACCGTTGCGGCCGAGCACCTCGGCCGTGGCAGCCAGGATCCGGCGGCGCGTCGAGGTGTCCTCGGCACCGTCGGAATGTGCGGTCAGCGGCTTGTTCACGCCCATGATGCTAATGGGACCGCTGTGCGTTGACGGTCTCGAGCAGCTCTTGGATCCGCTCCGGGGGTACGGCACCACCGCTGAGTGAGGTGATTCGGCCGATCGGGATCGAGGACAGCATCCGCAGCATGTCGGTTCCCAGGCCCTGGCCCGAATTCTGTTCGGGTGCCGCTTCGGCGATCGCGGCCATCGCGCCCATCACCACCGGCGCGGCCTCCGGATCCGACAGCAACTCCCCGATGGTGGAGTCCATGGTGAACGAGGTCGGTACCGCGTCGCCGGATACGGCGACCGTGGTGCTCAGGCGAATGTCGCGACTGGAGGCCGCCGCGGCCAGCGAATAGTCGCCTGCTTCGACCACCCACCGCGACGCGGCGATATCCCAATAGGCGAGTTCGGAACGCGCGACCGCGATCTCGACGGTGCGGCTGTCACCGGGCGGCAGCGTCAACTCGCCGAAACCGACAAGCCATTGCGGCGGTCGGGATACCGGGGATTCCGGCCGCCCGGCGTAGATCTGAACCACCTCACGGCCGAGCCGTTGTCCGGTGTTCGTGATCGTCACGCGAACCGTGAAACGATCGGTTCCCTCCTCGACCGTCATGTCGTCATAGCTGAAGTTCGTATAGGACAGGCCGTGTCCGAACGGGAATGTCACCTCCAGATCGCGCGCGTCATAGCCGCGGTATCCGACGAAGAACCGTTCCCCGTAGATGATCTTGCCGTTCTCGCCCGGGAAGTTCAGATAGGCCGGGCAGTCCTGCAGGCGGACGGGCACGGTCTCGGTGAGCTTGCCGGAGGGATTGGCCGCGCCGAAGAGTACATCGGCGATCGCCGCCCCGCCGCCCTGTCCGAGCAGCGCGCCGTCCAGGATCGCCGGCGCCAGTTCCGCAACCGGCTGCAGCCGCAGCACGCCGCCGTGGCTCAGCACCGCCACCGTGCGCGGCTGGGCCCGCACGACCGCGGCCAGCAGTTGGAGTTGTTCGTCGGGCAGCTCGATATCGGGACGATCGAAGCCCTCGGATTCGGCCTCGGCGGGCAGCCCGAGGAAGACCACCGCGGCATCAGCGGCAGCGACCGCGGCAAGGGTTTCCTCGGTGATGCCATCGGAATGGCTGACCTTGCCCGCACGGATTTCGATCTCCGCCAACGGGATATCCAGCCGGGTCGGGTTCACGTGGGAGCTACCCCCGCCCTGGTACCGCGGCTGAACCGCGAACTCGCCGACGACGGCGACCGAGGAGGCCGGGTTCAAGGGCAGCACATCGTGGTCGTTCTTGAGCAGCACGATCGATCGTGTGGCCGCCGCACGGGCCAGGTCGTGGTGCTCGTCGACATCGAAAGTCACCGCCGCAGTGTCGTGTTCGCCGGCCCGCCGGGCCAATCGCGCCACCCGCTCGGCGGCCCGTGACAGAACCTCTGCGGGCAGCTCACCGGACTCGACCGCGGCGCAGACCGCGGCATCGGTGCTGCCGCCGGTGCCCGGCATCTCCAGATCCACACCCGCGGACACCGCGGCGACCCGGTCTCGCACGGCGCCCCAATCGCTGACCACGACACCGTCGAAATCCCACTCGTCGCGCAGCACGGTGCTCAACAGCCACGCGTTCTCGGCCGCGTAGACACCATTGATGCGGTTGTAGGAGCACATCACCGTCCACGGTCGGGTGTGGGTGATGATGTGTTCGAAACCGCGCAGATAGATCTCCCGCAGGGTGCGTTCGTCGACCTCGGAGCTGACGCGCATCCGGTCGTCCTCGGCGTTGTTGGCCGCAAAGTGTTTCGGTGAGGCGCCGACGCCCCGGCTCTGCACACCCGACACCCATGCCGCTCCCAGCACGCCGGTGAGCAATGGATCCTCGGAGAAGTACTCGAAGTTGCGGCCGCACCGCGGATCTCGCTTGATGTTGACCCCGGGACCCAACAGCACGTCGACCCCGAGCGCGCGCGCCTCGGTCCCCAATGCGACGGCGACCCGGTGCACCAGATCGGGGTCCCAGGATTGTGCAAGACCCGCCGCCGGCGGGAAGCAGGTCGCCGGCTCGCTCGCGGCGATCCCGATGTGATCGACCGCGCCGGACTGTTTGCGTACCCCGTGAGGTCCGTCCGTCAACACGATCGACGGGACATTCCCAACGGCCTTGGTGGTCCAGAACGTGGCGCCGCTTCCGAGGGCGGCCTGTTCGGCGGTGGACAGTGCGGTGATGTCATCGGAGCGCTCGGTCACCTGTCCCATTGTCCACAGCGGATCCGTGCCCTGGGCCGCCCTGACACGAGAACGCCCCGGAACCCATGGGCTCCGGGGCGTTCTCGCGCAGTGTGGGTTAGCGGTACCAGCCGCGGCTGCGGGCGATCCAGTCCCGCGCCACGATGCCGAGGATCAGCACGGCAAAGAAGATGAGGAAGACGTCCTCGACGTGCCCGACGTGGTTGCCGTGGGTCATCACGACCAGGAAGATCGCGGCGAAGATGCCGATGATGTGCAGCACCCGGGGGTTCTCCACAGACCAGCCCCATGCCGCCGAGGGCACATCTTCGGTATCGACGCCGTGGTGACGCTCGACCTCGGTGCTGGACACGCCTTCTCCTCACGTCCGGTGGACAGTGCGCCCATTCTGGCACACCTCGGTGATCGAGCCCGAACGAGGCCGGCCGAGCGCCGGCGAGACAGGCGCGGAAAAAGGAGTGGAAAAGGGCCGGTAGTGGGTACGTTGCGTGCGTGACGGAACGATTGCGCAGGAAATCCGTAGAGCAGTCCATCGCCGATACCGACGAACCGGGTACCCGGCTGCGCAAGGATCTGACCTGGTGGGACCTGACGGTCTTCGGTGTGTCGGTCGTCGTGGGTGCCGGCATCTTCACCGTCACCGCCTCCACCGCGGCCAATATCACCGGCCCGGCGATCTCGGTGTCGTTTCTGTTGGCTGCCGTCACCTGTGGCCTGGCCGCCCTGTGTTACGCCGAGTTCGCCTCGACGGTGCCGGTGGCCGGTAGCGCCTACACGTTCTCCTATGCGACCTTCGGCGAGTTCATCGCCTGGATCATCGGTTGGGACCTGATCCTGGAGTTCGCCGTCGGTGCCGCCGTGGTGGCCAAGGGGTGGTCGAGCTATCTGGGAACGGTGTTCGGCTTCTCCGGTGGTGTCGTCGCGGTCGGACCACTCGATTTTGACTGGGGTGCCCTGCTGATCGTCGGCACCGTCGCGGCGCTGCTGGCACTGGGGACCAAACTGTCCTCGCATGTCAGTCTCGTCATCACCGCCGTCAAGGTGTCGGTGGTGCTGCTGGTGGTGATCGTCGGCGCCTTCTACATCAAGGTGGCCAACTACACACCCTTCATCCCGCCCACCGAATCGGGGGAGTCCGCGGGGTCCGGTGTGGACCAGTCGGTCTTCTCGCTGCTGACCGGCGCGGCGGGCAGTCACTACGGCATCTACGGTCTGCTGGCGGGTGCGTCGATCGTCTTCTTCGCCTTCATCGGTTTCGACGTGGTCGCGACGACAGCCGAGGAGACCAGGAATCCGCAGCGCGACGTCGCCAGGGGAATCCTTGCCTCGTTGGCGATCGTGACCGTCCTCTACGTGGCGGTGTCGGTGGTGCTGTCCGGGATGGCCTCCTACGTCGACATGAAGGAGGCCGGTGGCGGACATCCCAACCTGGCCACCGCGTTCGAACTCAACGGTGTGGACTGGGCCGCGAAGGTCATCTCGATCGGAGCGCTGGCGGGCTTGACCACCGTGGTGATGGTGCTGATGCTCGGCCTGTCGCGGGTGCTGTTCGCGATGTCGCGTGACGGCTTGCTCCCGCGGTCACTGGCGCGCACCGGCTCCCGGGGAACCCCGGTGCGGATCACCGTCATCGTGGCTGTACTGGTCGCGCTGGCGGCCTCGCTGTTCCCGGTCAACCGGCTCGAAGAGATGGTCAATGTGGGCACGTTGTTCGCCTTCGTGCTGGTGTCGGCGGGTGTCATCGTGCTCCGGCGCAGTCGCCCGGATCTCGAACGTGGCTTCCGGGTGCCGTGGGTGCCGCTGCTGCCGATCGCCTCGATCGTCGCGTGTCTGTGGTTGATGCTGAATCTGACCGCGTTGACCTGGATCAGGTTCATCGCGTGGATGGCCTTGGGTGTGTTGATCTACCTTGCCTACGGGCGTGGGCATTCGCTACTCGGTCAGCGACAGGCGCTCGACGGCAAGATCTGAGTAGTCGCGTCAGCCGTAGGTGAACGAAAACGCCTGCAGCCCATCGTCGAGTGACACCTCGACGGTGCCGGTGCCCGCGGGATCGTCGGCGATGATCTGGCGCATGTTCGGCGGACCGGAGACCGGCAATTCGCGGGTGACACCCTCGTGGGTGATCCGCACGGTGCCGTTACCGCCGACGACGAGATAGACATTGCGCGCGCGATAGTTCAGCCGGATCGTCGCGCCGTCGGCCCGTGCCGTGATGCCCTGGTAATTCAAAGCCCACGGCCCGCGCAGGGCGAAGCTGTCCGGGGCGAGCCGGTCCGGGAAGTCGAACGTGTGGTTGCCCTCGTCATAAACCCCGGTGCCGCCGTAGTTGACCACCTTGCCGACGCTGAAGTACGTCTCCGGTGTGGTGGGGGCTGTCGGGGTGTCGTCCGAGCGTTCCGTCGCCGCCGGCAGGGTACGGCTGTCACCGTCGGAAAGAAGTTGGCGGATCAGCTTTTCGGTGGTGGCGTAGTCGCCCTCGCCGAACTTGATGTGGCGCACCACGCCGTTCTTGTCGATCAGGTAGTGGGCGGGCCAGTAACGGTTGCGATAGTTGGTCCAGGTCGAGAAGTTGTTGTCCATCGCCACGGGATAGGTGATGCCGAGATCGGCGGCACCGCTGACGACGTTGGCCTGCACCTTCTCGAAGGCGTACTCGGGGGTGTGCACACCGATGACCTGCAGACCGTGGTCCCGGTAGGCCGCATACCAGTCGACCAGATGCGGTGTGGCCCGCTGACAGTTGATGCATGAGTAGGCCCAGAAGTCGATCAGTACCACCTTGCCGCGCAAGGACTTCAGGTCGATCGGTGCGTTGCCCGGAGTATTGAGCCATGCCGCGATCCCTTTGATGTCCGGTGCGGTGCCGCAGCTTTCCAGGACGGGCGCACCGTTGGTGCAGTTCGACAACTCGGCATTCTGATCGTTGACCAACCCGCCGAGGTCGAGCTTCTCGCGCAGCTGCTCCTCGCCGCCGACCCGGTACTGCAGGGCGGCGGTGTAGTCGGGGATGGCGCGCTGTAACACCGCGGGAAGGTTGAACACCAATGCCACGGCCAATCCGATGGTGACCACCCCCGCGACGACGCGGATCTGGCGCTGCCGGCGACGAAATGCCGCCACCCGCTCGGTGACCCGCCGCCCGGCCAGGGCGAAGAACAGGAGGGGCAGGGCGGCGCCGATCGCGAACGACAGTGTCAGGGCGATGATGTCCGCGCCGATGCTGCCGGTGGCGCCGGCAACGACGATCGCCGCGAGCACCGGGCCTGCGCACGGTACGTACAGCACGCCCAGGGTGAGACCGAGACCGAAACCGCTGGTGCCCGAATAGAACTGCTTCTGCGGCAACCGGGCGAACGGCTTCTCCAGCACGGCTTCGAACCGCGGGAAGATCAGCCCGAGGCCAATGGCCACCAACGCCGCCAGGGCCAGCCAGCGGATGGTGTCCTGGGGTAGGTGCAGCAGCGACAGCAGAGCCGATCCGAGCAGTGTGACCAGGCTGAAGCTCACGACCAGGCCGGTGATCACCAGATACGGCCGCAGCCGCGACGTCCGCGCCGAACCGGTGGGTGCTGCGGTGTCCCCGGCCTGGGTCCCTGAGAAGAAGATGACCGGCAACACCGGCAGAATGCACGGCGAGATGCCGGTGATCAGGCCACCGAGGAAGCCGATCGTGATCAAAGTGGCCATATGAGTCATTCGTCACGGCAACGCAATTGGATGGCCCGAACGCACATCAGCCCGGCCGCGTGGACGGCCGGGCTGATGTGGTGGAGAACAGATCACATGGGCGGCATCAACACGGTGTCGATGAGGTAGACGGTGGCGTTGGCGGTCTGCACGCCCCCGCACACCACGTTGGCGTCGTTGACCTTCAGCTCGGCCGGCATCATCATGTTCGGGGCCGTCACGGTCACGTCGGCGCCCTGCATGGTCTTGTGCATGCCCACAACCTGCTCGGGGCTGGCCTGGCCCTCGACCACGTGGTAGGTCAAGATGCTGGTCAGCAATGCCGAGTCGGTCTTGAGCCGCTCGATGGTCGCCGGGTCGATCTTGGCGAAAGCCTCATCGGTGGGCGCGAACACCGTCAGCGCGGGAGCACTGTTGAGGGTGTCGACCAGATTCACGTGCGGGTTGAGCTGACCCGAAAGCGCCTGGGTGAGTGTCTTGAGCATCGGGTTGTTGGCCGCCGCGACGGCCACCGGATCGGCCGCCATGCCGGTCACCGAGGCCGGGCCGACCGGGTTCTGGGCGGCGTACGCGGCGCAGCCGGGGCCGACCGGGGCGGCCTGGGCCACTCCGGCAGAAGCGAACAGGAGGCCGGTAGCGGCGGCGGCGGTGCACGCGACGCCGGCGAGCTTGTGGGTGTTCAGCGAGAAAGTCATCGATCCATTCCTTCTACTCGGTCGTCTTCACGTTTCGTGTGGGGGAGTGGGGCGGGACGGCGGTGCCGTCGATGGGGGCGAGGCAGCCCGGTCGGGGGAACGGGCCGCCTCGCCTGCTCGGTACCGGCTATCAGGCAGCCGGGGGCATCAGGACGGTGTCGATCATGTAGACCGTGGCGTTGGCGGTCTTCACGCCGCCGCACACCAGGCCGGCGTCGCCGACCTTGAGGTCGTTACCCGCACCGGTGACGGTGACCGGGGCGCCCTGAACGGTGGTGTGCTCACCGGCGATCTGGTCGGGGCTCGCCTGGCCGGGGACCACGTGGTAGGTCAGGATCGAGGTCAGCAGATCCGAGTCGGTCTTCAGGGTCTCCAGCGTGGCCGGATCGATCTTGGCGAAGGCGTCATCGGTCGGGGCGAACACGGTGAACTCGCCGCCGTTGAGGGTGTCGACCAGGTTGACGTTCGGGTTGAGCTGGCCCGAGAGCGCCTGGGTGAGTGTCTTGAGCATCGGGTTGTTGGAGGCGGCGACGGTCACCGGATCGGCGGCCATGCCGGTCACCGAGCCGGGGCCCTCGGGATTCTGTTCGGCGTATGCGGCGCAGCCCGAACCGATCAGGTTGCCGGCGGGCGCGGCCATGCTGGAGGTGGTCTCCGGTGCTGCCATCGACGAGGTCATCGAGGAGATTGAGGAACTGGCTTCACTGGCACTGCTCTCGACTGACGACGTGCCGCCCGAACAGGCGGACAGCCCGAGCGCCGCGACGGCGGCGAATCCGGCGAATGCGATGCGATGCTGGTGGGTCAATGTCATGAGACTCAACTTCCTTGTTGGCGGGTGGCTGATACCGACCCGGTTGGCCCTACATCGCTGATTCGGTGCCAACCACGGCCCGGATGGGTCTGCACCGGAATTCGTGTCCAGGCGGGGCACAATGGTCGGTGTGAGTTCTGACCGCCGGCGTGTGCTGATCCTGGGTAGTACCGGATCGATCGGCACCCAGGCCCTCGATGTGATCGCCGCGAACCCGGACAGTTTCGAAGTGGTGGGGCTGGCCGCCGGCGGCGGCAACGCTGAACTGCTGGCCCGCCAGGCCGCCGAGACCGGCGTGACGAACGTGGCCGTCGCCGACCCCGATGCGCCCATCGACGCCCGCTACCGCGGACCCGACGCCGCCACCCGACTCGTCGAGGACACCGACGCTGATGTGGTGCTCAACGCGCTCGTCGGCGCCTTGGGGCTCAAACCCACCCTGGCCGCGCTGCACAGTGGCGCCCGGCTGGCGCTGGCGAACAAGGAATCCCTTGTGGCGGGTGGTCCGCTCGCCCTCGCCGCCGCGGCCCCCGGCCAGATCGTTCCGGTGGACTCCGAGCATTCCGCGTTGGCGCAATGTTTGCGCGGCGGAACCCCCGACGAGGTCGCCGCCCTGGTGCTGACCGCCTCGGGCGGACCGTTCCGGGGCTGGTCGGCGCAGGCGCTGGAGGATGTCACCCCCGAACAGGCCGGCGCCCACCCGACCTGGTCGATGGGTCCGATGAACACGCTGAACTCGGCAACCCTGGTCAACAAGGGGCTGGAGCTGATCGAGACGCACCTGCTGTTCGGCGTCGACTACGACCGCATCGAGGTGGTCGTCCATCCCCAGTCGATCGTGCACTCGATGGTCACCTTCACCGACGGCTCGACACTGGCCCAGGCCAGTCCGCCGGATATGAAGTTGCCGATCGCGCTGGCATTGGCATGGCCGGCACGGGTGCCGGGAGCGGCCGCAGCATGTGATTGGACGACCGCCTCGACCTGGACGTTCGAACCGCTGGACGCGTCGGTATTCCCGGCCGTCGACCTGGCCCGCGAGGCCGGTCGCCGGGGCGGCAGCCTGACCGCGGTCTACAACGCCGCCAACGAGGAGGCCGCGGCAGCGTTCCTCGACGGCCGGATCCGTTTCCCGGCGATTGTCCGAACCGTTGCCGATGTGCTGCACGCCGCAGATCAGTGGGCCGCGCAACCAGCTACCGTGGAAGAGATACTCGAAGCGCAGGACTGGGCCCGAGCACGGGCCGGCAGCGCCATCGACCGGGAGGTAGTCGGAAGCCGATGATGTTCACTGTCGGCATCGTGCTCTTCGCACTGGCCATCCTGGCGTCGGTGGCCTTACATGAGTGCGGCCACATGTGGGTGGCCCGAGCCACCGGGATGAAGGTGCGCCGCTACTTCGTCGGCTTCGGTCCGACGCTGTGGTCGACGCGGCGACCCAACAAGCGCGGCAGCACCGAATACGGCATCAAGGCCGTGCCGCTGGGCGGGTTCTGCGATATCGCGGGGATGACGGCCGTCGACGAGATCGCCGACGAGGACCGGCCCTACGCGATGTACCGCCAGAAGGTGTGGAAGCGCGTCGCGGTGTTGTTCGCCGGTCCCGCGATGAACTTCATCATCGGCCTCGTCCTCATCTACGGCATCGCCGTAGTGTGGGGCCTGCCCAGCCTCACACCGCCGCCGACGACCGCCGTGATCGGTGAAACCGCCTGTGTCGCACCGCAGGTCGCCAAGGAGGGGGACAACCCCTACGGTCCGTGCCCGCAGCCGGGCCCCGGCCCGGCGGCGCTGGCGGGCCTGAAGCCCGGGGACACCATCGTCAAGGTCGGCGAGACCGAGGTGTCGACATTCCCCGAGATGGCGGCCGAGATCCGCAAGCTCGCCGGCCCGGTCCAGGTGGTCTACGAGCGAGACGGCCAGCGCCTGTCCACCGTCGTCGACGTCGCCCGCACCCAACGTTTCACCTCGGCCGAGGCCGCCACCCCGGACACGGTCGGCGCCATCGGTGTCAGTGCAGTGCAGCCCCCGGGACCCACGCAGTACAACCCGTTGACCGCCATTCCGGCGACCTTCACCTTCACCGGTGATCTGGCCGTCGAACTCGGCAAGGCGCTGGCGAAGATCCCCACCAAGATCGGTGCCCTCGTCGATGCCATCGGAGGTGGGGAACGGGACAAGGAAACCCCGATCTCGGTGGTGGGCGCGTCGATCATCGGCGGCGAGACCGTCGACGCCGGGCTGTGGGTGGCCTTCTGGTTCTTCCTGGCCCAGCTGAATTTCGTGCTGGGAGCGGTCAACCTGATCCCACTGCTGCCCTTCGACGGTGGTCACATCGCGGTGGCCACCTACGAGAAGCTACGGAACATGTTCCGTGCGGCCCGCGGCAAAGTCGCCGCGGAACCGGTCAACTATCTCAAGCTGATGCCCGCCACATACGTTGTGCTTGCGGTGGTCGCCGGCTACATGCTGTTGACGGTCACCGCCGACTTTGTCAACCCGATCAGCATCTTCGACTAGGAGTTCGACTGTGACGTCCATCGGCCTCGGCATGCCGGCCCCGCCACCGCCCGTGCTGGCACCCCGCCGCCCGACCCGGCAACTCAAGGTCGGCGATGTCGGTGTGGGCAGCGAATCCCCGATCTCGGTGCAGTCCATG
This sequence comes from Mycolicibacterium neoaurum, assembly GCF_036946495.1. NCBI lineage: Bacteria > Bacillati > Actinomycetota > Actinomycetes > Mycobacteriales > Mycobacteriaceae > Mycobacterium > Mycolicibacterium neoaurum. The sequence goes on from NZ_JAQIIX010000002.1 coordinate 3,883,393, forward strand.
TGCACCACCAAGACCCATGACATCAACTCGACGCTGCAGCAGATCGCCGAGTTGACCGCCTCCGGATGCGATATCGTCCGCGTCGCCTGCCCGCGTCAGGAAGATGCCGACGCGCTGCCGATCATCGCGAAGAAGGCCAATATCCCGGTCATCGCGGACATCCATTTCCAGCCCAAGTACATCTTCGCCGCCATCGACGCCGGGTGTGCGGCGGTGCGGGTGAACCCCGGCAACATCAAGGAATTCGACGGCCGGGTCAAGGAAGTCGCCAAGGCCGCGGGCGCGGCCGGTATCCCGATCCGGATCGGGGTCAACGCCGGTTCGCTGGACAAGCGCATGCTGGAGAAGTACGGCAAGGCGACCCCGGAGGCGCTCGTCGAATCCGCGTTGTGGGAGGCCTCGCTGTTCGAGGAGCACGGATTCGGCGATATCAAGATCAGTGTCAAGCACAATGATCCGGTCGTCATGGTCGAGGCCTACGAGCAGTTGGCTGCCCAGTGCGACTATCCGCTGCACCTCGGTGTCACCGAGGCCGGGCCGGCGTTCCAGGGCACCATCAAGTCCGCCGTCGCGTTCGGGGCGTTGCTCTCCCGTGGAATCGGCGACACCATCCGGGTGTCGTTATCGGCGCCGCCCGCCGAGGAGATCAAGGTCGGCACCCAGATCCTGGAGTCGCTGAACCTGCGCCCGCGCGGGTTGGAGATCGTCTCCTGCCCGTCCTGCGGACGCGCCCAGGTCGATGTGTATACGCTGGCCAACGAGGTCTCGGCCGGCCTGGACGGGCTCGATGTGCCGCTGCGGGTCGCCGTGATGGGCTGTGTGGTCAACGGACCCGGTGAGGCGCGGGAGGCCGACCTCGGGGTCGCCTCGGGTAACGGCAAGGGGCAGATCTTCGTCAAGGGTGAGGTCGTCAAGACCGTGCCCGAGGCCCAGATCGTGGAGACCCTGATCGAGGAAGCCATGCGGATCGCCGGGGAGGCCGACGCGCAAGGAACTCCCTCCGGTCCGCCGGTCGTCACCGTAAGCTGAGAAACGGCCCTGCCCAGCGGGGCCACCACCATCGGCCGACCCCGAGAAAGAGTCCCCCAATGTCGGCTCCACCGCTGTCCCGCTTCGCCGCAGACCGCAGGGTCTCGGTGGTGCGCGACCTGGAGCCGGTGCGCGTGGTCCTGGACCAGGACCCCGTCGCCGCATGCATGGTGGCCTGCCGGGTTCAGGAATTCGGGGTGGACCCCAGCGCCATCGGCGGCGAGCTGTGGACGCGCCGGCGACCGGCCGAATCTCTGTGCTACGCCGGGGCGAATCTGATTCCGCTGCGTGGCGAAGGCGACGATCTCGCCGCCTTCGCGGCCAAGGCGCTCAGTGCCCCCCGGCGCTGTTCCTCGCTGGTCGGCCGCGCCGAGCTGGTGATGCCGATGTGGCGGCATCTGGCGCCAGGGTGGGGACCGGCCCGCGACGTCCGCGACGACCAACCGCTGATGGCGCTGACCGATGCTCCGAGCTGCGCGCCCGACTCGGCGGTTCGCCAAGTGCGGATGGAGGAACTGGACAGCTACCTGGTGGCCGCCATCGAGATGTTCATCGGCGAGGTCGGTATCGATCCTCGGATGGGCGACGGTGGCCGTAGTTACCGACGCCGGGTTGCGGGACTGATCGCGGCGGGGCGGGCCTGGGCACGATTCGAGCGGGGCGAGGTCGTCTTCAAGGCCGAGATCGGTTCGCAGTCACCGACGGTCGGGCAGATTCAGGGAGTCTGGGTGCACCCGGACTGGCGCGGCCGGGGGCTGGGGGCCGCCGGGACTGCGGCGGTATCGGCCGCGGTGCTGCGCAGCGGCCGCATCGCGAGCCTCTATGTCAACGGGTTCAATCACGTCGCGCGCGCGACGTACGCGCGGATCGGTTTTACCCAGGTCGGCACGTTCGCCACGATCCTGCTGGACTGAGATCGACATTTCCGTGGTTTACGCGTGCCGTGGACCGCAAAAGTGTTGATCTCGACGCAATCACAGTTGTGTCTCGGTGCGCCTCCGCCACCGCCGCCCACCACACTCATAACATTTGCCCCAATGACAACACAGGCATCGGTGACCACATACGTATCACGGCGCCCAAGGCTACGAACCGCGGTCGCCGTGCTGGCTGTCGCTGCCCTCGGCACCTCGCTGAGCGCCTGCACGCCGAAACCCGACGGGCCCGAACCCGCGGCCGCACGGTTTTTCGCGGCCCTGTCCACGGGTGACACCGCGGCCGCGGCAGCCCTGGCCGACAAACCCGAGGAGGCCAAGGAGGCGCTCAACGAGGCCTGGGCGGGTCTGCAGGCCAATCGGCTGGACACCCAGATCACCGGATCCAAGTACGAACTCGACACCGGCACAGTGAAATACCGCTACACCTGGCACCTGCCCAAGGAGCGGACCTGGACCTATGACGGTGAGCTCAACATGGTCCGCAACGAGGGACAGTGGGAGGTCCGCTGGACCACCACCGGCCTGCACCCCGGACTCGGCGCCAATCAGACCCTGGCGCTGCGCGCCGACCCGCCGCGGCGGGCCTCGGTCAACGAACGCTCCGGCAGCGATGTGTTGGTGCCGGGCTACCTGTATCACTACGCCCTCGACGCACGCGCCGCCGGCGCCGAGCTGATGCCGACGGCCCGCGCCATCGTCGACGCACTGCGACCGTTCGACGCCACATTGGATGCCCAGCGGCTCGCGGAGGAGGCCAGCTCGAAGGCCACCCCGCTGAGCCTGATCACCCTGCGCAAGACCGACCACGACCGGGTGTTCGCCGCGATCGGCTCCCGACCGGGTGTGGTGGCCACACCGCAACCGGAGATGCTGCCGACCGACGAGAAGTTCGCACCGGCGATCGTCCAGGAGGTCAAGAAGGCGGTCAGAGGTGATCTGGCCGGCGAGCCGGGTTGGCGGGTGGTCAGTGTCAACCAGAACGGTGTCGACGTCGCCGTGCTCAGCGAGGAGCCCGGCACCCCGGCGCCGTCGGTGACCATCAGCCTGGACCGCTCGGTGCAGAACGCGGCGCAGGACGCGGTGAACATGGTCGGCAAGAAGGCGATGATCGTGGCCATCAAGCCCTCGACGGGCGAGATCCTGGCCGTTGCGCAGAACGCCGCCGCCGACGTCGACGGTCCCACCGCGACGATGGGCCTCTACCCGCCAGGGTCGACGTTCAAGATCGTCACCGCGGCCGCGGCGCTCGAACGCGATATGGCCACCCCCAACACCCTGCTCGGCTGCCCGGGCACCCTGGACATCGGGCACCGCACCGTGACCAACTACAACGCCTTCGATCTCGGCACCGTGCCACTGTCGCGGGCCTTCGCCAACTCGTGCAACACCACCTTCGCCGAGCTGGCCAGCGTGATGCCGCCGCGCGGCCTGACCACCGCCGCGGCCCGTTACGGCCTGGGTCCCGACTTCATCGTCGACGGCGTGCCGACGGTCACCGGATCGGTGCCGCCCACGGTGGATCTGGCCGAACGGACCGAGGACGGTTTCGGCCAGGGCAAGGTGCTGGCGAGCCCCTTCGGCATGGCTCTCGTCGCGGCGACGGTCGCAGCGGGCAAGACCCCGGTGCCGCACCTGATCGAGGGACGGCAGACCGAGGTCCACGGGCAGACGGGCGAGCCGCTGAATCCGGAGATCGTCGACGGGCTGCGGCCGATGATGCGCCTGGTGGTGACCAACGGCACGGCCAAGGATCTCAACGGGCTCGGCGACGTGCGGGGCAAGACCGGTGAGGCCGAGTTCGACGGCGGCTCACACGCCTGGTTCACCGGGTACCGCGGGGACATGGCGTTTGCCGCCCTCATCGTCGGCGGCGGCAGCTCGGAATATGCGGTGCGGATGTGCCGCGACATGCTCAACGGGCTGCCCCCGGACTACTTGGCCTAGCCTGGACCGGTGACCGACGATCTGACGCTGCGGGTCTCCGATGCGGACCGCAACGGCACGCTGCGCAGACTGCACAACGCCGTCGCGCTCGGGCTCATCGATATCCAGGAGTTCGAGGAGCGTTCCGCACTGGTGGCCTCGGCCAGGCTGCACTCGGATCTGACCGCCCTGGTCGACGACCTGCCCGGCCCCGGTGCGATCGTCACCTCCGCGGCCGACCGGGTCGAACTGCGCGGGGTGATGGGCTCGCTGAAGCGCCAGGGGGAGTGGGTGGTTCCGACCCGGCTGGCCCTCACCCGGCGGATGGGCTCGGTGGATCTGGACCTGACCCGAGCCCGGTTCGCCGGACCGATGGTGGTGGTCGAACTCGACCTGAAGTTCGGTTCGCTGGACCTGCGCCTGCCCGCCGGTGCCAGCGCCTCGATCGACGATGTGGAGGTCGTGGTGGGCAGCGCGCGCGATCACCGCGCAGACGCGCCCGCCGAAGGCACCCCGCACATCATCCTCACCGGGAAGGTGGTCTGCGGGTCGGTGGACATCCGCGGGCCGCGGCGGAACTGGAAGCCGAGCCTGCGGACACCGGTACGGCGCGGTCCCCGATCTCGGTAGGCTGACAGTCATGCCTGTTCGTGCCCCGTTGCGCTCCGGAGAGCTGTCACCGACCCTGCCGGTGCCCAAATCGATCGAGCGCCCGGAGTACGCCTGGAAACCCACGGCAGTCGAGGGCAGCGAGCCCTGGGTCCAGACACCCGAGGTCATCGAGAAGATGCGTATCGCCGGGCGGATCGCCGCGGGCGCGCTGCGGGAAGCGGGCAAGGCCGTTGCGCCGGGTGTCACCACCGACCAGCTCGACCGCATCGCCCACCAATACATGATCGACCACGGCGCCTATCCGTCGACGCTCGGCTACAAGGGATTTCCCAAGTCGTGCTGCACCTCGCTCAACGAGGTCATCTGTCACGGCATCCCGGATTCCACGGTGATCGCCGACGGTGACATCGTCAACATCGATGTCACCGCCTATATCGGCGGCGTGCACGGCGATACGAACGCAACCTTTCTGGCCGGCGATGTCTCCGAGGAACACCGGCTGCTCGTAGAGCGCACCCACGAGGCGACCATGCGGGCGATCAAGGCGGTCAAACCCGGCCGCCAGCTCTCGATCGTCGGACGGGTCATCGAGGCGTACGCCAACCGGTTCGGTTACAACGTGGTTCGCGATTTCACCGGCCACGGCATCGGTGAGACGTTCCACAACGGATTGGTCGTGCTGCACTACGACCAGCCGGCCGTCGAGACGGTGCTCGAACCCGGGATGACCTTCACCATCGAACCGATGATCAACCTCGGGTCGCTGGACTACGAGATCTGGGATGACGGCTGGACGGTGGCCACCCGGGACCTGAAGTGGACCGCCCAGTTCGAGCACACGCTCGTCGTCACCGAGGACGGTGCCGAGATTCTGACCCTGCCTTGAGGGGCGCACTGCTGATCGCCGGCACCACCTCTGATGCCGGTAAGTCGATGGTGGTGGCCGGCCTCTGTAAGTTGCTGGCGCGCAGGGGTATCAGCGTCGCGCCGTTCAAGGCGCAGAACATGAGCAACAACTCGGCGGTGACGGTCGAGGGCGGGGAGATCGGCCGGGCGCAGGCGGTTCAGGCCCGCGCCTGTGGCTTGGCGCCCAGCGTGCGTTTCAATCCCGTATTGCTCAAACCCGGCAGCGACCGCACCTCACAGCTGGTGGTACGCGGCCAGGTCGCAGGCACGATGGCCGCCGGCGACTATTTCACCAGGCGCACCCAGCTCGCCGAGATCGTCAATGATGAATTACGTTCCCTGCGAGACGAATTCGACGTCGTCATCTGCGAAGGGGCCGGCTCACCCGCCGAGATCAACCTGCGCGCCTCCGACCTGTCGAACATGGGGCTGGCACGCGCCGCCGACCTGCCGGTGGTAGTGGTCGGCGATATCGACCGCGGCGGACTGTTGGCCCACCTGTTCGGCACCGTCGCGGTGCTGTCACCGGAGGACCAGCGTCTGGTCAGCGGCTTTCTGGTCAACAAGTTCCGCGGCGATCCGGGACTGCTGTCACCCGGGCTGGACCAGCTGCGCGGGCTGACCGGTCGTCCCACCTACGGGGTGATCCCGTATCTGGAGGAACTGTGGATGGACACCGAGGACTCCTTATCGGTGCAAGCAGGCCGCACGTTGGGCGCTTCCGTTCCCGCCCTGGGGCGTGACGGGCTGCGCGTCGGTGCGATCCGGCTGCCACGCATCTCCAATTCGACCGATGTCGAGGCGCTGGCCTGCGAACCGGGTGTCGAGGTGCACTGGATCACCGAACCCGTCGAGCTCGCCGACGTCGACGTCGTGGTGCTGCCTGGCAGCAAGGCCACGGTGTCCGATCTGGACTGGTTGCGGGCCCGTGGGTTGGCCGACGCGGTGACCGCCCATGCGGCCGCCGGTGGTCCCGTGCTCGGGGTGTGCGGTGGCTTCCAGATGCTGTGCCGATCCATCGACGATCCGGTCGAGTCGAAGGCAGGCACCGTCGATGGATTGGGGCTGTTGGCCGCCGATATCGTGTTCGCGCAGCAGAAGACGTTGCGGCACTGGGAAACTCCACTGACAGGCTATGAGATTCACCACGGCCAGGTGGTCGGTGGCGCGGAGGCCGACTGGTTGGGGGTCGGCATCCGGCGTGGCCAGGTGTATGGGACCCACTGGCACGGCCTGCTCGACAACGACGAACTGCGCCGGTCCTGGCTGGCCGAGGTCGCCGAGGCGGCCGGGCGTACCGGCTTCGTGGTGGCGACCGACGTCAGCGTGCCCGCCCGTCGCGATGCCCAACTCGACGCCATGGCCGACGCGTTGCTCGCCCATGTCGACATCGACGCGATGTTGGCGCTGCTGGCCGGAGCCCCGCAGCGACCCGTGATCACCCACCGCGCTCGGTAGCCTGGGCCCATGATCTGCGCACTCCGGTGGTTGTCCGTACTGGTCGCCGTGCTGACGACGCTCACGGGCTGCACGAGCGCGGTTCCGGGGACGCCGACGTGGCCCGGTGCGCGCCTGGAGAAGGTGGTGCTGACGGCAGCAGATTTCCCCGACGGTGTGCAGTACGACCGCATCGTCGAGGATGCAGGGGTACCCGACGGGGCGGGCGGACCGCCGCCGATGCTCTCGGACCCGCCCGGGTGCAGCGAGGGATTCAGCAAGTCGATCGGCGCCACGGCAGAGCGTGGTCCGGGCAGCGCCGCTAAGTACGTCGTCGGCTACAACGGGGCGCGGATGCTGATCACCGTGTTGAGCTGGTCGCTGGACACCGAGACGCTGCAGGCGATCGCCGAACGCTGTGAACGCTTCGTCACCTATTTCGGGCCCGGATCGCCCTCGATCCCGATGACCACGACCGCCCTGGACACCGACCGCGACGGCGCGCTGGTCTATCAGCAGACCATGGAGCTGGGTGGGGCGCGCAGCAGCGTCTTCTTCTCGTTCGAGAACGTGGGTTCGATGGCGGTGTTCGGCGTCGCCTTTCCCACCCCGGATCCCCGGATCCCGGTCAAAGCGACGCTGCCGCAGACCTTTCTGGAGGCGATGGGCAAGCAGGCCGAACGCTTGGAACAGGCGTGAAGACCGGTGAAAACAGCCCCGCCGGACAGCGGGATGACCTAGCGTGACCGAAATGCCCACCACGACCGTGACCGTCGACGGAACTGGGTTCGCGGTGGACGTCGCGGGTCCGGAGAACGCCGGTGCAGTCGTGCTGCTCGGCTCGGCGCAACTCGCGCCCGCCGCCTATGACGGGGTGTGCCAACGGCTGCACACCGCGTCGCTGCGCACCGTGGTGATCGCCGCGCATCCGCGCCTGGACGCCGCAGCGGTCATCGCCATCATGGACACCCTGGACATCCGCTGGAGCACACTGGTCGGCGATCGGGCAGGTGCCGAGATCGCCTGGGAGCTCGCGGCGACCCGACTGGACCGGTTCACCGGTCTGGTGGTGATCGATCGGGGTCACCCGCGGGTCACCGATGAGGCCGGGGTGATTCGCAACGAGAACTGCAAGCCGGTCGAGGTCGCGACGACCGTACTGGTCAGCACCACCGTGGCTGCTGATATCGCCAGGGCGAGCCAGCGCTACGTCTACGGCGAGTTCCGGCTCGTCGAATTGTTGGGCCGGCGCAATGCCGGCGAGTCGACCGCGCAACTGGCGGCCGAGATCGTGATGCGCACCAGTACCTGGTGACTTGCTCCCGACCTGGCGGGTCCTCTCGCTTTCCATTGGTCTGATGGCCTACCTTTAGAGGTGACGGCTGGGTCGATGCCGATCCGCGCCGAGCCGACAGGACGGAGCCAGCATGCTGACGCAAGCCGAATTGGAGCGTCTTGTTGCCGCCGGGGAGATCGACACGGTCATCGTCGCCTTCCCCGATATGCAGGGCAGGCTGACCGGTAAACGGGTATCGGCACGGTTGTTCGTGGAAGAAGTCGCCGCCCATGGCGCCGAATGTTGTAACTACCTGTTGGCCGTCGACGTGGACATGAACACCGTCGAGGGCTACGCCATGTCCAGCTGGGAAACCGGCTACGGCGACATGGTCATGACCCCCGATTTCGACACGCTGCGCCTGCTGCCCTGGCTACCCGGCTCGGCGCTGCTGATGGCCGATCTGTCCTTCACCGACGGCAAGCCGGTCGCCCCCGCGCCGCGCAGCATCCTGGCCGCACAGCTCAAGCGGCTCGCCGACCGCGGGCTGAGTGCCTACGTGGGTACCGAGCTGGAGTTCATGGTCTTCGACGACACCTTCCGCGATGCGTGGAAGGCCGGATACCGCGGGCTGACCCCGGCCAGCGACTACAACATCGACTACGCGATGCTGGCTTCGACGCGGATGGAACCGCTGCTGCGCGATATCCGGCTCGGCATGGACGGTGCCGGGATGTACTGCGAGGGCGTCAAAGGGGAGTGCAACCTCGGCCAGCAGGAGATCGCGTTCCGGTATGACGAAGCGCTGGTCACCTGCGACAACCACACCATCTACAAGAACGGTGCCAAGGAGATCGCCGACCAGCACGGCAAATCGCTGACCTTCATGGCCAAGTTCGACGAACGTGAAGGCAACAGCTGCCATATCCACATATCTCTTCGGGGTACCGACGGTGCGGCGGTCTTCGCCGATGACACCGACCCGCTGGGGATGTCGCCGATGTTCCGCAGCTTCGTGGCCGGCCAGCTCGCCACGCTACGCGAGATGAGCCTGTGGTATGCGCCGAACATCAACTCCTACAAGCGATTCGCCGATGGCAGTTTCGCCCCGACGGCAGTGGCCTGGGGTTTGGACAACCGGACCTGCGCCCTGCGCGTCGTCGGACACGGGCAGGGCATGCGGATGGAGAACCGGGCACCCGGCGGCGATGTCAATCAGTACCTGGCCGTATCGGCGCTGATCGCCGGTGGACTCCACGGTATCGACAACGAGCTCGAGCTTCCGGATGCGTTGGCAGGCAATGCCTATACCAGCGGCGCCGACCGGCTGCCGACCACGCTGGCCGAGGCCGCCGACTTGTTCGAGGCGTCGCAGGTTGCGCGCGACGCGTTCGGGGACGAGGTCGTCGAGCATTATCTGAACAACGCTCGGGTCGAGCTGAAGGCCTTCAATGCGGCCGTCACCGACTGGGAGAGGGTACGGGGTTTTGAACGGCTCTGAGGTTGTGCACGACTCTGAGAATCCCGGAACACACCCCGGGTGCCCGCCGATCCTTGGCCTGACGACCTATCTCCAGCAGGCCCAGACCGGGGTCTGGGACGTGCAGGCCAGCTTCCTGCCCGCCATCTATCTGCAGGGTGTGAACCTGGCCGGTGGTACCGCGGTGCTGCTGCCGCCCCAGCGGCCCGACGTCGCCGACCGGGTGCTCGACGGTCTCGACGGGTTGATCATCACCGGTGGTCGTGACGTCGACCCGGCGGCCTACGGCCACGTCAGGCATCCATCGACCGACGAGCCCGCCGGCGATCGCGATGCCTGGGAGTTCGCCCTCGTCGAGCGGGCGTTGGCACGCGGGCTTCCTGTGCTCGGGATCTGCCGCGGTGCACAGGTTCTCAACGTCGTGCTCGGGGGCACCCTGCACCAGCATCTGCCCGATGTGCTCGGACACAGCCGCCACCAACTCGGCAATGCGGTGTTCACCACCTCGGCGGTGGTGACGGTGCCCGGAACCCGGCTGGCCGCACTCATCGGGGAGAGCACCGACGCCCAGTGCTATCACCACCAGGGCATCGACCGGCTGGGACGTGGGCTGATCGTCAGTGCGCTCGACGGTGCCGACCGCACCATCGAAGCCGTGGAACTCGACCCCGGTGCCCACCCCGATCAGTTCGCGATCGCCGTGCAATGGCATCCCGAGGAGCGGCTGGACGATCTGCGCCTGTTCGCCGCCGTCGTCGCCGCCGCCCGCGAGTACGCGCACACCAGACATCCATCGGCAGAAAGCGTTTCATGACCAGTTGTGACGTCATCAACCCGGCGACCGAAGAACTGCTACGCCAGGTCGAACTGCTCGACGTCGCCGCCGTCGACGATGCGGTGGCCCGTGCGGTCGTCGCGCAACGGAAATGGGCCCGGCTCGCCCCCGCGGAGCGGGCCGCCGGCTTACGTGCCTTCGCCGCCGTCGTCGATGCTCACATCGGCGAACTCGCCGCCCTCGAGGTGGCCAACTCCGGGCACCCGATAGGACAGGCCGAATGGGAGGCCGGCCATGTCCGAGATGTGCTGACCTTCTACGCGGCCAGCCCGGAACGCCTGTCCGGCAAGCAGATCCCGGTCGCCGGCGGCATCGACGTCACGTTCAACGAGCCGCTCGGGGTGGTGGGCATCATCACCCCGTGGAACTTCCCGATGACCATCGCGTCCTGGGGATTCGCGCCCGCGCTGGCCGCAGGTAACGCCGTCCTGGTCAAACCCGCCGAGTGGACCCCGCTGACCACGCTGCGGCTGGCCGAGCTGGCCGTCACAGCGGGCCTGGATCCCGACCTGTTCCAGGTGCTGCCCGGGGCGGGCCCGGTGGTGGGGGAGCGGTTCGTCACCCACCCAGACGTCCGCAAGGTCGTCTTCACCGGCTCCACCGCGATCGGCACCCGGGTGATGGCGGGGGCCGCCGCGCACGTCAAGCGGGTGACCCTGGAACTGGGCGGCAAGAGCGCCAACATCATCTTCGACGACTGCGATCTGGAGCGAGCGGCCGCGACGGCACCCTACGGAGTGTTCGACAATGCCGGGCAGGACTGCTGCGCGCGCAGCCGGATCCTGGTGCAGCGCAATGTCTACGAGCGATTCATGGAGCTTCTCGAGCCCGCCGTTTCCGCGGTCAGGGTGGGTGACCCGACATCACCGGAGACCGAGATGGGGCCACTGGTATCACGCAAGCATTGGGAGTCGGTGCGCAGCTACGTGCCCGACGACGCGCCGATCGCGTTCCGCGGATCCGCGCCGCAAGGCCCCGGATTCTGGTTCCCGCCAACCGTCCTGACCCCGCAGCGCACCGACCGCACCGTCACCGAGGAGATCTTCGGACCCGTCGTCACGGTGCTGCCGTTCGACGACGAAGCCGATGCCATCACGCTGGCCAACGACACCGAATACGGGTTATCCGGTTCGATCTGGACCGACAACCTGTCACGGGCGCTGCGGGTGTCGCGTGCCGTCGAAGCGGGCAACCTGAGCGTCAACTCGCATTCCTCGGTCCGTTACACCACCCCCTTCGGTGGTTTCAAGCAATCCGGTCTGGGCCGCGAGCTCGGCCCGGATGCGCCGCTGTCCTTCACCGAGACCAAGAACGTGTTCATCGCCGTCGGCGAAGCCCAGTAGAGGAGAGGCAAGTGGATCTGACCCAGCGACTCAAGGACAAGGTCGCCGTCATCACCGGCGGTGCCAGCGGGATCGGACTGGCCGCCGCGAAGCGCATGCAGGCCGAGGGCGCCATCGTGGTCATCGGTGATGTCGACGCGGCCACCGGTCAGTCGGTGGCCAACGATCTCAACGTCACCTTCGTCCAGGTCGACGTCGCCGACCCGGTCGCGGTGGACAACCTGTTCGACACCGCCTTCGAGGTACACGGCGGCGTGGACATCGCCTTCAACAACGCCGGGATAAGCCCGCCCGAGGACGATCTGATCGAGAACACCAGCCTGGATGCCTGGCAGCGGGTCCAGGACATCAACCTCAAATCGGTCTTCCTATGCTCCAAAGCCGCACTGCGGCACATGGTTCCCGCGCAGCGCGGGTCGATCATCAACACCGCGTCCTTCGTGGCAGTGATGGGTTCGGCGACCTCCCAGATCTCCTACACCGCCTCCAAGGGCGGCGTGCTGGCGATGTCGCGTGAACTCGGTGTGCAGTTCGCGCGCCAGGGCATCCGGGTCAACGCGCTGTGCCCCGGGCCGGTGAACACCCCGCTGCTCAAGGAACTGTTCGCCAAGGATCCCGAGCGGGCGGCGCGTAGGTTGGTGCACGTGCCGGTCGGCCGGTTCGCCGAACCCGAGGAGCTCGCCGCCGCGGTAGCCTTCCTGGCCAGTGATGATGCCTCGTTCATCACCGGCTCGTCGTTCCTCGTCGACGGTGGCATCAGCTCGGCCTACGTGACACCGCTGTAAAGGGAGGCTTCCGTTGTCGGTGGGACCGGATCCACAGCCGGCCAGCGATGCCTTGCTGCGTCCGGTCCGGCTCGGCAATGCGTTCGAGGACACCGTGGGCAGGCTGTTGCAGATGATCCGGCTCGGGGTGTTGGCGCCCGGTGACTCGCTGCCACCGGAACGCGAGCTCGCCGCCCGGCTCGGCGTCAGCCGCGACACCGTGCGTGAAGCCATCAAATCGCTTGCCGATACCGGCTATCTGGTCTCCAAACGCGGCCGTTACGGTGGCACCTTCCTGGCCGACGCGCTGCCCGAACATGCGCAACCATCCGACGGTGACACGGTCACCCGCGATGTCCTCGACGATGTGCTGCGGCTGCGCGAGATCCTGGAGGTGGGGGCGGCGCGGATGGCCGCCACCCGCGCCCTGAGCGAGGCCGAAGCCGCCGAGTTGCGCTCGCGCTGCGAGGATGTGCGCGGTGCCGCTGCCGAGGATTACCGGCGGCTGGACTCGCGGCTGCACCTGGCCATCGCCGAGGCCGCCGGATCGGTCTCGCTGGTGCCGCTGGTAGCCGAGAACCGGATGCGGATCAACGCATTACTCGACCAGATCCCGCTGCTGGGCCGCAACATCTCACACTCCGACGAACAGCACGATGCGATCGTCGAGGCCATCCTGGCCGGGGATGCCGGCGCCGCCGCCGATGCGATGTGCGCGCATCTGGCCGGCTCGGCGGCGCTGCTGCACGGCTTTCTGGATTGAGCGCTGCGACGCACATCGCCGTCGGCGACTAGATTGCCAGTCATGGAGGACGCGTCGGCGATACACAAGGCGACATCGGCGCTGACCGATGTCGACACCGGTGAGTGGGCCCGTCGCTTCGATCTGTTGTCCGACCCGCACCGACTGGAGATCCTGCTCAGCCTGCACCGTGTGCCCGGAATCTGCGTCGGTGACCTTGCCGCGGCCCTGAACCGATCTGAAAATGCTGTCTCGCAAGCACTTCGGGTGCTCCGGGGACAGGGTTGGGTGGAGAGCACTCGCGCCGGCCGCACCGTGAGCTATCGGCTCGACGACGAGATCGTGCACGATCTGCTGCACTGGATCGGCGCCGGGCACAGCTGACACCACCACGGGAAATCGGCCGGACATCTTTTCGCTTGGACAGATGTTGGAGTATCGGCTTAGGCTCGGTCGATGAACACCCCCGCTGAGCGGTCGAGCACGCTCTCCTTCGACCGATCCGACTGGATGACGATCGCGGCCATGGCCGCCGTCGTGGTCGTGTTGCACGTTTTCGGCTGGGGAGTGCTCGTGCTGGCGGTTGCGCCCCAACACATCACGCTCGGATCGGCCGGAGTCTTCGGTGTCGGCCTCGGGGTCACCGCCTACCTGCTCGGCGTCCGGCACGCCTTCGATGCCGACCATATCGCCGTCATCGACAACACCACCCGCAAGCTGGTCGGTGAGGGCAAACGATCGATGTCGACAGGCTTCTGGTTCTCGCTCGGACATTCCAGTGTCGTCTTCGGATTGGCGCTGCTGCTCGCGCTCGGCGTGCGGGCACTGGCCGGACCCGTGCAGGATGAGAACTCGTCGATGCTGCAGACCCTGGGACTCATCGGTTCGGTGGTCGCAGGGACATTCCTCATCCTCATCGGTGTGACGAACCTGTTCGCCGTGGTGGGCATTGCCAAGGTATTGCGCGACATGCGCTCCGGTCGGTTCGACGAGGCCGAGCTCGAGCGTCAACTCAACAATCGTGGCTTCCTTGCGCGCCTGCTGGGCAGGGTGATGAGGCGGGTCAGCAAGCCGTGGCACCTGTATCCCGTCGGTCTGCTGATGGGTCTGGGCTTCGACACCGCCACCCAGGTCGCGCTGCTGGTCCTGGCGGCGGGGACCGCCGCCTTCACGCTGCCGTGGTACGCGATCATGGTGCTGCCGGTCCTGTTCGCGGCCGGCATGAGCCTGTTCGACGCGCTCGACGGAATCTTCATGTCGCGCGCCTACGGGTGGGCGTTCCTCCATCCGATCCGCAAGGTGTATTACAACCTGACCGTGACGGTGCTCTCGGTATTCGTCGCACTCGCCGTGGGTGTGATCGTGTTGGCCGGTCTGGTCACCGATCGCTTCGGTCTGGAGGCCGGTGTACTGGCCGCGATCGGTTCGGCAGATCTGGAATTCGTCGGTTTCATGATCGTCGGTATGTTCGTCGCGACCTGGGTGATCGCCATGGCGTACTGGCGTTTCGGGCGCGTCGAGCAGCGCTGGAGCGGCAGCGTCTGATCATCACTGGACCAAGCCCAGCAGTGCGTTCTCGATCACCTCGGGCAGCGCGGGATGGATCCAATATTGGCCGGTGGCAACCTCTTTGGCGGTCTGGCCGAAACTGATCGCCTGGATCAGCGGCTGGATGATCGACGATGCCTGATACCCCATGATGTGCGCGCCGAGCAGCTTGCCGGTCGCCCGGTCGCCGACGAGCTTGGCGATCCCGGTGGTGTCCTCCATGGCCCAGCCGTAGGCGGTGTCGCCGTAGCTCTGCACCTTGACGATGACATCGTGACCGGCGTCGCGGGCCTGTGCCTCGGTCAGGCCGACGGTGGCCAGCTGGGGATCGGTGAACACCGCCGAGGGCACATACCGGTGGTCGCTGGCCACCATGGCTCCGGTGTCGTCCCAGTCCCGCAGCAGGTTGTGGCGCACCACCCGCATCTCATGGTTGGCCACGTGCTTGAGCTGATAGTTCGAGGACACATCGCCCAGCGCCCACACCCCGCGCGCGCTGGTGCGCTGGAACTCGTCGACGACGACCATGCCGTCGGAGACGTCGACACCGGCCAGTTCGGCATCGAGCTGATCACCGTTGGGGCGGCGACCGGTGGCCACCAGCAGCATGTCGGCGGCCAACTCGGTGCCGTCGTCGAGTTCGAGGACGACACCGTCGCCGTCCTGCGGGCGCGAGCCCACGACGTTGACATGCGTGCGCAGATCCCATTTCTGGGCGGCCAGATCGGTGAAACGGTGGCACAGCGTCTCATCGCAATGGGTCAGCAGACCCGGTCCGCGCACGACGATGGTGATCCGCACGCCGAGGGCGGAGAACACGTGCGCGAACTCGGCGGTGACGAAACCACCGCCGACGATCACCAGGTGCTCGGGCAGTTCGTCGATGCGCATGATGTTGTCGCTGGTGTAGTACCGGACCCCACATTCGGTGATGGCCGGCGGGATCACCGCCCGTGCGCCGGCGGCGATCACCACCTGATCAGAGCTGAACTCCGCGCCGTCCTCGGTGCGCAGTGTGTAGCGCCCGTCGGACACCCCGCTGAATCGGGTGTGACTGCCGTAGACGTCGATATTGGGCAGGCTGCGCTTGTAGGCCTCACCGCCGCTGGCGATGGGGTCGATCCGGCCGAAGACCCGTGCGACGATATCGGGCCAGCGGATCTTGTCGATATGGGCATCCACGCCGTACTGCGCGCTCTGCCGCACGGTGTGGGCCACCTCCGCGGCGTAGACGAACATCTTGGTCGGAATACAACCCACGTTGAGGCAGGTGCCGCCGAACGTCCCCTGCTCGCAGATGGCGATCCGCATGTCCGCATAGCGAGGGTCGACGTTCGGGTCGGGGATGCTGTTACCCGAACCGGTGCCGATGATCGTCAGGTCGTAATGCTGCATATGGGAGTCCTATCCGGCATGAGGCGCGGTCGATGTGGTCCCGCTCGTCAGATACCAATCCAGCCAGGTATCGAGTTCGCGGTAGGCCGCGGCCCGCGGTTCGGGCAGCGAGAGGAATACGTCGTGCTTGGCGTCGGCGACGGGTACGACCGTGAGCCGATTGCCGATGCAGCCGGCCCAGCGCGCGATCTGGCCGACGTCGAGCACCGCGTCGCCGCGCTGGATCAGGTCCGGGTCGGAGACCTCGGCGACACTGTGGTCCGAGCGCAGGACGAGGCTGGGCACACCGATATCGAGGCCCCGGTGTAACCGTCTCTGCCCCCGCCGGATTGCGTTGATCCAGCCGAAGGTGATCGGGAATCCGCCGACGGGCTTCCAGTCCAGGTTGTAGTCGAACTCACCGGCGAAATCGCGGTGCAGGGTGGTGCCGTAGCCACCCACGCCGGGCTTGCGGACCACCTGCAGCTTGCGGACCCGGGCCAGCGCCATCAGCGCCGCCGAAGTGGGTGGAGTACGCAGGACCGCCGGGCCGTGCAGGTCGAGGAAGGGGCTGTTGAGCACCAGCCCGGTGATCGGGCCGGTGGCGCCGCGGCGGCGCAGCCGATCCAGCCACAGCGAGAGGATCAGTCCACCGGCCGAATGGCCGTACATCAGTACCTGCTCGGCATCGACGGCAGTCAACGCCGCCTGCAGCGCCGGATCGTAATGGGCCAGGTCCGAGGTGAAATGCGGGGTTTGGCCGGCACGCCGCGACCGCCCGCACTTGGGTAGGTCCAGGGCATAACAGGCGAATCCGCGCCCGGCCAGATGGTCGGCCAGCTCGGTATGGAAGAAGTAATCGGTGTAACCGTGCACCACCAGCACCGCGCGTGCGGCTCGCGGCTGCGGACGTCCGCGCGATACCAGCGTCGCCACCAGCTCGCCCTCACCATCGGGGTCGGCACCGAGAGGCAACTGGTGCTGCCAATAGCCTGGCAAGACGTCGGGCTCCCAGCCGGTCACGTCTGCCACTCTAGTGACCGGTACGCCCGAAGGGTCGGCGCGGCCGGGGCGAGCGAGGCCACCGAGCCCGACGACGATAACCTTGTGGTCGTGTCTGACTCGAAGACCGTGAAGACGGACGTGGTACTCGTCGGTGCCGGCATCATGAGCGCCACCCTGAGTGCTCTGCTGCGCCTGCTCGAACCGAACTGGTCGATCACCTTGGTCGAGCGCCTCGACGGTGCGGCCGCCGAGAGTAGCGACCCCTGGAACAACGCGGGCACTGGCCATTCGGCGCTCTGTGAGCTGAACTACACGCCGCAGAATTCCGATGGCACCATCGACATCGCCAAGGCCGTCAACGTCAACGAGCAGTTCCAGGTCTCGCGTCAGTTCTGGACCTACGCCGTGGAGAACGGCGTGCTGCCCGATGTGCGCAACTTCTTGAACCCGATCCCACACGTCAGCTTCGTCGAGGGCGCCGACAATGTCGCCTACCTGCGCGCCCGGTACGAGGCGTTGGTCTCCAACCCGCTGTTCTCGGGCATGGAGTACATCGACGACACCGACGAGTTCGCCCGCAGGCTGCCGTTCATGGCCGCCAAGCGCACGTTCGCCGAGCCGGTCGCACTGAACTGGACCCAATCCGGTACCGATGTCGACTTCGGCTCGCTGTCGCGCCAGTTGATCGGCTACACCGCGAGCCAGGGGATGACCACGCTGTTCGGGCACGATGTGCGCGACCTCTCCAAGGATTCCGACGGCGGCTGGACGGTCAAGGTCGTCAATCGGCGCACCCGGGCCAAGCACAAGATCAAGGCGAAGTTCGTATTCGTCGGTGCGGGTGGCGGTGCACTCCCGCTGCTGCAGAAGGCGGGCATCCCCGAGGCCAAGGGATTCGGCGGCTTCCCCGTCGGCGGTCAGTGGTTGCGGTCGGCCAATCCCGAGCTCACCGCCGGACACCAGGCCAAGGTCTACGGCGCGCCGCCGCTGGGCGCCCCGCCGATGTCGGTGCCTCACCTGGACACCCGGGTGATCAACGGTAAGTCCTATCTGCTGTTCGGGCCGTTCGCCGGATGGTCGCCCAAGTTCCTCAAGCAGGGCAAGGTCACCGATCTGCCGCTCTCGGTCAAGCCCAACAACCTGGCCTCGATGGTGGGTGTCGGACTCACCGAGATGAGCCTGCTGAAGTACCTCATCGGTCAGCTGCTGCTCAGCGAGGCAGACCGGGTCGACGCGCTGCGTGAATTCGCACCCAGCGCAGTCGATTCGGACTGGGAGCTGGACATCGCCGGGCAGCGTGTGCAGGTGATCCGGCGCAAGGGTGCCGGTGGGGTGCTGGAATTCGGCACCACCGTGCTCACCGCCGCCGACGGCAGCATCGCCGGTCTGCTCGGTGCGTCCCCCGGTGCCTCGACCGCGGTGCCGGCCATGCTCGAGGTGATGGAACGCTGCTTCGCCGACCGCTACCCGACCTGGTTGCCCAAGCTCAAGGAGATGGTGCCCTCGCTGGGAACCAAGCTCTCCGGCGAGCCGGCACTGTTCCGCGAGATCTGGGATCACGGCACCAAGGTGCTCAAACTCGATGCACCAGCGCCCGTATGACGGTGAGCTCACCATGACCGTCGCGCTGCGCCGAAATTGGGCCAAGGATCTCGACGCCGCCACCCTCTACGAACTGCTCAAGCTGCGTGTCGAGGTCTTCGTTGTCGAGCAGGCTTGTCCCTACCCAGAACTCGACGGCCGTGACCTGCTCGCCGAGACCCGGCACTTCTGGCTGGAAGGTGAAGACGGACAGGTGATTTCGACGCTGCGATTGATGGAGGAACATCCGGGCGGGGAGAAGGTGTTCCGCATCGGCCGGGTGTGCACCAAACGCAGCGACCGCGGCCGCGGGCACACCTCACGGCTGATGCAGGCCGCGCTCGCCGAGGTGGGTACCTATCCGTGCCGGATCGACGCGCAGACCTATCTGCAGGACATGTACGCCGCACACGGGTTCGTCCGTGAGGGTGAGGAATTCATCGAGGACGGCATCCCGCACATCGCGATGGTCCGCCCCGCGTCAGGAGGGGCCGCGTGACATATCCGTTCAGCGCGTTGATCGGTCACGACCGATTGCGGCTGGCCCTGATCCTGTGCGCGGTGCGCCCCGATATCGGGGGCGTGCTGATCCGCGGCGAGAAGGGCACCGCCAAGTCGACCGCCGTGCGCGCGCTGGCGGCCGTGCTCGCCCACGTGGACGCGGACGCGCGGCTGGTCGAACTGCCGATCGGGGCCACCGAGGACCGCGTCGTCGGATCGCTCGATCTGCAGAAGGTGCTCCGCGAAGGTGAACACGCGTTTTCCCCGGGACTGCTGGCGCGCGCCCACGGCGGTGTGCTCTATGTCGACGAGGTCAACCTGTTGCACGACCATCTGGTCGATGTCCTGTTGGATGCCGCCGCGATGGGCCGGGTGCATATCGAACGTGATGGTGTCTCGCACTCCCATGACGCCCGATTCGTCCTGATCGGGACCATGAACCCCGAAGAGGGCGAGCTGCGGCCGCAGCTGCTGGATCGGTTCGGCCTCACCGTCGACGTGGCGGCCTCCCGCGATGTCGATACCCGCGTCGAGGTGATCCGGTCGCGGCTGGCCTATGAAGCCGACCCGGACGGTTTCGCCGCCGGTTACGCCGAGGCCGATGCCGAGCTGGCCCGCCGCATTGCCGCCGCGCGCGCCGCACTCGCCGATGTGGTGCTGGGGGACAACGAGTTACGACGTATCGCCGCGCTGTGTGCGGCGTTCGACGTGGACGGGATGCGGGCCGACCTGGTGCTGGCCCGCACCGCGGTCGCGCACGCCGCGTGGCGCGGCAGCGCGGTCGTGGAGGAAGAAGACATTCGGGTGGCCGCGGAGCTTGCGCTGCCGCACCGCCGGCGCCGTGATCCGTTCGACGATCCCGGCCTTGATCCCGAGCGGCTCGACGATGCGCTGTCACAGACCGCCGAGGCCCCCGACGAGCCCGAACCCGAGCCGCCCGGTGGCGGCGGGGGATCGGATGCCCCCACGGAAGGGTCGGCCGCACAAGCCGATTCGTCGGACCGCGGTGAGCAGCAGCAGACCGCTCCGCCGCCGACGCGGTCCAGCGCACCGCCGTCGTCGACATTCCGAACCCGCGCCCTGGTGGTCCCCGGCGTCGGCGAGGGTGCTCCGGGCCGGCGGTCCAAGGCGCGCAACCGCACCGGCAGCACCGTCGGGTCCACCGAGGTGGTGGGCGAGGGCCACGGAACTCATGTCTTCGCCACCCTTCTCGCGGCGGTCAACAATCAGCGCCGACCCGGGCGGCCGCAGGTGCAACCCGAGGATGTGCGGCGCGCGGTACGTGAGGGCCGCGAGGGCAATCTGGTGATCTTCGTCGTGGACGCCTCGGGTTCGATGGCGGCGCGCGACCGGATGTCGGCGGTCGGCGGGGCGGCGCTGTCGTTGTTGCGTGACGCCTACCAGCGGCGCGACAAGGTCGCGGTGATCACCTTCCGCGGCGGGCAGGCCGACCTGCTGCTGCCGCCCACCTCCTCGGTGTACATCGCCGGCCGGCGGTTGGCCCGGTTCGACACCGGCGGCAAAACCCCACTGGCGCAAGGCCTGCTGGCGGCGCGTGATGTGGTGGTGCGCGAGAAGGCGCGCGACCGTGCGCGTCGGCCGCTGGTGGTGGTGCTCACCGACGGACGTGCGACCGGGGGACCGGACCCGCTGGGTCGGACCAGGACGGCGGCGCGGATGCTGTTGGCCGAGGGCGCCGCGGCCGTCGTGGTGGACTGTGAGACCTCGTTCGTGCGACTGGGTTTGGCCGAGGAATTGGCGCGTCAGCTGCAGGCCCCGGCGGTCCGGCTCGCGCATCTGCAGGCCGGTGAACTCACCTCGCTGGTCAAGACGGCGGCATGAGGACAACCGAGGAGACCCGATGCCACAGGGACAACCGCTGACAGTGCCCGATGACGGGCTGACCACCAAAGCCCGGCGCAATGCGCCGCTGCTGGCGGTACACACCGGGCCGGGCAAGGGAAAGTCGACCGCGGCGTTCGGGATGGCCTTGCGGGCCTGGAATCAGGGTTTCGACATCGGGGTGTTCCAGTTCGTCAAGAGCGCGAAGTGGAAGGTGGGCGAGGAGAGCGTCTTTCGGGAGCTCGGCAGGCTGCACGACGAGCACGGCGCCGGTGGTCCCGTGCAGTGGCACAAGATGGGCTCGGGCTGGTCATGGACGCGCAAGCACGGATCCGAGGTGGATCACGCCGAGACCGCGCGGGACGGCTGGGCTGAGATCAGCCGCCGAATCGCCGCCGCACAGCACGACTTCTACGTCCTCGACGAGTTCACCTATCCACTCAAATGGGGCTGGATCGATGTCGACGAGGTCGTCGCGACCCTGGCCGACCGGCCGGGTCGCCAGCATGTGGTGATCACCGGTCGCGATGCGCCGCAGGCGCTCATCGACGCCGCCGACCTGGTGACCGAGATGACCAAGGTGAAGCATCCGATGGACGCGGGCCGCAAGGGGCAGCGGGGCATCGAGTGGTAGCTCCAGCGGTCGTCATCGCCGCGCCGTCATCGGGCAGCGGAAAGACCACGATCGCAACGGGTCTGATGGGCGCGCTGCGGCGAGCCGGTCGACGCGTGGCGCCGTTCAAGGTCGGCCCGGATTTCATCGACCCCGGCTACCACGCGCTGGCCGCCGGTGTGCCGGGACGCAACCTGGATCCGGTCCTGGTGGGTGAGCACCTGATCGGACCGCTCTACCGGCACGGTGCCGCGGCGGCCGACATCGCCGTCGTCGAGGGTGTGATGGGCCTGTTCGACGGGCGCATAAGTGCACACCACACCGGTCCGGCGCAGGGCTCCACCGCGCACGTTGCCGCCCTGCTCGGCGCGCCGGTGGTGCTGGTGGTCGATGCCCGCGGGCAGGCGCACAGCATCGGCGCACTGCTGCACGGTTTCTCGACATTCGACAGCTCGATCCGAGTGGCCGGGGTGATTCTGAACCGGGTCGGTTCGGCGCGCCACGAACAGGTCCTGCGCCAGGGGTGTGAACAGGCCGGGGTGCCCGTGTTCGGGGCGATCCCGCGGTCGGCCGAACTGGAGGTGCCCTCGCGGCACCTGGGGCTGGTGACGGCAGTGGAGTTCGGGGCGCTGGCTCAGCGTGCGGTCGCGGCGATGACCGATCTGGTCGCCCAGCACGTCGACGTGGGCGCGGTGGCCGGGGCGGCTACGGCCCATACACACACCCCCGCCTGGAGCCCGGAGCCTGAACACCGTCTCCAGGAGCCGGTCACCATCGCCCTGGCCGCCGGGCGCGCCTTCAGCTTCGGCTACGCCGAGCACCGCGAACTGCTGACCGCCGCCGGGGCGGATGTCGTCGAATTCGATCCGCTCACCGAGCTGTTGCCCGCGGGCACCGCGGGCGTGGTGATCCCCGGTGGGTTTCCCGAACAGTTCACCACCGAGTTGTCGGCCAATACGACCGTGCGGGCCGAGATTCGGGCGCTGGCGGCCGCTGGTGGCCCGGTGCACGCCGAGTGCGCCGGGCTGACCTATCTGATGGACGATCTGGACGGCGCGCCGATGTGTGGGGTCCTCGCCGGTTCGGCATCGTTCACCGAGCGGCTCACATTGGGCTACCGTGATGCCGTCGCAGTGGCCGATTCGTCCATGCACATCGCGGGGGAGAGGGTCAGTGGGCACGAGTTCCACCGGACCGCAGTGACTTTCGCCACAGAATACGAACCGGCGTGGGGATTCGCCGGGACCGGTGGCCGGGACGGTGCGGTGCACGCCGGGGTACACGCGGGCTATCTGCACACCCATCCGGCCGGACATCCGAAGGCGTGCTCGCGCTTCGTCACCGCGGCGGCAACCTTTAAGCTCGGCGGGTGAAGCGCACCCGAGGAGCCCAGTGACAGACAACGCCTACCTTGTCGGTCTGCGTCTGGAGGGCCGCAAAGTCGTCGTGGTCGGCGGCGGCACCGTGGCGCAGCGCCGGCTCCCGCTTCTGGTTGCCGCCGGCGCGGATGTCCATGTCATCACCCTGGCGGCCACCCCGGCGGTGGAAGCCTTCGGTGACTCGTCGGCAACCGTCACCGTGACCCTTCGGGCGTTCCGTGACGAAGACCTCGACGGTGCTTGGTACGCCCTCGCCGCCACCGATGATCCTGAAGTGAACGCCGCGATCGTCGCCGGTGCGGATCGGCGACGGATCTTCTGCGTGCGCGCCGATATCGCCAGGGAGGGCACGGCGGTCACGCCCGCCTCCTTCGAATACGAGGGGTTGTCGGTGGGGGTGCTGGCCAGCGGCGAGCACCGCCGGTCGGCGGCCATCCGCTCGGCCATCCACGAGGCGCTGCAGCAGGGACTCATCAGTGACCGGGAGCGCAACACCGGTGCCGAGGGTGTGACCGTGCACGAGGGGGTCGCCCTCGTCGGCGGCGGACCGGGGGACCCGGAGTTGATCACGGTGCGCGGCCGGCGACTGCTGGCCAACGCCGACGTCGTCGTCGCCGACCGGCTCGCGCCGCCCGAGCTGCTGGCCGAACTGCCGCCCCATGTCGAGGTGATCGACGCCGCCAAGATCCCGTACGGACGCGCGATGGCCCAGGAGGCCATCAACGATGTGCTGATCGACCGTGCGAAGGCGGGCAAGTTCGTCGTGCGGCTCAAGGGCGGCGACCCGTTCGTGTTCGCGCGAGGGTACGAGGAGGTGATCGCGTGCGCCGAAGCAGGTGTGCCGGTGACCGTGGTACCCGGTGTGACCAGCGCCATCGGTGTGCCGGCCCTGGCCGGTGTGCCGGTGACGCATCGGCACATCACCCACGAGTTCGTCGTGGTCAGCGGCCATGTTGCGCCGGGGCACCCCGAATCGTTAGTGAATTGGGATGCGCTGGCCGCGATGTCAGGAACCATCGTGCTGCTGATGGCCGTCGAGCGGATCGAACTGTTCGCTCAGGCGCTGCTGTCGGGCGGCCGACCTGCGGATACGCCGGTGATGGTGGTCCAGCACGGGACGACGGCGGCGCAGCGCACAGTGCGGGCCACCCTGACCGACGTTGCCGAAAAGGTACGTTCGGAGGGGATTCGACCGCCTGCGATCATCGTCATCGGGGCTGTGGCGGCGTTCGGCAGTTAAAGGATTCTTAAGATTACTGTAAGGTAACCCGGTATGACTGCTCTCAACGACGCTGGCCGGAAATCCAGCCGAGACGGTGCAGGCGGCAGCAACCGGGCCCTGCCAGTGCACGTAGGCCGAGGGGATATGCAGCAAAACGGCAAGTCACCGGCGTTCCTGCCGTCCTGGAACTTCATCGCCGCCGTCATCGCCATCGGCGGTATGCAGCTGCTGGCCACGATGGACAGCACTGTCGCCATCGTCGCGCTTCCTAAGATCCAGGACGAGCTCGGTCTTTCCGATGCCGGTCGCAGCTGGGTCATCACCGCGTATGTGCTCACCTTCGGTGGGCTGATGTTGCTGGGTGGTCGCCTCGGCGACACCATCGGACGTAAGCGCACCTTCATCGTGGGTGTCGCACTCTTCACCATCGCCTCGGTGCTCTGCGGTGTGGCCTGGGATGAGGCCACGCTGGTCATCGCCAGGTTGCTGCAGGGTGTGGGTGCGGCGATCGCCTCGCCCACCGGTTTGGCGCTGATCGCCACGACATTCCCCAAGGGACCCGCCCGCAACAGCGCGACCGCCGTGTTCGCCGCCATGACGGGTATCGGCTCGGTGATGGGCCTCGTGGTCGGCGGGGCGCTGACCGAGGTGTCCTGGCGGTGGGCCTTCCTGGTCAACGTGCCGATCGGCCTGGTGATGTTGTACCTGGCCCGCACGCATCTGCGGGAGACCGACCGCGCGCCGATGAAGCTCGACGCGGCGGGCGCCATCCTGGCGACGCTGACCTGTACCGCAGCCGTCTTCGGGTTCTCGATGGGCCCCGAGAAGGGCTGGGCCTCGCCCCTGACGCTGGCATCGCTGGCCGGCGCCGGCATCTTCGGGCTGGCGTTCCTGTACGCCGAACGCACCGCGGAGAACCCGGTCGTGCCGTTCTCACTGTTCCGTGACCGCAATCGCGTCGCCACCTTTGCGGCGGTCTTCCTGGCCGGTGGCGTGATGTTCACCCTGACCGTGCTCATCGGGCTCTACGTCCAGGACATCATGGGCTACAGCGCGCTGCGCGCCGGCATCGGGTTCATCCCCTTCGTGATCGCACTCGGCATCGGTCTGGGCGTGTCCTCTCAATTGGTATCCCGGTTTGCTCCGCGTTGGCTCGTGATCTCCGGCGGCGTGCTGGTGCTTGCCGCGATGATCTACGGTTCGACACTCAACGGCGACATCCCGTACTTCCCCAACCTCGTGCTGCCGATCACCATTGGTGGGTTCGGTATCGGCATGATCGTCGTGCCGCTGACGGTCTCGGCCATCGCCGGTGTGGGCCTCGACGAGATCGGACCCGTGTCGGCCATCGCCCTGATGCTGCAGAACCTCGGTGGTCCCGTGGTGCTGGCGGTCATCCAGGCCGTCATCACCTCGCGCACGCTGTACCTCGGCGGTACCACGGGCCCGGTCAAGAACATGAACGAGGCGCAGCACCATGCGCTGGACCAGGGTTACACCTATGGTCTGCTGTGGGTAGCCGCGGTCGCCGTGGTGGTCGGTGCCGCCGCGTTGTTCATCCGCTACACAGCGGAGGAGGTGGCGCACGCCCAGGAGGTCAAGGACGCCATCGACGCCGGTGAGTTGGAGCACTGACGACGCGAGCGTCGCACAGGCCACCGCCGGAATCTGCAGAGAAATTTTTCCGTCTCGATGTTTGGTTGCATCACGCGGTGGGTAAACCGCTGATGGGAGCCGGTCGCGCCGGTTGTCGTGCGCCCAAAACACAAGCGTGTAATTTCTCCACACCTGTGGATGAAATCTGTGGATAACCTCTACATTCAGTCGAGCAGAGGCAGTCGTGCGTCGTCAGGACATCTGCACCACGGTCGACCCGCTCGGCTGGCGCTTGGCCCTGTCGACCCTGATTACCCACGTACCCGTCGACTCACTGGCGACCGCCGTGCGCGTCGCCGAGCATGCCGTGAACGCCCTGAACACGGACGCTGCCGGACATCTGAGCGTCGATCTGAGCGAGGACCGGGTGGTGCTGCGACTGCAGGACCGGGCGACTGGGACGATCACCGAACCGGATGTGAGGTCGGCCGGCCGGATCACCGGCGCCCTGTCGGAAGCGGGATGGGACACGGTTGCGGGCGACGCGGCGATACCGCCGCAGATCCTGGAACTCGCCATCGACGCGCTCGATATCGCGTCGGTGCGCCCGTTCTGGCGGGCGATCACCGGCTATGCCGACCTCCCGGATGCGACGTACCTCCCGCCGGGGGCACTGGTCGACCCGTTGGGCCGCGGACCGACGATCTGGTTCCAGCAGATGGATTCGCCACGCCCGCAACGTAACCGGATTCATCTGGATGTCGATGTCCCGCCCGAGCATGCCGGCGCTCGCATCGAGGCGGCGCTGGCCGCAGGCGGGCGGCTCGTCTCGGATGCCGCTGCACCGGCGTTCTGGGTGCTCGCCGACGCCGAGGGCAACGAGGCCTGCATCTGCACCTGGCAGGGCCGCGACTGAAACGGATTGTCGGGCTACGGTGCGGCACGGCTAGGCTGACCGCTCGTGATCACCCGTATGTCCGAGCTGTTCCTGCGCACTCTGCGTGACGACCCTGCCGACGCCGAAGTCCCCAGCCACAAGCTGCTGATCCGCGCGGGCTATGTGCGGGCCGTCGGACCGGGCATCTACAGCTGGTTGCCGCTGGGCCTGCGGGTGCTGCGCAAGATCGAGAACGTCGTGCGCAGCGAGATGAACGCCATCGGCGGCCAGGAGATCCTGCTGCCCGCACTGCTGCCGCGCGCACCGTATGAGACGACCAACCGCTGGACCGAGTACGGCGACACGTTGTTCCGCCTCCGGGACCGCCGCGACAACGACTATCTGCTCGGCCCGACGCACGAGGAACTGTTCACCCTGATGGTCAAGGGGGAGTACTCCTCGTACAAGGATCTTCCGGTCCTGCTGTACCAGATCCAGACCAAGTATCGAGACGAGGCCCGCCCACGCGCAGGGATCCTGCGCGGCCGCGAATTCGTCATGAAGGACTCCTACTCCTTCGATCTCGACGACGACGGCCTCAAGACCGCGTACCACCACCATCGCGAGGCCTACCAGCGCATCTTCAACCGGCTCGGGATCGACTACGTGATCGTCTCGGCGGTGTCCGGAGCGATGGGCGGCAGCGCGTCAGAGGAGTTCCTGGCCGAGAGCGAGGTCGGTGAGGACACCTTCGTCCGCTGTGTCGAATCGGGCTATGCCGCCAACGTGGAGGCCGTCATCACCCGGGCGCCGGATACGCTGCCCATCGAGGGGCAGCCACCCGCGCAGGTGCACGACACCCCCGACGCCCCGACCATCGCGACCCTGGTCGACTGGGCGAACTCGGCCGGACTGCCCCAGTTCGGCGATCGGGCGGTCACCGCGGCCGACACCCTCAAGAACGTCCTGCTCAAGACCCGCCAGCCCGGCGGCGAATGGGAATTGCTGGGCATCGGCGTGCCCGGGGACCGCGAGGTGGACGAGAAACGCCTCGGCGCGGCGCTGGAGCCCGCCGAGTTCGCCCTGCTCGACGATGCCGATTTCGCCGCCAATCCGTTCCTGGTCAAGGGATACGTGGGTCCGAAGGCGCTGCAGGACAACGGTGTCCGATATCTGGTCGATCCGCGGGTGGTATCCGGTTCGTCCTGGATCACCGGAGCCGACGAGCCCAACAAGCACGTGGTGGGGCTGGTCGCGGGCCGTGATTTCACCCCCGACGGCACCATCGAGGCCGCCGATGTGCGCGACGGTGATCCGTCCCCCGACGGCGCCGGTGTGCTGACGTCGGCCCGGGGTATCGAGATCGGCCACATCTTCCAGCTCGGTCGCAAGTACGCCGACGCCTTCAGCGCCGATGTGCTCGGCGAGAACGGCAAACCGGTGCGCCTGACCATGGGGTCCTACGGTATCGGCGTGTCCCGACTGGTCGCCGTGATCGCCGAGCAGCAGCACGATGAGATCGGGCTTCGTTGGCCGGCCTCGGTTGCGCCTTTCGATGTGCACGTCGTGATCGCCAACAAGGATGCCGGTGCGCGCGCCGGCGCCGAAGAACTGGCCGGCGAACTGTCCAGGCTGGGATTTGAGGTGCTCCTCGACGACCGCACCTCGTCACCCGGGGTCAAGTTCAAGGATGCTGAACTCCTCGGCATGCCCTGGATCGTGGTGGTCGGTCGCGGTTGGGCCGACGGTGTGATCGAACTGCGCAACCGGTTCACCGGCGAGGCCCGTGAGCTGGCCGTCGCGGGTGCGGCGGCCGAGGTCGCAGCCAGCCTGAACGGCTAACCGCCCTGTTCGGAACCGCCGGGGAACGCCACCGTCACCGGCGGCACCCCCAGGATGCTGCGCCACCGCGCGGCCAGCACCGCGGCCTGCGTCATGGCGGTCAGCGCAAAGGTGCGGTCCTGGGGATCCGCGGCCTGTTCCAGCACCGCCCGCCAGGCGGTGGCCGTGTCGGCCTCCATGCGCACGGCCAGCTCGGCGGCGTCGCCGGGATCGGCGACCTCGGTCGGTAGCTGATAGCCCGGTGCGGGAAGGGGTGCGGTGACCCGGCGACCGGCCAGTATCTCCAACGCCTCCTCGCGCCGTTGCCGGTGCTGGGCCATCGCCTCGGCGACCAGCCAATTGTCCTCCGGCGTGGAGTGCGCGGACACGATGCCGTAGCCATAGATCGCCCCGTGCTCGGTGGCGACCGCGTCGAACCATGCCGCGGCGGCGGGATCCTCCGGGCGGTCCGGGTCCGGGGTCGGCTCGGGAGCCGTGTTCGGAGCTGTCATGGTTTCTCGTCTCCGCCGAGCGCCACCAGATACGCCGCGGTGCAGGCCGCCGAGATGGAACCGAACAGTCCGGCGCGATAGCCGGACAGCTTCTCGGCCGCGCGGGCGGCTTGCTCCGCGGATCCGCGGAGTTGCTCGACGACCTTGGCGACGGTAGGGGCGGTATCCGGGCCGGGCGCCGTCGTCGCCGTGGTCGGATCGGTGCTGGTCGCGGACGCCGGGCCAGCACCCCCGGTCAGCCTGGTGATCTCGGCAGCCAGTGCGTCGGCGTGGGCCGAACGTTCGGCGGCGATCGAGGTCAGCGCGGCGACCAGCGACTGACGCGCTGGTCCGGTCATCGCTGTTGCCGCATCACCGGCCAGTTCGCTGTCGGAGCGGGCCCGGTCGAATCCGGTCTGCAGGTCGTCGAGATCGGCGGGCGGCGGCGCAGGTGTGCAGGCGGTGGCCGAGCCGAGCATTCCGAGAGCGACGCCGGCCGGCAGGGCGCCGAGCAGCAGCCGCCGCCGACTCAGGATGGGCAGGGCGCTCGGCACGCCCACATCCTGCCATGTGGGGTCGGGCCGCTCGTTTGGTGATTGTCGCGTCGCGGCTGGCGTATCGTTTGGTAGTTGATTCTCCGGCCGTGCCGGTCGGAGGTTGTCCGCACAACTCAAGATGAGGAGCTCGCCGTGGCATCGGATGACCCGCTGCGGTCTGCGCGCCTTCCGTCGCGTGAGCAGGTGATCGAGCTCCTCACCGGCGAGTTCGCGCGCGTGGGTTACGAAATCGAGGATGTCACGATCACGGCATCGCGACCGCCGAGCATCACCGTGGTCGCCGACGGCGATGCGCCGCTGGACCTGGATGCGGTGGCCGAATTGTCCCGGCTCGCTTCGACGGCGCTGGACGAGGCCGACCGCGGTTTCGACCCATACGTGCTCGAGGTCACCTCCCGGGGCGTGGATCGCCCG
Source organism: Mycolicibacterium neoaurum (assembly GCF_036946495.1). Lineage (NCBI taxonomy): Bacteria > Bacillati > Actinomycetota > Actinomycetes > Mycobacteriales > Mycobacteriaceae > Mycobacterium > Mycolicibacterium neoaurum. The sequence goes on from NZ_JAQIIX010000002.1 coordinate 3,913,499, forward strand.
TTGACCGAGGAGAAACACTTCCGCCGGGCCAAGGGGCGCAAGGTCGGTGTGACCCTCGCGGACGGGTCGGAGTTCACCGGACGCATCGGCGCCACCGGCGACGGGGTGGTCGCCTTGGTGGTCGCGGAGGGCAAGGATCTCGTCCTGCGGCCGGTGGCCGTCGGCGAGATCGTCAAAGCAATTGTGCAAGTAGAGTTTTCGAAGCCAAGTCGACGTGAGTTGGAGTTGGTCGAACAGTCAGAAGAGGGGGCCGGGTCGTGAACATCGACATGGCGGCATTACATGCCATCGAGGCGGACAAGGGTATCTCGGTCGATGTCGTGGTGGAGACCATCAAATCGGCGTTGCTGACCGCCTATCGGCACACCGAGGGACACGAGGCCGATGCGCGCATCGACGTCGACCGCAAGACCGGTGTGGTCAAGGTGATGGCGCGGGAGACCGACGCCGACGGCAACCTGATCAGCGAATGGGATGACACCCCAGAAGGTTTCGGTCGCATCGCGGCCACCACGGCTCGCCAGGTGATCCTGCAGCGGCTGCGCGACGCCGAGAACGAGAAGATGTACGGCGAGTTCGCCGCCCGCGAGGGCGATATCGTCGCCGGGGTGGTTCAGCGCGATGCCCGCGAGAACACCCGCGGCAATGTCGTGGTGCGGGTGGGGACCGAGGCCAAGGGCTCCGACGGGATGATCCGTCCCGCCGAGCAGGTGCCCGGTGAGGGCTACGAACACGGCGACCGGTTGCGCTGCTACGTCATCGGCGTGACGCGCGGCGCCCGCGAGCCCAAGATCGAGCTCTCACGCACCCACCCGAATCTGGTGCGCAAGCTCTTCGCCCTCGAGGTCCCCGAGATCGCCGACGGTTCGGTGGACATCGTGGCGGTGGCCAGGGAGGCCGGGCACCGGTCCAAGATCGCGGTCACGTCCCGGGTCTCCGGTCTCAACGCAAAGGGTGCCTGCATCGGCCCGATGGGTCAGCGCGTGCGCAATGTGATGAGTGAGCTGTCGGGGGAGAAGATCGACATCATCGACTTCGACGAGGATCCGGCTCGGTTCGTCGCCAATGCGCTCTCGCCGGCCAAGGTGGTATCGGTCACCGTCATCGACGAGAACGCGCGTGCCGCTCGTGTCGTGGTACCCGATTTCCAGCTGTCGTTGGCCATCGGCAAGGAGGGGCAGAACGCCCGGCTCGCCGCGCGCCTGACCGGATGGCGCATCGACATCCGCAGCGATTCGGCCGACACGACCGATGCCGACGGCGCCGAACACGCCACGTAGAGAAGCCGGCGCGGGGCGTAGTGGCACGCGATTGAAGTCTGGACGCCTCGGAACGGTAGACTGAGCCGTGATCCAGCGCGAGACTCCGGCAGGCCGTCCTCGTGCGCATCGAGATCCCGCGGGACCGGTGCGTACGTGTGTGGGTTGTCGGAAGCGAGCGTTGGCCGTCGATCTGGTCAGACTGTCCACCGTTTCCGACAGGCCCGGCGTCAACGCCGTGACTGTGGATACAGCGGGTAATCTGCCGGGGCGGGGTGCGTGGTTGCATCCCCATCCGCAGTGTCTGGATCTGGCGCTTCGCCGGCGAGCAATCGGTCGAGCGTTGCGTATCTCCGGTTCGCCGGACACCACCGTGGTGGAAGAGCTTTTCCACCGGTTAGAGAACAGGTAGCGAAGAACATGAGCACACCGTGAAGTCCCGATGACCATGCGTCATAGCTAAACCCGAGGCGCGGCCCAACCACCGCTGTCGCCTCCAAACGAGGAGAAGTAGTGGCAGGTAAGGCCCGCGTGCACGAGTTGGCAAAGGAACTCGGTGTCACAAGTAAGGAAGTTCTCGCCCGTCTGAGCGATCAGGGCGAGTTCGTCAAATCCGCATCATCGACGGTCGAAGCCCCCGTGGCCCGTCGTCTGCGGGAATCGTTCGGCGGCGGTAAGCCGGCCGCCGACGCGCCCGCTCCGAAAGCTCCCGGTAAGCCCGCGGCACCGTCCGGCGGCCCCAAGCCCGGACCCAAGCCCGCGCCGCAGGCACCTGCCGCGCCGGCTCCTGCAGCGCCCGCGGCCCAGGCTCCGACGCCGGCCCCGACGCAGACCCCCCGTCCCGCGGCTCCCACCCCCGGTCCCGCGCCGACACCCGGGCCTGCGCCGTCGGCTCCTGCAGCTTCGGGTACTCCCGGTGCCCCGCAGACCCCCGGACCCCGCCCAGGTCCGACTCCCGGTCCCAAGCCCGCACCGCGTGCACCGCGTGTCGGCAACAACCCGTTCTCTTCGCAGGCACCCGTCGAGCGCCCGGCTCCGCGTCCCGCCGCAGGTCCCGGCGGCCCCCGTCCGGGTCCCGGCCCCGGCGGACCGCGCCCGGGCGCGCCGCGTCCCGGCGCTGCCTCGCCCGGCAACATGCCGCCTCGTCCGCCCGGCGCGCGTCCCGGCGCGACCGGTCGTCCCGGCGGTCCGCGTCCCGGACCCGGCGGTCGTCCGGCCCCGGGTGGTCGTCCCGGCGGTGGTGGCGGCGGTAACTACCGCGGCGGCGCCGGTGGTGGTGCCGGAGCAGGCGCCGGTGGTGGTGCGGCCGGTGGATTCCGTGGTCGTCCCGGTGGCGGTGGCGGCGGTGGTCGTCCCGGTCAGCGCGGCGGTGCCGCAGGTGCCTTCGGTCGTCCCGGCGGCGCCCCGCGCCGCGGACGCAAGAGCAAGCGCGCGAAAAGGGCCGAATACGAGAACATGCAGGCCCCGGTCGTCGGTGGCGTGCGGTTGCCGCACGGCAACGGCGAGACCATCCGGTTGGCCCGTGGCGCCTCGCTGAGCGATTTCGCCGACAAGATCAACGCCAACCCGGCTTCGCTGGTGCAGGCGCTGTTCAACCTCGGTGAGATGGTCACTGCCACGCAGTCGGTGGACGATTCCACGCTCGAGCTGCTGGGCAGCGAGATGAACTACGTCGTCCAGGTCGTCTCGCCGGAGGACGAGGACCGTGAGCTGCTGTCGTCGTTCGACCTCACCTACGGCGAGGACGAGGGTGGCGAAGAGGACCTCGAGTTCCGCCCGCCGGTGGTCACCGTCATGGGTCACGTCGACCACGGCAAGACCCGCCTGCTCGACACCATCCGTAACGCCACCGTCCGCGAGGGCGAGGCCGGTGGGATCACCCAGCACATCGGTGCCTACCAGGTCCTCACCGAACTGGACGGCAACGAGCGGCTGGTCACCTTCATCGACACCCCCGGTCACGAGGCGTTCACCGCCATGCGTGCCCGTGGTGCCAAGGCCACCGATATCGCGATCCTGGTTGTCGCTGCCGACGACGGTGTGATGCCGCAGACGGTGGAGGCCATCAACCACGCGCAGGCTGCCGATGTGCCGATCGTGGTGGCGGTCAACAAGATCGACAAGGAGGGCGCCGACCCGAGCAAGATCCGGGCGCAGCTCACCGAGTACAACCTGGTGGCCGAGGAGTACGGCGGCGACACCATGTTCGTCGATATCTCCGCAAAGCAGGGCACCAATATCGATGCACTTCTGGAAGCGGTGCTGTTGACCGCCGATGCATCGTTGGATCTGCGGGCCAACCCCGATATGGAGGCCCAGGGTGTGGCCATCGAGGCGCACCTGGACCGCGGTCGCGGCCCGGTGGCGACGGTGCTGATCCAGCGCGGCACGCTGCGTGTCGGCGACTCGATCGTCGCCGGCGATGCCTACGGTCGCGTCCGTCGCATGGTCGACGAGCACGGTGAAGATGTCGAGGAGGCGCTGCCGTCGCGTCCGGTGCAGGTGGTCGGGTTCACCTCGGTGCCCGGTGCCGGCGACAACCTGCTGGTTGTCGACGAGGACCGCATCGCCCGCCAGATCGCCGACCGGCGCAGCGCGCGCAAGCGCAACGCCCTGGCCGCGCGCAGCCGCAAGCGGATCAGCCTGGAAGACCTGGATTCGGCGCTGAAGGAAACCAGCCAGCTGAACCTGATCCTCAAGGGCGACAACGCCGGTACCGTCGAGGCGCTGGAAGAGGCCTTGATGAACATCGAGATCGACGACGAGGTGCAGTTGCGCGTCATCGACCGAGGTGTCGGCGGCGTCACCGAGACCAACGTCAACCTGGCCTCGGCCTCGGATGCCATCATCATCGGCTTCAACGTCCGTGCCGAGGGCAAGGCCACCGAGCTGGCCAACCGCGATGGTGTCGAGATTCGCTACTACTCGATCATCTACCAGGCGATCGACGAGATCGAAGCCGCGCTCAAGGGCATGCTCAAGCCTGTCTACGAGGAGAAGGAGCTCGGCCGCGCCGAGATCCGGGCGATCTTCCGCAGCTCGAAGGTCGGCAATATCGCCGGTTGCCTCGTGCAGTCGGGCATCATGCGGCGTAACGCCAAGGCCCGCCTGCTGCGTGACAACGTCGTGGTCGCCGAGAACCTCACCATCTCCTCGCTCAAGCGGGAGAAGGATGATGCCACCGAGGTGCGCGAGGGTTACGAGTGTGGTCTGACGCTGACGTATTCCGATATCAAGGAAGGCGACGTCATCGAGACCTACGAGCTGGTCGAAAAGGCGCGTACGTAGCGATGGCCGATCCAGCACGCGCACGCCGGCTGGCCAAGCGGATCTCGACGATCGTGGCCTCGGCCATCGAGTACGAGATCAAGGATCCGCGGCTGGCCGGCGTGACGATCACCGACGCGAAGGTGACCGCCGACCTGCACGACGCAACGCTGTACTACACGGTGTTGGGGCCGACCCTGGAGGACGAGCCCGACTACGCCGGTGCTGCGGCCGCCCTGGAGAGCGCGAAAGGTGTGCTGCGCTCCAAGGTGGGCTCGGGCACCGGCGTGCGGTTCACCCCGACCCTGGCCTTCGTGCGCGACACCGTCCCGGACGCGGCCAATCGGATGGAAGAACTGCTGTCGAAGGTGCGCGCGGCCGACGCCGACTTGGCGCGAGTTCGGGAGGGTGCGGTGCCGGCAGGCGATGCCGACCCGTACCGTGTGAGCGGGGGAGACGCTCGCGGGGACGAACTCGACGCTGAGGACACCGGTGACGACGACCGATACGACCGCTGAGACCGCTACCGACGCGGTCCCACCCGGCGCGCCGGTCGATGCCGCGGGTGCGGCGCGGTTGTTCGATGCCGCCCATTCGATCGTCATCATCGCCCACGTCCATCCCGACGCCGACACCATCGGCGCCGGTTTGGCGCTCGGGCAGGTCGCTGCGGCCGCGGGCAAGGATGTCGCGGTCAGTTTCGCTGCGCCGGACGAACTCCCCGAATCGCTGGCGACGCTGCCGGGCGGGCAGCTGCTGGTCGCACCCGTCGAGGTACCTGGCGACCCGGATCTGGTGGTCACCGTCGACATCCCATCGGTCAACCGGCTCGGCAGCCTCGGCGAACTGGCCCTCGGTGCGCGCGAGGTCCTGGTCATCGACCACCATGCCTCCAACACGATGTTCGGGACCGCGAACTTCGTTGATCCCCAGGCTGATTCGACCACCATGCTGGTGGCCGAGCTGTTGGATGCCTGGGACAAGCCGATCGACGAACCGGTGGCGCACTGCCTCTACGCAGGGTTGACCACCGATACCGGCTCCTTCCGGTGGGCCAGCGCACGCGCGCACCGGTTGGCATCCCGACTGCTGGAGATCGGGGTGGACAACGCCGAGATCAGCCGTGCCCTGATGGACACCCACCCGTTCGCCTGGTTGCCCATGTTGTCGCGTGTGCTGGGTTCGGCCCGGCTCATCGAGGATGCCGCCGATGGACGGGGGCTGGTCTACGCCGTCGTCGACCACCAGGAATGGACCGATGCCCGGCCCGAAGAGGTCGAGAGCATCGTGGATATCGTGCGCACCACCGCCCAGGCCGAGGTCGCCGCGGTGTTCAAGGAGATCGAGCCACGGCAGTGGTCGGTATCGATGCGCTCCAAGTCCTTCGACGTCTCGGCCGTCGCCGGTGGATTCGGTGGCGGTGGGCACCGCAAGGCGGCCGGATACTCGGCGATCGGTTCGGCCGATGACGTGGTGGCAGCTCTGCAGGCCGCTCTTGGCTGAGCAGCCGGTCACCGCCCGGCGGATCGCCGGGCTGGCGTTGCCCGCACTGGGAGTGCTTGCCGCCGAACCTCTCTACCTGTTGTTCGACCTTGCCGTCGTCGGTCGGCTCGGGGCGCTCAGCCTGGCCGGTCTGGCGATCGGCGGGTTGGTGATCTCCCTGGTCGCCTCGCAGGGCACGTTCCTGTCCTATGGCACCACCGCACGGGCGGCACGGTTCTTCGGCGCCGGTGATCGCGCGGCCGCGGTGCGTGAAGGCGTGCAGGCCACCTGGCTCGCCGTGGGTCTCGGGTTGTTGATCGTGGTCCTGGTGCAGGTCTTCGCCGATCCGCTGGTCTCGGTGCTCGCCGACGGCGGCGAGCTGGCCGCCGAGACGCTGCCCTGGCTGCGGATCGCGATCTGCGGGGCGCCGGCCCTGCTGATCTCGTTGGCGGGCAACGGCTGGATGCGCGGTGTCCAGGACACCGTGCGGCCCCTTCGCTATGTCGTTTTCGGCTTCGCGGTGTCGGCAGTGCTGTGCCCGCTGTTGGTCTACGGCTGGCTGGGCTTGCCGCGACTGGAGCTGGCCGGCTCGGCGATCGCCAACCTGGTCGGGCAATGGCTGGCGGCGTTGTTGTTCTGCCGGGCGCTGCTCGCCGAGAAGGCTCCGCTGGCGCCGACTCCTGCCGTGCTGGGTGCCCAATTGCTGATGGGGCGTGACCTGCTGGTGCGTTCACTTGCCTTCCAGGCCTGCTTCGTCTCCGCGGCTGCGGTGGCAGCGCGGTTCGGCGCCGCCTCGGTGGCCGCCCACCAGGTGGTGCTGCAACTGTGGAGTTTCCTTGCCCTGGTGTTGGATTCGCTGGCCATCGCCGCTCAGTCACTGGTGGGTGCCGCCCTCGGCGGTGGTCAGCTGAGTCAGGCGAAGTCGGTGGCCGCCCGCGTCACCATCTTCTCCACCGCGGCCGCCGCGGTGCTCGCGCTGATCTTCGCCGCCGGCTCGGAGGTGATCCCGCGGCTGTTCACCTCCGATGCGGAGGTCCTCGACCGGATCGGTGTGCCGTGGTGGTTCCTGGTTGGCCAACTGATCGTCGCCGGAATCGTTTTCGCGCTGGACGGGGTGTTGCTTGGCGCCGGTGACGCCCGATTCATGCGCAACGCCACGGTGTGCAGTGCGTTGATCGGCTTCCTACCGCTGATCTGGTTGTCGTTGGCATTCGGCTGGGGACTGGCCGGCATCTGGTCGGGTCTGTCCCTCTTCATGGTGCTGCGCCTGGTGTTCGTGGGCTGGCGCACCTTCTCGGGACGCTGGCTGGTGGCAGGCACCGGATAGTCCCCAGCCGAAGCCGTTCGTCAGGCGCCCAGCGTGCGCTGGATGTCGCCCTTCATGGCATTGAGCTGGCTGCCCCAGTACCCCCAGCCGTGGGTCCCGTTGGGCGGGAAGTTGAACGTGCCGTTGGTCCCGCCGGCGTTCTGGTACTGGGTCTGGAAGTTGCGGTTGCTGTCCAGGGTGATGGTTTCCAGCACCTGGCCGGCGACATCGCCACCACCGCCGAGCTCACCGGGACGACCGGTACCGCAGTACACCCAGATGCGGGTCCCGTTGGCGACCAGCTTGCCGACGTTCACGGTCGGGTCGTTGCGTTGCCAGGCGGGTCCGCCGCCCAGGCCCCACATGTTGATCGCGTTGAATCCGCCGGCGTCGGCCATGGCGAAGGTGACCAGCAGCGGCCAGAGACCCTGGGAGAGGTTCAGGTAGCCCGACAGCGAGGCCGCGTAGCTGAACTGGCCGGGGTGGAAGGCGGCCAGCGTCAGCGCGGCGCTACCCGACATCGACAGTCCGACAACGGCATTGCCGTTCGGCGAGATGCCCTTGTTGGCGGCCAGGTAGTTCGGCAGCTCGGAGGTCAGGAAGGTCTCCCACTGGTAGTTGTAGGTCTGGCCGTTGCCGACCGCAGGTCCCTGCCAGTTGGTGTAGAAGCTGGACATGCCACCGACCGGCATGACGACCGAGACACCGGACTCGAAGAACGTCTCGAACGCCGCGGTCTCGATATCCCAGCCGCTGTTGTCGTCGCGGGCGCGCAGACCGTCGAGCAGATACACCGCCCGCGGACCGCCGCCTTGGAAGCGCACCGGGATGTCGCGGCCCATCGCGGCCGAGGGAACCATCAGTGTCTCGACCGGCAGCCCGGGCCGGGAGTATGCCGAGGCGGTGGTCGGCTGGACCACCGCCAGCAGCAGGAGCGCGGCCATCAGGCCGACCAGTGCTCGGCGGGTCACGATATGCAAGGTGTTCATGAAATTGATGCCGTCCTGTCGGGCGAGCCCCCCGCGGCGCGCAGGTACGAAGATGCGATCCGACACGGCGCCGGGCCGGACCGGTGTCACCCGTTACGTCGTGCGCTCACTGGGTTTCGTTACGCTGCATTCCGTTCGCTGTCGGTGAACGCCCAGAACGCGCTGACGCCCGACGCGTCGAGCGCCGGGCGTCAGCGAGTGCTCGATCAGTCCGCGGCGCTGGAACTTCCCAGCAGATCGCGGACCCGGTTGGCCACCTTGATGAACTCCGGACGTTCCATCGTCTCGGCGTAGTCCCGTTCGGCGGGGAGGTCGACGTCGAGGGTCTCGATGATGCGGCCCGGCCGTGGGCTCATCACGACGACCCTGTTGGCCAGGTACACCGCCTCGGCCACCGAGTGCGTCACCAGTACGACGGTCGTGCCGGTTTCTCGCCAGATCCGGTGCAGCTCGACATTCATCTTTTCCCGCGTCAGCGCGTCGAGTGCACCGAAGGGCTCATCCATCAACAGCACCTCGGGCTGGTGCAGCAGCGCCCGGCACAATGAAACACGTTGTTGCATACCGCCGGACAGCTCGTGGGGCAGGGCGTTCTCGAATCCGCCGAGTCCGGTCATCTCGATCAGATAGTCGCAGCGGGACTGCGCCTCCTTGCGGGGCATACCCCGCATCTCGGCCTGCAGCAGGATGTTCTTGCGGACCGAACGCCATTCCAGGAGGGCGGCCCGCTGGAAGACATACCCGATATCGCGCTGCGGTCCCTTGACCTGCTTGCCACGCAGGCGAACATCCCCGGAGGTGGCGGTGGTCAAGCCCGCGACCACCTTGAGCAGGGTGGACTTGCCGCAGCCCGACGGGCCTGCGATGGAGACGAACTCTCCTTGGCCGACGCGCAGGTCGACGTCGTCGACGGCGGTGACGGTGGACCGTTTGGAGGAGAACGTGACGGTCAGCTTGTCGATGGAGATGGCGTCTGAGGTCACGGTGGTCCTCGGTGCGGTGATTGTTGCGGAGGTCATGATCGGGCGCTCCCTATTGTCCCGCGGTGGCGGGGACGAACGACGACGCCCAGTAGTCCGCAGGGTCCTTGGCCGACTGCAGCAGACCGGCCTCGCTCAGGGTGGCGATGGTGGAGGTCCAGTCCTGTTCGGCATTGGTGCCGGGGACCTTGCCGGTGGTGGCCGGGGTGTTCAGCAGCGGAATGGTCTCCTGCCACTGCTGCAGCAGCACCTTCTCCGGCGGGGTCTGCGGGTCGACACCGACCATGGCCTTGGCGGCAGCCTCCGGATCGTTCTTGGCAGCCTCGTAGGATTCGCTCACCGCATCCAACATCGACTGCACCAGTTCTGGATTGTCGGCGATGGTCGAGTTGTGGGTGATCAACCCGTTGCTGTAGAAGTTCAACCCGGCGTCGGAGTAGCGGAAGTAGCGCATCTCGCGGCCGCTCTTGTTGGCGATCGTGGGGCCCTGGTCATGGGCGAAACCGATGAGCCCGTCGACGCGGCCGGCCATCAGAGCGGCCATCTTGCCCGCGGAATCCAGGTTCTGCTCTTGTACCGCACCGGGTTCCAGGCCGACATCGGCAAGGTACATCGGGAACGTGGTGGTCGGGGCGTCACCTGCGGACACTGCGATGGTGCGTCCGGCGAGATCGGCCGGTTCCTCGATTCCGGAGTCGGCGAACACCTGGACCGCCGAGGGGGTGGTCTGCAGGAACACGCCGATGCTCTTGATGTCGACACCCTGGTCGATATTGCTCAACACCGCGGCGGTATCGGACCAGCCGAAGTCGACCTGCTTACCGCCGACCGCCTGCGCGGTGCGGGTGGAGCCCTGTCCGGGATCGATGGTCAGGTCGATGCCGTGCTTGGCGAAGATGCCCTCTTTCACACCGTGGTAGAGCGGGGCGTGCTCACCGTAGGGGTACCAGTTGAGCATCAGCGTGACCGGGGTCGTGCCTTCACCACCATCGGTGGCCGAATTGTTCTGGCCCGCACCGCCGCCGCAGGCGGAAAGGGTGAGCATGGCGGTGGTGGCGGCGATCGCGCCGACGGCGCGACGATTCAACGAGAACATGGGGTCTCCTGTTTCGGGGTGGGTGTCAGACGGCCGCGGTCGAGGCGGAGTTGGACGTACGGCGCGAGGCGTGCCAGGGGATGAGCGGTTTCTCGGCGACCTCGATGATGGCGAACAGCACGATCCCGAGGATGGACATGATGATCAACGCCGCGAACAGCATCGCGGTGTCCAGGCTTCCGTTGGCCTGCAGGATCACATAGCCGAGACCTTCGTTGGCGCCGACGAATTCACCGACCACGGCACCGGTGACCGCGAGGGTGGCGGCAACCTTCAGCCCGGACATCAACTGCGGTAGGGATGCGGGGAACCGGACCTTCATGAAGGTCTTGAACCGGCTGGCGCCCATGGTGGAGGTCAGTTCCAGGATCTCGGGATCCACCGAACGCAGACCGGCCAGTCCGGAGATGACGATGGGGAAGAACGCCATCAACACGGCGACCAGGATCTTGGGGGACGGGCCGAAACCCAGCCACACGATGAACAGCGGGGCGATGGCGATCTTCGGCACCACCTGGGCGAACAGGATCAGCGGGTAAACGGTCTTTTCAAAGCTGGTCGAGTAGATCATCATGACCGCGACGAAGACGCCGACGATGGTGGCGATGAGGAAACCGATGACGGTCTCCCAGGTGGTGACCCAGGTATTGGCCGCCAGGTATGCCGCGTTCTGCTGGGTCGCGGCCCAGGTATCGGCCGGTGAGGGGAGGATGTAGGGCGCGACCAGTTCGGCCTCGGTGACTGCCCACCAACCGGCCAGCAGCGCGAGCACCAGCACAATCGGTCGCCAGGTGTTCGACAACGTGCGTCCCGGTGAGAATGATCGGCGGGCCCGTCGGGACCCGGTGCGCGATTGTGCCCGCGTGCCGGTGTCCGGTGACTGGACGCGGGCCGATGCGGTTACCGCCATGGAATGTCCTCTAGTTCGCAGTGAACGGGGTGAAACCCGTTGGGAATGCGCTTTCCGAAGCAGTTTCGACAGTAACGTGACCTGGCGCACACTGTCAACCGAGCAGTGGTCTGCACCTCGCGGAGCTGAGAATCAACTCAGCCGCGTGCTGTCCCGCAGCACGATGCGACCGGGAATCCGCTCGCGGAGATCATCGGCGCCGTCGTGATTACGTAGCGCCAAATCGACTGCGCGCACGCCGATTTCCTCCAGAGGAAGGATCACCGTGGTCAGGCTGGGGGTGTGGTCGCGCAGGGTCGGAATATCGTCGAAGCCGGCGATGCAGACATCTTGCGGGACGCCCAGGCCCAGCTCTCGCCATGCGGCAATCGCCCCGATGGCCATGACGTCGGTGACCGCGAACACGCAGACCGGCGGTGTCATCGCACCCGGTTGCAGATCCAGTGCGGCCGCCAGGCGGCGGGCGGCCGAATGCCCACCGTCGCGATCGAAATCTCCGGATACCTCCACCAGTGGGGTCAGTCCGTGCCTGCCGAGCGCCTCGACGAATCCGTTGCGCCGGTCGACCGAGGTCCGGATGTTGCCAGGTCCGCCGATCACGGCGAACTGCCGGTGTCCGGACGCCACCAGCGCATCGGCCAATTCGGCTGAGGCGAAATGATTTTCGGGCTCGACGGCGCCGCCGAAGGCCAACGGTTGGCCGACCACCACGACCCGTCCGCCATTGGCCCGGTAGCGGCCGAACTCGGCCTCCAGTTCGCGGTCGAGGTCACCGCTCTGGCGCGAACCGGCGAGCACGATCGCATCGGCGCGGTGGGCGATGAACGTGCTGACGGCCTCGCGTTCGATATCGAAGTCGCGGTCGGTGCCGGCCAGGAGTACCTGCTTGCGGGCAGCCCTGGCGGCGGCCTGTACGCCGCGGGCGATCGAGGAGAAGTAGGGATCGGCGATATCGTGCACGATCAGGCCGAGGAGTCCGGTGGATGCCCGCGCCAACGCCTGGGCCTGGGCATTCGGCACGTAGCCCAGCTCGCGGGCAGCCGCCCGCACCCGGTCGGCCACACCCTCTCCCGGGACCCGGCTGGATCCGTTGAGCACCCGCGACGCCGTCGCCTGTGAGACGCCCGCGCGCACCGCCACATCCTGCAGAGTGACCGCTGCCATGCTCGCTCTTCCTCTGAATCGCCGAAGTCCGGAGTTGACCGGAGAGTCTCGACAGCTTACCTTGGAAAGCGCATTCCGAAGTGCAGACGCCGCCGTCGCTCGCTCGACGAGTTCGGCCGCGGTGTCGGTCCGCACGCCTTTCATCGTCTCTTCAGACAAGGAATCTGCACATGTCTCCAGCTGAATCATCCGGACGCCGCACGTTGCGCATCGCCATGAACGGCGTCACCGGGCGGATGGGCTACCGGCAACACCTGCTGCGTTCGATCCTGCCGCTGCGCGAATCCGGGCTGGTGCTCGACGATGGCACCCGGGTGGCCATCGAACCGATCCTGGTCGGCCGCAATGCCGACAAGCTCGCCGAGCTTGCCGCAGAGCACGGCATCGAATCCTGGACCACCGACGTAGCCTCGGTGATCGCGGACCCGACGGTGGATGTCTACTTCGACGCGCAGGTGACCTCCCGCCGGATGGAGGCGCTCTCGACCGCCATCAAGGCGGGCAAGCACGTCTACACCGAGAAGCCCACCGCGGAAACCCTGACCGAGGCAATCGAATTGGCGCGGATGGCCGAGAATGCCGGAGTGGTGGCCGGTGTGGTCCACGACAAGCTCTACCTGCCCGGATTGGTGAAGCTGCGCAGGCTGATCGACGAAGGCTTCTTCGGACGCATTCTCTCGATGCGCGGCGAGTTCGGTTACTGGGTGTTCGAGGGTGACCACCAGCCCGCGCAGCGACCGAGCTGGAACTACCGCGCCGAGGACGGCGGCGGAATCACCGTCGACATGTTCTGCCACTGGAACTACGTGATGGAGGGTCTGCTCGGGACCGTCGAAGCCGTCACCGCGCGCACCGTGACCCATATCCCGACCCGCTGGGACGAACAGGGCAAGGAGTACGTCGCCACCGCCGATGACGCCGCCTACGGCATCTTCGAGATCGAGGGCGGCGTGATCGCCCAGATCAATTCGTCCTGGGCGGTGCGGGTGCACCGCGACGAGCTGGTCGAGTTCCAGATCGACGGCACCCATGGTTCCGCGGTGGCCGGTCTGCGCCAGTGCGTCGCCCAGCAGCGCGCGCACACCCCGAAACCGGTGTGGAATCCCGATCTACCGGTCACCGAGAAATTCCGCGACCAGTGGCTGGAGGTGCCGGCCAATGCCGATCTGGACAACGGTTTCAAGCTGCAGTGGGAGGAGTACCTGCGCGACGTGTTGGCAGGCCGCCCACACCGTTTCGGTCTGCTATCGGCGGCCCGCGGTGTGCAGCTCGCCGAACTCGGTCTGCAGAGTTCAGCCGAGGGACGGCGTATGAGCGTGCCGGAGATCGTGCTGTGACCATTACCAGCGCAGGAACGGGAGTGCTGCTGGACCTGCCGGAGCATGGATCCTATGAGCTCTCCGGCCCGGGTTCTTGGCGCAAACCCGACGCGCCGATCACCTCCAGGATCGCCTATGCCGCAGCCCATGTGGTGCCTGCCGGCGCGGCCGACTGCACCCCGGGCACGCCGGCCCAGCTCGACTGGGACGTCACCATGGCCTATCGGCACGAGCTGTGGTCCTACGGGCTCGGTGTCGCCGAGGCCATGGACACCGCCCAGCGCGGGATGGGTCTGGACTGGGCCGCCACCCAAGAACTGATCGCCCGTACCGGCCGCGAGGCCGCTGCGTCGGGCGGTCGGCTGGCGTGCGGGGCGGGCACCGATCAGCTCGATCTGGCCGATGTTCCCGGTGGCGCAGCCGGTTTGGCCATCGTCACAGATGCCTACCGTGAACAGATCGATGTCGTCCGCAACGCCGGGGCCGAGGTGATCCTGATGGCATCGCGGGCACTGGCTCGCGTGGCGCAGTCACCCGCGGATTATCTGTCGGTGTACGGCACGCTGCTGGCCCAGGTCGATCGGCCGGTGATCTTGCACTGGCTCGGCGAGATGTTCGACCCGGCGCTGCGGGGATACTGGGGTGACACCGATATCGACGCCGCCACCGCCACCTTCCGGGAACTGCTGGGTACCCACGCCGACAAGATCGACGGTGTGAAGGTCTCGCTGCTCGACGCCAGCCATGAGGTGGCGCTGCGGCGTGCGCTGCCCGCCGGTGTCCGGCTCTACACCGGTGACGATTTCAACTACCCGGAGCTCATCATCGGTGACGGTACGAGTCATTCCGACGCGTTGCTGGGGATCTTCGCCGCCATCTACCCGGCCGCATCCACGGCGCTGCAGGAACTCGATTCCGGCAATACCGTGCAGGCACACGACATCCTGGAATCCACCCGAGCGTTGGGACGGCACATCTTCGCCGCGCCGACCTACTACTACAAAACCGGGATCGCGTTCCTGTCCTGGCTCAACGGGCATCAGCCCGGTTTTACCATGGTCAACGGTCTGGCGGCGGGACGCTCGGTAGCGCATCTGTGCGAATTGTTCGTGCTCGCCGACCGGGCCGGCCTGCTCGGCGATCCGTACCTGGCCGCCGAGCGGATGCGGATCTACCTGACGCTGAACGGAATCCGGTGATGAACGATCCTCATGCCAGGCTGTCGTTGAACACCATGACCATCAAGTCCTGGACGCTGCGCGAAGCCGTCGAGGCGACCGCCGCGGCGGGACTGCCTGCTATCGGTCTGTGGCGGGACCGGGTTGCCGAGGCCGGAGTCGATGATGCGGCGAAGATCGTCCGCGATAACGGACTTCGGGTGTCCAGCCTGTGCCGCGGCGGCTTCCTCACCGGTCTCGACGATGGTGATGCGGCGTTGGCCGACAACCGTCGCGCCATCGACGAGGCGGCCACCCTGGGTGCGCGCGAACTGGTGCTGGTGGCCGGTGGCGTGCCGGACCGGGATCTGCCCGGCGCCCGGGCCCGGCTCGCCGAGCGCATCGCCGAACTGGTGCCCTATGCCGCACAGCGGGATGTCCGTCTGGCCCTGGAACCCTTGCATCCGATGTTCTGCGCCGACCGCGCCGTGATCTCCACCCTGGGGCAGGCCCTGGAGCTGGCGGCACCGCACCCCGCCGAGTCGGTCGGTGTGGTCGTCGACACGTTCCACATCTGGTGGGATCCCGAACTCGCGCAACGGGTTGCCGACGCCGGGGCTGCGGGCCGGATCAGCTCGTACCAGATCTGTGACTGGTTGGTCCCGATGACACCGGACCCGTTGGTCTCGCGGGGCATGATGGGCGACGGTGCCATCGACTTCGGAGCCATCACCGCGATGGTGGCCGCGGCCGGGTACACCGGGGATGTGGAGGTGGAGATCTTCAACGAGGCGGTCTGGGCCACCGACGGGCACACGGTGTTGGAGACGATGAAGAGCCGATACCGCGACCTGGTGCTGCCCGCGCTGTGAAAGTTCTGATCGCACCCGACTCGTTCAAGGGCACCGCGACGGCGACCGAGGTTGCCGAGTCACTGGCTGCCGGCTGGAAAGCGGTGCGGGACAACGATGATATCGTCGTCTTGCCGCAGGCCGACGGCGGTGAGGGCACCTTGCGCGCCATCGCCGCGTCGGCCTCTTGGCAGTGGCACCAGACCGTGGTGGACGGGCCCGATGGTGGCGCGGGGCCTGCTCGGTGGCTGCTCGACACCAGCGGTCCACACCCCCGGGCGGTGGTGGAACTCGCCGAGTCCTCGGGTATAGCGCTGATGTCGCGGCTGGATCCATGGCGGGCCGATACCCGCGGTCTCGGCCAGGTGATCGATGCCGCGTTACGCGCCGGCGCCTGGTCCGTTCAGGTGGGGCTCGGCGGCTCGGCGAGCACCGACGGTGGCGCCGGCGCACTGATGGCCCTGGGACTGAAGGCTTTCGATAGCCACGGTCATCCGATCGGCGCGGGCGCATCCGGACTACGCGATGTCGACCGGGTCGAGGCGGACGGGCTGGCGCCGCTGCCGCCCGGCGGGGTCGAGATATTGGTCGACACCGCCGCACCGCTGACCGGCCCGCACGGCGCGGCGACGGTGTTCGGCCCGCAGAAGGGTGCCGTGCCCGCCGATATCGCGCTGCTCGACGAGGGGCTGCTGCGTTGGTCCCGGGCGCTGCGAGCGGCCGGGCTACACGCCGATCCGGCCGCCCCGGGGACCGGGGCGGCCGGCGGAGCGGGCTTCGGATTGCTGGCCTGGGGTGCGGCGGTCGCTTCGGGGTCCGAACGCGTCGCGACCATCACCGGCCTCGACGACCAACTGCCGCACGCGGATCTGCTCATCACCGGGGAAGGCCGATTCGACGGCACCTCCTGGACCGGCAAGTTGGTCGGCCATCTGCTCACCGCGGCTGACCGTGCCGGGGTGCCGGCGCTGGTGGTGGCCGGTCAGGTCACCACCGAGGCGGACGGTTCCACCCTGTCGCTCACGGAACTGGCCGGCTCGGCGGATGCGGCGATGACCGATCCGCGGCGCTGGCTGCAGGCCGCGGGATCGGTTGCCGCACGCCGATTCGACCCGGCTCAGTAACCCGAGCCGCCGTCGCCGGAGGTCAGTAGCGCTCGCGACCCGGACACCCCGAGCCGGGTGGCGCCGGCGGCGATCATCTCGCGGGCCTGCTCCAGGGTCCGCACCCCGCCGGAGGCCTTCACCTGCAGACCCGCCGCGGACACGGTGCGGTGCATCAACTCGACGGCGTGCACGCTGGCCCCACCGGTCGGGTGGAATCCGGTGGAGGTCTTGACGAAATCGGCTCCGGCGGCGACCGCGGCCCGGCACACCCCGACGATCTCGTCGTCGGCCAGCGCGGCCGACTCGATGATCACCTTGAGTACCGTCGGAACCGGCGCGGCCGCGCGGACCGCCGCGATATCGGACTGGACAGCGGCGAAGTCACCCGCCTTCGCAGCACCAACGTCGATCACCATGTCGATCTCGTGGGCGCCCTTGCCGACGGCCTCGGCGGCCTCGGCGGCCTTCACCGCAGAGGAGTGCTTACCACTCGGGAAACCGCACACCACGGCCACTTTGAGATTCTCTGGCACGGTGACCGGCAGCATCGACGGGGATACGCAGACCGAGTAGGTGCCGAGTTCGGCGGCCTCGGCCACCAGCGCGGCGACGTCGGCGGCAGTGGCCTCCGGCTTGAGCAGCGTGTGGTCGATCATCGCGGCGATATCGGCGACGGTGGGTGCGGTGGGGATGCTCATGTTTCCTTCTGTGGTGGTGGGAGAAATCAGGCGGCGCTCTTGGACTGGCGGTCCAGCAGATAGTTCATGATCAGCGCCGCGATCAGGATGAGGCCGGTGACCAGCATCTGGAAGAACGAGCTGAGTCCCAGCAGGTTGAACAGGTTGCGCAGCACCGACAGCAACAGTACGGCGATGAAGGTGCCCAGCACACCACCCTTGCCGCCGAACAGGCTGGTGCCGCCGAGCACGACCGCGGCGATCGCATCGAGTTCCAGGCCGGCGTTGGCGGTCGGCTGGCCGATGGTGAGCCGCGCGGTGAGCAGCACCCCGGTCAGTGCGGCCAGGCCACCGCTGATCACGTAGGCCATGGTGGTGATCCGTTGCACGGGCAGACCGGACAGCCGGGCGGCCTGGGCGTTGCTGCCCACGGCGTAGATGTGTTCGCCGAAGGTGGTGCGGCGCAGCACGAGTCCCACGATGATCGTGGTCGCCACGAAGATGATCCCGACGACCGGGATGCCGGCGATCGACCCTGCGCCGAGGAAGCGCAGACCCATCGGGATCTCCGCGGTGGTCGGCGTGCCGTTGGTGGTCAGATACGTCAGACCGCGGATGCTCTGCATACCGGCCAGGGTGACCATGAAGGCCGGCAGCACCAGATAGGCGCTCAGGCCACCCATCACACCGCCGAGCACCAGCCCGGAGGCGATCGCCAGCGCCATCGCGATCGGCCAGGGCAGACCCATCCCGATGAAGATGGCGACCAGCATGCCCGACAGCGCGGCGACGCTGCCGACCGACAGGTCGATGCCCGAGGTCAGGATCACCACTGTCATCCCGATCGCGACGATGCCGGTCAGGCTGGACTGCTGTAGCAGGTTCGCCATGTTCTGCGGGGTGAGGAACTGCGGTGCGGACACCGAGGCCACCACGAACAACGCGATGAAGATGAACAGCAGGTTGAACCGCATGAAGACGGCGCGGCGGCTCGATTTCGTTGTGCCCGCAGCCGAGTCGGCGGGCCGATCCATCAGGTCAGTCATTGTCAGTCTTCGTTCTTCCGGTGACGATGCAGCGGGCGATGTCCGCTGAAGGGGTGGTGGCGGGCTCGAACTGCGCGATGTTGCGTCCCTCGTGCAGGACCCAGATGCGGTGACAGTTCTCGGTGAGCTCGCTCAGTTCGCTGGAGGCCATCACGACACCGACGCCGGTCTCGGCCAGCGCCTGGACCTGTTCGAAAAGGTCGGCCTTGGCGCCGATGTCCAACCCGCGGGTCGGTTCGTCGAGCAGCAGCAGGTCGATGCCACGGGCAATCCACTTGGCCAGCACCACCTTCTGCTGGTTACCGCCGGACAGCTGCCCGACGGGCTGCTCGACGCTGGCGAACTTCACACCGAGACGCTCCAACGGCGGACCACACACTTCGCGGGCCCGGGCCATCGGGTTGATCCGCCGCGGTTGCAGCGCGGCGATAGCGGCGTTGCGCAGGATCGACTGCTCCAGGAACAGGCCCTGGCGTTTGCGGTCCTCGGGCACCAGCCCGATTCCGCGGCCGACCGCCGACCGCGGTGTCAGCGCGGTGATGTGGCGATCGTTGAACGTCATGTCCAGCGTGGCCTTGCGGTCACCGAAGATGGTGGCCAGCAGGGTCGATCGACCGGCCCCGCCCAGCCCTGCCAAGCCGATGATCTCGCCGCGGTTGACGGTGACGTCACGGATGTCGATGACACCGTCGATGGTGGAGCGGCGCACGTGCAGCAGGGGAGCGCCGGCCACCGAGCGTGGCTGCCGCGGTGGTCGCGCCTGCACGGCACGGCCGATCATGGCCTCCACCAACTCATCCTTGGACACCGAAGCGATATCGAAGACGCCGACGGTGGTGCCGTCGCGCATCACGGTGGCGCGGTCGCCGATCGCCTTGATCTCGTCGAGCCGGTGGGAGATGTAAATGACCGATTTGCCCTCGGCGGTCAGTTCGCGGATCACCGTGAAGACGGCCGCGAGGTCATGATCGGTCAGGGTGGCGCTGGGCTCGTCCATGATGACGATGCGCGCCTCGGTGGTGAGCGCCTTGGCGATCGCGGTGAGTTGTTGGTCCGATACCGACAATTCACCCACGACGGCCGTCGGTGCGAACGTGCCACCGACCCGCGCGATCGCCGCGGCCGCCCGCCGGTCACGCTCCTTGCGATCGACGAACGGGCCACGGCGCGGCTCGTGGCCCAGGAACAGGTTTTGCGACACCGTCATATCCGGCACCAGGTCGAGCTCCTGGTAGATGGTGTTGATGCCGGCGCGCACCCCGTCGATGGGGGAACCGAACGACACGGGCTGCCCGCCCAGGGTGATCGTCCCCGAATCCGGTGTGTAGGAACCGGACAGGATCTTCATCATCGTGGACTTGCCGGCGCCGTTCTCGCCGAGCAGGCAGTGCACCTCGCCCTCGGCGACCTCCAGGTTGGCGCCATTGCATGCCTTGGTGCCCGGGAACGACTTGACGATGCCGGTCATCCGCAGCGCGGTGGGTCGATTCGCCCGGTGTGGCAGGGGGCCTGTCGCCGGCGACGGTGAGGTCGAATCGAGATAGGTCATGCCATGCCTCCAGCCTTGGCGGCCTGCTCCAGAACTGCTGTCGCGGTGGGTTCATCGGTGATCAGCACCGAACACAGCCCACTGCGCAGTGCCGCCCGGACCATCGGCACCTTCGCCGGTCCGGCAGCGACGGCGATCGCGCAGTTGGCGTTGCGGACATCATCGAGTCCCAGCCCGACCGTCCTGCTGTCGATACCGGGATGGGCGATCTGCCCGTCGGTGGTCAGGAAGTGGGCCAGCACGTCACCACAGGCACCCGCCGCGTCCAGTTCCCGTAGTTCGGTGGGGGTGACGGCACCGGACTCGACGAGCACCGAGGTGGGCCCGGAAGCGCCGAGCGAGAACAGCAGCGCATCGGCCTGCCGGGCACCTTCGAGCACGTCGACGACGAATCCCTCGGCGTACAACGCATCCCGGGTCTCGATGCGCTCGACGATGGCGGGCACCGGTAGCAGGGTGGCCCGGCCGTTGCCGCTGTGTGCGATGCTGGTGGCGATGTTGGCCGCCGTGGTGGGCCGCACCGACCGACTGACCCCGCCGTTGGCCTGGATGACCTCGATATTGCTGGTCCACCCGGCCGGCAGCACTGCAGCCACATGCTGCAGGGTATTGCCCCAGGAGACCGCCAGCGTGGTGATCCACCCTGCGTTGGCCTTCAGGTAACCCGCTGCGGCGGCGGCGATGTGGTCGTCGGAGCCGGGGTTCTCCGGTCCGGGCACCACGATGCACTCACGCAGCCCGAACTCGCTTCGCATGCTCACCTCGAGCGGGGTGCGCCGAGCCTGCGGGTGCACGATCTTGATCTGCACGATGCCCACCTCGCGGGCCTCGTCGAGCAGACGACCGATCTTCCAGCGGGTGAGGTGCAATTCCCTGCCGATGTCTTCCTGGGTGCGGCCTTGTTCGTAGTAGCTCTGCGCGACGTGCAGCATCAATTGGGTGTGGCTGGGTCCACTGGCTTTGGGTTCGGTCGGGCGCGCCATCAGGAGCCCATCCGGTCCGTCGTGGCGGCAGTGCGCGCGGTCAGTGCCTCGGCACTGTCGCGCATGAACGGCGCCATGATCTCGGTGAGTCGCTGGTACTCGGCGAAGGTGTTCTCATACACCGGGATCCGTGCAGGCTCGGGTTCGAGTACCCGCACTGTGGGCGCGAACAGCGCCGAGCCCTCGTCCAGCGATCCGGTGACGCCGGCGGCGGTCGCGGCGATCACCGCGCAGGCGCGCAGCGTGAGGTTTTCACCGACCACCAGTTCGGCGGGACGGCCCAGCACGTCGACGGTGACCTGTTGCCACAGCGTGTTGCGTTCGATACCGCCGGAGAACACCAGTCGCTCGCAGGACACCCCGGCCCTTTCGAAGGAGTCGATGACGCTGCGGGTGCCGCAGGCAACGGCTTCGACCATTGCCCGGTAGAGCTCGGCCTTGGTGGTGCCCAGGGACAGACCCACCACCGTCCCGCGTAGGCGGGGCTCGCGGTAGGGCGTGCGGTTGCCCATGAAGTAGTCCAGTGCGTGCAGCCCGTGGCCCGCCGGGTCGACCGCGGCCGCCTCGTCGATCAACGCCGGAAGGTCCTGGCGCGCAACGCCCATGATCGATTCGCCCGCCCATTTGAGCACCGAGCCGCTGGCGACCTGACCACCCTCGACAAGCCATTTGTCCTGGTGCAGCGCGCGCGGGTACGGGCCCCAGATCTCGCGGGTGTCGGTCGGGTCGTCGATCTCGGCGATGATCGCCGAGGAGGTACCGGATACCAGTGAGACCAGTCCGTCCAGTTCGGCTCCGCAGGCCAGTAGTGAGACGTGCGCGTCGATTCCGCCGACGGCGACCACGGGGGTGCCGGTGATCCCGAGATCGGCTGCGGCCGCGGGATGCAGCGGTCCGGCGGTACCACCGACGGCGACGATGCGGTCGGGAAGCTTGGCAGTCAGGTCCGGCACGCCGAGGGCGCTGTACAACTCGTCGGGGAATCGACCGGTCAGGGTGTCGTAGTTGTACTTGCACACCGCGTTCATCTGCGAGCCGACCCATTCGCCGGTGAGCCGGAAGATGACGTAATCGACGGCCTCGACGATGCGTGCCGCCGAACGGTAGATGTCCGGCTCGTGGGTGTGCAGCCACATCGCCTTGGGCACCAGCCATTCCGCGGCATCGGAGCCCCCCGACCATTTCAGGATGGGGTGCTCGTCGACGAGCTCGGCGGTGCGTGCAGACTCGGCGCCGCTGCGGCAATCCATCCACAGGATGGCGGGCCGTAACGGTTCGCCCGCGTCGTCGAGCACCGCGACGGTCGAGGCCGTGGTGGATGCGGCGATGGCGACCACCGCACCGGCCCCGCGACATGCGTCGCTGCTCAACAACTCTCGGCCGGCAGCGGTCAGCGCCGCCCACCAGTCGCGGGGGTCCTGTTCGGCCCAGCCGGGTCGCGGAAACCGGGTGCCATACGGTCGGTGCGCGGTGCCCAGCACCCGACCGTCCTCAGTGAAGGCGCCGACCCGGGCACCCTCGGTGCCCAGGTCGATCGACAACAGAATCCCCATGATCAGTCCTCGTTGGGCAGGAAGAGAACCTTCGAGGAGAAGATCGAGCGCTCACCGAGTTGATGCATCGTCTGCGGAAGTGCCGATAGTGGCAGCTCGTGAGTGATCATGAACTCCCACTCGAGTTGGCCGGTCGACATCATCTTCGCCGATGTCCGCCATTCGTCGCCGGGGAATGGCGCGGAGAACGAGTTCCATGACCCGTGCAGGGTGGCCTCAAGGCGCATGAACTGGTTGAAGGTCTCTTTGCCCAGCGGCACCGGTGCGTGTGGGATACCGATGAACACGGCGTGCCCGTGCGGACCGGTCAGATTGGCCGCCATGTCGGCGGTCGCCGGCACGCCTGCCGATTCCAGGACGATGTCGAACCCGCGGCCACCCAGCGCGCGGGCCTCCTCGACACCCTGGACGGCGTGATCGGCACCGGCCTGGCGGGCCATCGCCGCCTTCTCCTCGCTGAGGTCGACGGCGACCACCTCGGTCGCACCGTGCAATCGCGCCCACTGGACACCGAACAGACCGATGGGGCCTGCACCGATCACCAGCACCCGGTGCCCGGCCCGCAGTCCGGTCTTCCACAGACCGTGCAGAGCGATGGCTG
Source organism: Mycolicibacterium neoaurum (assembly GCF_036946495.1). Classification (NCBI taxonomy): domain Bacteria; kingdom Bacillati; phylum Actinomycetota; class Actinomycetes; order Mycobacteriales; family Mycobacteriaceae; genus Mycobacterium; species Mycolicibacterium neoaurum. The sequence continues at coordinate 3,936,794 of NZ_JAQIIX010000002.1, forward strand.
CCGGGTCCAGCATGGCCGCGGCGCGCGGGTCGATACCGGCGGGCAGCTTCAGCAGATTGCCCACCGGTGACACCGCGTATTGGGCGTACGCACCGTCGCAGCGACTGCCGAAGTAGTCGTAGTTCTCGCACAGCCCGAACGCGCCCTTGAGGCAGAACTCGCAATTGCGGCAAGGGATCAGCGGCGGCACCGACACCAGTTCACCCAGTTCGAATCCGGTCACACCCTCGCCGAGTTCGACCACCCAGCCGGAGAACTCGTGACCGCAGATGATCGGCATGATGTAGCCACCGTTGCGCAACATCCGCGGGATGTCGGAACCGCAGACACCGCACGCGGCGATCTTCAGCAGCACCTGGCCGGGCCCGGGCCGGGGCGTCGCGACCTCCTCGACCCTGATGTCGCCGGGGGCGTGCATGACGGCGGCCGTCATAGTCTGCGGAATGTTCTGCTCGGGCGTCAGGTCGCGCGCCGGTGCTTCGGTTGTCATGACTTCTCTCTCTTGATGTTTCGCGATTCGAAAGCGTGGGGGTGTCAGGCCGGCGGCTGCGGCGCCTTGGCGAAGGTGGTGTCACCGATCAGCGATGCGGCATTGGACTTGTCGACCAAACCCGTTCCGGCGTCGATGAACTCGTCAACCGTCTCACCGCGGGCCACCTTGACGGCGGTCTGCACGGCCAGCGCGCCCTCGGCATTGGGGTCATTGAGCGCGGTGGCGACGTATTCGTTGCCGTCGGCGATGGCCCGGACGGCCTCCATCAGGCCGTCGACACCGAACACCTTGACGTCGGCACGGTTGTTCTCGGCGAGCACCTGCAGGGCGCCGAGGGCCATATCGTCGTTCTGCGCGTAGACGGCCTTGAGATCGGGATGGGCCTGCAGCAGATCCTGCATGGCGGTGACGGCATTGGCGCGGATGTAGTCGCTGTAGGGGCCGGGAACCACGGTGATGTTGGGTTGCGCGGCCACGGCGGCGGCGAAGCCGTCGTGCCGATCGCGCGCCACCGCGCCGCCGGCATCACCCTGGATCTCGATGATCTTGCCGCCGGCCGGGCCGAGTGCGGCCACCGCGGCCTCGCCGACGATCTGGCCCATGGCCTTGTTGTCGCGGCCGACGAAGGCAGCCGCACCGGACTCCACCGGTCGGTCGACGGTCACGACCTTGATGCCGGCGGCGTCGGCGGCCGCCAGTGACGGTGCGATGCCCTTGGGGTCGACCGGGTTGATCACCAGCACATTGATGCCGCGGGTGATGAGGTCCTGCACATCGTTGTTCTGCTTGGTGACATCACCATTGGCGTCGGCGAAGTAGAACTCGTTGCCGTCGCTCTCGGCGGTCTGCCGGGCGGCATCGGAGAGTGCCACATAGAACGGGCTTTGTTGGGTGGCTTGGCTGAAACCGATGACGACCGCGCCGTCGGCGGTGGCGGCATTGTTGGCGGATCCGTTCTCGCCGGGCATCGAGCACGCGGTGGCGCCGATCGCCACAGCGGCCGAGATCGCGAATCCGGTGACGACCTTTGCGAACCTCATTGCAACTCCTTACGTGCGCTTCGGCGTCGAAGCGCGTGACGTCCATCACCGTAGGAATTGCCGCGAGGTTACGTCAACGTATGCGCATATCTTTGCTCATATGAGCAAAGCGAGGTTGTGTGGGTCGTCGGTGCGCGGCTACACCTGGGTGCGACCGCGCTCGATCACCGAACTGCGACTGGCGGCGATATCGTCCCCGGTCGCGGTGGCCATCCACGCTCGCGCCGCTTCGGCCTCGATCCACAGCCCGGCCTGCGTCTGTTCGGCATCGATGCGGTGGTAGGACTCCAGCAGCGCGCGCACGGCCTTCTGGTTGTTGCCGACGATGGTCGTCGCGATCCGCCGTGCGGTGGGCAGCAACTCGTCGTGTGGCACCACCTCGGTCACCAGCCCGGCGCGCAGCGCCTCCTCGGCCGAGAGATAGTCACCGGTCAGGCTCATCCGTCGGGCCATGCCGACGCCGACCTTCTGCGGCAGCCGCACCGAGAGTCCCCATGTCGGCAACAGCCCGACGCGAGCGTGGGTGTCGGCGAACTTGGCCCGCTCCGAGGCGATCAGCACATCGCAGTACAGTGCCATCTCCAACCCGCCGGTGACGGCCGCGCCATTGATGGCGCCGATGACGGGCTTGCTCATCGGCGGCCATTTCGGGGAGATGTCCGGTAGTTCGGTGGTGTCGCCGAGTTCCTTGAGATCCAAGCCGGCACAGAACACCGGGTCGGCGCCGGTCAGGATGACCACGTCCACGGCGTCATCGCTCTCGGCGGCGCGCAGGGCGGCGATGAACTCGTCGCGCAACCGCGCCGAGAGGGCATTGCGCGCCTGCGGTCGGTTGAAGGTCAGGGTGCGGACCCGGTTGGTGGTGTCGATCAGCAGGACGGGCGAGTCGGTCATTCGCCCACCGTATCGACCTCTGTCGCGGCCGTGCGGGCGGGCCTATCGTGGAGTGATGTGCCGAAATATCACCGAGTTGCGCGGGCTGGAGCCGGCGGCGACGCCTGAGGAGATCGAGGCCGCCGCCCGCCAGTACATCCGCAAGATCAGCGGGGTCACCCGCCCGACCGCGGCGAATGTCGACGCGTTCGAGGCGGCCGTCGCCGAGGTCACCGCCACCACCGAACGCCTGCTCGCGCAGTTGCCGCCGCGACGCCAGCCGCCGAAAACCGTGCCGCCGCTGCGCCGCCCCGAGGTGCGAGCGCGGCTCGGTCTGTGAGCACACCGGCGCTCAAGGAGTGGGGCGCGGCGGTGCATGCCCTGCTGGACGGACGGCAGACCGTGTTGCTGCGCAAGGGCGGTATCCATGAGAAGCGTTTCGAGGTCAGCGCCGCGGAATTCCTGCTGTTCCCCACGGTCGCGCACAGCCACGCCGGGCGGGTGCGTCCCGAACACCGCGACACACTGTCCGGCTCGGCGGACAGCACCGAGGATGCGGTGCTGCTCCGTGCCGGAGCAAAAGTGGTCGCCGCGGTGGAGGTCAACCGTCCCGAACGGATCGGCGACATCTCCGATCTGCACATCTGGACCGCGGAGTCCGTGCGTGCCGACCGGCTGGACTTCCGCCCGCGGCACCGACTGACGGTGCTGGTGGTGCAGGCCCGGCCGCTGGTCGAACCCGTGCGACTGGAGCGCACCCCGCAGTATCGCGGCTGTGCCAGCTGGGTGACCCTGCCGGTCTCGGAAAGTCGTTACGCCGCACCGGTTCACGATCTTCGGACGCTGACAGCCATCGGCGCCCGGGTGCGCGACTCAGTGGGCTGACGGCGCCTGGCTGCCGGCGGGCAGGACCACCCGGGTCCCCTCGCCGAAGGTGACGGTATGCGTGGCCGGACGCATCGCCGTACCGGACACCGCCGACTCGCCGGTGCCCAGATTGCGGGCGTAGCGCGGATGCGACCCGCCGGCCACCAGCAGCCGGATCCGTGACCCCGCGGCGAACCGGTGCGCGACCGCATCCAGGCCGATGCGGATCGGCTCCGAGGTGGAATCGCCCGTATACCTTCGGAATCCGTCGCTGACGTTGCGGGACCGGCCCTTGCTGTCCACCTCGCTGATCCGAACGAACACATCGTGGTGCGGGTTGTCGCAATGGTGGATGAGTTCCACGACGGGACCGCCGACGACATAGAGGTCGGCAGGCAGCGGATCGCCGGTGAATGCGAGCACATCGGCCCGGTCGGCCAGCTCGGAGTCGTCTCGGTAACCACCGTCGGGCGACAGTAGCCGGCCGCCGATGGTGGGCGTCGGGTCAGCCGGCTGATAGGTGAACATCAGGTGCCCGCCTGCCGGGGTGCCTGCCAGCGCACCATCGGCTCGCGGATACAGCGTGTGGTGCGCCGTGGCCGGCGGCCAATCATCGAGCTCGACCCATCCGTCCCCGGCGGCCCGATGAATGTGGATACGCACGGGGTGGCGACGTGTCGTCGGCGCGCCGCCCAGGTGCGTGCTCAACCAGTCCAGCGTCTCGCGCAGGACAGTGGCACCCCCGCGGGTCATCACCTGGGTGTGTGTCCACGACCCGACGGTCAGCGCCGTCTCGACGCCGCGGTCGCGCAGCCGCCGGTACTGGGCCAGCGTCTGCTCCAGGAAAAGGTCCTGCCATCCGCTGAACAACAGCACCGGTACGTCCGTGCGGTCCAGGGCGGCGGTGGCGGCCAGGCGTTGCCAGTGCTCGGGATCGTCTTGCGGTGGCCGCAGCCAGGACTCATACCATGGCGCACCGTCGCCGAGCAGCGTGCGCCCTCCCGTGCTCAGCGGAAGATCCAGTGCCGCCGTCGCGACCCGCCGGCCCGCGGTCGCCTGCCGCGCAAGTGTCCGCACCAAACCGGGTTCCTCCTGGTGGGCGACCATATCGCTCCAGCCGAGGAAGTCGTTGAGGGAGAACGCGCCGGTGCCCCATGACGACTCGGCGAAATCGTGCGGCCCGACGGTGATGATCGCCGCGGCGAGCTCGGCGGGCGGGTCGACCAGCAGCGCCCACTGGGTGAAGCCGAGATAGGACAACCCGACGGTGGCGAAGGTGCCGGTGAACCAGGGCTGGTCCCGTAGCCAGGCCACCGTGTCGGCGCCGTCGGCGATCTCGTTGACCATCGGCGTGAACTCGCCGCCGGAACCGAATGTGCCGCGCACGCTCTGGAAGATGACGTGATATCCGCGGCTGGCGTAGACACTGCCGAACGACAGGGTGAAGGGGAAGCGTCTGCCGTAGGGCGCTCGGACCAGCAGCGTGCCCGCCGGAGTCGGGGTCAGCGGTTGGTAATGGTCGGCCAGCAGCTCGACACCGTCGCGCATCGGCACCCGCAGCCCCCTGTGGACGACGAAGTCGGTGCTGGGCGCGGGGACATCCAGGACTCGGCTCAAGGCCTGCCGGGCATGACGGGACAGTCGTGAGCTCACCTGACGAACACTACGTGCGTCTCCAGAGGTGGTCTCAGAACTTGTAGTACGGCGCCAACTCGTTGGCGCGCTGCAGATTGACCTGCAGACAATCCGGCCGGTCTGGGGAATGGATCGGGGAGTAGAACACCGACTGCTGCAGGACGCCGTAGCTGGTCTTGAAGGCGATCATGCAGGTCACCCACCAGCGGTCATTCCAGTCGGTCGGCTTCATGATCCAGAACTGGGCGGCCCGGTGCCCGGCGATGTCGAGTTCGACCGCATCGGGGGGCAGCGTTGCCTCGTAGGTGCGCCATACGAAGGCCTCGACGGCCATCTGATAGTTGCCGGCATCGTATTTGCAGCGCAGCCCGTCCTCGGGTGTCGGCGGGGTGAAGGCCAGGCCGATGCGCTGCACCACATCGATCGGGATGTCTTCACAGGGGTCGAACGGCCGCGGATCGGTCGTCTCGATGACCGGCCATTTGATCGTGGTCGACACGTTGGTCATCGGCAGGTCATCGACGCTCACCGTGGCTGGCGTGCCGGCCGGGTTGGTCTGCCACACGACGATCACCGCCGCGACGAGCGCGCTCAACGCCGACAGCAGGCGCAGCTTGGCACCCATCGAACCCCCATACATCGTCATCCGACCCGAGGGTCCGCACGAACCCTGCGGGGAGTCTAAACGAGAACAGGTTCTAGTTGCCGGGGTTCGGGCATCTCGGGGGCGTCGCGGCCCGGCAAGTACGCTGGACCGCTGTGTCCTCGCCTGTTTCGAAGCCGTCCCGTGAACCGGTGTTGTGGGCGATCAGTGACCTGCACACCGGGCACACCGGCAACAAGCCGGTGACCGAGTCGCTGTATCCGTCCAGTCCCGATGACTGGCTGATCGTCGCGGGCGACGTCGGCGAGCGCACCGACGAAATTCGCTGGGCGCTGGACCTGCTGCGTAAGAGGTTCGCCAAGGTCATCTGGGTGCCGGGGAATCACGAACTGTGGACCACCACGCGCGACCCCATGCAGATATTCGGTCGTGCCCGCTACGACTATCTCGTCGACATGTGCGATCAGATGGGGATCGTCACTCCCGAGCATCCGTTCCCGGTGTGGAACGAGCAGGGCGGTCCGGCCACGATCGTGCCGATGTTCCTGCTCTACGACTATTCGTTCCTGCCGGCGGGCACCGGCACCAAGGCCGAGGGGCTGGCGCTGGCCAAGGAGCGCAATATCGTCGGCACCGACGAGTACCTGCTCTCGGCCGAGCCCTACGCCACCCGCGATGCGTGGTGCCGCGACCGGGTTGCCTACACCCGCAAGCGGCTCGAGGAACTCGACTGGATGACGCCGACCGTGCTGGTGAACCATTTTCCGATGGTGCGCGAGCCGTGCGACGCGCTGTTCTACCCCGAGTTCGCACTATGGTGCGGGACCACCGCGACCCGGGATTGGCATACCCGTTACAACGCCATCTGTTCCGTGTACGGCCATCTGCACATCCCGCGCACCACCTGGTACGACGACGTGCGATTCGAGGAGGTGTCGGTCGGATACCCCCGAGAATGGCGCCACCGCAAGCCATATCGCTGGCTACGGCAGATCCTTCCGGACCCGAAGTATCCGCCCGGCTACCTCAACGACTTCGGCGGCCATTTCGAGATCACCGACGAGATGCGGGAGAACGCACAGAAGATGCAGGACCGGATAGCCTCGCGCAGGAGTAAATAGATGCTACTGCCCGCCGTCGTCCCCGAGCAGGTCTCGACCGCCGAGATGTACGATGATCCGCCGGATCTGACACCGCTGCCGGAGGAGGCGCCGCTGGTGGCGCGGTCGGTGGCCAAGCGTCGCAACGAGTTTGTCACCGTGCGCCACTGCGCCCGGATTGCGTTGGGTGAGATCGGCGTGCCACCGGTGCCGATCCTCAAGGGCGACAAGGGCGAACCGTGCTGGCCCGATGGGGTCGTCGGCAGCCTCACCCACTGTGATGGGTTCCGCGGTGCCGTTGTCGGCAGGCAGGGGCAGGTACGGTCGGTCGGTATCGATGCCGAGCCACACGGTGTGTTGCCCAACGGCGTGCTCGAGGCCATCAGTCTGCCCGTCGAACGGCACCAGATCTCGGCGCTTCCCGCAGAGTTGCATTGGGATCGAATTCTGTTCTGTGCCAAGGAGGCCACCTATAAGGCGTGGTATCCGCTGACGCATCGATGGCTGGGATTCGAGGATGCCCACATCACGTTCACCATCGACGGCACCGGCACCGCCGGGACATTTCGGTCGACCATCCTGATCGACCCCGCCGCCGATCACGGCCCGCCGTTGAACGCGTTGGACGGGCGGTGGTCGGTGGCCGGTGGTATCGCGCTGACGGCGATCACGTTGTGAGCAAACATGTTCCTGCTGCCGGCCTGGTGATCGTCGACAAGCCGGCCGGGATGACCAGCCATGACGTTGTCGGCCGCTGCCGCAGGCTGTTCGGGACCCGCAAGGTGGGCCACGCCGGCACGCTGGATCCGATGGCCACCGGGGTGCTGGTCATCGGGATCGAGCGGGCCACCAAGATCCTCGGGCTCATCACCGGGACGGACAAGTCGTATGCCGCCACCATCCGGCTCGGTCAGACGACCTCTACCGAGGACGCCGAAGGTGCGGTGCTGCAGACGGTGCCCGCCGAGCATGTCACCGACGCGCAGATCGAAGAGGCGTTGGCGCGGTTGCGCGGCGATATCGAGCAGGTGCCGTCCGCGGTCAGCGCGATCAAGGTCGCCGGCGAGCGGTCCTACAAGCTGGCACGGGAGGGTCGAGCCGTCGACCTACCCGCCCGGCCCGTGCGCATCTCCCGATTCGAGGTGATCGCCGCGCGCAGGGGCGGCGGGTTCACCGATGTCGACGTCGAGGTGGACTGTTCCTCGGGCACCTACATCCGGGCGCTGGCGCGCGACGTGGGCGCCGACCTGCAGGTCGGCGGGCACCTCACGGCGTTGCGGCGTACCGCGGTCGGGCGGTATGACCTACAGCAGGCCCGGACCCTCGATGACCTCGCCGAGGCGGCCCGGCTGTCCTACAGCCTCGACCAGGCCTGTCTGCAGGGGTTTGCTCGGCGCGATCTCACCGAGAAGGAGGCGGTCGACACCAGCCACGGCCGACCTCTGGACGCGGCAGGTATCGACGGTGTCTATGCGGCGGTCGCACCCGACGGCCGCGTGATCGCTCTGTTGAAGGACGGTGCGTCGCGCACCGCCCCGGTGGTCGTGCTGCGCCCGGCCACCTTGTCCTGAGCGTTGTCCTGAGGGTTTCGGCGACCTCTGGGCAGAGACGCTGATTACCCCGGGCAGCGGTGTGTGAAACGTGTGGGCCGTTTATCAGGTTTTCCCTAACCAGGGGCGGTTTTTATTAGCCAAATCCCAGGTTTCCTGTGAACTTTCTGCGCCGTCCGGGCGTTGAAAAAGTTATGAGCGAGCACGCACCGGTTTGCGACCATCCGCTGTTCACCTACCAGCCCGCATGGGCGCATGGTGGGCGGGAAGCCCGCGTCGGCCATGTGACCCACACGGTCGACCTGCCGATCGCTCCGGCCGCGCTGTGGGCGGTTCTGTCTGACCCGCGCACCTGGTCGGACTGGCTGACCGTTCATCAGCGCTGGATCGGCCAGCCGCGAGCCGGCTTCGTTCCCGGCGCCCGGATGACCGCCGAGACGCTGATGCTGGGAGTGTCGGGGACGGTGGAGTGGACGGTCGAGTCGGCGATCGCACCGGGCACCCTGGTGCTCGTCGGTACCGGTGCGGCCGGCCTGCGCACCCGGTTCACCGTCCTGATCAACGCCGCCGAGGGCGACTCACAGCTGACGGTCACCAGCGAGGTCACCGGTGACCTGTTGACCGCTCCGCTGATCACGGCCATCGAGCGCGATGGGGCCGAGCAGCTCGAACTGAGCGTGCAGAACCTCTTGGCGTGTGCCGGTACGCAGGCCGCCCCGAAACCGCGCGTGTTGCGGCTGGTGCATTCGGCCACCGATGCCGTGCCGGTCGACGGCGGCACCGCCCCGCGCTTGCGGGCGGTGCGCTAGACCACCCAGATCGCTTCTGCTGCAGGGCTTCCCAGGTCCACGGTGACGGCGGTGTCGGCGTCGCTCGACGGTGCCTGCACAGCCACCGAGATCATTCCGGCGAAGTCTCGGCGTGCCACCACCTGCAGCCGGGAATCCAAGGTGATGCCCACGCTGTCGAAATAGCGCAACATCTCGGGGTCGGCATCCGAGATACGTGCCACGGTGCCGTCCTCGCCGTCTGCGCACACCGAGAGTTGGCGAGCCGGTGGCGTGGGAACCCGACCGTCCGGTGCGGGTATCGGATCACCGTGCGGGTCGCGGGTGGGAAACCCGAGTTTGGCGTCGATGCGGTCGAGCATTCGGTCCGATACCGCGTGTTCGAGGATCTCGGCCTCGTCGTGCACCTCGTCCCAGCCGTAGCCCAGTTCGCGCACCAGGAAGGTCTCCATCAGTCGATGCCGGCGGACCATGGCCAAAGCGGCCCTGCGGCCTGCCTCGGTGAGTGTCACCGCGCCGTACTTGGCGTGATCGACCAGTCCCTGATCGGCCAGCTTGCGGATGGACTCCGACGCCGTGCTCGCCGACACCCCGATGCGTTCGGCCAGCAGTTTCGTACTTACCTTGTCCGGTGACCACTCCTGGGCCGTCCAGATGACTTTGAGGTAATCCTGCGCAACCGTCGTCAGTTCCTGCGGGTCGCTGTTGGAGTCCACGGTCACCGAGTTTAGGCAATCTTCGCCTGTTGCGGGTATCCCAGACAGACGGCGCCGGCACCCGCGCCGTAGGCTGGCGGCTGTGCAGCGGTGGCGGGGCCGGGACGACATCCCGACGGACTGGGGCCGGTGTGTCCTGACGATCGGCGTGTTCGACGGTGTTCACCGTGGCCATGCCGAGCTGATCAATCGAGCCGTGAAATCCGGCCGGTCGCGCGGGGTTCCCACCGTGCTGATGACGTTCGACCCGCACCCCATGGAAGTCGTGTTTCCCGGAAGCCATCCGGCGCAGCTCACCACTCTGGCTCGACGGGCCGAACTCGTCGAGGAAACCGGTGTCGACGTCTTTCTGGTGATGCCGTTCACAGCGGATTTCATGAAGCTCACCCCCGAGCGCTACATCCACGAACTCCTCGTCGAAAGCCTGCACGTGGTCGAGGTCGTGGTGGGGGAGAACTTCACCTTCGGTCGGAAAGCGGCAGGCAATGTGGACCTGCTGCGCAAGGCCGGCGAGCGTTTCGGATTCGCCGTCGAGGGGATGAGGCTGGTATCCGAGGAATTCGCTCGCGACGAGTCGGTCACGTTCTCGTCGACCTACATCCGCTCCTGCGTGGACGCCGGTGATGTCGTCGCCGCCGCGGAGGCGCTGGGCCGGCCGCATCGCGTCGAGGGTGTCGTGGTGCGCGGTGACGGCCGCGGTCGGGGCCTGGGCTTCCCGACGGCGAACGTCGCCCCGCCGATGCATTCGGCGATCCCTGCCGACGGCGTTTACGCGGCCTGGTTCACCGTGCTGGGACACGGGCCGGTGGTCGGCACGGTGACCCCCGGCGAGCGCTGTCAGGCCGCGGTGTCGGTGGGCACCAACCCGACATTCTCCGGGCGAACCCGGACCGTGGAGGCGTTCGTCCTCGACGCCGAGGCCGACCTGTACGGCCAGCATGTGGCCGTCGATTTCATCGCGCGCATCCGCGGTCAGGAAAAGTTCGATTCGGTCGAGGATCTGGTGCGTCAGATGGGTGTCGACACCGAGCGGGCGCGCTCGATTCTCGCTGCGGGCTGAGATCCTGTTAGTATTCCGTCCCGACCCAGCGTGTGCTGCAGTTCGCGGCGGCCGCGCCTCAGATGTTCCTCGCGGACCTTTTTGATGGAGTTGTTTCGTGGCGCTCACTGCCGAACAGAAGAAGGAAATCCTCGGCCAGTACGGTCTGCATGACACCGATACCGGCTCGCCGGAGGCCCAGGTCGCACTGCTGACCAAGCGGATCCAGGATCTGACCGAACACCTCAAGCAGCACAAGCACGATCACCACTCGCGGCGGGGGCTGCTGCTGCTGGTCGGTCGTCGGCGTCGGTTGCTCAAGTACGTCGCACAGGTCGACGTCGAGCGCTACCGCTCGCTGATCGAGCGCCTCGGCCTGCGCCGCTGACGCTCAGGGCCGCGGCCCTGGCCGCGATCTGCACCCTCGGGTGCGTGTTGGGGGGACTTACCGGCTGCTCATCGGCCGCCGCCGCGGCTCTACAGGTCGGCGACTGTCTGAAGGTGGTCGGTACCCCCGATCGACCGGATGCAGTCAAGGCCGCATGTGGAAGCGCGGATTCGACGTTCAAGGTCGTGGCCACCGCGACGTCGAGTGACGGTTGCCCAACCGATGTGGATTCCTACTACTCCACGCGCAACACCTTCAGCGACACCACCAACACCATCTGTATGGATGTCGATTGGGTTGTCGGACAGTGCATGAGCGTCGACCCCGACAACGGCCGCGATCCGATGCGGGTGGACTGCGCCGACACCACGCAGCCGAACCGGCAGCGGGCCACCGAGATCCTGCACGACGTGGCCAATGTCGACCAGTGCCGCAGCGGCATGGGCTATGCCTATGACCAACGGGAGTTCACCGTCTGCGTCGATGACGTCACCTGAAGGCGGCCATCACCCGCCGGTGTAGCATGAAGATGTTTTGGGCCACATGTGTTCATGAGCAGGCCCGAGCAACAAGGTGCGGTTCGCGCAGTTCCGCGCGCACCGTCCCTGCGCGTCACAGCAGTGCCCGCCTGTTCGGGCGGTCTTCGGTAGTGGCTGCCGGGGTGTTCGAACCCCGGCCGCTTCGATCGACGGCCGTAGCCGATTCCAGGGGACCGCTGACGCGTGCACGCGCAAAACAGCTGAATACCCAGAAAGGCTGCAATGTCTGCAGTTGAGACCGACGAGGGCGTGTTCGAATCCACCGCCGTCATCGACAACGGGAGCTTCGGCACCCGGACCATCCGCTTCGAGACCGGCCGCCTGGCCCGTCAGGCCGCCGGCTCCGTCGTCGCTTATCTCGACGAAGAGACGATGCTGCTGAGCGCCACCACCGCCAGCAAGTCGCCGAAGGATCATTTCGACTTCTTCCCGCTGACCATCGACGTCGAGGAGCGGATGTATGCCGCGGGCCGGATCCCCGGTTCGTTCTTCCGTCGCGAGGGACGGCCCTCCACCGATGCGATCCTGACCTGTCGTCTGATCGACCGGCCGCTGCGCCCGACCTTCGTCTCGGGTCTACGCAACGAGATTCAGGTCGTGGTGACCGTGCTCAGCCTGGATCCCAAGGATCTCTACGACGTGCTGGCCATCAACGCCGCGTCGGCGTCCACCCAGATTTCCGGCCTGCCGTTCTCCGGCCCGGTCGGTGGCGTGCGCGTCGCGCTCATCAACGGCCAGTGGGTGGCGTTCCCGACTGTCGAGCAGCTCGAGGACGCCGTCTTCGACATGGTGGTCGCGGGTCGTAAGGCCGGCGACGACGTCGCCATCATGATGGTCGAGGCCGAGGCCACCGAGAAGGTCATCGAGCTCATCGCCGGCGGCGCCGGTGCCCCCACCGAGGCCGTCGTGGCCGAGGGCCTGGAGGCGGCCAAGCCGTTCATCGCCGCGCTGTGCACCGCGCAGGAGGAGTTGCACGCCGCCGCGGGTAAGGCGACCGTGGAGTACCCGTTGTTCCCGGACTACCAGGCCGATGTCTACGAGCAGGTCGCCGCGGTAGCCACCGAGGCGCTCTCGCAGGCGCTCACCATCGCGGGTAAGGCCGAGCGCGATGACCGCACCGATGAGATCAAGGGTGAGGTGCTAGAGCGGCTGGCCGGTCAGTTCGAGGGCCGCGAGAAGGAGATCGGTGCGGCCTACCGCTCGCTGACGAAGAAGCTTGTGCGGCAACGCATCCTGACCGATCACTTCCGGATCGACGGTCGTGGCGTCACCGATATCCGCGCCCTGTCCGCCGAGGTTGCGATCATTCCGCGGGCGCACGGCAGCGCACTGTTCGAGCGCGGCGAGACCCAGATCATGGGTGTCACCACCCTCGACATGGTCAAGATGGCCCAGCAGATCGACTCGCTGGGGCCCGAGACCTCCAAGCGCTACATGCACCACTACAACTTCCCGCCGTTCTCGACCGGTGAGACCGGCCGCGTCGGCTCGCCCAAGCGCCGTGAGATCGGCCACGGTGCGCTCGCTGAGCGTGCCCTGGTGCCGGTGCTGCCCAGCGTCGAGGAGTTCCCGTACGCCATCCGCCAGGTCTCGGAAGCGTTGGGCTCCAACGGTTCCACCTCGATGGGTTCGGTGTGTGCCTCGACCCTGTCGCTGCTGAACGCCGGCGTGCCGCTCAAGGCGCCGGTCGCCGGCATCGCCATGGGTCTGGTCTCCGACGATGTGGATGGGGAGCGCAAGTTCGTCACCCTGACCGATATCCTCGGCGCCGAGGATGCCTTCGGCGACATGGACTTCAAGTGCGCCGGCACCAAGGACTTCGTGACGGCCCTACAGTTGGACACCAAGCTCGACGGCATCCCGTCCAAGGTGCTGGCCGGTGCGCTGGCCCAGGCCAAGGACGCACGGATCACCATCCTGGAGGTCATGGCGGAGGCCATCGACGAGCCTGACGAGATGAGCCCGTTCGCGCCGCGCATCACCACCATCAAGGTGCCGGTGGACAAGATCGGTGAGGTCATCGGGCCCAAGGGCAAGATGATCAACTCGATCACCGAGGAGACCGGCGCGTCGATCTCCATCGAGGACGACGGCACCGTGTTCGTCGGCGCCAGCAATGGCGAGGCCGCGCAGGCCGCGATCGACAAGATCAATGCCATCGCCAACCCGCAGCTGCCCAAGGTGGGGGAGCGGTTCCTGGGAACGGTGGTCAAGACCACCGATTTCGGGGCGTTCGTCTCGCTGTTGCCGGGTCGTGACGGGCTGGTGCACATCAGCAAGCTGGGCCGCGGCAAGCGGATCGCCAAGGTCGAGGATGTCGCCAAGGTCGGTGACAAGATGCGTGTCGAGATCGCCGATATCGACAATCGCGGCAAGATCTCGCTCGTGCTGGTCGACGAGGAGACCTCGGGTGCTGCTGCGGAGACCGCGGCGGCCGAGCCCGCCGGCGCGGAAGCGTAGTTTCGACGGCTTAGTTCCGACGGCTTAGTTCCGACGGACATGCCCCGTTGCCCACACGGCATCGGGGCATGTCCCGTTTCTGGGGGAGTTCTCCGAGCACGGGACACCGGTCGGGTGGGCCGCGTGTCGGTGCCCGACATGCATACGGCAACATGGGTCGCCGCAGAGAGGAGCGCCGATGTCGACGGCAGTGCGCCGAACAGACCTACCCGGCGGCCTACGGGTGGTCACCGAGCACCTTCCGGCGGTGCACTCGGCGTCGGTGGGGGTCTGGGTCGGTGTCGGTTCGCGCGACGAGGGCGCCACGGTGGCCGGTGCGGCGCACTTCCTTGAGCATCTGCTGTTCAAGTCCACGCCCACCAGGTCGGCGGTGCAGATAGCGCAGGCCGTCGACGCGGTGGGTGGTGAACTCAATGCGTTCACCGCGCGCGAGCACACCTGCTACTACGCCCATGTGCTCGATTCCCACGTGGAGCTGGCGGTAGATCTGGTGGCCGACGTGGTCCTGCGGGGTCGCTGCGCCACCGAGGACGTCGAGGTGGAGCGCGATGTCGTCCTCGAGGAGATCGCGATGCGCGACGACGACCCCGAGGACACGCTGGGCGATGTGTTCCTGTCCGCCATGTTCGGCAATCACCCGGTCGGCAGACCGGTGATCGGCACCGTCGATTCGATCTCGGCCATGACACGCACCCAGCTGCACTCGTTCCACATGCGGCGCTACACGCCGGAACGGATGGTGCTGGCGGTGGCCGGCAACGTCGAGCATGACCACATCGTCGGACTGGCCAAGGAGTACTTCGGCCCGCGACTGTCGCGTGGCCGCGCCCCGGCCCCGCACCGAAAGGGCACCGGACGGGTACCGGGGGCGCCCTCGCTGGAACTCGTCAGCCGGGATGCCGAGCAGAGTCACCTGTTGGCAGGTGTGCGCAGTCCGGGCCGCTACTGGCAGCATCGCTGGGCCCTGTCGGTGCTGAACACCGCGATCGGCGGCGGGCTGAGCTCGCGACTCTTCCAGGAGATCCGGGAGAGTCGAGGGCTGGCCTATTCGGTGTATTCGAGTGTGGACACGTTCTCCGACGCCGGCGCCTTCTCGGTGTACGCGGCCTGTTTGCCGGAGCGTTTCGACGAGGTGGTGCGCTTGGCCACCGACGTGCTCGCCGACGTGGCGCGTGACGGCATCACCTCATCGGAGTGCGCGATCGCCAAGGGGTCGTTGCGTGGCGGGCTCGTGCTGGGCTTGGAGGACTCGAGTTCCCGGATGCACCGGATCGGGCGCAGTGAACTCAACTTCGGGACGCACCGCAGCATTGCCCAGACGCTCGAGCAGATCGACGCCGTCACCCTCGACGAGGTCAACGCGGTCGCGCGACGCTTGCTCTCGAAACCGCTCGGCGCGGCGGTGCTCGGTCCGTACAAATCCAAAAGGTCCCTACCGCAGCGCCTTCGAGATATAGCGGGGTAGTGGGTTACAGTCGGGTGATGCGCCTGTCACGACGCGAGCTGTTGATCGGCGGTCTGACGCTGGTGGCGGTGGGGTCGGTTGCCGGTTGCGCGGACGATACCGCGCTGGCCGCGCCTGCGACCGCACTGCCCGAGCGGATCGGCGATCTGGAGGCTCGTCACAATGCCTTCATCGGGGTGTTCGGGTTGAATCTGGACTCCGGGATGTCCGTCCGGCACCGCGCCGAAGAATCGTTCGCGATGTGTTCCACGTTCAAGGCCTATGCGGCGGCGGCGGTGTTGCGTCGGGTGGCCGAGGGTGAACTCTCTTTGGACAAACCCGTTTTCGTCGATCCTGCGGGGATCCTTCCGAACTCGCCGGTGACCGAGGAGCGTGCCGGTGGGCAGATGACGCTGGCTGAACTGTGCCAGGCGGCGCTGCAACGCAGCGACAACCTCGCCGCCAACCTGCTGCTCGCCACGCTCGGCGGCCCGCGCGCGATCACCGATTTCGCGCGCACCGTCGGTGACGACAGGACTCGATTGGACCGCTGGGAGACCGATCTGAACTCGGCGATCCCCGGTGATCCACGCGATACCAGTACTCCCGAAGCGCTGGGTACCGGATATCGAAACCTGTTGGCGGGTGACGCTTTACCGCCCGCGCAGCGTGATCTCCTCGATGGTTGGATGCGAGCCAACCAGACGTCGAGCATGCGGGCAGGCCTGCCGCCGGACTGGACGACTGCGGACAAGACCGGCAGTGGCGATTACGCCACGACCAACGACGTGGGTGTCGCCTACGGACCGGGCGGCACTCGCGTTCTGCTGTCGATCATGACCCGCACCCAGTCCGCCGATTCCGACGCCGCGGGCCTGCGGCCGGTGATCGGTGAGGTCGCCGCGCTGGTGCTACCGGATCTGCTCGCCTGACCCGCAGCGGTCCGGCGTTCAGGCAAGCAGGTCCGCGGGGTCGGTGAACGGCAGGTCGAGATCGGCGGCCACCTGTCCCGACAGCAGCGCACCCTCGTGGGTGGACAGGCCCATTGCCAGTGCCATGTCGGTGCGGCACGCCTCCCGCCAGCCCTTGTCTGCCAGCTTGAGCACGTAGGGCATGGTGGCATTGGTCAATGCATACGTCGATGTCCGGGGCACGGCGCCAGGCATGTTCGCCACGCAGTAGAAGACGGTGTCGTGGACGGCGAACGTCGGGTCGTCATGGGTGGTGGGACGGGAGTCCTCGAAACAACCGCCCTGGTCGATGGCGATATCGACGAGCACCGCGCCGGTCTTCATCTGCGCCACCGTCGAATTGGTGACCAGTTTGGGTGCCTTGGCGCCGGGCACCAGCACCGCACCGATCACCAGATCGGCCTGTTTGACCGCGTCTTCGAGGTCCAGGCTGGACGAGTAACGGGTCTCGATCGCGCCGCCGTATTCGGCATCGATCTTGCGCAGGGTGTTGATGTTCAGATCGAACACGGTGACGTGGGCGCCCATGCCCCACGCCACGGCGGCGGCGTTGTCGCCGGCCATGCCGCCACCGATCACGACGACCCGCGCGGGCGCGACGCCCGGGACGCCTCCCATCAATACACCGCGACCACCCTGGGTGCGCATCAGGTGGTAGGCGCCGACCTGTGCGGCCAGACGCCCGGCGACCTCGCTCATGGGGGCCAGCAGGGGGAGCGCGACCGATCCGTCCGATCCGGTGGTCTGCACGGTCTCGTAGGCGATGGCGGTGGTGCCGGAGGCCATCAGCGCATCGGTGCACGGCCTGGACGCGGCCAGATGCAGGTAGGTGAACAGCGTTTGGCCCCGCCGCAGCCGCGCGTACTCGGCCTCGATGGGTTCCTTGACCTTGAGGAGCAGATCCGCATCGGCCCAAACCTTTTCGGCACTCTCGACAATCTGGGCACCGGCGGCCTTGAAGTCGTTGTCGGTGATGGCCGAGCCTGCTCCTGCGCCGGCCTGGATGATGACGTCGTGACCGCGCTTGGTCAGCTCGGCCACCCCGGCGGGCGTGATCGCGACGCGGTATTCGTTGTTCTTGATCTCGGTCGGGATGCCGACGAGCATGATCGCTCCTAAAGTCTGGGATGTACGATCAAGTGTGAATAAACAACGGTAGACGCACAATGTTTATGTCGATAATTCGCTAAGATCGCTCCATGAATGAACGATCATCGACCCGTGGCCCGCGGTTGGCGTCTGGGCCGAAAGATGTTCGCCCTTCCGATCTCGACGATATCGATCGGCGCATGTTGCTCGCCCTGCACTCGGATGCGCGGATGTCCAACAGCGCGTTGGCCGAGGCGGTCGGGATCGCGCCGTCGACATGTCACGGCAGGCTGCGCCGACTCCAGGACATCGGAGTGATCCGTGGGTTCTACACCGATATCAACCCGGCAGCGGTCGGCCTGACGCTCCAGGCGATGATCTCGGTAAGCCTGCAATCCAATGCGCGGGGCCGTATTCGGGATTTCATCGCCCAGATCAGGCAACGCCCGCAGGTGATGGACGTCTACTTCCTGGCCGGTGGTGACGACTTCATCCTGCACGTAGCCGCACGGGATACCGAAGATCTGCGTGCCTTCGTGGTGGAGAACCTCAATGCCGATGGCGATGTCGCGGGCACACAGACATCGCTGATCTTCGAGCATCTGCGGGGAGCATCGCCATTGTGACAGTCGACGACGATCTGGACACGCTCTACGGGGTCCCGCCGCCCGAATTCACGGCATTGCGAGGCCAATTGGTGGCGCAGGCCAAGAAGCGTGGCGATACCGATGCGGCTCGCACCATCGGTGCGGCGCGGCGGCCCACCGTGGCCGCCTGGGTGGTCAACGCGTTGGTGCGGGCGGATCCCGCTGTAGCGGATCGGCTTGCGGAATTGCGTGCGCAATTGCAGGCTGCGCACGCCGCCATGGATGGTGCCCGTATCCGCGAGTTGACTGCGTCGCAACGCCGGGTCGTCATCGACCTCACCCGGGCGGGCCTTGCGGCGGCACGGGTGAACGCGCCGACACCCGCTCTGCGTGCGGACATCACCAACACGCTGCAGGCGGCGATCGCGGATCCGGATGTGCACGCCAGACTCGGTCGTCTGGAGAAGGCCGAGGAGTGGTCGGGATTCGGTGATTTCGGTGTTTCCGTGGCGGTCGGCGCGCGACGTCGCGATACCGACGCTCCCGCCCCGCCCGGTCCCGATGACGGTCGGCGACGGCGCATCCTGGCCGAGCAACGCGGCGCGGCCGCAGCGGCGCTCGCACGATCCGAGAACGTCCATGCCGCCGCCACCGGCACGGTCGCGGACCGGCAGGCCGCGCTCGTCGCCGCGCGCCGACGCCTCGAGCAGGCGCGTGAGTTGCTGGCGGCTGCCGAGCATGATGTCGATATCGCCGATGCCGACCTTGCTGACGCCCGCCACGCACACGACGTCGCGAAATCCGATGTGGAGCGCGACGCCGCGGCGCTGGCTGCCGTCGATGCCGCGATCGATGCCCTCAGCGGCGGGTCGCCGACCTGAGCTCATCGAGGGCCGTGCCGATATGACCGGCCAATGGCCGGTCGTCTTCGGCGGCCAGCCAGCGTTCGAAGGCGACCTTGAAGACCGCGATTCCGGTTTCTGCCAACAGAACTGCGGTGTCGGCGTGGACACCGCGGCTGCGCAGCGCATCGGCCAGGGTCGTGGCCAATGAGGCGAGCTTGATGAGCTCGCGTTCCTGCAGGCCGGGATTGGCGTCGATGACCAACTGGCGTCGGCGAGCGTGTTCGCGGCGTTCGGTGAAGAAGTCCGATGTCGATTCCAGCGCCGCCGCGACGGCGTCCAGCGCGGTAGTGGTGGCTGGTGTCGTGGCGACGGCGCCTGCCATGGCCTCGGCGAGCATCTGGCCCTTGAACAGGACCTCACGCTTGTCGGTGAAGTGCCGGAAGAACGTGCGCTCGGTCAGTCCCGCGCGCTGGGCGATCTCGGCGACCGTTGTCTGATCGAATCCACGCTCCAGATACAGCTCCAGCGCGGCCTGTTCGAGGCGCCCCTGTGCGTCCGGTTCCCAACGGCCCATGCCGGAATTCTAAGTGATGACAGCAACTGTCATCGGGTGTAGCGTCGGTGATGTCATTGACTGACATCACTGAGCCCCAGGAGTGCATATGCATGTGTTCGTCACCGGCGCCAGCGGCCATATCGGGTCGCTGGTGGTACGGGAACTGGTCGGGTCCGGGCATCGGGTGACCGGTCTGGCGAGGTCCGACGACGCCGAGGAGGCCGTTCGGTCATCAGGAGCGCAGGTGTTGCGTGGGACGTTGCAGGATCTCGACACCCTGGCCGCGGGCGCGGCGGCGGCAGACGGGGTGATCCATCTCGGGTTCATCCACGACTTCACCGCCTACGCAGCCGCCATTGCCGTTGACCTCGCGGCGATCCAGGCAATGGGTGCGGCACTGGCGGACTCGGACCGGCCGCTCGTGTCCACCTCGGGGACGGCGATGCTGGCGTTCGGTCCCGGCAGCCGGGACCGGACCGGAACCGAGGATGACGAGGTCGACCCATCCGGCCCGCGCGTCGCCTCCGAACGCGCGACACTCGCACTGGCGGACGCCGGGGTTCGGTCAGTGGTGATCCGGCTGCCCCCGACGGTGCACGGACCAACCGATCACCGTGGGTTCATCCCGACCTTGATCGCCAACGCGCGTGCCAGGGGGCGATCGCTTTACATCGGGGACGGTGCGAATCGCTGGCCCGCCGTGCACAACCTCGACGCGGCCAGGTTGTATCGGCTGGCATTGGAATCGGCCCCGGCGGGGGCGACTCTGCATGGCGCCGCCGAGGAAGGCATCGTCTTCGGAGATATCGCCAGGACGATCGGTGTCCAGTTGGGTGTTCCCGCAATCAGCGTATCGGCCGAGCAGGCGCTCGATGAACTCGATTTCGTGGGAGCCATTGCCGCGCTGGACAATCCGACCTCCAGTCTTCTGACGCGTGAGCTGCTCGACTGGCAGCCCGAACATCCCGGGCTCATCGCGGATCTGACCGCGGGCCACTACACCGCGCTGGGCGCGACCAGCTCCGGGTGAAACGTGCTCACCATCCGACGGATGCCGTCACGCCAATCCACTGATGTCCCGCCCGCGATCTCGTGCATCTTGGTCGTGTCGGTCGGGCCGGTGGGCAGGGCCTGATCGCTCACCTCGAAAACCGGATCGCGGCCGATGAGCTCACCGATGTAGGTGCACCATTCCTGCAAGCCGACCGTTTGGTCACCGCACCAGTTCACCGTGGTCGCCGGGACCGTCGCAGCCGCCAGCATCCCGGGCAGCATGGCGATGATGTCGTCCTGGTGAATCGGGTTGTAGCGAGCAGGCTCTCCCGGCGGGACGGGTAGCGGGATGCCCGCCAGCATCATCTCCATCTGGTAGAACGGCCAGCCGCCGTTGTCGCCGTAGGGGACGTTGAGACGCGCGATCACGGTGGGCAACCCCAAGGCGCGCGCCATCGTCCGGGCCACGACCTCGCCGGCGATCTTGGAGATCGAATAGGTCGGGAACAGTGGCTTGTGGTTGTCGCCCAAGGCCGCCGATTCGGTGCGGGGTTCGTCGCCGGGCGGGTCGTACACGGCCGCCGACGAGCAGTGCAGAAACGCCGTGGCATCGGCGCAATGCGCCATCAGCAAGCCCACCGACTCCGCATTCGCCGCGAGGTCCTTGTCCCAGCGGCCGCTCTTGGCGACGGCCAGATTCAGCACATAATCGAAATCCGACGGCAGCCGACTGAAGTCGCCGGCGGCAAGGTTCACCTGTTCGCAGTGAATTCCCGCCCGCTCCAGCCGTTCCCGCGCGGCGGGATCAGAGAAACGGGCGATGCCCCAGACTTCGTTGTCGGCTGCCAGCGACATCGCGATGGGGGTTGCCACCTGTCCGGTCGGGCCGGTGATGAGGATCTTGTGACCACGCATGGCCGGATGCTACTCGGCGCGCAGCACCAATCCGTTGCCTTCGGCGTTGGTCAGCGTCAACCGGTCTGCCTCGACGATCGCTGTCACCTCACCGGTGAGCACGTCCAGGACCGATCGCTCGATCTCGCCGACCTCACCGGGGCAGGGCGGACCGCTGGTGTTGATCGGCCCGAAGGTGATGATGCCGGCCACGGCCGTGGCGCGACCATAGAAGGTGTTGCACCCGGTCCAGCCGACCACCGTGTCGTCATGGCGCACCGTCAACCCGGGTTTGGCCTGTTCCAGGGCCACCGATGTCATCGCTGCATCACCCGAGATCAGGGTGTCCACCCGCCAGTTGGTGTCGACGACCGGCCGGTCGGGGTCCAGGACCGCCTTGTCGCGCAGGGTTACCGTGGTGGCGCCGGTGGTCAGCGTGAGATCGTCACCGGTCAACGTCCACTCGGGCCGGGCCTGCAGTAGCCGTGTCATCCAAGCATCGGCCTCGGCGAACGGTGGCGGGCAGGCCATCATGGTGGTCGCGAGTTCACCGGTGCTCAGGTGCCCTCCCGACAGGTCGGCGGTGGACGATCCGCGGTTGCATCCCGCGAACGCCGAGATCCGGCCGTCGCGGAACTCCAGCGTCAGCGGACCGCCACCGGGGATCGGTTCGCCGACGACACCGACCGACACGAAGGTGCGGTCTTCCGGTGTGGGATCTTGCGCATCGGCCACACCACCGCAGCCGGCAAGGGCTGCGACCGCCAGGGGGAGCCATGCGATGCGCATGTGCCCACGGTACCTACCGGTGCGCGCAGTAGGCTGCCCCTCATGCGAGTCGCAGTGTTGGGTGCCCGGGGCAAGGTCGGCGCCACCATGGTCCAGGCCGTCCGGGACGCCGCCGACCTCGAGCTCTCCGCCGAGGTGGACGCCGGGGATCCGTTGAGCCGGCTGACCGAGAGCGGCACCGAGGTCGTCATCGATTTCACCCATCCCGATGTGGTGATGGACAACCTGAAGTTCGTCATCGACAACGGTATTCACGCGGTGGTGGGTACCACCGGTTTCACCGAGGAGCGCATCGCCACCGTCCGCCAGTGGCTAGCCGACGCACCCGCATCGGCCGTCCTGATCGCCCCGAACTTTGCCATCGGCGCCGTGCTGAGCATGCACTTCGCCAAACTGGCGGCGCGCCACTTCGAGTCCGTCGAAGTCATCGAATTGCATCACCCGCACAAGGCCGATGCGCCCTCGGGTACCGCTACCCGCACCGCAGCGCTGATCGCCGAGGCGCGAAAGGGTCTGCCGCCCAGCCCTGACGCCACCAGTACCGGGCTGGAGGGTGCGCGGGGCGCCGACGTCGACGGTGTGCGGGTGCATTCGGTTCGACTGGCCGGGCTGATCGCCCACCAAGAGGTGCTGTTCGGCACCCAGGGGGAGACCTTGACGATTCGGCATGACAGCCTCGACCGCACCTCCTTCGTTCCCGGTGTCCTGCTCGGCGTCCGTCAGGTCGCCGGACACCCGGGCCTGACCATCGGGATTGAGCCTCTGCTCGACCTGTCATGAACAACGACGGTGGGCGTGCCCTGCGAATCCAGCTGCTGATCGGATTCATGTGCATCGCGCTGCTGGTCTACTTCGTGATGTTGGGCCGAACGGCGTTGGCGCTCATCGCGTCCGGTGAGCCTGCGCCCATCGGGCTCGGTGTGGCGCTGCTGGTCTTACCGCTCATCGGGTTGTGGGCCATGGTGGCCACGCTGCGTGCCGGGTTGGCCCACCAGCGTCTGGTCCGACTGGCCCGCGAATCCGGAATGGACCTCGATGTGAGCGATCTCCCGCGCCGGGCCTCGGGGCGCATCGAACGTGACGCCGCCGACGCATTGTTCGAACGGACCCGTGCGGAACTGGAAGCCGACCGTGACAACTGGGTGCGCTGGTATCGGCTTGCCCGTGCCTACGATTTTGCCGGCGACCGAAGCCGGGCCAGGGAGACGATGCGCACCGCCGTCGAGATGGAGCGCGACGCGCGGTGAGACTGCTGATCGTGCACCACACCCCGAGCCCGCACTGCCAGGCGATGTTCGAGGCTGTGCTGGCCGGCGCCACCGCTCCCGAGATCGAGGGTGTCGAGGTGGTGCGGCGGCCGGCCCTGACGGTGTCGGCGGCCGAGATGCTCACCGTGGACGGCTATCTGCTGGGTTCCCCGGTGAACCTCGGTTATATCTCCGGCGCGCTCAAGCACGCCTTCGACCAGAGCTATTACCAATTGCTCGACAGCACCCGCGGCCGCCCGTTCGGGCTGTTCCTGCACGGCAACGAGGGCACCGAGGGTGCGGTGCGCGCGGTCGACGGCATCACCGCCGGTTTGGGCTGGCGGCAGGCCGCCGACCATGTGGTGGTGTCCGGGTCGCCGGGCAAGGCTGATCTGCAGGCCTGTTGGAATCTGGGCGCCACTGTTGCTGCGAATATGATGCATGCTCTCTGAACTCTTCAATGCCGTCAGCGCAGTTCTGCGCCGACCGTCGATGCGCGTGGTCACGAAGACGATCAGCGGTGCGCACACGCTGGCATACCGGGTTACCGGCGGTAGGGCGCAGAACGGCAAGTATCCGACGATGCTGCTGACGGTCACCGGACGCAGCACGGGTAAAGCCAGGACCGTGCCGGTCATCTACGTACGGGACGGTGAGCGTTTCGTGATCGCCGCGGCCTATTCCGGCAGCGACACCGACCCCAGCTGGTGGCGCAACCTGCAAGCCGACCCACGGGCGGAAGTGCAGGTCAGAGGAGAGACGATTCACGTCTCGGCGGCCGAGGCCGATCCGGGGGAGAGGCCTCGGCTGTGGGAGCGACTGGTACAGATGTACCCGTACTTCACGGTGTACCAGCGGCGCACAGAGCGTGCGATTCCGGTGGTCGTGCTGACTCCCGATCCGAGCCGAGGATCACCCTCCGGCGGGATGGCACACTGACCGCCACATCGAGTCAATGACGGAGGAGCTATGCCGGGAATCGCCGAGATCGCATTGGGCGCCGCACCGATCGCCGGTGGCGCACTGCTGGGCCTGGCGGCCGGAGCCTTCAAAGGTCCAGACATCCGCGGCAACATCAAGGCCGATATGGAACTACTGGAGAAGATCCCGGCGGACCAGGTCGAACGTCGCGCGGCCCTGCAACGTTCCATCGACATTCGCATCGACGATATCGTCAACGCCGTCGACAAACAGCGCGAGATCCGGCAACTGGCCGCCTCTTACGAGGGCAACTGGCGCGACATCGTGGTCTTCGTCTGCACCGTGCTGTTCGCCATCGTGTGGTGGAACGTCAACCACGACCGCACCAATTGGCTGGTCATGTTCGTGCTGTTGATCGTGCTGTCGATCATCGCCGCGATCTATGCCGCACGGGGCATCCTCGCGGCTGTGCTGCGTGCCCGTCGCCGGAGCCCGTAACCTCAGCCGAGCGCGCGGCCGAACACCTCACCCATCGCCGCCCAGTGTCGCGCCGCCGCCGCAGGGTCATACGGGGGCATGTCCGGCACCGCGAAACCATGTGCCGCGGAATAGAACTCGATCGTGTGTTCCACTCCGGCCGCGGTCAGTGCCTGGCCGAGGGTCCAGGCGTCCATCTCGGTGAACGAGGCGTCATCCTGCGCGCCGCCCACATAGACGACCCCCTCGATATTGCCGGCGAGCAGGTGCGGACTGTCGGGTTCATCCGTGACGAGCCCGCCACCGTGAAACGACATCGCCGTCGCCACCCGTACCGGCAACCGCTCTGCGATGATCAGCGACGTGCGACCGCCCATGCAGTAGCCGGTGGTCCCGAAACGTTCGCCGGCGACATCGGGGCGGGCGCCCAGATAGTCGAAGAAGGCTGCCGCATCGGCGGCCATGATGTCGGGGGTGAGGGCTTTCATGAGTCCGAACAGCCGTCGGCGCTCAGCCTCGTCGCCGAACACCGTGGCCATGTCGAACGGCGCCCAGTCGGCCTGGCGGTAGTAGACATCGGGTACCAACACCACGTAGCCGTACTCGGCGAGTTGGGCGGCCATCTCGTCGAATGTTCTGCGGGCGCCGCCGGCGTCGGGGTACATCACGACGGCGGGCCAGGGACCGTCGCCGTCCGGGGTGGCCACGGTGACCCGGCAGGAGCCGTCAGCTGTGGTGATGGTGTCCGTGGTGGTGGGCATGGTGTCAGTTGTACCGGACATCGGGGCCGGGTCCGCGCGTGTCGGGTGGGTGCGACGTAAGCTGGCCGAGTGGCCCCGGTTGACACTCCGTACGAGGATCTACTGCGTCTGGTGATGGAGCAGGGCACCCCGAAGTCCGATCGCACCGGTACCGGTACCCGCAGCGTGTTCGGACATCAGCTGCGGTATGACCTGAATGCCGGGTTCCCCCTCATCACCACAAAAAAGGTGCACACCAAGTCGATCGTCTACGAGTTGCTGTGGTTTCTGCGCGGTGATTCCAACGTCCGGTGGCTGCAGGACCACGGAGTCACGATCTGGGACGAATGGGCTTCTGAGACAGGCGATCTCGGTCCGGTCTACGGCGTGCAATGGCGGTCTTGGCCGACCCCGTCCGGCGAGCACATCGACCAGATCTCGGCGGCGCTGGAACTGCTCAAACGCGACCCCGACTCGCGCCGCAACATCGTCTCGGCATGGAATGTCGGCGAGATTCCGCAGATGGCGCTGCCGCCGTGCCACGCGTTCTTCCAGTTTTATGTCGCCGACGGCCGACTGTCCTGTCAGTTGTACCAACGCAGCGCCGATCTGTTCCTGGGCGTGCCGTTCAACATCGCAAGCTATGCCCTGCTGACCCACATGATGGCCGCCCAGGCCGGACTGGGTGTCGGGGAGTTCATCTGGACCGGTGGTGACTGCCACATCTATGACAATCATGTCGAGCAGGTGACGTTGCAGCTGTCGCGGGATCCGCGCCCCTACCCGGAACTCGTTCTGGCTCCGCGCGATTCGATCTTCGACTACACCTATGAGGACATCGCCATCGTGAACTACGACCCGCACCCGGGGATCAAGGCCCCGGTGGCGGTGTGAAGCTGATCTGGGCCCAGTCGACCTCCGGTGTCATCGGGCGGGCCAACGGCATCCCGTGGCGGCTGCCGGAGGACCAGGCGCGCTTCAAGGAGCTGACGCTGGGGCAAGCGGTCGTCATGGGCAGGTTGACCTGGGAGTCACTACCCACCGCGGTGCGACCGCTGCCGGGACGTCGCAATATCGTGGTGTCCCGTAACCCGGACTACCAGGCAGACGGTGCCGAGGTGGTCGCCGAGCTCCCCGCCGATATCGACGGATGGGTGATCGGTGGCGCGCAGCTCTACGGCCAGGCGGTGACGTCGGCGGATCGTTGCGAAGTCACCGAGGTCGAGATCGACCTGGTGCGCGATGACGAGGACGCGGTTGCCCCGGTGCTCGACGAGACGTGGACCGGCACGGTCGGAGACTGGCTGACCAGCAGCTCTGGATTACGGTACCGATTCTCCAGCTACGTGCGCTGACGGGGCTGTCGGTGCCATGCGGCACGATGACCACGTGGCGACCCTGACCCCAGCACAGGCCCGCCGGCTCGCCGTGGCCGCGCAGGGATTCCATGAACCCAAGCCGCGCGGTCCCGTCACCCGTGCGCATCTCAAACGGCTCGTTGCGCGCACGCAGGTGTTGCAGCTGGACTCGGTGTCGGTCTCGGTGCGTGCACACTACGCGCCGGTGTTCAGTCGGCTGGGCCCTTACGACCGGGACGTCCTCGACCGCGCCGCCTGGAGTCACAGTGCCCGGTCGCCACGATTGCTGACCGAGTATTGGGCACACGAAGCGGCGCTGATGTCGGTGGAGGACTGGCCGCTGATGCGCTGGCGGATGCGCGAGTTCGAACACGGACGCTGGGGTAGCGAGATCGTCAAGCGGAACGGCCGGCTCGCCGAGGAGGTCATCGCCGCGATCTCCGAGCTCGGGCCGTCGACCGCAGGCCAGATAGAGGCCCACCTGCAGACCGAACCGCGCGGCCGGAAAGGGCCGTGGTGGGACCGCAGCGACACCAAATGGGTGGCCGAGGCGCTGTGGTCGGCAGGCGTGCTCACCACGGCGACGCGGATAGGGTTCGCCCGCCACTACGACCTCACCGAACGGGTGCTGCCGCCGGAGGTGCTTGCCCGCGAGGTCTCCGATGAGGAGGCGGTGCGTGAGTTGATGGTGCGCGCGGCCGGTGCGCTCGGGATCGCCACCGAACCGGATCTGCGCGATTACTTCCGGCTGAGCCCGAAGCTGAGCAAGCCAGCGTTGGCCGCGCTGGTGGCCGACGGCGAGTTGGAGACCGTCGAGGTCGACGGGTGGGGCGCGCCGGCCTACCTGTTGCCGGGCCGGACGATCCCGCGCCGGGATCGCGGAACGGCGCTGCTGTGCCCATTCGACCCGCTGATCTTCTTCCGCCCGCGGGTCGCGCGGTTGTTCGACGGATTCCACTACCGCATCGAGATCTACACGCCCGCTCCCAAACGCCAGTACGGGTACTACGTATGGCCGTTCCTGCTGGATGGGCAACTGGTCGGCCGCGTCGATCTCAAGCGCGCCGACGGCACCCTGCACGTCCTGGGAGCGTTCACCGAGGACGGGCATGATCGCGGCCGCGTCGCCGCTTCGATGGCGCCGGAGTTGATGGCGATGGCGCGCTGGCTGGGGCTCGATGAGATCGCCGTCGGCGATCGTGGCGAACTGTGTGTACCGCTGCGCGCAGCATTGCGGATCGTCGGTTGACCGCACATCGTTGAACGTGCACCGTTGAGCGTACAAAGATGACGCAAGCATCATCAAAAGGCACACTGTTACGAATGTCCTGGCGGGACCGACAGTGGTGGCAACAGAACGACCAATTCCACTGGTTCAGCGCCTACCTGCAAGACCGTGACCTCGCGCTGCAGTGGCGCCTGGCGACCTTCACCTTCACGGTGCTGTTCGCCTCGGTGCCGGTACTGATGATGGGCAGCCCGCTCGGGCCGAGCACCGATGCGACGCGCACACTGGCCGTCCTGGTGTCGGCGCTTGCTGTCGCCGCGGGGTCGGTGTGGCTGTTCGGCTGGCCCAGTCGGGGGCGCTCACTGGCCTATCACGCGATCTGCAGCGGCTCCATCGCCCTGGGCTGCCTGATGCTCTCGGGTCCCTACGGCGGTCTCATGGGGTGCGCGATGTTCGCCGCCATCGGCGGCATGCTCGCCTACTTCCACGCACTCATCCACGTGTTGTCCAATTTCGTGGTCGCGGCCGTATGCGTGACCATCACGGCGTGGCGGCTACTCGCCGATAGCGGTGACACCGCGCTGGTCGTGGCATCCGTCCTGGTGGTGCTCGGTCTCAACCTGGGCGTGCCATTCGGTATCCACGCGCTGGTGCATTCGTTGCACTCAGATCTGCGAATCGCCGATCACGACCCCCTGACCGGACTGCCGAATCGGCGATCGTTCTACAACGCGGTGCACGAACTCGTCCTGTCCCGCGCCGGTGTTTCCATCCCGTTCAACGTCACGATGATCGACATCGACGATTTCAAGAAACTGAACGACACGCGCGGACATGCCGCAGGGGATGCGGCACTGGTGGGGATCGGTGCTGTCCTGCGACAACTCTGCGAGCCCGGCGCCCTCGTCGGGCGCATCGGCGGCGAGGAGTTCGTGATCGCCGATGCCGGTCCCAAGGAGCAGCACGTGGCGGCGGCCGAGCGCATCCGGCATGGCATCGCGGCGCTGCCGGGGCAGCTCACCGCGAGCCTGGGCTGTTGCACCGCGTTGCTGCCGGCGGATGCTGTGTTCCCGGCATTTCTGGACGAACTGATCGCCATCGCCGACGCGGCGATGTACCGATCCAAGCGGGCCGGAGGTGACCAGGTGCAGTACGTGGAACTGGCCGATGACGGTGACGCTCTCTCCACCTCACCGTGACCTTAAGTATCCCTTATTTTTCTTATTTTTGGTGTACGGTGGTCCGGGAAGCCCAGGGACGGCGAAAGGATCCGAACATGCACGACACCCAGATTGCCTTGGTGACCGGCGCCTCCCGAGGTATCGGTGCCGAGGTTGCCCAGCAGTTGGCACACCCGGGTACCCGTGTCATCAACGCTCCCGACATCGCCGACGAGGCGGCCGCAGAATCGGTGATCGCCGATATCCGGCAGCGGTTCGGCCGGCTGGACACCTTGATCCTCAACGCCCCCGGCGTCCTGGACCACGGCGTGGACGCCCGCGCCGCGATGCGGGTGAACCGTGATGCTCAACGTCGGATCGTCGAGTTGGCCATGCCGCTCATGCCGATCGGCGGACGTGTCGTGTTCGTCACCAGCCACCAGGCGCATTTCTATCCTCACAAGGCGGTTCCCAAGGGCTACGCGCCGATCGCGGCGAGCATGCGCGCGGGGGAGACGGCCATGTACGGCATGCGTTACGAATTCAACCGGCGTGGAATCCATTTCACCGTCGTCTCGGGCAACATGATCGACGGTGCGTACTTCGCGCCCCCGCCATCGGCTGATGGATTTGCCGCTGCGGTCGCCGGTGCGGCGCAGTCTGAATACCACCCCGGCATCGTCTACGTCGGCGGCGGTTCGCAGTACCTCTGCTCGGCCTAGAGGCGAGGCGGATCTGCGGCCATTGCGGGAACACAGCCCAGTTCTGGGCTAACCCAGCGGAATGTCGTTGCCGCCCTTCGACTCCTGATACTGCTGTGAGAGCTGCGCGTAGCGGTCGGTGATGCGACTCTGCTGGGCGCGCAGCTCGGGTTCGGCGCCGATCAGCTCGTCGATGCTGACCGCGGTCCAGAACGCATTGCGGCGACGGTAGCCACCGGGCTCCAGGCCGAACACCTCGGACAGGATGCGCAGATCGTGCGGGATGGCGAAGCTGTCGCGGGAGTCCTCATGGCTGAAGAAGTAGTAGAAGTTGTCGAAACCCGCCCAGGTGATGGCGGACATGCACATGGTGCACGGTTCGTGTGTCGACAAGAACACCAGATCCGCGGTCGGCGGGCGGTCGGGCAGCTCGTAGAACTGATTGAGCGTGTGCACCTCGCCGTGCCACAGCGGATTGCTCAGTTCGGCATTGGTGCCGGCGACCACCAGCGACAGATCGGACTTGCGCAGGATGGCCGCACCGAAGACCTTGTTTCCCGCCGCGACACCGACCGATGTGAGCGGCAACACTTCGGACTCGATCACATCGAGCAAGCGGCGGGCGAGCGGGGCAGCGTAAGTCATGTCGAACACTAAACCGAAACGGCCCGACCCGCCCGCGCTGCAAAATCGGGTCGACCGAGCGGGTAATCTGACGCCCGTGACCACCAGTGGAATTGATGTCAGCGCACGTTTGGGCACCGTGCTGACTGCCATGGTGACGCCGTTCGGCCCGGACGGCTCGCTTGATCTGGCGACCGCCAAGAAGGTAGCCACCCACCTGGTCGACACCGGTTGCGATGGTCTGGTGGTGTCCGGGACCACCGGCGAGTCGCCGACCACCACCGACGACGAGAAGATCGCGCTGCTGGAGGCCGTGCTGGATGCGGTCGGCGACCGCGCACGCATCATCGCCGGAGCCGGCACCTACGACACCGCGCACAGTGTGGGCCTGGCCAAAGCCAGTGCGGCCGCCGGCGCGCACGGCCTACTGGTGGTGACCCCCTACTACTCGCGCCCGTCGCAGCGCGGGGTCGAGGCGCACTTCACCGCCGTCGCCGACGCGACCGAGTTGCCCGTGGTGCTCTACGACATCCCGCCGCGCTCGATCATCCCGATCGACTGGCACACCCTGCGCAATCTGTCGGCCCACCCCAACATCGTCGCGGTCAAGGACGCCAAGGGTGATCTGCACGGGGCGGCACGGTTGATGGCCGACACCGGCATCGCGTACTACTCCGGGGACGACTCGCTGAATCTGCCCTGGCTGGCGGTCGGCGCGGTCGGCTTCATCAGCGTCTGGGGACATGTGGCCGCCGGCCAGCTGCGCGACATGCTGGTCGCGTTCAACTCCGGCGACATCGCCACCGCCCGCAAGATCAACACCACGCTGGCGCCGCTGAACGACGCGCAGAACCGGCTGGGCGGCGTGACGATGTCCAAGGAAGCGCTGCGGCTGATCGGCCTCGACGCGGGTGAACCCCGGTTGCCCCAGGTGCCGGCCGAGCAATCCGAGATCGATGCGCTGGCCGTCGATATGCGCGCCGCCGGCGTCTTGCGATGAAGGGCACCGTGCAATGAACAATGTCGCCGGCCGACAGCCTCCCGCGACCGAGCCGACGCTGAACGCGCCGGGACCGTTGGCGCCGGGTGGGCTGCGCATCACGGCGCTGGGCGGCATCGGCGAAATCGGCCGCAACATGACCATTTTCGAGCATCTCGGTCGGTTGCTCATCATCGACTGCGGTGTGCTGTTCCCCAACCACGACGAGCCCGGCGTCGACCTGATCCTGCCGGATCTGCGCCACGTCGAGAATCGCCTCGACGATGTCGAGGCACTGGTGCTCACCCACGCCCACGAGGACCACATCGGTGCGATCCCGCATCTGCTGAAGCTGCGCGGTGATATCCCGGTCGTCGGGTCGAAGTTCACGCTGGCACTGGTGGTCGAGAAGTGCCGTGAGCACCGCATCAAACCCAAGATCATCGAAGTCGCCGAGGGGCAGCGCAGCACCCACGGGGTATTCGAATGCCAGTACTTCGCGGTCAATCACTCGATCCCGGATGCCCTGGCCATCGCCGTGCACACCGGTGCCGGCACCATCCTGCACACCGGCGACATCAAACTCGACCAGCTTCCGCCGGACGGGCGGCCCACCGATCTGCCCGGCATGTCGCGCCTCGGTGATGCCGGTGTGGACCTGTTCCTGTGTGACTCGACCAATGCCGAGCATCCCGGTGTCAGCCCGTCCGAGAGCGAGGTCGGACCCACCCTGCACCGGCTGATCCGTGGCGCCGAGGGGCGCGTCATCGTGGCCTGCTTCGCCTCCAACGTCGATCGCGTGCAGCAGATCATCGACGCCGCAGTCGCTTTGGGCCGGCGGGTGTCCTTCGTGGGACGCTCCATGGTGCGCAACATGGGCATTGCCCGCGAACTGGGCTTCCTGCGGGTGGCCGATGAGGACATCCTCGATATCGCGGCCGCCGAGATGATGCCGCCCGAACGCGTCGTGTTGATCACCACCGGCACCCAGGGCGAGCCGATGGCCGCGCTGTCGCGGATGTCGCGCGGCGAGCACCGCAGTATCACCCTGACCGCCGGTGACCTGGTCATCCTGTCCTCGTCGCTGATCCCCGGCAACGAGGAGGCGGTGTTCGGTGTCATCGACGCGCTGGCCAAGGTCGGGACCCGGGTGGTCACCAATGCGCAAGCGCGGGTACATGTTTCGGGTCACGCCTATGCCGGTGAACTCCTGTTCCTCTACAACGGTGTGCGTCCGCGCAATGTGATGCCGGTGCACGGCACCTGGCGGCACCTGCGGGCCAATGCCGCATTGGCGGTGAGCACGGGGGTGCCTGCCGAGAACGTCATGCTGGCCGAGAACGGGGTGAGCGTCGACCTTGTCAACGGTGTCGTCTCCATCGCAGGCGCGGTGCCGGTGGGTAAGCGGTTTGTCGACGGTTTGGTCACCGGTGACGTGGGGGAGTCCACCCTCGGCGAAAGGTTGACCCTGTCATCGGGTTTCGTTGCCGTCACGGTGGTGGTGCATCGCGGTACCGGGCGCGCTGCCGGACCCGCGCACCTGCACTCGCGGGGCTTCTCCGAGGATCCCAAGGCGCTCGACCCGGTTGCCGAGAAGGTGGCCCAGGAATTGGAGCGGCTCGCCGGTGATCAGGTGACCGATCCCGTTCGCATCGCTCAAGCGGTGCGGCGCACCGTCGGCAAATGGGTGGGGGAGACCTACCGGCGCCAGCCGATGATCGTGCCGACCGTCATCGAGATCTAGTCGCCCCGCACGGCCAGCGCAGTCCATTCGATCGGCGAGGCGCGCAGGGGGCGGTCGGTAGGACGGATATAGATGTCCCGGTAATAGCTCGGCCCGGCCTGCTCGATCAGTCGCCAGCCGTGGCCACGCAGCACCTCCTCCAGCTGCTCGGGGGAGAAACCGGATTTCCACAATCGTGGGACGAAGCGGCGGTACACCGCGTCGCTGTCATAACGATCGGTGCCGTCGAGGAAATCGGCGCGAACGTAGGTGAACACGAGTCTGCTGCCCGTGGTTGCCTGACGCAGTTGTTCGAACAGGTCGTGCACAGCAGCTGGGGACAGATACTGGGTCAGCCCTTCGGCGATGTACAGGGTGCGGCCGTTATCGCGAAAACCATTGGTGTGCAGCACGTTCATCAGCGGCTCGCGTTCGAGGTCCAAGCCGATCAGGTGTACCGAGGCGGGCACCGCGCCGAGCGCGCGCTCGACGGTTGTTCTTTTCCGGTCGATGCTTGCGTGCTGATCGACCTCGAACACCGGTAGGTCGCTATAGCGGGCGATCCGGTACGGCCGGGTGTCCAGGCCGGATCCGAGGATGACGACGGCATCGGTCTCGCTGGCCGGATCGGACACCTTGTCATCGATGTAGCGCTTGCGACAGGCGATCCCGGCCCAGAGCCCCGGTCCGGATCGCTCCGAGGCCGCTATCAGTGCACGGCGTAGCCAGCCCGCGCGTGCCATCTTCGCCAGGGTTCGAGCGCCCGGCGGTAGGAATGCGGCCGCCAGGTCATCATCGATCAGGCGGCGGTGCCGCGGCTCCAGCGCCTCGATGGCCGACAGCAGCATCGGTCCGATCGCGGTGCGGGCGGCCGGATTCAGCGGCACTAGCGCTTGTTCACGAATCCGGCATCCAGAGGCAGCGTGACACCCGTGACGTATCGGGCGGCATCGGATACCAGCCAGAGCACCGCATTGGCGATGTCGTCGACGTCCAGGGTCTGCACGGGCAGGGCGTTGGACATATCGGGTCCGCGCTGCTCCTGCTGGGCCATGCCCTGCAGCCAACTGCGGATGAAGTCGTTGTCGATCATCGGGGTGTCGACACCGGCCGGATGGATGGAGTTGACTCGGATGTTGAACTGCGCCAACACGTTCGCATACACCCGCATCAGTCCGACGATGCCGTGCTTGGCGGCGGCGTAGCCGATCGATCCGGCCAATGGCGAGCCGATGCCCACCAGCCCGGCCACCGAGGACGTCAAGACGATGGACCCGCCGTTGCCGAACTTGACCATGGGCTTCATTGCCACGTCCACGGTGTTGTACACCCCGGTGAGGTTGACGTCGATGACGTCCTGCCAGGCATCCTCACCGGCCATCGGCGCGATGCCTGCGTTGGCGATGACGATGTCGAGCCGGTCACCGAGCGCTTCGGTGCCGGCCCGCAGTGCCGACTTCACCGCGTCCCGGTCCCGCACATCTGCTTCGGTGGCGTAGATCCGTGCCCCGGTCTCCTCGACGAGCTTGACCGTCGCCGCCAGATCGTCGGGGGTCGCCATCGGGTAGGGCACCGAGGCGATCTGGTCGCACAGGTCCACCGCAATGATGTCGGCGCCCTCACCGGCGAGCTTGACCGCATGCGCCCGGCCCTGGCCGCGCGCGGCGCCGGTGATGAAGGCGATCTTTCCCGATAGTGATCCCACGTTGCCGCCTAACCGCGAAGCTGGCCCTTGGCGGGATCGCCGGCGACGATCGGCGTCAGCATCTTGATATCCGGTGCGCCATCGAGATGCTCACCAATCGCACCGAAGAGCTTCCCGATCGCGGGCGCGGTGCCGTGCTTCTGTAATGCGTCGGCGTCGGCCCATTGTTCGACGAAGACGAAGGTTCCATCGGCTTCGTGCAGCGAGTACAGCTCGCATCCCGGCTCCTCGTGCACCTCGGCGATGGCCTCGGTGCACGCCGCGCGGACGGTATCCACGGATTCGGGCTTGGCGGTCATGGTGGCGACGACGACTACGGGCATGGTGCTCCTCAACTCCGAGTGGCTTGCCGACCCACCCTACTTGGGTGTGGCCGGCGTCACCGAGACCACGTCCTGGTCGATCGCGGTGATGGAGTCGGCACCCACCAGATACAGCCGTGCCGTGGGTAGGTCGAGGAACAACCCGACCACGGTCACCGTCCCGGCCGCCAGGTGCTCGGCAACCTGCGGGTGTCGCTGCGCGGCCTGCACCTGAATGGCGACGTTGACCACGCTGAGCTGGTCGGCACCGGTGAACCCGGCGTCGGCGGCAGCGGCTGCGACCGGGTGATAGGCCCGGAACGCGGCCAGCGCCTCGGCGCCGTGGCCCAGCCACTTCTCGACGGCGCCGTCGGCATCCTCGTGCATCAGATCGTGCATCGCATCGCAGCCGGAGTGCCCGCAGACGGCGATAGTGCGCACCGACAGGCGACACACCGCGTAACTGAGGGCGGACTCGACCGACAGATCTGCGCCTACGAGATTGCCGACGTTGCGCACGTTGAGCAGCTCGCCGGGCGCCGAATCGGTGATGAGGTTCGGCAGGATCCGGGCGTCGGCACAGGAGATCAACATGGTGTGCGGATCGTGCTGGGCACCGGCCGATTCCATCCGGCGCGTAGCAGCGGTGCCAGGCCGTTGCTGAAGCGGTCGACACCGCCGGCGAAATGCGGCGGCCAGATCGTCCGCAGCGCGCTAATCACCCGGCGCCCCTCGGTGTCGCGGCGCGGAATCCGACTGTGGGCGAACTCCATCCGCGCGGTCCCGGTCTCGGTGATGGTGACTTCGCCGCCGCGTCCGCGCCGCTGCTTGATCCATTCCTGCAGTGTGTCCAGCGCGGCATGATCGAGATAGTCGACGTTCAGGTCGATGGACACCTCGGCGTCGTCCGGTATCTCGGTCAGCGCGGCGGTTAGTCGTGGCAACGCCAGAAAGCTGCACGATCCGGTGATGGCGACGTGCCAGCGGGGCGGGCCGTCCGAGTCGATGCGCCCGGTCAGGTCCTCGGTCACGATCGAGACCCGCACGATCCGCCAGGTGGCGATGGCGATGGCAAGGACCAGACCGATGAGCACGCCTTCGAGCAGGTTCAGGAACACCACACAGACCAGCGTCACGCCGTAGATCAACAGTTCGCCGGTGCGGCGCGCCAGGTCGATGTGCGCCAGCTTCACCAGCTGGGCACCGATGACGATGAGCAGGCCGGCCAGGGCCGCCATCGGGATCATCTCGACCACGTTGACCAGCAGCACCGAGAAAAGCAGCAGCCACACGCCGTGCAATGCGGCCGAGGCCCGGGTCTTGGCGCCGGCGCCGACATTGGCGGTGCTGCGCACGATGACGCCGGTGACCGGCAGGCCGCCGAGCAGTCCGGAAGACACGTTCGCGGTGCCCTGACCGACGAGTTCACGGTTGAAGTCGGTTCGCGGTCCGTCGTGCATCTTGTCCACGGCGGTGGCCGACAACAGACTCTCCACACTGGCGATCAACGCGACGGTCAGCACTGCGAGTGCGATGGCACTCCAGGTCCCCTGCGGCATCTCCGGCAGCCCGATCGCGTCGATGACGGATTCGTTCAGGGTGATCCGGTCGGTGACCAGGCCGGGCAGGTAGCTGACCGCGGTGGCTAAGACCACCGCGACCAGTGCGCCCGGCACGGTACGTGCCGCCGCCGGGGCATACCGCCAGGTCAGCATGACGGCGATGACCAGGCCGCCGATCAGGATCTCGGTCCAGCCCGGGTGTGCCAACTGGCCTGGCAGCGAGGTGAGGTTCTCCCAGGCATTGCTGCGCGGACCCCCGCCCAACAGCACGTGCACCTGCTGCAGGGCGATGGTGATGCCGATACCGGCCAGCATCGCGTGCACCACGATCGGTGCGATCGCCAATGCGGCGCGGGCTATGCGACTGAGTCCCAGCAGGATCTGCACCACGCCGGCGGCGGCGGTGATGGCGCAGGTCGCCTTCCAGCCGAACTGGGCCACCAGCTCGGCGACCACCACGGTCAGCCCGGCTGCGGGACCGCTGACCTGCAGCGGGGATCCGCCGACCAGTGCGCAGACGATCCCGCCGACGATCGCGGCGATCAGGCCGGCCACGACCGGAGCGCCGGATGCGACCGCGATACCTATGGACAATGGCAGTGCCACCAGAAAGACGACCAGCGAGGCCGGTACGTCATAGCGAAAGATCTTGTGTAACAAGGGGTTAACATTGTCCTGCGATTTTGTTCGCGTCACCTCCCCGACTGTAGCGTCCGTGTTCGGAATCCGTCGTTCGGCGGCCAGGTGATGATGCGCACGTTTGGTGAACTGCAGTTCGTGACCCATTTATGCGAGCTACGGATTTCGTAGCAGTCCGGCGGCCTCGGGCTGTGTGCCATGCCGGCGCGTGACGTGGCGGCTTTGAGACCAATTTGTGACTGGTGTGGCTGATGGTGAAAGAGAGGCCCCTGCGACTAGGCTGGCACCCATGGCCAACAAGACCGCCGCCGGGTCCCGAGCCCGTTCGAGCACGTCAAGGGGCAGTTCGGGAACCAAGTCGCGGGCAGCAAGCAAGCCGGCGAAGCGTCCGGCTCCGCCCCGGCGTAAGCCCGCGCCGCGCCGCTCTCCGTCGCGCTTTGCCGCCGCCGGTGCGGCCGTCGGCCGGGGAACCCGGGCCGGGTGGCTGATGGTTGCCAAGGGTGCCGGTTCCACCGCGCGTTCGGTCGGCCGGGCTCGTGACCTTGAGCCCGGCCACCGCCGTGACGGGATCGCGCTGGCGCTGCTGGGACTCGCGGTCGTCGTCGCCGCCAGCTCCTGGTTCGATGCCGCCCGACCCGTCGGCGGCTGGATCGACGTCGTGTTGCGCACCATCGTCGGCGGCGCCGTCGTGCTGGTGCCCATCGTGCTCGGCGTCATCGCCATCGTCCTGATGCGCACCGAGCCGAACCTCGACGCCCGCCCCCGCCTGATCCTGGGTTCGGTCATGATCGCCCTGCCGGTGTTGGGGCTGTGGCACGTGTGGGCGGGTGCGCCTCTGGATTCGATCGCCCGCCGCGATGCCGCGGGCTTCATCGGGTTCGTCATCGGTGGACCGCTCTCGGACGGGCTGACGGTGTGGATCGCGACGCCGCTGTTGGTCATCGGTGTGCTGTTCGGGGTGTTGCTGCTGACCGGCACGACCATCCGTGAGCTGCCCGACACATTGCGCGACATGTTCAGCACGCGCGGCTTCGACGACCGCTACGACGACGAGTACGACGAAGACGACTACTACGACGACGATGCCGAGGCCGTCACCGAGGACTTCTCCGACGCGTACTACGACCGCGACGACGACCTCGGCGCTGCCGACGCCCAGCAGTGGCCGACCGCCGAGCTGCCCGCCGGAACGCCGATGGACAACTACCCGCTGCCGGTCGAGGAGGCCCCCACAGCTCCGGAACCCGTTGCGGCCAAACCTCGCCGACCCAAGGCGGAGCCGAAGAAGCCCAAGAAGTCCGAGGACGACGCCCTGGTGATGGACCGGGTCGTGGAGGGGCCCTACGTCCTGCCCTCGCTGGAACTCCTGGTGGCCGGCGATCCGCCGAAGTTGCGCACCGCCGCCAACGACCAGATGGAAGACGCCATCACCTCGGTGCTGCAGCAGTTCAAGGTCGACGCGACCGTCACCGGGTGCACCCGCGGCCCGACCGTGACCCGTTACGAGGTCGAGCTCGGCCCCGGCGTGAAGGTCGAGAAGATCACCGCGCTGCACCGCAATATCGCCTACGCCGTCGCCACCGAGAGCGTCCGCATGCTCGCGCCGATCCCTGGCAAGTCGGCCGTCGGGATCGAGGTGCCCAACACCGACCGCGAAATGGTGCGGCTTTCCGATGTGCTCACCGCGCCGTCCACCCGGCGCGACCATCACCCGCTGGTGATCGGGCTCGGCAAGGACATCGAGGGCGACTTCATCTCCTGCAACCTGGCCAAGATGCCGCACCTGCTGGTGGCCGGCTCCACCGGCTCGGGCAAGTCCAGCTTCGTCAACTCGATGCTGGTCTCGCTGCTGGCGCGGGCGACCCCCGAAGAGGTCAGGATGATCCTGATCGACCCCAAGATGGTGGAGCTCACGCCGTATGAGGGCATCCCGCACCTGATCACTCCGATCATCACCCAGCCCAAGAAGGCCGCCGCGGCGCTGGCGTGGTTGGTGGAGGAGATGGAGCAGCGCTACCAGGACATGCAGGCGTCCCGGGTGCGTCATATCGACGTGTTCAACGAGAAGGTGCGCAGCGGGGAGATCAGCACACCGCTGGGCAGTGAACGGGTCTACAAGCCCTACCCGTACATCCTGGCCATCGTCGACGAGCTCGCCGACCTGATGATGACCGCGCCGCGCGATGTCGAAGAAGCCATCGTGCGCATCACCCAGAAGGCGCGCGCCGCCGGTATCCACCTGGTCCTGGCCACCCAGCGTCCCTCGGTGGACGTCGTCACGGGTCTGATCAAGACCAATGTGCCGTCCCGGTTGGCGTTCGCCACGTCGTCGCTGACCGACAGTCGCGTCATCCTCGACCAGGCCGGTGCCGAGAAGCTGATCGGCATGGGTGACGGGCTGTTCCTGCCGATGGGCGCCAACAAGCCCATCCGCATGCAGGGTGCCTTCATCACCGACGAGGAGATCCACGCCGTCGTCGAGGCCACCAAGTCCCAGGCCGAGCCCGAGTTCGTCGAGGGCGTCACCAAGGCAAAACCGGCCGGCGGCGAGCGCGGCGATGTCGACCCCGACATCGGCGACGATATGGACGTGTTCCTGCAGGCCGTCGAGCTGGTGGTCTCCAGTCAGTTCGGGTCCACCTCGATGCTGCAGCGCAAACTGCGGGTCGGCTTCGCCAAGGCCGGGCGCCTGATGGACCTGATGGAGACCCGCAACATCGTCGGACCGTCCGAGGGGTCCAAGGCACGTGAGGTGCTGGTCAAGCCCGACGAGCTGGCCGGCACGCTGGCGCTGATCCGCGGCGGCTCGGACGCCAACGGCGCTGACGACGAGGACGAGGACGAGCCCGACTTCTAGCTTCTAGCGCGATTTGAGGAGCGCGAGCCGTCACCGTCGCGGCTCGCGCTCCACAAGTCACTAAAGGGTGAGCAGCATGCGGGTGTTGCCGAGGATGTTCGGCTTCACATAGGAAAGGTCGAGGAACTCGGCCATACCGGTATCGAAGGACCGGCACATCTCCTCGTAGACCTCGGCGGTCACCGGGGTGCCCTCGATCTCGGTGAAACCGTGCCTACCGAAGAAATCGGTCTCGAAGGTGAGCACGAAGATGCGCTGCAGGTGGAGTTCACGTGCCACGGCGAGCAGCTGGGCCACCACCCGGTGGCCGACTCCCTTGCCACGGACCTTCGGATGTACCGCGACGGTGCGCACCTCGCCGAGGTCGGCCCACAGCACGTGCAGAGCACCGCAGCCCACGATCTCACCGCCGGCCTCGGCAACCCAGAACTCCTGCACCGCCTCGTAGAGGTTGACCAGGTTCTTCTCCAGCAGGATCTTGCCCGCATAGATGTCCACGAGATCCTTGATCGCCGGCACATCGGAGGTACGGGCCCGGCGCACCACAAGGGCATCTGGGACTTGATCGACCACCTCGCTCACAGCAGCGAGAGTATCGGCACGGGCAACCGATATTCTGTTTCGGTGCCGGGCCAACCAGATACCGATCCAGTGGTGCCCCGTGCGTCAGTCGCCAACGTCGCCAATCTGCTGACCGGTGTCCGATTCGTGCTCGTGCCGGTCTTCCTGGCCGCCCTGTTCGCCGGTGACGGTCATGAGACGTCCTGGCGGACAATCGCTTTCATCGTGTTCACGACGGCGGTCATCACCGACCACCTGGATGGGGCGCTGGCCCGCGCCTACGGCATGGTCACCGAATTCGGCAAGCTGGCCGATCCGATCGCCGACAAGCTGTTGATCGGCTCGGCGCTGATCGGATTGTCGATGCTGGGCGATCTGCCCTGGTGGATCACGATCGTCATCATGATCAGGGAGATCGGCGTCACAGTGCTGCGACTGGCGGTGCTGCGCCACGGTGTCATCCCGGCCAGCCGCGGCGGCAAGGTGAAGACCTTGGTCCAGGCCGTCGCGATCGGCCTGTTCATCCTGCCGATCTCCGGGCTGTGGTTGACCACGGCCACCGCGATCATGTGGTTGGCCGTTGTGCTGACGGTGCTGACGGGCGCCGACTATGTGGTGTCGGCGGTGCGCGACTCCCGGGCCAGGCCGGCCACGTGACGAAGGCGC
Source organism: Mycolicibacterium neoaurum (assembly GCF_036946495.1). Classification (NCBI taxonomy): domain Bacteria; kingdom Bacillati; phylum Actinomycetota; class Actinomycetes; order Mycobacteriales; family Mycobacteriaceae; genus Mycobacterium; species Mycolicibacterium neoaurum. Next base: position 3,978,504 of record NZ_JAQIIX010000002.1, read on the forward strand.
CCTCCGCCCGGGAACCAACGGGCCGCCGAGGGCGTTGACCCAGGTATGACGACACTGCTGCGTGAGGTGATCGGCGACGTGCTGCGTGGCGCACGGACCGGGCAGGGGCGGACCCTGCGTGAGGTGTCCGACGCAGCCCGGGTCAGCCTCGGCTACCTGTCCGAGGTCGAGCGGGGCCGCAAGGAAGCTTCCAGCGAGCTGCTCAGCGCCATCTGCGATGCCCTGGACATCCCGATGTCGCGGGTACTCTTCGACGCCGGTGAGCAGCTGGCGCGCCACGAGCATGCCGCCGGGGGCGTGACGGGCATCGACGCCGCCACCAAGGTCGTGATCCCACAGGTCGTGTCCATGGCGGTGGCTTGATCGGGTGCTGAAACGATAGGTTGACCCCAAGACGTTGCGCACCTCCGAACTACGAAGGCGGGAAACTTCATGGCCAATCCGTTCGTCAAGGCGTGGAAGTACCTCATGGCGCTGTTCAGCTCCAAGGTCGACGAGTATGCCGATCCGAAGGTGCAGATCCAGCAGGCGATCGAGGATGCCCAACGCCAGCATCAGGCCCTGACCCAGCAGGCCGCACAGGTCATCGGCAACCAGCGTCAGCTGGAGATGCGGCTCAATCGCCAGCTGGCCGATATCGAGAAGCTGCAGGCCAACGTCCGACAGGCGCTGACGCTCGCCGATCAGGCGACCGCGTCCGGTGACGCCGCCAAGGCCACCGAGTACACCAATGCCGCCGAGGCATTCGCCGCTCAGCTGGTGACCGCCGAACAGAGCGTCGAGGATCTCAAGGCGCTGCACGACCAGTCGCTGCAGGCCGCCGGCCAGGCCAAGAAGGCCGTCGAGCAGAACGCCATGGTGTTGCAGCAGAAGATCGCCGAGCGCACCAAGCTGCTGAGCCAGCTGGAGCAGGCCAAGATGCAGGAGCAGGTCAGCGCCTCCCTGCGGTCGATGAGCGAGATCTCCGCACCGGGAACCACACCGAACCTCGATGAGGTGCGCGAGAAGATCGAACGTCGGTACGCCAATGCGATGGGTGCGACCGAGCTTGCCCAGAATTCGGTCCAGGGTCGGATGATGGAGGTCCAGCAGGCCAGCGTGCAGATGGCCGGGCACTCCCGTCTCGAGCAGATTCGCGCCTCCATGCGCGGCGAGGCGTTGCCGTCGGGTGACGCCGCAACGCCGACGGCCGACCCGGCCGCCAATCCGCCGGCAGCCGCACCGGAAAATCCACTGTCGCAATAGTTCTGGAGGAGATATGGCTGCGGGACCGCGATCGGGCCGCCGACGGGGATGGCGCGCAGTGGCCGCGCGGGGTCTCCAGGGCGGGATAGACACCGCCGCCGAATTCTCCGGTCTGCTGGCGAGCAAGCTCGCCGCCATGTCCGACCCACGGGCCAAGTTGTTGCGCAAGCGCCGATGGGCTTTCCGTCTCGGTCTGTTCTTCGCCCTCAGCAGCGGTTTTTGGATTCTGGTGACCGCGTTGCTGGCGGTGTGGAGCACCCCGGTGTGGGCGTTGATCGTCACCGGCGTGATCGCCGCGGGTGCTGCGTTCCCGGCCACCTTGTTCCTCCTGCGCTACCGCTGGTTGCTTGCCGAACCGCTGCCCGCCGGTCCGACCGCCAGGCGGATGCCGCCATGGGGTTCGGCTGCGCGCAAGCCGATGGCCGACCTGGCGTCCTCCGAGCGCGGGTTGTATTCGCTACTCGGGGTGCTGCAGCGCAGCCGGATGCTGCCCGAGTCCGACCTGCGCGGTATCGGGGTCGCCGCCGGGCAGACCGCGGTCACCATGTCGGCCACCGCCGACGAGGTGGTCGCCATGGAGCGCACCGCCTCGGCTTCGCCGCGTGCGCGCGCGCATCTCGCGCCGACCATTGCATCATTCACCGGGCAATTGCAGCGCGGCGCCCAGCAGTATGACGAAATGGTCACTGCGGCCGCCCAATTGGTGTCCTCTTTGAACGCTGGTCCGGTATCGCAATCGCCCATGGCCCAGCAGCGCTACCGTGACGAACTGGTCCACGCCACCGACCGGCTGCAGGGCTGGGCGCAGGCCTACAGCGATCTCCGTGATATCGAGGCCCGGCGCGGCGCCTGATCAGATGTCGTGTGTGCCCAGCTCGGCGGAATCCGGACGTGGGCCGAACCGGTCGATATAGGACTGGTGTTTGGCGGCATCTCGTTGCCGAGCCAGCGCGTCGACCAACGCGGGGTTCAGGCCGTGCACACGCAGCATGTGCCGACGCCAGATCTTGTTCAGCGCGTGCGAGAAGTAGATGAACGGGATCAGGATGGGGACCGTCATCGACAGGTGCACATACAGCGTGGTGGGAATGAGCCAGAACGGCGCAAGCACCAGCACCGCCGGGACCAGCACCCGCAGCATCAAGCGCCGGGTCGCGCCCGGTCCGGCCAGATCGTCGCGGACCCAATCCAGCATCGAATCTGGCAACCGGCGGCCCAGGCAGTAGCCGATCAGCTGGACCAGATTCGGCTTCGACCTGGTCATCGCAACCCGGTCATCGCAGTCGAGGCCGCAGCGCGGGGATCACCGCTCCGGCCAATCCGCGTACCAGCGCCTTGGTCATGTCGAACATGTCGAAGTAGTCGCGCCACAGCGTGATCCGACCGTCGCGCACCTCGAAAACGCCGCATACCCAGAACTGCAGCCGCACCGGGCCGATGACCAGGACATCGGTGCGCTCATTGAGCACGACACCACCATCGGAGGCGGTTCGGTGGATCGCCACGTCGAACCCGAAGGCGGGCCGGTCCAGACCGCGGAACACGGCAAGGACACGACGACTTCCGCGGATGGTCGGGAAACCGACGTTCTGGTAAACGATATCGTCGGCGATCAGTGCGGCCGCGGTGTCGAGATCGGGTCCGCGCAGCGAGAAGAGGAATTTCTCCACCGTCGCGATATCGGCCGCGTCGGTGCTGGTCTGGGATGCCTGGTCGGTCATGGAACTCAGCGTATGTGACAGGGTGTGCGGTGTGCGCGTAGCAGTGGTGGCCGGACCGGACCCCGGGCATGCCTTCCCCGCGATCGCGCTGTGCCGGCGGTTGCGTGCGGCCGGCGATATACCTGTCCTGTTCACGGGCGCACAGTGGCTGGATACCGCCCGGTCGGTGGGGTTGCACGCCGAGCTCCTGGCGGGTCTCGACCCTGACGACACCGATGACGACGGTGACGCGGGTGCCAAGATCCATCGTCGGGCCGCCCGGATGGCGGTGCTCAATGTGTCCGGAATGCGCTCGGCCGCACCTGATCTGGTGATCTCCGATGTCATCACCGCGTGCGGGGGGATGGCCGCCGAGCTGCTCGGCGTGCCCTGGATCGAACTGAACCCGCATCCGCTGTATCTGCCGTCGAGGGGTCTGCCGCCGCTGGGCAGCGGTCTGGCGCCCGGGGTGGGGGTGCGGGGGAGGCTGCGCGACACGGTGATGCGCGCGCTGACCGCGCGCTCCATCCGAGCGGGCCATCGGCACCGGGAGCAGGCCAGGACGGCCATCGGATTACCCGGCCGTGACCCGGGGCCGCTGCGGCGACTGATCGCGACGTTGCCCGCGCTCGAGGTGCCGCGACCGGACTGGCCGGCCGAGGCGGTCGTCGTCGGCCCATTGCATTTCGAGCCCACCGACGAGGTGTTGGCGACCCCGCCGGGTGAGGGACCGCTGGTGATGGTGGCGCCCTCGACTGCCGTGACGGGGACCGCTGGCCTTGCCGAACTGGCGTTGTCCGCCCTGCGGCCGGGCCGCGAACTACCGGCCGGTACACGGGTGGCCATATCGCGTCTCGGCGGTCCCGATCTGGCGTTGCCGGAGTGGGCCGTGGCCGGGCTGGGCCGCCAGGACGAGCTGTTGGCCCAGGCCGATGTGCTGGTCTGTGGTGGTGGTCACGGGATTGTCGCCAAGGCGCTGCTGCACGGGGTGCCGCTGGTGACCGTTCCGGGCGGAGGTGACCAGTGGGAGATCGCCAATCGGGTGGTGCGGCAGGGGTCTGGGCGCCTGATCCGGCCGTTGACCGCTGAGTCACTGTCGGCTGCTGTGGCTGCGGTGCTGGCGGATCCGGGGTATCGGCACGCCGCCGAGCGGGCCGGATCGGGCGCCGACACGGTGGCCGATCCGGTACGGGCGTGCCATGACGCGCTGGCTCTGACCCGCTGACGGTCGGTAGGTTGGCGGCGTGCGTCTCACCGAGTTCAACGATCGTGTCACCGGCCGGTTCGGTGCCGCCTACGGGGCGTCGGTGCTCGTGGACCATGTGCTGAGCGCGCTGGGCGGCCGGACCGCCGCCGAGGCCATCGAGGCCGGGGTCGAGCCGCGGGATGTGTGGCGGGCGCTGTGCGCGGATTTCGACGTGCCGCGCGATCAATGGTGAGCGGTGGGGCCTACCTGGCGAGCACCCGATCCAGGAATTCCACCTGGTCGATGCGGACCTGTGGATCCAGGTAGATGTCGAAGTGGCCGTACGGATAGCGGCGCAGCTCACCGCGGGGAGCCCGTTCGGCGGTGGTGATGGTCGATCCCGGCGGCGCGGTGGTATCGCCGTCACAGACGCACACCAGCACCGGCATGCTCAGCCGTCGGGCCGCGCGCACCGGTCGGTAGAAGGGGAAGCGCAGCATGAGGCGCGCCGCGAACTCGTTGCGCCACAGTGATTCCGGACCGACGATGGCGGCGAGACCCGGTTGTGCGTCCGGCGCGGTCATCGCGGCGACCGTGCCCGGTGCGCCGACGGCGGGTACCAGCAGCGGCGTCGTTCCCCGCCAGGCCCGGATCTGGTCGCGGATCGCGGCGATCGTGATGCGTGCCGAGGTCAGTGGCGCGACCTTGGCCAGGGTGGGGAGCGCGTCGGTGAACGGGGCCTGGGAGACGACGGCCGCGATGGACGGATCGTCGGCGGCGATGACGAGTACGTGGCCGCCGCTGAACGACGATCCCCACAGCACGATGCGGTTCGGGTCGATACCGTCGAGTCCGCGGACCCATTCGACAACGGCTCGGTAGTCCGCGTGCTGCGCGGCGATGTCGATCAGCTGGCGGGGCTGGCCGGAGGACGCGCCGAAACCGCGGTAGTCGAACAGTGCGACGGCGTAGCCGGCCGCGCAGAATGCCTCGGCATAAGGGGGTAGGCCGTCGTCCCGGGTGCCTGCGAACCCGTGGGCCATGACGACGCAGGGCGTGTCGATGCCGGGTGTGTTGCCGGTGTCGGGTCGGTACAGGTAGACGGCGAGTTCTGCGCCGGCGACGGGAACCCGCAGGTCCGCACGCTGAGTCATCGACCGAGGATACCGACCTGCGATACCGACGCCTGCGGCGCGCGGCGTGTCACCTTGCCTTCGAACACCTGTTCGCTACTGTGGTGATCATTCGGCCGGAGTCACTTGTCGGTGGTGCGTTCTAGTCTCGCAGCCAACCGACCGGAACCCCGGTCAACCGCACGACTACGGAGAGGTACTCCCATGGCGCCACAGGCTCCCGATCGCGAAAAAGCACTCGAACTGGCGATGGCCCAGATCGAGAAGAACTACGGCAAGGGTTCGGTGATGCGCCTCGGTGAAGAGGTCCGCCAGCCCATCTCGGTCATCCCCACCGGCTCCATCTCGCTGGATGTGGCGCTGGGTATCGGCGGTCTGCCGCGCGGCCGCGTCGTCGAGATCTACGGCCCGGAATCCTCGGGTAAGACCACCGTCGCGCTGCACGCGGTGGCCAACGCCCAGGCAGCGGGCGGTATCGCGGCGTTCATCGATGCCGAGCACGCGCTCGATCCCGAGTACGCCAAGAAGCTCGGGGTGGATACCGACGCCCTGCTGGTGTCCCAGCCCGATACCGGTGAGCAGGCACTGGAGATCGCCGACATGCTGGTGCGGTCCGGCGCCATCGACCTCATCGTCATCGACTCGGTCGCCGCCCTCGTCCCGCGCGCCGAGATCGAGGGCGAGATGGGTGACAGTCATGTCGGTCTGCAGGCCCGCCTGATGAGCCAGGCGCTGCGCAAGATGACCGGCGCGCTGAACAACTCGGGCACCACGGCCATCTTCATCAACCAGTTGCGCGAGAAGATCGGTGTGATGTTCGGTTCACCCGAGACCACCACCGGTGGTAAGGCGTTGAAGTTCTACGCCTCGGTACGCCTGGATGTGCGCCGTATCGAGACACTCAAGGACGGCACCGACGCCGTTGGTAACCGCACCCGCGTCAAGGTCGTCAAGAACAAGGTGTCCCCGCCGTTCAAGCAGGCCGAGTTCGACATCCTGTACGGCCACGGCATCAGCCGCGAGGGCTCGCTCATCGACATGGGTGTCGAGCACGGCTTCATCCGCAAGTCCGGTTCGTGGTTCACCTACGAGGGTGAGCAGCTGGGACAGGGCAAGGAGAATGCCCGTAAGTTCTTGTTGGAGAACGTCGATGTGGCCAACGAGATCGAGAAGAAGATCAAGGAGAAGCTCGGCATCGGAGCCGTGCTGACCGATGATGACGTTCTGCCCGCCCCCGTCGACTTCTGAGAAGCCGGCCGGGCCCAAACGGGAGGAGCAGGCGCGGGACGTGTGCCTTCGCCTGCTCACCGTGCGGGCCCGTACCCGGGCGGAGTTGGAAACCGCGCTGACCAAACGCGGCTACCCTGATGATGTCAGCGCCCGGGTGCTTGACCGACTGGTCGAGGTGGGATTACTCGACGACGCGGCGTTTGCCGAGGAGTGGGTCCGCAGCCGTCGAGCCAATTCGGGAAAAGGTAAGCGCGCGTTGGCCGCCGAGTTGCGTACCAAAGGCGTTGATGCCGAATTGATCGCCGAGACTCTCGACAGCGTCGACGCGGGGGAGTGGCGGGTCCAAGCTGAGCGCCTGGTCGCAGACAAGTTGCGTCGGGAACGTCTCGATGACGAGCTCAAGGTGACCCGCAGATTGGTCGCAATGCTGGCTCGTCGCGGATACAACCAGGGCATGGCCTATGACGTGGTCAGCACACAGCTCGCGCAGGAACGCGAGCGCAGGGCGGTTTAGATCACGTCGAGCACCTGCGGCAGCGTTGTCACGCCGTCGGAGCCGAGGAAATGCCCGGCTCCCGGCACCACGACGGCGGTGCAGCCCAGCGACGAGGCAAGGCGATCGGTGTGTCCGATCGGGACGTAATCGTCTGCGTCGGAACGGAAGAGCGTCAACCGGTCGATACGTTCTGCCAGCCCGTCCACCGGGCATCCACCGTTGATGTAGTCATCGAGGTTCGGCAGTGCCGGGCACGGATCGACAAAACCGGCAACCAGGACCAGGGCGCCGACTCGCCATGGCGTGCGAAGTGCGGCCAAATATCGCAGCACAGTGAGACATCCGAGGCTGTGGCCCACCACGACGGTCTCCTCGTCCGGGACACCCACGGCGTCCCGCACGGTGCGCAACCACGGTCCGGGCTCGGGCGCCTGTGGAGTGGGCATGGCCGGTACCGCGGTGGCGATGCCGCGGGTATCGAGCTCCTCGGCCAGCCAGCCGAACCAATGATCCTGCGGCGTTGCCGAATATCCGTGGATGATTACGGCACGCCGTGCGGTTGTCGATGTCATGCACCCGACGCTAGAGCTTCACGCCAGCGTGAATGTCAACACCGAGTCCGGAGTTCACCGACGTGCTGATCGGTGAGCTGGCCGCAGCGGCCGGTGTCAGCACCCGCGCGCTACGTCACTACGAGGACCGGGGACTGCTGGTCCCCGGCCGGACGGCCAATGGTTACCGACGGTACCGTCGCCGGGACGTCACGCGCGTGCTGCAGATCCAGCTGATGATCGGCGCCGGACTCGGCACGTCGACCATTCGGCAGTACCTCGACTGTGCCCGCACCGATGAGCGAGGGACATACCTGCACATGTGTCCCGACCTGCGGGCCGCTCTCGACGAGGTGGCGGGCCGTCTCGACGAGCGTCAGGCCCAGATCGACGAGACCCGGTTCCGGTTGAAGGTGTTGGCCGCGGGAGCGGCTGCCTCAGATCAAGAAACCGCCGTCGACGTTCAAATTGATACCGGTGATGTAGCCGGAGTCGGGGGCGGCCAAAAAAGCCACGGCGGCGGCGACATCGCCGGTCTGCCCGTAATGGCCGACAGCCAGTAGCGGGGTCATCTGGTCGGCGAGCGGGCCCTCGGCGGGATTCATATCGGTCGCGATCGGTCCGGGTTGGATGTTGTTGACGGTAATACCGCGCGGACCGAGTTCGCGGGCCAGCCCGCGGGTGAACCCCGCAACCGCCGCCTTGGACAACGCATACACCGAAAAGGCCGGTACCGGAACGCGCTCGGCGTTCACACTGCCAATATTGATGATGCGCCCGCCCGTGCCGAGGTGCGGTACTGCGGCCTTGGTGGCCACGAAAACGCCGCGCACGTTGATGCTCATGATGCGGTCGAATTCCTCGAGGTCGAAGTCCTCGATGAGTGCGCCGGAGGCGACGCCGGCGTTGTTGACCAGGATGTCCAGCCCGCCGAGTTCTGCCACGGCGGTCTCGACCGAGGTGGTGACGGCTTGCGCGTCGGCGGAGTCGGCCTGGATGGATACCACCTTGGCGCCCGCGGTGGTCAGTTCGTCGACCAGCTGTTCTGCCGGGGTCGGCGAGGAGTTGTAGGTGAAGGCGACCGACGCACCGTCGGCGACCAGGCGGCGCACGATCTGGGCGCCGATACCGCGCGAGGCACCGGTCACCAATGCGCGGCGCCCTGCCAGTGGTGCGTGACGTGTGTTATCGGTCATGACGTCCTCCGAGAGCTGGAACGGTTCGTGCGAACCGATCGGTTGTTGACCCTGTTGAGATAACAGTGCACGCCGTGCTTCATTCCCGGGACCGATTCAGCCCGGCCGAACGTGGCTACTGCAGCCCGCGTTCCAGCGCGGTCAGCAAGCGCAGCGTCGCGGGAAGATCGTGGTGATCGTCGACGGCGCCGCCGATGGCCTCACCGATGACGGAGGCCCAGACGGCGCGGATGCGGGTGAGATCTTCGGCAGCCAGTTGTGTTGTGCGAAGCAGGAATTGGCGATTATCGGCGGGATCCGGGGATCGTTCGACCAGGCCCTTGCGTTCCAGGTCGCGCAGCGCCCGGCTCAGGTTGCTGCGTTGCAGGTCTGTTCCGGCGGCGACCGCGCTGGGGCCGATGCCGGGGTGGTGGTCGATATAGCGCAGCACCGTCACCTCCGTCGTGGAGAGGTCGAGTACGGACGGATCAGCCATGGTGCGGGCCCGGATCGCGCGGGACACCGCCATCAGGAGGTCGGCCAGGTCGGCGAGCTGCTCGGTGTGAGCGGATCGAGCTTGCATGATCGTCACCCTACCTGATAGTTATAGATATATAACTATCATCTGATAATCAATTTGGAGCCGCTGCATGACCACCTCTGTCGACACCCCGCACACAGACGCGGCACCGCGAATCACCGTCGGCCTCCTTGTCACCCTTGCGCTGTTGTCGGCGGTGGCCCCGTTCGCCACCGACCTCTACCTGCCCGCCTTCCCCGAGATGGTCGACGATCTGCATACCTCGCCGACCACCGTCCAGCTGACCCTGACCACGTTCCTGATCGGCCTGGCGCTGGGGCAGTTGATCTTCGGCCCACTCTCCGATCGTTATGGGCGGGTGAAGCCGCTGTGGATCGGTGCCGCGATCTGTGTGGGTGCCAGTGCGGTCGCGGTGTTCGCCCCCACCATCGAGGTGCTCATCGCCGCCCGGCTGGCGCAGGGCCTGACGGGTGCGGCGGGCATGGTGATCGGCCGCGCCATCATCTCCGACCTGGCCACCGGCCGTGCCGCTGCCCGGGCTTTCAGCCTGATGATGATCGTCGGGGGCGTCGCTCCGATCATCGCTCCGCTGGCCGGCGGCTTCCTCGTCGGTCCGTTGGGTTGGCGCGGCGCGTTGGCGATCATCCTGGTGCTGGTCGCCCTGATGCTCATCACCGCGCTCATCGTCATCCGCGAGACGCACACCGAGCAGCGTCGCGCCGCGCTGCGCGCCGAGAAGGTCGCCGCGGGCTCGCCATTGCGTCAATTGCTCGGACGTCGCTATATCGGCAACGTTGTCGCGTTCGGCTTCGCCTTCGCGGTGCTGATGGCCTATATCTCGGCCTCACCGTTCGTCTACCAGACGATGATGGGCCTCAGTGCGGCCCAGTACGGTGCGGTGTTCGGGGTCAACGCCCTCGGCCTGCTGCTGGTGAGCGCGCTGAGCGCCCGGTTGTCGGCCCGCACCGAACCGCACGTCCTGGCCACCGCCGGACTGGCGGTCATCACCGTCGCCAGCGCCGCCGTGCTGGCGCTGGCCTGTACCGATCTCGCGGCAGGCTGGCTGGCGCTCCCACTGTTCGCCGCTGATGCCGGCATGGGTCTGATCTTCGGCACCACCACCGCGCTGGCACTGTCGGCAGCGCCGCGGGCAGCAGGTAGCGCCTCGGCGGTATTGGGCGCCACGCAGTTCCTGCTGGCCGCCGCCGTCTCACCCCTGGTGAGTCTGGCCGGTGAACACACCGCGGGCCCGCTGGGCCTCGTGATGGTGTGCTGCTCGGCGATCGCCAGCGCCGGTCTGGCGCTGGCCCGCAATCACACTCCCGGACCGTCCTGATCCAACGGCTTGGCGGCCAACGGTTGCGGGCCCTTCTTGGACCGCCGCAGCCTGGCCTCGAGTCGCGTGGCAAACGAGGAGAGGGCGAAGTTCAGTCCGATCATCAGCACGGCGATGACCATCAGTGCCGGGATGTAGTTGCTGTAGGCGGAACCGACGCTCTGGGCCTGGCGCACCATCTCCACGAACGTGATCTGATAGCCGATCGCGGTGTCCTTGAGCACGACGACCATCTGCGACACCAGGACCGGAAGCATCGAGGTGATGGCCTGGGGGAGCTGCACACTGGACATGGTCTGCGTCCACGTCATCCCCAGGGCCGAGGCGGCCTCGGCCTGGCCGCGGGGCAGCGCGTGCACACCGGTGCGCACGATCTCGGCGATCACGGCCGCGTTGTACAACGTCAGACCGGTGATCACCCCCGCCAGCGCCAGGTACTCCGAGGCGAACACGCCGTACATCGCGAACAGCGCGTAGGAGAACAACATCATGATCAGCACCGGGACCGCGCGGAAGAACTCCACGAACACGCCGCAGCCCCAGCTGATGGCACGCACCGGTGAGAGCCGGCCGATTCCGAGCAGGCAGCCCAGCACCAGGGCCAACACGATCGACACCGCGGCGGCGGTCAGCGTGCCCTCGATACCGGGAAGCACATAGGTCGTCCAGAGATCGGCGGTGAAGAACGGCTGCCACTTGGCGGCATCGAACTGCCCGGCGTCGGCGAATTTCCACGCCACCCAGCCCAGGATCGCGGCGAACACGATGACCGTCAGCACGGCCAGGATCAGGTTGATGACCCGTGCCCGGGGGCCGGGCGCGTCGAACAACACTGACGAACCGGTCATCAGTGCTCTCCGTTCTTCGCTCGAGCGCTCACGCGTTGTCTGTTCTTCGCGCAAGCGCTCATCACCGCAACACCGCCCAGCGCTTACCCAGCCAACCGAACAGCAAGCCCATCGGCAGGGTCAGGATGACGAACCCGATGGCGAAGATGCCACCGACCACCAGTAGTGCCGAGGTGTTCTCCACCATCTCCTTCATCAGCAGGGCCGCCTCGGCCACACCGATCGCCGAGGCGATGGTGGTGTTCTTGGTCAGCGCGATCAGCACCGAACCAAGCGGGATGATGACCGCTCGAAAAGCCTGTGGCAGCAAGATGATCCGGAGATTCTGCGAGAAGGTCAGGCCGAGCGAGCGCGCCGCCTCGGCCTGACCCATCGGCACGGTGTTCACCCCGGAGCGGATGGCCTCACACACGAACGCCGCGGTGTAGACCGTCAGCCCGAGCACCGCCAGGCGGAAGTTGCTGTCCACGATCGACGTCGGCGACGTCGGGTCGGTCAGCGTGATGTGCAGCGTGTTGGCCAGGCCCAGCGAGCAGAACACCAGGATGAGGGTCAGCGGGGTGTTGCGCACCACGTTGACGTAAGTGGTGCCCACCGCCCGCATCACCGGTACCGGTGAGAGCCGCATCGCAGCCAGCACGGTGCCCAGCACCAGCGCGCCTATCCCCGCATACACGGTCAGCTCGATGGTGACCAGGAACGCGGCGAAGATCCGGTCCTGGTACTCGCTGAAAACTTCCACCCGGTGCGATCCGCTACTTCGTGACGGCGGGCGGCTGGGGTGTGGCGATACCGGCGGGGCCCAAGTTCTTCTCGAACGCCGCGGCCCACTTGCCCTCGGTCTCCATCTTGGTGATGGCGTCGTTGATCTTGGTCTGCAGTTCGGTGTCGTCCTTCTTCAACCCGATACCGTAGTTCTCCTCGGAGAACGGTTCGCCGACCAGCTTGAAGGTGCCGGGCTGCTGCGCGGCGTACCCGGCCAGGATCACCTCATCGGTGGTCACCGCATCGATCGCACCGCTCTTGAGGGCCTCGACACAGGCCGAGTAGGTGTCGTATTGCTGCAGCTGGACCCCGGGGTATTTGTCCTTGATGCGCTGGGCCGGGGTCGAGCCGGTGACCGAGCACAGCTTCTTGTTGTTCTCCAGTGACTCGGCGCCGACGATGTCGGAGTTGTCGGCCCGCACCAACAGGCTCTGGCCAGTGACCAGGTAGGGGCCGGCGAAGCTGACCTTCTCCTTGCGCGCGTCGGTGATCGAGTAGGTGGCGGCGATGAAGTCGACCTGTCCGTTCTGGATCAGCGTCTCGCGCTGACCGGACGGGGCTTCCTTCCACTCGATCTGATCGGGGGTGTAGCCGAGCTGTTCGGCGACATAGGTCGCCACGTCGACGTCGAACCCGCTCATCGACCCGTCGGGGTTCTTCAGCCCGAGTCCCGGCTGGTCGAACTTGGTACCGATGACCACCTTGTTCTCGTCACCGCCCGATCCGCCACCACAGGCGGCCAGCGTCAGCGGCAATGCCGCGGCCAGTACGGCGGCAGCGGCCACCCGAATTCGAAATGACATCACGTGCTCCTTCGATTCAGTGATTGAGAATCTTGCCGAGGAAGTCCTTGGCACGGTCGGATTTCGGATTGCCGAAGAACTCCTCCGGCTCGGCGTCCTCCACGATCGCGCCGTCGGCCATGAAGATCACCCGCTGTGACGCGCGCCGCGCAAAGCCCATCTCGTGGGTGACGACCAGCATCGTCATCCCCTCGGTGGCCAGGTCGGTCATGACGGCCAGCACCTCGTTGATCATCTCGGGGTCCAGCGCGCTGGTGGGCTCGTCGAACAGCATCACCTTCGGGTTCATCGCCAACGACCTGGCGATGGCGACCCGCTGCTGCTGCCCGCCGGAGAGCTGCGCGGGGTACTTGTCGGCCTGGTTGGCGATACCGACCCGATCCAGCAGTTTCATGCCCTCGGCACGCGCGGCGTCCTTGGCGATCTTGCGCACCTTGATCGGCGCCAGCATGACGTTCTCGATGATCGTCTTGTGGGCGAACAGGTTGAACGACTGGAACACCATGCCGACATCGGAGCGTAGCTGCGCCAGTTTGCGGCCCTCCGCGGGCAGCACCTCACCGTCGATGGTGATGGTGCCCGCGTCGATCGGCTCCAGCCGATTGATGGTGCGGCACAAGGTGGATTTGCCCGAACCCGACGGGCCGAGCACCACGACGACCTGACCGCGCGGGACGTCGAGATTGATGTCCTTGAGCACGTGGAGATCGCCGAAATGCTTGTCGACAGCCTGCATCGAGATCATCGGGACCGAAGCCGCGGTGGTCATGGGCTTTGACCCTACCCAGGGAACGCTCAGGATGGGCGGTATCGACACCCCCGTAACATGAACGTCGTGAGTTCCATGGTTGCTGCCGACGCACAGGCGGATCTTGCGGCACCCGCCGACGTCGATGCGCGCACCTATCAGGTGCGCACCTACGGCTGCCAGATGAACGTGCACGATTCCGAACGGCTGTCCGGCCTGTTGGAGGCCGCCGGTTACACGCGCGCCGCCGAGGGAACCGATGCCGACATCGTCGTGTTCAACACCTGTGCGGTGCGCGAGAACGCCGACAACAAGCTCTACGGCAACCTCAGCCACCTGGCACCGCGCAAGGCGGCCGACCCGAACATGCAGATCGCTGTCGGCGGGTGTCTGGCCCAGAAGGACCGGGACACCGTGCTGAAGAAGGCGCCGTGGGTCGATGTGGTGTTCGGCACCCACAACATCGGATCGCTACCGGTGTTGTTGGAGCGGGCGCGACACCAGCGTGTCGCCCAGGTCGAGATTGCCGAGGCCCTGCAGGAGTTCCCATCAGCGCTGCCGGCCGCACGTGAATCCGCTTATGCCGCTTGGGTTTCGATATCGGTCGGCTGTAACAACACGTGTACGTTCTGCATCGTGCCCGCGCTGCGCGGCAAGGAGGTCGACCGCCGCCCCGGCGAGATCCTGGCCGAGGTGCAGACCCTCGTCGACCAGGGTGTGCTCGAAGTCACGTTGTTGGGCCAGAACGTCAACGCATACGGCGTCTCTTACGCCGACCCGACGATCCCGCGTAATCGGGGTGCCTTCGCGGAGTTGTTGCGCGCCTGCGGAACCATCGACGGACTTGAACGGGTGCGGTTCACCTCGCCGCATCCGGCCGAATTCACCGACGATGTGATCGAGGCGATGGCCGCCACCCCGAATATCTGTCCGACACTGCACATGCCGTTGCAGTCCGGGTCCGACCGCATCCTCAAGGCGATGCGCCGGTCCTATCGAGCCGAGAAATTCCTCGGCATCATCGACCGGGTCCGGTCCGCCATACCGCATGCGGCCATCACCACCGACATCATCGTCGGGTTCCCCGGCGAGACCGAGGAGGATTTTCAGGCCACCCTCGATGTGGTGGCCCAGGCGAGATTCGCCAGTGCCTTCACCTTCCAGTACTCCAAGCGGCCGGGCACCCCCGCCGCGACATTGCCCGACCAGTTGCCCAAAGAGGTTGTCAGCCAGCGGTATCAGCGGCTCATCGATCTGCAGGAACAGATCTCGTGGTCGGAGAACAAGGCCCAGGTCGGTCGCGAGGTCGAGTTGCTGGTCGCTGCGGGCGAGGGTCGCAAGGACGCCGCCACCGCACGGCTGTCCGGGCGTGCACGCGATGGCAGGCTGGTGCACTTCGACGCCGGCGGCGCCGATATCCGCCCCGGCGACATCGTCACCACCACGGTGACCCGAGCCGCCCCACACTTCCTAATCGCCGACGGCCCGGTTCGCACCCATCGCCGCACCCGTGCCGGCGACGCGCATGCCGCCGGTCTGCGGCCGGTGACCGGGGTCGGCCTCGGCATGCCGGGCATCGGCGCGCCGGCGGCGGCCACCACCACCGATTGTTCGACGTCTGGATGCGCATTGTGAGTGAGAAGAACCCGCCGGAGTTCGAGGACTTCAAGGACGACCTGGAAGCGGCCGAACGTCGCGTCGCCGCAGAGATCGACCCCGGTGCCCGGGCGATGGTGGTGGCGGTCTGTGTCTTCGTGCTTCTCGGCACCTTCGTGCTGCCGCACACCGGATCGGCGCGCGGACTCGACATCCTGGTGGCCAGCGATGCCGCGCACGCCACCGGTCTGTCGTTGCCCTCGCGCGTATTTGTCTGGTTGGCGCTGGTCTTCGGTGTCGGATTCTCGATCCTGGCGCTGCTGACCCGGCGCTGGACGCTGGCCTGGATCGCACTGGCCGGCACCACCGTCGCCTGTCCGGCGGGCATGCTCGCGGTGTGGTCCCGGCAGACCGCGGCCGGCGATCTGCCCGGACCGGGCATCGGCCTGATCATCGCCTGGATCGCGGTGCTGGTCCTGGCCTTCCACTGGGCACGGGTGGTGTGGACGCGTACCGCGGTGCATCTGAGTGCCGAGGAAGAGCGACGCGCGGCGATCGCCGCCCAGCAGCGCAAGTCGCTGCTGGACGACGAGGGCTAACGCTTCTTGGTGACGGCCTCGGCGGCCGTACCTGCCCACTCGCGCCACTGCGCGGCACTGGCACGGGCCTTCTCGGCATCCTTTGTCTTGCCGGCCGCCTCGGCCTTCTCCGCCTGGCGCTCGAACTGCTCGGCCCGTTCCCGGAACTGGTCGGCACGGGCCTTGGCCTCGGCATCGGTGTGATCGACGGTCTGCGCGTCGCGGACCTTCTTCTCCACCGCCCGCAACCGGCGCTCCAGGTCAGCCGATCGCTCGCGGGGCACCTTGCCGATGGCATCCCATTTGTCGCCGATCGTGCGCAGCGCGGACAGCGCGGCCTTGGGGTCGGAGATGTCGATGCGCTCGGCCTCGGCCAGCAGCTTTTCCTTTGCCTCGGCATTGGCGCCGAACTCGGCGTCCCGCTCGGCGTTCATGGCGTTGCGGGCGGCGAAGAAGGTGTCCTGGGCAGCCTTGAAACGGGCCCACAGTGCATCGTCGACATCCTTGGTCGCTCGCCCGGCAGCCTTCCACTGGGCGAGCAGTTCGCGGAAGGTCGCCGCGGTGCCCGCCCAGTCGGTGGAGTCACTGAGCTTCTCGGCCTTCTCGCACAAGGCCTCCTTGGCCTGCCGCGCACCGACCCGCTCGCGGTCCAGCTCGGCGAAGTGCGAGCCCCGGCGCCGGTTGAAGGTCTCGCGCGCCGCCGAGTACCGCTTCCACAGCGCATCATCGGTCTTGCGGTCCAGCCCGGTGATCGTGCGCCATTCGTCGAGGATGGCGCGGAGCCGGTCGCCGGCGGCCTTCCATTGGCCGGTGGCATTGGCGATCTCCTCGGCCTCGGCGGCCAAGGCTTCCTTGCGTGCGGTCTGGGCCGCGCGGTGCTCATCGCGGCGTGCGCGTTCCTCGGCGGCCGCCCCGTCGGCGTGCTCGAGAATGCTGTTCAAGCGGGCCTGCACCGAGTCGACATCACCGAGGACCGCGGCCGTCGGCAGCGTCTCCAGCAGCGCCGTCGCGGCGGACTTGATCTTGCGGGCATCACCGCTTCCGGAGGCCAGCCGGGTTTCCAGCAGCACGACCTCGGTGTTGAGATCGTCGAAGCGGCGACCGAAATGGGCGTACGCCGCCTCGGCGTCACCGGCCTGCCAGGACCCGATGACGCGCTCACCGGCAGAGGTGATGAGCACGACCGTGCCATCGTCCTCGACACGGCCGAAGCGGTGCGGGTCCACCGACGGCGGCACGACCGGAGCGGCGGCGGCCGCCGGCCGGGGATGGGGTGCGGGCCGCGGTCCGGGCCGTGGGATCGGTTTCGGTGTGGGTTTGGGTGCCGACGTCTCGGCAGTCTCGCCCGGCCCTGAATCGCTGGTTGTCATCTCTTCCTCGCACTCCCGCGCGGTTCGACCCGCGCACCTGCCGCGCGACGCGGCGCCCGATGCTTCCGCACGTTATTCAAGCAGGTCGGTCCCGTCCGTGCGCACGGCTTCGCGATGCGTGCGCGATCTGCGGTTGCGATCCGAGCCGCTTTACCGGCAACCTCAGGACCCGAACCCTTCAGGAGGTCGGTTTGGACAAGGCGGATATCGCCGCACTGCTGGCGCTCGGTGCCGCCCTGTTCATCGCCATCGGCGATGTCATCCACCAGCGCTCCGCCCATGAGGTGACCGACGAGGACGTCAGCCACCTCGCGCTGTTCCTGCGCCTGCTCCGCGACCGGGCCTGGTGGGTCGGCAGCCTGGTCTCCGCGGTCGGCTTCGGTCTGCAGGCGGCCGCGTTGGGTTTCGGATCGGTGCTGCTGGTGCAGGCGCTGCTGGTGACCTCGCTGCTGTTCGCGCTGCCGCTCAATGCGCGGGCCTATCGACGTCGGGTGACTCGTTTCGAATGGACGTGGGCGGTGCTGCTGGCGATCTCGGTGGCGGTGATCGTCACCGTCGGCAATCCCACGGAAGGCCAGGCCCGGGCAGGCACACAGGCCTGGCTTGCCGTCGTTGCCGTGCTGGGCCCGGTGCTGGTGTTGTGTGTCGCCGGAGCGCGGCTCTGGTCGGGTAAGCCGATCGGCGCGATCCTGCTCGCGGTGGTGTCCGGCGCGCTGTGGGGGATTTTCGCGATCCTCACCAAGGCCGTGGTGGACCGGCTCGGCGACGGGTTCGCAGAGCTTCTGCGCACCCCGGAGCTGTACGCGTGGGCGCTGGTCGCCGTGGCGGGCACCGCCTATCAGCAAGCGGCCTTCCGGGCTGGTGCGATCACGGCGTCGCTACCGACGATGACGGTGACCGAACCGGTCGTCGCGTCCGCACTCGGTGTCGTGGTGCTGGGGGAGACCTTGCGCCCCGGCGAGGCGGGGTGGATCACCCTGGTGGCTGCGGTGGTGGTGATGGTGCTGGCGACGACCGCGCTCGCGCGCGGCGAGGCGGGCTGGGCCGACGAGCAGGTTTCGCCCGCGCGCTAGCGTGAAGACGTGTTGGCGGCCATTGCACTGATCCCATCCGCGCCGATCCTGGTGCCGGAGTTGGCCGGAGCGGCGGCCGAGGAGGTGGCCGATCTGCGGGCGGCCGTACTGGCGGTCGCCGCGCAGCTGCCGTCACGCTGGGTCGCGGTGGCCACGGGCCAGGACTCTGCCGTCGTGGGCCCGCAGGCGGTTGGAACATTTGCCGGCTACGGCGCCGACATCGTCGTCACGCTGTCGCCGGAATCCGACGGCGCGGTGACCGATCTCCCGCTGGGCGCACTGATCACCGGCTGGGTGCGCGCCAACGCCGCGCCCGACGCCGTGGCCGAGGTGCACATCATCGGACCTGACACCGATACCCGATCCCTGCGTGCGGTCCTGGACGCCACCGATGACCCGATCGGTGTACTGGTGGTCGCCGACGGCGCCAACACCCTGACCGCCACCGCGCCGGGCGGATTCGACCCCGATTCGGTGTCGGAGCAGAACCGGCTCGATGATGCGCTGGCCGCCGGCGACACCGCGAACCTGCCCGAGGTGGCCGTCGGCGCAGTGGGCCGCGACGCCTACCGGGCGGCGGCCGACCTGGTCGGCTCGGCACCGGTGGTGGCCAGCGAGTTCTACCGCGGCGCCCCGTACGGCGTCGGGTACTTCGTCGGGACGTGGCGGCTGTGACACCAGCGCTACGACCGGTCGCCGTGATCGGCCCGACCGGAACCGGGAAGTCCGCGCTCGCGCTGGCACTGGCCCACCAGTTGGGCGGTGAGATCGTCAACGCCGACGCCATGCAGCTCTACCGCGGTATGGACATCGGCACCGCGAAGCTGCCGCTCGAGCACCGCGAGGGCATCGTCCACCATCAGCTCGATGTTCTCGATGTCACCGAGAACGCCTCGGTCGCGCGGTATCAGCACAGTGCGGCCGCCGATATCGAGGCCATCCTGGCGCGCGGTGCGGTCCCGGTGATCGTGGGCGGGTCGATGCTCTACATCCAGTCGCTGCTCGACCAGTGGTCGTTTCCCGATACCGACCCCGCGGTGCGGGCCAAGTGGGAGGCCAGACTGGCCGAGGACGGGGTGGCCGCGCTGCACGGTGAACTGGCGCGCGTCGATCCCGCCGCGGCGGCGGCGATCCTGGACACCGATGCCCGCCGCATCGTGCGGGCCCTGGAAGTCGTCGAGCTGACCGGCGAGCCGTTCGCGGCCTCCGCGCCACGGATCGGCAATCCGCGGTGGGGTACCCAGATCATCGGATTGGACTGGGAGACAGGCACACTCGATATCCGCCTGCGTGCGCGTACCGAGACCATGTTCGCCGACGGGCTGGTCGATGAGGTATCCGGCCTGATCGAGCGTGGCCTGCGCGACGGTGTCACCGCCGCCCGCGCCATCGGCTACGCCCAGGTGCTCGCTGCGTTGGATGCCGGCGACGATCCCGACTTCGTCGGGGCGCGCGAAGCCACCTTCGTGGGCACCCGCCGGTATGTGCGACGGCAGCGGTCGTGGTTCCGGCGCGACCATCGGGTCCGGTGGCTGGACGGTTCGCGCCCGGACCTGGCCGAGGCCGCGCTGAGTATCCTGGACAGGTGAGACTCGGTATCCCCTTCGTCAAGGGACACGGAACGCAGAACGATTTCGTCGTGCTGCCCGACCTGGATGCCGAACTTCCGCTGCACCCCGACTGGGTGGCCACCCTGTGCGACCGGCGTCGCGGCCTCGGCGCCGACGGGGTGCTGCGCGTGACGACCGCCGCCGCGGCCCAGGCGGCCGGGGTGTTCGCGGTGCTGCCCGAGGGTGTGGCCGGCGACGACTGGTACATGGATTACCGCAACGCCGACGGTTCGATCGCCCAGATGTGCGGAAACGGGGTGCGAGTGTTCGCGCACTATCTGCGCACCTCCGGTCTGGAGGACCGGGACGAATTCGTGGTGGGCTCGTTGGCCGGGCCGCGTCCGGTCGTCGTGCGGGTCGATGAGGGCGAGAGCGCACGGGCCGAGGTCACCGTGGACATGGGCAAGGCGGTACTGCTGGGTGCTGGTTCGGCCGTCGTCGGCGGGCAGAGCTTCACCGGGCTGGGTGTCGATGTCGGTAATCCGCACCTGGCGTGCGTCAGCGATCTCAGCGCCGCGCAGCTGGCCGCCCTCGACGTCGCCGCGCCGGTCTCGTTCGACACCAGCCAATTCCCTGAAGGTGTCAACATCGAGGTGCTCACCCGTCCCGAGTCGGGCGCGGTCAGCATGCGGGTCCACGAACGCGGGGTCGGCGAAACACGTTCCTGCGGAACGGGAACCGTTGCCGCGGCGTTGGCGGCGCTGGTGGACGGCGGGGCCGACACCGGTACCCTGCGGGTGCGTATCCCCGGCGGCGAGGTCACCGTCACCATCACCGAGGCCACCAGCTACCTGCACGGTCCGTCGGCCCTGGTGGCCCGCGGTGACTATGCGGGCGATTAATCACATGCGTGCAGCCCGGGCGGCATGTCACCATCGAAAGCACATATGACTGAATTTTCTCCGAACAATCCTGTTCCCAGCACCGGTGAACTCGCCCTGGAAGACCGGGCGGCCCTACGCAGGGTCGCCGGACTGTCCACCGAGCTCGCCGACATCTCTGAAGTCGAGTACCGCCAGCTCCGTCTGGAGCGCGTGGTCCTGGTAGGCGTGTGGACCGAAGGCAGTGCGGCCGATGTCGACGCGAGCATGGCCGAACTGGCCGCGCTCGCCGAGACGGCCGGCTCGGAGGTCCTCGAAGGCCTGGTGCAACGCCGCGACAAGCCCGACGCGTCGACCTATATCGGTTCCGGTAAGGCCATCGAGCTGAGGGAGATCGTCGAGGCCACCGGAGCGGACACCGTCATCTGTGACGGCGAGCTCAGCCCCGCCCAGCTCAACGCCCTGGAAAAGGCCGTCAAGGTCAAGGTGATCGACCGCACCGCGCTGATCCTGGACATTTTCGCCCAGCACGCGACCAGCCGGGAAGGTAAGGCGCAGGTCTCGCTGGCCCAGATGGAGTACATGCTGCCGCGGCTGCGCGGTTGGGGTGAATCGATGTCCCGGCAGGCCGGCGGGCGGGCCGGCGGTGCCGGTGGCGGCGTGGGTACCCGCGGCCCTGGTGAAACCAAGATCGAGACCGACCGGCGCCGCATCCGCGAGCGGATGTCCAAACTCCGCCGCGAGATCAAGGATATGAAGAAGATCCGCGACACCCAGCGCGGCAGCCGACGGCGCAGCGATGCCGCCGCATTGGCGATCGTCGGCTACACCAACGCCGGCAAGTCCAGCCTGCTCAACGCGCTCACCGGCGCCGGTGTCCTGGTCGAGAATGCCCTGTTCGCCACGCTTGAGCCGACCACTCGCCGTGGGGAGTTCGAGGACGGTCGTGCGTTCGTGCTCACCGACACCGTCGGGTTCGTGCGACATCTGCCCACCCAACTGGTGGAGGCGTTCCGGTCCACTCTGGAAGAGGTGGCCGACGCGGAGTTGCTCATCCACGTCGTCGACGGCTCCGATGCCACCCCGCTGGCCCAGATTCAGGCGGTACGGACGGTGATCAACGATGTCGTCACCGAGTACGGCATCGCCCCGCCGCCGGAACTGTTGGTGGTGAACAAGATCGACGCCGCGGGCGATCTCGCGCTGGCCCAGCTGCGGCGCGCACTGCCCGATGCGGTGTTCGTCTCGGCGCACACCGGCGAGGGGCTGGCGCAGCTGCGGACCCGGATGGCGGATCTGGTCGAACCGACCGATGCCTTCGTCGACGTGACGTTGCCCTACGAACGCGGCGACCTGGTGGCCCGCGTCCACGCCGAGGGGCGCATCCAATCGACCGAGCACACCGACAGGGGAACCAAAATCGCTGCCCGCGTCCCGGTTCCGCTCGCCGCAGCGCTCGGGGAGTTCAGTAACTGGTAGTCGACACGGGCAGGCGCACCGTTCATCGGATCCCCCGAGATCCCGGCGATGGGCGCCTGCCCGCGGGTCAGGCGGCCGCCGCGTCGCCGGCGGGCGAGGGATCCGCGTGGGTGTCGGTCTTCGTATCCTCGGTTGTCACGATCGATGTCGTGATGCCCGAATCCTCGGTCTCGGCATCGTCGGGCCGCACCACCTCGACGGTGGGGGTTCGATCTTCTTCCTCGTCACGCAGGTCCTGATCGCGCAGTTCCGCGCGTAGATCATCACCGGACCGGTCCTCTTCGCGCAGGCCCACGCTGCTCGGGTCTTCTTTGAGTAGGTCTTCGGTATCGCCGGACTCGTCGTTGGTCGTAGCGGTATCGAGCGAGTCTGACAGCGGCAGGACATCCGCGCCCTCGGTGTCGGGCGGCGCCGTCAGCCGGGTGCGCTGCTCGTCGGGCACGACGGCCGCCGGCGGTGCCGGTGCCGGGACGGGCTTCGGGCCGAAGGCGGCCTGGAATCCCTCGCCGATCGCGGCGGCGACATCCTGGACGAAGGTCACCGGATTGATCCTGGGGATCAAGCGGAACGGTGCGGGCACACCGTAACTGAGGGTGCGGTCATAACCGGTCTCGATGAGCACTCGCAGCAGCGGGGAGACGAAATCCACGATCGGCGTGATCAGAAACCCGGTGCCGGTGAAGGCGGCGAATTCGAGGAACGGCCGCACGATCGGCAGCGTGCGGGTCGGGACGGTGACGTAACGGGTGTCACCGTGCACGTCCCAGTTGTCCTCATCGGCCAGTTCGACGGCCAACTCTTCCGGGGTGTAGTCATCGGGCAGCTCGCCGACATCTTTCTGGTTGGGAGCCAGGTAGGTGCCGTGCACGTACCAGAAACCCGCGATGGCATTCAGCACGGCGAGGGCGTTGACCGGGTAGATGGGGAAGTCGGAGACACCGTCGTACTGGAAGGCGATATCGGTGGCACAGATGTGGTCACAGGTGTCGGTGGGGGCGGGCAGCCCGAACGTGGCATCGAGGATCGGCACGTGCCCGAGGAAGGCCAGGCGCTCGAACAGGCCGCCGTTGGGGCGGTTGGTGTTGCCGATCATGACGAAGGACAGGTAGTTCTGGTCCTTGGGGAGTCCGGCCAGATTTCGCTTCTCCCGGCTGACGATGTTGCCGCCCTGGGAGTAACCCATCAGGATCACCGGGGTGTTCGGCGGATTCTGCGCCAGCGTGTCGACCAGCGTGCCGTTGAGCATGGACAGTCCGGCTCCGGTCGACACATCCCATTTGTCGCCGGTCAGGCCGCCCCATCCGGGCAGCGGGATGGGCCAGAACTGCGCGGGGTAGTTGATGCCTTCCAGCGTGCAGTCGTTGTCCGCGGTACACGACGGGTTGAACGGCGCGATGTAGTAGTCCCTGGCGTTCTCCAGATATCCGTCGATTCCGTTGGCGTTGGGGGTGCCCGTGCCGGGGACGATGAGCGCGGTGGCGGCCAGTGCGGCGGCCAGTGTCAGCGTCGAGGCGACCGACACGGCGATCGCGAGGAGCACCGTCATCAGTGTTGTGGTGGCACGCCGTGCAATGCGCATCGGTTCCCCCTCGTCGTGGTCGTCGGCCGGCTCTTCGGATCGTTGCACTCGCGCGGGCTGACGGGGGCGTAAACCGCATATTGAAAATAGAATCTCATTCTAATATCGTTCGGACGTACAGATTATGCGGAGGGAGTGTCCGTTGGGTTTGCGTGGTGAGGCGGCAATCGTCGGGATTCACGAGCTACCCGCGACGCGAAAGCCGACCGGGACCGCGGAATTCACGATCGAGCAGTGGGCGCGGTTGGCGGCTGCGGCGGTGGCCGATGCCGGCTTGTCGGTACACCAGGTCGACGGACTGGTGACATGCGGGGTCATGGAGTCCCAGCTGTTCGTGCCGTCCACGGTCGCCGAGTATCTGGGCATTGCGGTGAACTTCGCCGAGATCGTCGATCTCGGCGGAGCCTCGGGTGCGGCCATGGTGTGGCGCGCGGCGGCGGCCATCGAACTCGGGCTCTGCCAGGCGGTGCTGTGTGCCATCCCGGCCAACTACCTGACGCCGATGTCGGCCGAGCGTCCCTACGATCCCGGTGACGCGCTGTTCTACGGAGCCTCCAGCTTCAGGTTCGGCTCGCCGCAGGCCGAGTTCGAGATCCCCTACGGCTACCTCGGCCAGAACGGCCCGTATGCCCAGGTCGCCCAGATGTATGCGGCCGCATACGGATACGACGAGACCGCGATGGCCAAGATCGTCGTCGACCAGCGGGTGAACGCCAACCACACACCCGGTGCGGTGTTCCGGGACAAACCGGTGACCATCGCCGACGTCCTGGACAGCCCGATCATCGCGTCCCCGCTGCACATGCTGGAGATCGTGATGCCCTGCATGGGGGGATCAGCAGTGTTGGTCACCAATGCCGAACTGGCCCGCATGAGCCGGCACCGTCCGGTCTGGATCAAAGGATTCGCTGAACGGGTGCCCTACAAATCCCCGGTCTATGCCGCCGACCCACTCCAGACACCGATGGTGAAGGTCGCCGAATCCGCCTTCGGGATGGCCGGCCTGACCCCGGCGGAGATGGACATGGTGTCGATATACGACTGCTACACCATCACTGCCCTGCTGACGTTGGAGGACGCGGGCTTCTGCGCCAAAGGAACAGGGATGCAGTTCGTCACCGACCACGACCTGACCTTCCGCGGTGACTTCCCGATGAACACCGCGGGCGGTCAGCTCGGCTATGGCCAGCCCGGCAATGCCGGTGGCATGCACCATGTGTGCGATGCCACCCGACAGCTCATGGGACGTGCCGGGGCAGCGCAGGTCGCCGACTGTCACCGTGCCTTCGTCTCCGGCAACGGCGGAGTGCTCAGCGAGCAAGAGGCTCTCGTCCTGGAGGGGGATTGATGACCGACCCGATGGTACGGCCGCTACCACTGCCCACGCCGACCTCGGCACCGTACTGGGACGGTCTGCGCCGGCACGAGGTGTGGGTCCAGTACTCACCGTCCTCGGATGCCTACGTGTTCTATCCGCGCATCCTGGCTCCCGGCACCCTGGCCGACGATCTGCAATGGCGCCAGATCTCGGGTGAGGCGACCCTGGTCAGCTTCGCCGTCGCTCAGCGTCCGGTCGCCCCGCAATTCGCCGATGCCGTTCCGCACCTGCTCGGTGTGGTGCAGTGGACCGAGGGGCCGCGGCTGGCCACCGAGATCGTCGGCGTAGATCCGGCTCGGCTGCGGATCGGTATGGCGATGACACCGGTCTTCACCGAACCCGACGGCGCAGATATCACCCTCTTGCATTACACCGCGGCCGAATAGGGGGAGACATGGCGCTGGCACTCACCGACGAACAGGTACAGCTGACCGAGGCGATGGCGGGTTTCGCCCACTGGCACGGTGGACTGGAACTGACGCGATCGCAGTTCGACGCCCTGGCGGCCGGGGAACGCCCGGCGTTCTGGGCGGCCCTGGTTGCCAACGGACTCAGCGGGGTTCAACTGCCCGAGCAGGGTGGGGGTTTCGTCGATGCCGCCTGTGTCGTCGACGCCGCGGGCTACGGGCTGCTGCCCGGACCGCTGCTCCCCACGATGATCGCCGGTGCCGTTATCGCAGACCTGCCGGAACAACCGGCGGTGCGCGCCGCGCGCGAGGCCCTCGCCGCGGGTGGCCCGATGGCGGTGTTGCTGCCGAGCGACGGCGTCCTCCGCGCCGAACCCGACGGCGCCGGATGGCGGCTGACCGGCACCGCCGGACCACAACTCGGTATCGCGGCCGCCGAACACGTGATCGTTGCCGCCGATACCGATGCCGCGCAACGACTCTGGTTCCTGATCGGGGTCTCGGCTTCGGGTGTGTCGGTGCAGGCGGCCGCCCCGACCGACCTGACCCGCGATGTGGGCACCCTGTCGTGCACCGATGCTCGCGTCACCGCCGATGCCGTGCTGGACGGCGTCGACCCGGTGCGGGCGCGGTGCCATGCGATCGGCCTGATGGCCGCCGAGGCGGCGGGGATCGCACGCTGGTGTGTGGACAATGTGGTCGCCTATCTGAAGGTGCGTGAACAGTTCGGACGCCGCATCGGGGCGTTCCAGGCCCTGCAGCACAAGGCGGCCATGCTGTTCATCGACAGTGAACTTGCCGCGGCCGCCGCATGGGATGCGGCGCGTGGCGCCGAACAACCGACCGACCAGTACCAGACTGCGGCCGCGAGTGCGGCCATCGCGGCGATCGGCAAGCTGCCGGATCTGGTCGTCGATGCCCTGACGATGTTCGGGGCCATCGGGTACACCTGGGAGCATGACCTGCACCTGTATTGGAAGCGGTCGATCAGCCTGGCCGCCGCCGCGGGCAGTGTTGCCGAGTGGGCCGAGCTGCTCGGGGAACCCAACCGGCAGCCAAGGGATTTCGGTATCGAACTGGCCGGTGTGGAAGAGCGGTTCCGCGCCCAGATCGCCGCGCTGATCGATACCGCGGCGCAGCTCGACAATGAGGCGCCAGGCAGGCAGAACCCCGAGTATGCGGAGTTCTGGACCGGTCCGCGCCGCACAATGCTGGCCGATGCCGGACTCGTCGCGCCGTATCTGCCCGCGCCCTGGGGGCTGGACGCGACACCGGCCCAACAGCTCGTCATCAACGAGGAATTCGACCGGCGGCCGGCCCTTGCCCGGCCATCACTGGGAATCGCGCAGTGGATTCTGCCGACTGTCATCGCCGAAGGCACCGACGCTCAACGGGAGCGCTTCGCGGTACCGACGCTGCGCGGTGAGATCGGGTGGTGCCAGCTGTTCTCCGAACCTGGTGCCGGCTCGGATCTGGCGGCCCTGACGACCAGGGCCACCAAGGTCGAGGGTGGCTGGCGGATCGACGGGCAGAAGGTGTGGACCTCCTCGGCGCAGCGCGCCGACTGGGGTGCGCTGCTGGCCAGGACCGACCCCGAGGCTGCCAAACATCGGGGCATCGGCTACTTCCTGGTCGATATGACCACCCCGGGCATCACCATCCGGCCGTTGCGAACCGCCAGCGGGGACGAGCATTTCAACGAGGTGTTCTTCGACGATGTCTTCGTGCCCGACGACATGCTGGTCGGCGAGCCGACCGCCGGATGGTCACATGCGCTGGCCACGATGGCCAACGAACGGGTGGCCATCGGCGCCTACGCCAAACAGGACAAGGAACGCGAGCTGCGGGCCCTGGCCCGCAGTGCCGGGCCCGGGGGAGTCGCGGTCCGCCAGGCGTTGGGCAGGGTGCGGGCCGCCACCAATGCCATCGGCGCGCTGGCGGTGCGAGACACCCTGCGCAGGCTCGCCGGACACGGGCCCGGCCCGGCGTCCAGCGTCGGCAAGGTCGGCACCGCACTGCTGGTGCGCCAAGTGACCGCCGACGCATTGGCCTTCAGCGGTCGTGCCGCCATGGTGGGTGGCGCCGACCATCCCGCAGTAGCCGACACGTTGATGATGCCTGCGGAGGTCATCGGCGGTGGCACCGTCGAGATCCAGCTCAATATCATCGCCACCATGATCCTCGGGCTACCGCGCGCATGACCACCGCCGACACCGAGCTGCCCGACTACAAGCGGGCCCGCCGGGCCCAGATCGTCGGTGCGGCACTGGATCTGCTGAAGTCACAGGACTATGAGCACATCCAGATGCGTGATGTCGCCGATCACGCCCGGGTCGCGCTGGGCACCCTGTACCGATACTTCAGCTCCAAGGAACACGTCTACGCCGCGGTCCTGATGCAGTGGGCGCAACCGGTTTTCGCCGCAGCGGAAGCGGATCTGCCTGCCACCGAACAGCAGGTCCGCGAGAAGATGCGCGGCATCATCACCAGCTTCGAACGCCGGCCGGCGTTCTTCAAGGTCTGCATGCTGCTGCAGAACACCACCGACGCCAACGCCCGCGACCTGATGGATCGATTCGCCACCGTCGCCCAGCGCACCCTGGCCACGGACTTCGCGTCGATGGGAGAACAGGAATCGGCCGACACCGCGATCATGGCCTGGGGCATCATCTCGACCATGCTGTCCGCGTCCATCCTGCGCGACCTGCCGATGGCAGACACCTACCGCGTTGTCGACGCGTTCGTTGATCTGATCGGTCCGCGGCTGTCCAGCGGGGCGAGCGAAGCGACGGGGGCAGGCCGGGACTGACGAAGCACCGGCGGCTCGTGCGCACGGACCGGGGGGAGCGGCTGCCCGTACCGTTGTACCTCGACGAGTACATGGGCGCCGGTGCACCCCTGCGCCAGCGACGAGGTGCCCACATCCTCGGTGAGCACATTCGGATTGCCGTGCACGCACAGTGAATCCGGGTCGGTGGGATCCAACGGGTCATACCAGGCACCGGTGGCGAGCTGGACCACCTTCGGGCGGATATCGGCATCGATGACCACCCCGGCCAGGCAGGCGCCACGATCGTTGAACACCCGCACCACATCGCCGTCGGCGAGCCCCCGCTCGGCCGCATCGGTCGGGTGGATCCGGATCGGTTCGCGGTCGGCCACTTTCGAGCCGCGGCTGACCGCGCCGATATCGAGCTGACTGTGCAATCGACTGCTCGGCTGGTTGGCCAGCAGATGCAACGGGTAATCGGCCGCACGCCGACCGCCCAGCCACTCGGTCGGCTCGAACCAGGCCGGGTGTCCGACGCAATCGGCGTAGCCGAACCCGTCGATATCCGCCGAGAAGATCTCGATGCGCCCACTGGGCGTGTGCAGCGGATGTGTCCGCGGATCGGCGCGGTAGTCGGCCAGCAGGGTCAGCCCGGACTCGGTGGGCAACCTGAGCTGACCGTCAGACCAGAACTGGTCGAAGGTGGGCACCGCGAAATCCAGTCCAGCCGACCATGTCTCATACATGTGCCGCAGCCACTGCCGCACGGTCCTACCCTCGGTGAACTGCTCGCCGACCCCGAGCCGCTCGGCCAATTCGGCGAAGGTCGTGTAGTCGTCCCGCGACTGCGCGTAGGGCTCGGCGAGTGCGGGCATCGCGACCAGCAGCGGGTCGTTCTTGGATCCGGAGTAGTCGTCACGTTCGTAGGCGGTGGTGGAGGGCACGACGATATCGGCGTGCTTGGCCATCGCCGTCCAGTACGGGTCGTGGACGACGACGGTGTCCGGCTTGGCGAGCGCGCGCCGCAACCGGCCGATGTTCTGGTGATGGTGGAACGGATTGCCGCCGGCCCAGTACACCAGCCGGATATCGGGATAGTTGAGCCGACGGCCGTTGTAGTCGAAGGGTTCACCCGGGTGCAGCAGCATATCGCTGACCGCCGCCACCGGAATGAAGGTGTGCACCCGGTTCGCGCCCTGCGGCAGCACCGGCAGCGGCTGGCGCAGCGGCGGCAGGCCCGGTTCGTTCATCGAACCGTACCCGTGTCCGAAACCCGCTCCGGGCACACCGATCTGGCCCAGCATGGCCGCCAATGTCAGACCCATCCAGGGTGCCTGTTCGCCGTGTCGGATGCGTTGCAGTGACCAGCTGACGGTGACCAGTGTGCGTCCGGCGGCCATCCGGTGCGCCAACGCGGTGATATCGGCGGCGGACAGTCCGCTGATCTCGGCCGCCCACGCCGGCGTCTTGGGCACCCCGCCGTCGGTCCCCAAGAGATAGCGCTCGAACCGGTCGTAGCCGGTGCAGTACCCCTCGAGGAATTCGCGGTCGGCCAGCCCCTCGGTGGCCAGCACATGCGCCAACCCCAACATGATCGCCACATCGGTTCCCGGCACGGGCGCGTGCCATTCGCATTCGCCCTCCACGTCATCGCGCAGCGGCGAGAACGACACGATACGGCCGCCACGATCGCGTAACCGGCGCAGTGCGTCGCGGGCCGGATGCGCCGACGTGCCACCGTGATTGATGCCGGTGTTCTTCAGTGCCAGCCCGCCGAAGGCCACCAGCAGATCCGTGTGCTCGACGATGACATCCCAGGACGTCGAACGTTTGAACAGGTCGTCATGGGTGCCCACGACGCGGGGCATGATCACCCCGGTGGCGCCCAGGCTGTACGAGTGCCGCGAGGAGGTGTATCCGCCGAGCAATTTGAGGAACCGATGCACCTGGCTCTGGGCGTGATGAAAGCGCCCCGCGCTGGCCCATCCATACGAACCGCCGTAGATGGCCTCGTTGCCGTGGGCGTCGATGACCCGTCGCAGTTCATCGGCCAGCAGTTCGGTGAGTTCTGGCCAACTGACCGCGATGAATTCGTCGGCACCGCGCCGTTCGCTGGGCCCGGGTCCGTCGCGCAGCCAGCCTGCCCGCACCGCCGGTCCCGTGATGCGGGAACGATGTCGCAGCGAGCCCGGAAGATTCCCCAGCAGGGGAGAAGGATCGGCGTCACCGAGGGCGGGCGTCACCGCCGTGATTTCGCCATCGACCACATCGGCGGAGAAATGGCCCCAGTGGGCGAGGCTGCTGCGTGGCACCGGGCCATCGTAGGGCGATCGACACCACGTTCGACCGACCAGCGACGTTCGACCAACCACCCGGTTGGTATATGTTGGTCGTCACCCAACCGATAACCAGTACCGGAGGTCACAGATGGGCGCCGTCAAATACGACCGCACCTTGTTCGAACCCGAGCATGACTTGTTCCGTGAGTCGTACCGTGCCTTCCTGGAGCGCCATGCCGCGCCCTTCCGGGAGGAATGGGAGAAGGCGAAGATCGTCGACCGCGAGGTGTGGCGAGAGGCCGGCAAGCAGGGCTTTCTTGGGATGGCGGTACCCGAGGAGTACGGCGGCGGCGGCAATCCGGACTTCCGCTACAACGTCGTCGTCACCGAGGAGACGAGCGCGGGCCGGCACAGCGGCCTCGGGTTCACCTTGCAGAACGATGTCATCGCGCCGTACTTGATCGAGCTGACCACCGAGGAGCAGAAGCAACGCTGGCTGCCCGGGTTCTGCAGCGGCGAATTGATCACGGCGATCGCAATGACCGAACCGGGCACCGGCAGCGACCTGCAGGGGATCAAGGCCCGCGCCGTCCGCGATGGTGACCACTACGTCCTCAACGGGTCGAAGACATTCATCACCAACGGTATTCACGCCGACCTCGTGATCGTGGTGGCCTGCACCGACCCAGACAAGGGCGCGCAGGGCTTCTCGCTGTTGGTCGTCGAGCGCGGTATGGAGGGCTTCGAGCGGGGCAGGCATCTGGACAAGATCGGTCTGGAGGCCCAGGACACCGCCGAGCTCTCGTTCACCGATGTGCGGGTGCCGGTCGAGAACCTCCTCGGTCAGGAGGGCATGGGGTTCCTCTACCTGATGCAGAACCTGCCTCAGGAGCGCATCAGTATCGCGATCATGGCGGCCGCGGCGATGGAGTCCGCGCTGGAGGAGACCCTGCAGTACACCAAGGAGCGCAAGGCCTTCGGTAAGCCGATCGGGAGCTTCCAGAACAGCCGGTTCCTGCTCGCCGAGCTGGCCACCGAGGCCACCGCGATCCGGGTCATGGTCGACGAGTTCATCAAACTGCACCTCGACCGGAAGCTGACCGTGGAGCAGGCCGCGATGGCCAAGTGGTTCAGCACCGAAGCTCAGGTTCGTCTGGTGGACCGGTGCCTGCAGCTGCACGGCGGCTATGGCTACATGCGCGAATACCCGATCGCCCGGGCGTTCCTGGACTCCCGGATCCAGACGATTTACGGCGGCACCACCGAAATCATGAAGGAGATCATCGGTCGCAGTCTGGGGGTCTAGCTGGTCCGACACGCCGTCGCCGCAGGTGGCGATATCCCACGAGTTCGCCGACAACTGTCGCAGAGTTGACGAACACGATACTTTCGTGGGGTTTTGCACGACTTCCGGGAGGACCGAATGACCAGGCAGCGAACCCGACTCGGCAGCTTTGCCGGGCGGGCGGCAGCAGTGCTGGTAAGTGCCGGGCTGATGGCCGCGACGGTGCTGCTGGCGCCGCAGGCGTCGGCGACACCGGAAGGCGATGCCGATGCGGCGATCACCGCCGCGTGGGAGACCGCCGGCGGCGGCGCGGAGGGGCCGCTGGGTCCCAAGGACGGCGGTGTCTATCCGGCGGGACCGGGCTTCGGCCAGAACTTCGCCGGCGGCAAGATCTTCTTCACGCCGCAGACCGGCGCCCACATCATGTCCGGGGCCATCCTGGAGAAGTACGAATCCCTGGGTGGTCCCACCGGTGACCTGGGCTTCCCGACCATCGACGAGGGGCCCGGCCGGGCGGCCGACAGCCGCAACGTGACATTCAACGCGCCGGACAACCCGGTGATCTTCTGGACGCCGGGCACCGGTGCGCGGGTGGTGCGCGGTGCCATCAACAGCGCCTGGGATGCCTTGGGAGGTTCGGCCGGCGTGCTGGGCGTGCCCGCCGACGACGAGACCACCGACGGCGATGTCGTATCGCAGAAGTTCACCGGCGGCCAGATTTCCTGGGATCGCAAGACGCGGGTCTTCACGACCACGCCGCCCGAGCTGGCCGGTCAGCTCGGCGCGGTGCAGGTGCCCTCTGATGCGGCATCGGCCATCGCTGCGGCACGACGGGCTGCCGGTGGTGAGCTCGGCCCACTCGGTGCCGAAGAGGGAGCCCAGTACGCGATCGGCGCCGACGGTGTCGGTCAGAACTATGCCGGCGGCAAGATCTTCTACAGTCCGGCCACCGGCGCCAACGTGGTGACCGGCCAGATCCTGGCCAAGTACGAGAGCGTGGGCGGGCCGACCGGTGATCTCGGGTTCCCGACCGCGAGCGAGGCAGACGGCGGACTGGCTCCGCAGAGCGCGGTGGTGCCGTTCGCCGCCGAGGACAAGCCGGTCATCTTCTGGACCCCCGACTTCGGTGCGGTGATCGTCCGTGGGGCCATGAACGCCGCCTGGCAGAAACTGGGTGGCGCGACCGGTGAACTCGGCGCACCCAAGAGCGATCAGACCGACAACGGCGGTGTGATCAACCAACAGTTCAACGGCGGATCCATCTCGTGGGACAAGGCGGCGAATCGGTTCAGCACCGAGCCCGCGGGATTGCAATCGCAGCTGGCAGGCCTTCAGGTCCCGGGAGCGGATTCCCCGCAGGCGCCCACGGACGGACCCCAGGCCAATGGCGGCGGCGACAGCGGCGACAAGTGGTACACCTGGCGGTGGTGGTGGTTGCTCGGCCTCATCCCGCTGGTGGGTCTGATCGCGGTGATCGCCGTGGCGGTGCTACGCAATCGGCGATCCGGTGACGAGGACCGCTTCGACGACGAGTACGACGACGATCCGTACGAGCGTGGCTATTACGGCTATGACGGACGCGATGACCAGCGCGATGAACACGGCGCGGACCAACCCGTCGATCGCGAGGGCGGCTACGGACCGCCGCCGCAGGATCCGTGGGCATCGCTACCGCCGGTCGGTTCAGCCGGCTCCTACACCGTCGATCCAGACGATGACAGGGTCGGTGAGTACGTGGCCGACGGGCATGACACCGATGCGGATGCCGCTGGTGGGCCCGAGACCGACAGGCCGGAAGGACTGTTGCAGTTCAACGACGACGAGGACGACGTCGACACGGCCCCGACCCGGATCGAGACGCTGACACCGGAGCCTGCCGAGTCCGTCTTCGCCGAGTCCGTCTTTGCCGAGGCTGACTTCGCGGAGCCGGATGTCGAAGAGTCGGACTTCGCCGAGTCTGAGTTTGCGCAGTCTGAGTTCGCGCAGTCGGACTTTGCGGAGCCCGGGTTGGGTGCGTCGGCCTTCGACTCAGAGCCGACTCCGCTCGCCCCGGAGCCCGAGGTGACCGGCGGACGTCACGCCGCCGCAGGCGGCGACGACGATGACGATGACGCCGGTTGGACCTCCATGCGACTGGCGACAACCGATCGCTACCGTGCCCCGGAGGGATATCCGATCAAGGCCGATACCAAGACCGGTCTGTACTGGGCGCCCGGCAGCCGCGGTTACCGCGATACCGAGGCCGAGATCTGGTTCTCCAGTGAGGAGTTCGCGCGCGCGAACGGCTTCGTCCGCGCCGACTGATCGGCTGCTGACCGGTCAGACCTTGCGGATGACGGTGACGACCTTGCCGAGCACCACGGCGTCGTTACCGTCGATCGGTTCGAACGCCGGATTGTGCGGCATCAGCCATACCTGACCCTTGGTCCGCTTGAAGGTCTTGACCGTGGCCTCGCCGTCGATCATCGCCGCGACGATATCGCCGTTGTCGGCCACGTTCTGCTGACGCACGACCACCCAGTCGCCGTCGCAGATGGCCGCATCGACCATCGATTCGCCGACGACCTTGAGCAGGAACAGCGATCCCTCGCCGACCAGCTCCTTGGGCAGGGGAAACACATCCTCGACGGCTTCCTCGGCCAGTATCGGTCCGCCGGCGGCGATCCTGCCCAGCACGGGAACGAAGGTGGGCTCCGGTAGCGCATCGGAGCCTGCGACCTCCGTGGCGACGATCGGGGTGACCGTCTCGTCGGCGCCGCGCACATCCACCGCGCGTGGGCGGTTGGGGTCGCGGCGCAGATAGCCCTTGCGCTCAAGGGTGCGCAGCTGGTGGGCGACCGAGGAGGTGGAGGTGAGCCCCACCGCATCCCCGATCTCCCGGATGCTCGGTGGGTAACCACGAGTGGTCACCGACGAACGGATGACCTCCAAAATGGTGCGCTGACGCTCGGTCAGCCCGGAGCGTGCCTCAGGGGTGTCGCTGCTATCGCTCATGTCGCCGAATGTAGTCGCAGGCGTCTCGATAATCAAACATGTGTTCGAGGCGTGTCGCCGCTCAAGTGTCGGTCGATCGGTCGAGGTCACTCATCGGTGACCGTCAGTGTCACCTCGACGTTGCCGCGGGTGGCGTTGGAGTAGGGGCACACCCGGTGTGCGGCCTCGGCGAGTTCGGTGGCGGTGTCGTGGTCCACATTGGGCAGCACGATCTCCAGTTCGACGGCAAGGCCGAACGCACCGTCGTCGGCGGCACCGAGCGACACCCTGGCGCCGACGGCGGAGTCGGTGACATCGGCCTTGTGCTCACGGGCGACCAGTCGGAGGGCGGAGTGGAAGCATGCCGCATATCCGACGGCGAACAACTGCTCGGGATTGGTGCCCACGCCGGAGCCGCCCATCTCCTTGGGAATGCTCAGGGCGACATCGACTTTGCCGTCGGAGGTGCGGCCATGCCCGTCGCGTCCTTCGCCGGTTGCCAGCGCTTCGGCGGTATAGAGCTTCTTCATCGGTGGTGTCCTTTCGTCGTTTCGGTCAGTGCGGGGAGCTGAGCTGGTCGACAAGACCTCGGAGGGCGTCGCGCAATAAGCCGATCTGCTCGGGTTCGGCATCGGTGGAGGCCAGTAGGCGTTGCGGAATGCAGGCGGCGCGTTCCTCGAGCGCGCGCCCGGCTTGGGTGAGGGCGACCTCCACGCGCCGTTCGTCGGCGCTGGTGCGGTGGCGCACCACCAGGCCGGCGGCCTCCAGTCGTTTGATCAACGGTGAGAGCGTGCCGGAATCGAGGTACAGCCGCCGACCGAGGTCCCCGACGGTGCTGGGTTCGTTCTCCCACAGCGCCAGGAGCACCAAGTACTGCGGGTAGGTCAGGCCCAGTTCATCCAGCAGTGGGCGGTAGGCCGCGGTCATCAGGCGGGAAGCCGAGTACAGCGCGAAACACAGTTGTTCGTCGAGGCGTGCGGCGGGCATATCCGTAACTGTAGCTTCCAATTCAATTGTGGGCAATTGAATTGAGAGGGTCAGGTACGCGGCGCTCGCGGCCGTCCACTTGTCGGTGGGTGTCGATATCGTTCGCTAACAGTTCGATCACGTGTTCTATCGTTCGAACAGATGATCGACTACAGTTCGAACAAAGAAGCGAACACACCTCAAGGAGGCAGGCACATGACAATTCTGGAAGCACGGAGCGATGTGCGTGAGCGTCGGACGTCCGGCCCCACCCTGCGGCAGGAAGTCCTGCGTCGGAGCCCGTCGGAGGCCGAGGTGTGGCCGCTGCCTCGAGATGTCGTGGTCCGGCGGCGTCGGCGGTCGCAGGAGCGCCGTCCCGGCGGTGCGCCCCTCGGTCACCGCGGCACCGGCGTGCTGATGTCGCGCGCCTCACACCGCAGGCCGATCACCCCGACTGCGACAGTGCTCCTGGCCCTGCTGGCGGGCGCCTTCACGCTGTGGCTGGGATTCGTCGCCCATCTCGGCGGTGCCGTTGCCGAGCAGCCGGTCGAGATGCCCACCCGGCTGTCGGTCGTGGAGGTGCAGACCGGTGAGACGCTCCAGAGCATCGCGGCACGGGTGGCCCCCGATGTGCCCGCAGACTCCGTCGTCGAGCGGATCCGTGAACTGAACAAGCTGGACTCCGGCACCGTGCGGACCGGGCAGACCCTGATCGCGCCGATCGGCTGAGATCGTGCGCACCGGCACGGGGTCGCATGGCATCCGCGGCATGCAGGTACGCTCAGAAGCGTCAAATCTGGTGCAGCTGTGGTGCGGCGAAGGAGCGGTGATGCACTGTCCGTTCTGTCGTCACCCGGATTCGCGCGTCGTCGATTCCCGTGAGACCGACGAGGGTCAGGCCATCCGGCGGCGCCGGTCCTGCCCCGAATGCGGCAGGCGCTTCACCACCGTCGAGACCGCGGTGCTGGCAGTCGTCAAGCGCAGCGGCGTCACCGAGCCGTTCAGCAGGGAAAAGGTCATCAAGGGCGTGCGACGGGCATGCCAGGGCCGTCAGGTCGACGATGACGCCCTGAACCTCCTCGCCCAACAGGTGGAAGACGCCGTGCGAGCAGCCGGCTCTCCGGAAATCCCCAGCAACGAGGTCGGGCTGGCCATCTTGGGCCCGCTCCGCGACCTCGACGAGGTTGCCTACCTGCGCTTCGCCTCGGTGTATCGATCGTTTTCCTCTGCCGACGATTTCGAACGCGAAATCGAGGCCCTGCGTGCCCATCGGCGCGTCAACACCGCCGGCTGAGGTCGTTCATTCGAGCCGGCGCCGTCCGTCGTCCACCACCCGACCGGCGATCTTCACCCACCCGGTGGGATCCCACCAGGTCCTGATCTGCGAACCCTCGCCCTGGGTGATCACCAGATCACGGCTCAGATGGTCGGTCATCCGGACTGCTGCCGCGCCGGTCGCCTCGTCCTCGGGGATCCCCAGATGTGGAGCGAACATGCGGGAACGCAGCGATCCCTTCTCGCGATCGGTCCACGCCCACAGGTAATGCTCCACATCACCGACATAGTCGGTGGGATCGGCCGCCAGCACCTGCTCGGGCGAGTCGAGCTCGTAGATCGCCAGTTCCGGCGCCCACTCCGAACGGGCGCTGATGGCGGTGAACTCGTCGTCGACGTAGTCGACCTGCACCAGTCCGGCAGGAACCTGCAGCGTCCGCACCGGGATACCGCGATCCTTCAGCCACCAGGATGTCCCGACGGTGGGGTGCCCGGCGAACGGTATCTCGGCGGCCGGGGTGAAAATGCGGACATGGGCGCTGGCCGCGCCCACCTCGGGGATATCGACGAATACGGTTTCGCTGTAACCCAACTCGGTCGCGACCCGTTGGCGGTCGGCCGGATCGACAGTCGCGGCGTCGATCACGCCGAGCGGATTACCGAACTTTCCGTCCGCATCGGTGAACACCCGCAACACATCGACATCGACGGCCATGCACCGATTCTAGGCGTGACTCGCGTCAGGTGGCGCTACGTTCGTCGGCGCCCATCGCGTCGAGCACGGCGACCCGGGTGTCCAGCGAGCCGGTGATGGTGCGTTCGCGAATACCGGTGCGCAGCAGGGCGCGCAACATCTCGTGGTCGTGCACCGACGGAGCGGTGGTGTTGATGAATCGCTCGAAGAGGTCGACGAAGCGCTTGGGATCATCGTGGAAGGGGAAGTGTCCGGACTTATCGAAGATGTGCAGTTCCGAGCCGGGCATGGCGGCATGTGCCAAGTGGGCATGGCTGACCGGGATGACCGAATCCTGCTTGCCCCAGATTAATTGCACCGGAACAGATTCGGTCAGATAACAGCGGTCGAGCATGGTGACCACCTGACCGCGCCAGTCGACGACAGCGCGAAGAGTCCTGGCGAACGCCGAGGACGCGGTGGGCTCGGGCAGGTCGGCAAGCACCCGCAACATATCCGGAAGATCGCGTCCCACCCCGGTCGAGCCGAACACCGTGCCGCCGACGCGTCCGATCGCCTGCAGGGCGGGCAGCACCAAGGGCACCCGCAGCAGCGCCAACGATTCGCTGACCCCCGGCAACGCCGCGATGCGCAGGGCGATGTTGACATCCTTGGTGACCCCGCCCGCGCCGACGAGCACCAGGCGATCCACGAACTGCGGGAACTGATAGGCGAACTGCATCGCCACCCCGCCACCGAGGGAGTGCCCGACGACCGTCACCCGATCGATATCGAGCACACTGAGCAGATCGCGCATCCCGTTGGCATAGGCGGCCACCGAATAGTCCGCACGCGGCTTGTCCGATTGCCCGTGCCCGAGTAGGTCCGGTGCGATCACGGTGAACCGTCGCGCCAGCATCGTCTGCACCGTGTGCCACGTGGTGGAGTTGTCACCGATGCCGTGGATGAGCAGGACCGCGGGACCGGACCCGGCGATCCGGTACGCCCGTCGGTAGCCGTGGATGGTCTTGAACTTCAGATTCGGAGTGACCTCACGCACGCTGCGCAGAGTGGTTGTGCGATCGGCCATCTGCGCCACTCCTCGCTGGTGAGAGGCTTCAGGTACGGTCCCCGCCGTCGGGGAAACTGTCCGGGAAGCCGCCCCGTTTGTTGTCGTCCTGCTGGGCCAGGAACCGTTCGAACTCCGCGCCCAGCTCGTCGCCGCTGGGCAGGTCCTCATCGCGGGCGAGCAGCGAACGGTTTTCCTGTGCGGCAACGAATGCATCGTACTGACGCTCGAGCGCGGCCACCACCTGGGCGACCTCCGAGCTGGCCTCGACCTGTTCGTTGATCTTGGTGTGCACTTCGATTGCGGCCTCGCCGAGTGCGGTCAGCGGGATATCCAGCGAACCGGCGCGTGCCGCCTCGGCCAACAGCGTCTCGGCGGCCGGGGGATAGGCGGTCTGGGCAAGATAGTGCGGCACGTGAACGGTGAAACCCAGTGCGTCGTGGCCGTGCTGGCCCATCCGCAACTCCAGCAGGCTGGACACGCTGGCGGGAACCTGCACCTCGCCCACCCACGGCGTATGACCGGCGATCAGCTCGGAGTTCGGCGAATGCGCGGTCAGCGTCACCGGCCTGGTGTGCGGCACCGCCATGGGGATGGTCCCCAGCCCGATCGTCTGGCGCACGCCCAGACGTTCGGCGAGCAACCGCACGGCAGTCACGAATCGCTCCCATCGCAGGTCCGGCTCCATCCCTGCCAGCAGCAGAAACGGCGTGCCGACACCATCACGCAGCGCATAAAGGTTCAGCTCGGGCTGGTCGTACGCGCTGAAATGATCGGTCTTGAACGTCATCAGCGGTCGTCGCGACCGGTAGTCCAGCAACTCGTCGACGGCGAAGGACGCCACCAGCTCGGTATCGAGGGTGTTCTTCAGATGCTCGGCTGCGAGCCGGATGGCATGTCCGGCGTCGGAGAATCCCTCCAACGCGTGAATCAGAACCGGTCCACTGCCATCGACGGCAGACAGCTGTGGTGCGGGGAACTCCAGCTCGTACATCCCATTCTGCTCGGGCTGGTAGTGCTGCTCGTGGGAATCGGACATCAGGTTCACCTCCTGTTCACTAGTGTCTCGCATGTCGCCGGAACACCGCATTACGGGTACCCCTGACATCTGCTCAACACCGCACAGGTAACGGTCCTTCCCCGTCAGCTCCGGAACTGGTTGAGCGCGCGCAGCTTGTTCATGACATCCAGCGCGGCCACCTTGTAGGCCTCCGAGAAGGTGGGGTAGTTGAACACCGCATCCACGAGATACTCGATGCTGCCACCACAGCCCATGACGGCCTGACCGATGTGCACCATCTCGGTGGCGTTGGTCCCGAAGATGTGCACACCCAGCAGGCGTAGATCCTCGGTCGATACCAGCAGTTTGAGCATGCCGTAGGAGTCGCCGGCGATCTGTCCGCGGGCCAGCTCCCGATACCGCGACACTCCGACCTCATACGGCACCGCATCCTTGGTCAGGTCCACCTCGGTGGCACCGACATAGGACACCTCGGGAATCGAATAGATGCCGATGGGCTGCAACTCGGTCATCGCGTGGCACGGCTCGCCGAAGGCGTGGTAAGCCGCCAGCCTGCCCTGATCCATCGATGTCGCGGCCAGGGCCGGGAAGCCGATCACGTCACCGACGGCATAGATGTGGTCGACCTTGGTCTGATAGTTGTCGTCGACGAAGATCCGGCCTCGGCCGTCGGCCTCCAGGCCGGCGTTGGGCAGGTCCAGCTCGTCGGTCTGCCCCTGCCTTCCGGCCGAGTACATCACGGTCTCGGCCGGAATCTGCTTACCGCTGGCCAGGGTGGTGACGGTGCCTGAAGGGCCGACATCCACCGCGGTGACCTCCTCGCCGAATCGGAACGTCACCGCCAGATCGCGGAGATGGAACTTCAACGACTCGATGATCTCCGGATCACAGAATTCCAGCATGTTCGAACGCTTCTCGACCACCGTGACCTTGGTGCCCAGGGCGGCGAACATCGAGGCGTACTCGATGCCGATCACGCCGGCACCCACGACGACCATCGATGTCGGGATGGTCTTGAGGTCCAGAATTCCGTCGGAGTCCAACACCCGTTCCGCGTCGAAATCGACACCGGCGGGTCGGGCCGGTTTGGTGCCCGTGGCGATCACGATGTTGCGGCCGCTGACGGTGACACGTTCGGCCCGGCTCGGGTCTTCGACGTGGACGGTGTGCGCGTCGAGGAACCGTGCGAGCCCCACATAGAGCTCCACGCGGTTGCGCATCAGCTGCGAGCGGACCACGTCGATCTCCTTGCCGATGACGTGCTGGGTGCGGGCCAGTAGGTCGGCCGGGGTGATCTTCTCCTTGACCCGATAACTGGCCCCGTAGAGCTCGCGCTGGTTCATGCCGGTCAGATAGATGACGGCTTCGCGCAGGGTCTTGCTCGGGATGGTCCCGGTGTTGACGCAGACCCCGCCGAGCATCCGTCCCCGCTCGATCACTGCCACCGATCTGCCCAGTTTGGCCGCGGCGATGGCTGCCTTCTGCCCGCCCGGCCCGGAGCCGATGACGACGAGGTCGTACTCCTGCGTGGAACCCATGGGTGCAGTCCTACGCGCGCAGTGGGGCATGCGCATCCGGGGACGGCAAAATTCGTGTGAACATTTCGCGTGTGTGCGCCGATCCCGCCATCGGCGGGAACTTCCTGGCAACGTCGTTCGTCTCTATTGCTGACGGAGTTTCCGACCACACAGAGAGCACAATGCGACGCGCAAAGCGTAAACCCCGAAGACCCCGCCGCCGGCTCGTTGAGACCGGCACCGAGAAGTTCTTCGTCGCCGGGGAGGCGACATGCTGACCGCACTCGGGATTCTCGTCGGCATCGTGGTGGTATGTGCCATCACCGCCCTGACCGGCTATTTCGTCGCCCAGGAGTTCGCCTATATGGCGGTTGACCGGTCACGGCTGAAGGCCCGCGCCCAAGCCGGTGACACCGGCGCCGCGCGCGCACTGCAGGTTACCCGCCGGACCTCGTTCATGTTGTCGGGCGCTCAGTTGGGCATTACCGTCACCGGGCTGCTGGTCGGTTATGTCGCCGAACCGCTGATCGGTAAGGGTCTGGGGGAGTTACTCGGCGGCGTCGGGGTGCCGCTGGCGGTGGGCATCGCCATCGGCACCGTCCTGGCCATGGTCTTCTCGACCGTGGTGCAGATGGTCTTCGGTGAGCTGTTCCCCAAGAACCTGGCGATCGCCCGGCCCGAACCCGTGGCCCGCTGGCTGGCGTTGTCCACGAACATCTACCTGGCTGTGTTCGGCTGGTTGATCAAATTGTTCGACGCATCGTCGAACCTGCTGCTGCGCGCCCTGCGCATCGAGCCGGTGCACGACGTAGAACACTCGGCCACCGCTCGCGATCTCGAACACATCGTCGCCGATTCGCGCGAGGCGGGGGACATCCCCGAGGAGCTGTCCACCCTGCTGGACCGCATCTTGGACTTTCCGACCCGCACCGCCGAGCACGCGATGATCCCGCGGGCCCGGGTCGATGTCGTCAACGCCGACGAGCCGGTGGGCGCGGTACTGACCAAGATGGCCACCGGTCATACCCGGTACCCGGTGATCGGCGCAACACCGGACGATCTGGTCGGCGTCGTCCACCTGCACGATCTGCTGGAGGCCGACGACCCGTCGGCACCCGCCGGTGAGAACTGCCGACCGGCGGTGATCCTTCCGGAGACCATGCCGTTGCCGTCGGCATTGCGCACCCTGAGCGAGGCAGGCGACGAGATGGCACTCGTGATCGACGAGTACGGCGGTTTCGCCGGTGTACTCACGATCGAAGATCTGGCCGAGGAAATGGTCGGTGAGATCGACGACGAGCATGACAAGGACTCGGCCGATGATGATGTGGTGCCCACCGATGGCGGTTGGTCGGTGCGCGGCGACGTCGCACTCGACGAGTTGAGCCGGGTCATCGGCCATGACCTGCCCGAGGGTGACTACGAGACCTTGGCCGGGTTGCTGATCGCCGAGTTCGGCGGTCTCCCCGGTGTCGGGGATGCCGTCTCGGTCGACCTCGGCGTCGAGCCGGCCGAATTGATCGCCGATCATCCGCCGTTGCAACGCCGTCTGGACGCGACCGTCCAGTCGGTCGAAAAACATGTTCCGGCAAGGGTTTTGGTGAGCCTGGTCGAACTGCCCGCCGAGGCCGTGCAGGAAGGCGCTGGTGATGAGTAACCCGTGGGTGGTCGTTCTGGTGACCGCGTCACTGATCGCGGCCAGCGCGTTCTTCGTAGCCGTCGAGTTCGCCCTGATCGCGGCACGGCGACACCGCCTCGAAGATGCCGCGCCGCACAGCCGTTCGGCCCGCGCCGCACTGCGGTCGGCCTCCGAGCTGTCGGTGCTGCTGGCCGGGTCGCAACTGGGCATCACCATCTGCACCCTGGCGCTGGGCGCCATCACCAAGCCCGCGGTGCACCATTGGTTGACCCCGGCGATCGCGGGCTGGGGTGCGCCGTCGTGGCTGGCCGATGTGGGCGGTTTCGTACTCGCCCTGATCATCGTCACCTTTTTGCACCTCGTCGTCGGTGAGATGGCCCCGAAGTCCTGGGCCATCGCCCATCCCGAACGGTCGGCAACCATGTTGGCGTTGCCGATGCGGGCGTTCATGTGGGTGACCCGCCCGCTCATCGGCACGCTGAACCGCCTGGCCAACTGGTGTCTGCGCAGGGTCGGCGTGGAACCTGTCGACCAGGTGGCCACCGGCCAGGATCCCGATGCGCTGCGGCACCTCGTCGAGCACTCGGCCACCGTGGGCACCCTGGACGAGCGCTATCACGGGCATCTGGTCAGCGCACTGGAGCTGGAGGCACTGACCGTCGGGGACATGCTGCGCACCGGTGC
This sequence comes from Mycolicibacterium neoaurum, assembly GCF_036946495.1. Taxonomy (NCBI): domain Bacteria; kingdom Bacillati; phylum Actinomycetota; class Actinomycetes; order Mycobacteriales; family Mycobacteriaceae; genus Mycobacterium; species Mycolicibacterium neoaurum. The sequence continues at coordinate 4,022,303 of NZ_JAQIIX010000002.1, forward strand.
CGAGCCGAGCAGCGTCCGGTCCGCGGCGAGCACGGCGGATATCCAGGCGGAGTCGCTGCGCACCGGTCACCTCCGACTTGTGGTCCGCGACAACGGAGCCGTCCTGGGGGTCGTGCACGTGCGCGATACCGTGCAGGCCGGCCCGGGCACGACGGCCGCCGACCTCATGCGCCCGGCCCTGGAATTGACGGCCGATGTGCCCGCCTACGCCGCGCTGCGGACCATGCGGGAAACCCGCAACCATCTGGTGGTGGTGACCGATGCCGAGGGCAGCATCCTGGGCTTGATCACGCTGACCGACGTGCTCAAGCGACTACTGCCCACCGCCGACGCGGTGAGCTGAGTTATCCACAGTGCCGGATTGATCCACAGCGCACCCATGGCGGTCGCCCAGACGGCGCGAGTCGTCGGGGCATGCCGTGACGATCATCGGTATGACACAACAACCTCGCGGATTCGACGTCGGTCGGCCCGCATCGCTGATCGCCGCGCTGCCGGCGGTCCTGGGCTTCATCCCGGAGAATTCCCTGACGATAGTCACCCTCGACGGCGGCGAGATGGGCTGCGTCATGCGGGTGGACCTGACGCCCGGTCTGGTCGGCAACACCAGCGCGTTGGCCGAGGTGGTGGCAGGCTCGGGTCATGACGGGGCGGTCGCCGTGATCGTCGATGCAGACGATGCCGACCACGAGGAGCTCGCCGACGACCTCACCGAGTCGATGTCGGGGGAGGGTGTCGACCTGCTGGCGGTACTCGCCGTCGATAGGGTCGCCGCGGACGGTCGGTGGTACTGCGTGTGTGGATGCGGTGCGCACGGCGTCGTCGACGACCCGGACTGTTCCCCGCTGGCGGCCGAGGCAGTGCTGGGTGGGCGTCGGCTCTATCGGCGTCGTGACGAGCTGGAGGCCGTGGTCACCAGGACCGACCCCGAGCGCGGCGCGGGTCTGGCACAGGCATTGCGCTCGGCTCGGCGGGGCCAGCTCAGCACCACGGCGGCACGGCGCGCGATCGAATCGGCCATGACACTTGCCCGTCGGGTGGCGGCGGGTCAAGAGCCCGCCGATGCCGACATCGTCGTCGTGGTCGGTGCACTGCGCGATCCTCGTGTCCGAGACACGCTCTACGCCCTGGCTGTCGGCGATTCCGCGGCCGCCGCCGAGACGCTGTGGGCGACGCTGGCACGCCTGGTGCCGGCGCCATGGCGGCAGGAGGTGCTGACGCTGCTCGCCTTCTCGGCATATGCCCGCGGTGACGGTCCGTTGGCCGGGATCGCATTGGAGGTGGCCGTCGAGATCGACCCGACGCACCGGATGGCGACCATGCTCGACTGTGCGTTGCAGTCCGGGATGCGGCCCGAGCAGATCCGCGAGCTGGCGTTGTCCGGCTACCGGATCGCGGGGCAACTCGGGGTGCGGTTACCGCCGCGGCTGACCTTTGGGCGGCGTGCGGGTTAGACCTTTTCGACCTTCACCGCGTGCGCCATGTGATGGGGCAGCTCGACGTCCTGGTGGCCGGGCATCAGGATCAGAACGCCCTGATCGCCGGGATCCTCGCCGACCTGCACGGTCACCCGCGCATTGGGAACCACACCGGCATCCTTGAGCTTGCCGATCAGCTCGACATCACCCTGGACGTGTTCGGTCAGCTGGCGCACCACCACCGCGACCGGGGAGCCGGCGGGCAGCTCGGTCAGGCGGACCAGGTTCGCATCGCCGTCGGAGTCGGCACCGCCGAAGCCCAGTTCGGACAGCCCCGGAATCGGGTTGCCGAACGGAGAAGTGGTCGGGTTGTCGAGCACCTGCACCAGACGCCGCTCGACGTCCTCGCTCATGACGTGCTCCCAGCGGCACGCCTCGGCATGCACTTCCTCCCACGGGAGTCCGATCACATCGACGAGCAGCCGCTCGGCAAGGCGGTGTTTGCGCATCACGGAGATGGCCAGATTGCGGCCCTTCTCGGTGAGTTCGAGATGACGGTCACCGGCGACATGCAACAAGCCGTCGCGTTCCATCCGGGACACGGTCTGACTCACGGTCGGACCGCTTTGATCCAGACGTTCGGCGATGCGGGCCCGCAGCGGCACGACGCCCTCTTCCTCGAGGTCATAGATCGTCCGCAGGTACATCTCGGTGGTATCGATGAGGTCGTTCATGCCCTACCTTCCAGGCCCTGCTGTTACCACCCGAGTCTAGCTGGCCGGGGTCGTGAGCAGGGTTCCAACATCCCTTGTGAGCATCCGCAGTGCACCCACGACATCGTGATGCCCGCCGCGGAACGCGACGGGCATCACGGGGTGGGATGGTTTGGGATCAGCTGGCGTATGACCGCAGCCGCTCGGCGCGATCTCCGTTGCGGAGCTTGGACATCACTTCACGCTCGATCTGGCGGACCCGCTCGCGGGACAGCCCGAACAGCTTGCCGATCTGATCGAGGGTGCGCGGCTGCCCGTCGTCCAGGCCGAAGCGCAGCCGGATGACCTGCTGCTCACGCTCGTCAAGGGTGGCGAGCACGTACCGGATATCGGTGTGCAGCAGCTCGGAGATCACGGCGTTCTCCGCCGACATCGCCTCGGCGTCCTCGATGAAATCGCCAAGCGGTGCTTCCTCATCGCTGCCGACCGGCATGTCCAGGCTCACCGGGTCGCGGCTGTGCTCCAGCAGGTCGGTGATCTTCTCGACCGGGATACCCGACTCCTCGGCCAGTTCCTCATCGGTGGCCTCGCGACCGAGATTCTGGTGCATCTCACGCTTGATACGGGCCAACTTGTTGACCTGCTCGACGAGATGGACGGGAAGCCGGATGGTTCGGCTCTGATCGGCCATACCGCGGGTGATCGCCTGGCGGATCCACCATGTTGCGTAGGTCGAGAACTTGAATCCCTTGGCGTAATCGAACTTCTCCATCGCGCGGATCAATCCGAGGTTGCCCTCCTGGATCAGGTCCAGCAGTGGCATCCCGCGACCGGTGTAACGCTTGGCCAGCGACACCACGAGGCGGAGGTTGGCCTCCAACAGATGGCGCCGCGCTGCGTCACCGTCACGGACCACGGCCGCAAGATCGCGGCGCTTGGCCTCGCCGAGACGCTTCTTGGTGTCCAACACATGCTGGGCGTACAGACCGGCTTCGATACGTTTGGCCAGCTCGACTTCGTCGGCCGCGTTCAGCAGCGCGGTCTTGCCGATGCCGTTGAGATACACGCGGACCAGGTCGGCGGCGGGGCTCTGGGCGTCCAGATCGGAATCGATGCGGCTTGCGGTGGCGATCGCCATTTACGGCCTCCTGCTCGGCGGAACTGTCACTGCGTACAACGCCCGAGAGGGTTCGTGAGTTCCCGCTCGGTCCCAGTGGCATACCACCTGACCTGCGGGTTTAAACGGACGACCTGAGAATGTCCTGAGAAGTGGTGAAGAGGCTGCTCAGTCGGGAACGCCGCGGCCCGCGTGCGGACTGCCCGCACTCGGATCGGGACGCACGGGCGCCTGCAGCGCCGGACGCTCGGCGGTGGGGAACAGGGGAGTCCGTCGGCCCGATCGTGCATCGGGGTAGCGGCGCGGCTCGGAGGCGCTGCGCGGCGGGCGGTCGTTGGCGATCAGCACGGCGATCCACGGCAGCGGGATCGAGGCCACGATGATCGCCAGCGAGATCAATCCGTTGTGCCAGACCCCGTAGGCGATGGCGGCCAGCACCAGCGCGGGAATACGGAAGGACATCAGGGTCAGGTACTTGCGTACCCGGGCGCGGTGTTGCTCGTCATGGGGGAGCGCAGCGCGGGTGATGAGCACCGGGCGACCTTGGTCGTCGAAACTCAGCTCAGGGCTTTGTTTCATATCTTTACTCTCCCACACCCGCGACACCTCCCGCACCTGCCGGGCACAATGGTGGGATGCAGACCCAGACCATCGAACGGCCCGATACCGACGAACGCGTCGACGACGGGACAGATGACGATGCCCCCAAGGTTTTCCACTACGTCAAGAAGGACAAGATCGCCGAAAGTGCCGTCATGGGCACGCATGTCGTCGCGTTGTGCGGTGAGGTGTTCCCGGTGACCAAGGCCGCCAAACCCGGTTCGCCGGTGTGCCCGGACTGCAAGAAGATCTACGAGCAACTCAAGAAGTAGCGTCGCCCGGATCGGGCTGCGGCTCGGACCTGGCGGTGCCGGCCCGCGCGGTGTCGGTCTTGGTCGATATCCACTCGCGGACCCGGTCCGCATGCGTGGTCGGGGCCGGCCACTCCTCCTGGATGGCAGCGTTGAGTTCGGCGCCGATCATCACCGCGAAGCCCGCCAGGAAGGCGAACAGCAGGAATGCGATCGGGGTCGCCAGCGCGCCGTAGGTGTAGCCGGTGGCGGTGATCCAGGTCAGATAAAACCGAAGACTGAAGGTGGCGATCAGGAAGACGGCGGTGGCCAACACCGCGCCGACGACCAATCGGTGGGTGGGCAGCGGGCTGGGTAGCGACACGCGATAGAGCACGGTCACCACGACGATCAGCGCGATCACCAGGACCGGGTAGTAGCCGTACTGCAGCGCATGCGACCAGCTCTCCGGGATGTATTCGGTGATCTTGCGCGGTCCCAGCGCGATGAACGGGGCGGTCAGCACCGCGCTGACCAGCATGATCACGTAGAGACCGAGTGCGAAGAAGCGCTGCCGGACCGGATGGCGCAGCGGGGTCTGGTCATGCGCCTCGACGACCGAGTCGACGAACGCCGACACTGCCGAGGATCCGGCCCACAGCGAGATGACGAAGCCCAGCGAGACCACCTCACCCCGCGCCGAGCGCACGATGTCGTAGATCGTCGGCTCGATGATCTCGTTGACGACGTTCTGTGAGAAGAAGCGTTCCGACGTACCGATCAACTGCTCTTCAATGGTGGGCAGGGTGTCGGGTCCGAAAAGCGGCGCGAGATAGGCCAGACTGCCGAGCATTCCGAGCAGCAACGGTGGCAGCGAGAGCGCGCACCAGAATGCGGCTTGCGCGGACTCGGAGAAGATCGAATCGTCCCACGCCTTCGACAGCGTGCGTTTGAGGATGGGCCAGATGTGGTGGCGTGACGGTCTCGTCGAGGACTGCTCGCTCATCACTGGTCCAGCATTCCCGACGAAAGCACGCGCCGTCCCATGGGGCGGCGCGTGCTGTTCGCTATGCGTCGACCGGACTGACCTCGATCACGGCGGCCAGTTCGATCAGCTTCGCCTCGTGCTCGTTGGCGTGATGCTGGCAGAACAACAGCTCGGCACCGGAGGGCAGCTTGGCGCGTACGCGTGCGGCGGCACCGCAGCGGTCGCAGCGATCCGCCCGGGTCAGTTCCGGACTCATCAGGGTTGCGTTCACGGCGCTTCCTCCGTTCTGCCTGGGTGCGTATGTCTACTGTGTCAGACGTTTTCGGTTCTGGCCTTGTTCCCCGGGGGTTCACCGGTGTGTCGTGTCTCACTGCGCCGGCGTTACCGTACGGGCAACCTGGACAGCGTGAGTACCCAGAGCGAGCTCCTTTTGCACCTGTGCGCCGCCGAAGAATGGGAGCGGGCCCGCGCCGCCGGTGAGCACCGGCCGGCATCGCTGGACGATGTCGGGTTCGTGCACCTCTCCACTCCTGAACAGGTCCATCTGCCCGCCAATCGCTTGTTCGCGGGGCGGACCGATCTGGTGCTGCTGCACATCGACCCGCGGATGCTGACCAATGAGGTGCGATGGGAGCCTGGGGTGCCGAGCGATCCCGAATCGATGGTGTTCCCACACCTTTACGGCCCGTTGCCTGCTGCTGCTGTGACAAGTGTCACGCGGTATCTGCCGGCGGCCGACGGCCTCTTCGCCGCGCTCGGGTGAACATCTTCGGACACGCTGCCATGGTAGTCACCGGTACGTTGAGCCGGTGATGGCAGCGCAGCGGATCGCGGTGGTGACCGGGGCCAGTCGCGGTGCCGGGCGTGGCATCGCGACCGCACTCGGCGTACACGGATGGAAGGTCTACGCCACCGGACGGACCATCGAGGCCGCACCGCCCGGTGGCGTGGCGGTCCGGGTGGACCACGCCGACGACGCCGCCGTGGGCGAGTTGTTCGCGCGCGTCGGTGCCGAAGAGGGTGGGCTGGATCTGCTCGTCAACAACGCCGCCATGGTCCACGACGACCTGACCGGGCCGAAGCCGTTCTGGGACAAGCCGATCGGCCTCGGCGATGTGCTCGACGTCGGCCTTCGCTCGGCCTACGTCGCGTCCTGGCACGCCGCGCCGTTGTTACTGCGACGGCCCCGGGGACTGATCGCATTCACCTCGTCGCCCGGATCGGTCTGCTACATGCATGGTCCCGCCTACGGCGCGCAGAAGGCCGGGATCGACAAGATGGCGGCCGATATGGCGGTCGACTTCCGCGGCACCGAGGTGGCCACGGTGTCGATCTGGATGGGAATCCTGCTCACCGAACGGCTGCGGGCCGCCTTCGCGGGCAACCCCGAGGCGTTGGCGGCGACCGCCGAGCACGCCGAGACCCCGGAGTTCACGGGCCATCTGATCGACGCGCTGTTCGGGGATCCGGACCTGGCCGGCCTCTCCGGGCACACCCTGATCGGAGCGGAGCTCGGCGAGCACTACGGCATCACCGATGACGGTGGCCGCCGACCGCCGTCGCACCGCGCCTGGCTGGGCGCCCCGAGGACGCCCAGCGACACCATCGTCCGGTGACGGACCCGACCTAGTCGAGGTAGTCGCGCAGGACCTGGGAACGGCTGGGGTGGCGCAGCTTGCTCATCGTCTTGGACTCGATCTGACGGATGCGCTCACGCGTCACGCCATAGACCTGGCCGATCTCGTCGAGGGTGCGCGGCTGGCCGTCGGTGAGGCCGAACCGCAGCCGCACCACGCCCGCCTCACGCTCGGAGAGCGTCTCCAGTACCGACTGCAGCTGATCCTGCAGCAGCGTGAAGGACACCGCGTCAACGGCCACCACGGCCTCGGAGTCCTCGATGAAGTCACCGAGCTGGCTGTCGCCCTCGTCGCCGATGGTCTGGTCCAGCGAGATCGGCTCACGCGCGTACTGCTGGATCTCCAGCACCTTCTCCGGCGTGATGTCCATTTCCTTGGCGAGCTCTTCGGGGGTGGGTTCGCGACCCAGGTCCTGAAGCAGCTCACGCTGGATGCGGCCCAGCTTGTTGATGACCTCGACCATGTGCACCGGGATACGGATGGTGCGGGCCTGGTCGGCCATGGCGCGGGTGATGGCCTGGCGGATCCACCAGGTGGCGTAGGTCGAGAACTTGTAGCCCTTGGTGTAGTCGAACTTCTCGACGGCGCGGATCAGCCCGAGGTTGCCCTCCTGGATCAGGTCCAGGAACGCCATGCCGCGGCCGGTGTAACGCTTGGCCAGCGACACCACCAGGCGCAGGTTCGCCTCCAGCAGGTGATTCTTGGCGCGGTCACCATCGCGGCAGATCCACTGCATATCGCGGCGCTGGGCGGCGGGCAGCTTCTCACCCTTCTCGGTGAGCTCGGTCATCAACTGAGTGGCATACAGGCCGGCCTCGATGCGCTTGGCGAGTTCGACCTCCTCCTCGGCGTTGAGCAGCGCGACCTTGCCGATCTGCTTGAGGTAGGCGCGCACCGAGTCCGCCGAGGCGGTGAGCTCGGCGTCCTTGCGGGCCTGACGCAGCGCCTCGGACTCTTCCTCGTCCCAGACGAAGTCTCCGGAGGCCTTGTCCTTCTCGGACGGTTCGGCGATATCGTCGTCGCCGTCCTTGGCAGGCTTGGCCGCGGCGGGGGACGCGTCGTCGCCCTCGGCCTCTTCATCGGAGTCCGTGTCGGCGGTGTCGGCCTCGTCATCGGTCTCCAGGTCGTCGATCTCGACATCCTCGAGGTCGTCGCCGGGTTCGACGTCCAGATCCTCGGCGCCGTCGAGGTCTTCGCCGAGGTTCACGTCCTCGCCGGACTCGTCCTTCTTGCCTCGCGGCGACGCGGCCTTGGCCGGTGCCTTCTTGGCGGGCGCCTTCTTCGCAGCCCGCTTGGCCGGTGCCTTCTTGGCCGGCGCCTTTTTCGCGGCGGTCTTGGTGGCGGTGGCCTTCACCGGCTCATCGGTTGCCGGGCTTGCCTCTGTCGCTGCCACGTACACCCTCTCGGTAATGCTGGACGGTGACCGCACGCAGGCGTCACCGAAATTCGGCTATCTCGAATAGTGGCGTCGTATCTCTGCTTGGGATATCCGCCGCTATCAGTCGGTGGCGGCCGCCGTCGACCATTGTAACGACAGTGTGGTCCACCACCGTGCGCAGCGGCAAATCCGGTCGCGTGTTATTGCACGTGAATGCCCTTGGCGGCCATCGCCGCGCCGACGATTCCCGCCGAGTTGCGCAGCGCGGCGGGGACCACCGGGGTGCGGTTCTTGAGCATCGGGATCCAGCGGTCGGCCTTGCGGCTGATTCCGCCGCCCGCGATGAACAGGTCGGGCCAGATCGCGTTCTCGATGGTCACCAGCACCTTGGTCACCTCTTCGGTCCAACGCTGGTAGTTCCATTCCTTGCGTTCCTTGACCGAGGAGGCCGCGCGATGCTCGGCTTCCTTGCCGTCGACCTCGAGGTGGCCGAACTCGGTATTGGGCAGCAGCACACCGTTGTGGATCACCGCCGATCCGATGCCGGTGCCGAATGTCAGCAGCACGATCAGACCGGTGTTGTCCTTGCCCGCGCCGTACGCCTCCTCGGCGAGGCCGGCGGCGTCGGCGTCGTTGAGCACGGTCACGTGCTGGCCCTCCAGCACATCGCTGATCACCTCGGCGGCGTTGGTGCCGATCCAACCCTTGTCGACGTTGGCCGCGGTGCGCACGACGCCGTTGGTCACCACGCCGGGATAGGTGACGCCCAGGGGACCGGTCCAGCCGAACTCGCGGACCACGGCCGCCACGGTGGCCGCGACGGCATCCGGGGTGGCGGGTTGCGGGGTGGCCAGTTTGATCCGGTCGCCGATGAGGGTTCCGGTATCGAGGTCGACGATGCCCCCCTTGATACCGCTGCCGCCGACGTCGACGCCGAATCCAGTATTGGGCGAATCGGTCATTGGAACGCTCCTCAGCAGGGTCCGGCGGGCAGTCCGACATCACCCTAACGGGTTGTGGTGCGATGTATGCATGACTGATCCGCAGACGTTGCGCCTGGTGTCCGAGCAATTGGCCACGGAGGCGGCCACTTTCGTGCAGACCCGACGCGCCGAGGTGTTCGGTGCCGCTCCGGTGGCCGATGCGGTGCAGGCCAAGAGCACGCCGACGGACCCGGTGACCGTGGTGGACAAGGAGACCGAGCGGCTGCTGCGCGGACGACTGGCCGAATTGCGGCCCGGCGAGCCGATCCTGGGCGAGGAGGAGGGTGGCTCGGCGGTGGCCGAACCCGGCGTCCCGGTGTGGGTGATCGACCCGATCGACGGGACGGTGAACTTCGTCTACGGCATCGAGGCCTATGCGGTATCCGTCGGCGTCCAGATCGATGGTGTCTCGGTCGCCGGTGCGGTGGCCCATGTGTCGACCGGCGAGATCTACTCGGCGGCGGTGGGGCACGGCGCGACGGTCACCGGCGCCGGTGTGCAGACCGAGTTGCGGTGCAACACCATCGACGATCTGTCGATGGCGCTGGTGGGCACCGGATTCTCCTATGATTCGGCGAACCGGGCCAGGCAGGCCGAGGTGCTGTCCGCGTTGTTGCCCCGCGTGCGCGATATCCGGCGCATCGGGTCCTGTGCGCTGGATCTGTGCATGGTGGCGCGGGGACGTCTGGACGCCTATTACGAGGACGGCGTGCACCTCTGGGACTGGGCGGCCGGTGCGTTGATCGCCGCCGAGGCCGGAGCCGTGCTGCGACTGCCTGCCGGCGACGGCAGCGGTGCGCTGATGGCCGCCGCGCCCGGTGTCGCCGAGGCGTTGGCCGACCGGATCTGAGCGCTCAGCAGGTGGCGCTGTGAATCTTGGTCAGCAGCGCGGCGTCGGCCGGTTGGGTCGCGTCGGGACGCAGGCCGGCCAGCATCGCGTCGATATCGTCGCTGCGACTGAACTCGCTGAACTCCGTGCCGACCGCCAGATCCACGGTGTCATCGGTGCGGCCGTCCTGGAACAGCTCGGTGCACGGCGCGACGAGCCACACCGCGGCCGCGGCCGCCCGGCCCGCCTCGCCGAACCTGATCTGACCCTGGCATTCGAGCCTGCTGTTGGCATACACCGGGTCGTTGGCCGCGGTGGGCTGGGCGAATCCCAGACCCTGCAGCGCCCCGGACACATCGGCGGCCTGTCCGGCCTGACCACTGGCGTTGAGGACGCGCACCTTGGTATCGGCGAGGCGGGCGGGCATCACCTCGGCCATTTCTGTACGCGAGACAGGTTCGCCGAGTTGGGTCTGGGTCGCGTCGGCGGCAGGTGGTGGCGCATTGCAGGCCACGGCTTCGGGCACCACGGTCGACTGGTTGAGCGCGACGACCCAGATCACGCCGGTCACCAGGGCCAGCACCACGAACAGGCACAGCACCGGGATGACGTTGCGGCGACGGAACGGCCGACCGTGCTTGTCGAACGCCGTGCCGTCGGTGATGGATGCGACCACCACTGCACCTTAGAGGTATGCCGCGATGGTCGCTCCTACCAGGACGTTTGCGATGTGACATAAATCACAGTCAATCTGCACCCAATCGGGGCACGAATCATTTGGCGTAGGCGTTCGACGCTGGTACAAAGCCTTGCTGCACGACGCTGCATGAATTAGGAGGGGATTGAATGGCCACCGACTACGACGCTCCACGGCGAACAGAGACCGATGACGTCTCGGAGGATTCGCTCGAAGAGCTCAAGGCGCGACGCAACGAGGCCCAGTCGGCCGTCGTGGACGTCGATGAATCGGAGTCCGCCGAATCGTTCGAGCTGCCCGGCGCCGATCTGTCCGGCGAGGAGCTGTCGGTGCGGGTCGTGCCCAAGCAGGCCGACGAGTTCACCTGCTCGAGCTGCTTCCTGGTGCACCACCGCAGCAGGCTGGCCAGCGAGAAGAACGGCGTGATGATCTGCACCGACTGCGCCGCCTAGCGCCGCACTGACCCGCCCCGGTGATCCCGGCAGTCAGCTGCGCAGGGCGGCCAGCACCCGGTCCGGGTGTCGGCAACTGACCAGCCAATAGGGGGTCGGATCATCGGGATCGTCGAGCACTACCAACACCATCGGGCCGACCCAGGCCCGGTGCAGCACATAGGCCGCTGGGTCCAGTTGGCGACCCAGGGCCGACGATTTGGCCGATCGGGGAACCTCGGCCGACCGGGCGATCAGGTTCACCGGCAGATGCGCCGGACCCGCCCACAACTCGACCGGCGCCTCGTCGGAGGTGCCGTTCTGGACGACCCGGACTTCCATCCGTCCCATCCACATCAGCGCCGCCGCCGCGACGGGCAGCAGCACCGCATAGGGCACCCAGTCCGGCAGGGCCGCCACGCCCATGTTGACCTCGGCGGCGATCAGTGCGGCGAGGCCCAGTCCGGGCAGCCAGAACCACCACGGGACCCGGAGGCGCTCGCGGTAGCGCACGGTTTGGGCGATGGCGCGCGTATCGGACACGTGCCCAAGAGTAATCTTTGCGCCCGTGCCCTCTTCTCTGGCGGTCGTGCGATTGGATCGCGACCTTCCGATGCCCAGCCGGGCCCACGATGGTGATGCCGGCGTCGATCTGTACAGCGCCGTCGATGTGGATCTCGAGCCGGGGCATCGCAGCCTGGTCCCCACCGGGATCGCGGTGGCCATCCCGCACGGCATGGTCGGTCTGATCCACCCGCGGTCGGGATTGGCTACGCGCGTGGGTCTTTCGATCGTGAACAGTCCAGGAACCGTCGACGCCGGGTACCGTGGTGAGATCAAGGTGGCGTTGATCAATCTCGATCCGCAGCAGCCGATAGCGGTGCGACGCGGAGATCGCATCGCACAGTTGTTGGTGCAGCGGGTCGAGCTTCCGGAGCTGGTCGAGGTGTCGTCATTCGACGAGGCCGGGCTGGCTGACACTTCCCGTGGCAGTGGTGGCCACGGCTCTTCAGGCGGACATGCGAGTTTGTGATGACAGATAACGACGACGACGATTTCGACGGCCCCTTCGACATCGAGGACTTCGACGACCCGGAGTCCGCGACGGTGGCGCGCCTGGACCTCGGTTCGGTGCTCATCCCGCTGCCGGCTGCCGGTCAGGTGCAGGTCGAGCTCACCGATCAGGGTGTCCCGAGTTCGGTCTGGGTGGTAACACCCAACGGCCGGTTCACCATTGCGGCGTATGCGGCGCCGAAATCGGCGGGGCTGTGGCGTGAGGTGGCCACCGAGCTGGCCGAGTCGTTACGCAAGGACGGCGCCAAGGTGCGCATCGAGGACGGCAAGTGGGGCCGCGAGGTCGTCGGTGCCAGCACTTCTGTTCCGCAGGGGCAGCAGCCTGGCGTGGTGCGTTTCATCGGTGTCGACGGTTACCGGTGGATGATCCGCTGTGTCGTCAACGGGCTTCCCGAAAAGGTCGAGGCGCTGGCGGTCGAAGCCCGAGAAGCGTTGGCCGACACAGTCGTTCGTCGTGGTGACACACCATTGCCGGTGCGCACACCGCTGGCGGTGCAGCTGCCGGAGGCGATGGCCGCCCAGCTGCGTGCCGCTGCGGCCCAGCAGGCCGCCGCCCAGCAGGCCCAGGCCCAAGCTCAGGGACAGGTCCCGCCGGAACCGGCGGCGCGGCGCAGCGCGCAAGGCACCGCGATGCAGCAGATGCGCAGCACCATCACCGGCGGCTAGAGCCCGCGCAGCGCGGTCAGGCACGCCGCGCCGAGGCGCGCCGGGTCGGCCCCGATCTCGTCGAGGGTGACCGTCTGCAGTGCCGCGCGCGGTGCCGCGGCGGCCCACTCGTAGCCGACCTGGCCGGGATGGATCGGGTCGTCTATGGCCGCCGCGATGCCCATCGGTACCGTCAGTGTCCGCAGCTCATCGACCGTCGGTGCCACGTACCCGGCGGCCTCCTCCATCGCATTCGGTAGTCCCGGCCACTGCCCGGTCCATGACCGAGCCAACTCCTCGGCCAGCCAGGCCGGGCTCGACGCCCGCATGGCGCTGATCGTCGCCGCCAGTCCCTCGGTGCGCAGCTGATGTGCCGACGCGCGTGCGGCCAGCGCGGCCACGGCGTCACCGGGGTCCCCCGACCAGGCGGGCAGCGCGGCGAGCACCGCGACGGTGTCGTCCGGGTGCGCCAACGCCCAGTTCGCAGCGACGGCCGCGCCGATCGACACCCCGCCCACCGCGATCGGACCTGCCGCCTCGGCGGTCTCGGTCAGCGCCGCCAGGTAGCCGTCGATCAACCGGAGCGGGTCGGGAGCCGGGGTGAGCACCACCGCGCCCGCGGCGTGCAGCGGCTCGGCGAAGGCGCGATAGGCATAGTCGTCGTCGGATCCGGTGCCTGCCATCAGAACGGTCGTGACGCCTGTCAAGTCGACGGTCATCATCCGATCGTGCCGCGCCGATGCCCGGCGTGGCGAATCGGAACCAACAGGTCTACGGTGGCGTTGGTCAGTATGCGGATCGAAGACGATTCGCGGTGAGGGAGAGGTCATGGCTACCGCCGAGGGGTATCTTCGCCGGCTTACCCGCCGGTTGACGGAAGATCCCGAGCAACGCGATGTCGAGGAACTCAGCGACGAGGCCGCCGGCACCGGCGCGCAGAAGGCCATCGACTGCGAGCGCGGTCAGGAAGTCACCATGGTCGGCACACTGCGCAGCGTCGAATGCAACGGCAAGGCCTGCGCCGGGGGCGTCAAGGCCGAACTCTTCGACGGGACCGATGCGGTGATGCTGGTCTGGCTGGGGCAGCGGCGCATCCCCGGCATCGAGACCGGCCGCACCCTGCGCGTGCACGGGCGGATCGGCAAGCTCGACAACGGCGCGAAGGCGATCTACAACCCGCACTACGAGATTCAGAAGTGACGGAGGATACCTCCGAAGTCACCGCCGAGGAACCCGCCAAGAAGGGCGGCCAGGCGATCCTGGACCAGATGGGCGGCATCAGCGGCCTGATCTACTCCTCGCTGCCGGTCCTGGTGTTCGTGCCGGTATCCACCAAGTTCGGTCTGATGCCCGCGATCTGGGCGGCACTCGGGGTGGCGGCGCTCGTCCTGGTGTGGCGGTTGATCCGGCGTGAGACGGTGCAGCCTGCGGTGTCCGGTTTCATCGGTGTCGGGATCAGCGCGCTGATCGCCTGGTGGCTCGGTGAATCACGCGGCTATTTCGCCTACGGGATCTGGATGTCGCTGGTTTATGCCGCGGTGTTCACCGTCTCGATCGTGATCCGCCGACCGCTGGTGGGTTACGCCTGGGGTTGGTTCAGCGGTCACGGTAGGGACTGGCGCTCGGTGCGCCGGGCGGTGCTCGCCTTCGATGTGGCGACCTTCGCGTGGGCGGTGGTCTTCGCGTCGCGGTTCGTCGTGCAGCGCCACCTCTACGACGCCGACGATGTCGGCATGCTCGGCGTGGCCAGGATCGCCATGGGCTGGCCGTTGACCGGTGTGGCGGCCGTCATCACCTGGTTCGCCATCCGCGCCGCGCAGAAGGCGCTGCAGGACTCAGCGCGCCTGCGGCCGGAGGAGTAGCTGGCGCAGATCGTCTTCGGCCTCGGTGGTGGCCACGAACACCAGTTCGTCGCCACCCTCCAGCGGCTCGTCACCTTCGGGGACGATGACCCGCTGGCCGCGCAGGATGGTCACCAGTGACGCGTCACGCGGCAGATTGAGCCGCTTGACGGCCTTGCCGCCCCAGGGGGTGTCGTCGGGCAGGGTGATCTCCACCAGGTTGGCCTGGCCCTTGCGGAAACTCAGCAGCCGCACCAGGTCGCCCACCGCGACGGCCTCCTCGACCAGGGAGGCCAGCATGCGGGGGGTGGACACCGCGACGTCGACACCCCAGTTCTCGTCGAAGAGCCACTCGTTGCGCGGATCGTTGACCCGCGCCACCACCCGCGGCACCGCGAACTCGGTCTTGGCGAGCAGGCTCAACACGACATTGGCCTTGTCGTCACCGGTGGCGGCGATCACCACGTCGAACTCCTCGAGCCGCACCGACTCCAGCAGACTCAACTCGCAGGCGTCGCCGAGGCGCCAGTGCGCCGCCGGGATGGCGTCGACGTCGATGTGCTCGGGATCGCGTTCCAGCAACGTGACCTCGTGGTTGGCGATGAGTTCACGGGCGATGGACCGGCCCACGGCGCCGGCTCCGGCAATGGCCACCTTCATGCGTCGTCCTCGCTGGGCGGTAGAGCCGAGATCGCCATGGCCTCGGCGATGTGACCGGAGATCGCGGCGATGAAGACCTGGTCACCGGCCTGGATGATGGTCTTGGCGTCCGGGAGCAGACCGCTGCCCATGCGCAGCAGGAACGCGACCCGGCCACCGGTGGTCGTCTCCAGCTCGGTGACCGGATGACCGGCCCAGTCTTGATGCAGGGGCAGCTCGGCCACGCCGACGTTGCCCGACGGGTCCCGCCACTTGGTGGTCTCGGACTCCCTGGTCAGCACGTTGAGCAGTCGGTCGGTGGTCCACGGCACCGTCGCGACGGTGGGGATGCCCAGGCGCTCGTACACCGCCGCGCGTTTGGCGTCGTAGATGCGCGCCACGACGCGTTCGACGCCGAAGGTCTCGCGCGCGACACGCGCGGAGATGATGTTGGAATTGTCACCGGAGGAGACCGCGGCGAAGGCGCCTGCCTCCTCGATTCCGGCACGCAGCAGCACATCCCGGTCGAATCCCATGCCGAGCACGCGCTCGCCGGTGAACTCGGGGGACAGCCGGTTGAACGCGGTGGAATCGCGATCGATCACGGCCACCTCATGTCCGATCCTGGACAAGCCGTCAGCCAGCGATGCGCCGACCCGGCCGCACCCCATCACCACTACCCGCACACTCGGTCCTCTCTGGCCGTCGTCCAGGAATACCGCCACATCCAACACACCAATGTCCCGGCGCACCCGGAACGCTACAGCCAATCGCCGCTGCGCTTACTCTTGGCACTCGTGTCCAAGCTTTCGACCGCCGCCAGGCGGTTGGTCCTGGGAAGACCGTTCCGCAGCGACAAGCTGTCCCACACGCTGTTGCCCAAGCGGATCGCGCTGCCGGTGTTTGCCTCCGACGCGTTGTCCTCGGTCGCCTACGCACCCGAGGAGATCTTCCTGGTGCTCTCGGTGGCCGGCTTGGCGGCGTACTCGTTCGCCCCCTGGATCGGTCTTGCCGTCGCGCTGGTGATGATGATCGTGATCGCCAGTTACCGGCAGAACGTGCACGCCTACCCCTCCGGTGGTGGCGACTACGAGGTGGTGACCACCAACCTGGGTGGCACCGCAGGACTGACGGTGGCCAGCGCGCTGCTGGTCGACTACGTCCTGACCGTGGCCGTCTCGATGTCCTCGGCGATGGCCAATATCGGGTCGGCGGTCCCGTTCATCAACCAGCACAAGGTGTTGTTCGCGGTGCTGGCGATCCTGGTGCTCGCGGCGCTGAACCTGCGCGGCATCCGGGAGTCGGGCACCGCCTTCGCCATCCCCACCTATGCCTTCATGGTCGGGATCTTCGTGATGCTGGGGTGGGGCCTGTTCCAGATCTATGTGCTGGGTCACGAGCTGCGCGCGGAGTCGGCGTCCTTCGACGTGCAAACCGAGCACGGCGACCTGATGGCGGTGGCCATGGTGTTCCTGGTGGCGCGGGCGTTCTCGTCCGGCTGCGCGGCCCTGACCGGTGTGGAGGCCATCAGCAACGGTGTCCCGGCCTTCCAGAAACCCAAATCGCGCAACGCGGCCTCGACGCTGCTGATGTTGGGTGCGGTCGCCACCACGCTGTTCATGGGGATCATCCTGTTGGCCAAGGAGACCGGGGTGAAGATCGCCGAGCACCCGGAGACCCAGTTGGTGGGGGCCCCGGCGGGATATCACCAGAAGACGCTGATCGCCCAGCTCGCCGACGCGGTGTTCCACGACTTCCCGGTCGGCCTGTACGCCATCGCCGGGGTGACCGCGCTGATCCTGGTGCTGGCGGCCAACACCGCGTTCAACGGATTCCCGGTGCTGGGGTCGATCCTGGCCCAGGACCGCTTCCTGCCGCGGCAGCTGCACACCCGCGGTGACCGGCTGGCGTTCTCCAACGGGATCCTGTTCCTGGCCTTCGCTGCCATCGCCTTCGTGGTGGCCTTCCAGGCCGAGGTCACCCACCTGATCCAGCTCTATATCGTGGGCGTCTTCGTCTCCTTCACGCTCAGCCAGATCGGCATGGTGCGGCACTGGACGCGCTACCTCAAGGTCGAGACCGACCCGGCCGTGCGACGGCACATGATGCGTTCACGGGTGATCAACGCGGTCGGCTGCCTGTGCACCGGCACCGTGCTGGTGGTCGTCGTGATCACCAAGTTCATGGCCGGTGCATGGATCGCCATCCTGGCCATGGGATCGCTGTTCGTCTTGATGAAGATGATCCGCAGGCATTACGACACTGTGGCGCGCGAACTCGACGAGCAGGAAGCCGAACTCGAGGACGTGGTGCTGCCCAGCCGCAACCACGCCGTGGTGCTGGTGTCCAAACTGCACTTGCCCACCCGCCGCGCACTGGCCTACGCGCGTGCCACCCGGCCGGATGTGCTGGAGGCGATCACCGTCAGTGTCGACGATGCCGAGACCCGCGAGCTGGTGCACCTCTGGGAGGAGAGTGATGTCAGCACGCCGCTGAAGGTCATTGCCTCGCCGTACCGCGAAATCACCAGGCCGGTACTGGATTACGTCAAGCGGGTGACGCGGGAGTCGCCGCGCACGGTCGTCACGGTGTTCATTCCCGAGTACGTCGTCGGGCACTGGTGGGAACAGGTACTGCACAACCAGAGCGCGTTGCGGCTGAAGGGTCGGCTGCTCTTCGAGCCGAATGTGATGGTCACTTCGGTACCCTGGCAGCTCAACTCGTCGGAGCGGCTCAAGACCATGCAACCGCAATCTGCCCCCGGCGATGCACGCAGAGGATTTCTGGATTGATCGAGCTGACGCTGACCACCGGGCCGGCGGCCAACGGGGGCAGCTGTGTCGCCCGCCACGATGGGCGCGTGGTGTTCGTGCGCTACGCGCTGCCGGGCGAGGTCGTCCGGGTGCGTGTGGTCTCCGAGCGCGGATCCTATTGGCACGCAGATGTTGTGGAGGTCATCGAGGCCTCGCCCGACCGAATCGACTCGTTGTGCTCCATTGCCTCCACCGAGGGCTCGGGGTGTTGCGATCTGGCTTTTGTGCAGCCCGCTGCGGCGCGCCGGCTCAAAGGCGACGTGGTGGCCAACCAGCTGAGCAGGCTCGGCGGGTTCGAGTGGTCCGG
Source organism: Mycolicibacterium neoaurum (assembly GCF_036946495.1). Classification (NCBI taxonomy): domain Bacteria; kingdom Bacillati; phylum Actinomycetota; class Actinomycetes; order Mycobacteriales; family Mycobacteriaceae; genus Mycobacterium; species Mycolicibacterium neoaurum. Next base: position 4,040,643 of record NZ_JAQIIX010000002.1, read on the forward strand.
GGAAGCCGAGGAGGTCGGAACGGGTGGTGTCACCGGTTGGCGCACCCGGGTCCGATTGGACGTCTCGGACGCCGGTCGTGCGGGCTTCCACCGCTATCACAGCGACGAGTTGGCCGAATCGCTGCATTGTGCGCAGCTGCCCGCCGGCATGCTCGAGGGCCTCGACGGATCGCGTTGGCCGCCAGGGGCGCAGCTACACATCGCCGTCGACGATCTCGGCCGCCGCCATGTCGTACAGGCCGGACCGCGCACCGGGCGCAAGGCGAGCACCCAGGTGGTGGAGGGCGACTACGAGGCCGTGCAGAAAATCGGCGGTCGGCGGTGGCGCGTTCCGGTGACGGCGTTCTGGCAGGCGCACAAGGATGCTCCGCGCACCTACAGCGAGTTGATCGGCAGCGTTGCCGGTGCGCAGCCGGGCGGCACGGCGTGGGACCTGTACGGCGGTGCCGGGGTGTTCGCGTCGGTGCTGGCCGACGCGGTGGGGGAGACCGGCCGGGTGCTCACCGTCGACACCTCCCGAGGTGCGGCGCGATCGGCGCGGGCGGCACTCTCGGATGCCCCTCAGGTATCGGTGGTGACCGACTCCGTACGCCGGGTGGTGGCCGCCGAACGTTCCCGTCCCGACGTAGCGGTGCTCGATCCGCCGCGTTCCGGTGCCGGCCGTGAGGTGATCGATGCGTTGGCCGGTGTGCCGCGTGTCGTTCATATCGGTTGTGAGGCAGCGTCGTTCGCACGGGATATCGGTGAGTACCGACGTCACGGCTACGACGTCGAGTCGCTGCGGGTTTTCGACTCTTTCCCGCTGACCCACCATGTCGAATGTGTGGCGGTGCTGACGCGCTGACTCAGGCTGCGCGGCGCATAGTGACGAGGTGTACGTCACGGCAGAGAACGCGTAACCCGCCGGCGATCGGCGGTGCGGTCGAGCGGTAGACGGCCCCGGTCGGGGTGGTGTGCTCGGCGACGTGCCGTCCGTGCGGGTCGAAGTAGGTCTTGACGCGCCAACCGGGTGCTTCTTTGGTGTAGTTGCACCGTTCGCAGCAGCCGCGGCCGTTGCAGGCGTCGGTGGGACCACCGCGCCGGTGTGGTTCGGCATGATCGATATGGCGAATTGGGGCGTCGCAGAACGGTGTTCGGCATGTCTGGTCGCGCAACCGGATGAATCGGGCCAACCCGTCGGGGAATGTGCGTGCCCGTCATTCCATGGCGACCAGCGCGCCGGTCCCGGGTGCCGCGTAGAGCCTGCGCAGTTCGACCCAGCCCTGCGCGTCGATGGCGTCGGTGATCAGCTTCCGGGCCACCTCGGCGGGAATCGGATCGAAATCCTGCACCACCGCGGCATCGTCGCTTGCGCCGATGAGCGACTCATCGGAGATCACCACGTTGACCGTCATCGGCACCGCCTCCGCGGCCGAGCGTCCGGTGATGCGTGCGTACATGGTGTCGGTCATGACCTGGCCACGCGGCCGGCCGTCGGGGTGGGTATCGGCCTCGCGTTTGAGGCTGGCGTAGCAGGCGATGCCCTGGGTCAGCGGCATCAGCGCGGTCACGTAGACCATGTTGTCCGGCGCAGGGCGGGTCGAGACGGTGCTGTCCCGGGGCGCTTTGCGTGCTCGGTCCACCACGGCGTGCGGATCGAGCCGGTAGGCGATCTTCTTGGCCTCGGCCCTGATGCGCTTGTTTCCCAGCCCGTCGAGCCGGGCGGGTTCGGCACACATCTCGTGGTCGAGCCGGCGGCGGTTCTCGACGGTCAGACACGCGGATTCGGCGACGATGATCGTGGCCCGCCACTCCGAGAGGACTCCGGCTTCCAGCGCTGCCAGGGTGTAGGGCATCTCGTGGACGAGCGCCTTGCCCAGGCCCAGGTGCCGGTCACCGTTCGTGGTCGAATCGCGGCGCGCCAGTGCGATCTCGGCGGGCAGGCCGCGCCCTCGCCGGGACGCGGGTATCCCAGCGGCGGCATCGGCATTGCGGCGCGCCGTCGCCCACAGGGCTGCCGCGCGCGCCTGTGCGGCTGCGGCCGCGGACTTGAGGCGTTCGCAGCGCTCGATGACGTCTCGCAGCTCCGCCTGGGACGCCCCGGGATCGATGTCGAACAAACTTTCGAACATGCCCATGACGGTACGCCGGGGCTCTGACAACCTCGACAACGCAGCGGTGAATTTCGCGTCAGTGGGTACTCGCCGCCTCGGGGTGAATGTTCATGAGAAAGATCTCAGGTACGACAGTCGCCTACGGCGGCTATGTCCTCTTCCTCGTCGGCTTCGTATCGCTGGGCCTGTTCGTCGCGGCACTGGCGGTCGGCAGCGATTACGCCATGGTGTGCGCCATCGTGTCGGTGGTGGCCTTTGCCGCGGCCGTCGTGGGGTTCAGAACGGGTGCGCGACGGTTCGGCAGCGTCTGGGCGAAACCGATCACCGACGCCGACCTGCGCATATACGAGGCCCGATATCGCGATCGGCGACCCCGCGGCGCGACCGGGCGCCGATCCTTACCCGCCGGATAGTTGTGTCGACTTGACGGAGCGTTGGGTTTTCCTAACAATAACTTGTATGAGTCCGGTGAAACGGGGTGAAACGCTCCCGATCCACAACCGCATCCGCGTCCTGCGCGCGGAGCGCGGCATGAGCCGGGCCGACCTGGCGGCTCTCATCGAGGTCAACCCGCAGACTGTCGGTGCGCTGGAGCGGGGCGATCACTACCCGAGCCTCGATCTCGCGTTCCGCATCTGCGATGTGTTCGACCTGCCGGTGGAAGCGGTGTTCTCGCGGACGGAGTTCGCACCGTTGTCCGGCCAGGTCTACCGACGCGACAAGGGAGGCGATTGACGATGGCTGAAGCGGATGTGATCGAGCGCTACCAGAACTTCCGGACCAGGCGGTTCCTGAAACAGGAACAGGTGTGGGAGAACGCGCTGCCGAGTTGGCGCAGCAGGCGGCGCAGGCGGATCCTCGGCGGCATCCTCATGGTGACGTTCGCGGCGATGTTCGGCGTCAGCGTGCTGTGCGCATTCGGGGTCTCCTGGGCGCCGCTGCTGTGGCTGCCCGCATGCGTGGTGTTCTTCCCGGCCTGGATCGCCATGCAGATCGTGTCCAGCCGTCGCGGCGACGCGCCGCAGGGCGCTCTGGACGAGTTCGAGATCGCCCAGCGCAACAGCGCTCGGTCGATCGGGCTCACCGTCACCCAGAACCTGGTCATGATCCCGGTGCTCTATCTCGTCTTCGGGTCTGTCATCACCGGGGGCACCGATCCCAACATGGCGTATGCGGGCGGCCTGATGGCGTTGACGACGTTGCTCATCGGCGGCTGCACCCCGGCGATCATCCTGGGCTGGACCCGCCCGGACCCCGAACCGGAGGTCTGAGCTCAGACGTGCAGCGCGGTCGACAACAGGTCGAACAGTCGAGCCTCCCAGTCGTCGACCCGTCCGGTGCGTGCTCGTTCGGCGACGTACGCGCCGACGATGGCGTCGATGAGCGCATCCGGATCGATTTCGGCCGAGATGCTGCCGTCGGACTTGAGCTCGTCGACGACGATGATCAAAGCCGCCCGTTGGTTGCCGAGGGCTTCCCGGAACAGTCCGCTGAACTCCGGGTCTTCGTCGGTCAGAAGTGAGGCGAAGCCGCCGAATCCGATGCCACCGTCGACTGCGGCGACGGCGTTGCGCACCAGCCAGTGCAGCCGGGCGGTGGTGTCTGCGCGGGGCGGTGGTGGCGCCGGTGTCATCAATTCCGAAAGGGCGCGGCGCAGCATGGCGCGCCGGTCCTGGTGTCGGCGGTAGATGGTGGTCTTGGCGATTCCCGAATGGGCCTGTACCGCTTGGATGGTCACCGCTGCGGGTCCCGCTGACCGCAGCAGGTGCAGCGCGGTTTCGGTGATCCGGCTGCCGACCTCGTCGGAATCCGCCATCGATGGTGTCCTCTCGGTCCTGGGAATGTCCTTCCTGCATTATGCGCTACGGTATACGTAGCGCTACGCAACGCGTAGCGTATCTCGGGAGGAGTGAACGATGAAGAAGTGGAAGGGCACGACCGTCATCTATGTCGGCTACGTCAGCCTGCTTGTCGGATTCCTGTGCCTCGGCCTGACCGTGGCGGCCCTGGCGGCGCGGAGTCCGTGGGTCATTGCGACCGCCGCAGTGATGGTCGGTGCTTTTGTCGCGGCCGTCGTCGGCGTGCGGAAGGGCCTTCGCAGGGGGGTTTCCAGCCTGTGGGCCGAAAAACGCCCTTCCGGTGACGCCGAGCGGTATCTGGCCAGTTACCGCGGCGGGCGGCGAGCCGCGCCTGAGGCAAGCATCGACGCGCCCGTCGTCGGCTCCCGAGCAGCCTGACACGGTAACCTCCGTACCGGTGTGCCGGGAAGTCTGGTCGGCGTTCATTTCGCGCTGACCAAGGGAGCTTCATGGACAACCGCCGACTTCTCACCCTCGGCTCATGGCCGGAGGCCAAACGGGTCTCGGAGATCCTGCGCAAGGAGACGGTCGGCGGTGTCATCCTGCTCATCGCCGCGGCGGCCGCCATCATCTGGGCCAACTCACCATGGGCGGACCGCTATTTCGCGATGCGGGACTTCGAGATCGGTGCCGAGCCGTTCGGGTTGCATCTGTCTCTGTCGATCGGGCACTGGGCCGCCGACGGGCTGCTGGCGATCTTCTTCTTCGTGGTGGGACTGGAGCTCAAACGGGAGTTCGTCGCCGGCGATCTGCGCGACCCGGGCCGCGCAGCGCTACCCATCGCCGCAGCCGTCGGCGGCATGGCGGCGCCCGCGCTGATCTTCGCCGCCATCGCGTGGCGCGGAGGCGAGGGCGCGTTGCACGGCTGGGCGATCCCCACCGCCACCGATATCGCGTTCGCCGTGGCCGTGCTCGCGGTGATTTCCACCCATCTGCCGTCGGCACTGCGGATGTTCCTGCTGACCCTGGCGGTGGTCGACGATCTGCTGGCCATCACGGTGATCGCGGTGTTCTACACCGATGATCTGGACATCGGCGCGCTCGCGGCGGCGCTCATCCCGCTGGCACTGTTCGCGCTCTGTGTGCAACGGGGCATCAAGGCCTGGTGGATCCTGATCCCGTTGTCGGTCGCGACGTGGGTGCTGATGCACGAATCCGGTGTGCACGCGACCGTTGCCGGCGTGCTGCTCGGGTTCGCCGTACCGGTGCACCGATCGGTCACCCGCGCCGGTGAGGACCTCGGTTCCGGAATGGCCGAGTACTTCGAGCACAAGACCCGCCCGTTATCCGCGGGCGTCGCTATTCCGGTGTTCGCCTTCTTCGCCGCGGGCGTCGCGCTCGGGGGATTCACCGGCTTGGCCCGTGCGCTGACGGATCCGATCACCTTGGGCATCGTGGCGGGCCTGGTGTTGGGTAAACCGATCGGCATCTTCTTGACCACCTGGACGCTGTCGAAGCTCACCCGCGCCGAACTGGACAGTTCGCTGCGCTGGATCGACGTCCTCGGGGTGTCGATGTTGGCGGGCATCGGTTTCACCGTGTCGTTGCTGATCGGTGATTTGGCTTACAGCGACGCGACACGCGAGGAGTTCGTCAAGGTCGGGGTGCTGACCGGTTCGCTCACCGCGGCGGTCGTCGCCGCAGTGGTGCTGGCCACCAGAAATGCCGCGTACCGCCGAATTCAGGAAGCCGAAACGGCCGACGACGATCATGACGGAGTGCCCGACATCTACCAGCCTCGACAGGACTGACCCATGGTGCGTGGGTAAGCTGGCGGGATGCTTAAACAGATCCGCGGACCAGCAGATCTACAGCGCCTGTCGCAGTCCCAGCTCACCGAGCTGGCCGGCGAAATCCGTGAATTCCTGATTCACAAGGTAGCTGCAACCGGCGGACATTTGGGCCCCAACCTCGGAGTCGTCGAGCTCACCCTGGCTCTGCACCGGGTGTTCGACTCGCCACACGACCCGATCATCTTCGACACCGGGCATCAGTCCTATGTCCACAAGATCCTGACCGGCCGCGCCGCCGACTTCGATCAGCTGCGCATGAAGGACGGGTTGTCGGGTTATCCGTCGCGCGCCGAGAGCGAGCACGACTGGGTCGAGTCGAGCCATGCGAGCACCGCGCTGTCCTACGCCGACGGGCTGGCCAAGGCCTTCGAGCTGTCCGGGCACCGCAATCGCCATGTCGTCGCCGTCGTCGGGGACGGGGCGCTCACCGGTGGCATGTGCTGGGAGGCGCTGAACAACATCGCCGGGTCCGACCGCCCGGTGGTCATCGTCGTCAACGACAACGGACGCAGTTATGCGCCCACCATCGGTGGCCTTGCCGATCACCTGGCGGCGTTGCAGCTGCAGCCGGGCTACGAGAAGTTCCTCGAGCGTGGCCGTGATGTCGTGCGCGGGGTCCCGGTCATCGGTGAGATCTGCTACCAGTGCATGCACAGCGTCAAGGCAGGCCTCAAGGATGCGCTGCAGCCGCAAGCCATGTTCACCGATCTGGGCCTCAAGTACGTCGGCCCCATCGACGGTCATGACGAGCACGCCGTCGAGGCGGCGCTGCGGCACGCGCGGGGATTCAATGCACCAGTGATCGTGCACGTCGTCACCCGCAAGGGCATGGGTTACGCGCCGGCCGAGGCCGATGTGGCCGAGCAGATGCACGCCTGCGGTGTCATCGATCCGGTGACTGGTCTGGCGACCTCGGAATCGGCCCCCGGCTGGACCGGAACGTTCTCCGACGAGCTCATCCGTATCGCCCGGAGGCGGCGCGATATCGTCGCGATCACCGCGGCCATGCCCGGGCCCACGGGGTTGAGCGCCTTCGGTCAGCAGTATCCCGATCGCCTGTTCGATGTCGGTATCGCAGAACAGCATGCGATGACGTCTGCGGCTGGGCTGGCGATGGGCGGGATGCACCCGGTCGTCGCGGTGTATTCGACCTTCCTCAACCGCGCCTTCGACCAGATGCTGATGGACGTCGCGCTGCACAATCTGCCCGTGACGATCGTGCTCGACCGCGCCGGCGTGACCGGACCCGACGGTGCCAGTCACAACGGCGTCTGGGACATGTCGATCCTGGGGATCGTGCCAGGGATGCGGGTGGCGGCCCCGCGCGATGCGGCACGGCTGCGTGAGGAACTGGGCGAGGCGCTCGAGGTCAAGGACGGTCCGACCGCGATCCGATTCCCCAAGGGTGCTGTGGGCGAAGATATTCCGGCGTTGGAGCGGCGCGACGGCGTCGATGTCCTCTCTAAGCCCGGGCCGGGACTGACCGAGGACGTGCTGCTGATCGCGGTCGGGTCATTCGCCCAGATGGGCCTGGCCGCCGCTCAACGTCTGCAGCAGCAGGGGATCGGCGTCACCGTCGTCGATCCGCGCTGGGTGCTTCCGGTGCCCGAGGCGTTGCAGGCCATGGCAAAGGCGCACAAGCTGGTGGTCACCGTCGAGGACAACGGCCTGCACGGTGGTATCGGATCCTCGGTGTCGGCGGCGTTGCGTCACAACGAGATCGACGTGCCATGCCGGGATGTCGGCGTCCCGCAGGAATTCCAGGTGCACGCGTCGCGCGGTGAGATCCTCGCCGAGATCGGTCTGACCGATCAGCACATCGCCCGACAGATCACCGGGTGGGTCGCCGCGCTGGGATCAGCGGTGGGGGACCGGGTCGAGAACAGCGTCGACTAGCGGCATTCCCGCTCAGTCGTCCTCGTCGGGCGGCGCCGCCAGCCGGCGTTGCCGCAGTACCCACGCCGCGATCGCCAGGACCAGTACGAGTGCGCCGAGCACCCCGGTCTGCACGATGGTCCTGGCGAATTCGGGCCCCTGGCCGACCAGCTTCGCCGCCTCCACCGACTGCACCACGATCTCCTTGATGCAGGCCAGGATTCCGACGATCAGAAACGGTTCGACGGCGATCTCGTGGGATCGCAGGCTGGTGCGTACCGCGTAGAGCAGTTCGACGAAGATGAAGATCAGCAGGACGCCGTCCAGCAGCTCCAGCATGACGTTGGAGGTCGGCGCGTCCAGTAGCGAGAACATCGTCTTGACCTGGGCGACCAGCAGGGCCACCGCTCCGGCCACCAGGATCACCGCGATACCCCAGTAGACGGCGTCCTCGACGATGCTCAGGACGCGGTCGGCGAACCGCTGGCGGTCCTTCTCGTCGTGCGTCTCTTCTTTCTCGGCCAATGTCGGCTAGCCGTCGGACGGTGGCGTCAAGGCTTCAGTCAACACCGGCACCGTCAGTTCGCGCTGCCACGGGCGCGCGCCGGCCTGCGTCAGGTAATCCTCCACTGCTGCCCGCACATCGGGCACCGGCTGCCAGTCCCAGCACAACCGGCGCACGGTATCGGGCGTCAGCAGATTCTCGGTGGGCACCGACACGCGTTCGGAGAGTTCGGAAAGGGCGGCGCGCGCGGCCTCGAGGCGTTCGGCGGCCTCCGGCTTGCGCCGCGACCAGCGGGCGGGCGGCGGCGGACCGGTGGTGGGCTCGGCACCCGTAGGGGGATCCGGGTCGGTGCGGGCCCTGGCCAGCGCGTCCAGCCATACCTGCGCGCTGCGGCGCTGTCGACTGCCGCCGAAAACCGGCAGGGCGGTGAGCTTTTCGACGGTGTCGGGGTCGCTGGTGGCGGCGCTGACGATCGCGGCGTCGGGCAGGATACGTCCCGGCGCGATATCGCGGCGCTGGGCAATGCGGTCACGGGTGATCCACAGTTCACGCACCGCGGCCAGGGCCCGTGGGTCGCGCACCTTATGGATACCCGAGGTCCGCCGCCAGCGGTCGCGCCGGGTGACCGTCGGTTCGGCGGTGCGCAGATGCTCGAATTCCTGTGCCGCCCAGTCGGTTTTGCCCTGCTCGGCCAGCACCGCGGCGAGCGCCTCGCGCAGCTCCAAGAGCACCTCGACATCCAGTGCCGCGTAGTTCAGCCAGTCGGCGGGCAACGGGCGCTTGGACCAGTCGGCGGCGCCGTGCCCCTTCACCAGACCGAGGCCCAGCAGCCTGCGCACCATCTCGGCGAGGTTGACCCGCTCGAAACCGGCCAGCCGCGCACCCAATTCGGTGTCGTAGAGTCGGGGCGGTGTCATGCCCAGCTCCGCCAGGCATGGCAGATCCTGGTCGGCCGCATGCAGCACCCACTCGTCGGTGCCGAGCACCTCGGCCAGCGGCGCCATGACCTTCAGTGTGTCGCCGCCGTGATTGACAGGGTCGATCAGCACGATGCCGGACCCGGCGCGCTTGATCTGAATAAGGTAGGCGCGGTTGGAGTATCGGAAGCCCGACGCGCGTTCGGCGTCGACTGCGAACGGGCCTGATCCGGCGGCGAGCAGATCGGCGGCCTTGACCATGTCGCTGGGGTACAGCGCAACCGGCGGCACGCCGCCGGCGGGTGCCAGCAGGGGAGTCGCCTCGGGTTCGGGCGCAGCCCCGGAGTCCTCTGATTCGGTCATGTCAGGCGCGGGTGCGGGATCCCAAGCTTGTCACGCCGGCCGGTGGTAATCCGGCCGCATGCTCCAAGACCTCGCAGAATGCCTGCACGTGCGGGCCGAGTTCCAGATCGGTCGCCGTCCATGAGGCGCGCAGCTCGAGCTGATGGGCGCGTGGTGGTCCGGAGATGTCGCCGTAGCGCACCGAGGTGGTGGCGGTGACCGTGCCACCGAGGGCGGTGACGGCCTGTGCGTGCGCTGCCAGCGCGTCGGCCAGCCAGCTCCATGCAACCTCCGGGAGCAGCGGATCGACGGCCTCGGTGGAATCCAGGTCGGCCTGGATATAGGCAACCAGTCGCATGGTGCCGTCCCAGGCCTCGGCGCCCTCAGGATCGTGCAGCAGGATCAGCCGGCCGAAGGCGTCGCCGTCGGAGCGCTCCGGCACGACCGCGACGTCCGGGTGGCGGACCTCGGCGCCCAGCGCGTAGCTGAACGGTGCCAATCGCTGTGGGGGGCGGATCGGACCCAGCTCGATCTCCGGCCGCACGGTTGCGGCATTCATCGCCGCAACTGCGGTCCGGAACTGAGCCGGTTCGACGGATGTCACAGTCAGCGACGCTAGCCCCAACTGCTCTCAGCCTTGCGCAGGCGCGCCGTCTTTCGGGCGCGTGGCAACATAGGTGCCGATGAGCACCCGTCGTGACCTGCCAGAGTCGCCATTTCTGGCCGCCGCTACCGGCCGCAACCCGTCCCACACCCCGGTGTGGTTCATGCGGCAGGCCGGGCGTTCGCTGCCCGAATACCGTGCGCTGCGCGCCAACCACAAGATGCTGGAGGCCTGCTTCGACGCCGAGCTGGTCTGCGAGATCACCCTGCAGCCCGTCCGCAGGCACAAGGTGGACGCGGCGATCCTGTTCTCCGACATCGTGGTGCCCCTGCGGGCCGCCGGCGTGGCATTGGACATCGTTCCCGACGTCGGGCCGGTGATCGAGCATCCGATCCGCACGCCGGCCGACGTGGCCGCGCTCACCCCACTGGAGCGTGCGCAGGTGGCGCCGGTCAGCGACGCGGTGTCGATGCTGGTCGCCGAGCTCGGCGAGGTTCCGCTGATCGGATTCGCCGGCGCCCCGTTCACGCTGGCGTCCTACTTGGTGGAGGGCGGACCGAGCCGCAACCACGAGAAGACCAAGGCGATGATGCTCGGCGAACCACAGACTTGGCACGCCCTGATGACCTCGCTGACCGATCTCACGATCGGCTTCCTGGAGGCGCAGCTGGATGCCGGTGTCGACGCCATCCAGCTCTTCGATTCCTGGGCGGGCACGCTGTCGCTGGCCGATTACCGCTCCTACGTTCTGCCGCACAGCTCGCGGATCTTCGCCGCGTTGGCGCCCCGTGGCGTGCCGATGACGCACTTCGGGGTCGGCACCGCCGAGCTGCTCGGTGCCATGGGTGAGGCCGGGGCGACGATGGTCGGGGTGGACTGGCGGACCTCCTTGACCGCGGCGGCGCAGCGCGTGGGTCCCGGAAAAGCGCTGCAGGGCAACCTTGATCCGGTGACATTGTTCGCCGGCTGGCCAGCCGTCGAGCGTGCCGCGCGTGCCGTGGTGGAGGATGGCCGGGCCGCGGTGGCCGCTGGCGCGGCCGGACACGTCTTCAACCTCGGTCACGGTGTGCTCCCCGCCACCGACCCCGAGGTGGTGACCGACCTGGTCTCGCTGGTGCACTCGTTGTGACCACCTACTGCGTTGTCGGCGGCGGCATCTCGGGATTGGCCGCTGCCTATCGGCTGCGCGTCGCTGCCGGTCCGGATGCCGAGATCACCCTCTTCGATCCCGCCGACCGGCTCGGCGGGGTGCTGCGCACCGAACAGGTCGGTGGCATGACGATGGACCTGGGCGCCGAGGCGTTCATCACGCGCAGGCCCGAGGTTCCCGCGCTGCTGGCCGAATTGGGACTGACCGACCGCCAGGTCGCCAGCGCCGGTGCGCGGCCGCTGATCTACAGCCAGGGCAGGCTGCACCCGCTGCCCACCGGCACCTTGCAGGGCGTGCCCGCGAATGCCGAATCGGTGGCCGGATTGGTCGACGAGGCGACCGTCGCACGGATAGCCGACGAACCACGCCGCCCGCTGAACTGGCGGCCGGGCGCGGATCCGTCGGTCGCCGAGCTGATCGGGGATCGCTTCGGCGCCCAGGTGGTGACCCGGTCGGTGGAACCGCTGCTGACCGGTGTGTACGCGGGGTCGGCCGAGACCATCGGCGTGCGCGCGGCATTCCCTGCGTTGGCGGCCGCCCTGGACCGCGGTGCCCGCAGCCTCACCGAGGCGGTGCGCACCGCCCTGCCTCCGCCACAGCCCGGCCCCGTCTTCGGTGCGCTCGACGGCGGTTACACGGTGCTCGTCGAGGAGCTGGCCCGCCGCGCCGGGGTGCGCTGGGCGCAGGTCGGCATCGAACGGGTCGCGCGGTCCCCGCGCGGATGGGATCTGGTCGACGACGAGAGCGGGCACTGGTCGGCCGATGCGGTCGTCCTGGCTGTGCCCGCGCCGCGGCTGGCCCGCCTGATCGAACACGTCGCACCGCGCAGCGCGGCGATCGCGCGCGCAATCCCGGTGGCCTCCACCGCACTGGTGGCGCTGGCCCTGCCCGGCGGCACACCACTGCCGGACCAATCCGGCGTGCTGGTCGCCGGCGGCGAGGCGTTGCACACCAAGGCCATCACGTTGACCTCCCGCAAGTGGGGCAGGCGCGGCAATGTCGAACTGGTGCGGTTGTCCTACGGCCGGTTCGGGGACAGTCTGGCCCGCAGCGTCGGTGATGACGAGTTGCTGAACTGTTCGCTCGCCGACCTGCAGCAGGTGTTCGGGATCGTCACCGACACCGTCGATTTCCGGGTCCAACGCTGGATCGAGGCCATGCCGCAGTACGGCCCCGGCCACGCCGATCGGGTGGCCGAGTTGCGCGCCGGGCTGCCGCCGACATTGGCCGTTGCCGGTGCCTATCTCGACGGGATCGGGGTGCCGGCATGTGTGGGGTCCGGCACGACAGCGGCGGCACGGCTGGTGGCAGGATAGCTCTATGGCCAAGCTCGATTACGACTCGCTCAACTCGATGACCCGGTACATGATGATCTCGGTCTTCGCCGTCCAGCCGGAGGCGCTCGATGCGGATCGCAGTGCCGTCATCGACGAGACCGCGACCTTCCTCAAGCAACAGGAGGAGGGTGATGTCGTCGTCCGAGGGCTCTACGACGTCTCGGGTTTCCGGGCCGATGCCGACTACATGATCTGGACGCACGCCGAGCGGGTCGAGGACCTGCAGGCCACCTACAAGGCCTTCCGGCGTACCACCCTGGGGTTGGCCAGCGATCCGGTGTGGAGCGTCGTTGCCCTGCACCGTCCTGCGGAGTTCAACAAGAGCCACGTCCCGGCGTTCATCGCCGGTGAGGATCCCGGCGACTACATCTGTGTGTATCCCTTTGTGCGGTCCCTGGATTGGTACCTGTTGCCCGACGACGAGCGCCGCAAGATGCTCGTCGAGCACGGGATGGCCGGCCGCGAGTACCCGGACGTGCGTGCCAATACCGTGCCGGCCTTCGCCCTCGGCGATTACGAGTGGATCCTGGCCTTCGAGGGACCGGATCTGGCCCGCATCGTCGAGCTGATGTGGAAGCTGCGCTATACCGACGCCCGTCGCCATGTCCGGGAGGAGACGCCCTTCTTCACCGGCCCGCGGGTGGGTGTCGAACACCTGTTGAACGCCCTGCCGTGAACCCACCCACCGACGGGATGCGCGTCGGTGGCACTGTTTGCTAGCGTTTGACGATGCCGACAGTCGCCCGGGTGGGGGGCGGGGCCGCGGTCGCCACCATCGCGTTCTCCGTGTGGCTGCTCACCGGGTGGGGGTCGCCCGACGTGCGGGTGGCCGTCGAAGATCTTGCGTTCATCGTGCTGTCTGTCTTCGTCACCGGTTGCTGCGTGTGTGCCTTCCGGCGTGCCCAGGCCCGCCAGCGGGTGGTCTGGGGTTGTGTCAGCATCGGCATGGTCGGCTACACCGTGGGCTCGGTGATCTGGGCGTATTACGAGGTGTGGCAGGTGGCCTCGCCCTTCCCATCGGTCGCCGACGTTGCCTATCTGGTGTTACCGATCTTCGTGTGCATAGGTTTGCTCGCGGTGCCGCATGCGGCGTCGGGGTACACCCACGGCAGGTTGGCGCTCGACGGCGTGATCGTGGCGGTCGCGTTCTTCCAGATCGGCTGGTGGACGGTCGTCGACACGCTCCTGCAAGCCGACGGGACCGGTCGTTTCCTACTGGGGATCGCGCTGGCGTACCCGATGCTGGACCTCGGCGTGCTGACGGTGGCGGTGCTGGTCCTGGCCCGGGCACCCGCGGGCCAACGTCAGTCGCTCGCCCTGCTGGTCGGCGGTATGACGCTGATCGCCGTCGGGGACGGCATCTTCGTCTTCACCAACACCCATGACAACGACTCGTGGGTGCCCTTCTCCAGCATCGGATGGGCACTTGGGCTGTTGCTGATCGCGCTGGCGGCCCTGACCTCCCGCCGACACACCAGCACGCGGGCCGATACCGATCAGCCGATCACCCGCGGTGCCATGTGGCTGCCCTATATCCCGATCGTGCTGGCATTGGCCGCAGCGGCGGCGCACTTTGCTGGATCGCCGGGAGTGCCGCCGGCATTGTTGATCTCGGTGCTGTTGATCGTCCTGGTGCTGGTGCGTCAGTTCATCGTGGTGGGGGAGAACAGCAGACTGCTGGAAACGGTGGCCGCACAGGCGATGCGTGACCCACTGACAGGCCTGGCCAATCGTGCCCTCTTACAGGACCGGCTGGCGCATGCGATGGCGCTGCACGAGCGTGACGACGAGGCCGTGACGGTGCTGTCGATGGACCTCGACGATTTCAAGCTCGTCAACGACGGCTTGGGGCATCCGGCCGGCGATTCGCTGCTGATGCAGGCCGCGGAGCGCATCGTCACCTGCACACGGGCCGGCGATACCGTCGCCCGTATGGGCGGCGACGAGTTCGTCGTCCTGATGGAGGGTGACGAGGCCGCCGCGCGGTTGGTCGCACACCACGTGGTGGCCGCGTTCGCCGACCCGTTCGTGGTCGACGGATATGAGCTGCGGCTGTGTCCCAGCGCCGGGTTGGCGGTCGCGAATTCCGAGGGTCCTCGGCTCACGGCCGACGATCTGCTCAAGCGGGCCGATCTGGCGATGTATGCCGCCAAGCGCGGTCGCATCACCGGGGTGCACATCTACTCCGAGGACGACGTGCCCGTCGGCATGGGGGATCCGGTGCAGTTGCGTCGGGGGGCTGCCGACAGCGCGCACGACAGCGCGGTGGCGTTCCAGATGCTGGGCCAGCTGCGCCATGCGATCGACAATTTCGAGCTCACGCTGGTCTACCAGCCCAAGTTCGACCTGGTCGACGGATCGATCATCGGGGTCGAGGCCCTGGTCCGGTGGCCCCATCCCGACCGCGGTCTGCTCGGGCCCGACCAGTTCCTGCAACTGGTCCGCGATCACGGGTTGATGCGCCCCATCAACGAATTGGTGCTCGAGCAGGCGCTCGGCCAGGTGGCCATCTGGCGCGATCTGGGGTTCCGGGTTCCGGTCGCGGTCAACATCTTCGCACCCTCGCTGTCCGATTTCGGGCTGCCGGATCGCATCCAGCGCGCGTTGCGGGCACGGGATCTGCCGTTCGAGAGCCTGACCGTAGAGATCACCGAGGATCTGCTGCTCGACAACCGCGAGGTGGCCGCCACGGCAATCGACCAATTGCGCGCCAGCGGTGTCCGGGTGGCCATCGATGATTTCGGCAGCGGTTATTCGGCCCTGGCGTATCTGCGGGATCTGCACATCGACGAACTGAAGCTGGACAAGGGATTCGTCACCACCATCACCGCGGATCGCCGGGCCGGTGCCATCGTGCGGGCGGTGATCGACCTGGCCCGTGAACTCGGCCTGAGCACCGTGGCCGAGGGCGTGGAGAACGCCGAAACCGCTTCGCTGTTACGGGAGTACGGCTGCCAGGTGGGCCAGGGCTACTTCTTCAGTGAACCGTTACCGCCGGCGCAGCTGCTGGCGCTGCTCAGGACCCGGCGGCAGGAACGAGACGCAGCGATATGGAATTGATGCAGTACCGCTGGTCGGTGGGCGTGGGGTAGCCCTCGCCCTCGAAGACGTGCCCGAGATGGCTGTGGCAGTTGGCGCAGATGACCTCGATGCGGGTCATGCCCAGCGAGTCGTCCCGCTTGAGGATCACCGCGTCGGAGGCGGCGGGATCGTAGAAAGACGGCCACCCGCAGTGGGATTCGAACTTCTCGGTGCTGCGGAACAGCTCCGTCCCGCAGGCCCGGCACTGGTAGACCCCCGCGGTTTTGGTGTCGGTGTACTCGCCGGTGAACGGCCGCTCGGTGCCCGCGCGGCGCAGCACCTGGAATTCGGCGGGGTTGAGCTTCTCGCGCCATTGGTCGTCGGTCAGCTCGATCTTGGGACCAGGGGTCGTCATGATTTCACGCTAGCGCGCCGATCGGCATCCGTCATCCACGGCGGATCGATACCGGAATCCAGCCTGCCGTCGGCCTTTGCATCCAGGTAGCGGAAGTACAGCACGCAGAACACGACGATCAGCAGCAGCGACCAGCCGTAGGTGATCTTCATGTACTCCAGGAAGCGTCCGGTGGTCGGCCAGTGCGCCAGCAGCCAGCGGTCCATCGTCATGAACCCGTATACCGCGAGCCAGGCCGGCCAGTTGTGCAGCACCGAGTTGCGCAACACCACCGTCATCAGGAACGGGAACAGCATGGTCGAGTAGTAACCCTGACCCAACGAGAGCACCAGGAACGAGGCGGTCAGCAGCACGCCGGATGAGGTCAGCAGCCAGAACAGCGGGTCACGTTCGCGGTAGTACTTGTAGAGCAGGTAGAGGCTGCCTGCGGCCAGCAGCAGGAACAGGATGCGCAAGGACAGGATCAGCCACATCGGCAGGCCGTAGTAGATGCCGTTGCCCAGGATCGAGGAGTTGAAGTAGTCGCGGGTCTCCATGATGTAGGGCAGCGTCCGGCGCACGAAGCTCATCGGATCCGACACCAGCGGCCAGGCGGCGGCGTTGAAGACCAGCGGAACACCGAAAGCCGTGATCAGGGTGTAGAACTGGCGGTTGAGCACCGGCAGCAACAGCAGCGGCGCCAGGGATGGCTTGACCACCAGCGTCAGGCCGATCGCGGCGCCTGCCAGCAATTCTGCGTTGCGGCCACCCTTGAGCAGGAACCGGAAGAACAGCACCGCGCCGAGCAGCATGCAGCCGTTGATATTGGTGAAAACCAGTGTGTTCGTGACCGATTCGGTGCAGAACATGGCCAGCACCAAGGCGGGTGCCGCGACCGAGGACAGCGTGTAGTTGAACATCCGCAACAACAGGTATGCCGCGATCAAGAACGCGATCACATTGAAGGTGATGTACCAGTAGCGGGCGGCATCGACGGGCAGGTATCCGAATGGGGCGAGCAACAACGTTCCGCCGGGCGGGTACAGGTAGTGCGGGTCGACGTGGTTGAAGTTCTCGTTGTAGATGTCCCAGCCCATTTTGAAATTGATGACGGCCCGGTAGACCGGCCCGAAGTCATCGGTGATGTAGCCGTTGGTGCCCAACACATAGCTGCGGTGGATCACCGAGAGGATGGCGATGGGCCACAGAACCGACCGCAGGATCGTTGCCGTCGACGGCGGTGAGGTGCTGGGACGGAACGCGTTCAGGACGGACTGCTGGAACGACACCTGCGCAATTTACACCGGGCGTCCTGACGGTCCACTCAGGCAGGGCAGAACGTGTCGGTCTCGGGCAGGGTGCCCTTTTCCAGATAGCCGATCACCGGGGGCAGCGCGCAGGGCGAGTAGATGCTGGCGCCGTGTCCGATGCCCTGGAAGATCACCCGCTTGCTGTTGGAGCCGGCATTGATGATGGTGGCCGCGACCGCGGCGACACCTTCGTTGCCGATGACGGGATCGTTCTGCACACCGAGCAGCAGGGTGGGGATCTTGAGGTCCTTGGGGTCCTCGCCCGCCGAACCGCTGGGCCAGCTCAGGCAGTTCACCATGCGCAGCGCGCCGACGGTGCCGAACTGGGGGTAGGTGCGGTTCCAGGCGACGACGAGTTCGCGGACGCGGTCAGGGGTGGGCCGGTTGAGCGCATCGCTGCAGCTGTTGACGAACTGGCCGTCGGTCTGACGAAGATCCTCGGCCTGGGCGATCAGGTCGGTCATGGCCCCGGTGTCGCCGCCGCGGGCAGCGGCGATGGCGCCACCGAGGGCATTGGTCGCGGCCACCCGGTCACCGCGGGGGAAGGCCAGCGTGGTGGTGATGGCGTCGGCGACCGCCGCCTCGGAAGCGCCGTTGGGTCCCCGTCCCTCGCGGGCGGCCTTGAGCAGCGCGTCGACCTCGCCCTTGGGGTCCGGGCTCAGCGGGCAGTTGATGGCGGTGCACTGCGCGGCGAAGGCATCCAGCGCCGCCTGCTGACCCTTGACCTTCTGTTCGGCGGCGGCCTCGGCGCCGATCGCCAACGGCAGGGGGGAGTCCAGCACCAGGCGGGAGACCTTGTCCGGGTGTGAGCCGGCGTAGGCCAGTGCCACCTGGGCGCCGTTGCCGATCCCGAGCAGCGCGATGGTCGGCACGTCCCAGGTGCTGCGCAACCGCTCGATGTCCTCGGCGGCGTGGGCGTTGTCGTAGGCCGAGTCACCGGGGGCGATGGTGTCGGTGCAGGTCGTGGTGGCGGTCTGGGCGATCGCCCCGAGTTTGGCCACGGGGTCGTCCCCGGGCTCGAACTGGGTCTGGTCGATCATCTCCTGGCGGTCGAAGAGGTCGCGGCAGTCGATCGCTTTGGACAGTCCCATGCCGCGGCGATCGACCGCGACGATCGGGTTGGTCTTCAGGATGTCGGTGCCCGACCGGGACAGCCAGACCGGCAGCTGGGTGGACGACGGCAGGTCGCTGCCCGTGGTGAACACCAAGGGGCCGGCGTCGGCCGGGGTGGCGCTGGTGCGGGCCCGCACCACACCGATCGGGATCGTGCCGTTGGCACCCTTGATGGGGTCGAGGTCGGCGTCATAGGTCGCACATTCGAGGGTGACACCGGGCACCGGCGCCACGGCGGCATCACGGAATGTCTGTGCGGTGCAGTCCGACCAGTTCAACGCCCGGTCGTTGTCGGCGCTCGGTGCTTCCCACGCCGGTGGTCCGGAGACCGTGGGTGTGGGTTCCGGAGCACCTTGTGGGCCGGCGCCCTCGTCGGTGGCAAAACGTGGGTTGGCTGCCAGCAGGGGTGCACATGAGGTCAGCACCACGGCGACCGCGGAAACCCCGAGTGCCCTGATCGCTGGACGGACTCGTCGAGTCGCCGCGCTCCTGCCCGCCGTAACCATGCCGACCACAGTAGCGATCACGCACGCCGGATCAGTCACGGCTGTAGCGCGTGTACAGATAACCTTCGTCATCGGTGAGGGTGTGCCGTCTGCGCATCCGGGTGATCGCCTCGTCATGGCCGTCGGTGATGCGCTTGGCCGAGCCACCCACCAGGGTCGGCGCGATCGTCAGGCACAGTTCGTCGAGCAATCCCGCGGAGATGAGCGCGCCGAGCAGGCTGGGGCCACCCTCGGTGAGCACTCGCGGCAGGCCCAGCCCGGCCAGCGTGTCGAGTGTGGTGGCCAGGTCGACGGCACCGGGATCACCGGGGGCCGAGCAGTCGTACACCTGCGCCAGCCCGGCGAAATCGGCGCGCGCCTGCTCGGCGGACTCGTGGGTGGTCAGGATCAGTGGCGGCACCTCGGTCTGGGTGAACACCGGCAAGCTGTGGTCCAGCCGTCCGCTGCGGGTGACCATGGCGATGGGTGGCACCTCGGCCTGGCCGCGGGCGTTGCGCGCCTGGCGTTCGGCCGCACCCAGCTGCGCACCGGAATAGCCTTCGACGCGCACCGTGCCCGCGCCGACGAGCACCACATCGGCGAGCTCGCGCATCAGCCGGTAGAGCGCGCGGTCCCCGTCGCCGCCGAGGACACCGGATTTCCCGTCGGCGGTCGCCGCCCCGTCGAGGCTGGTGATGAAGTTGGCCCGCACCCAGCAGGAATCGAGCTTCTCGGGGTAGGCGTACAGCTCGGAAAGCCCGGCACCGGCAGCATCGACCGGGGCCAGCGTTGTGAAATCCGTCCCAGCGGCGCTATCCGACATGGGTTTCATTGCAGCACGTCGATAAGGTGCACGACATGCAAAGCGGCGCCGGGGTCGATGGTTTGGTGGATCGGCACCCCAAGGTGACGCCGGAACAGCTGGTCGCGCGGCTCGTGCCGCCGCCGACCTTCGCCGATGTCAGCTTCGACACCTACCGTCCCGATCCCGCCGAGCCGTCGCAGGCCGCGGCGGTCGAGCGGTGCCGGGAGTTCTGCGAGCAGGCACTGCAGCGGCGGGCCGGCAAGAAGAAATTGTTCGGTAAGCGGGAGGTGCTGCCCGGGGTGGGGGTGTACCTCGACGGCGGGTTCGGTGTCGGCAAGACCCACCTGCTGGCCTCCACCTACTACGCGCTGACCAAGGCCGATGTGGCGCCGACGGCGTTCGCGACGTTCGGCGAGCTGACCCAGCTGGCCGGGGTGTTCGGTTTCACCGAGTGCATCGAGCTGCTCAGCCAGTACATCGTCATCTGCATCGACGAGTTCGAGCTCGACGACCCCGGCAACACCACGCTGATCTCCCGGCTGCTCTCGGCTCTGGTAGAGCGTGGGGTGTCGATCGCCGCCACCTCCAACACGTTGCCCGAGCAGCTGGGTGAGGGCCGGTTCGCCGCACAGGATTTCCTGCGCGAGATCAACACGCTGGCCGCCATCTTCACGACCGTGCGGGTCGAGGGTCCCGACTACCGGCACCGCGGTCTGCCGCCGGCGCCGGAGCCGCTGTCCGATGACGAAGTGCGCTCCCGCGCCGTCGGCGTCGACGGAGCGACGCTCGACGATTTCGACGCGCTGTGCGCACACCTGGCGACGATGCATCCCTCGCGCTACCACGCGCTGATCGACGGGGTCCGTGAGGTGTTCATCACCGGCGTGCACCCGATCACCGACCAGAGTGTCGCGCTACGACTGGTGGCACTGACCGACCGGCTCTACGACGCCGGCGTTCCCATCCTGGCCTCGGGAACCAAGCTCGACACGATCTTCAGCGACGAGATGGTGGCCGGCGGCTTCCGCAAGAAGTACCTGCGGGCCACCTCGCGGTTGTTGGCACTCACGGCCGCGGCGCAGTCGGGCTGAGCATGCCGGCCGTTCCGCCGGTGTTGCTGATTCCGGGCGCCGGTGCCCGCGGCGATGGCTTCTATCCCGGGCTGCCGGAATCGCTTGCCGCCGAGCCGGGTTGCCGCTCCGTCATCGCCGAGGGAGCGGTGCCGTTGGCGCAGGCGGCCAACCATCTGCACGAGCTGATCGCCGAAGTGGGGCCGGTCGTCGTGGTCGGGCAGAGCCTCGGGGCAGTCATCGCGCTGCTGCTCGCACGCGATCATCCCGCCGACGTCGCCGGGCTGGTCCTGCTCGATCCCACCCCCATCAACGATGTGGTCCTCTGCAGGCGCGTCGAGCGCGCTGTCCGATCGGTAGCGGCGATGGCCCGAATACCGGTCGTGCATCGTGCGCTGCTGGCCTGGGGACTGAAATCCACCGCCCGGCAGGCCCGCGGTTTGCGACCGGACTGCGCGGCGGCCCAGATACGCATTGCCGCCGAGGCGGATCTGGTTCAGCTGGGCCGCGAGGTGACCGGGTTGACCGCAGTCGCGGCCGGTTTCGACATGTCCCAGGTGCCCAGGGTTCCAGCCGCCGTGGTCACCGCGGAGCGTCCGCCCAAGGCCACCACGCGGGTCGCGCATCAGCGCATCGCCGAGGCGCTGGGCGTGCCGTTGCAGTGCTGGCCGGGGTCGACACACGCGGTACATCTGACGCACCCCGAGGACACGGTGGCGGTCGTCCGTGACGTGCTCAGCCGAGTCTGATCACCATCACGTAGTCGTTCTCGATGTTGTTTCCCAGCCGGAACGTCTTGGTCCCGGCGATCTCGAAACCCGATTTCGCGTAGAACCGTTGTGCTCGGGCGTTGTCCTGGTTCACCCCGAGCCACACGCATGCCGCGCCGAGGTCCGTGCAGTGTTCCAGGGCGTGTGTCATCAGCGCGGCGGCGACGCCGCGGCCATGGGCTTCGGGTGCGGTGTACATCTTGGACAGTTCGACGGCAGGCCGTAGCGCGACGGCGCGTTGCACGTCGGGGTCGTCGGGCTCACCGCGAATCAGCATGGTGTAGCCGAGGATCCGGTCTGCGTCGCACGCGATGAGCACGATGCGATCCGGGTCGCGCAGATAATTTCGGAAGGCCTGCGGTGAGAGGTGGGTCGCGACGAACGCGGCCACATCGGCGGGGTCGGCACCGGGCGGGCAGGCCAACGGGAAGGTGGTGGCCGCGACCGCGGCCAGCTCGTCGACATCTGCGGCCGTGGCGGCCCGGATCACGGCAGGGGAGAACCGGGCTGCCAGATGTTCCACTGCGCCAGGTGCGTTCCGGTCTGCGGGTTGATCATCACCACGTTGGTGACCAGCGCCCGATAGACATCCCAGTAGACGCCGCCGGAGACGGTGGCCCCGGGCGGGGCGTTCAGCAGTGCCTTCTCCAGCGCGTCGGGCGCGTCGGTGTGCTTGGCGGCGTAGGCGTCGGCGTACGGGGTGACACCGCTGAACGTGGTGGCGATCGACAGCTTGAACGGGTTGGGCGCGGAGATGACGTGCACGGTGATGCCGGCGCGCCAGGGGCCGCCCTGGGCCCGCCAGCGCGGGGAACCGTTCCAGCCCCAGCCTGGCGGGACGGGCACCGGGAGCACGTCGTGGACGGTGACATCGGCGACGAAGTCGTCGTACTGCACGCGCAGCGTCTGTCCGAGGTCGCCGATCGGCGTCTCGGCCGCGGCGGCGGGCGGGGCGACACCGACCGCCACCAACGTCATGGCGGCGACAAGGATCGACAACAAGCGCGACATACAAACCCTCCCTTTGCTGCCTCGCATGATGGCACATGCCCGGCGGCGGCTCGGGGGTTCGGCCGTTTAGGCCACCCAGGGGCCGTGCCCGCCGACGGATTCGATGCGGATCCGGGTCAGGAATCCGTCGGGGGCATCGGCGGGTGGGAAGTGCTCGTCGGAGCCGAGCATGGCGACGGCGAGATCCTTGAGGACACCCAGGCCGCCCTCGACGACGCGCGCGGTCCCGGTGACCGAGAGGTACTCGCGTTGCTGGCCGGGCTTGCTCGGAGCCAGGATGGTGGCGGTGACCCGGCCGTCGCGTCGGACGTTGCGCACCTTGCGATACGTGTCGCTCAGGTGCGCCGAGACGAGTTCGTCGCCCTCGGGGGTGGATTGCAGCGCGACCCAGACGACGGTGGCCTGCGGGCTGCCGTCGGGGTTGATGGTGACCAGCGTGGCATCGGCGCCCGCGCCGATGAGTTCACGGGCGGCTGCGTTGAGTTCCATGTCGCAGTTCTACAGTTCGTCGTCGGATTTCATTCCCGGCATCGTCGACAGCAGGTCGATCAGCGTCGTGGTGAGCCGGTCCCTGTCGAGGCCCAGTCCGTGCAGGGGGCCGTCCCCGGCCTCGGATTCCAGCAGCGCCAACAGCATGTGCTCGGTGCCGACATAGTTGTGGCCCAAGCGAAGCGCTTCGCGGAAGGTCAGTTCCAGAACCTTCTTGGCAGCACCGCTGAAGGGCACCAGGTGCAGTGTCTGGCCAGTCGCCGCGGGCAGGGTGATCGCCGCACGCAACTGGTCGGGTTCGATGCCCTGGGCGCGGAGCAGTGCGATGGCAAGGGAGTCGGTGTCGACCAGCAGACCCAATATCAGGTGCTCCGGGGTGATCTCGGTGTTCTCGGCGTCGCGGGCGGCGTTCTGGCTGAAGACGACCGCGGCGCGGGCGCGCGGGGTGAACCGCGCGAAACCCTGCTCGGGGTCGATGGTGTCACCCTTGGGGACGAACCGCTTCTGGGCGGCCTGTTTGGTGACGCCCATGCTGGCGCCGATGTCGGTCCAGGAGGCCCCGGAGCGGCGGGCCTGGTCGACGAAGTGGCCGACGAGGTGGTCGGCGACCTCGCCGAGGTGTTCGGCGGCCAGGACGGCATCGGTGAGTTGATCGAGGGCGTCGGTGTGGACGGACTTGATGGTGTGGATCAGGTCATCGAGGCTGACAGAAGAGGTCATGCGTCAACGTTAGGTTGACGATAGTCGTGCGTCAACCCTGTGTTGACGTTATGGTCGCGGGTAGCCGCGTCGCACGGTGCGATCGAGAATGCCCAGCGTTGCCCGTAACGCCGATTCCGGGATCACCGGGAAGATGCCCGCCTCGCGCCACTTGTCGTCGATGGCCGACCAGTCGTAGAACGATGTCACCACGGTCCCGTCATCGGTGGGCTCCAGGCGGTAGCCGTAGACGTGGCCGATCTGCGGCTTGATCTGGCCGAGGATGGTCCATGCGATCAACCGGTCCTGCTCGTATTCGACGATGTCGACGGTCACGTCGTACTTGCCCATCGGAAAGTCGTTGAGCGCCTCCCGATCCATGTGCACCACGAACCGGTCACCGACCTGTCGGGCCGGTTCGCCGGTCGCATCCTGCAGCATGCCGGAGGCGTCGATGGCCACGTGGCCGTGCGGATCGGTCAGTACGGCGAAGATGTCGGCGGCCGGGGCGGCGATGGTGCGGTGGACTTCCATGCGGTCGCTCACGTGGAGACTCCTTGCTGGCGGGTGGGTTTGCGGGCGATCAGATACCCCTGCGGTGTCGATTCGACACCGTCGTCGTCGGGCGTGCGGACCAGTTGGGCATACATCGGGAGGCCCGCGGCGCCCAGTGAGTCGGCGACCGATTCCGGGCGGCGGCGTTCGAAGACCAGATCGACGTGTTCACCGAACGCCTCGGTGAGATGACGCGGTTGATCACCGACCTGGAAGGCCAGCAAGACGATTCCGCCGGGGGCCAATACGCGGTGGAACTCGGCGAACACCCCGGCCAGGGCGTCGTCGGGTACGTGGATGATCGAATACCACGCGCACACTCCGCCGACGCTTTCGTCGGGCAGCGGCAGCGCGGTCATCGAGCCGACGGTGAAATCGACACTCGGGCACGCTCGGCGTGCCTGGTCGATCATGTTGGGCGACAGATCGATTCCCGATACCGCGGCGCCGTACTCCCGCAGGATCGCGGTGGCCGCGCCGGTCCCGCAGCCGACGTCGACGACGGGCCACCCCGCCGGCACCGAATCGGCGAACGCCCGTAGCATCGCGCGGTCGACCGGCTTGTCGTTGAGGTGGGCGGCGAAGGCGTCGGCATAACCGGCAGCCGTGCGGTCATAACCGGCTCGGGTGCGCTCCAGGAACGAGATGTCAACCATCGCTGCCGAGGTTACTGTCGCAGTATGCGTATCGCGGTGTTGTGCATCGGAATCGTCCTGGCGGCCTTCGGCACCCTGTTCGCGCTGCAGGGTTTCGGCGCCGTCGGAGGCAGCCCGATGAGCAACACCACCACCTGGTCGGTGCTCGGTCCGCTGATCGCCCTGATCGGTGTGGGCATCGCCGGTTATGCGTGGCGGCTCAAGCCGTGACGCTCGGCCCGCTTTGGCCCGTGCGCGGCGGGCGTGTAACCTGTCCGTCGTGAACATCGGTGTATGCGCCGCCTATTGGCGCTTTATCAAGGCTCCGGGCGGAGCCGATAAAGCGTTGACCTAACCGCGCATCCACCCGGAGCCCAGGCAGTGACCACAAGGTCGCTGCCTTTCGTCATTACGAGGGCGCCGAAAACTCACGCAGGTGCCCGTAGCAGGAAGGCACCCCATGAATCTGGCGCAGATCGCCACCGCACCCGCGACATCGGACCGGCGGATCCGCAGTTTCAGCGAGATCCCCAGCCCGCACGATGTGCTCACGGAGTTCCCGCTGGGCGCGCGGCGGGCCGAGCGGGTGGCGCGCGACCGCGACGAGATCGCCGACATCCTGGCCGGTCGCGATGACCGCCTGCTCGTCGTGGTTGGACCGTGCTCGGTGCACGACCCCGAGGCCGCGCTCGACTACGCCGGCCGGCTGGCCACGGTGGCCGAGGAACTCGCCGACCGGCTCAAGATCGTCATGCGGGTGTACTTCGAGAAGCCCCGCACCACGATCGGCTGGAAGGGTCTGATCAACGATCCGGGCATGGACAACACCTTCGACGTCACGCGGGGGCTGCGCACCGCGCGCCAGTTGCTGCTCGACGTCATCGACATCGGTCTGCCGGTCGGATGTGAATTCCTCGAGCCCACCAGCCCGCAGTACATCGCCGACGCCGTTGCCTGGGGCGCCATCGGGGCCCGCACCACCGAATCGCAAGTGCACCGGCAGCTGGCCTCGGGTCTGTCCATGCCGGTGGGATTCAAGAACGGCACCGACGGCAACATCCAGGTCGCCGTCGACGGTGTGAATGCCGCTGCGGCCCAACATGTCTTCTTCGGGATGGATGACATGGGCCGGGGTGCGCTGGTGAACACCGCGGGCAACGAGGACTGCCATGTGATCCTGCGCGGCGGCACCGGCGGACCCAACTACGACGCCGCCGCGATCAATGCGGTGGCCGACAAGCTGGTGGCCGCCGGCCTGCCCGGTCGGGTCGTCATCGACTGCAGCCACGCCAATTCCGGCAAGGATCACATCCGGCAGGCCGTCGTGGCCGCCGAGGTGGCCCAGCTGGTGCGCGACGGGCTGCCGGTCAGCGGTGTCATGTTGGAGAGCTTCCTGGTGGCCGGTGCCCAGTCGCCGGATGCCAAGCCGCTGACCTACGGCCAGTCGGTCACCGACAAGTGCATGGATTGGGCCACAACGGATCTGGTGTTGCGCGAGCTCGCGCGTCGCTGAACCGGCTAGCCCTGCTCGTCGAGCAGGGCCAGCAGGGCCTGGGTGGTCTTCCAGTTCCGGATCGTCATGTGCTTGTACTCGGCGGTGGTGGTGATCTTGCTCAACCTGCTCTTGGTCCGTTCGGCGCTCAGCCGGGCGAAGTACACCACCCCGGTGCCCGGCCAGGCCTGATCGACCCCGTCGCGCAGCGTGACGATATCCATCACACGCGCCGCGGTCAGGGGTGCCTTGAGGAAGATCGCGTCGGAATGGAACGTGTCGGGGTCGGCCCCGAAACCCTTGGGCGCCTTGGTGACCACGTTGCGCAGTTGGCGGTGTGAACGGACGACCACGACCAGCGGAACGCCGAACGCCTTCTCCAGGATGCCCTCGATGGCGCTCTCCAGGTTCGCGGGATCGTCGTCGGTGTCGAACAGCACGTTGCCCGACTGGATGTAGGTGCGCACGTTGTCGTAACCGTGCGCGTCGAGTGTGGCGCGCAGATCCTTCATCGCGATGATGTTCTTGCCGCCGACGTTGATTCCGCGCAGCAGCGCGACGTAGCGGGCCATCAGCCGAACTCGACGTTGCTGCGGTGCATCGCACCGAAGCTACTAGCATTCCGCCCATGGCAAAGGTCGAACTTTCCCGCGAGCTGTCGATCGACCCGCAGACCGCATGGGACCACGTGTCGAACCTCGACGAACTGGGGGACTGGCTGGTCCTGCACGAGGGCTGGCGCAGTGATGTGCCCGACGAACTGTCCGCCGGCACGACGCTGATCGGGGTGGCCGGCGCGAAGGGCATGCGCAACAGGGTCACCTGGACTGTCCGCAAGTTCGACGCTCCACGGCTGTTGGAGGTCACCGGCAAGGGGGTCGGCGGGACCAAGTACGGGCTGAAGATGGCCGTGAAGCCGACCGCGTCGGGGTGCGCGTTCACCGTCACCATCGACCTGGGCGGGCCGCCGCTGTTCGGTCCGATCGGTGCGGTCGCGGCACGCACCGTCAAGGGCGATATCGAGCGGTCGGTCGACAAGTTCGAGTCGCTGTACGCCTGAAGCATCTAAGCTCGGCCACGTGTGGGGGAGACGCGCCGCGGCGTTGCTGGTGGGCCTGGTCTGTGTGCTGGCACCGGTGCCGGTGGCCGCCGCTGACGCGCCGGTGGCACATATCGACTTCGGTGGGCTGAGTCGCACCTATCAGGTGCATGTGCCGCCAGGGACGCCGAAGGGGCTGGTGCTCAGCCTGCATGCCGGCGGGCAGACCGGCGCGCAGCAGGCCGCGCTGACCGACTTCGATCCGGTGGCCGATCAGCACGGTTATGTCGTGGTCTATCCCGATGGGATCGACTTCAGCTGGGCCGACGGGCGCGGCGCTTCGGTGCCCGACCGCACCGGCGTCGACGATGTCGGATTCCTGGTGACGTTGGTGCAGCGGCTTTCGGCCGACTACGGGATACCGCCGGGACGGGTGTTCGCCACCGGGTTGTCGGCGGGCGGCTTCATGGCGAACCGGTTGGCGTGTGAGCGTGCCGACGTGTTCGCCGCCATCGCGACCGTCGGTGCGTCGCTCGGGACCAATGTCGGGTGCCATCCGTCGCGCCCGGTGTCGGTGCTGACCATCCACGGCACGCTGGACCCGATCGTGCCCATCGGCGGTGGGCCGATGATGGGCCGCGGTGGGGCGAGCACCGTCCTGGCGGCCACCGCGCTGGTCGACAGTTGGCGACACCTCGACGGCTGTGACGCGGATCCGTTGATCGAACCGCAGCCCGGCGTCGATGCCCAGTTCGTCGAGCGGGTCAGTTATCGCTGCGCCGAGGGTTCGGCGGTGGTCTACATGCGGGTCGACGGCGGTGGGCACACCTGGCCCGGGGCGCCGGAGATACTGCCAGCCAACCAGGTGGGCCCAGCGATCCGGTCGTTCAGCGCCTCCGAGTCCGCCGCGGTGTTCTTCGACGAACACGGGCGCTGACTTCCGCCGACCTACGTTTCGAACATATGATCGAACGGTGGGTGAGATGCAGTCCATCGGGTACGGCGGGCAGCCCACGCGCGAGGTGTTCCGCCGGGTCGATCCGCCACAGACCGTGCTGGTCGATCTGGCCGCGCTGTTCCCACGCCAGCCGCACTGCCGGTGGGGCCGTCAGCACCCGCTCGGGCTGCAGATGCACAAGGTCGTCGAGGCGCAGCTGACCTGCTGGGGGTTGTGCGAACAGGGTGCGTGGTGGGGCCTGGTCACCTACCCGGTGCGCTTCGGGGCACGGGAACGACCGGTGACGCATTGGGTTCCGGCCTGGATGCTGACCCTGGGCTGACGGTGGTGGGTGAGATGCTGCTTGCGTGGCAGATAACGCGGTCGACGATGTCGTGAAGGACCGGGCGGTGCAGTACAACATCGCCCTGACGGTCCTTGCGGTGCTGACCGCGGTGGTGGCGCTGCTGACCAATCTGACCGGCGGCGGCTGGGAGCTCGGATTGCGGATCACGACCGTCGTGCTGGCCACGGCCACGGCCGTCACCGGGTTGTTCAAATTCCGCAACGAGCGTGCCTACAAGGCGCAGCAGGAGGGGCAGAAGGCCGATCTGGAGCAGGCGTTGCGTGCCGAGTCGCGGCGGACCTCGCTGCTGATCAACGGCGCGATGCTGGGCACCGCCGACAAACTGCGCCGGTTCGCGGCCATGGACCAGACCGCCCGGGATCGCGAGATCAGCGGGTTCCGGTCGTCCATCGTCAGCAAGGTGTGCGACCTGATGCAAAGCGATGCGCCGCGTGCCGCCTACTTCCGGGTGCAGCGCCGTCCCGGCGGTTCCCGGGTGATGACATGTGGGTCCTATGTCGACTCGATCAACCGCGAGGATTCCTTCACCAGTGAGTTCGTCGAGGGGACTGGGGGTGATCAGGGCGTGTGGACGCTGATCGACCATGGTGACGTCGAGAGCAGCAATGACACCGATGCGCACATCCCGGAGACCTGGGATGTCAGCAGGGGGCGCATCTACAAGTCGTTCGTGTCGGTGGCGGTGCGTGCCGACGTGGCCTTCGGGATGCTGACGGCCAACACCTTGGAGAAGGATGGGTTCAGCGCGTCCGATATCGCCTCGATCAAGATCCTGGCGCACCTGTTGGCCGCGGCCGAGGCGACGGGGCGGTCGCGATGACGCGGGGGACGGGTTCGCCCGTGTTGTCGGATGGCGCCGCTAGGCTGACGGTATGTCGAGGAAGGGAGTGCAGACCATGGCTCGTGCCGTGCAGTTCCACGACGATGACATGAAACGCGCCTGGGAAGAGGCGATCGTGGCCGAGCGGGAGGCCGAGTTGCATCCCGAGCGCACCGCCGAGCGTCGGCGCCGGCTGATCCGCTGGGTACAGGCGCGCGATCTCGCGGCGTCGGTCGCGTAGCGGTCCAGGCGCAGTCGGGCATGCCCGAGCCCTCGGGTGGTGAGGATCCCACCGGCTACATGGCCGATGCCGGGTCGCCCACCGAGCTGGCCGGCGTCGCCGATGCGGACACCCAATCGGCGTTCGCCTGGGGGCTGGATGAGGAACCCGAACCACAAGCACCACGCACGCTGAGCCCGTCGGTGATCACCGCCGGTGCCGTGGCGGCGGCCGTGGTCGTGATCGCCGCGGCGTCGGCGGTCGCGGTATGGGCATTGCGCGATGATCCGGTGAGCGCGCCGGCGCCCCGGCCGGATCTGCTCAACGGGGTGTATCACGTTGAATACCAACCGGACCGGGCCACGACGTCGGGTACCGACCGTCCGGTCAGCTGGGGTGTGCAGGGTGCGCCGACCCAGGATTGGCTGACGCTGACCACCACATGTGCCGACGGACCCTGTATCGCCAGCGGGGAGGTGCTCGGCCCCGACCGGCAGCGGAGGGCCGGAGCGCGGACGCTGTCGTTCCAGCTCACCGACGGGACATGGCGCGATATCGCGCCGGCCCGGGTGAAGTCCACCTGTCGTTACGCCGACGGATCGATCGCCGGTGAGTCGTGGACGACGGTGACCCTGGGGTTCACGCCGCGTCCCGACGGCACGTTCACCGGTGAGCTGACCACGGTGGTCGACACCAATGAGTGCGGCGATCAGGGGAACACCGTGGTGACGCCGTTGACGGCGGCCCGGGTGGGGGAGGCGGTGTGAAAGTGCGTAGGTGCAAGGTCAGGGTTCCATGTGCGTAGGCAAGCGGCTCCAGGTTCTGGCCGAGCTCTGATTGGCCGAGAACCAGTGTTGAGCTGCCAATCTTCTGAATGGCGGCACTATCGCGAGGCTGGTATCTAGGACTGGTGAGGCTGGCGCAAGAGTGGTCGAGTTTCTTCACAGTGCTTGCCTCGGTGTCGGCGGCTGTAATGGCGTTGTTATTCGTGGCTTTGCAGACTCAAGCAGATCGTTGGCGCGCCGCACCTCTTCGTCGTTTGGGCGCGGTAAGGAATCTCATTGAGTTGTCGTCGCCTCTAGTAGTGAGCCTCACCGCCCTGTTGCCCGGAGGATCTTGGCGAGTGGGCGGCACGATCGTCGGGGTTGTCGGTTGTGCCACCGTGCCGTATTACGTTCACGTTTTCCGTAGGGAATGGAACCGTGGCAGGGACAAGATCGGTATGTACGAGTGGATTCAGGTTTCGCTTGGCACTGCTTTTCTGTCAGGTGTTTTTGGCTCTGTGCTCATCTACTCGCTTATAGGAACTCATGAAGCAATGGTTTTGGTATCGAGCGCGTCGATTTGGAGCCTCGCGTCGGGCGTCATGCAAACTTGGTATTTGCTCGCGTCTGATAATCCCGCCCTGACCTGTAAGCCTTCGCTTGCTCGAACCCAGCTGAGTGACGGCGGCTCGCCGCGTGGCGAGTGACGGTAAAGCAGACTCTGACTAGCTGAATCTGACGCCATAGAGCTTGGTTTGACCGATGGTCGCTATCAAGGGCCGGAGTGATCAGGGGAACACCGTGGTGACGCCGTTGACGGCGGCCCGGGTGGGGGATGAGGTGTGAACTGCGTAGGTGCAAGGTCAGGGCTCCATGTGCGTAGGCAAGCACCGAAGTTGGATAGAACCCAAGTTCGTTTGCGGAACCCTGACCCGCACTCAACGAGAACTATCCGATTGGATGCGTCCTCGCAGCTGAATATACCCAATCGTGGCTGAGATCACACGCCGAGGGTCGAGCGCCGAAAGTTTGCCGGTCTAGCTGTCGGGCATGCAGACCCTGGAGGCTGACGAGGATGAGTGCCGTGAAAACCGCCCTTGCCGTTGTCGTGGTGTCGACGTTGGTACTGACGGCCTGCGGAGCGACAAGCGGAGACCACGGTGGGGCAGTGTTGACCAGCACCGAGAGCAGCGATCCGGAAGCCACCTTGTGGACGAGGCCCTCGTTCGAGGATGCGCAACGGCAATACCGTGCGGCCGTTCAGGACTGGGCCACCCAGATCGCGTCGATGTTGCGACGTTGACTGGAACCCACCCCGGAACTACCTGCTCACTTTTCGACCGGAGCTGACAGATGTCACCGGGTTTGACCTGGCGGGTGAAAGAGGACAGCTGGGGAGGATGCACCGGCGGGTACGCCCACACACCGGGGGTCCATGCCTGTATCTACGTCGCCTTCGATGGCCCGATACCCGATGCGGCGTGGCCGTCGGCGCTCGACGTGGTGCAACGGGGCGCCGCACAGCTCGGCGCCACGGCGGCAACCACCACCGTCGACCGGCCAGGGGATCACATCGTGATCTTCTCTGGCACCGACGGGAGCACGGTCGAATTCGGAACCAAGGCCGCTGGGGTGTTGTCGGCGAAGTCGGATTCTCGGCTGCGGCGGGCGGATATGTCGGGGAAGTAGACCTTTCGGTACTCAGCTAAGCCGCCCGATAGTCACCGACATTGCCTTCGCGGGCGAAGTCGAGCAGAGGCCGGGTCAGGACGGAGCTCCCCGCGCCGATGTTCCCGACAGTCAGAAGCACTTTCACTCTGTAGCGCAGCTTGGCCTGACGGAGGAGCTGTAGGAATGGAGCGAATTTGCACGTCACTTCGGCGTGGTCGTGGTGCCCACGATCGGTCGCGTATCAGCTCACCGGTGACGGTTGCATTCGCGCGCAACGGAAGACGCAACGATCAGTATATGAGCGGCGCCGAAACATCAACGGCCTCTCACTTCCGAGAGGGTTGATGACGTAGCCTATCGATACGCCACCGGGGTCGATCTCGATACCGACGTGGCACGGATGATCGCGCCTTACCGAAAGCAATCGTGGATGGCAGTGTGAAGTAATTCGGCGCCGCCGTCCTCACGTTCGTCACCGTCGGCGAGGATTTGAACGACCGCGACAAGCACAACATGCCGGCCAAGGTCCGCACCGGAACAGACGTGCCCGGGTCCCGCCTCCGGCCGCGGAGTTCCGCGGCGAGGGGAACCGAGGTCGTCGCTGATCAATGGTGCTCCACGTGTCCGCCGCACCCCGCAGTGATCGCCGAGAAGTCCACCGAGAGGTGGTGGTCGACGGGTTAACCTTGCAGATCGTCGGGTTGCCGAGGGTGTTCCCGGATGGCTAGGGGAGACCGTACAAGGTGTCCGTTACTCGCGAGCGACTGGCGGGCTGACCCCTCTAGCCCGGCGGGGGCGTCGGCACGGGCGGCTGAATCACCACAGTTGTTTTGTTGATGACCGTGGTGGGAGTGTAGTTGATAGTTTGGTTCACCGTGCCGCCATCGGACGGCTGTTGATTCAGAGTTGCTCGGTACTGAAGAATTGTAATCAAAAACGTTATGAGAACGATGCACAGTTCGATGTAGACCACGATGTCAGAAGGCGTGCGCGGTCGCGCATTTGGCACCTCTAGCGATACCTGTTCGATCTTCTCCGCAGCCACCCCGGTCACCAGGTGGCCGGCTATCGCTGCCAGCTCGGCCAAACGCATCTGCATATGGCTGCCTAGTAGTTCGGGCATCTGTAGGCGCGCACGCTCGGTGATCGGCGCCAGCCGGCGTACGGTCTCGGCAACGTGCTTGTCCATGAGCGCCTGAAAGGGCGCCATGACCTTCTCTGTGTCAACTAGATGCGCAACCGGCAGCCTGGCTGTATCGGCCAAGATTCGGCCGATTTCCCGATGGAACGGTTCCAGCGCTTTGGCCATGTCGCGGTTCAAGAGATTCATTGCCGGCGCGTGATCGCGATTGAGATCGGCTAGAGATTTGACCAGTGAATTATGTGGCGCCGGATCTCCAAACAAGGCCAGATGTGTGGACGGCCGTCCAAGCTTTCCGAGGTGGTGCGCAGGTCCGCCGATCAATGACTCATGGATTGCGGTCGATATGGATTCAGCGGCGTGGCTCACATGCACCTCCGGCAGGATGTCGATGAAGCCCAGTCTAAGGCGCACCGCCGACAGCTCGGCCTCCACTGACAGAATACCCCCGGCCAATGAATGACCTGGGTGTCGGGTGTGACAGCAATTAGTGTGTGGTGCGCTCGATATGGTCGGTCAGTGCTACTGGCGTTGCGTAGACCTGTTCACCATTCCGGGCTTGGAACACGACCAGCGCGCCGTCCGTGGCGAAGCGGTCAGCCTCGATCTTAATCGGGTTCCGCTCGTTGAGCATGTACAGGTTGAAGCCGCCCACAGGACTATTACCTCCATCGTTGACGTTGGCCACCAACGGTAGTCGGCACGCCCGACAACGAAACACGTCCGGCCATTGGATGTCCGGGAGTATTTGTGGCGACGAACTTTGAGCTAGGGCGCCCTCCTGTGAAGGCGGGCTGGCCACGGCGGTGATCGGCGACTGGAACTTCGCCAAGCTCTGGGTCCGCGAGGACATGCGTCTGGACACTGATTTCGGCGGCGAGCTGTTCACGAAGAACCAGTTCGTCCTCCGTGCCGAGATGCGCGTCGGCTGCGGCCCGCTGCGGCCGACTGCATTCCGCGCCGTCGACCTGACTGCCTAATGCTGGATGACGACGGCCGCGACTACGTCGATATCGCGGATTGCGCGAAGCGTATGAACATCAGCGAAAAGCAGGTGCGCGCCCTCGTGTGTCGTCGCGTGCTGCGCGCCGTGAGCTACGGCCTACGGGTAGAGCCCGCCATCATCAGCGGAGCGGTCAAACCGTAGAACGGCAAAGCGGCGGGTAGTGATGGCACCACCCCTTTGGTCTTGAGACCCTGGGGTGGTGCCATCACCGTATTCCTAAAGGCGCGTCATCCCGTAGATCTGCAGAAGCAAAGCAGCGCCCGTAATCGCTGCACCGATTGTGCTGCCAGTGTGGGGCTATAGCCCGATTGCACTGACGCAGGCTGCCACTGAAAGTGTTGACACGCCCATGATGGCTCCGGTTCGCCGCCTAGTTGGCGCGCGTCCGTGCTGGTCGTCGTTGGGGTCCTCAGAGACCATTTAATGGTCCTCTCGTCGATCCTTTGCCGGTTCAGAGAGGGTTTGAGATTACGCCCGTGTAAACCTGGACGCGCCATGTCAACCGGCGCAACAGGTTACGTGCCGGTGAACTCTCGCCACGGGAGTCAACTCCGCGCGATTCGATCAGTCGTCGCGCTCGCTCTCGCACTCCTGGCAGCACATCTCAGAAACCTGCGTGTCGTACGGCTCTGCTCGCTGCAGGACGTAGAACTCGCTGTAGTGAAATCCGATGCGTGCGCCGCGCTTGCAGACTCGGTTCGTCCAGCGGGTGTACTGCTTTGTGGACGACATCCTCGCCCCTTTCGTCACGATGGTGGATAGTGACTTCGACTGGGCGAGGTTCGAAGATTCATCAACGGTACAACTGAGGTCCGACAATATGCTGCGGGCGCGCCGTTCCGGTTCGGTGTCGGTTGCCACCGCTACCATTCCGGCCATGAACACATTCCTTCGATGATGCGGCGGCGGGTTTGGGCTAGTTCGCCAGGATGCTGGCGACGAGGTTGACGAACGCAGAGCAGGTGATCAAGAAGTACTGCGCGATTGGCTGGTCGGGATCGGAAGTGCCGTCGCGGAGCGCATGGCGGATCCCGCCGCTATCGCTCGTGTAGCCGTAGATTCGCTTCCACCCTTCGATCAAGGCTGGATGAAGCGGATTGGTGCTGCCGCGCTGGACCGCGCTCAATGCCTCGGCGAGCGTCCCATTATCCCTGCCGGCGAGGGCCTGGGCTGCTGCCTCTGCGGCCGACATTGCTTCGTGAATCACTTTGGCGTAGTTGGGGTTATCTCGTACTGAGTGCAACTCGACGGCACGCTTGATATGCCTGCGGGCACTCTCCAGAGGCGAATGGGCAGCTTCTAACACGGAGGCCACTTCTTCGGTGCTCGTAACCGGCACGACCTGGGTATCGATCACGCGGTAGCCCACTCGGTTGAGCGTGAACAGAAAGTTCACTTGTTCGAGAAGGTTCGTGCGGT
Organism: Mycolicibacterium neoaurum; assembly: GCF_036946495.1. Taxonomy (NCBI): domain Bacteria; kingdom Bacillati; phylum Actinomycetota; class Actinomycetes; order Mycobacteriales; family Mycobacteriaceae; genus Mycobacterium; species Mycolicibacterium neoaurum. The sequence continues at coordinate 4,076,351 of NZ_JAQIIX010000002.1, forward strand.
CCTCGGTTCGTTGAACGACGAACTCGATCAGATCCAGTATCTCGTACCACTCACCTTCGATGACCAGGCGGCGCATCTCCCGGTAGAACGGTGTCTCGCCGAAATGGTGCCTGTCCTTTCCTAAATGAACTGCCCAGATCACGTCTTGCTCGACGGGCATGTACCGGGCCTCCAGCAGCTTCGGAACAACAAACATGTTCCAGAGATCCATGCGAGTGCGTTCGTCTAGCGACTCGGTCTGGACGATCGGTTCAAACGGTCTGAACCCGCGCCGTTCCGAAAACGTTGGCCTACGTCCTCCATCGTCGTCCGTCACTGCGCAGCCCCCGTCGTCGTCTTCGGTTGATCAGTCGACGGTGATTATTGAGCGATCGGCGAGGGGTGTTTGCAGAACTGGCTAATCGAGAGCACGGTCACACGGGACTGCCCCGGGTTCAGTTGACTCGCGGGGTGTGAACTTCAGGCCGCGGTTGCGACCGGTGTGTGGAGCAGTTCGAACTCTATCGGGGTGAGCCTGCCGAGGGCGCGTTGTCGCCGGCGTCGGTGGTAAGTCCGTTCGATCCAGGTCACGATTGCCAGGCGTAGTTCGGCTCGGGTGGCCCAGCGTCGCCGGTCAAGTACGTTGCGTTGCAGCAAGGCGAAGAACGACTCCATAGCGGCGTTGTCCCCGCAGGCACCGACGCGTCCCATTGATCCATGTAAACCGTTGTGCGACAGCGCGTGGACGAATTTTCTGGATCGAAATTGACTGCCTCTGTCAGTGTGAACGATGGTCGCGACAGGTGAGCGCAGAGCCACGGCGTGATCGAGGGCGGCCACGGCCAACGAAGACTTCATCCGTGAGTCGATCGAGTAGCCCACGATGCGGTTGGAGTAGACGTCTTTGATGGCGCACAGGTAGAGCTTGCCCTCGTCGGTGCGGTGTTCGGTGATGTCGGCCAGCCAGACCTGGTCGGCAGCGTGGGCGCTGAACCGACGTTGCACGAGGTCGTCATGCACCGGCGGTCCGGATCGACGGTTCAGCCCTCGCTTCTTGGCGAAGATCGACCAGATCCGCTCCTGGGAACACAGCCGGGCGACACGGTTCTCGCCGGCGATGATTCCGCGCCCGGGTAGCTCATCAGCGATGAACCGGTAGCCGAAAGCTGGATCGTCGGCGTGGATGTCGCGGGCCGCGTTGATCAGATGTGCGTCGTCCCAATCCCGCTGCGAGACCGGTGCTTTGCGCCATTTGTAGAACGCCTGGGTCGAGAATCCCAGGACCCGGCAGGTCACCGTGACGGGCACGCCGTCCGCGGCAAGGTCGAGGACCAGCGGGTACATCATTTTGGGTTGGCGTCCCGCGACAGATATCCGACTGCGCGGCGCATCACCTCGGCCTCTTGCTCGAGGAGTTTGATGCGCTTGTGCGCCTCGCGCAGTTGCGCAGCCATGTCCTCAGCATTGGCCGGTGAGGCGGGCTGGCTGCGGCCGTCCTCCCGGTCGGCGATTTTGAGCCAGCGGTGCAGGCAGGCCTCCGAGATGCCGAAGTCCTTGGCGATCTGGCGCAACGGCGCCTCGCCCTTGCGGGCCACGGCGATGACGTCGGCTCTGAACTCGGCAGGAAACGGTGTCGGCACGAGATTGATCCTTCCAGCAAGGACGAATCCTCACAGGTCAGGAGTCAACCAAACTGGGGTCAGTCCCAACCGACTCCCGCATATCTTGAATCTTCTTCGCCATGGTGGCGAGGCCGTCCGAGAACGCCATTCGTGAATCTCCCCCTAGATAGTTAGCTCTAGCGGCAAACTCTAAATGACGAAGGCGACAACGCGGAGCAGTTTCGGGTTCGCACCGATGGGCCGCCCTACGGGACCGGCGGGGGTGGAGACTGAACTGTCGGCGGCGGTGTCGGCACGACGGTGATGTTCGTGACGTGTGTAGGGCCGTTGTTGATGGTCACCTGGCCGGGGGTGTCGTGCTGAGTTGGTGGCTGTGGCGGATTCTGTGGACCCAAGATCAACACGCAGAGCGGGATTAGCACTACTGCTAGGCCGATTATCGCCGAAAGCAGATTGATGTAGGCGTTCAGCCGGTCAGGGGTGGTGCGACCCGTCGAATCTGACAGCGCTGCGGATGCTTGCTTGACTACGTCGGCGAGCACCGTAGGCAGGATGTCGGCGACGGCGGCCGCATGTCGACGAACCTCGTCGCTCGGCGGGATGGAAGAGTTTGCAAGAGAAGTGATCTCGTGCAGCAACTCTTCGCCGGGTAGCGAGATCGTTTGCGCCATCTCGGCCAGTTCGATTAGGTCGCGCTGCGTAGGGGCAAATGCTTTGGCCATGTCGGCTAGTTGGCGATGGAGGTCTTCCTGAACCGGCATGACGACCTTGGCCATGTCGGCTAGTTGGCGATGGAGGTCTTCCTGAACCGGCATGACGACCTTGGCCATGTCGGCTAGTTGGCGATGGAGGTCTTCCTGAACCGGCATGACGACCTTGGCCATGTCGGCTAGTTGGCGATGGAGGTCTTCCTGAACCGGCATGACGACCTTGGCCATGTCGGCTAGTTGGCGATGGAGGTCTTTGTGCACGGGTAGGACGACGCTGGCTGCGCTAGCGGCCAGGTCGCCGATCTGACGTTGCATCTCTTCGAAGACCGGCATAGCCAGCAACGCCGTATCGGCTAGTTGTTGGAGGTCGTCGTGGATCGGCATGACCACTTTCGCCATTTCGGCTAGTTGGCGATGGACCGGTTCTAGCTCGCTGTCCAGATTGGGTATGGACGACCGGATTGTTTCCCGCACGCCTGGAGTTGCCATGACGGATTCGCGAATCGCTGTCTTCTGGCTCTGAGTGAGCTCGGGCACCTGGCACCTCCGGCCGCTGATCTATAACACTCCAACTTAACGTCTTGCAGCGACATTCTCATCAAGCCACGCCGGGTAGCTCGGTGTAGCACCACCAATTCGGCTCAGCACCACCAGGGAGCCCGCCTCACACTGGCGGTGCTCGCCCTCAGCGCGCGCCATGGCCCGGGCGGTAGGCCCGCGACCGGCGAATAGGGTATTGAGCCGTGAACGAACAAGACTGGGTCGACCGCATTCTGACGATTGCCGGCGCGAGCCTCGAGGACCTAGAGACCGCAAAGCTATTGGTGGGCAAGGACACCATCGCCGCGGAGATTGCTGAAGGCGAAGCGGTGCAACGCCTTGTGCAGCTTGAGGCCTTACAGATTCGTCGCGCCGCGGGTGGAGAAGACTACGAAATTGCGAAGCTCGGTAAGGGTCCAGGCTTCAAGAACTGGCCTGTGCAGAACGACTAGGCGACAGGCAACGAAGGGCCACCCCGGCCGTAGGGGCTACCGGGCTGGCTCTCTTCATGGTGACTCTAGGTCGTCGGCGGATCGGCCGGCCGCACCAATTCGGAGCCTTCCGCCTCATCTGCCGGGACCTCAAAGAGCCAACTGATCGCCTTCCACTGCGTTGGCGTCAGTATGACCTCGTTCGTTCCATCCATGTTGGTCACGGTAAGCCCGCCGTGGTGTCGAGATGGGTAGCCACACCGAAAGCAGAAGCCATCATTGGAACGCTCGCCAGATTGCCGCGATGCTCCACGCGATGATGTAGCAGACGGCCACCGTCACCTGCACGACGGCAATAAGCACGAGCAGGAACACCACGCCGAGCATAAGGAGAATCACTGCAACCTCCGGCCGGTCTCTTCGAGATACGCTGCCCACTCCCGAATGGCGCACTCGGTGTCGATGATCGTGTCGATGAGCAACTCCGGTTCGTCGCCGCTCAACCCGTACTCGACGGCCAGTCGGCCCGTGGCGCTCATTGCACGCCCTGCGCGAACGGATGGGGGTTGCCGCTCAATTCGTCCGCGCGCGTGAACATCTCGATTCGCACCGCCGCCGCGATCAGCGCGTCGATCTGGTCGACCAGTTCCAGCACGCGGGCCCGGTGCCCGCCGACGAGGGTATCCGCGGCAGCTTGCACAGCCTGCTTGGCCCGCAGCAACGCGACTTCGCAGTCCTCTATCCGCGCCAAGGTGGTGCTCATCGGGCCGGCTCGCTGAATAAGGGCACGAGGGCGGCATCGGCGTCAACGATCTCGGCATCGGCGATGGCAGCCTGCAGCGCCTCCACAATCTGGCGCGCGGTGCGGATCGACAGGATGTCGGCGGTGACGGTCGACGACAAGAGCAGGCCGACCGTCAGCTCATCGTCGACGGGGGAGCGCCAGCCGCCGGCCGCGACGGCTACGCGGACGCCGGCTTCGGCGACGATCTGCTCGGCCGCTCGCCAGTCGACGAATCCGGTTCCGTCGACATTGACGACTGCCGTGACCGTGGGCTCATAGCTGGCCGCGTCTGACAGTTCTTTCCAACTGGGAGACATGATGTGTGACCTTCCGTGTCAACGGAAGTCCACTCGTGCCGGGATCAATCAGTGATGTGGTGCAGAAGTGGTGCAAAGTTTATCTAGCTTGACTTGCTACAACTTCGGACCTGCGTAGAACGTGGTGCGCGATACTGGGATTGAACCAGTGACCTCTTCCGTGTCAGGGAAGCGCTCTCCCGCTGAGCTAATCGCGCCGGGGGTCGAACTTGGAGGTGGAGACGGGAATCGAACCCGTGTGCACGGCTTTGCAGGCCGTTGCCTCACCACTCGGCCACTCCACCATTGGGGTTGATGCCACTGCACCTTCGAGCGGATGACGGGATTCGAACCCGCGACCCTCACCTTGGCAAGGTGATGCGCTACCAACTGCGCTACATCCGCGTGCTCCGAGTGAGATCGTCACCCGGTGCGGATCAGAACATTAGTCCAACCCCACGCGTAACCACAAATCACTCGAAACATGCAGGCAATCAGGCCTAAAACACCTGGTAAACCTGGCGTGAGATCGAGAAGCCGTGTCCGCTGCCGCTCTCCCGGCACGACATCGCGCTCTCGGTGCTGGTGCAACTGAGCGCTCCGCGCGTGATGGTCTGCCCATATCCCAGGACATCGGGTCCGCCCAGCGTCGTATCCCCAGCACAGACGAACGTCGCGGGCTCGCCGACGGCCATCTGCAGGCCCTGACCGTAATCAAACTCACAATCGGCCGGCCGGGCCGGCGGCGCCCAATCTCGCTCGGCGATATCGCAGCGCACATAGTCCGCATCCAGCACGCACCCGACGTTGCCGCTCGGCGAGCGGAAATGTGCCAGGTCTTGCGCGACGGCAGGGCTCGCCCACACGATCGTCGCGGCACCGGTGAATGCAAGACCGACCGCCACCCGAAGGATCATGGCGCAAATCTAACTCCCCAGGTCAGACCGTGAGCACCATTCGGTACCGGGCCTTGCCGGTATCCATCGCCGCGTAGGCCTCGGCCGCCTGCGCCAGCGGCAGCTCCTGGATGCGGGCCCGCACCCCGGACTGCACCGCGAACTTCATGGTGTCCTCGACATCGCGCGCGGTTCCCGACGGATGCCCGGTGATGCTCACCCCCGGCGTGATCAGCTGCAGCGGGCTCACCGGCAGCAGATCGGGTGTCACCCCCACCACGATCAGCTCACCGCGGGGCAGCAGCCCGCCGACAGTGTCGGCCATCGCCTGGGAGTTGGCGGCCGTGGCCAGCACCACCTGCACCCCGCCGAGCGCCTGCAGCGCCTCGCTGACATCACCGGCCTTGGAGTCGACGTAATGATGCGCCCCGAGATCCAGGGCGTCCTGCTTCTTGTCGGCCCCGCGCGCGATCGCGACGGTCTCGAAGCCCATCGCCCTGGCGAACTGCACGCCTAGATGCCCGAGGCCGCCGACGCCGAGCACGGCCACCCGGTCACCGGGCCTGGCGCGCGTCTCGCGTAACCCGTGGAACACCGTGACACCCGCACACGCCATCGGGGCGGCCTCGGCGAAGGACAGGCCCTCAGGGATGCGGGCGAGCGCGCTCGCTGGTGCCGTGACCGACTCGGCATAACCGCCGGGGTAGTGCCAGCTGGGGATCTGGCCGTTCTCGCAGTGAATGAAATCGCCCTTGCGGCACTGGGTGCAGTACCCGCAGTTGCCGCCGAACCAGCCGACGGCCACTCTGTCACCCACGGCGAAATCCTGCACGCCGTCGCCGATCTCGGCGATGGTGCCGGCGATCTCGTGGCCCGGCGTTAGCGGCCAGCTCAGCCCGGGGAACCCGCCGTTGACGAAGGCGTGGTCGGTGCCGCAGACCCCGCAGGCCGCTACCGCGATGCGGACGTGGTCGCGGCCCGGCGACGTGGTCTCGACGTCGGTGAGTTCCAGCGGCGCTCCGGCCGATGCGACATGTACCGCTTGATGACGTGCCATCTTGTTCCTCGCTCCTCGGTGGTGGTGTCATATACATACCCACGCATGGGTCGATCGAGAGCACGGATTCGCCGATAATGGCGCCACCGTGACCAGCGGATTCCAGCTGGCAGGTAAGTGCGTGCTAGTCTTCGTCCTCGTTCCCCGGTCTCGTAGCTCAGGGGGAGAGCGTCCGCCTCACACGCGGAAGGTCACTGGTTCGATCCCAGTCGGGACCACAGCAATGCCGCCCGCATGGGCGGCATTTTTGTTTGGTGGCTAGCGAGCGTCAGCAAAGGCCGTCCCGTCATGGGCCGCTCATTCAAGGATTCACCTCGCGGTTGGCCGAGTCGGCGCGCATGCTGATAATTGACGCTTCCGACAGAAAACGGTGTGATGACGCGACGCGCACGTTCGGCGACGATCATGGTCGTCTTCGCGATGATCTATGCGCTGGCCATCGCCGCGGGACGGGCGACCCGGCTGGCCGGTAGTGAGGTCGCGCTGGCGTGGCCCGCGGCGGCAGTGGCAATCATCTGGCTGCTCGTGGTGCAGAGACGTGGACCGTGGGAACGCGGCGTCCACCTCGCGGCCCTGGCGGTCGTCACCTACGCGGCCAATCTGGCCACCGGCGCCCCACATGGGGTGGCCGTCTGGTTTGTTCTTGTCAACGTCACACTCGCCATGGTTACCGTGCGTCTACTCCAACGCCGGGGCGCCACGGCGGTACTGCGTGACCCAGCGGACCTCGCGCACGTGGTCGCGGCGGTGGCCGGTGGCGCGAGTTGCGCGGCGGTGCTGGCCACGGTGTACTTCGCTGCGAACGACGATATTCAGGTCTGGGAGACCTTCTCCCTGTTTCTCGTGCGGAACGCAACGTCAGCTCTGCTCGGGGTGTCCATCTGGCTGCGGCTGCGCGACGTGGTGTGGCGGCGCCCAAGGGTCAACGCCCGTATGGCCGCCGAAGCGGTGGCCATCGCAGCGGTCGTCACGGTGGTGTTCGTCTGGACGTTCTGGGTCAACACCGGTGCGTCACTGGCCTTTCTGAGTCTCGTGCCGGCAATGTGGCTGGCACTGCGCTACAGCACCACGGTCAGCACGGTCTTCCTCGCCCTGGCCGGGACGTGGATCATCTACGCGACGCTGTCGGGCCGGGGAGGCTTCGCGGTCGCCCACCCGGACACTCGCGCACTGTTGGCCCAGACGATGGTGTGCACGCTGACCATCGTGACGCTGGCGCTGGCGCTGTACCGAGACTCCCGGGCGCGACTCATCACCCAACTGGAAGCCGCACGCGACCGGGCGGACCGCGACTCGCAGATGCTGGGCGCCGTTCTGGATAGCATCCATGACGGTGTGGTCGTCGTTGCCCCGGACGGAAGTGTCGTGCTGGAGAACGCGCGGGCACACGATTCGCACCTTGTGCCGGATGTGTTGTCCGCCGCCGAATTGCCGGAGCTCGCGTCCGGCGAGAGTGCCCTCGCACCCCGCGACATCGTGGTGTCGTCGCACGACGCCCGGGTTGTCGAGTTGACCGCGTCACCGCTGGCGGATCTGTCGCGGCACACGGTCATCGCGTTCCGTGACGTGACCGACGAACGCAATAATGCGGATGATCTTCGGCAGACGCGTGATCTGTTCGCCAGCGTCTTGCAGGCCGCGTCGGAACAAGCGATCATCGGTGCGGACCCTTCGGGGCGGATCACCGTGTTCAACAACGGAGCCGAGCGGCTGCTCGGCTGGAGCCGTGCAGAGATGATGGGCCGTTCGCTGCTGAGCATCCATCGTCTGTCTGAGATCCATTCCCGTGCAGCCGAGTTGGCTGTCCCGGCCGGCTTCGAAGTGCTCACCAGACTGGTCGCCCCGGATCGTGCAGAAGTCCGCGAATGGACCTACGTCCGGCGCGATGGTGCTTTCGTCCACGTCAGCCTCGCGGTATCGCAGATGACAGACCCGGACGGAGCGTGTACCGGATACATCGCCGTCGCAACAGATATCACCGAGCAGGACGCCGCGAAGCGCGCGCTGGCCGAGAGTGAAGAGCGATTCAGGCTGGCCTTCGACACCGCTCCGATCGGAATGTTCTTGTTCGATGTCGGGAATGGATCGGCAGGGCGTATCACCCGGTGCAACCAGTCGATGGCGAATCTGCTCGGACGGCGTCCGTATGAGGTGCCCGGGATGCACGTCACCGATCTCTGTGATCGTGAAACGGCCTCGTATGCAGAGACTTTGGGTGGGCTGCGCGACCTCGGGCTCGGCGACAAGTTCGAAGCCGAGGTGGCTCTGCGTCGGGCGGACGGCTGTGTCGAGTGGGGTTCGGCCTCGGCCTCCGTCATCGCTCCCGACGGAACGACGCCGTACGGCATCTGCATGGTCGAGCACATCACCGCACGAAAGGAGGCGGAGGCCGCCCTGCAGCACATGGTCTTGCACGACCAATTGACAGGTCTGGCCAACCGTGGGTTGTTGATGGAACGCGCGGACCGCGCCCTGGCCAGCGCCGCAGATAAAGAGGGCGTCGGCGTGGGCGTGATCTTCCTGGATCTCGACGACTTCAAGGCGGTCAACGACACTTGGGGCCACGGCGTCGGAGACGAGGTCCTGACCTTGGTGGCTCGACGGATCCAGTCCGTGATCAGGTTGGACGACACCGCCGCGCGGCTGGGTGGGGATGAGTTTGTGGTGCTGTGTCCCGATATTGCCGATGCGGAACAGATACGCAGGGTGGCGCAACGAATCCGCGCTGAGGTCAGGATGCCGATACACCTGTCAACCGGTCACGTCTTCGATCAGGTGTCGGTCAGCGCGGGTGTGGCGATGTCGCGGCCTGATTCCACGGCAGAGACACTCTTGCGGCGCGCGGACGAGTTGATGTATTCGTCCAAGCGCCAAGGCAAGAACCTCATCACGTTGGCGAGCCGATCGGACAAGACGACCACGATGGTGGCGTCGCAGCTGATCTCCGAGTTGGGGCGTGCAGTGCGCGGCGGAGAACTGGTCGTGCACTTTCAGCCGATCGTCGAGCTGTCCACCGGCCGCTACGCGGCGATGGAGGCATTACTGCGGTGGGAACACCCAGAGCGTGGTCTCCTGCTGCCCGACGTGTTCCTCGATGTCGCGGAGCATTCGCCTCACATGCCGGCGATCGGCCGCTTCGTACTGAACGAGGCCTGCCGCCAAGCCGCTCAGTGGTCAGGGTCCTTGGCGTCGGCGGCCATCCACGTCAATGTGTCCGGGCGGCAACTCGAGGTCGGCGATCTGTACTCCGATGTCACGAACGCATTGATCCAATCGCGGCTGACGCCGGACAGGCTGGTGTTGGAACTGACGGAAACGTACGCGGGGCGCATCGCCCCGTCGGCCAAAGCCGATCTCGTACGGTTGTGGAAAGCGGGCGTTCGTATCGCCATCGATGACGTCGGCACCGGGTTCAGCAGTCTGTCGAAGATCGTCGATCTACCGGTCGACATCGTGAAGATCGACAAGCAGTTCATTGCCGGGTTACCCGATGACGCGCGGTGTGCGGCCATCACGCAGGCGGTGTTGAGTTTGGGGGAGACCCTGGGCCTGTCGACCATCGCCGAAGGTATCGAGACGGCGACGCAGCGCGAACTGCTGATGGATTGGGGCTGTGTGCTCGGCCAGGGATTTCTTTTCGGGCGCAGCGCAAGCATGGACGGCGATGACACCGGTGAGCTGATCACCGGGTGACCGATCGTAGATCGGTAGGGTTTGGGGGGTATCGACGCAACTTCCGAGAAGAGGGTGCCGTGGCCGGACCAGAGGCCCATTTCTATCTGACCGCCGAGGGCACCGGGTTGCCGCACGACCCCTTCAACGCCATCGTGGGGCCCCGGCCGATCGGTTGGATCTCCACGGTCAACGCCCATGGTGTCCGCAACCTGGCGCCCTACAGCTTCTTCAACGGATTCAACTACCGGCCGCCGATCATCGGGTTCTCCTCGGTCGGTTGGAAGGACAGCGTCGCCAACATCGAGGCGACCGGAGAGTTCGTCTGGAATCTGGCCACCCGGGAGCTGGCCGTGGCGATGAACGAGACGTCGGCATCGCTGCCCCCGGACGAGGACGAGTTCGTCCGCGCCGGGTTGACCGCCGCACCGTCACGCACCGTGGCCGCGCCGCGGGTGCTGGAAAGCCCGGTCAACTTCGAATGTGCACTCACCCAAATGATTCAGCTCCGCGACATCGCAGGTGATCCCGTCGACACCTGGATGGTGCTCGGCCAGGTGATCGCGGTGCACATCGACCGCCAGTGGCTGGTCGACGGGGTCTATGACACCACGGGTCCACGGCCGATCCTGCGCGCCGGCGGCCCGGCCAGCTACTCCGAGGCCGGTCCCGACGGGGTGTTCACCATGGAACGGCCCAACTGATCGATCATGGGACTGCTCGACGTCGGCGAGGGTAACCGGATCTTCTGGGAGCGGCGCGGTAATCCGGATGGTCCCACCGTGCTGACCGTGCACGGTGGCCCGGGCAGCGGCCGATCGCGCACCGCGCACAAGACCTTCGACGACAACCACTTTCAGATAGTGTCCTTCGATCAGCGCGGCTGCGGGGACAGCCTGCCGCATGCCGCCGATCCGGCCACCGATATGAGCGTCAACACCACGTGGCATCTGATCGCCGATATGGAGAAGCTTCGCGAGCACCTCGGCGTGCAACGCTGGCTGCTCTTCGGCGGCTCCTGGGCCTCCACGCTGATCCTGGCCTACGCGCAGCAGTACCCGCAGCGCGTCGGCGGCATCATCCTCATCGGTGTCACCATGACCCGGCCCGCCGAGATCGACTGGCTCTACCGCGGCCTGCGACTGCTGCTGCCCGCGCAGTGGGAGCGCTTCCGCGCCGCGGTACCGGCGCCGATGCGCGACGGCAACCTCGTCGAGGCCTACCGGCAGCTGATGGAAAACCCCGATCCGGCGGTGCGCCACAGCGCCGCGCACGAATGGTGCACATGGGAGGACGCCGCGATCGCCCACGAGCACGCGGGCGCGCCCGGGCAGTACAGCGCGAAACCCGATGCCGCGAAACTGGCGTTCGTGCGCATCTGCACGCACTATTTCGCCCGGCACGGTTGGCTGGCCGACGGTCAGTTGCTCCGCGATGCCCACCGGCTCGCCGGCATCCCCGGGGTACTCATCCACGGCCGGTTGGATCTGTCGGCCCCACTGCTCACCGCATGGGAACTCGCCCGCGCCTGGCCGGATGCCGAACTGGTCGTCATCGAGGACTCCGGGCACACCGGTAGCCCGGCCATGAGATCGGCCATCGCACAGGCGGTCTCACGCTTCATGTAGTGGGTCGCTCAGCGCGCGGCCCATTCGGCGGCCCGGTCGAGCTCGTCACTGCCGAACACGGCCAGCTCGCCGGGGACCATCCAGCCGATGGCATGCATCGTATGGCGTATCCAGTCCTTGTCGGACACCACGGCGATCCGTTTGAACGCCGAATGGTGTTGCAAGAGCGCGCCGAAACCCATCTTCAGGTCCTCGGTCAGCCCGCCGGGGCCGAACCCTTCGTAATCCGGGTCGATCACCTCGACGATCCGGATCTCGGCGGCCTTGCCGAGGTCCGCCATGACGGGTCGGAACTCGCGCAGCTCCTCGCCGGAGATGCGCCCGGAGACCCGGATCCCGGTGACGCCGGCGGGCATATCGGTCAGTATTTCGATCATGGCTCCATGATGCCCCCGCCCGGCGCGGAGGGGTCAGTGCGCGGGCACGTCGCGTGCGGGCATCGCGGCCACCAGCGGGGTGTCGACACCGACGCGCCCCACCGCAGCCGCCCCGCCCGGCGAGCCCAGGGGACCGTCGCGGCCCGGCAGCACCGTCTCGAAGAATGCCGCGTTGTCGGCCATATAGGGCAGCTCGTTGTCGTCGAGGTCGCTCTCGTAGGCGATCGCGTCAACCCGGCACGCGATGCGGCAGGCACCGCAGTCCACGCACTCGTCGGGATTGATGTACATCGACCGGGCGCCCTCGTAGATGCAGTCGGCCGGGCACTCGGCCACACACGACTTGTCCATCACGTCGATACATGCCGATCCGATCACGTAGGTCATGGTTCGACCGTAGAAAACTCCTGTCACCGGCACCGGAGTCCAAGGGCCGCACTCGGCAGGGACTTTGGTCCCTTTCTAGCCAGTCAGTCCCAGGTGTTCGCGCAACGTGCTGCCCGTGTAGTCGGCGCGGAACACCCCGCGTTCCTGCAGCAGCGGCACCACCGTATCGACGAACGGGTCCAGTCCACCCGGGGTGACATGCGGCACCAGGATGAAACCGTCGCTGGCATCGGCCTGCACCAGTGTGTTGATCTGATCGGCCACCGTCGCCGGCGACCCGATGAAGTTCTGCCGGCCGGTGACCTCGATGATCAGCTCCCGGCTGGTGAGCCCCTCCGCCTCTGCTCTGGCACGCCACTCGTCGGCAACCGCCACCGGGTCGCGGTGCATCCGCACGCTGGCCCGGCCCCTGGCGATGGTGTTCTCACCGACGACCGGATCCACCGAGGGCAGCGGCCCGTCCGGGTCGTGGTCGGACAGATCGCGATTCCAAAGCTGTTCGAGGAATTTGATCGCCGTCGCGGGGGAGACCTGCGCCAACCGCACCTCGTGGGCGATATCGGCGGCCTCGGCGTCCGTATCACCGAGCACGAACGTCGCGGCGGGCAGGATCAGCAGCTCGTCGCGGCGACGACCGTGGGCGGCGAGCCTGCCCTTCACATCGGCATAGAACGCCTGCCCGTCGGCAAGGGTGCCGTGCCGGGAGAAGATCGCATCGGCGGCACGGGCGGCGAACTCGCGGCCGTGATCGGAATCGCCGGCCTGAAAGATGACCGGGCGACCTTGCGGACTGCGCGGCACGTTGAAACGGCCGGTGATGTCGAAATGATCGTCACGATAGGCGAATCGGCCGGCCTCGCCGGTGGACAGGAACGTCCCGGTCGTCTTGTCCGCGATGATCTCGTCACCGCGCCACGAGTCGAACAAGGTGTGCGCGGCCGCCAGGAAACTCTCCGCGCGTGCGTAGCGCTGGTCCTCGGCCAGGAACCCGCCGCGCCGGAAGTTCTCCCCCGTGAAGGCGTCCCACGAGGTGACGACGTTCCACGCTGCCCGCCCACCGGACAGGTGGTCCAGCGACGCGAATTGGCGTGCCACCTCATAGGGTTCGTTGAACGTCGAGTTGATGGTGCCGGTCAGCCCCAACCGGTCGGTCACCGCCGCCAGCGCGGCCAACACCGTGAAGGTGTCCGGTCGGCCGACCACGTCCAGGTCGTAGATCTCGCCGCCCTGCTCACGTAACCGAAGCCCTTCGGCCAGGAACAGGAAGTCGAACTTGCCGCGCTCGGCGGTGCGCGCGAAGTGTGCGAATGAGGCGAAGTCGATATGGCTGCCCGATTTCGGATCGCTCCACACCGTCGTGTTGTTGACGCCGGGAAAATGTGCGGCAAGGTGAATCTGCTTGATTGGCTTACTCATATCCGCCCTGACGATGTGCGTACCGATTTGCCGGGCGGGACAGTCCGAACCGCTCACGCAGGGTGGATCCGTCGTAGCTGTCCCGGAATGCCCCGCGGCGCTGTAGTTCGGGAACGAGCCCGCCGGTGATCTGGTGCAGGTCGTCGGGTAGCGCCGCCGGCCGCAATCGGAAACCATCGGCGCCCGCGGTGTCCCATTGGCCCAACAGGTCGGCCAGTTGCGCGGGTGTTCCGACGAAAACCTTTGCATCGCTGACATATTCGCGGCCCAACAGCTCATCGAGCTGCGCGCGGTGCGCCGCGGCGGCGGTGGGCGTATCGCCCAGGAACACCACCAGGTCGGCGATGATTCGCACGGCGGTGGCCCCGGCCGGCCGGTGTGCGGCGATCGTATCGGCGATGGCGGCGATCTCGTCGGCATGGTGCGGGGTGATGAAGCCCAGATCGGCACCGGCGGCGACCAGCCGGTAGGCCGGGTCGCCGTGGGCGAGTGCGGCGACCGGTGGCTGACCCTGGGGCGGGCGAGGAGTGATCGACGGGCCCTTGACGGAGAACCAGGTGCCTTCGAAGTCGATGTAGTGCAGCTTGTCGCGGTCGATGAACCGTCCGGTGGCGGCGTCGCGGATCTCCGCGTCGTCCTCCCAGCTGTCCCAGAGCCTACGCAGCAACTCGACATGGTCGGCGGCTTCGGCCATCGCGTCGTCGGCGACCACGCGGCCGAAATGGCCCACCGATTCCGGGTTGGACGAAACCTGAACGCGGACACCGGCACGACCCGCGCTCACATAGTCGAGCGTCGCGATGGCCTTGGACACATGGAACGGCTCGGTATGGGTGGTGATGGCGGTCGGGATCAAACCGATGTGGCGGGTCGCAGGAGCCACCCGCGCCGCGATCTGCACGGCATCCAGGCGCCCGCGCAGCCGGTCGGTGCGGGTGTCCGGGCGGAACGGGTGATCCGACTGCAACGCCAGGCTGTCTTCGATGGTGACGAAATCAACCATCCCGCGTTCGGCCTCGGCCACCAGTTCGGTCCAGTAGCCAGCGGTGAGCACATCGATGGGTCGGGCGTCGGGCAGACGCCACGATGCCGGGTGCCAGCCGGTGCCGTCGAGGGCGATGCCCAGGTGCAGCGGCGCCACGATTCTGCTCACACTCTCAGTCTGCGCGGGCGGACGATCGTGGCAAGGGATCTACGCAGCCTGATTCGCTCCACTCGGTCATGCCAACGCTGCCAACGCCTTCGCCGGGTCGTAGCCGGCGAAATCGGCCAGTGTGCCCTCGCGCAGCCGGTTCACCCACGCCGGATCGGCCAGCAGTGCTCGGCCCACCGCCGCGATATCGAACTCACCGGCCTCGAACTGGGCGACCAGCCGATCCGCCGAGTCGGGTTCTATCAGTTGGCCGGGCTTCTCACTGCGGAACTGGGTCTGCAAGCCCACCGAGCCGACCGCGATGACCGGCAGCCCGGTGATCTTCTTGGTCCAGCCGGCCAGGCTGAGCTCGCTGCCGGAATCGGCGAACGCGGGCACGTAATGGCGACGGGTCGACGGATGGAAGACGTCCACACCGGCGTCTGCCAGCGGCGTCAGGATCGCCTCGAGTTCACCCGCATCGGCAGCGATGGTGGCCGAGTAGTCGGCGCCCTTCCACTGCGAGAAGCGGAAGATGATCGGGTAGTCGGGGCCGACGGCTGCTCGCACCGCGGCGACCACCTCGGCGGGGAATCGGGTCCTGGCAACCAGCGATCCGCCGTAGGAGTCGGTGCGCTGATTGGTCTTCTCCCAGAGGAATTCGTCGATCAGGTAGCCGTGCGCGCCGTGGATCTCGATCGCGTCGAAACCGACATCGCGTGCCGCCACCGCGGCATCGGCGAAGGAGGCGGCCACCGAGACCAGTTCATCGCGGTGCAGGGCCCGGCCCTTCGGCTCGCCCTTACCGTTGAGCCCGGACGGGCTGACCACCGTCACACCATCGGAGTCGCTGCGCTCGGCGCCTTGGTGCCACAGCTGCGCGGCCACCGTCCCGCCCTCGTCGTGTACCGCATCGGTAACCCGACGCCACCCGTCGAGCACCTCGGCGCCGGCGATGGTCGGGACCGAGGTCGGGTGGCCCGCGGCCGGATCGGGAAGGCGGACACCCTCGGTGATGATCAGACCGACTCCGCCCGCCGCTCGGCGGCGGTAATACTCCGCGACATCGGCGCCGGGCACGCCACCGGGTGAGGCTTGCCGCGTCATCGGCGCCATCGCGAAGCGGTTGGGCACCGTCAGCGAGCGAACGGTCAGAGGTGTGAAGAGGGTGTCGACGCTCATGGATCGATTCAACCCATTGTCCGACCGCGGTAATCCCGAGGGTCAGCGATTGGCGACAAGGAGCACTATTGCTGCGATGGTGAGCAGCACGGAGGTGACAATCGGGACGAGGACCCAGTTGCGCATGGCGTCGGGCCGAGGAGAGTTGTTCTTTGCCGGTGTCGGCATCGCGGTATTCCTTTCGGTCGACCGGATGCAAGTATTGTTACCCGTCCCGCGAGATGCGAAAACGTCAGTCCCACCGCTCCCAGGTCCATCCGGTGATCGACGGGTGATCTTCGCCATGTTCCCGGGTGTACAGACGCGCCTGAAGCCGTGCGTCCACCATCTCCTGACGTAGCCCGGCGGCGTTGCTGCCCAGGCCCTCGACACGGTCGATGACGTCGATGACCAGGTGGAAGCGGTCCAGATCGTTGAGCATCACCATGTCGAACGGGGTTGTTGTGGTCCCGCGCTCCTTGAAACCCCGAACGTGAAGTTGATCATGATTTGCGCGCCGGTAGGCAAGACGGTGAATCAGCCACGGATAGCCGTGGTAAGCGAAGATGATCGGCTTGTCGGTGGTGAACAGCGCATCGAACTCGTGGTCGGACATCCCGTGCGGATGTTCGGAATCCGGCTGCAGGCGCATGATGTCGACCACATTGACCACCCGCACCTTGAGGTCGGGCAGTCGGCGGCGCAGGATATCGGCCGCGGCAAGGGTTTCCAGCGTCGGGATATCGCCCGCGCAGGCCAACACCACATCGGGTTCGCAGTGCCCACCGGTCGTGGTGCTCGCCCACTCCCAGATGCCCGCCCCGCGGGTGCAGTGCGCGACGGCCTCGTCCATGGTCAGGTAGTTCAGTGCGGGCTGCTTCCCGGCCACGATGACGTTGATGTACTGCTTGCTGCGCAGGCAGTGGTCGGCCACCGACAGCAGCGTATTGGCATCGGGCGGCAGGTACACCCGCACGACCTCGGGCCGCTTGTTGGCGACATGGTCGATGAACCCGGGATCCTGGTGCGAGGCGCCGTTGTGATCCTGGCGCCAGACATGGGATGTGAGAAGGTAATTCAGCGAGGCGATGGGCCGACGCCAGTCGACATGATTGCTGCTGGACAGCCATTTGGCGTGCTGGTTGGCCATGCTGTCGACGATGTGGATGAAAGCCTCGTAACAGCTGAAGAAGCCGTGCCGTCCGGTCAGCAGATAGCCCTCCAGCCAACCCTGGCACATGTGTTCGGACAGCACCTCCATGACGCGGCCATCGGGCGCCAGATGCTCGTCGTCGGCGGATTGCTCTGCCTCCCAGACCTTGTCGGTCTCTTCCAACACCGCCGACAGTCGGTTCGACGCGGTCTCGTCGGGTCCCATCAGGCGGAAGTTGTCGGGATTGGCGGCGATCACATCGCGTAAGAACGTACCCAGCACCCGGGTCGCCTCGCCGGTGGCGGCGGCTGGGTTGGGTACGTCCACGGCGTAGTGCGCAATCGGCGGTAGGTCCAGCTCACGCAGGAGCACACCGCCGTTGGCGTGCGGGTTGGCGCTCATCCGCCGGTCACCGACCGGGGCCAGGGCACGCAGCTCGGGGCGCAGTGCACCGGATTCGTCGAACAACTCCTCGGGCCGATAACTGCGCATCCAGTCCCGCAGCGCCTCCAGGTGTGCTGCGTTGGTCCGCGTTTCCGACAACGGCACCTGATGCGAACGCCACGTGCCCTCGACCTTCTTGCCGTCCACCTCGTGGGGCCCGGTCCAGCCCTTCGGGGTCCGCAGGATGATCATCGGCCAGAGTGGACGGCCGGTCTGACCATCTTCGCGTGCCGCCCGTTGGATGGCCGCGATCTGGTCGAACGCATCATCGAGTGCGGCCGCCAGCTGACGGTGCACATCGGCGGGATCGTCGCCGGCGACGGTGATCGGGATATAGCCGTAGCCACGCATCAGCGCGTCGAGTTCCTCGTCCGGGATGCGGGCGAGCACCGTCGGGTTGGCGATCTTGTAGCCGTTGAGATGCAGGATCGGCAACACCGCGCCGTCCCGGACCGGGTCGAGGAACTTGTTGGAATGCCAGCTGGTGGCCAACGGCCCGGTCTCGGCCTCACCGTCTCCGACCACGGCGGCGACGACCAGGTCGGGGTTGTCGAAGGCTGCGCCGAACGCATGCACCAGTGCGTAGCCGAGCTCACCGCCCTCGTGGATGGAACCCGGCGTCTCGGCGGCGACGTGGCTGGGGATACCGCCGGGAAAGGAGAACTGCCGAAACAGCTTCCGCAGACCCTCGACGTTCTCACCGATGCCGGTGTACACCTCCGAATAGGTGCCCTCCAGGTAGGCGTTGGCCACCAGTCCCGGGCCGCCGTGCCCGGGGCCGGTGATGTAGATGACGTCGGCGTCACGCTGCCGGATCACCCGATTCAGGTGCGCGTACAGCAGGTTCAGACCCGGCGTGGTACCCCAGTGTCCCAGTAGCCGCGGCTTGACGTGCTCGGGTGCCAGGTCCTCGCGTAGCAGCGGATTGTCCAGCAGATAGATCTGGCCGACGGACAGATAATTCGCCGCCCGCCAATACGCGTCCAGCGCGGTGACTTCGTCCTCGGTCAGGGATGCGGATGCCGTCATGTTCCAGGCCTACCACGACTGGCGCGATATAAACACCCGCGTCATTTTCCGTTCGTCACCGTGACGGCGTGCACCCCCCAGATGTCATCGCAGTATTCAGCGATGGCCCGGTCGGAGGAGAATTTTCCGCTGCGGGCGGAGTTGAGGATCGACATCCGCGACCAGGCGTCACGGTCCTGCCATGCGGCGCTGACCCGGTCCTGGCACGCCACATACGAGGCGTAGTCGGCCAGCACCAAGAACGGATCGTGGTGGGTGAGGTTTTCGATCAGCGGCCGGAACACCTCGGTGTCCCCGTGCGAGAAGTGGCCGCCGGCAATCAGATCGAGGACGGCCCGCAGCTCCGGGTCCGCGGCGATATACGACGATGGCCGGTAACCGCTGCGTTTGAGCTCCTCGACCTCGTCCACGGTGAGCCCGAACAGGAAGAAGTTCTCCGGACCGGCCTCGGCGCGGATCTCGACGTTGGCACCGTCGAGCGTGCCGATGGTCAACGCGCCGTTCATCATGAATTTCATGTTGCCGGTTCCCGAGGCCTCCTTGCCCGCGGTGGAGATCTGCTCGGAGAGGTTGGCGGCCGGATAGATCAGGTGGGCGTTCTGCACGTTGAAGTTCGGCAGGAAGACCACCTTCATGTACCGATTGACCTCGGGATCGAAGTTGATCATGTCGCCGACGGCGGTGATGAGCTTGATGATCCGCTTTGCCAGGAAGTACCCGGGCGCGGCCTTGCCGCCGAAGATGTAGGCCCGCGGCGCCATGTCGATGCCGGGATTGTTCTTGATGCGCAGATACTGGGTGACGATGTTGAGCACGTTGAGGTGCTGACGCTTGTACTCGTGGATGCGCTTGACCTGGATGTCGAACAACCAGGTCGGATCGAGCTCGACACCGGTCTCGGCGTAGACGAAGTCGGCCAGGCGGGACTTGTTCGCGCGCTTGACATCACGCCATTCGGCGCGGAAACCGTCATCGTCGATGAAGGCCTCCAGCCCACGCAACCGGTCCAGGTGGGTCAGCCAGCCGTCGCCGACGGTGCGGTCGAACAGCTGCCGCAGCCCGGGATTGGACAGCGCGACGAACCGGCGCGGGGTCACCCCGTTGGTCTTGTTGGAGAACCGCTCCGGCCACATCTCGTAGAAATCTTTGAGGACGCTGTCCTTGAGCAGCTCGCTGTGCAGGGCGGCAACCCCGTTGATGGCATGGCTGCCCACGGTCGCCAGATGCGCCATCCGCACCGACTTGGCTCCGTCCTCGTCGATCAGCGACATCCGCCGCACCCGGTCCTCGTCACCGGGGAAGCGCGCCCGGACCTCGTCGAGGAACCGGCTGTTGATCTCGTAGATG
The DNA here is from genome assembly GCF_036946495.1 of Mycolicibacterium neoaurum. Taxonomy (NCBI): domain Bacteria; kingdom Bacillati; phylum Actinomycetota; class Actinomycetes; order Mycobacteriales; family Mycobacteriaceae; genus Mycobacterium; species Mycolicibacterium neoaurum. The sequence goes on from NZ_JAQIIX010000002.1 coordinate 4,096,412, forward strand.
ATCTCCAGGTGGCGCGGCAGGCTCTCCCCGAAGATGCCCAGCGGCCACTTCTCCAACGCCTCCGGCAGCAGCGTGTGGTTGGTGTACCCGAAGGTGGCCACCGTGATCGCCCACGCCGTGTTCCAGTCCAGGCGGCGCTCGTCGACCAACAGGCGCATCAATTCGGCGACACCGATCGAGGGGTGTGTGTCGTTGAGCTGGATGGCGAACTTGTCGGCCAGTTCGTAGATGGACAGATCGGCCAGATCGTCGACGATGTGCAGGACGTGCTGCAGCGAGCAGGAGACGAAGAAGAACTGCTGCAGCAGGCGCAGCCGCTTGCCCACCTCGGGCTCGTCATTGGGGTAGAGCACCTTGGTGACGGTTTCGGAGGTGACCTCCTCCTCGACGGCCTTGTAATAGTCGCCGGTGTTGAACGCCTCCAGGGCAAAGGATTGCACCGCCCGCGCGCTCCACAAGGTGAGCACATTGCAGGTCTTGACGCCGTAGCCCTGGATCGGGGTGTCATAGGCGACGCCCTGGATGACGCGCTGGGGGATCCAGCGGGCGCGCAGCACCCCGGCGTCGTCGTGATAGCGCTCGGTGTGCCCGCCCCACAGCACCGGGTAGTGCACATCGGGTTTGGCGATCTCCCAGGGATTCCCGTTGAGCAACCAGTTGTCGGTCTTCTCGACCTGCCACCCGTCCTGCAGCTCCTGGTCGAAGATGCCGAACTCGTAGCGGATCCCGTAGCCGATGGCGGGCCGCTCCAGGGTGGCCAGCGAGTCCAGATAGCAGGCGGCCAGTCGGCCGAGACCGCCGTTGCCCAACCCTGGCTCCTCCTCGCAGTCCAGCACCTCCTCGAGGTCCTGGCCGAGCTCGGCCAGCGCGGTGCGCGCGGCGTTCTCGATGCCGAGGTTGAGCAGGTTGGCACCCAGTTGGGGGCCCATCAAGAACTCCGCGGACAGGTAACAGGTGAGCTTGCTGCCCAGGTCCAGCGATGTCTGGGTGGAGGCGACCCGGTTGTCCTGCATCCGGTCCCGCACCGCCAGCGCCAGCGCCCGGTAGTAGTGCTCGGGACGCAGGGCCGCGGCCGGGCGGCCGATCGAGTAGCGGATGTGGTCGATGATGCCCCGTCGCAGCGCGTCGGCCGACAGTCCGGTGCGGCTGGGTTCATAGGCGGGCGCGGAGGCGGCGACATCGGTCATGATCGAAGTCTTGCAGTCACGGGCGTACCGCGCGCGCTCAATGCGCGTCGGCCCGGTGAACGGATATGAGACGCTGCCGAGATGCCTGGTGTGCCCGAACTCGTCGACGTCCTGCCCCAGCATCGATTCGACGAGCACGCGCTGGCCGGATTTCTGGGTGGGCACGGTATCGACGGTCCGCTTCAGATCCGCCAGTTCCAGGGCGGTCAGAGCAATCCCACCTTTCATATCCGTAGTGCCACAGGCGAATTCGTTCTGCGCAAGAAGCCGCCGGGGGTGCTGCTGCCCAAGGCGCATGATGTGGCACGCGAGTACCGGGTGATGTCCGCGCTGGCCGACAGCCCGGTGCCGGTACCCCGGATGCGGGTGTTGTGCACCGACGACTCGGTGCTGGGCACCCCGTTCTTCGTGATGGACCACGTGCCGGGCCGGATCTTCGCCGACCGGGTGCTGCGCGAGGGCACACCTGCCGAACGCTCGGCGGTGTACCAGGACCTGGCCAGGGTGCTGGCCGCCCTGCACACCGTGGACTGGCGCTCGGTCGGGCTGCCCGACTTCGGGCGCCCGGACGGGTATCTGGCGCGCCAGGTGGCGCTGTGGACCACGACGTGGCAGACCGTCAAGGTCGAGGAGTGCGCCGAGATGGACCGACTGGCCGCGTGGCTGCCCGCGCATCTGCCGGCCACCGACGAGTCCTGTATCGCCCACGGTGACTACCGGCTGGGAAACGTGCTGTTACACCCCACAGAGCCACGCATCGTGGCCGTGCTGGACTGGGAGCTGTCCACCATCGGCCATCCGCTGGCCGATCTGGGCTACGCGGCGATGACCTATCACCTGCCCGGGGACAGCGATCCGCTGATGGGGGTCGCAGGGGAGGATCTGACCGGCACCGGGATCCCGGACGAAGCCGCCTTCGTCGCCGACTACTGCCGCCACGCCGGCCGCGAGATCCCGCAGGATCTGCCGATCTTCGTCATCTTCTCGATGTTCCGGTTGGCCGCGATCGTGGCGGGGGTGTGGCGACGCGGTCTGGACGGTAACGCCGCCGACGCCCGCGCGGGCACCGACCTGTTCCGCACCCGCTACCGCGGGTTGGCCGAACGGGCCTGGGCACTGACCGGCGGGAACTGAACGGCGGCTACACCGCGCTCAGATAGCGGCGCGTGATCAGCCGCTGGGCCAACCGGGTCACCGGACCGCCCAGCTTGCTCCACCACGTCGCGTGCCTGGCGAAGGCCGTCACCTCGGCCTGCACCGAGCCGTCGGTGGGGTCGTAGCGCACCGCGAACAGTTCCTCGCCGGTCTCCGGGTGACCCGGCAACGTCCCGTAGGCGAAACCGCGCCGGTCCGGCTCGTCGAGCAGATAGACCACCCGGCACGGTGCCCGCAGCGGCCAGAAGCCCACGGTCACCTCGACCCCCACAGCGGCGGACTCGGCGTCGGCATGCACCAGCACCCCCGCGCCGCGCTGCATGCCCCAGTGCAGGACGGCGTCGGCGGCCTCCTCGAAGCGCGCGCGCCCGTGCCCGATCACCGCGGCAACCCGGACGTGCTGATAACCGGCGGGCAGCGGGCCCTTGGTCGCACCCACCTCGGCATAGGTCAGATCCATCCCTGCCACTATCGCAGGCGCGTGCGCTGCGGCGGCGCGGCCGTGCAATAACGTGACAGCCGTGAGCACCGGCACCGCGCACCCCGGCGGCGGGTTCAACCCGCCCGAGCCGACCGAAAAGGGGGGCCCCGACTACGGACGTTTCGTCGAGGCGGTCCGCACCCTGCAGGACCACGCCCGGGCGGCCGACGCACCCGACGAGGTGATCAGCGAGGCGGCCGATCTGGTCGAGAAGGTCTCGGCGTTGCTGGCGCCCTACGAGGCCGACGAATGGCACTCCCCGTCTGGACGCAGGCTCGACCTGCCCAACCGGGGCAACATCATGTCGGTCCCGATGGATCTGCGCGTCGTCGACGAGCGGGTGACCGGTACCGTGGTGTTCCGTCGCTACCACCTGGGCCGCAACAGTGCCGTGCACGGCGGGGTGCTCGGACTGCTGTTCGACTCGCTGCTCGGGTTCACCACCGCCAAGCTCACCAAGAGCCTCTACCAGCGCACCGCGCATCTGGGCATCGACTACCGCAAGATCGTTCCCATCGGTCGCGAACTGCAGGTCGAGGCCGGTATCGACCGCATCGAGGGACGCAAGATCTTCGTCAGCGGCCGGCTGCTCGACGGTGACGAGGTGCTCACCGAGGCCGACGCGCTCTTCGTGCGACTCAAGCCGGGGCAGCCGTGACCGACACCGGTAAGCACGACAAGCGGGCCTGGGCGCGGTGGCGCGATAAGTTGCGTGACCGGCCGGTCGCCGACCTGGTCTATCGGACGGTCGTCGGCGTGGTCGGCACCCTGGTACTGATCGTCGGCATCATCGCCATCCCGTACCCGGGCCCCGGGTGGGCCATCGTGTTCCTCGGGCTGGGCATCCTGGCCACGGAGTTCCGCGCCGCGCAGGTCGTCCTGCAGTGGGTGCGAGCCCGCTACGACAAGGCGATGGACTGGTTCGGCAGGCAGCACATCGCGGTCAAGGCGCTCAGTGCGCTGGTGACGGCAGCCTTCGTCATCGCAACGCTATGGCTGTTCGGCGCCGTCGCGCTGGTCGCGGGCTGGGTCGGAATCGATTGGTCCTGGCTGAAGAGCCCGATCGGCATCGGGTCGTAGGCATTGCGCTGGCACAACCCCGATAGCATGGTCGCGATTCACTTGAGCCGATGAGGAGATCCACCGATGACCGCCGCCGCCAGTAAAGCCCCCGCAGCCCCGATCCGGGTTGCTGCCGGGACTACCGCCGGGGCGGCGGTGCGCGAGGCGGGACTGCCCGAGCGCGGCGCCCCCGATGCCGTCGTGGTCGTCCGCGATGCCGACGGCCGGCTGCGCGACCTGAGCTGGACCCCGGATACCGACGTGGACGTCGAGCCGGTGGCCGCCGACACCGAGGACGGCCGCAGCGTCATCCGACACTCGTGCGCCCACGTGCTGGCGCAGGCGGTGCAGGAGCTGTTCCCGCAGGCCAAGCTCGGCATCGGCCCGCCCATCACCGACGGCTTCTACTACGACTTCGACGTCGCCGAACCGTTCACCCCCGAGGACCTGGCCAAGCTGGAGAAGCGAATGGCCAAGATCATCAAGGACGGTCAGCTGTTCTCGCGACGCGTCTACGAGTCCAAAGAGCAGGCGCGCGAAGAGCTTTCCGGCGAGCCCTACAAGCTCGAACTGGTCGACGACAAATCCGGTGCCGACGACCCGGAGGTGATGGAGGTCGGCGGCGATGAGTTGACCGCCTACGACAATCTGAATCCGCGCACCAAGGAACGCATCTGGGGCGACCTGTGCCGCGGCCCGCACATCCCCACCACCCGCTACATCCCGGCGTTCAAACTGACCCGCAGCAGCGCTGCCTACTGGCGTGGCAATCAGGCCAACGCAAGCCTGCAGCGGGTGTACGGGACCGCATGGGAATCCCAGGAAGCCCTCGACAAGCATCTCGAACTGATCGAGGAGGCCCAGCGTCGCGATCACCGCAAGCTCGGCGTCGAGCTGGACCTGTTCAGCTTCCCCGACGAGCTCGGCTCGGGTCTGCCGGTCTTCCACCCCAAGGGCGGCATCATCCGCAAAGAACTGGAGGACTACTCGCGGCGCAAGCACGAGCAGGCCGGCTACCAGTTCGTCAACACCCCGCACATCACCAAGGAAAACCTGTACATCACCTCGGGGCACCTGGAGTGGTACGCCGACGGCATGTTCCCGCCGATGCAGATCGACGCCGAATACAACGAGGACGGCACGGTCCGCAAGCCCGGCCAGGACTACTACCTCAAGCCGATGAACTGCCCCATGCACCACCTGATCTACCGGTCCCGCGGACGTTCCTACCGCGAACTTCCGTTGCGGCTCTTCGAGTTCGGTTCGGTGTACCGGTACGAGAAGTCCGGCGTGGTGCACGGCCTGACCCGGGTGCGCGGCATGACCCAGGATGATGCGCACATCTACACCACCCGCGAGCAGATGCGCGACGAGCTGACCTCGCTGCTGCAGTTCGTCCTGGACCTGCTGTCCGACTACGGCCTCGATGACTTCTACCTGGAGCTCTCGACCAGGGACCCGGAGAAGTCGGTGGGCTCGGACGAGCTGTGGGAGGAGGCTACCGCCACGCTGCGTGAGGTCGCCGAGACCTCCGGACTGGACCTGGTGCCCGATCCCGGAGGCGCGGCCTTCTACGGTCCCAAGATCTCGGTGCAGGTCAAGGATGCGCTGGGCCGTAACTGGCAGATGTCGACCATCCAGCTCGATTTCAACATGCCCGACCGGTTCGAGTTGGAGTACACCGCCCCGGACGGCAGCCGGCAGCGCCCCGTGCTGATCCACCGCGCGCTATTCGGTTCCATCGAGCGGTTCTTCGGAGTGCTCACCGAGCATTACGCCGGCGCGTTCCCGGCGTGGCTCGCGCCCGTGCAGGTGGTCGGCGTGCCCGTCGCTGACGCACATCTTCCATACCTGGAAGATGTTGCCGCGCAACTGCGTTCCCGCGGTGTGCGGGTGGAGGTGGACGGCAGCGACGACCGGATGGCCAAGAAGATCGTCAACCACACCAACCAGCGCGTGCCGTTCATGCTCCTCGCCGGTGACAAGGACGTCGACGCCGGCGCGGTCAGCTTCCGATTCGGTGACCGCACCCAGGTCAACGGGATTCCGCGCGCCGCCGCCGTCGACGCGATCGTGGACTGGATCGCCCGCCGCGAGAATGCCACTCCCACCGCGGATCTGCTGTCGGTGCCGACATGACAGAAGCCACCGACGGCAACGACGCGATCATCGACACCGGCGTCGGTGACCCGGACCATCTGCAGCGGCTGTGGACACCGCACCGGATGAGTTACATCGCCGAGTCGCCGATGAAGAAGGGTTCCGGTTCGGCGCTGTCGAAGGAACCGTTCACCGACATCCCAGGGATGTCGGACGAGGACGGCTTGATGGTGGCCCGCGGTGAACTGGTGTATGCGGTGCTGAACCTGTACCCGTACAACCCCGGCCATCTGATGGTGGTGCCGTATCGGCGGGTGTCCGAGTTGGAGGATCTGAGCACCGAGGAGACCGCCGAGCTGATGGCCTTCACCCAGAAAGCTATTCGGGTGATCAAGGCGGTATCGCGCCCGCACGGGTTCAACGTCGGGCTGAACCTCGGCACGTCGGCGGGCGGATCGCTGGCCGAACACCTGCACATGCACGTCGTGCCCCGCTGGGGCGGTGACGCGAATTTCATCACCATCATCGGCGGGTCGAAGGTGATCCCGCAGCTGCTGAGCGAGACACGCACCCTACTGGCCGACGAGTGGGCCAGGCAGGCGGAGCAGTCCGGGCCATGAGCAACTTCTACCTGATGACCCGGGCTGCCTACACCAAGATTTCGGGACCGGTGGCCAGGGCGGCTCTGCGCACCGGCCTCACCCCGGACAGCATCACCATCCTGGGTACCGCCGGCTCCATCGTGGCGGCACTCACGCTGTACCCGATGGGGCAGCTGTGGTGGGGCTCGGTGGCGGTCTTCTTCTTCGTGCTGGCCGACATGCTCGACGGGGCGATGGCCCGAGAGCGCGGTGGCGGAACGCGATTCGGCGCCGTGCTGGACGCGACCTGCGACCGGCTCAGCGACGGTGCGATATTCGGCGGACTGGTGTGGTGGGCGGCCTTCGGCGCCCATGACACCGCCCTGGTGGTGGCCGGTCTGATCTGCTTGGTCACCTCTCAGGTCATCTCCTATATCAAGGCCCGCGCCGAGGCCAGTGGGCTGCGCGGTGACGGTGGCATCATCGAGCGCCCCGAACGGCTGGTCATCGTGCTGATGGGCGCCGGGTTCGCCGGGCTCTTCGGGTTGCCGGTGTTGCTCGACATCGCCATGTGGTTGCTCGCCGCGGCCAGCCTCGTGACGGTGGCGCAGCGGTTGCATGCCGTGCGCACCTCGCCGGGCGCCATGGAGCCCCTGCCGGCGAAACCCGCCGAGGACGGTCAGTGAGCACGCCATCGGCGGGACTGCCGAATGTCCGCGGCTTCCGGGTGCCCCTCGGGGGTCAGCTGTCGGACCTGGGATACGCGGCCGGTTGGCAGCTGGTGCGCGCCATGCCGGAGTTCGCCGCCCGCAACATGTTCGATGCCGGTGCGCTGTACGCCGCGCGCGGCGGTGGACCGGCCCAGTTGCGCAAGAACTTGGCGCGTGTCATCGGTGTGCCGCCCGCGCAGGTGCCCGACTCCCTGGTGCGCGCCTCATTGGCCTCCTACGGTCGGTACTGGCGCGAGGCATTCCGGTTGCCGTCGATGGATCATGTCGCGGTGGCTGCGCGGGTACAGGATCGCGTAGCGGGTCATCACCACGTCGAGACGGCGCTGCAGGCCGGCCGCGGAGTGGTCCTGGCCCTTCCGCACAGCGGTAACTGGGATATCGCCGGGGTGTGGTTGACCAACACCTACGGCAGATTCGCCACCGTTGCCGAGCGTCTGAAACCCGAGTCGCTGTACCAGCGTTTCGTCGACTACCGGGAAAGCCTGGGCTTCGAGGTGCTCCCGCTGACCGGTGGCGCGCGTCCGCCCGCCGAGGTCTTGGCCGACCGGTTGCGTGACAACGGCCTGGTGTGCCTGATGTCGGACCGCGACTTGACCCGGTCCGGGGTGCAGGTCGAGTTCTTCGGTGAGGCGACCCGGCTGCCGGGTGGGCCTGCCAGATTGGCGTGTGAGACCGGGGCCGCCCTGCTGCCGGTGCACACCTGGTTCGAGAACGACGGTTGGGGACTGCGGATTCACGCCCCGCTGAACACCTCGTCCGGCGATATCGGTGCCATCACCCAGGAATTGGCCCGTCACTTCCAGTCCGGTATCGCCGAGCATCCCGCTGATTGGCACATGCTGCAGCCGCAGTGGCTCGCCGATCTGTCGGCCGAACGCCGCGCTCGCCTCGAAGGACACTAGGGGAGCGCATGCGCATCGGGATGGTGTGCCCGTACTCGTTCGACGTACACGGTGGCGTCCAGGCGCACGTGTTGCAGTTGGCCGAAGTCTTCCGCGCCCAGGGGCACGAGGTCAGTGTGCTCGCTCCGGCCTCCCCGCATGTCACCCTGCCCGATTACGTCGTGTCCGGTGGCCGGGCCGTCCCGATCCCGTACAACGGGTCGGTGGCGCGCCTGCGGTTCGGCCCGGCCACTCATCGCAAGGTCAAACGGTGGCTCATCGACGGCCGGTTCGACGTGCTGCACCTGCACGAACCGAACGCCCCGAGCGTCTCGATGCTCGCCTTGATGGTCGCCGAGGGGCCGATCGTGGCCACCTTCCACACCTCGACCACCAAATCGTTGACGCTCAGTGTCTTTCAGGGCATGCTGCGCCCGTTGAACGAGAAGATCGTCGGCCGCATCGCGGTATCCGATCTGGCCAGGCGCTGGCAGATGGAGGCCCTCGGCTCGGATGCGGTGGAGATTCCCAACGGGCTCAACGTCGCCGAGTTCGCCGACGCGCCGATGCTGGACGGTTATCCACGGCCGGGGCGCGCCGTCCTGTTTCTCGGTCGCTTCGACGAGCCACGGAAGGGGATGGCCGTGCTGTTGGGGGCATTGCCGCGGCTCGTCGAGCGGTTCCCCGATATCGAGGTGTTGATCGTCGGTCGTGGTGACGAGGCCGAATTGTCCGAGCGCGCCGGCGAATACGCGGGTAATCTGCGTTTCCTCGGCGCGGTGGACGATGCGACGAAGGCGTCGGCGCTGCGCAGCGCCGACGTGTACTGCGCACCCAATACCGGCGGTGAGAGCTTCGGCATCGTCCTTGTCGAGGCGATGGCGGCAGGCACCGCGGTGGTCGCCAGCGATCTGGACGCCTTCCACCGCGTGCTCGAAGGTGGCGCCGCCGGACGGTTGGTGCCCGTCGATGACGCCGATGCACTGGCCGACGGCCTGATCGAGGTGCTCAGCGACGACGAGGCCCGGCACGGTTACGTCGTCGCCGCCGGCGCGGCCGTGCGCCGCTACGACTGGTCGGTGGTGGCCGGCGAGATCATGCGCGTGTACGAGACGGTGAGCGGTTCCGGTAACAAGGTTCAGGTCGCAGGCACGGCGGGCCGGAGCACCGCATGATGATCTGGCTGGTGGTGCTGCTGGTGGTGCTGGGTGCGGCCATACTGCTCACCGGCAGCTGGGCGTATCTGACCGCCAACAGACTCGACCGGCTGCACGTTCGCTACGACCTGTCCTGGCAGGCCCTGGATGCGGCGCTGGCCCGCCGTGCCGTGGTGGCGCGGGCGGTCGCCATCGACGCCTACGGGCACGGTCCGCAGGCGCAGCGGCTGGCAGCCCTTGCCGATGCGGCCGAACGCGCCGACCGCCCGTCCCGGGAGGTCGCCGAGAACGCGCTCTCGGCAGCGCTGACATTGGTGGACCCGGCGGTCCTGCCCGCGGCCTTGGTCGCCGAACTGGCCGATGCCGAGGCGCGGGTCCTGCTGGCCCGCCGCTTCCACAACGATGCGGTGCGCGACACACTGGCACTGCGCGAACGCCCCATGGTGCGGCTGCTGCATCTCGGCGGCACCGCCGCGCTGCCCACATATTTCGAGATCGCCGAGCGCGCGGGCCTGGCCGCGCGCCACGGTGCCGCCCAACGGGTGTCGGCCCGGATCGTCCTGCTCGACGAGGACGGCCAGGTATTGCTGTTCCGCGGTTCGGACCCCGCCGGCGACGGCAGCCGACGCTGGTGGTTCACCGTCGGCGGGGCGGTGGAGCCGGGTGAGGAGCTTGCTGATGCCGCGGCGCGAGAGCTGTTCGAGGAGACCGGCCTGCGGGTGCCGGCGGCGGAACTGGTCGGACCGGTCTGGCGTCGGGATGCGCTCATCGATTTCAACGGGTCGGTGATGCGCAGCGAGGAACATTTCTTCGTGCACCGCACTCGGCGCTTCGACCCGTCCAGCGCCGGTCACAACGAGCTGGAGCGCCGCTACATTCAAGGCCATCGCTGGTGCGATGCGACAATGATCGCCGAGCTGGACGCCAACGGAGAAACCGTCTACCCCCGACAGCTCGGCGCGTTGCTGGCCAGGGCCGGTGAGCTCGCCGATGTACGGGGAGCGGGACCGGGAACGCAGCCTCAGATCATTCGCTGAGGCTGCGGATTCAATTGTTTTGGTGCCACCTTTAGACTGGATCGGTACCTGAGTGGAGGAGATTGCGATGGAATTCGGCGAGCAGGGCAGCCAGACCGGTACCGCGCGGGTGAAGCGCGGGATGGCCGAGATGCTCAAGGGCGGCGTCATCATGGATGTCGTCACCCCCGAGCAGGCGCGTATCGCCGAAGCCGCGGGCGCCGTCGCGGTGATGGCCCTGGAGCGGGTGCCCGCCGACATCCGCGCCCAGGGTGGTGTCTCGCGGATGAGCGACCCGGACATGATCGAGGGCATCATCGACGCGGTCACCATCCCGGTGATGGCCAAGGTGCGGATCGGCCATTTCGTCGAGGCGCAGATTCTGCAGAGCCTCGGTGTCGACTACATCGACGAGTCCGAGGTGCTGACCCCGGCCGATTACACCAACCACATCGACAAGTGGCGGTTCACCGTTCCGTTCGTGTGTGGGGCGACCAACCTCGGCGAGGCGCTGCGCCGGATCACCGAGGGCGCGGCGATGATCCGCTCCAAGGGCGAGGCCGGAACCGGTGACGTCTCCAATGCCACCACCCACATGCGCAAGATCGGTGGCGAGATCCGCCGCCTCACCTCCCTGAGCGAGGACGAGTTGTTCGTCGCCGCCAAGGAATTGCAGGCGCCCTACGACCTGGTGGTCGAGGTGGCCAAGGCGGGCAAGTTGCCGGTCACGCTCTTCACCGCCGGTGGCATCGCGACACCGGCTGATGCGGCGATGATGATGCAGCTCGGCGCCGAGGGCGTCTTCGTCGGGTCGGGCATCTTCAAGTCCGGTGATCCGGCCGCGCGCGCCGCGGCGATCGTCAAGGCCACCACCTTCTACGACGATCCCGACGTGCTGGCCAAGGTCTCGCGCGGGCTGGGGGAGGCCATGGTCGGTATCAACGTCGACGACATCCCGGCACCGCATCGGCTCGCCGAACGCGGCTGGTAGCCGGTGATGAGCGCTTGCGCGAAGAGCGGACGATAGTGGCGATCGAAGAGATCCTCGACCTGGAACAGATCGAGGTCAACATCTATCGCGGGGGTGTGTTCAGCCCCGAATCGGGTTTCCTGCAACGCACATTCGGTGGTCACGTGGCGGGCCAGTCGCTGGTGTCAGCGGTCCGGACCGTCGACCCGAAATTCCAGGTGCACTCTCTGCACGGGTATTTCCTGAAGGGCGGTGACGCACGGTCGCCGACGGTGTACAGCGTCGAACGGCTTCGTGACGGCGGTTCGTTCTGCACCCGCCGGGTTTCGGCGATCCAGCACGGCGAGACCATCTTCTCGATGTCGGCATCGTTCCAGACCGATCAGAGCGGTATCGAGCATCAGGACGTCATGCCGACGGCCCCGCCGCCGGACGATATCCCCGACTTCAAGTCGGTCAGCCGGGTCTTCGACGATGCCAGCTTCCGGCAGTTCGACGAGTGGGATGTCCGCATCGTGCCGCGCGATCAAACCAATCTGTTGCCGGGCAAGGCATCTCAACAGCAGGTGTGGTTCCGCCACCGTGACCCGCTGCCCGACGATCCGGTGCTGCACATCTGTGCGCTGGCCTACCTGTCGGACCTGACCCTGCTGGGTTCGGCGCAGGTGAACCATCCCGACGAGCGCAAACACCTGATGATCGCCTCGCTGGACCACGCGATGTGGTTCATGCGCCCGTTCCGCGCCGACGAGTGGCTGCTCTACGACCAGTCCTCACCCTCGGCCTGCGGTGGGCGTGCGCTGACCGAGGGCAAGCTGTTCAACCAGTACGGCGAGATGGTTGCCTCGGTGATGCAGGAGGGACTGACCCGCTATCAGCGCGATTTCGTCCCGGCCGCGAAGTGACGGTGCGGGTCGGGGTTCTCGCGCTGCAGGGTGACACCCGCGAACACCTCGCGGCGCTCACCGAGGCCGGCGCGCAGGCCTGTACGGTGCGCCGGCTGACCGAATTGGATTCGGTGGACGCATTGGTCATCCCGGGTGGCGAGTCCACCGCGATGAGTCACCTGCTGCGTGAGTTCGAACTGCTCGAACCGTTGCGGGCCCGCCTTGCCGACGGGATGCCCGCCTATGGATCGTGTGCAGGGATGATCCTGCTGGCCACCGAGATCCTCGACGCCGGGGTGCCCGGCCGTGAGGCACTGGCGCTGCACGGCATCGATATCACGGTGCGCCGCAACGCCTTCGGGCGCCAGGTCGATTCCTTTGAAGAGTCCATCCCGTTCGCCGGGCTGGATTCCGACGTGCACGCCGTCTTCATCCGCGCACCGTGGGTTGAGCGCGTCGGACCCGGGGTCGAGGTACTGGCCACCGCCGCGGGCCATCCGGTGGCGGTGCGCCAGGGCAAAGTGCTCGCGACGTCATTCCATCCCGAGGTGACCGGCGACCGCCGGGTGCATGCGATGTTCGTCGACTCGCTGCGCTGACTAGCGGATGGCCAGCCCGGTCAGGGTGCGGGCCATCACCAGACGCTGGATCTCGCTGGTGCCCTCGAAGATCGTGAAGATCTTGGCGTCGCGGTGCATCCGCTCGACCGGGTACTCGCGGGTGTATCCGTTACCGCCCAGGATCTGGATGGCCTCGTCGGTCACATAGGTGGCGGTCTCGCTGGCGACCAGCTTGGCCATCGAACCCTCCGCGGACTCGAACGCCTTGCCATTGCGGGCCATCCAGCCGGCCCGGTAGACCAGCAGACGGGCCGCGTCGATGCGGGCCTTCATATCGGCCAGTTTGAATGCCACACCCTGGAATTCGCCGATCTTGCGGCCGAATTGCTCACGCTCGCACGCGTAGTCGAGGGCGTACTCGTAGGCGGCGCGAGCCACCCCGACCGCCATCGCACCGACGGTGGGCCGGGTCCGCTCGAAGGTGGCCATCGCGGCCTGACCGTTGGTCCGCTTGCCCTCGCGCACCCTGGCGATGCGCTCGTCGAACTTCTCCTTGCCGCCCAGGATCAGATTCCCGGGGATGCGCACGTCCTCCAGGACCACCTCGGCGGTGTGCGAGGCGCGGATGCCGTGCTTGAGGAACTTCTGGCCCTGGCTGAAGCCGGGGGTGTTGGGCGGGATGATGAACGACGCCTGCCCGCGGCTGCCGAGTTCGGGATACACCGAGGCGACCACGATGTGGACCTCGGCGATGCCACCGTTGGTCGCCCACGTCTTGGTGCCGTTGAGCACCCACTCGTCGGTGGCCTCGTCGTAACGGGCCTTGGTCAGGATCGAGCCCACATCGGACCCGGCACCGGGCTCGGAGGAACAGAACGCGGCGACCTTCGGGTCCTCGACGCTGCCGAACATCTGCGGCAGCCACTCGCCGATCTGCTCGGGGGTGCCGCCGCCGGCCAGCGATGCCGCGGCCAGGCCGGTGCCCAGGATGGACAGCGCGATACCGGCGTCACCCCAGAACATCTCCTCGAAGGCCACGATCATGCCCAGACCGGAGGGCTCGGCGGCCTGCTCGGCGAAGAACTCCATGGAATAGAGACCGATCTTGGCGGCCTCCTTGATGATCGGCCACGGAGTCTCCTCGCGCTCGTCCCACTCGGGGGCGGCGGGCCGCACGACATCGGCGGCGAACTCGTGAACCCACTTCTGCACGTCGAGCAAGTCGGAGGACAACTCCAGGGAGAAGGTCATGGACCAACCTTACTTTGGAGTAAGTTAACCAGGGAAGTGACTGTGGCTCAGTTAACACTTGTTCATCGGACGGTGCGCTCGCCCGGACGGCGCCACGCCGCGCCGGTCCACGCCGTCGGTGCCCGTAGACTGGTCAACTGACGTTTCACCAGAAAGAGGGCGTACCTGCATGAGCGGCCATTCCAAGTGGGCCACCACCAAGCACAAGAAGGCGATCATCGACGCCCGCCGTGGCAAGAACTTCGCCAAGCTGATCAAGAACATCGAGGTCGCCGCCCGCACCGGCGGCGGCGACCCCGGCGGCAATCCCACGCTGTATGACGCCATCCAGAAGGCCAAGAAGAACTCCGTCCCCAACGACAACATCGAGCGGGCGCGCAAGCGCGGCGCCGGTGAAGAGGCCGGCGGCGCCGACTGGCAGACCATCACCTACGAGGGCTACGGGCCCAACGGTGTCGCCGTGCTGGTCGAGTGCCTGACCGACAACAAGAACCGTGCGGCCGGCGAGGTCCGGGTCGCCATGACCCGCAATGGCGGCAACATGGCCGACCCGGGTTCGGTGTCCTATCTGTTCTCCCGCAAGGGCATCGTCACGCTGGAGAAGAACGGCCTCTCCGAGGACGACGTCCTGGCCGCCGTTCTGGAGGCCGGCGCCGAGGAGATCAACGATCTCGGGGACAGCTTCCAGGTCATCTCCGAACCCACCGACCTGGTGGCTGTGCGGACCGCCCTGCAGGATGCCGGAATCGACTACGACTCGGCCGAGGCCAGCTTCCAGCCCTCGGTGAGCGTCCAGGTCGATCTGGACGCCGCGCGCAAGGTGCTCAAGCTGGTCGACGCCCTCGAGGACAGCGACGACGTGCAGGATGTCTACACCAACGTCGACATCCCCGACGATGTCGCCGCGCAGCTCGACGAAGACTAGGGACCGAGGACTAGAACAGCGCGCTGATCGGGGTGTCCCCGGCGATCAGCTCGAAGGTGCGCCCCGCGGTGTCCGGGTGGTCGAGCACCGCCAGCAGCACCGCCGCCACATCGGCACGCGGGATCTCGCCGCGGCCGGTCGATTCGGCGATGTGCACCCGTCCGGTGCCTGCATCGTCGGTCAGCTTCCCCGGCCGCACGATCGTGCTGGCCAGCGCGCGGCGCGTCCGCACCTCGGAGTCGGCGTCGGATTTGGCTCGGATGTACGCGCGGTACACCTCGTCGTAGGAGTCGTCGAGGCTGCGATCGTCGGCCGAGATGGCCGAGACCATCACATAGCGCGACACGCCCGCGGACTCGGCGGCGTCGGCCAGCAGGATCGCGGCATCGCGGTCGACCGTCTGCTTGCGTGCCACGCCACTGCCCGGGCCCGCGCCCGCGGCGAAGACCACCGCGTCGGCCCCGCGCAGCACCTCGGCCAGCGCGGACACCGATGTGCGCTCCAGGTCCAGCACCTCGGCGCTCGCGCCGACCGCCTGCAGATCCGCCACGTGAGCCGGATTGCGCACCAAGCCCACCGCGGTATCGCCGCGCTCGGCCAACAGCCTTTCCAGGATGAGGGCGATCTGACCATGTCCACCGGCGATGACGACTCGCATGTGACCAGCCTGCCACGGCAAGATATCCCGGTGGCTGTGGTGACAGATCCCCGTGGCGTGCAATGGTCGGTGCGCCGCCGCTGGTGGCCGTTCGGTGAGGTCTTCGATCCCGCCTTCGACGGGCTGATCGGACTGATCCTGGTGGTCCCGACGCTGCTGCTGTGGCCGCTCTGGTTCGCGGCCAAAGGGCTCGGGGTGCGCTGGCGCATCGTGGTCGAGCGGGACGGTGTCGAGGTCGAGAGCGTGCTGGTTCGTGGCTGGCGACGGTCCGCGGGGCGGATCGACGAGATCGCCCTGCAGGTGGCGCGTGGCTGGCGCTCGGGCCACTTCGATATCTGAACTAACCGGTATCCGAGCGTGTCCTGCCCGGTGCTGTCACCCCGGGCGGCTAACCTATCGAACAGGTGTTCTGATGTGAAGGGGTTGGCGTGCGGGTAATGGGAGTCGATCCCGGTTTGACGCGCTGTGGGTTGTCCATGATCGAGAGCGGCCGGGGCAGGCACGTCACGGCGCTCGATGTCGACGTCGTGCGCACACCCGCCGACGAGCCGTTGCAGAAGCGACTGCTGACGATCAGTGACACGGTCGAGCACTGGATGGACACCCACGTCCCCGATGTCATCGCGATCGAGCGGGTGTTCGCCAACCACAATGCCAACACCGCCATGGGTACCGCCCAGGCCGGCGGGGTGATCGCGCTCGCCGCGGCCCGTCGGGGTATCGACGTGTACTTCCACACCCCGTCGGAGGTGAAGGCCGCGGTGACCGGTAACGGACGAGCCGACAAGGCCCAGATCACCACCATGGTCACCAAGATCCTTGCGCTGCAACAGAAGCCGACTCCGGCCGATGCTGCCGACGCGTTGGCCCTTGCCATTTGTCACTGCTGGCGTGCGCCGATGATCGCCAGGATGGCCGAGGCCGAGGCCAAGGCGGCCGAGCAGAAGAAGCGGTATCAGGCGCGGCTGAAGGCGGTGCGGGCATGATCTCCTCGGTGCGCGGTGAGGTCCTCGACATCGCCCTCGACCACGCGGTCATCGAGGCCGCCGGTGTCGGCTACAAGGTGATGGCCACACCGTCGACGTTGTCCACTCTGCGTCGCGGGGCCGACGCCCGACTCATCACCGCGATGATCGTGCGTGAGGATTCGATGACGCTCTACGGTTTCGCCGACGGCGAGGCCCGGGATCTGTTCACCACCCTGCTGGGGGTGTCCGGGGTCGGCCCGAAGATCGCGCTGGCCACGCTGGCGGTCTATGACGCGCCGGCGCTGCGGCAGGCGCTGGCCGACGGTGACGTCACCGCGCTGACCCGGGTGCCCGGTATCGGCAAGCGCGGTGCCGAGCGCATGGTGCTGGAACTGCGCGACAAGATCGGCGCGGTGCCCGGTTCCGGCGGCGGGGCCACCGCCACCGGCCATGCCGTGCGTACCCCGGTGGTGGAAGCCCTTGTCGGCCTTGGGTTTGCGGCAAAGCAGGCCGAGGAGGCCACCGACAAGGTGCTCGCCGACGACCCGACCGCCACGACCTCCGGCGCGCTGCGCGCCGCGCTGTCGATGCTGGGTAAGAAGTAGCCGTGGGTCGTTTCGAGGACGAGGAACCCGAGGAACGTGACGTCTCGCCGGCGTTGACCGTCGGCGAAGGAGATGTCGACGCCAGCCTGCGGCCACGGTCGCTCGGCGAGTTCATCGGCCAGCACCGGGTGCGTGAGCAGCTTCAGCTGGTGTTGGAGGGTGCCAAGAATCGCGGCGGCACACCGGATCACATCCTACTGTCCGGGCCGCCCGGGCTGGGCAAGACCTCGCTGGCGATGATCATCGCCGCCGAATTGGGCTCGGCGCTGCGGGTCACCTCGGGCCCGGCGCTGGAGCGCGCGGGCGATCTGGCGGCCATGCTGTCGAACCTGGTCGAGGGCGATGTGCTGTTCATCGACGAGATCCACCGCATCGCCCGGCCCGCCGAGGAGATGCTCTACCTGGCGATGGAGGACTTCCGCGTCGACGTCGTCGTCGGCAAAGGCCCCGGGGCGACCTCGATTCCCCTCGATGTCGCGCCCTTCACCCTGGTCGGCGCGACAACCAGGTCCGGAGCGCTGACCGGGCCGCTGCGCGACCGGTTCGGGTTCACCGCCCATATGGACTTCTACGAACCCGCCGACCTGGAGCGGGTGCTGCATCGCTCGGCGGGCATCCTCGGTATCGGTTTGGAGGCCACCGCCGGCGCCGAGGTTGCCCGCCGTTCCCGCGGCACCCCACGTATCGCGAACCGGTTGTTGCGGCGGGTGCGCGATTACGCCGAGGTGCGCGCCGACGGGGTGATCACCCGAGATATCGCCAAGGCCGCGCTGGAGGTGTACGACGTCGACGAGCTTGGGCTCGACCGCTTGGACCGGGCGGTGCTCACGGCGTTGACCCGCAGTTTCAACGGCGGACCCGTCGGGGTGTCGACGCTGGCGGTAGCGGTCGGGGAGGAGGCCACCACCGTCGAGGAGGTGTGCGAACCGTTCCTGGTGCGCGCCGGGATGATCGCCCGCACTCCGCGCGGACGGGTGGCGACCCCGTTGGCGTGGACACACCTCGGGCTGGAACCGCCGGTTCGCGGTCTCGGTCAGCAGTCCGGCCTGTTTGAATAGTCGGCATGCTTGTCGCCGCTCTGATCGTCGCCGGCCTCGCCGCGCTGCTGCACGTCTACATCTTCGTCATGGAATCGGTGACCTGGACCTCCCCGCGTACCCGGGCGACGTTCGGAATGAGCGCCGAGGAGGCCGCTGCCACCAAGGAGCTCGCCTTCAACCAGGGGTTCTACAACCTGTTCCTGGCAATCGTCGCCGCGAACGGCATCGCCGCTGCCGCACTGGGGCATACCGGTATCGGGGTGGCGTTGATCCTCGCCGGGGTCGGGTCGATGCTGGCCGCGGCGCTGGTGCTGCTGATCTCCTCGCCGGACAAGGCGCGCGCCGCCATCAGCCAGGGTCTGTTCCCGCTGATCGCCGTCGTGCTGCTGGTGATTCACCTCGTCGGCTAGCGGTTTTGTTGGGTTCGAGCTGGGTAAACAGCGTTCGGCAGAGGAGGCCCCCATGACCGGTACACATGTTTCCCCCCGCGGCGGCAGGCTGCACATCGCGCGCAGCCGCGGCGCCCTCAGCGGAGTCCTGTTGATTGCCCTGGGGTTGTGGGGCGCCCTCATTCCATTCGTGGGGCCGTATTTCGAGTTCGCCTACACACCCGATACGCCGTGGACGTGGACGATGGGCCGCGGCTGGTTACAGCTACTTCCCGGCGTGGTGGCCGTCATCGGCGGCCTGTTGCTGCTGGTCTCGCGCAACCGCGCCACTGCCATGCTGGGCGGCTGGCTCGGCGTCGCCGCGGGTGCCTGGTTCGTGGTGGGCCGGGTGCTGGCCGCTCCATTGGGTCTCGGTACGCCGGGCAGTCCCGTCGCGGTCACCGAGGCCAAGAGCGTGGCACTGGAGCTTGCCTACTTCTCCGGCCTCGGCGCGCTGATGGTGTTCCTGGCGGCCGCCGCGATCGGCCGGGTGTCGGTGCGCAGCGTGCGCGATGTCCGGCTGGGTGATGACGAGCGCGTGGATGACACGGTCACCAGGGACAGCATTGACCACGACGACCACACCAGGGCCATCCCGCTGCACCAACGGACATCGCAGACGCGACCGGCGACCGGCCCCATCATGGCGACCGAACCGGACCACACGACGGTGCCGACCCGGCGCAGGGGACTCAAGGACCGCCTGTTCGGGTCGTCGAAGACGCCGGTGGCGCACTAGCGTCACCGAGGCAGGCTCAGCGCAGTGCAGCGAGCGCCTCGGCCAGGATGTCGAGGGCCTCACTCAGCAGGTCGTCGCTGATCGCCAGTGGCGGCAAGAAACGCAACACGTTGCCGTAGGTACCGCAGGACAACACGATCACACCCTTGGCATGAGCCGCCGCGCACAGCGCCTTGGTCAGCTCGGCGTCGGGTTCGGTGGTGCCGGACTTGACCAGCTCCACGGCGATCATCGCTCCGCGGCCGCGCACGTCGCCGATGCGGTCGTCGTCGGCCTGCATGCGGTGCAGTCGATCCTTCATCAATCGCTCGATATCGCCGGCGCGGGCCACCAGCCCGTCGGCTTCGATCGTCTCGATGGTCGCCAGGGCCGCGGCGCACGCGATCGGGTTGCCGCCGTATGTGCCGCCCAGCCCGGACACGTGCGGGGCGTCCATGATCTCGGCGCGCCCGGTGACCGCGGAGAGCGGTAACCCGTCGGCGATGCCCTTCGCGGTGACGATCAGGTCGGGTTCGACGCCCTCGTGCTCGCACGCGAACATGGCGCCGGTCCGCGCGAAACCCGTCTGCACCTCGTCGGCGATGAAGACCACATTGTTGTCCCGGCACCAGGCGAGCAGGGCAGGCAGGAATCCGGGTGCGGGGACGATGAACCCGCCCTCACCCTGGATGGGTTCGATGATGACGGCGGCCAGGTTGTCGGCGCCGATCTGCTTGTCGATGACGGTGATGGCGCGCTTGGCCGCCAGTTCGCCGTCCTCTGCCAATTCCTTGCCGAACTCCGCATCGCGGAAGGGATACGACAGCGGGGCACGATAGATCTCCGGAGCGAACGGGCCGAAACCGCTCTTGTACGGCATCGATTTGGCGGTCAGCGCCATCGTGAGGTTGGTCCGGCCGTGATAGGCGTGGTCGAAGGACACCACGGCCTGCTTGCGGGTGTACGAGCGGGCGATCTTGATCGCGTTCTCGACCGCCTCGGATCCGGTGTTGAACAGCGCCGAACGCTTGTCTCCGCCGCCAGGGGTGAGCCGATTGAGGTGTTCGGCCACGGCGACATAACCCTCGTAGGGCGTGACCATGAAGCAGGTGTGGGTGAACAGATCGGCCTGGGCGGTCACCGCGTCGACCACCCGCGGCGCGGCGTTACCGATCGTCGTGACGGCGATGCCTGAACCGAGGTCGATCAGCCTGTTGCCGTCGATGTCCTCCAGGATGCCCCCGGCGGCACGGGCTGCGTAGACGGGCATCGTCGTGCCGACACCGCGGGCGACCGCGGAATTCTTGCGTTCGATCAGCGCCGAGGACTTCGGTCCGGGGATGGCGGTGGCGAGATGGCGGCTCTGTTCGACGGCAGGCACGGCTGACTCCTGTGGCGTTACGGGTGAAAACATCAACTCAGACGCGATCGAACTTCGAATCGCGTCGGTTCCACCCCATTGTGTCACGGTTTCCGTCGGTCCGGGCCGGGTTGTCCGGGTGACCGGCAAATCGGGGGAGCCGATAGTGGCACACTGGTGTGCCGTACCCGCTGACAACTGCGAAGGACAGCAGCTCCATGGATCTCGTCGTATTCCTGCCCCTCTTCATCATTCTGGGCGCCTTCATGTTCTTCGCATCGCGCCGGCAGAAGAAGGCCATGCAGGCCACGATCGATCTGCACGAGTCGCTGACCGTCGGTGACCGGGTGCACACCACCTCAGGTCTGCAGGGCACCATCGCCGGGATCACCGACGACTACGTCGACCTGGAGATCGCCCCCGGTGTGGTGACCACCTGGATGAAGCTGGCCATTCGCGATCGCATCGAAGACCTCGACGACGATGATGACGACGCCGATGACAACGAGACGTTCGAAGGCCAATCCGGCGCCGTCGAACTCACCGACCGCCCGACACCCAAGACTGACAGCAACTGAGCCAGGGTCACCGCGTACCCTCCCGGTAGCGCAGTCCCTGTCAACGCCGTCCTTAATCGTTTCGAGGAGACCCAAGAACCGTGGCTTCGTCTTCGGCGCCGGTCCACCCTGCCCGCTATCTCTCGCTCTTCCTGGCACTCCTCGTCGGTGTGTATCTGCTGGTCTTTCTGACCGGCGATAAGAAACCCGAGCCCAAGCTGGGTATCGACCTGCAAGGTGGCACCCGCGTCACACTCACCGCTCGTACCCCCGACGGGTCGCGTCCCACCCGCGATGCCCTGATCCAGGCGCAGGAGATCATCAGCTCGCGCGTCGACGGACTCGGCGTCTCCGGCTCCGAGGTCGTGATCGACGGTGACAACCTGGTCATCACGGTCCCCGGGAACGACGGAACCGAGGCCCGCAGCCTCGGCCAGACCGCACGCCTCTACATCCGTCCGGTGATCCACGCGATGCCCGCCCAGCCGGCCGCTGATCAGGCGCCCGCCGAGGGCGCGCCGCAGGGACTGCCACCAGGTGGTCAGATCCCGGGAATGCCGCCCGGTATGGATCCCGGTGGCATGCCGCCGTTGATCGCGCCGGCCGAGCCCGAGGCGCCGGTCCGGACGCCGGGTCAGCCCGGATCTCCTGCCGCTCCGCCGGCGGCCCAGCCGCGGCCATACCCGCTGGAACCGGCACCCTCGCCGACCCCGTCACCGACCCCCGCACCCTCGCCGTCACCCTCACCGGCTCCCGGCGCGCCACCGTCGCAGGCGCCCGGTGCGCCCAACGAGGACGCCTCGCTGGCCCAGCGAATCGCCGATGAGAAGCAGCTGCGCCAGAGCACCGACCAGAGCATCCAGCTGTTGGCGCTGCAGTTCCAGGCCACCCGGTGCAATGAGGACGACGTGCTGGCCGGTAACGACGACCCGAACCTGCCACTGGTCACCTGCTCGACCGATCACAAGACGGTCTTCCTGCTGGACAAGTCGATCATGAGCGGCGAGGAGATCCAGACCGCCGGTTCCGGTCTGGACCAGCAGCGCGGCGATTACGTCGTCGACGTCGAGTTCAAAAGCGGTGGCTCGAAGATCTGGGCCGATTTCACCGCGGCCAACGTCGGTACCCAGACGGCCTTCACGCTCGACTCGCAGGTGGTCAGCGCCCCCGAGATCCAGGAGGCGATCCCCGGCGGACGCACCCAGATCACCGGTCAGTTCACCGATTCCTCGGCCCGCGAACTGGCCAACGTCCTCAAGTACGGCTCGCTGCCTCTGTCGTTCGAATCCTCGGAGGCCGAGACCGTCTCGGCGACACTCGGTTTGACCTCGCTGAAGGCCGGCCTAATCGCTGGTGCCGTCGGCCTGGCGCTGGTGCTGCTGTACTCGCTGCTGTACTACCGGGTGCTCGGCCTGCTGACCGCCCTGTCGCTGATCCTGGCCGGCGCCATGGTCTACGCCCTGTTGGTGCTGCTCGGTAGATGGATCAACTACACCCTCGATCTGGCCGGTATCGCCGGTCTGATCATCGGTATAGGCACGACCGCAGACTCGTTCGTGGTGTTCTTCGAGCGCATCAAGGACGAGATCCGCGAGGGCCGCTCTTACCGGTCGGCCGTGCCGCGTGGCTGGGCCCGTGCCCGTAAGACGATCCTCTCCGGTAACGCGGTGACCTTCTTGGCCGCCGCGGTGCTCTACATCCTGGCCGTCGGCCAGGTGAAGGGTTTCGCGTTCACCCTGGGCCTGACCACGATCCTCGACGTGCTGGTGGTGTTCCTGGTGACCTGGCCACTGGTGTACCTGTCATCGAAGTCCACGACGCTGGCGAAACCGGCGTTCAACGGTCTCGGTGCCGTCCAGCAGATCGCCCGCGAACGGCGTGCCGCGCCCACGACAGGACGGGGTTAGTCAGATGTCGGCCAAGCATTCCTCCCCGGAGGCCCTCGACACCGAAACGGTCGCCGGATCGGCTCAGCAGCACGGCTTCTTCGTGCGCCTCTACACCGGTACCGGAGCCTTCGAGGTCATCGGTAAGCGCAAGCTGTGGTACGCCGTCAGTGGTGTGATCGTCGGGATCTCGCTGCTGGCCATGCTGATCCGCGGGTTCGCCTTCGGTATCGACTTCGAGGGCGGCACCAAGATCTCCATGCCGGTCGACGGCGCCAAGGGTCAGGCCACCACCGAGCAGGTCGAGACCGTCTTCGGTGAGGCCATGGGCGGTGCCCCCGAGACCGTCGTCATCGTCGGCAGCGGGCCGTCGGCCACCGTGCAGATCCGCACCGAGACCCTCAGCAACGAGGACACCGAGAAGGTGCGCGCGGCGTTGTTCGACGCGTTCGCACCCAAGGGCACCGACGGCCAGCCCAGCATCCAGGCCATCAGCGACTCGGCGGTCTCATCGACCTGGGGCGGCCAGATCACCCAGAAGGCGCTGATCGCACTCGTGGTGTTCCTGGTGCTGGTGTCGATCTACATCACCGTGCGCTACGAGCGATATATGGCGCTGGCGGCCCTGGCGGCGATGTTCTTCGACCTGATCGTCACCGCAGGCGTGTACGCGCTGGTGGGCTTCGAGGTCACGCCGGCGACCGTGATCGGTCTGCTCACCATCCTCGGCTTCTCGATCTATGACACCGTCATCGTGTTCGACAAGGTCGAGGAGAACACCGAGGGCTTCGAACACACCACCCGTCGAACATTCGCCGAACAGGCCAACCTGGCGGTCAACCAGACTTTCATGCGGTCGATCAACACCAGTCTGATCTCGGCGCTGCCGATCATCGCGCTGATGGTCATCGCCGTCTGGCTGCTCGGGGTGGGCACCCTGCAGGACCTTGCGCTGGTGCAGCTGGTCGGTGTTCTCGTCGGCACCTACTCGTCGATCTACTTCGCCACACCGCTGCTGGTGACCCTGCGTGAGCGCACCGATGTGGTGCGCAACCACACCCGCAAGGTCATGCGCAGGCGCGCGGCGGTGGCGGCCAAGTCCGAGGGTGCCGCCGAGCTCGACGATGACGATGCGGCACAGGATCTGACGGCCGAAGCCGTCGAGTTCAGCACCCCGGCCGGTCCGGCACCCGACAAGCCGGCGCCCGGTGCCAAACCGCTGCGGCCCAACCGACCGTCGGGCAAACGGCGGACATAGTGCCGAGCGTGCGAGGCGCCCGACTGACTGTGCCGAGCGTGCGAGGCGCCCGACTGACTGTGCCGAGCGTGCGAGGCGCCCGACTGACTGTGCCGAGCGTGCGAGGCGCCCGCCGTGCAGTGGCCGCTCTGACCATGTCGGCGGCGCTGGTCCTGGCCGGTTGCTCGGCAGGTTCCGACGGTGTCATCGACTACGCCGTCGACGGCACGTTGATCAGCTACAACACCAACACCGTCAGCGGTGCGGCCTCCGGCGGCCCGCAGGCGTTCGCCCGCGTGCTGACCGGATTCACCTATCGCGGTCCCGACGGGCAGACGGTCAGCGACCGGGACTACGGCACCGTGGCCGTGGTCGGCCGCGCACCGCTGATCCTGGACTACGAGATCAATGCGGCCGCCGTGTATTCCGACGGCAAGCCGATCACCTGTGACGACATGGTGTTGACCTGGGCCGCGCAGTCCGGGCGATTCCCGTTGTTCAACGCGGCCAGCACCGCGGGCTACCGCGATATCGCGACCGTCGACTGCGTCCCCGGACAGAAGAAGGCCCGGGTGACGTTCAATCCGGACCGCGGGATCGTCGATTACGGTTCGCTTTTCGGCGCGACCGCCCTGCTGCCCGCCCATGTGCTCGGCGATCAGCTCGGGCTGGGGGAGGCCGGGGTCACCCGCGCCATCCAGAATCAGGATCTCCCGGCGGTCGACCGCATCGCCGCGGCGTGGAACGCCAGCTGGAATCTCGGTCCCGACACCGACATCAAGCTGTTGCCCTCTTCCGGGCCCTACAAGGTGGAGTCCATCACCGACCAGGGCGCGGTCGTGCTGACGGCCAACGACAAGTGGTGGGGCGCGAAGCCGGTGACCCCGCGGGTGACGGTGTGGCCGCGCGGGGCCGATATCCAGGACCGGATCAACGACGGCACCTTCGACATCGTCGATATCGCGGCCGGCTCGTCGGGCATCATCAACCTGCCCGCGGGTTACACCCGCACCGACACCCCGTCGGCGGGTATCGAGCAGCTGATCTTCTCCGCGCAGGGCCTGATGGCCGCGCCGCCGAACCGTCGCGCGCTGGCGTTGTGCACCCCGCGCGAGAGCATCGCCCGCAATGCCCAGGTACCGGTGGCCAACGCGCGGCTGAACCCGACCGCCGAGGACGCCCTGTCGGCGGCCGAGAGTGCCGTCGCGGCAGGACAGTTCGTGGCTCCCGATATCGAGGGCGCCCGGGTGGCGCTGAACAATCAACCGCTGACCGTGCGCATTGGGTATCAGAGCCCGAACCCGCGGCTGGCCGCCACGGTGGGCGCCATCGCGCAGGCGTGCGGACCGGCGGGGATCACCGTCACCGATGCCGCGGGAGAGGGTGTGGGCCCGCAGAGCTTGCTCGACAATTCGATCGACGTTCTCATCGGCAGCACCGGCGGCGCCGTGGGCAGCGGTTCCACCGGTTCGAGCTCGCTGGATGCCTACGATCTGCACACCGGTAACGGCAACAACCTCTCCGGGTACAGCAACGAGCGCATCGACGGCATCATCGACGCGCTGGTGGTGACCGCCGACCCCAAGGAGCAGTCCCGGCTGTTGGGGGAGAGCGGCCCCATCCTCTGGGCGGACGTGCCGACCCTTCCGCTGTACCGTCAGCAGCGGACCCTGCTGACGGCCAAATCGGTGGGCGCCGTGAGCAGCAACCCGACCCGCTGGGGAGCAGGATGGAACATGGACCGATGGACGCTCTCGTGAGTGATGCTGCGGCACTGATCAACCGGCTGACCCGCGAGGTGGATGACTTCCCGAGCCCGGGTGTGCAGTTCAAGGACCTCACCCCGGTGCTTGCCGATCCGCAGGGTCTGGTGGTGCTGACCGACGCGCTGGCCGAGGCCGCCGAGGGCGCCGACCTGATCGCCGGTGTCGACGCCCGCGGGTTCCTGCTCGGTGCTGCGGTGGCACTGCGCCGCGGTACCGGGGTGCTGGCGGTGCGCAAGGGCGGCAAGCTGCCGCCACCAGTACACAGTGTGTCCTACGACCTGGAGTACGGGTCGGCGACGCTGGAGATCCCGGCCGACGGTATCGATCTGGCCGGTCGCAGCGTTCTGGTGATCGATGATGTGCTGGCCACCGGCGGCACGCTGGTCGCCGCGGCCCAGGTGCTGGAGCAGGCCGGGGCCCGGGTGATTGGTGCGGCCGTGGTGCTGGAGCTGGTGGGTCTCAACGGGCGCTCCGCGATCCAACCACTACCGGTCACCAGTCTCATCACGGGCTGAGAGATATCCTCGAAGTCTTGACGATGGCGAGGAGGTGAACGTGGCCGGCGACGACAACGTTGCGAGCGGCACCGGGCAGGTGGTCCAGACTCCGCCGTCGACCGAGGCCGCTGCCGCGGACACCGCGAAGATCAGCGCCTCGCGCCGGGTGCGGGCCCGGCTGGCCCGGCGGATGACCGCCCAGCGCAGCCCCGTGAACCCGGTGCTCGAACCGCTGGTGGCGGTGCACCGGCAGTTCCACCCGAAGGCCGACCTGGCCATCTTGCAACGCGCCTACGATGTTGCCGAACAGCGCCATGCCGACCAGATGCGCCGCTCCGGTGATCCCTACATCACCCACCCGCTGGCCGTGGCGAACATCCTCGCCGAACTCGGCATGGACACCACCACGCTGGTGGCCGCCCTCCTGCATGACACCGTGGAGGACACCGGATACTCACTCGACGAGCTCACCAACGATTTCGGCAGCGAGGTCGGACACCTCGTCGACGGGGTGACCAAGCTCGACAAGGTCGCCCTCGGCAGCGCCGCGGAGGGCGAGACCATCCGAAAGATGATCATCGCCATGGCCCGCGATCCGCGGGTGTTGGTGATCAAGGTCGCCGACCGGCTGCACAACATGCGCACCATGCGTTTCCTGCCGCCGGAGAAGCAGGCCCGCAAGGCCCGCGAGACGCTGGAAGTCATTGCCCCGCTGGCACATCGGTTGGGCATGGCGACCGTCAAATGGGAGCTCGAGGATCTGTCGTTCGCGATCCTGCACCCCAAGCGGTACGAGGAGATCGTCCGACTGGTGGCCGACCGGGCACCGTCGCGGGACACCTACCTGGCCCGGGTACGCGCCGAGATCGGCTCATCGCTGGCGGCCATGAAGATCAGCGCCACCGTCGAGGGTAGGCCCAAGCACTACTGGTCGATCTATCAGAAGATGATCGTCAAGGGTCGCGACTTCGACGATATCCACGACCTGGTCGGCGTCCGAATCCTGTGTGACGATATGCGCGACTGCTATGCCGCCGTCGGTGTGGTGCATTCGCTGTGGCAGCCGATGGCGGGCCGGTTCAAGGATTACATCGCCCAACCGCGTTACGGGGTATACCAGTCGCTGCACACCACGGTGATCGGCCCGGAGGGCAAGCCGCTGGAGGTGCAGATCCGCACCAACGATATGCATGACACCGCCGAATTCGGCATCGCGGCGCACTGGCGGTACAAGGAAGCCAAGGGGCGCAACGGCGTACCGGGTGGGCACACCGCCGCCGAGATCGACGAGATGGCGTGGATGCGTCAACTTCTCGATTGGCAACGGGAAGCCGCCGACCCCGGTGAGTTCCTGGAGTCGTTGCGTTACGACCTTGCGGTGCAAGAGATTTTCGTCTTCACCCCCAAGGGTGATGTCATCACCCTGCCGACCGGATCGACACCGGTGGACTTCGCCTACGCCGTGCACACCGAGGTCGGGCACCGCTGTATCGGGGCGCGGGTCAACCATCGCCTCGTCGCGCTGGAGCGCAAGCTCGAAAATGGCGATCAGGTCGAGGTTTTCACCTCCAAGGCCGCCAATGCCGGCCCGTCGCGGGACTGGCAGACCTTCGTCGTGTCGCCGCGGGCGAAGGCCAAGATTCGGCAGTGGTTCGCGAAGGAGCGTCGCGAGGAGGCGCTCGAGGCCGGTAAGGAAGCGATCGTCCGGGAGGTCCGCCGCGGCGGACTTCCGCTGCAGCGGTTGATGAGTGCGGACTCCATGACGACGCTGGCCCGCGAACTGCACTACGCCGACGTCTCCGCGCTCTACACCGCGGTGGGCGAGGGCCACACCTCGGCCCGACACGTCGTGCAGCGACTTCTCGCCCAGTTCGGTGGTGACGAAGAGGCCGAGGACGAGATCGCCGAGCGGTCGACGCCGGCCACCATGCCGGTGCGCCACCGCACCAGCGATGACGTCGGGGTATCGGTGCCCGGCGCGGTCGGGGTGTTGACGAAGCTGGCCAAGTGCTGCACGCCGGTACCCGGCGACGTCATCATGGGCTTCGTCACCCGCGGCGGCGGGGTCAGCGTGCACCGCACCGACTGCACCAATGCCGAATCGCTCCAGGAGCAGTCCGAGCGCATCATCGAGGTGCAGTGGGCGCCCTCGCCGTCCTCGGTGTTCCTGGTGGCCATCCAGGTCGAGGCGCTGGACCGGCACCGCCTGCTCTCCGATGTCACCCGTGTGCTCGCCGACGAGAAGGTCAACATCCTGTCGGCGTCGGTGACGACCTCCAACGACCGGGTCGCGATCAGCCGGTTCACCTTCGAGATGGGCGATCCCAAGCACCTCGGGCATGTGCTCAACGTGGTGCGCAATGTCGAGGGTGTCTACGACGTGTACCGGGTGACTTCTGCGGCGTGAGCCGCGGTCCGGCTTGGGCGGCGTGAGCCGCGGTCCGGCTTGGGCGGCGTGAGCCGCGGTCCGGCTTGGGCGGCGTGAGCCGCGGTCCGGCTTGGGCGGCGTGAGCCGGGTTACTGCACCACGACAGCTTCGATGGTCACCGTGGTCGCCGGTTCGCCGTCGTCACCGCCGTCGGCGACCCCGTCTGCCGCAATCTCGTCGAGCACCTTGAGCCCGCTGGGATCGATGGTGCCGAACACCGTGTACGTCGGCGGTAGCTGGGAGTCCTTGTACACCAGGAAGAACTGGCTGCCGTTGGTGCCCGCCCCGGCATTGGCCATGGCCAACGTGCCGCGCGGGTACAGCATGGGAGCGCGGATGGCGGGGTCGGTCAGCCGGAACTGGTTGGTCGGGTACTCGTTGGGAAATCGGTAGCCGGGTCCGCCGTCGCCGGTACCGGTGGGATCGCCGCACTGCAGCACCCCGAGCGTGTCGCTGGTGGTCAATCGGTGGCAGGTGGTGTCGTCGAAGAAGCCCTGCGCGGACAGGCTTGCGAAATTGTTGACCGTGCAGGGCGCCTTGCCGTTGTCGAGCTGCAGGCCGATATAGCCGCGGTCGGTGCTGATCTCGGCCTCGATCGTCGCCGGTGTCGTGGGGACCCGGCCCATCAGTGGCGGATCCACCGGTTTGGCGGCTTTTTCCGGGGTCGGCAGGTATTGGCAGTTGGAGCCGAGCGTCGCCGGCGCCTTGAACTCCGGAAGCGGCTCGACGACGCCGGGGCTGGCCGTGTAACCCGGTCCGGACGGGTTGTAGTGGCGGATGTCCTCCACGACCGCGCGGGTTGCCACGATGGCCACGATCAGCACCAGCACCCCGAAGGCGGTCAGCAGGTAGCCGAGCACCAGCCCGGCGATGGCCATGCCGCGGCCCTCGTCACCGCTGCGTTTGATCTGGTACAGCGAGATGTGCCCGAACACGATCCCCAGCGGAGCGACCAGGATCCCGCAGATCAGCGCCGCCACCGCCAGTGAGTTGGTCGGCCTCCGCCCCGGCGGGAAACCGTTCGGCCCCGGCGGGAAACCGTTCGGCGCCGGCGGATACCCGTACTGCGTTGACGGGTAGCCGTACGGCGGCGGGACGCTCATCGGATCGGTCGGTTGCTCAGTCGACCGCGATGGACTTGACCATCACCTTGGTGGCGGGTTCCCCGTCCTGTCCACCACCGGCGACCCCACCCGCGGCGATCTTGTCCAGGGTGGCCAGTCCGGTCTCGTCGATGGTGCCGAACACGGTGTAACCCGGGGGCAGCTGGGAGTCCTTGTACACCAGGAAGAACTGGCTGCCGTTGGTGCCCGCGCCGGCGTTGGCCATGGCGAGCGTGCCACGCGGGTACAGCACGGGCTGCTGCAGTGCCGGGTTGTCGGGCTGGTACTGGTTGGTCGGGTACTCGTTGGCGAACTGGTAGCCCGGCCCGCCGGTCCCTTGCCCGGTCGGGTCGCCGCACTGCAGCACCGAAAGGCTGTCGCTGGTGGTCAGCCGGTGGCACGGGGTGTCGTTGAAGTAGCCCTGCTGGGCCAGGCTGGCGAAGCTGTTGGTGGTGCAGGGTGCCTGTGCGTTGTTCAGCTCCAGACCGATATTGCCCTGGTCGGTGGACATGCTGACGCTGACCTGGGTCTCGTCCATCGGGATGGCGCCGGTCCGCGGCGGATTGACCGGCTTGCTGGCCTTCCCGGCCGCCGGGTACTGGCAGTTCTGGCCGAGTCCGGCCGGGGCGACGAAGGCGGGCAGCTTGCCGTCGGCGGCGGGCTGCGGGGCGTTGGGGTCGACCGTCGTGGTGGTGGACGCCGAGGCCGTCGTGTCGGAATCCTTGGTGGTGATCACGACCGTGGCCACCACGGCGCCGATGACGACGACCGCGCCCACCGCCGAGGCGACGATGGTGAGCAGTCGCTGCCGCTTGGCCTGTGCGGCCCGTCGCTCCAGCTGCCGCTCGAGCTTGCGCTTGGCCGCTGCCCTTCGCTGTTCGTTGGTCGGCACCGCCGCTGTCCTCCTCATTCGCCGAACACGTCGGCAACGAGTGTGCCAGGCGTTTCTGAGTGTCGGCCGTGCGACCCGCGCGAATACCGGTCCGCCGAGTGGGCATGGGAAACTGACCGGGTGCTGATCACCGGATTCCCGACGGGGGTGCTGGCGTGCAACTGCTACGTGTTCGCAGCGCACGCGGGGGCCGATGCCGTCATCGTCGACCCCGGCCAGTCGGCGTCGGCGCGGCTGCAGCGCATCCTTGACGAGCATCGGCTCACCCCGGCCGCGGTGCTGCTGACCCACGGCCACATCGACCACATGTGGTCGGCACAGAAGGTGGCCGACCGGTACGGCTGCCCGGTGTACATCCATCCCGCCGACCGGGCCATGCTCACCGACCCGGTGCAGGGACTGACCAGCGGCGGGTTGTGGGGGACGCTGGGTCGGCTGACGCTGGGCGCGGTGTTCTCCGAGCCCCGCCAGCTCGTCGAACTGCGCACCGACGGGCAGGTGCTGGACCTAGGCGGCATCCGGGTGAGCGTCGACCACACACCCGGTCACACCCGTGGATCGGTGTGCTTTCGCACCCCCGGTCAGGTGTTCACCGGTGACACCCTGTTCCAGGGGTCGGTGGGGCGTACCGACCTGCCCGGTGGCAGCGGCAATTCCCTGATCGACTCGATCATGACCAAACTGATGGTGCTCGACGACGACACCGTGGTACTCCCGGGCCACGGCCCGAGATCCACGATCGGCATCGAACGCCGCACCAACCCATTTCTCGAAGGCCTGGTTCTGTGACTGATTTCCGCGCCCCCAAGGGTGTGCCCGACTACTTCCCGCCCGACTCGGCGGCGTTCGTCGCCGTGCGTGATGGTTTGCTCGGGGCGGCCCGTCGGGCCGGCTACGGCGATATCGAGTTGCCGATCTTCGAGGAGACCGCGTTGTTCGCGCGCGGCGTCGGAGAGTCCACCGATGTGGTGAGCAAGGAGATGTACACCTTCGCCGACCGCGGTGACAGGTCGGTCACGTTGCGTCCGGAAGGCACCGCAGGGGTGATGCGAGCCGTCATCGAGCACGGTCTGGACCGCGGGGCGCTGCCGGTGAAACTCTGCTACTCGGGGCCGTTCTTCCGGTACGAGCGTCCGCAGGCGGGCCGGTACCGGCAGCTGCAGCAGGTCGGTGTGGAGGCCATCGGTATCGACGATCCGGCGCTGGATGCCGAGGTGATCGCCGTTGCCGACGCCGGATTCCGCGCACTGGGTCTGGACGGCTTCCGGCTGGAGATCACCTCCCTCGGTGATGACACCTGCCGCCCGCAGTACCGGGAGTTGTTGCAGGACTTCCTTTTCAAACTTGATCTCGACGAGGAGACCCGCCAGCGCGCCCGGTTGAACCCGCTGCGGGTGCTCGATGACAAGCGACCGCATGTGCGGGAGATGACCGCCGACGCCCCGGTGATGCTCGACCACCTCTCCGATGGGGCAAAGGCGCACTTCGAGACCGTACTGGCCCACCTGGACGCGCTCGGCGTGCCCTATGTGGTCAATCCGCGGATGGTGCGCGGCTTGGATTACTACACCAAGACCACGTTCGAGTTCGTGCACGACGGGCTGGGCGCACAGTCCGGTATCGGCGGTGGCGGTCGCTATGACGGCCTCATGAGTCAGCTTGGCGGGCAGGACCTTTCCGGAATCGGCTTCGGACTGGGTGTGGACCGCACGCTGTTGGCGTTGCGTGCCGAGGGCAAGACGGTCGGTGCCACCAACCGGGTCGACGTGTTCGGGGTCCCGCTGGGTGAGGCGGCCAAGTTGGAGTTGGCGAAGCTGGCAGCGGCGCTGCGCGCCAACGGTGTCCGGGTGGATCTGGCCTACGGGGACCGCAGTCTCAAGGCGTCCATGAAGGGCGCCGACCGCTCCGGTGCGCGACTGGCGCTGGTGGCGGGCGACCGTGACATCGAGGCGGGCACGGTCGGAGTGAAGGACCTGTCCAATGGCGAGCAGACTGATATCGCCGTCGATGCCGTGGTGGCCGAGGTGCTCTCCCGGCTGGGCTGACTCACCGGCCGAACACCGCGCTGTTGAGCACCGCGTCGAGGTCACCTAATCCGCCGCCGAACGGGTTGGCGCGCTTGAGCACATCGGTTCCGTACGGGGTGGTGACCACAAGTTTCGGGGAGCTGGACGTCAGCTGCATGCGGCGGTGGATGCTGATTCGGTCCAGCGGAATGAGCAGCCCGGTCACATCGCGGTAGGTGCGCCGGTCGCGGTCGAACACCGCGACCGGGGCGAAGGTGTCCAATGGAGCGCTGCGCGCGGTCCGAAGTGTGCGCAGGATTGCGTACAGGCCCGCGCCGGTGGCCAGTCCGACTGAGCACATAGCCGCGCCGATGATGCGAGGCACACCGATCGGTGTGAACAACACCAGTGCGCCGAACCCGCCGAACACCAGTGTGACGATCAGCAGGACGAAGGCGGCGATCTCGGCCGCGCCGTTGCCGCGATCGATGACGATGACATCCATGCCGTCCTCGGCCACCACCAGACCGCCGTGCTCGGCGATGATCCGCATCATGGGCACACTCTAGGGTCGGGGGATGCGAGTTCTGGTGCAACGGGTGAGGTCGGCGCGGGTGACCGTCGAGGGTACGACGGTGGGGGAGATCAACCCCACCGGTCAGGGGTTGCTCGCACTGGTCGGCATCACCCACACCGACGATGCGGCGCTGGCCGCGAAGATGGCCGAAAAGCTGTGGCGGTTACGCATTCTCGCTGACGAGGCCGCAGCGGCCGATGTCGACGCGCCGATCCTGGTGGTCAGCCAGTTCACGCTGTACGCCAACACCGTCAAGGGCCGGCGACCGTCGTGGAACGCGGCCGCGCCGCGTCCGGTGGCCGAACCGCTGATCGACGCCTTCACCGCCGCGCTGCGCGAGCTGGGCGCCCGTGTCAGCACGGGGGTGTTCGGCGCCGATATGCAGGTCGAGCTGATCAACGACGGTCCGGTGACGGTGCTGCTGGAACTGGATGCGTGATCCTGAACGGCAACCTCAGATGGCCATCGCCGCGCGCACCTCGGCCTCCGAGGACGACCCGCCGGCGCCGCTGGAGGTGACCCGGCCGGACTCGAGGATGTAGTAGCGCTGCGCGGATTCCAGCGCGAAACCGATGTGTTGTTCCACTAGCAGCACCCCGAGGTCACCCCGTTGGGTCAGCGCGGTGATGGCCTGCTCGATCTCGTGGACGACCGAGGGCTGGATGCCTTCGGTGGGCTCGTCGAGGATCAGGCATTTCGGTGTGGTGATGAGTGCGCGGGCGATCGCAAGCTGTTGACGCTGGCCGCCGGAGAGCAGCCCGGCGCGACGGCCCAACAGTTCCTTGAGTGCCGGGAACAGGTCCAGTTGTTCGTCGATGAGTGCCTTGCCGTTCTTACGGCCGTCGGCGACCACCTGCAGATTCTCGGCGGTGGTGAGCTGGCCGAAAGATTGCTGGCCTTGGGGCACATAGGCGATGCCGCGCGCGACACGGGCGCTCGGGCGCAGCTTGGTGATGTCCTCACCGTCGAACCGCACCGTGCCGGCACTGCATTTGAGCAAGCCGACGGCGGCCCGCAACAGCGTCGTCTTGCCTGCGCCGTTGTGTCCCATCACGGCAGCCACACCGTCGGAGGGCACCTCCAGGGACACCCCGTGGATGACCTCCGAGCGGCCGTAACCGGTACGGACGTCGACGAGTTCGAGCATCAGGATTCCTCTTTCAATTCATCGGGCACGCCCTCGGTGCCTGCCGCCGCGGTGCCCAGATAGACCTCCTGCACCTTGGGGTTGGCCTGGACCTCGGCGACCGAACCCTCGGCGATCACCTGGCCCCGGGCCAGCACCGTCACCGAGGTCGCGAACGCCCGCATGAAGTCCATATCGTGCTCGACCACGACGACGGTGCGCTCACCGCCGATGCGCCGCAACAGATTGCCGGTCTCCTCGCGCTCCTCGTGGCTCATCCCGGCCACCGGCTCGTCCAGCAACAGCACCTCGGCGTTCTGCACCAGCAGCATGCCGATCTCCAACCATTGTTTCTGGCCGTGTGCGAGCACCCCGGCCGGCTTGTCCGCCAGCGCGGTCAATCCCGTTGTCTCCAGGGCTTCTTCGATGGCGGGTAGGACACCCGCACGACGGCGTAGCAGGGTCCACGCCGAGCGACCCGCTCCCGCCGCGATATCGAGGTTCTGCAGCACGGTCAGCTGCTCGAAGACCGTCGCGGTCTGGAAGGTGCGGCCCACGCCGTTACGGGCGATCTGGTGGACCTTCTTGCCCAGCAGTTCCACCCCGGACTTGCTCACCGACCCGGTGGCCGGCACCAGGCCGGTGATCGCATCGATGACGGTCGTCTTGCCGGCGCCATTGGGTCCGATCAGAAACCGCAGGTCACCCTGGAACAGGGTCAGGTCGACATCGCTGACGGCCTTGAAACCGTCGAAATCGACTGTCAAGCCCCGTACTTCCAGGTACTGGGTGCCCATGCCGACGTTGCCGCCTGCGGCGGGCTCGGGATGGTCATCGGTCACGGTGATGCTCATGTGCTGGCTCCGGCCTTCTCGGATTCCGGTTCGGGATCGGGGTCAGGCACCGACACCGGGTCCGGCGCGTTGTCGCCCGGGGTGCCCTTTCTCTTGCGCCGCAGGAACACGGCCAGTCCGGCCAGACCCGCCGGGAAGAACCCGACGACCAGGATGAACAGCAGGCCCTGCCCGTAGATCCACCCCGAGGGGTATTGCTCGGAGAACAGGGTCTGCGCCCACGCCACACCGATGGCGCCGAGCACCGGTCCCAGCAGCGTGGTCCGTCCGCCGATGGCCACCCCGATCAGGAAGGCGATGGAGGGCAGGATGCCCACCTGCGACGGGCTGATGAAGCCCACGATGGGCGCGAACAGCGCCCCGGCGATGCTGGCGAACAGCGCGGCGGTCGTGTACGCCACGACCTTGATGTTCGCCGGGTCGTAGCCGAGGAACCGGACCCGCTCTTCGCCGTCGCGCACCGCAACCAGCAACTCGCCATAGCGGCTCTGCATCAACTGCCGCACCACGGCGACGACCACCAGCAGGGTGCCCGCCGCGATGAAGTACAGCATCTGCTTGTTGGCCGGGTCGGCTAGGCGGAAGCCGAAGAATGTCCGGAACCCGTTGAGCCCGTTGGATCCACCGAGGCTCATCTGACCGACGAGCAGGATGGCCAACGCAGCCGCAAGGGCCTGGGACAGGATCGCGAAATAGGCTCCCTTGACCCGGCGCTTGAACACGCCCAGTCCGAGCACCGCGGCGATGGCGGTCGGGATCAGCACGATCGACACCAGGGTCACCACGGGAGAGGCGAACGGCGCCCAGAATCCAGGCAGTTCACGAACGCCCTGGATCTGCATGAAGTCCGGCACGCTGTTGCCCGCGAACTGGGCATCGGCGATCTTGAGGTGCATCCCCATGATGTAGCCGCCGATGCCGAAGAACACCCCTTGCCCGAGCACCAGCATGCCGCCACGGCCCCAGGCCAGCCCGATCCCGACGGCCACGATGGCGTAGCACAGGAACTGTCCGAGCAGGCCGAGCCGGAAGGTCGACAGCGCCGCGGGCGCCACACCGAACAGCAGTACCGCAGCTACACCGAAACCGGCCCATGTCTGCCAGCGTCCAAGGATCGTTCTCACACCAAACTCCTTGTCCGGACGGTGAACAGGCCCTGTGGGCGGGCCTGCAGGAAGATCACGATGATGACGAACAGGATCACCTTGGCCAGCGATGCCGTGGTGTTGTACTCGATCACCGAGTTCAGGAAGCCGATGCCGAACGCGGCGATCACCGTTCCCTTGATCTGGCCGAGGCCACCGACAACGACCACCAGGAACGCATCGATCAGATAGGCCTGACCGATCGTCGGACTGGTGGAGCCGATCAGCGTCAGCGCCACACCCGCGACGCCGGCCAGACCCGACCCGATGAAGAAGGTCGTGATATCGGTCTTGCGTGACGAGATGCCACTGGTCTCGGCGAGATCGCGATTCTGCACCACCGCCCTGATCCGCCGGCCCATCGGGCTGGCCTTGAGCGCGACGGCCAGCGCGGTGACGCACGCGACGGCCAGCACCAGGATGAAGATGCGGGTCTTGGGCACGACGGCACCGAAGATCTCGAAGCCGCCGGACAACCAGGACGGGGCGATGACGTTGACCGCCGGCGCGCCGAAGATGTCACGCGCCAGCTGCTGCAGGACGAGTCCCACGCCGAAGGTCACCAGCAGGGTGTCCAACGGCCGGTGGTACATCCGCTGGATCAGGGTGACTTCCAGTAGGACACCGAACAATCCGCCGATGACGAAGCCGACGATCAGCGAGATGATCAGCGAAACACCGGCATTGGAGATGATCTGCTGCACGACGAATGTCGTGTAACAACCGGCCATGATGAATTCGCCATGCGCCATGTTGATGACGCCCATCTGACCGAACGTGAGGGACAGGCCGAGTGCAGCCAGCAACAGGATCGAGCCGAGGCTCAATCCTGTTGCCAGCTGTCCGATGAGGACATCCATACCGTTATTACCCGGACAGCCCGGCGGCCCACGGGTAGGACTTCAGGTACGGGTCCGGCTCGATGGGCGCGGGAGATTCCCACACGGTGTAGATCAGGCCGTCGGGCTTGATCTCACCGATGCGGGCGGTCTTGGTGATGTGGTTGTTCTCACCGTCGATGGTGACCTTGCCTTCGGGGGCATCGAAGCTCACGCCACCGGCGTTGTCCTGAATTGCCTTGACGTCGAACGACCCTGCCTTCTCGACGGTGTTCTTCCACAGGTGCACCGAGACGTAGGCGGCCTCCATCGGATCGGAGGTGGGCTTGTTCGCGCCGTACGCCTTCTTGTATGCGGCGACGAACGCATCGTTCACCGGGGTGTCGATGGTCTGGTAGTAGTTCCACGCCGTCAGCTGATCGGTGATGTTCTGCACCCCGATACCGCCGACCTCTTCCTCGGCGATGGACACCGAGACCACCGGCATCGCCTGCGGGGTAAGTCCGACGTTCTTGTACTCACGGAAGAAGGCGACGTTCGAATCGCCGTTGAGGGTGTTGAACACCGCATCGGCGTCCGCGGTCCGGACCTTGTTGATGATCGTCGAGAAGTCCGTCGAGCCCAACGGCGTGTAATCCTCGCCCTTGATCTCGATGCCGTTGGCCGCGGCGTATGCCTTGATGATGCGGTTGGCAGTCTGGGGGAAGACGTAGTCGCTACCGACCAGGTAGAGCGATTTGGTGCCCTTTTCCTTCAGATAGTCCAACGCGGGGACGATCTGCTGGTTGGTGGTCGCTCCGGTGTAGAAGATATTGGGGGAGGACTCCAAGCCCTCGTACTGCACCGGGTAGTAGAGCAGCGAGTTGTTGTCTTCGAACACCGGCAGCATGGCCTTGCGGCTCGAGGACGTCCACCCACCGAAGACGGCCGCCACGCAGTCACTGTTGATCAACTTCTGCGCCTTCTCGGCGAACACCGTCGGTTCCGAGGCGCCGTCCTCGCCCACCAGCTGGATCTGCTTACCGAGAACGCCACCGGCGGCGTTGATCTCGTCGACGGCCAGTTTGATGGAATCACGCACGGTGACCTCGGAGATGGCCATGGTGCCCGACAGCGAGTTCAGCGAGCCGACCTTGATGGTGTCACCGGAGGTGTCCACGCAGGATGCTGCGGCACTGCCACCCTCGTCGGTGGCCTTGCTACCACAGGCCGAGAGCAGCATCGAGGCGGTGACCACGACGCTTCCCGCTAACAGAAATGATCGCTTGGACGACGGTCGGAGGTGTGCCATCAACGGCCTTTCGTTCGAGTTCGGCTGCATGAGCGGAACTTTCGGACCCGTGTGGGTGTCGAATCGGCACGTTATGGGCGCTACGTTTCTGTGAAATTTCTGTATGTGACGAACAAATTAACCTCTTGCTCACACCCTGTTTTCTCGCGTCGGGCCGCGTCTGGGCGGCTGGTGTAACGATCCGGTAGCGTCCGGCGATGTGTTGGTCATGCGAAAAGCTACGAGCAAGATCGGTGCAGCAGCGGGCGCGGCCGCACTCCTGGCGGGTGCTGCTCTGGCATTCGGGCCGGCGGCCGCCCATGCCGAGCCGGAGGGCCAGTTGGTGCGCTACACCCTGACCTCGGGGGCGCCCTATCAATTCCAGGTGTTCTATCTGACGGCGCAGCCGCCCAATATGGGCGCCTACAACGCCGATGCCTACGCATACGCCAAGCGGGAGACGATCACCGTCGGGCCGGGGGCCCCGTGGGTCTTCGAGACCACGCTCGCCGATCCCCAGTGGGCGATCCTGCAGGTCAGCAGCACCACCAAGGGCAGCGTCGGCGCGCCGAACGCACATTGCGACATCGTGGCGGGTGACCAGGTCATCGCGGCCGCGGACAATCCCTACAGCCCGATCTGCCAGGGCACTCAGTGGTAGTTCGCTGACCGCTTGACAAACCCCATCGAACAATTGTTCGATGGGATCATGCGGTGGGACGGACAGGGGGTGCGGGTCGACGACGGCGCATTGCCCGGTCTGGCCCGTCTCGGTTTCGTGCGCAGCGTGCGAACCCCGGAGTTCGACGGGATCACCTTCCACGAGATCTTGTGCAAATCGGCGCTCAACAAGGTGCCCGATGCCGCCATGCTGCCGTTCCGCTACACCGTCAACGGCTATCGCGGCTGCGCGCACGCCTGCCGCTACTGTTTCGCCAGGACCACCCACGAGTACCTCGACTTCGATGCGGGCGCGGAGTTCGACACCGAGATCGTCGTCAAGACCAACGTGGCCGAGGTGCTCGCGCGGGAACTGCGGCGCAGGTCGTGGACCCGGGAACCGGTGGCGCTCGGGACCAACACCGATCCGTACCAGCGTGCCGAGGGGCGTTACCGGTTGATGCCGGGCATCCTGAGCGCGCTCGCCGAATCCGGAACGCCGTTCTCGATCTTGACCAAGGGCACCCTGCTGCGCCGTGATCTGCCGCTGATCGCCGAGGCGGCTCACGACGGCCCCGGTGCGCGGGTCTCGATCTCGTTGGCGATCGGTGATCCGGAGCTGCAGCGGTCGATCGAGCCCGGCACGCCGTCGCCGCAAGCCCGGCTGGCGTTGATCTCCGCGGTTCGAGATGCCGGGTTGGATTGCCATGTCATGGTGGCGCCGGTGTTGCCGCGGCTGACCGATTCCGCGGAACATCTCGATGCGCTGTTACGCCAGATCGCCGAGGCCGGCGCTACCAGTGCGACTGTCTTCGGCCTGCATCTGCGGGGCTCGACGCGCGGGTGGTTCATGCAATGGCTGGAGCACACCCATCCCGAGCATGCCACCGAATATCGGCGGTTGTACCGGCGCGGCGCCTATCTGCCGCCGGACTATCGCGACGAACTCCGTACCAGGGCGGCCCCGCTGCTGGCCCGGTACGGCCTGACCGGGCGGTCGGCGCGTGTCGCAATGTCGGCACCGCCGTCGCCGGCCCGCGCCGGTGCCGTTTCCTCCGAAGTCGCGGCACCGGCGCACCCCACCCTGTTCTGACATTCCCGCCCGCACGGCGCCGACCAGCAGTTTTCGCGGACAGATGGGCTTGTCGGGGCCGCGAGTATCATAGAACACATGTTCGAATACTCGGTATTGCGGGGGCTCAGCGACGAGGCGCTGACGTCCGCGATCACCGCCGAGACGCAGGCCGAATCGGCGGCCGCCGCCCGCCGATTGGCGTTGATCGCCGAGGCCACTGCCCGCTGGTGCGATGACGAGGACGAACAGTCCGCATCGAGGTTGATCGACGGCTGGGCGCAGGCCAAGGGCCAGATCGGCGCGGCCTGCAACCTCGGCCCGCACGCTGCAAGCACCCAGATGCGTATCGGGGTCGCGCTGCGTGAGCGGCTTCCGCAGACCGCGGCCGTCTTCGGTACCGGGGCGATCTCGGCCAAGGTGATCGGTGCGATCACCTGGCGCACCCATCTGGTCACCGACCCCGACGCACTCGCCTCGATCGATACCGGGATCGCCCAGAACGCTCACGGGTTCGGCATGCTGTCGGAGAACGCGTTGATCGCGGCCGTCGACTTCTGGGTCCACAAATACGATCCGCTGGCGGTCATCCGGTCCAAGGCTGCGGCCAGGGACCGTTATGTGGAGTTCGGTGACCGCGATGACCCTGACGGTGTCGTGTCGTTCTGGGGGCGCATGCGTGCCACCGACGCAAAGATCACCGAGGCCCGCGCCGACGAGTTGGCCGATGGTGTCTGCGACAACGATCCCCGCACGAAACGGGAACGCCGCGCCGATGCCATCGCCGCGCTGGCAGCCGGCTCCGACCGGCTGACCTGCCTGTGCGGGGATCCCGCGTGCGCCGGTTCGGGAAAAGACCCGCGTGCGGGTGCGGTCACCATCTACGTGCTCACCGGCCACCAGCCCGACATTGGCGAGGGCTCCGAACCCGCGGCGGGGCCCGATGGCGGGCCCGAGTCGGGATCGGTCGGACCCGATCGCGGGCCGAGCGACGGATTCGACGAGGACCATTCGGCCGATGAGCCGGCCGCAGAACCCGCGGCTGCGGAAGCCACGCCCCCGGCCGCACCGGCGGCGCGGTCCACCCCGCCCGGTGCCGGGGCCGGCATCTGCCTGGACGGCGCCATCATCCCCGCCCACCTGCTCACCGAACTCGTCAACACCGGCGCCACAGTCCGGCCCATCAGCAGCCCCGCAAATCTCGGCGCCGAGAACCGATACCGGCCCTCCGTCAAACTCAGCGCCTTCGTCCGGATGACTTCGATGACGTGTGCCTTCCCGGGGTGCGGGCGCCCCGCCCACCGAGCCGACCTCGACCACATCACCCCCTGGCCCGCCGGAGCCACGCATCCGGGAAACCTGAGGCCCTACTGCCGCGAACATCACCTCATCAAGACCCTGAAGATCGGCTGGACCCCCACCGCCCACGCGGACGGCTCGACGACCTGGACCGCACCCACCGGCCACGCATACACCACGAGGCCCCTGGGTCCAGTTCTGTTTCCACGCAACGCGTTTGATGTCGAGATTCCGCGAACCCGGCACATGAGCCTCATCGACCACGGCGACCGCGAGCCGACCTTGCCCGTCCGACAACGCACCCGAAAACAGGACCGCGAATACCGCATCAACGCCGCACGCGCCCGCAACGCCGTCGAAATCGCCCTCGATGGCGACCAGCCGCCCTATTGACGCAGTCCCCGTAGCACCGCGCGAGCCACCGGGCTCGGCTCACCGGCTTCCAGGTCGAGTTCGCCAATGGGCTCCAGCGGCGGCTGCGCCATGAAGCGCGGCACGCTGCCGCGGTGCGCGGTGCCGGTGTGTACGAGGAACGGATGGCACAGGTACACATCGCCGATGCGGCCGGTGGCCGCGATGACGGAACAGTCCGCGGTCGCCGGAACGACCTGCTCGCAGACTGACATCCAGGGAGCCCCGTCAGGGCCATGGCGCGCCAGCACCGCGGGCACCGACAGGTGGGAGCCAACCCGGATCTTCGTCGGTGCGTCATCCGGGCCGACATCGGAGAACAGGAACAGCATCAGTAAGGCGCGACCGCGCGAGCGCAGGCTCAGTCGCATGCCGTCCGCGGCGTAGAAAGATGCTTCGACATGCCAGCCCGCGTCACGGGCCGGTTCGGAGCTCGGGAAGCGCAGCGGGAAGGTGCCCAACCCCAGTCGGGGCTGCCACCGGCCGGGCCCGACCAAGGCGTTGTAGGCGGTGTGCAGTGCGTCGGTGTTGGCAGCGGCGGTGAACTCCGGCGTGGTCATGCTGGTCACCCGCACCAGCGATTCGCTCCATGTGCTCGGGTCGGCTGGGTTCAACCCGATGGTCTGCCACAGCTGCTGCTGGCAGCGCAGGCCGAGATCGCGGTCGAAGGCCGACTCGATCTTGACGAAGCCGTTGGCGATGAACCGGTCGACATCAAGCATGAGGCCATGGTGACCGGTCCGGTGCGGGAGGTACAACCTGTTTTATGGCGATGGGCCGTCGCCGTAGCCTTGAGCCGTGACTCGACCCGCTCGGCGGCCCGACCGACGTACCCTCGCGACCACGGCGACGATCTTGGAGGCCGCCCAACGGCTGTTCGCCGAGCGCGGCTTTCATGCGGTCACCATGGATGCCATCGCAGAGGAGGCCGCGGTGGCAGTCGGCTCGATCTATCACCACTTCGGCAACAAGGACAGCCTGTATCTGGCGCTGGTGGAGCGCGCCCTGGAGATCAACGAACAGGTGATGGCGCAGGCCTACACCGCGGATCGCACGCCGGTGGAACAGTTGATCGCCGCGAGCGACGCCTACTGCCGGTTCAATCTGGAGAATCCGGGCCACTTCCGCATGGTTGCCCTGCGGACGGTCGATATGCCG
This sequence comes from Mycolicibacterium neoaurum, assembly GCF_036946495.1. NCBI lineage: Bacteria > Bacillati > Actinomycetota > Actinomycetes > Mycobacteriales > Mycobacteriaceae > Mycobacterium > Mycolicibacterium neoaurum. The sequence continues at coordinate 4,139,916 of NZ_JAQIIX010000002.1, forward strand.
CCGGGCGAGCTGGCCGGCGAGGTTGAACAGCGCATCGCCGACAAGGTGGAAGCACTCGTCGGCGATGTCGCCGATGCCCTGCGTCGTGCCGATGCCGCCGGTCAGATCAGCTGTCCGGATCCCGGCCGAACGTCGGTGTTCTTGTGGTCGGCGTGGAACGGGGTGCTGGGCTCGCGCTGGCGACCGGACCGGCTCGCCCTCGATGATGCCGAGCTGGAGCGTGTGCTTGCGATCGGCAGGGACATCGTGATCCGCGGTCTTCGTACCGAATAGATTTCTTGTAGTAGCGTTCAATTTTGTAGTACCGTTCGAAACATGGTGCTGGCGGCAGCGGTGCAATTGGATGCGAAGCTCGCTGATGTGGCAGCCAATCTCGTTGCCTGCCAACGGCTTGCCGATGAAGCGGGCAACGCCGGAGCGAAAGTCATCGCGCTGCCCGAGTTCTTCACCACGGGAATCGGCTTCCTTCGTGAGCTGGTCGACGCGGCGTTGCCGGCCGACGGCCCGGCGGCTCAGCTGCTCTGCGATCTGGCGCGCAAGCATGACGCGATGGTCGGTGGTTCGTTCCTGTGCCGGGACGCGGACGGTCATATCCGCAACGCGTATCTGCTCGCCGATCCCAGCGGCATCGTCGGGCGACATGACAAGGATCTGCCCACGATGTGGGAGAACGCCATCTACACCGGCGGCAACGACGATGGCGTGTTGACCTGCGGCGAGCTTTCGGTAGGTGCCGCCGTGTGCTGGGAGCTGATGCGCACCAATACCGTCCGCCGGATGCGCGGCAGGGTGGATCTCGCCATGACGGGTTCGGGGTGGTGGTCGATCCCGCCCTGGCCGCCGCGGCGCCTGTTCGACCGGCTCGAGAAGGCCAATGCCGCTACCGCGCGGCGGGCGGCAACCGATTTCGCGCGCTATATCGGTGCGCCGGTCGTGCACGCCGCGCAGGTCGGCGCACTCGAGTGCCCGATGCCATGGCTGCCGGTCCGGTATCGCGGCCACTTCGAGGGCAATGCGTTGATCACCGACGCCGCCGGGACCGTGCTGGCGCAGCGCTCCCGCGCCGACGGCGAAGGTGTTGTGCTGGCCGATATCACGCTCGGTCGGGTCACTCCGGTCGACGTTGCACCACAACGTTTCTGGCTGCACCGTCGAGGTGTCCTGCCAGCGGCGGTGTGGCATTACCAACGTCTGCACGGGCAGCGCTGGTATGAGAGGAATGCGGTGAATCGATGAGCGTACTGGTGCAGATCGGACTGTTCGAGCTCGCCTTCGGAGCGCTGCTCGGCTGGGCCGTTGCGGGCAACCTGTTGGCGCCCGAGGCGATGAAGAGGCTGGGGATCGTCAGCCCGCGGCGCATCATGCAGGCCCACCTGGACTACATCATGATGGGTGTGATCCTGATCGCGGTCGGTCTGGCCGTGCCGCAGCTGGCGGCATGGGTTGCCACCCTCGTGGTGCTCGGGACCCTGCTGAACCCGACGCTGTTCCTGCCGATGGCGTTCAACGAGAAAGTCACGAGCACAACGACGTTCAAGATTGTCAGCCTGGTGTCGTTCGTGGCGACGAGTGTCGGTCTCGTCGGCGCCGCGGTCAGTGCGCTCTGAGCTGGATGCTCAGACGGCCCGGCGCTGCGCGACTGGTGGCGGTCGTCGGGTGAATCGATAGTCCTGCAGCGGTCCCCGTCGAGCGAACCACCGTGCGGCCGTGATGGTCTGTGGTCGGTGATAGACCGTCTCGCGACGTGAGTTGACGAAGTAGGTGCGCAGACCCGGATTGCACTCGGTGAAATACAGATGCGCGGTTCTCCCGCGGCGAGCCATCGTTTCGTTCCAGCGTGCGAACGCCTCATCGGTCACCGCGGCGACCTGGTCGGACCGGCCTCGGGCGTGGGCGATCACCCGCACGGCGTGCCGGGCCATCGTCTCGACGAAATCGCACCAGGCGAACCCGACGAAACCGGTGGGGCCGACGATCTCCCACCTGTTCGGCAGCCGAGGGTGTGCGGTGCCCGCGTAGCTCCGCATGCCGTGGGTTCGATAGAACTCGGCCAGGTCGAATCCGTCGGTGCCCATGATCGTTGACCGACGGTATGTTTCGGGGTCGGTCCACAGCTCGTAGCCGGTGGCGGCGACCAACAGGTCGACCGGGCGTTCGACGCCGTCGACGGTGCGGATGCCCTCGGCGGTGATGCGCTCGATCGGTGTGGTGATCAACCGGGTATTCGGATTGTTCAGTGCCCGGAAGAACGCACTGGAGATCACCGGACGTTTGGCCACGATGCCGTAGTGGGGGATCAGTGCCGTGCGCGTCGCTGGATCGCGCACGGTGAACCGCAGCAGCAGTCGGTAGAGCGTCCGGCAGTAGCCGTCGTACAGCGGGATCAGCCGTGTCAAGACCCGGTCGGGGAGCCGCGAGAAGACGTGCACGATCGGCGCGAGCATCGCCACGTCCATCAGCACCCGGCCGGCGACGTTCACCGCCGGGAGCACCCCGGGCACGCGCAGGATCCGGCGTATCGGTGCGGACAGGTCGAAGTCGATCTTGGGTAGCACCCACGCCGGGGTTCGCTGGTAGACGTCCAACCGGTCGGCCTCGGCCGACAGGGCGGCGGCGATCTGGATACCGCTGGAACCCGTGCCGATCACCGCGATCCGCTTGCCCTTAGTGTCGTAGGTGTCGTCCCAGGCATCGGGCCGTAGCAGCGTTCCGGTGAAGTCCTCGACGCCGTCTATGTCGAGGCTCGGTTTGGCATTGACATATCCGCCCACCGAACTGATCAGGAAGCGTGCGGTCAGGTCGGGCCTGTCGCGCATGCTCAGCTGCCACAACCCGGCGTCGTCGTTCCAGCGCTGCCGCGTCACCTCGGCGTCGGCGATCAGGTGCCGGTACAGATCCATCCCGCGAGCGGTGTCTTGCAGGTAGCGGTAGATCTCGGGACCGGGGGCGAACAACCGCGACCAGTCGGGGTTGGGCGCGAACGACAGCTGATACCACAGGCTGGGAATATCGACGGCCAGCCCGGGATAGTGGTTGTCACGCCAGGTTCCACCGAAATCGCCACCGCGCTCGATGATGACGAAATCGGTGATGCCATGCTTGCGCAGCTGATGCGCGGCCGCGATCCCACCGGGACCCGCCCCGATGATGGCCACCTCGTGATCGGGTTGGCTCATGTGCCCGACGCGGGGGCTCCGGTCGAGACGTCCCAGGCGTGATGGACGATATCGTGCAGGTGATACACGGCGATGGTGGCGACCGTGAATTCGCTTCCATTGCTGCGTAACCCGCGTCGATCCCAGCCGTCGGCGGGCACCGAGTCGTACCGGTCGGCCACGGCGTCGGCGGCGGCACGCAGCTCGGCGGCGACCACCGAGGGATCCTGGGCGCCGTAGTTGTCCTCGACCGCCGTGAGGTCCTGGTCCCAGTTCGGGAACTGCGGATCGGTCCGGCTCAGCATCAGCTCAACGCGATGATCGAAGATGCGGTGCACATCGCGGATGTGGCAACCGTATTCGAGGTGCGACCATACGCCCGGCGCCGGGCGGCTGCGCACCCCGCGCCGAGCGAGCCGGGTCACCCAATCCGCCGCATCACGGCGGATGAGTCCTGCGACGGTGGTCGGATGCACCGTCGCAGAATCGAATCCGCAGTCCGGGCAGGGCCGGTGCAGCACCCATGTCCAGTCTTTGGTGTCGGGCTGGATATCGGTCAACGCAGCGCACCCGGGGCGAAGGTGTCGCACTTGTCGGGTGCACCGGTCTGGTAGCCGGTGGTGAACCACTGCTGGCGCTGTTCCGATGAGCCGTGCGTCCAGGATTCCGGGCTGACCCTGCCGGTGGCCGCCTCCTGGATACGGTCGTCACCGACAGCGGAGGCGGCCGACAGAGCGTCGGCAATATCCTTGTCGCTCAACGGCTGTAGGAAGGTCACATCGGTACCCTCCTGTTTGGTGGTTGCCGCGTAGTGGGCCCATACTCCGGCGTAGCAGTCGGCCTGCAGTTCGGTGCGCACGCCGCCGCCGGTCGGGCCGGTCGGGTCCTGCTGGGCGCGCCCCAACACCCCAAGCAGGTTCTGCACGTGGTGGCCGAACTCGTGGGCCACCACATACTCCTGCGCGAACGGCCCACCGCTGGAACCGAACCGGTCGCGCAGCACGTCGAAGAAATCGGTGTCGAAGTACGCGGTCTCGTCGGCGGGGCAGTAGAACGGGCCCACCTCGCTGGTCGCGCCGCCGCATCCGGTGTTGACCGACCCGGTGAACAACCGAACCTGCGGGCGGCGGTACTCGGGAAGCAACTGGGTCCAGACCGCATCCACGGAGTTGCCGGTCGCCACCACCCGGCACTGCACCTTCTCGTTGGCGTCGGCGCCGGTGCGGCACTGGGTGAGATCGAAGCCGGGGGCCGAGACCCCCTGGGTGTCCATGCCTGCACCCTGATCCTGGGGCAACACGCTGCTGGGATCGACACCCAGGAACAGCGCCACCACCACGAGCAACAGCCCGCCCATGCCACCGCCGAGCGCGATCCGACGACCGCCCCCGCCGCCGCGGCCGCTGCTGGAAGACGTGCTCGTGTCGATCTGCATGCCCTCGTTGAAGGTCATCGTCCCCACCCATCTGACGTGTCGGCGCCGTCTCGTGTTCAGACCGGGCTCAGCTTTGCACACTACGATTCAGCCGTGCCCTCTGTCGCCGAACTGTCGACGATCGTGCCCACCGTCCAAGGCCTGCTGCGCGGTACCACCGAGGGCGGTGTCGGGGTGTGGCGCGGTGTCGCCTACGCCGAGCAGCCGGTGGGGGACCGGCGTTTCCTGGGTCCCCAGCCGCTGCGCCCCTGGGAGGGTGTGCGCGACGCCGTCGATCACGGCCCCCTGCCGCCGCAGGGCCGATCCTTCGTCGGTGGCGGCCGCGACGACCCGAAGATCCGCGACGAGGCCTGCCTAACGGTCACCGTGTGGTCACCCGACGTCTCGGCGTCGCTACCGGTCATGGTGTGGATCCCGGGCGGGGCGTTCGTCTACGGCGCGGGCCAATTGCAGCTCTACAACGGCTCGCGGCTGGCCGCCAACGGCAACGTCGTCGTCGTCAACGTCACATATCGGCTGGGCGTCTTCGGCGGGTTCGAACTCGGTGACCTCGGACCAGGATTCGACGACAACCTGTGCCTGCGTGATCAGATCGCGGCGCTGCAATGGATACGGCAGAACATCGGCTCCTTCGGTGGGAACCCAGACCAGGTGACCGTGTTCGGTGAATCGGCCGGCGCCACCTCGGTGTTGGCGCTGCTGGCCAGCCCGGCGGCCACCGGGCTGTTCGACCGGGCGATCGCGCAGAGCCCGGCGTTGCCGCTCATCGCCGATCGGGAGGCGCGGGCGCGGCAATCGCACGCCTTTCTGGCCGAGCTCGGTGTCGAGGCGCACGAGGTCAAGGCGCTGCCGCAGCGCCGGTTGCGCCGAGCCGCGGGCACGCTGCAGCTGCACAGCGTCGCGCACACCCCGACGCTGGCCTACGGGTTGACCCACGGCGTCGATCTGCTACCGCAGCACCCGATCGAAGCGGCCCGCCGCGGCACGGTCGCTCCCATCCCGCTCATCATCGGCACCAACAGCCACGAGGCCTCGATGTTCGCCTGGGGTAAACCGCCCATGCTGCCCACGACGGCTGCCGCTGTCGAGGGCTTCTTCGCCCGCTGGGCGCCGGATGCCCGCGACCGGGTGCTGGCCGCCTATCCGGGCTTCCCGCGTCGCCGGGCGTTGGTCGACTTCGGTTCCGATGCGATGTTCGGCGCACCCACCTGGGCCTTCGTCGACGCCTACAGTGCCGATGCCCCGACCCACATGTACCGGTTCGACCACACCACCTGGACGCTCAAGGCGCTGGGGCTCGGAGCCACCCACGGCAGCGAGATCGTGCACATCCAGCACAGCTACAGCTCGTATCTGGGCCGCAAGCTCCATCCGCTGGGGCGCCGGGTGCAACCGTCGGTGGGCAGGCGCATGCAGCGCACCTGGCTGGATTTCGCCACCGACGGGCTCAGCGAGTGGCCGCGCTTCGACATCCGGGACAGGCAGACCCGGGTGATCCGGTCCACCCGGGATGTCACCATCGCCGATCCGGACGCGGTGCGCCGGGAAGCTTGGGAAGGCGTCTACTAGTACCGGGCGTCGGTGTAGCGCCGCAGGTTGTGCAGGAAGCGCTGGAACATCCAGGCCATCACCGGTCGGCCGGCGGCCATCCCGAGGCGGGCGGCGGTTCCGTTGGGTCTCATCGCCATCACCCAGGTCAGGTGGCAACCCTGGTCGGTCGGCACGATCCAGTAGTCCTCGGCGAAGGCGGCGATACTCTTGGTCGAGGCTTGGTTGAAGCGAAACGCCATGTGGCTGTGCGGTTCCCAGGCCAGGAACTCCTCGTCGCCGACGATGCCGCCGCGCATCGTGACGGTGCGGGTGGTGCCGATGTCATAGGGCTGCGGGCTGGTCCATTCGACCTTGGTGATGACCGAGGCCCACTGCGGCCAGGATTGCGCGTCGGAGAGCACCTCGAACAACTGCTCACCGGTGATGGCCAGATCCACGGTGCTGACGAACCGGAACGGCGCATCGGAGATGAAGTCCAGGTCCACACGCTCACACGGATACATCGCCACCAGCCGACCTTAACCGGGACGGCGTCGACCCGGTGAGGGAGGCGTCTCTAGACTGAGCAGTCGTCATCCCACCCAGACATCAGGAGTTTTTCGTGCTGCGCAGTCACCCCGCCGGTTCGTTGCGGTCCACCGATGCCGGTCAGACCGTGACCTTGGCGGGCTGGGTGGCGCGCCGACGCGATCACGGCGGCGTCATCTTCATCGACCTGCGGGATGCGTCCGGGGTGGCGCAGGTGGTGTTCCGGGATGCGACCGTCCTCGAACAGGCCCACCGGTTGCGTGCCGAGTACTGCGTCTCGGTCACCGGCGTGGTCGAGGTGCGCCCGGAGGGTAATGCCAACGCCGAGATCCCGACCGGTGACATCGAGGTGAACGCCACCGAGTTGACGGTGCTGGGGGAGAGCGCGCCGCTGCCGTTCCAGCTGGACGAGACCGCCGGCGAGGAGGCCCGACTCAAGTATCGCTATCTCGATCTGCGCCGCGAGGGTCCCGGCAACGCAATCCGGCTGCGCTCCAAGGTCAATGCCGCCGCCCGCGGCGTGCTTGCCGAACACGACTTCGTCGAGATCGAGACCCCTACGCTGACGCGCTCCACGCCGGAGGGGGCACGGGATTTCCTGGTGCCGGCGCGGCTGCAACCCGGCAGCTTCTACGCCTTGCCGCAGAGTCCGCAGCTGTTCAAGCAGCTGCTGATGGTCGCGGGCATGGAGCGCTATTACCAGATCGCGCGGTGCTATCGCGACGAGGACTTCCGCGCCGACCGCCAGCCCGAGTTCACCCAGTTGGACATGGAGCTCAGCTTCGTCGAGGCCGATGACGTCATCGCGATCTCCGAGCAGGTGTTGCGCGCGGTGTGGTCGACGATCGGCTACGACCTGCCGACGCCGCTACCGCGGATCACCTACGCCGAGGCCATGCGTCGGTTCGGTTCCGACAAGCCCGATCTGCGCTTCGGTGTCGAACTGGTCGAGTGCACCGAGTACTTCGCCGACACCAGCTTCCGGGTGTTCCAGGCTCCCTATGTCGGTGCCGTGGTGATGGACGGCGGCGCCTCGCAGCCGCGCCGCACGTTGGACGGCTGGCAGGAATTCGCCAAACAGCGCGGGCACAAGGGTCTGGCCTACGTGCTGATCGGCGAGGACGGCACGCTCACCGGACCGGTGGCCAAGAATCTGTCCGACGCCGAGCGCGACGGGCTGGCGGCCCATGTCGGCGCCAAGCCCGGTGACTGCGTGTTCTTCGCCGCGGGTACCGCCAAGGGTGCCCGCGCGCTGCTGGGCGCGACACGCATCGAGATCGCCAAACGCCTCGACCTGATCGACCCGGCGGCGTGGGCGTTCACCTGGGTGGTCGATTGGCCGCTTTTCGAGCCCGCCGACGACGCCACCGCCTCCGGTGACGTCGCCGTTGGTTCCGGCGCCTGGACCGCCGTGCACCACGCGTTCACCGCACCGCAGCCCGGCTCTGTGGACACCTTCGATTCCGACCCGGGGTCCGCGCTGGCCAACGCCTACGACATCGTGTGCAACGGCAATGAGATCGGTGGTGGGTCCATCCGTATCCACCGGCGCGATGTGCAGGAACGGGTGTTCGCGATGATGGGGATCGATCACGACGAGGCCACCGACAAATTCGGATTCCTGTTGGACGCCTTTACCTTCGGCGCTCCGCCGCACGGTGGTATCGCCTTCGGCTGGGACCGCATCGTGGCGCTGCTTGCCGGCACCGACTCGATCCGCGACGTGATCGCGTTCCCCAAGTCCGGTGGTGGCGTGGACCCGCTGACCGACGCTCCCGCGCCGATCACCGAGCTGCAGCGCAAGGAAGCGGGAATAGACGCCAAGCCGGAGAAGCTGGACTCGAAATGACAGATGACATCGACAAGGACCGGATGGTGTCCGACGCCGCGGCGTTGAGCGACTTCAACCGCCAGATCGTCGAGGAGTTCCGTGCCAACGCGGGTAAGGTCGGCGGCCCGTTCGAGGGCAGCACGCTGGTCCTGCTGCACACCGTCGGCGCCAAGTCCGGCCAACCGCGCCTCTCGCCGTTGGCCTACCTGGAGATCGACGGCAGGGCGTTGGTCGTCGGTTCGTACGCCGGTGCGCCGAAGGACCCTGCCTGGGTGCACAACCTGCGGGCCAACCCGAGCGCGCGGATCGAGATCGGTACCGACGTCTACGACGTCACCGCACGTGAACTACCCGCCGATGAGCGGGATGCGACGTATCCGAAGATCGTCGACAAGGCACCGGTGTTCGCCGAGTACCAGGCCAAGACGTCGCGGGCGATCCCGCTGTTCGAACTCGTCAGGGCCTAGTACCGGCGAGGCGTCACAGCCGCTCGAAGATGGTGGCGTTGGCCATCCCGCCGCCCTCACACATCGTCTGCAGCCCATAGCGTGCAACGCGCTGCTTGAGGGCATGAACCAGGGTCGTCGTGATGCGGGCTCCACTGGCACCGAGCGGATGTCCGATCGCGATGGCACCGCCGTTGACGTTCACCTTCGCCAGGTCCGCACCCACATCCATGGCCCAGCTCAGCACCACCGGAGCGAAGGCCTCGTTGACCTCGAACAGGTCGATGTCCGACAGCGCCAGCCCCGCTTTGTGCAGGACCTTCTCGGTCGCGGGGATGACGCCGGTCAGCATGTAGAGCGGATCGGAGCCGACGACGGTGGTGGTGTGCACCCGGGCCAGCGGGGTCAGGCCCAGCCGGCGCGCGGTCGCCCCGCTGGTGATCATCACCGCGGCGCTGCCGTCGGACAACGGTGAGGAGTTGCCCGGGGTGATGTTCCAGCCGATCTGGCCGAAACGCGCCGCGTAGGACTCGGAGAAGAATGCCGGGCGCAGGCCCGCCAGGGTCTGCACGCTGGTGCCGGGGCGGATGATCTCGTCGGTGTTCAGGCCGGCGATGGGGGCAAGCTCGTCGTCGAACAGCCCGTCCTTGGTGGCGCGGGCGGCCTTCTCGTGGCTGGCGGCGGAGAACTCGTCGAGCTGGGTGCGTGACAGTTGCCATTTCGCCGCGATCAGCTCCGCGCTGATGCCTTGGGGGACAAGCCCGTCGGGATAGCGTTCGGCCATGCCGCGGCCTAACGGATCGCTGCCGGGCAGGACCGAGGATCCCATCGGCACCCGCGACATCGACTCCACCCCGGCGGCGATCACGATGTCATAGGCACCCGCCAGGACGCCCTGGGCGGCGAAGCTGATGGCCTGCTGGCTGCTGCCGCACTGGCGGTCGACCGTGGTGCCGGGCACCGTCTCCGGGAAGCCCGCGCCCAGCAGGGCGTTACGAGCGATGTTGACCGCCTGATCGCCCACCTGGGTGACGGCACCGGCGATCACATCGTCAACCAAAGCCGGGTCGACACCGGTGCGGGTGATGAGCTCGCGAAGGCTGTGCGCCAACAGATCTGCTGGCAATACGCCGTGCAGCGCGCCGCCCGGCTTGCCCTTGCCGATGGGGGTGCGCACCGCGCCGACGATGACCGCATCGCGGTCGGAGTAGTCACTCATGTTGTCTCCTGACGGGCTGGGTATTTCTTTCGTTACCCTGATATCAACGCCCGCCATGGATGATTCCGACGCGCCGGCCGGCGTGATCTGCGCGACAGTCGCCGCGATTTCGGTATCGACAAACGCGCGCAAGAAATTATCGGGAACGTTAAAATTTTGCCGTTCACACGTGCAGGGGGGCCCACACGTGCCGGACACACTATGGCGAGAAAGGGCCCCGGCATACATGAGCCTTCCGGCTGACAACACGCTGGCGTATATGGATCAGGGTTCCTACCTGGCGCTTCGGGCGCTGGGTAGGGGACCGGTCATCCAGTATGTCTGGATCTACGAACGCGGTGTCGACATGGACGGGTTGCGGCGCTTCCAGCGCAATCTGGCCCGCACCCTGCTCGGCCGCAGGCTGGAACGTTCGTCCATCCCGCTGGGGCGCCACCACTGGGTGCCCTGCGGGGAGTCCGCCGATATCGAGATCGCCGCCACCGAACGGCGCCGCGACGAGGTCTGGGATTTCGTGGCGGAGCGCGGCAATGTCCCGGTCGACCCGGAGCACGGCCCACCCTGGCATCTGGCCGTCCAACCGCTGGCCGAGGGCGGATCGGTGGTCACGCTGGTGGTGTCCCACACCGTCGCCGACGCGGCCGCCCTCATCGAGTCGATCACCCATGCCGTCAACGGCACCGGTCGCGACCTCGCCTATCCCGCGCCGCGATGCTCGAGTCGCAGGCAGGCGTTGCGTCGGGATCTCACGGTGACCGCACGGTCGGTCCGTGAGGTGCCCGCCGCCGTGTTCGGCGCGGCACGGCTGGCCCGCGCGCAGTCCGGCGACCTGTCCGAGTCGGCCAAGGCGGTCCCGGTCGCGGCGTCCCGCAGGCACGGCGAGCGGCCGGTCGATCTGCCGACGGTCTCGGTGCGCGTCGACGCCGACGAATGGGATGCACGAGCGAAAGCGCTTGGCGGAAGCAGCAATGTGCTGCTGGCCGGTGTCGCCGCGCGAGTCGGGGCGGCCATCGGCCGCGTCGACGATTCCGGTCGCGTGATGCTGTCCCTGCCGGTGAGCGAACGTGTCGAGGGTGATACCAGGGGCAATGCGCTCAATACCATCACCGTGATGGCCGACCCGCAGCTCGCCCATGGCGACCTGCGGCCGATCCGCAGCGGTATCAAGGCGGCCCTTGTCGAGTTGGCTGCGACCCGCGAGCAGCTGCTGGCGCCGTTGCCGCTGGCGCCCTACACTCCCAAATTCCTGTTGCGCCGGCTGGAGAAGCTGGTCCTCAAGGTGGGTAAGCCGATCGGCTCGTCCAACAGCGGCGTGCTTCCCGACGAAGTGAACCGCCCGGACGGAACTCCCGCGGACATGTTCGTCGCGCATTCGCCGGAACCGGGCATCACCGCAGCCGATCTGGATCGGATGGGTGGTCGTTTGCTGCTGGCCGCCGGAACCGTCGGCGGCGCGGTGTGTATCTCGGTCACCTCCTGGGAGCCGGGTGCGCCCAACACCAAGGAGGCCCTGATGCAGGCCGTCAAGGAGGCCTTCTACGATTTCGACCTCGTGGTGACCATGGAGTAGGCCGCGCTGCGCGCCGACCCGCCTTGTGGTGGGATTCGGTGATGGGTATCAAAGTGGCGCTGGAACATCGGACCAGCTACACGTTCGACCGGTTGGTGGACATCCACCCGCATGTCGTCCGTCTCCGTCCGGCACCGCATTCGCGTACTCCCATCGAGGCCTACTCCCTGCAGGTCGAACCGGCTGACCACTTCATCAACTGGCAGCAGGATGCGTTCGGAAACTTCCTGGCCCGCCTGGTGTTCCCCGACCGCGCGCGCAGCCTGACCATCACCGTCGGGTTGATCGCCGACCTGAAGGTCATCAACCCGTTCGACTTCTTCATCGAGGAATGGGCCGAGCACTTCCCGTTCCGCTACCCCAAGGAGCTGCTGGCCGATCTCGAACCCTATCTGCGCCCGGTCGACGAGTCCGAAGAGGGTTCCGGCCCTGGCGAACTCGTCCGGAAATGGGTGAAGAACCTCACCATCGCCGAGGGCACCCGCACCATCGACTTCCTGGTCAACCTCAATGCGGCCGTGCGCGCCGATGTCGGCTACAGCGTGCGGATGGAACCCGGTGTGCAGACCCCGGACCATACGCTGCGCACCGGGATCGGCTCATGCCGCGACTCGGCCTGGTTGCTGGTCTCCATCCTGCGCCAGCTCGGGTTGGCCGCGCGGTTCGTCTCGGGGTACCTGGTGCAGCTGGCCTCCGATGTCGAGGCCCTCGACGGCCCGTCGGGACCCGCGGCCGATTTCACCGACCTGCATGCCTGGACCGAGGTGTTCATCCCCGGTGCCGGGTGGATCGGATTGGACCCCACCTCGGCACTGTTCGCCGGGGAGGGCCACATCCCGCTGTCGGCCACCCCACACCCGGAATCGGCCGCGCCCATCACCGGGGCCATCGGGCCGGCCGAGGCCACCCTGGATTTCAGCAACGTGGTGACCCGCATCCACGAGGACCCCCGCGTCACTCTGCCCTATACCGAGCAGTCCTGGGCAGCCATAAACGCACTCGGCGAACAGGTCGACGCGCGGCTGGCGGCCGGTGATGTCCGGCTCACCGTCGGCGGTGAACCCACCTTCGTCTCGGTGGACAACCAGACCGATCCGGAGTGGACCACCGCCGCGGACGGGCCGCACAAGCGCGAGCGCGCGTCGGTGCTCGCCGAACGGTTGCGCCGGGTCTGGGCACCCAACGGACTGGTGCAACGCAGCCAGGGGAAGTGGTATCCGGGAGAGCCGTTGCCGCGCTGGCAGATCGGACTGCTGTGGCGCACCGACGGGGAACCGCTGTGGAACGACCCGGCCCTGCTGGCCGATCCGTGGGCCGACCCCAAGCCCGATCCGGCGCCCGAGGGGGCCGATGCCCAGCTGTTGGCCGCCGTCGCCGACGGGTTGACCCTGCCCGCCCGACAGGTGCGGCCCGCATACGAGGACCCGCTGAGCCGGCTCGCCGGCGCCGTCCGCCAACCCGCCGGTGACCCGGTCGAGGAAGCCGACGATCTTGCGAACGACGACCCGGCCCGCCGGGCTGCGCTGCTGGCCAGGCTCGACGAGCCCGTCGTCGAGCCGGCCGCCCACGTCCTGCCGTTGCACCGCCGAGCCGACGATTCCGGTTGGGCGAGTGCGGATTGGACCTTGCGGCGCGGCCGGATCGTTTTGCTGGAAGGTGATTCGCCCGCCGGTCTGCGGTTGCCGCTGAACTCGATCAGCTGGCGGCCCCCGCAGCCGACCTTCGCCACCGATCCGCTGGGCCCACGCGGCGGACTGGCCCGCGGGCCGGCCCGCCAGGCCCAAGCGCCGGTCGAGGACGCCGAGACCGCACCGCCGACGGCGCTGGTCGCCGAGATCCGCGACGGACTGCTGTACGTTTTCCTGCCGCCCACCGATGCCCTCGAGCATTTCGTCGACCTGGTCGCCCGGGTCGAGGCGGCGGCCGCGGCCATCGAGACCCCGGTGGTCATCGAGGGTTACGGGCCCCCCGACGACGGACGGCTGACGTCGATGTCGGTGACCCCGGACCCCGGTGTCATCGAAGTCAACGTCGCGCCGACACGCAGTTTCGCCGAACAGCGGGCACAACTGGAGACGCTCTACAACGAGGCGCGGCTGGCGCGGCTGTCCACCGAATCCTTCGACGTGGACGGCAGCCACGGCGGTACCGGCGGCGGGAACCACATCACCCTCGGCGGGGTCACGCCGGCGGACTCGCCGCTGCTGCGCAGGCCCGATCTGTTGGTCTCGCTGCTGACCTACTGGCAGCGTCACCCAGCGCTGTCGTATCTGTTCGCCGGGCGATTCATCGGCACCACCTCGCAGGCGCCGCGTGTCGACGAGGGCCGCAGCGAAGCGCTCTACGAACTGGAGATCGCGTTCGCCGAGATCGACCGGCTGGCCCAGGAGGGTGCCGCGCAAGCCTGGGTCACCGATCGGGCGCTCCGGCACCTGCTGACCGATATCACCGGTAACACCCACCGCGCCGAGTTCTGCATCGACAAGCTCTACAGCCCGGACAGCCCGCGTGGTCGGTTGGGGCTGCTGGAACTGCGCGGGTTCGAGATGCCGCCGCACTATCAGATGGCGATGGTGCAGTCGCTACTGGTGCGGGCGCTGGTCGCGCGATTCTGGGACGAGCCGCTGCGCGCCCCGCTGATCCGCCACGGGGCGAACCTGCACGGCAGATACCTGTTACCGCACTTCCTCATTCACGATATCGCCGATGTCGCCGCCGACCTGCGTGAGCACGGAATCGACTTCGACACCAGCTGGCTGGACCCGTTCACCGAGTTCCGTTTTCCGCGCATCGGCACCGCGGTGTTCGACGGCGTGGAGATCGAACTGCGCGGCGCCATCGAACCGTGGAATGTCCTCGGCGAGGAGTCCACCGCGGGCGGTACCGCCCGCTATGTCGACTCCTCGGTGGAGCGCGTCCAGGTGCGCCTGGTGGGCGCGGACCGCAATCGTTATATCGTCACCGTCAACGGTCATCCGGTGCCGCTGCTGGCGACCGACAAGGCCGATATCCAGGTCGGTGGTGTTCGCTACCGCGCCTGGCAGCCGCCCAGCGCCCTGCACCCGACCATCACCGTCGACGGACCGCTGCGCTTCGAACTGGTCGACGCCGTCTCGGGAGTGTCCCGCGGTGGCTGCACCTATCACATCGCGCACCCGGGCGGCCGTTCCTATGAGCGTCCGCCGATCAACGCGGTGGAGGCCGAATCGCGCCGGGGGCGCCGGTTCGAGGCGACCGGATTCACCCCGGGCCGGGTCGATCTGGCCGCTCTGCGGGAGAAGCAGGCGCGCCAATCCACCGATATGGGCGCGCCAGGGATTCTGGACCTCCGCCGGGTGCGTACCGTGCTGCGGTGATGGTTGTACAAACAGAGATGACGGCACGCGCCGAGGACGTGCTCGCCGGTTACCGGAGCCGCCGCGCCCAACAGGCGTTGTTCGACGTCCGAGGCACCGTCGGCAACGGATTCGACGAGTTCGTCGACGCCGCGGGCGCCATCCGGCCCGCCTGGCAGGAGCTGGCCGAATGCGTGGCCGAGCGGGGGCGCGACGGGCTGGACCGGTTGCGGGTGACCGTGCGCAACCTCGTCGACGATGACGGCATCACCTACGTGCACGTCGACAAGAGCGCCGCGGACACCGCCCCGGACGGCGGCGTCGCCGAGCCGTGGCATCTGGACGCGCTGCCGCTGCTGATCTCCACCGCCGACTGGGACGCCCTGGAAGCCGGGCTTGTGCAGCGGTCGCGGCTGCTCGACGCCGTGCTCACCGACCTCTACAGCGCGCGAGTCTCCCTCACCAGCGGGGTGCTGCCCCCGCAACTGCTCTTCGCCCACCCCGCGTATGTGCGGGCCGCCCACGGTATCGAGGTTCCCGGCAAGCATCAGCTGTTCCTGCACGGTTGTGATGTCAGCCGGGCCGCCGACGGCAGCTTCCGGGCCAACGCCGACTGGACGCAGGCGCCCTCGGGAGCCGGCTACGCACTCGCGGGTCGTCGGGTCATCGCCCACGCCGCCCCGGACCTCTATGAGCGCATCGCCCCGCGGCCGGCCTCGCCGTGGGCGCAGGCGCTTCGCCTGGCGCTCATCGACGCGGCACCCGAGGCCGCCGACGAACCCGTGGTGGTCGTGCTCAGTCCGGGTGCGCAATCCGAGACGGCTTTCGACCAGGCCTATCTGGCAAGCGTTCTCGGTTTCCCGCTGGTGGAGAGTGCCGACCTGGTGGTGCGCGACGGGAAGCTGTGGATGCGGTCGCTGGGCACCCTCAAACGCGTCGACGTGGTGCTGCGCCGAGTGGATGCCGACTATGTCGACCCGCTGGATTTGCGTGCCGATTCCCGCCTCGGTGTGGTCGGGCTGGTCGAGGTACTACGCCGCGGCGCCGCGACCGTCGTCAACACCCTCGGCAGCGGCATCCTGGAAAGCCCGGGGCTGATGCGCTTCCTGCCCGAGTTGGCCGAACTGCTGACCGGTGAGACCCCACTGTTGGCGTCCCCGCAGATGTACTGGGGCGGAATCGATGTGGAGCGTTCTCATCTGCTGACGCAGCTGTCGCGGTTGCTCATCAAACCGGTCACCGGTGGCAAGACGATCGTCGGTCCGGCGTTATCGGTGTCGGCCCGCGAACAGCTCGCCGCCCGCATCGCCGCGAACCCGTGGCAGTGGGTCGGCCAGGAACTGCCGGAATTCTCTTCGGCACCCACCGATTTCCTTCCCGGCGGGGTGTCCGCGGCAGATGTCGGCATGCGCCTGTTCACCGTGGCCCAACGAGGCGGCTACGCCCCCATGATGGGCGGGCTCGGTTTCCTGCCCGCTCCCGGTAACGCCGCCTACACCCTGGATACCGTTGCGGCCAAGGATGTCTGGGTCCGCACCCCGGACCGCGCCAAGGCGGTGCCGACACCCTCGGTCGACCTGCCGGTCATGACGCCGAGTCCCACCAGGGCGGTCAGCTCGCCGCGCGTGTTGTCGGACTTCTTCTGGCTGGGCCGTTACGCCGAGCGCGCCGAGAACATGGCGCGGTTGCTCACCGTCACCCGCGAGCGCTATCACGAGTACCGGTACCGCCAGGACATGGCCGAAAGCCAGTGTGTGCCGGTCCTGTTGGCCGCCATCGGAGTGATCACCGGCACGGACACGGGTTCCGGTGGTGACGATCACGAGGCCATCGCGATCGCGCCGAGCACACTGTGGTCGCTGACTGCGGACCGGCGTCGCCCGGGATCGCTGGCCCAGTCGGTCGAGCGGCTCGGGCTGGCAGCACGTGGCGTGCGCGACCAGATGTCGAACGACACCTGGATGGTGCTGGCCGGCGTGGAGCGGGCGGTCGGATCCCGAGCCCGTCAGCCGGAGTCCCAGGCCGCCGGTGACGCCTACCTGCTGACCGCCCACACCCAGACGCTGGCGGGCATGCTCGCCCTGTCCGGGATGGCGGCCGAATCGATGGTCCAGGATGTCGGCTGGACGGTGATGGACATTGGCAAGCGCATCGAACGCAGTCTCGGGCTCACCGCGTTGCTGCGCGCGACCATGACGGCGGTACGGGCACCCGGAGCCGAACAGGCCGTCACCGAATCGATGCTGGTGGCCTGTGAGTCATCGGTCATCTACCGCCGCCGGATGCTGGGCAAGGTCAGCATCGCCGCCGTGGCGGATCTGGTGCTCTTCGACGCCGAGAACCCGCGCTCGCTGATCTATCAGTTCGACCGGCTGCATCAGGGGCTGCGTCGGCTGCCGTCGTCGTCGGGTTCATCACGACCGGAACGGCTGGCCGACGAGATCACCGCGCGGCTGCGTCGTGTCGATCCGGACGATCTGGAGACCGTCGCCGCCGACGGCACCCGTGCCGAACTGGCCGACCTGCTCGACGGCCTGCACACCGATCTTCGCGAGCTGTCCAGCTTGATCACCGCCGCGCATCTGTCGCTGCCGACCGGCATGCAACCGTTGTGGGGGCCGGACGAGCGGAGGCGGCTACCGTGACGCACACAGGCACCCGACGCTATGCGATCACCCACCGCACCACCTACCGGTACTCCGACGATGTCACCGGCTCGTACGGCCGCGGTTACCTGACGCCCCGCGAACTGCCGGGCCAGCGGCGGCTGTCCCACGAACTGCTGATCGAGCCGGAGGCCGCCGACAGTTCGATCAGTCGGGACGCCTACGGCAACACCAGTTCCTACTTCCACGTCACCGAGCCGCATCGCACCCTCACCGTCACGGGTCACTCGCTGGTGGAGGTCGACCCGCCGGCGCCGGAACTCTACGAGGGGGGCGCTGCGCGCGCACCGTGGGAGATATCGCGACCCGTCGGACCCGACGGTGCGCTGGCGTGCGAGTTCACCCTGGATCTTGCGCCGCCGGAGATCACCGATGAGGTCCGCGCCTACGCGGCACCCAGTTTCGTTCCGGAGCGGCCGCTGATCGAGGTCCTGCGTGACCTCAACTCGCGGATCTTCCGCGATTTCACCTACCGGTCGGGTTCGACGACCATCTCGACGGGGGTGGCCGAGGTGTTGGAGGCCCGCGAGGGGGTCTGTCAGGACTTCGCCCGCCTGGCCATCGCGTGCTTGCGGGCCAACGGCCTGGCCGCCAGCTATGTGTCCGGGTATCTGGCCACCGACCCGCCGCCGGGCAAGGAACGCATGATCGGCGTCGATGCCACCCACGCCTGGGCATCGGTGTGGACGCCGCAGAACCAATGGCTGGGGCTGGACCCCACCAATGACCAGCTGGTCGACGAACGGTATGTGGTGGTCGGCTTCGGCAGGGATTATGCCGACGTGCCGCCGCTGCGTGGGATCATCTACACCGAATCGGAGAGTAGCGTTATCGAAGTCTCAGTCGATGTAGCGCCGAACTGACTCCCAGGTGGTTTAGGCGCGCGCCGCAGCGGGCACCAGCTAGCGGCCGTGCGAACAGGGGAGAGCGTGCATGCGGGATTTCAATTGTCCGAAGTGTGGACAGCGATTGGCGTTCGAGAACTCCAAATGTCTGTCCTGCGGCTCGTCGTTGGGCTTCTCGCTCGACGATATGGCCCTGCTGGTCATCGCCAGCGGTGACGAGAGCGAGCACGCCGGGGCGGTCGACGAGCACAACTATGCGTTGTGCGCCAATCTTTATGCCGCCGAATGTAACTGGTTGGTCAAGGTCGGGGAGGGCTCCGGGCTGTGCGCATCATGCGCGTTGACAAGGACTCGGCCCGCCGATTCGGACACCGTGGCGATGGCCGCCTTCGCCGCTGCCGAGCGCGCCAAACGCCGGATGATCGCCGAGCTGACCGAGCTGAAGCTGCCCGTGGTGGGCCGCGAGGACGATCCGCAGTACGGATTGGCCTTCGACCTGCTCTCCAGCGAGTTCGAGAAGGTTTTCACCGGCCACGCCGACGGAGTGATCACCCTCGACCTCGCCGAGGGTGATGATGTGCACCGCGAGCAGCTGCGGGTGTCCATGGAGGAGCCTTACCGCACCCTCCTCGGTCATTTCCGGCACGAAATCGGCCACTATTACTTCTATCGGCTGGTCAGCCCGGTCCCGGAGTACCTGGAACGGTTCAACGAGCTGTTCGGCGATCCCGACCTGGACTATCAGGCTGCGCTGGACCGGCATTACAGCGAGGGCGCGCCTGAGGGCTGGAAGAACGATTACGTGTCCTCTTATGCCACCATGCATCCGGCCGAGGACTGGGCCGAGACGTTCGCCCACTACCTGCACATCCGGGACACCCTGGACACCGCCGCGGCGTTCGGATTGGCTCCCGCCGGGGCGACGTTCGACCGACGGGTGTTGGGCCCTAGCGGTTTCGACACCATCATCGAGATGTGGCTGCCGCTGACGTGGGCGCTGAACATGGTGAATCGATCGATGGGACGCGATGATCTGTACCCGTTCGTGCTGCCGCCGGCCGTCCTGGAGAAGATGCGGTTCATCCACACCGTGATCGACGAGATCACCTCGTCGCCGGACAAGCTGGCAGCGGTCGGCGGCGAGGCCTAACGGTCGAGCAGGCTGCGGCGTACCGGCGGTTACGGTCGCTGTTGCTTGACCGAAATCCGCGGCGGTGCCGGTCGGGCGGTCGCGCGGGCTAGCTGGTGGTGTCGGGAATGCCGGCTTTCTTGGCGGTTCGATCAGCGAGGTCCAGTAGTCGTCGAATTCTGCCTGCGACGGCATCTTTGGTCATGGGTGGATCGGCGCGGCGGCCCAGTTCACTCAATGCGAGGTCGGGATGGGCCAGGCGTAGTGCTGCGGCGGCTTTGAGATGGGCGGGTGCGGTGTCACCGAGTATCTGCTTCGCACGCCGCACCCGTGCGGTGGACTCGGCTGCCGCCTCGGCCGCCCGCCTGGTATTTGCCGACTCCAACGTAGGGCTTCGTCCGACTCCGTTATGAAAGTGCTGATGGTGGTGGCGATTCGCCCATAGGGCGCTTGTTTCGGGAGCGCCGATTCGCGCCAGCAGCGCGGTGACGGCCTCGTCGTTGCGCAGGACGACGCAGTCACGGCCGCGGACTTCACGCCGCTGCGCGGTGATCCCCAGGCGGCGTGCGACGCCGGCCAGTGCTATCGCCGCTTCCGGGCCGGGGCTGTAGACGGTCAGTCCCCGGCGATGTCCGGTCGACGCCAGGTGGCTGGTGGCGAGAATCGCACCGCGCCAAGCCGCTTCCAACTCCTCGTGCGCGCCTCCGACGATCCACGGAGGTATCCCGCTGACCGGTCGGCCGCGGTGGTCGATCAGTCCGGTTTGCCGGGCGAGGTTCTCGGCGTGAATGAGGCGCAGGAGATAGCGGTTGGCGCTGCCTGTGCTGGTGTGCGCCATGTTCAGTGTCGGTGCGGCGCCGCACAGGTGAAAGATGTTGCTGCGTAGACGTTGGGCAGTGGGGAAGTGATCGACTTCGGCGTCGAGGACGATCGTGTTGCTGATGATGGCAAGTCCGCCGGTGAGCCGTAGCATCACCGCAACTTCGGCCCGGCGGGCCTTGGCCGTTCCCGGCGCAGCGGAGCTGAGCTCGTCCTTGGCCAGGGTCGCCGGTTGTCTTGAGATCGATACGTCGCGGCCGCCGTGTGCATTCAGGCCAGGTGGCCCGCCGGCGGAATCGCCATGATGGCCAGGTTGATTCGCGGCGTGGGCGGCAACCAGTCGCGCAGTCCGGGATTTCACCGTGCCGTCGGGGGCCGGTCCTTCGGGAACCAGGGGCTGCGTCATCAGGTGCAATCCTTTCCGCTCGATCCGGTTGGCGGAACGGCTCGGGTCCAAACGGATCCAGCTATACGGGGGCCGCTGCGTGGCTGGAGAGGCCATGGAGCTGCTGGTCTGGTGAGTCGATCGGCTGCAGCGAGCATGTAACCCCGGGTGGAATCACTCTACATACCGGTTGACATGTCAGTCAGTTATATGTGAACGTGACGCTGCACACGTGCTGAACTGGTCTACGGGGGTGCCGGGCCGTGTGTAGCAAACGGGGGTTTGTGCGTGTTGCTCATCAGTACGGTCAGGTGGCGAATCTGGCTGTTGTGGCGTGAGCAAAGTACCTGTCACCGAGGGGTGCGTCAGCCTTGCCGTAGCGTACAGAACGTGACTGTAAGGGAGCGCTCCGGTTGGAAAGCGCAGGTTATAGTTTGGTTTGCCTCGACTCTGGTGTTTGCTCTGCTCGTATTTGTCAACTCGTTGCCGCCCGTCTCTCTCGCCGAGGACGGAACCTACAGAGTCGGTGACTGCTTCCGCTGCAACCCTGTCTCCGGTACGTGGCAGACCCACGGCGGGGTCACGGCGAACTGTGTATGGATGGTGCGCACGGAGGAGAACGACGTTGTTGACCACGGCGAGTTCGCCCCGGGTGAGAGGGGACGTGTAGTGCTCCAAGTAGGTGAATACTTCACGACAGTTGGTTGTCAGCCCTGGGTGTTGGTCGGCTGATCGGTCAGCTCGGCATTGTTGTGTGCTGCCGTGCCGACCCGCGCGTTGCCTTGGTGGCTCCGGCCCATGTGGTCCCGCCGTTTCAGCGATACACAGCAACGGTTTTGATGTTTCTCCGAGTGTCTTTGCTGCGGTTGGTGAACCGTGTGGCCGGCTGTTCGGCGCTGCCTGTTCAATTCAGGCGTAGGTATGTCTGTCCGCGCGGGGACAGCCGATAGCCGGTCCCCAGACTGATGGTCAGCCCGAGCCCTTTCAGCTGTCTGACCCTGCGCTTGAACCGCGCTGTGTCGGTGCCGACCCGCGCGGCCAGATCCGGTGCCCGGACACCTTCGTTGTCGCCGATCAATTGCAGATACGTCCGGGTCCAGGGTTCGGTGGCCGTATCCCAGCGGTCCAGCCGCGCGCCGATCTCGGCGATCTCGTCGGCGTTCGGTATGCCCTCGGCCAGCGCAGGACGCTCGTCCGGAGCCAGATAGGAGACCCCGATCAGATACGTGTGTGCGGCGGTGCGCCCTTCCAGTTCTGCCTGCGCGGTGGCGGCGTCGGGGTAGCCGGCCGCACGGGCCTGCGCCGGTGTCACCCGGTGACCGGCCGGGTATTCGTCGACCGAGTCGATCTGCACGATCCCGGCCTGGGTCCGCTGAGTGCCGCCGGTCTTGACGCGTGGCCGGTCCCATTTGCGCAGCACCAGGGTGATGGTGCCGGCCGCGATACCGTCTGCTGTCGCACGATTGAGCAACACATCTCGATGCTATGACGGCGGCATGTCGTATCGACGGGTCCGTGGCGGGGCTTTCTAGGATCGCCCGCGTGACTGATCGATACGGCTCCGACATCCTGTCCCGAAACCCGCACACGCCCAAGCGCGTTCGCTCCGTCGAACACCCAGCCGAGCGCGGGCTGGTGGTCGAGGACCCGTCCAGCGGTTTCGTCGGCGCGGTGGTGCGTATCGAGAACAACCGGGTGGACCTGGAGGACCGCAACGGCCGGATCCGCTCCTTCCCGCTGGGCCCCGGCTTCCTCGTCGAGGGCAAGCCGGTGATTCTGACCGTGCCCAAGCGTGCCCCCGCCGCGCCGGCCCGCACCGCATCCGGTTCGGTGGCGGTCGCCGGTGCAAAGGCACGCGTTGCCCTGGCGAGCCGGATCTATGTCGAGGGCCGCCACGACGCCGAACTCGTCGAGCAGGTGTGGGGTGCGGACCTGCGCATCGAGGGTGTCGTCGTCGAATACCTGGGTGGGGTGGACGATCTTGCCGGGATCGTCACCGAATTCCAGCCCGGGCCCGGGCGCAAGCTCGGCGTGCTCGTCGACCACTTGGTGGCGGGCTCCAAGGAATCGCGGATCGCCGCCGAAGCGATGCGTGCGAGTTCCGGCGATCACGTGCTGGTGGTCGGGCACCCGTACATCGACATCTGGCAGGCAGTCAAACCCGAACGGCTGGGCCTCAAGCAGTGGCCGGTGATCCCACGCGGTATCGACTGGAAACACGGTATCTGCGACGCCCTGGGCTGGCCGCATGCCACCCAGGCCGATATCGCCGGCGCGTGGCAGCGCATCCGCGGCCGCGTGCGGGACTGGAACGATCTGGAACCGGCACTGATCGGGCGGGTCGAGGAGCTGATCGACTTCGTGACCGCTTAGCGTTGAGGGGTGGCCGACAGTCTGTTCGACATGCCAGGAGACTCTTCTCCGGGTGATGCGCTGCCGACCGCTGCGAGCCCGCTCGCCGTCCGGATGCGCCCGGCCACCCTCGATGATGTGGTGGGTCAGCAGCACCTGCTCAAACCGGGGTCGCCGCTGCGCCGCCTGGTGGAGGGGTCCGGCGCGGCCAGCGTCATCCTGTACGGCCCGCCCGGTACCGGTAAGACCACGCTGGCCTCGCTGATCTCCGGAGCCACCGGCCGTCGGTTCGAGGCGCTCTCGGCGCTGTCCGCTGGGGTCAAGGAGGTGCGCGCGGTCATCGAGGAGGCCCGTCGCGCCGCGATCCGCGGACAGCAGACGGTGCTGTTCATCGACGAGGTGCACAGGTTCTCCAAGACCCAGCAGGACGCCCTGCTGGCGGCGGTGGAGAACAGGGTGGTGCTGCTGGTGGCGGCGACCACCGAGAACCCGTCCTTCTCCGTGGTGGCGCCGCTGTTGTCGAGATCGCTGATCCTGCAGCTGCAACCGCTGGACGCCGACGATATCCGCACCGTGTTGCAGCGCGCGGCAACCGACGAGCGGGGCTTGGCGGGCAGGGTCGCACTCGACGACGACGCCCTCGAGCTGTTGGTCACGCTGTCGGCCGGTGATGCCCGCCGGGCGTTGACTGCGCTGGAGGTGGCCAGCGAAACCGGTGAGCGCATCACCGTCGAGGTTGTCGAGCAATCCCTGGATCAGGCCGCGGTGCGCTACGACCGTGACGGCGACCAGCACTATGACGTCGTCAGCGCCTTCATCAAATCGGTGCGTGGCTCCGACGTCGACGCCGCGCTGCACTATCTGGCCCGGATGCTGACCGCGGGGGAGGACCCGCGCTTCATCGCCCGGCGGCTGATGATCCTGGCCAGTGAGGACATCGGGATGGCGGATCCGAGCGCGTTGCCGACCGCGGTCGCCGCAGCACAGACCGTGCAATTGATCGGTATGCCCGAGGCGCAGCTGACGCTCGCGCACGCCACCGTGCACCTTGCCACCGCGCCGAAGTCGAACGCGGTGACCACGGCGCTGGGGGCGGCGATGGGCGACATCCGGGCGGGCAAGGCAGGGTTGGTGCCCGCGCATCTGCGCGACGGGCACTATGCCGGAGCCCAGAAGCTCGGCAACGCGGTGGGCTACAAGTACGCCCACGACGCTGCGGGGGGCGTTGCTTCACAACAATATCCACCCGATGAACTGGTGGGCGTGGACTACTACCGGCCCACCGGGTACGGCGCCGAACGCGAGATCGCGACCCGGTTGGAGAAGTTGCGCGCAATCATCCGGAGGAAACGCTGATGAAGACCCACCTGGCTCGATCTGGACACCTCGCGTCGACGGATCGTCGACCTCACCGATGAGGTCGCACGGTTCTGCGCGGGCAGAGGCGACGGACTGTGCAACGTCTTCGTCCCGCACGCCACCGCGGGCATCGCCGTCATCGAAACCGGAGCGGGCTCCGATGCGGACCTGATCGACACGCTGGAACGCCTGCTGCCGCGCGACGATCGCTACCGCCATGCGCACGGTTCACCCGGCCACGGTGCCGATCATGTGCTCCCGGGCCTGGTCTCACCGTCGGTGACGGTGCCGGTGGGCGACGGCACGCCATTGCTGGGAACCTGGCAGAGCATCGTCCTGGTGGACCTGAACAGGGACAACCCGCGCCGGTCGGTGCGGCTGAGCTTCGTGTCGGGCTGAAGATTCCGACCGGTAACCAAACGGTACTGTGGTGCGGTCGTTGTATTCGCAGGTTGGACCAAAGGACAGCAGCACGTGCAGACACACGAGATCAGGAAACGCTTCCTCGATCATTTCGTGAAAGCGGGACATACCGAGGTGCCCAGCGCCTCGGTGATCCTCGACGATCCGAACCTGCTGTTCGTCAACGCCGGCATGGTGCAGTTCGTACCGTTCTTCCTCGGCCAGCGCACGCCGCCCTGGGACCGGGCCACCAGCGTGCAGAAGTGCATCCGCACCCCGGATATCGAAGAAGTCGGTATCACCACCCGGCACAACACCTTCTTCCAGATGGCCGGCAACTTCAGCTTCGGCGATTACTTCAAGAAGGGCGCCATCGAGCTGGCCTGGACGCTGCTGACCAACCCGGTCTCCGAGGGTGGTTACGGCTTCGACCCGGAGCGCCTGTGGGCGACGGTCTACCTCGATGACGACGAGGCCATCGAACTGTGGCAGGAGGTTGCGGGGCTGCCGCTCGAGCGCATCCAGCGCCGCGGCATGGCCGACAACTACTGGTCGATGGGCATCCCCGGACCCTGTGGGCCGTGCTCGGAGATCTACTACGACCGCGGACCCGAGTACGGCGTCGACGGCGGGCCGGAGGCCAACGAGGACCGCTACATCGAGATCTGGAATCTCGTGTTCATGCAGAACGAGCGCGGCGAGGGGACGTCGAAGGACAACTTCGAGATCCTCGGGCCGCTGCCGCGCAAGAACATCGACACCGGCATGGGTGTCGAGCGCATCGCCTGCCTGCTGCAGGGCGTGGACAACGTCTACGAAACCGATCTGGTGCGACCCGTCATCGACAAGGTGGCCCAGTACGCGCCCCGCGGCTACAGCCAGGGCAACCACACCGACGATGTCCGCTACCGCATCATCGGCGACCACAGCCGCACCGCGGCCATCATCATCGGCGACGGTGTCAGCCCCGGTAACGAGGGCCGCGGCTACGTGCTGCGCCGGCTGCTGCGCCGGATCATCCGCGCGGCCAAGCTGCTCGGTGTCGAGCAGCCCATCATGAGCGAGCTGATGGTCACCGTGCGTGACGAGATGGGACCGTCCTACCCCGAACTCGTCACCGACTTCGACCGCATTCACCGCATCGCGGTGGCCGAGGAGACGGCGTTCAACCGGACCCTGGCCTCGGGATCGCGGTTGTTCGACGATGCTGCCGAGGCGACCCGCAGCGCCGGCAAGTCCACGCTCTCGGGCGTCGACGCCTTCACGCTGCACGACACCTACGGCTTCCCGATCGAGCTCACCCTCGAGATGGCCGCCGAAGCGGGTCTCACTGTGGACGAAGAGGGTTTCCGCGGCCTGATGGCCGAGCAGCGGCAACGGGCCAAGGCCGACGCCGCTGCCCGCAAGCAGGCCCACACCGACCTGTCCGCGTACCGCGACCTTGTCGACGGCGGACCCACCGAGTTCACCGGCTTCGACGAATTGTCCACCGAGGCACGTATTCTCGGCATCTTCGTCGACGGCACCCGGGTCCCTGTGGTCAGTCACGGCGGCGCGGACGGGACCGTCGAGCTGATCCTGGATCGGACCCCGTTCTACGCCGAATCCGGTGGTCAGATCGCCGATGAGGGCACCATCACCGGCACCGGATCGTCGGAGACCGCCAAGGCAACGGTCACCGATGTGCAGAAGATCGCGAAAACGCTATGGGCACATCGCGTCCGGGTCGAATCGGGTGAGTTCGTCGAGGGTGACACCATCGTCGCCGAGGTGGATCCGACGTGGCGGCACGGCGCGACCCAGGGTCACTCGGGAACCCACATGGTGCATGCGGCGCTGCGAGAGGTGTTGGGGCCCAACGCCGTACAGGCAGGCTCGTTGAACCGGCCGGGCTACCTGCGATTCGACTTCAACTGGCAGGGAGCGCTGTCGGAGGCCCAGCGCACCCAGATCGAAGAGGTCGCCAACGAGGCCGTGCAGGCCGACTATGCGGTCAACACCTTCAACACCGGACTCGACCAGGCCAAGGCGATGGGCGCGATGGCACTGTTCGGTGAGAACTACCCAGACGAGGTCCGGGTGGTCGAGATCGGTGGGCCGTTCTCGCTGGAGCTGTGCGGCGGAACGCATGTGCGCAGCTCGGCGCAGATCGGTCCGGTGACACTGCTCGGGGAGTCCTCGGTGGGCTCCGGCGTGCGGCGCGTCGAGGCCTATGTGGGCCTGGAGTCCTTCCGGCACCTGTCCAAGGAACGCGCGCTGATGGCCGGGCTGGCCTCGTCGCTGAAGGTACCGTCCGAGGAGGTTCCGGCCCGGGTGGCCAATCTCGTCGAGCGACTGCGCGCCGCCGAGAAGGAACTCGACAAGGTGCGTCTTGCCAACGCTCGCGCCGCCGCGGCAAATGCCGCCGCCGGTGCGGAGACGGTCGGTAAGGTCCGTCTGGTGGCGCAGCGGATGGCGGGCGGGGTCTCGGCCGGCGACCTGCGCAGCCTGGTCGGCGACATCAAGGGCAAGCTGGGCTCCGAGCCCGGTGTGGTCGCCCTGATCGCCGAGGCGGAGGGCGACAGCGTGCCGTTCGTCGTCGCGGTGAACGCGGGCGCGCAGGATCTGGGTCTGAAGGCCGGCGACCTGGTCAAGGTGCTTGGCGGTCCGGTCAACGGCCGTGGGGGTGGGAAGGCCGATCTGGCCCAGGGTTCCGGTAAGGGGGCGGCGGGTATCGACGCGGCGTTGGCCGCGCTACGCGCAGAGATCGCCCGGAGCTAGCCTGTGCCACTGGACGTCGACCGCAGCCCCGACCGGCCCGGTCCCGATGACCCGGGACGCGGCCGGCGGCTCGGGGTCGATGTCGGCACCGTGCGCATCGGCGTGGCAGGCAGCGATCCCGACGGGATCCTGGCCACCCCGCTGGAGACCGTCAAACGGGATCGCACCGGACGCCACCTGCGCCGCTTGGTGGCGCTGGTGCAGGAAAACGATGCCGTCGAGGTCATCGTCGGGTTGCCGCGCACGCTGGCCGACCGCTCCGGATCGTCGGCCCAGGACGCCGTCGAGATGGCCGACAAACTTGCCGAGCTGATCGCACCGGTACCGGTGCGGCTGGCTGATGAACGACTGACCACGGTGAGTGCACAGCGCGCGCTCCGCGATGCCGGAGTGCGCGCCAAGAACCAGCGGGCCATGGTCGATCAGGTTGCGGCAGTGGGGATTCTGCAGACCTGGTTGGACCAGCGCCGGTCCGCATTAAGGGTGGCCGATGAGTGACCAGTGGGATTCGCAATGGAATACCGACCGCCATGAGCCGATCGCCGTCGGGCCGCCGCGTCGCCGGATGAACCGCGCCGAGCGCGCGCGGGCGCGACGGATGGCGCGCCGCCGGCGGAACTACACGATTTTCGCGGTGGCAACGCTCGTGGTGGTCGTCGTCGGTGCGGTGTTCGTCGGATCGCGGATGTGGCACAACATGTTCGGAAGCGGTGGTGACTTCGCCGGCGACGGTGTCGACGATGTCGTCATCGAGGTGCACAGCGGAGACACCACCACCGCCATCGGCCAGACCCTGCAACAACGCAATGTCGTGTCGTCCTCGAAGACCTTCGTCGAGGCGGCTGCCACCAACCCGGCGATCGCGGCCATCCAGCCCGGCTTTTACAAGGTCCGTACCGAGATCCCCGCCGCCAACGCCGTCGAACGGCTCGCTGATCCGGCCAATCGTGTCGGCCAGCTCGTCATCCCCGAGGGTCGCCAGCTCGACGACGTCGCCGACGTCAAGACCGACGCGGTGACCGAGGGCATCCTGACGCTCATCTCCCAGGCCTCGTGCGTGGATCTCAACGGCACCAGGGAATGCGTCTCCGCAGAGGACCTCAAACGCGCCGCAGGCAGCGCTGATCCCGCCACTCTCGCCGTCCCGCCGTGGGCGAACCCAGGCCTGGAGGCCATGGGCGACGACCATCGCCGTCTGGAAGGCCTGATCGCCGCGGGTAGCTGGAATGTCGACCCCTCGGGATCGCCGGAGAGCATCCTGGCCGGACTGATCCGATCGAGCACGGCGATGTATGAGGCGAATGGATTGCTCGATGCGGCCACCACCGCCAACATCACCCCCTACCAGGTGCTCGTGGTGGCATCACTGGTCCAGCGCGAATCCAAGCCCCAGGACTTCGCCAAGGTCGCCAGGGTCATCTACAACCGGCTCGCCGAGAACCGGAAGCTGGAGTTCGACTCCACGGTCAACTATTCGTTGGACCGCACCGAGGTGGCCACCACCGACGCCGACCGGGCGCGGATCACGCCGTGGAACACCTACGCCTCGCTGGGCCTGCCCAAGACGCCGATCTGCTCACCGGGAGCACCGGCGGTCGTCGCTGCGGAGAACCCGGCGATCGGGGACTGGCTGTACTTCGTCACCATCGACCTGCAGGGCACCACCAACTTCACCCGCGACTACGACGAGCACCTGGCCAATATCGACATCGCCAGGCGCAACGGTGTGCTCGACAGTGCCCGATAGGCGGCCCGCCGCCGTGCCCGATGGGCGGCCCGCCGCCGTGCCCGATGGGCGGCCCGCCGCCGTGCCCGATGGGCGGCCCGATGTCCGGCGGGCCGCGGTGTTGGGTTCCCCGATCTCGCATTCGCGCTCACCCGATATCCACCTGGCCGCCTACCGGGCGCTGGGACTGACGTCCTGGACCTATGACCGCATCGAATGCACTGCCGACCAATTGCCGGGACTGGTCGCCGGGCTCGGCCCCGAATGGGTCGGCCTCTCGGTCACCAAACCCGGCAAGTTCGCCGCACTGGCCACCGCCACCGAACGCACCGAACGCGCCGCACTGGTCGGCTCGGCCAACACTCTGGTGCGTACCGACACCGGGTGGCGCGCCGACAACACTGATATCGACGGCGTCATCGGCGCACTGGCCGACCATGTCGATACGCCACAACGCGCGGCGGTGCTGGGCTCCGGTGGCACCGCCCCGGCCGCGGTAGCCGCGCTGGTGAGCCTAGGTGTGCGCCACATCGCCGTGTTGGCCCGCGACCAGGCCAAGGCTGCCGAACCGGTGGCCATCGGACGGCAACTCGGCGCCGATACCGAATGGGTCGAGCTGGGCCATCCGATGGCAGAGCTGGATGTCGCGGTGAACACGCTGCCCGCCGAGGTCGCAGCGCGGTACGCCGACGCGATCGCGTCGGTGCCGGTACTGCTCGACGCCATCTACGACCCGTGGCCCACACCGTTGGCCGAGGCAGTGCGCACTGCCGGGGGCCGGGTGGTCAGCGGCCTGCAGATGCTGCTGCATCAGGCCGTCGCGCAGGTCGAGCAGTTCACCGGCATGACGGCCCCGCAAGAGGTGATGAGAGCGGCCCTCGAGCGGCTCTAGCCTCGACATATGGGGTGGGTCGCGGTGGGCGTGTGGTTGACCGCGCTGACCGTCTACGACCTGCGGCAGCGACGCCTGCCCAATGTGTTGACGCTGCCCGGCGCGATGGTGGTGCTGGGCGCGGCGGCATATTGCGACCGCGGCATGCCCGCTCTCGCCGGGGCGCTCGCGCTGTTCGGGATCTACCTCATCATCCATCTGGCGGTGCCCGGCCACCTCGGTGCCGGCGACGTCAAGCTCGCGCTCGGTCTCGGGGCGCTGACGGGCGCCTTCGGTACGGATGTGTGGGCATTGGCCGCGTTGGCCGCGCCGCTGCTCACCGCGATCTGGGCGCTGATCGCCCGGATGTTCGGCCGCGCCGGTCCGGTCGCGCACGGGCCGGCCATGTGCATCGCGAGCGCGGGGGCGGTGGTGTTGGCGGTCGGCTGGTGAACCGACCGCTATGGATGACGTGACCCGAGTTCGCCGAACCGGTCCCTGGCGATGGTTGCCCCGATGAGGTTCAGCAATGTCACGGCGTTGCGCATGCTCACCGTCTGATCGGCCTCCAGCTCGGCCAGTGTGTACACCGAACCGATACCCGCGGACTGCGTTTCGGCGGATCCGACCGTCGATCGGCCGGCGACGGCCACCACGGGGACGCCACGGGCGTGCGCCTGCCTGGCCACCCCGACCGGCCCTTTGCCGCGCAGCGACTGTTCGTCGAGGGAACCTTCGCCCACAATGACCAACGCAGCGCCGTCGAGCAACGCGGGGAAACCGCCCAGTTCGAGCAGTAGGTCGATACCGGGCGCGACGCGGGCTCCGAGCAAAGCGGCCATCGCAAACGCGATCCCACCCGCCGCACCCATCCCCGGTGCACCCCGCCGGTCCTGCCCGGTGTGCGCGGTGACGATATCCGCCCAGTGCACCAGCGCTCGGTCCAGAGAGCGCGCGGTTTCGGGGTCGGCGCCCTTCTGCGGGCCGTAGACGTGCGCGGCACCGTCCGGTCCGGTGAGGGGATTGTCGACATCGCACGCGACCACCAGCTCGACATCGCGGAGCCCCCGATCGACACCGCTGAGGTCGATGCTGCGGATGTGCGGAAGCTCGGCTGCGCTCGGATACACCGGGTCGTCGTACTCGTCCAAGAGACGGGCCCCGAGACCGACCAGCAGACCGGCCCCGCCGTCGGTGGTGGCGCTGCCGCCGATCCCAAGAACGATGCGGTCCACTCCGCGTGCCAGAGCGTCGCGTAATGCCATACCGACGCCCAGGCTGGTGGCGATCCGCGCCGTGGCGCGGTTCGGCCCGCAGCCCCGGAGCAGGCCCAATCCACAGGCAGTGGCGGCCTCGATCACCGCGGTGCGTCCGGACCGCGCATAGACCATCTCGACCGGTCGGCCCAGCGGGTCGACCGCGGCACAGGTGACGGGGGAGAAGCCGGCGGTCATCAGCATGTCCACCGTTCCCTCCCCGCCGTCGGCGATGGGGAACGGCACGACCGGCCGCGATGTCGCCGACCGGAGACCGTCGGTTAATGCCGCGGCCGCGCCCGCGGCCGAGACGGAGCCTTTGAACTTGTCCGGCGCCACCACCAGATGGCCGTCAGAGTTGTTGTGCGCCAACATCTTCACACTGCCCAACGGTAGGGGTGTCGAATCTCGATAAGCAACGTTAAGCGTGCGTGGGCGCGCAAGGCGCGGACGTTCAGTGTCCGTTCCCGGGATCCTTCGGCGAATCGGGCGGATGGAGGCGAGCGGGGCTTAACGTTGCTTAACGTTTGATCTGGCGTTGTAATGGGCGCCACAGCGCATCGACGAGGCGGCAGGAGGGTCAGTGGACGATATCGGCGTATCCGCGACCGTCGCCCGAGCTGTCTCGGCGGCCGCGGTGGCCCGCGCGTGCGGCGTATCGAAGGCCACTGTCAGCTATGTGATGAACGGCCAGCCCGGGGTTTCCGCCGAGACCAGAAGACGGGTCATCAAAGTCGCCGGTGAACTCGGCTATCGGCCGGCGGCGGGCCCGCGTCCGGACCCGCTCCTGACACGCGTGGTGGGACTGATCCTTCCCAATCTGGGCAACCCCATGTACACCGGCTGGGCAGAACGCATCATTTCGGTGACCCGCGAACAGGGCTTCGACGTCTTCGTCGCGACCACCGACGACGATCCCGACACGCTGGCGCAGGTTGCGGGCACCCTGGCCGCCCGCAACGTCGACGGGGTGATCATCGCCGCGCTCCTCCGCGAGGATCTGCGAGCGCTACGGACTTTGCGCCAGAAGCGGATTCCGTTCGTCTGCTTATCGCGAAGTGCCGATCAGTTGCATGGTGACTATGTCGGAATCGACTTCGACGCGGCCGCCACCCTGTTGATGGAACATGTGCTGGAGCATGGCTATCGAGAGCTCGCCACCGTCATCGGCCCGCGTACCTCCACCGCCTCGCTCATCCGCGAAGAGGCTTTCGTACGCACTGCGGAGGCGGCCGGGGTGTCGGTGCGCGGCGCCCGCAAGGTCAGCACCCGGCTCGACAGCGCCGGCGGTCGGGCCGCTGCCCGCGCGCTGTTGGATGGCCCCCGTCCGCCGGAGGCGGTGGTGTGTGGATCTGACGAGATCGCGATCGGGGTCATGGAGCATGCGATGTCGATGGGCCTGCGGATCCCCGAGGATCTGGCCGTCGTCGGCGGTGACGGGCTGCCGCACAGTCGGTCCGCCCTGATCAACCTCACCACCGTCATCCAGCCGATCAACGTGATGGCCGAACGGTCCTTCGAACTGCTGTTGGACCAGATCATCCGTCCACGTTCCACCTACCACCACGTGATCTGTGAACACCGTCTGCACATCGGCCGGACCTGCGGATGTCCGCCGGCCCGGCGGCGCGGCGTGCCTGACTGACTGACTGACGACCGGCCGGGACAACCCGCAGCGATAACGCAACGTGCGGCCACTTCGGCCGTGCGTGGATTCACCATGCCGTCCCACCGCGGCCGGCCCCTACGAAGGAGATGACGATATGTCTGCACCCCAACGCAATCGGCGCGTGCTCGATTTCACCGGCCGACGCGTGGTGGTCACCGCCGGCGCGGCCGGTATCGGACTTGCGATCGCGACCACGATGAAGGCCCACGGCGCCGACGTCTTCGTCACCGACGTCAACCCGGAGGCCGTGCGGGCCGCCGGAGAAGCCGGTCTGGCTGCCGCGGTCAGCGATGTCTGCCGAGAAGACGATGTCAGGCAGCTCATGCGTTCTGTGGAGGCCGAATTCGGTGGTCTGGACGTGCTGATCAACAACGCCGGCGTGGCAGGACCGACGGGTCGGGTCGACTCCCTGGAAATCGAGGACTGGAAGACGACCTTCGATGTCAACGTCCACGGACAGTTCCTCTGCGTCAAACACGCACTGCCGCTTCTCGAACGGTCGGACGACCCGTCGATCATCAATATGTCCTCGGCCGCCGGCCGATTGGGTATGGCCGGGCGCAGTCCGTATTCGGCGTCGAAGTGGGCGGTGATCGGCTTCACCAAATCGCTGGCGATCGAGCTCGGTGCGTCCGGGATCCGAGCAAACGCCATCTGTCCCGGCGCGGTCGACGGCCCACGTATCGAGCAGGTCATCGAAGCGAAGGCCGCGATGCTGGACCGGCCGGTGGACGAGGTTGCCGCGCTGTATCGCGGTCAATCATCGCTGGGACGGCTGATCGACGCCGCCGATATCGCCGATATGGCCCTGTTCCTGGCCAGCCCGTTGGCCAGGAACATCAACGGCCAGGCCATGGCCGTCGACGGCAACACCGAGAAACTCTTCTGAAAGTCAACGCCGACAAGAGAAGTCCGAAGAACGGAGAACAATCGATGCCCAAGACGAGAAAAGTCATCATCACCAGCGCGGTGACCGGTGCGATACACACCCCCAGCATGTCACCGCATCTGCCGGTGACGGCCGACGAGATCGCCGACGCCGCCATCGGAGCGGCCCGGGCCGGAGCGGCGATCGTCCATATGCACGCTCGCTCACCGCATGACGGCCGACCCTCGCAGGATCCCAAGGATTTCGAGCCGATTCTGGCCAAACTGAAGGCCAATACCAACGCGGTCATCAACATCACCACCGGCGGGTCTCCGCATATGACCGTGGAGGAGCGGATGCGCCCGGTCGCCACCTTCGCGCCGGAACTGGCGTCGTTGAACATGGGGTCGATGAACTTCGGTCTCTACCCCATGCTGGAGCGGTTCGACCAGTTCGCCAACGAATGGGAGCGCGAGGCATTGGAGAAGTCTCGGGATCTGGTATTCAAGAACACCTTTGCCGATATCGAGACCATCCTCGACATCGGCAACCGGAACGACACCCGATTCGAGTTCGAGTGTTACGACATATCGCACCTGAACAACCTTGCGCACTTCCACGCGCGCGGGCTGGCCCGAGGTCCGCTGTTCGTCCAAGCGGTATTCGGACTACTCGGTGGCATCGGTGGGCATCCGGAGGATCTGATGCACATGCGGCGCACCGCCGACAGGCTGCTCGGTGCGGACTATGAGTGGTCCATCCTCGGCGCGGGACGCAATCAGATGCCGTTGGCGACCATCGGCGCCGCGATGGGATCGCATGTCCGGGTGGGTCTGGAGGATTCACTGTGGATCGGTCCGGGTCAGTTGGCTGTTTCCAATGCCGAGCAGGTGAGCCGTATCCGTACGATCCTGGAGGCGTTGAATTTTGCGATAGCCACCCCTGATGACGCCCGCGAGATGCTCGACCTAAAGGGTGCGAACAGGGTCGGTTTCTGAGCGCGAGACAGCACGAGAATCCCCCCGGAGCCAGGCCGGCTCCGGGGGGATTCTCGTGATCGGGTTCAGCGGCGCGCAGCGACCGGATCGGCTTCGGTCGACCTGTCTGCCGGCGGCGAAGGCGCGGTGAAGAACTGCAGCGCCACACCGAGCAACGCGCAACCGGCCATGGTGAAGAAACACACGATGTAACCGCCGGTGGCCTCCCAGCCGCCGGCCATCGTGATCAACCGGCCCATCAGCAGCGGCGCGATCCCGCCGCCGATGAACATCGCGGTGGTGATGATGCCGTTGGCCGTGGAAATGGCGCCTTCGGGTGCTGCGTCGGAGGCGGCCGCATAGTAGATCGGCCACACCGCATTGGCGACGACACCGAAGACCAGTTGCACGACGACCACGAGCAGCGACGAGGTGGCCACGTAGAAGGCCGCCACGCTCACGGCCATCCAGATTCCACAGATGACGATGGTCTTTCTGCGGCCGATGACGTCGGAGAGGCTGGGCCACAGGATCTGGCCGAGTACGCCGGTGAGCGCGAAGACCACACTGAGGCCTGCTGATTCGGCAAGTGAGAGGCCGACCACGTTGTAGAGGTAGGCCGGCAGCACCATGTTGATTCCCATGTAGACGATCTGGGTCAACAAGGTGGTCAGGGCGGTCATCGAGATCGTCCGATTGCGTAGGCACGCGCCCACCAGTCCACGCCGCCGGCTCCCGGCCTCCGTCGGCAGGTCACGATCGGGGGGAGTCAGCCCCTTGGCTGCGATGTCCTCGTACAGTTCGTCGATTCGTCGCGCAGTGGAGTAACGACCCCAGAACAGCATCAGCGGGACCGCGATGATGAGCCCGAGGAACAGCGCGTAGGACCAGTTCGACGGGCCGAATGCGCCGATGACCACCGCGGCCACCAGACCGCTGAGCAGCGAACCGATCGGATAACCGGTGTGGTGGGCGCCGAGGGCGAACCCGCGTCGCTCTTTCGGCCACCATTCTGCGGTGTTGCTCACACCGACCGGTTCACCCCACCCGGCGCCCAGGTTGACACCGATTCGCAGCGCCACGAACGAGATCAGATGTGAGCTAACGAATTTGAAGCCCGAGATGAACGACAACGCGGTGTAACCGATGACGAGCGGCACCTGGAATCGTGCCCGCTTCCATCCGCCGCCATATCGATCACTCAAGCTGGACCCGGGAATCGCCAGCACGGCAAGCGAGATCATGATCAACGACACCAGCGCACCCCAGGCGTCCGCGCTGAGGTCGAAGGTCTCCGAGATGGTCGGGCCGAGCCGCAGGATGATTTCACGGTCATAGGCATTGAGCACCCAGATCAGCCAGCACACACCGAGGGAGATCCAGGAGTATTTGTGGGTGTTGCGCAGCGAGCCGCGCCGTTTGTCAGCCATCGAGTCGTCCTTTGAGTGATCGAGAGGTCATGCGCCGAATCGGCATTCGGGCAGGCCGTGCACGCCGAGACCGCGAACGGCGAACAACGAGCCGCGGAGCTGCCCGTCACCGGGAAATCGCGGCAGCGGTGGCTTGGCCATGGAGGTGACGAAAAGGACGTCCAGATCCGGTCCGCCGAACATGACGCTCGTCGGCTTGAGCACCGGGAAGTCGATGACGCGATCGACCGACCCGTCGGGTGCGTAACGGATGATCTTGCCGCCGTAGACGAGTGCCTGCCACACATATCCTTCGGCGTCGACGGTCGCCCCGTCAGCCGCTCCACCGGAACTGGTGTCCACCGTGGCGAAGGTGCGGCGGTTGGCCACGGAGCCATGCTCCAGGTCGTAGTCATAGGCCCAGATCTCACCGGTCCAGGTGTCGGCGAAGTAGAGCGTCGTGCCGTCCGGGCTGAAGCACGGTCCGTTGGACACCGTGATGCCGTCGTCCAGCACGGTCAACGTCCCGTCAGGGTGGTAGCTGTAGAGCTTGCCGCT
This sequence comes from Mycolicibacterium neoaurum, assembly GCF_036946495.1. Lineage (NCBI taxonomy): Bacteria > Bacillati > Actinomycetota > Actinomycetes > Mycobacteriales > Mycobacteriaceae > Mycobacterium > Mycolicibacterium neoaurum. The sequence goes on from NZ_JAQIIX010000002.1 coordinate 4,177,037, forward strand.
ACCGGTCTCCTCCAGGGTGTCCATGGACCCGAAGACGAACCGACCGGCCCGGTCGACTGTTCCGTCGTTCAGCCGATTGTGGGGAAGATCGGCCTCGATCTCGACCAGCCGGGTGAGTTCACCGCTGCCGAAGGTCAGCCGCCACAGGCCGTCCTGCAACGCGACCAGCGCGCCGTCGCCGGACCGGGTCAGCGCCATCGATCCGATCTTCTGTCCGACCTCCCAGGCGCGGATGCCCGTGCCGCTCGCGGTCGAGCGGAAGATTCGACCGTCGGCGCTGTCGATCCAGTACAGCGCCTGCTGCTCGACATCCCACAGCGGACCCTCCCCGAGGGTGGTCTTGAGATCAACGACCACATCGATGACGGGGTCTGGGGTGTGGTCAGCCATCGGACTCCTTCTCGAACTGTGCCTGGGGCCATGTATCCATGCCGAGCGAACGCTAGGAGCGCCACCATGCGTTCAGCAACGTTAAGTTGTGATCGGCACCATGTGGGTCGTCTTGATGCCGGGGTCATCACACGCGGTGGCGGCAGCGGCGTGTGGGATGTACACGGATTTCCGCCGGTGAAACCGGACGTGGGAGGATGGACAGCGTGTTGCGATGGACTACCGCAGGTGAATCCCATGGTCGCGCCCTGGTGGCGATGGTCGAGGGGATGGTTGCCGGGCTGGCGGTGACCTCCGAGGATATCGCCGCCCAGCTGCAGCGCCGCCGCCTCGGCTACGGCCGCGGCGCCCGGATGAAGTTCGAGAAGGACCAGGTCACCCTGCTTGCCGGGGTGCGGCACGGCCGCACCCTCGGCGGGCCCATCGCCGTCGAGATCGGTAACACCGAATGGCCGAAGTGGGAGACCGTGATGGCCGCGGACCCGGTGTCGGCCGAGCAACTCGACAGCGATGCCGCACGCAACGCCCCGCTGACCCGGCCGCGCCCGGGCCACGCCGACTACGCCGGGATGCTCAAGTACGGCTTCGACGACGCTCGTCCGGTACTGGAGCGGGCCAGCGCCCGCGAAACCGCGGCGCGTGTCGCCGCGGGCACCATCGCGCGCGCCTTCCTGAAGCAGGCGCTCGGTGTCGAGGTGGTCTCGCATGTCATCTCCATCGGCGCCTCGGCGCCCTACGATGGCCCGCCGCCGCAGCCGCAGGACCTGGCGGCCATCGACGAGAGCCCGGTCCGCGCCTTCGACAAGGACGCCGAGGCCGCCATGATCACCGAGATCGAAGCCGCCAAGAAGGACGGTGACACCCTCGGCGGCATCGTCGAGGTCGTGGTCAGTGGTCTGCCCGTGGGGTTGGGTTCGTTCACCAGCGGGGACAACCGCCTCGACAGTCAGCTGGCTGCCGCGGTCATGGGCATCCAGGCGATCAAGGGTGTCGAAATCGGCGACGGTTTCGAAACCGCCCGGCGCCGGGGCAGTGTCGCTCACGACGAGATCTATCCCGGGCCCGACGGCATCGTCCGCTCCACCAACCGCGCAGGCGGTCTCGAAGGCGGCATGACGAACGGCCAGCCGTTGCGCGTGCGGGCCGCGATGAAACCGATCTCCACGGTGCCGCGCGCACTGGCCACCGTCGACATGGCCACCGGCGACGAGGCCGTTGCGATCCATCAGCGCTCCGATGTGTGCGCCGTGCCGGCCGCTGGTGTGGTCGTCGAGACCATGGTGGCGCTGGTGCTGGCGCGTGCGGCACTGGAGAAGTTCGGTGGTGACTCGCTGGCCGAGACCAAGGCCAATGTGGACAGTTACCTGGGCGCGGTCGCGGAGCGCTCCGGCGGCCTGGAGCGCAGCGACGCGGGGAAAAACTCAGCGGCGCGGGCGGGATAACCATGGCGCCCAAGGCTGTTCTGGTGGGAATGCCGGGCTCCGGCAAATCCACCATCGGACGGCGGCTGGCCAAGGCGCTGGGAGTTCCCTTGCTGGACACCGACGTTGCCATCGTCGAGACCACCGGCCGCAGTATCGCCGACATCTTCACCGACGGCGAACCCGCGTTTCGCGCCATCGAGGCCGACGTGGTGCGTAAGGCGCTGGCCGAGCACGATGGTGTGGTGTCCCTCGGTGGCGGCGCGGTGACCACCCCCGCAGTGCGCGAGGCGCTGGCCGGGCACACCGTGATCTATCTGGAAATCAGTGCTGCAGAAGGAATTCGGCGTACCACTGGAAGTGCGCGTCCGCTGCTGGCCGGCGAGGACCCCGCCGAGAAGTATCGGGCACTGATGGATGCCAGGGTGCCGCTCTTCCGCGAGGTCGCGACCATGCGGGTCAACACCAACCGGCGTAATCCCGGTGCCGTGGTGCGCCATATCGTCACCCGCCTGCAAGGCTGCGGCCCCTCCCGGCCGCGGCGCCGACGCCGCCCGGCCTGGCGGCGGCTCCCGACCGTTCTCAACCCGGCACCGACCACCGAGGCCCCGCCCACACCTGCGGCGCTGGCCAAACGAGCAGAGGCACGCAATGAGTGAACCCGTGACAGTGGATGTTCTTGTCGACCGGCCCTACCCGGTCATCATCGGCACCGGCCTGCTCGAGGACCTGGGCCGCACCCTGACCGGGCGGCACAAGGTCGCGATCCTGCACCAGCCGACACTGGCGCAGACCGCCGAGGCCATCCGCGAGCACCTGGCCGGTCTCGGCATCGACGCACACCGCATCGAGATCCCCGACGCCGAGGCGGGCAAGGAATTGCCGGTCGTCGGATTCATCTGGGAAGTGCTGGGCCGCATCGGAATCGGACGCAAGGACGCCGTGGTCAGCCTCGGCGGGGGTGCGGCCACCGATGTGGCAGGCTTCGCCGCAGCCACCTGGCTGCGCGGGGTCGACATCGTGCACGTGCCGACCACCCTGCTGGGCATGGTCGACGCCGCCGTCGGCGGAAAGACCGGTATCAACACCGATGCCGGTAAGAACCTGGTCGGCGCCTTCCACCAGCCCTTGGCGGTGCTCGTGGATCTCGCGACGCTGCAATCACTTCCGCGCAACGAGATCATCGCCGGCATGGCCGAGATCGTGAAGGCCGGCTTCATCTCCGACCCGGTGATCCTCGATCTCATCGAGGCGGATCCCGAGGCCGCGCTGGATCCGGCCGGGACGGTCTTGCCGGAACTGATCCGTCGTGCCATCGCTGTCAAGGCCGAGGTCGTGGCCGCTGACGAGAAAGAGTCGGCGCTGCGCGAAATTCTGAACTACGGGCACACTTTGGCGCATGCCATCGAACGGCGCGAGCGTTACAAGTGGCGCCATGGTGCCGCCGTGTCGGTGGGGCTGGTCTTCGCCGCCGAGTTGGGACGCCTTGCCGGGCGCCTCGATGATGACACCGCGGACCGGCACGCGCGGGTGCTGACATCGCTGGGTCTGCCGGTCAGCTACGACGCCGACGCGCTACCGCAGCTGCTGGAGTACATGGCCGGGGACAAGAAGAACCGTTCCGGAGTATTGCGTTTCGTCGTGCTCGACGGACTGGCCAAGCCCGGCCGCCTCGAAGGGCCGGACCCGACCCTGCTGGCGGCGGCGTACTCCGTGGTGGGTTCGCGGTAGCTAGCTCTTGGCCGGCTCTTCGGGGCCGGGCTGAACCGCGGCGAACACGTCGGTGTCGGCGCGGTCCTCGTCACCCTCACGGCGTCGTACGAACGGCGGTGCCTTGCGGTCGATGGTCCAACGTCCGATGGTCACTGCGACCACGCCCGCCACGAACACCAACAGCGCGGTGAACGCGGCGAATGAGGTCAGCTCACTGAGCAGGCCGCCGGTGTAGAGCGCGGGGTAGAACAACCCGATGAACCAGCACACCAGATCGCCGAGCAGTCCGGCGATCAGACCGGCAACCAACCACACCATCGCCAGATCCTGGCGACGGTCCGGGTCACTCTGCGCACGGGCATCGGCGCGACCGTCGGCGTAGGCCCACAGCAGTACCGGAATGGCCAGGAAGAGACCCAGCGTCGGGCTGATCCACCCGGCCTGCGTCGGGAAGGAATCCACCAGGACTCCTTGGATCAGACGCAGCACCACCACGACCGCGGCGAACACGAGTCCGCGCAGCAACCACTTGCTCATGAGGGCACAGCCTAGCGAGTAGCGTCATCGACCGTGACGATATCTGCACGCAGAGACCGGTTGCGGCAGCGGCTGGCCGCCGCCGACCTGGACGCAATGCTGGTAACGGACCTGGTCAACGTGCGTTATCTGTCCGGATTCACCGGTTCGAACGCCGCGCTCCTGGTGTTCGCTGAACGGGACACGCCGGTCTTGGCAACCGACGGACGTTATGTAACGCAGGCCGCCGCCCAGGCGCCCGATGCAGAAGTGGTCATCGAACGAGCGGTGGGGCCGGCGCTGGCCGCCCGGGCCGCCGCCGGAGTGCGCCGGCTGGGTTTCGAGAGCCATGTGGTGACCGTCGACGGTTTCACGTCGTTGCAGCGCGCCGGAGCGGGTGTCGACTTCGTGCGCGCCGCCGGGATGGTCGAGCGGCTACGCGAGGTCAAGGATGTCGGTGAGATCGCGATATTGCGCTTGGCCTGCGAGGCGGCCGACGCAGCACTGCACGACCTTCTGGAACGGGGCGGCCTGCGGCCCGGCCGGACGGAGAAAGAGGTCAGGCGGGACCTGGAGTCGCTGATGCTCGACCACGGTGCCGACGGGATCTCGTTCGAGACGATCGTCGCAACCGGATCGAATTCGGCCATCCCGCACCATCGGCCCACCGATGCGGTGCTGGCCACCGGGGATTTCGTCAAGATCGACTTCGGCGCCTTGGTGGCGGGCTATCACTCCGATATGACCCGCACCTTCGTTCTGGGCAGTGTCGCGGACTGGCAGCGAGAGCTCTATGAGTTGGTGGCGACCGCGCAGGCGGCGGGACGGGCTGCCGTGGCACCCGGGGCGGACCTGCCCGCGGTGGATGCCGCAGCGCGTCAGGTGATCGCCGATGCCGGCCACGCCGAGCACTTCGGACATGGGCTCGGACATGGGGTCGGACTGCAGATACACGAAGCGCCGGGAATCAGCGCCTCGGCCGTCGGTACACTGCTTGCTGGCGCTGCGGTCACCGTGGAGCCCGGCGTCTACCTGCCCGGCCGGGGCGGTGTCCGAATCGAGGACACCCTGGTTGTCGGCAGCGAGGACGCACCCGAACCCGAATTGCTCACCCGGTTCCCCAAGGAACTGGCTGTCATCACCTGATCTAGGAGCTGTACACACGTGGCATCAACCGCCGACTTCAAGAATGGTCTCGTCCTGCAGATCGAGGGACAGCTCTGGCAGATCACCGAGTTCCAGCACGTCAAGCCCGGTAAGGGGCCTGCGTTCGTGCGAACCAAGCTCAAGAACATCCTGTCGGGCAAGGTCGTCGACAAGACGTTCAACGCCGGTGTGAAGGTCGAGACGGCCACCGTCGACCGCCGCGACGCCACCTACCTGTACCGCGATGGGTCGGATTTCGTCTTCATGGATTCCGAGGACTACGAGCAGCACCCGCTGCCGGAGTCGCTGGTGGGCCGCCTCGCGGACTTCCTGCTGGAGGGCATGGCCGTCCAGATCGCGTTCCACGACGGTGCACCGCTGTACCTGGAGCTGCCGGTGACGGTGGAACTGGTCGTCACCCACACCGAGCCCGGACTGCAGGGCGACCGCTCCAACGCAGGTACCAAGCCCGCCACCGTGGAGACCGGCGCCGAGCTGCAGGTGCCGCTGTTCATCAATACCGGCGACAAGCTGAAGGTCGACTCGCGTGACGGTTCGTACCTCGGCCGGGTCAATGGCTGAAGGCCGGACGAATGGTTGACCGCAAGGGCGACCGCGGTCGGCACCAGGCCCGCAAACGCGCCGTCGATCTGATCTTCGAGGCGGAGGCCCGCGGTATCACCGCGGCGGAGGCTGCCGATGCGCGCAACGCGCTGTCGCACACCCAGGCCGATATCTCGCCGCTGAACCCGTACACGGTCACGGTGACGCGCGGTGTCACCGAGCACGCCGCGCATGTCGATGATCTGATCTCCTCGCATCTGCAGGGATGGACCCTCGACCGGCTGCCCGCCGTGGACCGAGCGATCCTGCGGGTCGCGGTGTGGGAGCTGTTGCACGCCGAGGACGTCCCCGAGCCGGTGGCCGTCGACGAGGCCGTCGAGCTGGCCAAGGAACTGTCCACCGATGAGTCACCGGGATTCGTCAACGGCGTGCTCGGCCAGGTCATGCTGGTGACACCGCAGATCCGGGCCGCCGCCGCCGCGCTGCGACCTTCGGACGGCGCGGAGTAGCGGACCGTGCCGCAGGACTGGGCGCCGTACACGAGCCTGCAGGACGCGGCGACGGTGTATCTGCGCGATCCCGATCTCGCTCTGGAGCAGTTGCGGTCGGTCGTCGAGTTCCCGGGCGTCGCGGCGTTCATCATGTCGCGCGGGGAGTCCGAGGAGCACTGGGGCACTGCGGTGTGGCAGGAGGTGGTGGCCACCGATGGGCTGCGTCTCATCCTGTGGCGCGCCGATGACGAGTTCGACGACAACCGGCGGCAGTTGACCTCGTCGGTGCGCACCATTTTGCTCTCGACGATCAGCGACCACATCCTGAGCACTCAGTTCGACGTGCTGCCCGATGGCACGCGGCGACTCGCCGAGGTGCGCCTGCGGATGTACACCCAGCTGGTGACCCGGGCTCGGCGCACATCGGCCACCGACAGCGATCTGTACTGCGAATCCTTCCGCTACACCAAGACCGTCGACAACGGGGGACTGGCGCAGATGGAGCGGCTGTTGCAGTTCGGGCGGGTGCTCTCGCGCTCGCTCTAGGCGTGCCGGTTCAGTGTGCGGAGCCGGGCACGCGTTCGATGACATTGGCGAGTGTCCGGACTCCCTCCGCCAGCTGGGCGGGACTCGCGGCGCCGTAGGAGAGCCGCAGAAACGGTCCGGGCGGCTCGTTGACGAAGAAATGGCGACCGTCACCGACGAGCACTCCGGCGGCATACGCGGCGGCGGTCAATTCGCGGGTGTCGACACCGTGCGGCAGCTTCATCCAAAGATGAATTCCCCCTTGGGGAATGGCATTGATTCGGACCTGCGGCAGCGCGGTCTCGATGGCTGCGAGCAACGCATCGCGTCGCACCCCGAGTTCGGCGCGCAGACGCTTGAGGTGGCGCGGCCAGCCGGTTGATGTCAATAGGGTGTGCCCGATCTCCTGGATGAGTGGTGCCACACAGATGTCGTCGGCGGTGCGCGCGGCGCGTAATCGTTCGCCGGCGGGTCCCCGTGCGATGACGGCACCCAGCCGAAGGGCGGGAGAGGCGGATTTCGCCAGAGTCAGGATTGTGACGACGTGCCCGTGCGGATCGGCGGTGAACAGTGGCGGTGGTGGCTGCGCGTCGATACCCAGATGTCTGGCCCAGTCGTCTTCCAAAAGGAATGCTCCGTGCGTGGCCGCGATATCGAGAATCTGGGTGCGGCGCTGTGCACTGAGCACCGCTCCGGTCGGATTGGCATGGCTGGGTTGTATGTAGACCAGGCGGGCCCTGGTTCGCTCGAGTTCCTCGGCGAGGCGCTCGACGACGATTCCCTCATGATCGGCGGGCACCGATGCCACCTTCAGCCCCGCGCTCTGTGCGGCCAGAATTGCCCCGGGATAGCTGGGACTTTCGGTGATGACCGTGGCGCCGGGCTCGGCGAGGGTGCGCATGGCGAACACGAGCCCCTGCTGTCCGCCCGACACCACCAGGACGTCGTTCGGGTCGGCACGGTACTCGGCCGATATGACGCGCCGAAGTTCCGGTAGGCCGGCAACGGGTGTGATCGCGTGGGCGCGGGAACTCCTCGCCGATCGACTGGCTATGCGATACAGCTCGTCGGTCGGGGTCAGTTCAGGGGCGAGGTACCCCCAGGACAAAGGGATGTGATCGGCCGACCCGTATCCGCCCAACCTGGCGGCGCGGTCGGCATCGACCCGTGCCGGTCCGAGTGCCTGTGTCTGCCAGGAGTAGTCGGGTTCGGCTAGCCGCTGTCGTCCGGTGACGAAGGTGCCACGGCCTGGCTCGGCGCGGATCAGACCCATTGCACTGAGCTCGGCCAGCGCAGCCGAAATCGTAGCGGCGCTTGCGTGATACTCACCGGACAGGGCTCTGACTCCCGGCAGTTTCGTACCCGCGGGCAGGGCGGCGATACGGCCGAGCAGGGCGGTCGATATCTCGGAAGCTCTGTTATCGTTATTCATGAGATTACTAGATAACGTTACTACTTTTCCGAGCGCAGCGTTACTCATTCGCCTCGGGCGAGCCATCGGCTTCGTCCAAACTCTCCCACGATCGCGATCTGCCGTTCACCGACACGGCTGATCGGCGACATTCTGGAGGCGAAAGGAGCTGTGGGCCAAGACATTGAGCGGTGCATGACCCCGCATGGCGCCGAACGGGCGCGCAGAACGAGATACCGAAACACGATGTACATGGGAAAGACATGACTGGCAAAACCGCACCTGCAATCCGCACGCTCGAAGCCGCCGACGAGACGCGTTGGCGTTCGCTGTTCCGTGCATACCGGGAGTTCTACAAACTCGAGGAATCGGAGGAGATCGTCTCTCGTGCCTGGGGGTGGCTCATGAATCCCCGCCACGAATGCAAGGCGATCGTCGCCACGGTCGGCGGCGAACTGGTCGGCTTTGCGCATCACCGTCGGTTTTCCTCGCCGTACACCGGCTCGACCGGGATCTTCCTGGACGATCTATTCACCGATCCCGAGGTGCGCGGAAAAGGAGTGGGACGAGCGCTCATCGGCCGGCTCACCGAGATGGCGGCAGCCGAAGAACGATCGGTGGTCCAATGGGTGACCGCTGCCGACAATGTGCAGGCTCAGGCGCTCTATGACACGTTGGCCACGCGCACGACGTGGGTCACCTACGAAGCCGCACCTACGGCGAACTAGGCGCCGCCGGGCCCGACCCGCTGCTGTCGGGTCGGGCCTGTGTCGCGCTTGCGTGAAAGTCGTTCGCTGACAGTGCAAATGGCGCCTCAGATTTTTCTTTGGTCTCGCCTGCCTCTGGTGTCACTTTCTCGCGTGTTCTGTCGGTGATAGAACGTATGTTCGAGTCATGAGATCGGATGTGGCGGCCAGTCGGGAGTCGGTGCAGCACGCCCTCTCCGATCGCGCCGCGTCGGTGAAGGCGTTGTTGGATGCCGATTTCACCTGCTTTGACACGGCGGAGTTGTTGGCGTTGCAGTCTGAACGCGAGGAACGTGCCCGCGCCGATGCGGCGGTCGATCACCGGATCCTGGCGGTGTTGATGGATCGGGCGACCGCCCATGAGATCGGGGGCAAGACCTGGGCCGATGTGCTGTCCACCAGGATGCGCCTGTCCGGGGCTGAGGCGGGCAGGCGGATCCAGGCCGCCAAGCAGTTGGGGCCACGCCACGCCATCGGCGGAGAGGTGCTGGCGCCGTTGCTTCCGGCGTGTGCGGCTGCGTTGGCCGCCGGCACGATCAATGACGGGCATATCCAGGTCATTCGCGGCGCGGTGCACCAGGCCGCGAAACACACCACTGCGGCCAAGTGCGCGGAGCTCGAAGAGATCCTTGTCTCGGTGGCCGCGGCCGCCGGTCCGGAGACGGTGCAGACAGCAGCCACGCACGCGTTGATGTTGCTCAACCAGGACGGGCCCGGCCCGGACCTGGCCCGCCACAGGCGCGGGATCCGGATCGGCAAGCAAGATGCCGACGGGCTCACCCATATCAGCGGTTGGGTCGATCCCGAGCTGGCCGCCTATCTGGGGACCGCCTTCGATGCGTGGGCCCGGCCAGGGATCAACAATCCCGAAGACGCTCAGCCGCAACACAATGGGGATCCCAATCCGCTCGATGAGGGCCTCGACGCCGAACCCCGGCCAGAGGCAGAAGCGGAGAGTAACGCTCAGCTTGACGCCTGGCCTGGAGCGGAACCTGAGCCCGAACGCGAGGTGGCAGCCGGGTCAAATCTCGGGTCTGAGTGTGCGCCGAGCGTTGATGATGCGCCCGAGTTCAGGACCTTCGATGATCTGGCCGACAGGATGGACGCCGTCGCTGCCGCCCAGGCCGCTGCTCCTCGGCCGAGTATCGACTTCGAGGCGCTGGCCGACGGGCCGGCCGGCCGCGACACCCGCACCGCTGCCCAACGCCAACACGACGCCCTCAAAGCCATCCTGCGCGACACCCTGATGTCCAAGAGGCTCGGCCAGCACAACGGGCTACCGGTCACCGTCGTGGTCTCGACCACCCTGGCCGAACTCGAAACCGCCGCCGGCATCGCGGTCACCGGCACCGGCACCCTCATGCCCATGCCCGACCTGATCCGTCTGGCCGAACACGCCCACCACTACCTGGTGATCTACCGCCACCACACCGCCGAACCGCTCTACCTGGGCCGCACCAAACGCCTAGCCACCAAAGCCCAACGCCTACTGCTCTACAACCGCGACCGCGGCTGCACCCGCCCCGGCTGCACCCACTGCGCCAACCGCTGCCAAGCACATCACGCCGAACCCAGCTGGGCCCGCGGCGGACACACCGACGCCCCCACCCTCGGTCTGGGCTGCCCACCGGACAACCGCCTCGCCGAACTGGGCTGGACCACAAAAATCGACCCCACCACCGGCCGCGTCCACTGGCACCCACCACCACTACTGGACACCGGCCAAGACACCATCAACCACCACTTCCACCCCGAAGAACTCCTCGGAGAGTTCCTCGGCGGACAAGGCGACCCCGAGGACGGGGACGACGGTGGCTGACTCCGGTGCGGACGTGCCCGCATACTTCGATTCACCGCGATCGAAATATGCGGCTGCTCGGAGCAGGTGGCGCAATACCACAAGGCTCGCGAATTATGGCTGGTCCCTGTGCCGCAGAGGCGGCGCAATGACGTGCTGTAACCGATCCGGGCTGCTCAGCAGTCGGGACGATGCCAGAATCGGTTCTACGGTGATCGGGTGGCAGCCACAGATCCGACACCGATCCGCCGTGCGCGGGCCGATCAGGCCCGTCCGGTCGCCGATCTGCTGCGCCATCAGATCCACGGCGGCGGCTATCCCGACGGCCTACCCAGCGAAACCGAGCTGGCCGCCGAATTCGCGGTGTCGCGGAACACCATTCGTGAGGCGCTCGGCGTTCTCAAGGATGAGGGACTCATCGATCGCGGCACCCGGGTGGGCACCCACGTCGCCGTGCGCAAACTCGACCACGGCCTCGATGCGCTGGTCGGGCTGAAGGAGACCTTCAAGCACTACGGCGAGGTGCGTAACGAGGTCAGGGCCGTCCTCACCATGGCCGCCCCGCCCGCGGTGGCCCGCAAGCTCGACCTCGCCCCCGGTTCCGCCGTGGTCTACATCGAACGGCTGCGCTATCTCGGCGATCTCCCGCTGTCGCTCGACCTCACCTACCTTGCACCAGATATCGGCGAACAGGTCATCACACATCCGCTGGAGACCAATGATGTCTTCGCCCTCATCGAGCAGGTCAGCGGCCGGCAACTCGGCTCGGCCGCGCTCGCCCTGGAAGCCATCGCGGCCGACCGGCACTCCGCGGACACCCTGCAGGTACCCGACGGCGCGGCCCTGCTGATGCTGGAACGCCTCACCAGCCTCGACGACGGCCGACCCGTCGACCTCGAATACATCCGGATGCGCGGAGACCGGATCACCATGCGCAGCAACCTCTCCCGAAATCAGCCCGGTAGGAGCTCAGAATGACCCTGGTGAACAACCGCGTCGACGTCCCGGTGACCATCGACGAGTCGCTATGCATCGAAGGCTGCACCCTCTGCGTCGAGATCTGCCCGCTGGACTCGCTGGCCATCAACCCGGAGAACGGCAAGGCCTTCATGCACGTCGACGAATGCTGGTACTGCGGGCCGTGCGCCTCGCGCTGTCCCACCGGTGCCGTCACCGTCAACATGCCCTTCCTCATCCGCTGACACCAGCCCGTCGGCTCAGCTCCCAGATAAGGCCCGTCGTGAAGAAACCACTCGTTGCGCTGCTCGCTGCCCTGACCGCGACCGTCGCCGCCTGCTCGCTGGATACGAACAGCTCCGCCGATGACGTGGTCAACGTCGTGATCGGTTACCAATCCAAGACCATCAATACCGTTACTGCGGGAACCTTGCTGCGAGCCAAGGGGTTCCTCGAACAGCGGCTGGCCGATGTCACCGCCGAGAACGGCACGAAGTACAACGTCGTCTGGCAGGACTACGACACCGGCGCACCGATCACCGCGCAGATGGTGGCCGAGAAGATCGATATCGGTTCGATGGGCGACTACCCGATGCTCATCAACGGATCGAAGACCCAGGCCAACGAGCGAGCTCGCACCGATATCGTCTCGGTGACCGGCTACCACCCCAAGGGTGCGCTGAACATGATCGTCGTCGATCCCGCCTCACCGGCCCGGACGCTCACCGACCTGGCCGGCCAGAAGGTCTCGGCCAGCGTCGGTTCCGCCGGTCACGGCACCCTGGTGCGCGCACTGGAGCGTGTCGGCCTGGACCCCAAGACCGGTGTCGAAGTACTCAACCAGCAACCACAGGTCGGTGCCTCGGCTCTGGAATCCGGCCAGGTAGAGGGACTTTCACAGTTCGTGGCCTGGCCGGGACTGCTGGTCTACCAGGACAAGGCACGGCTGCTGTACGACGGTGCCGAGCTGGACTACCCGACGCTGCACGGCGTGGTGGTCCGCGAGGACTACGCCGACCGTCATCCCGAGGTGCTCGACGCCTTCCTGCAATCCCAACTCGACGCCACCGAATTCCTGAACTCCGAACCGTTGGAAGCCAGCCGTATCGTCGCCGACGGTAGCGGGCTGCCGCAGGAAGTCGTCTATCTGTACAACGGTCCCGGGGGCACCTCCTTCGACACCACGCTCAAACCGTCACTGGTCGACGCACTGAAAGGTGATGTGCCGTACCTGAAGTCGATCGGTGACTTCGCCGAACTCGACGTCGCCGGATTCGTCAACGACGGGCCGCTGCGCAAGGCCTTCACCGAACGAGGCCTCGACTACCAGTCGGCGCTGGACGCGACGAGCCCTCCGAACGGTGGTGAGCTGTGGCTGCAGGGTTCCGACTCGACCCAGACCGTGGCCAACCCGACCGAACTGCTGCGTGCGGTACGCGCCGCGGAGGCAGACGGTGCGACCGTGCGCGCGGCATATGTCCCCGATGCCGAACTGGGCACTCGATGGTTCGCCGACAAGGCGGTCTGGGTCAAGGACGGCCAGAGCTATCTCCCGTTCGGTACCCAGGCGGGCGCCCAGCGGCATATCGTCGCCCATCCCGGTGCGGCCGTCGTCAGTTATCGCGAGGCCCTGGTAGGTGTGCAATGACGGCCCTGCTGGACCCCCCGACGACGGCGGCGCCGGTGACGGCAAAGCCGGTCGCGCCGGGGGTGTGGCGGCACCGCTTGTCCGGGTGGCGTCTGTCCTGGCCGCGATCGGGTTGTGGGAAGTGCTGACCACCAACGGTATTCGGTTATGGATGCGGTTCGACACGCTGCCGACGGTCACCGAGATCGGTGCCGCCCTGGCGGCCAAGGCCGGCACGCAGGAGTACTGGCTGGACCTTGCGCAGTCGCTGATCCGCATCCTGACGGGTTTCGGACTGGCCGCGCTGCTGGGTGTGGTGACCGGAATCATGCTGGGTCGGTCCCGCTGGTTCGCCGATATCTTCGGCCCGCTCACCGAACTGGTGCGGCCCATCCCGGCCATCGCGGTGGTGCCGGTGGCGATCCTGCTCTTCCCCTCGGATGAGGCAGGCATCGTCTCGATCACCTTCCTGGCCGCCTACTTCCCGATCATGGTGAGCACTCGGCACGCGGTACGGGCACTGCCGACCATCTGGGAAGACTCGGTGCGCACCCTCGGCGGTGGGCGCCTCGACGTGCTGCGCCAGGTGGTGTTGCCGGGCATCCTTCCCGGTCTGTTCGGCGGACTGTCGGTCGGTATGGGAGTGGCCTGGATCTGCGTGATCTCTGCAGAGATGATCTCGGGCCGGCTCGGCGTGGGCTACCGCACCTGGCAGGCCTACACCGTGCTCGACTATCCGGGCGTATTCGTCGGCATCATCACCATCGGGGTGCTCGGCTTCGGCACCGCCGCGGCGATCGAGCTGATCGGCCGCCGCGCCACCCGCTGGTTGCCGCGCGGCGGGGAGCCGAACCGATGAGCACCGCCGTGGCAACCGGTATGGCGCTCGAGCTGCACGATGTCACCCTGTCCTACACCGGATCCCCGGTCCTGCGCGGGCTGCATCTGACCGTGCAGCCGGGTGAGATCCTGGTGCTGACCGGTCCGTCGGGATGCGGCAAATCGACCGTGCTGCGGGCGCTGGCCGGCCTGCTGGCACCCGACACCGGCCGGGTGCTCGCCGACGGTGGAATCATCACCGGAACATCCAGGGACCGGGGAATGGTATTCCAGGACAGCGCATTGCTGCCATGGCGCACCGTCCGGTCCAATATCGAAC